>NZ_NPKT01000002.1 GCF_008329565.1 Mycolicibacterium sp. P1-5
TCAAACAACTCCCGCCGAGTTGACCTCGGATGCGGATAACCACTCGGCATGACGACCCCTACGAATCAACCAATGTTGCGTTGACCGTATGAACCCGCCGCCGGGTTTTGCGCCGTGGCGTTACGTTCGCGCGAGTTCCCGAATTCCTGACCATCCACGAGGAGGGTGAACGTATGGTGACGCCGTGATAAGTGATCGCCCGCTGGAGGGCAAGGTTGCGTACGTGACCGGTGGGGCTAGAGGCCAGGGCCGCGCGCACTGTGTCCGGCTGGCCCAGGCCGGTGCCGACATCGTCACCATCGATGCCTGCGGCCCGGTGGGCAACCACATCGGTTATGAACCGGCGACACCTGAGGACCTCGCGGACACCGTCCGACTGGTCGAGGATGAAGGTGTCAAGATCAGCGCCGAGCGGGTCGACGTGCGTGATCACGACGGGCAGAAGCAGGTGATCGCCAGAGCCATCGAACAATTCGGCCGCCTCGACATCGTCGTTGCGAATGCGGGGGTGATGAGCTGGGGCCGGGCGTGGGAGATCCCCACCGAGATGTGGCAGGAAATCATCGACATCAACCTGACCGGTTTCTTCAACACCGTGCAGGCCTGTGTGCCTGCGATGATCGACGCGGGCAACGGTGGCTCGATCATCGCGATCAGTTCGTCGGCGGGGATCAAGGCCGTGCCCGGTGCCGGCCACTACTGCGCGAGCAAATTCGGCGTTGTGGGACTGGCGAATTCGTTGGCTTTGGAGGTAGGCGAGTACGGCATTCGGGTGAATTCGGTACACACGTACGGCGTCGACACCGCGCTGGGCAACGACCTGTCGACGTACTCGACATTCGAGAAGCACCCGCATTACGTCTACAGCTTCTCGCCGGGTGCGCTGCCCACCGAGTCGCTGATTGCGCCGAATCAGGTCAGCGAGGTCGTGCTCTTCCTCGCCAGTGACGCGTCGGCGCTGCTGACCGCTGCCCAGATTCCGGCCGACAAGGGCTATATGAAGGTCTAGCACCCGGCGGGTTGGGGGCACCCCCCGCCGCAGGCCAGGGGGAGAGCGAAGCGACTCGGGGATCTAGCCTTGCGCGGCAAGGCTTTCCACGGCGAGCTCCTTGGCCCAGCGGTAGTCAGCCTTGCCCGCGGGGGAGCGCAACACCTTGCCGGTGCGGATGAACGCCTTCGGCAGCTTGTACTGCGCGATGTGCGCACGGCAGGCGTCGGCGAGCTCAGCATCGGTCGCGCTCTGCCCTTCGGCGAACTGCACGATGGCCACCACCTCGCTGCCCCACCGCTCCGAGGGTCGCCCGGCGACGACGACGTCGTATACCGCGGGATGGCTGGCGACTGCGCGCTCGACTTCCTCGGCGAAGATCTTCTCCCCACCGGAGTTGATCGTCACCGAATCGCGGCCGAGCAGTTCGATCTGGCCGTCCTCCAGGAACCGCGCCCGATCGCCGGGCACCGACCAGCGCACACCGTCGATGGTGGGAAAGGTACGCGCCGACTTCTCGGCGTCGCCCAGGTAGCCAAGCGGAACGTAGGCCCGCCGAGCCAGCCAGCCTTCACCCTCACCGGGCGCCAGCACCTGACTGAAATCAGCCGAGATGATTGCGGTGTCATGCTGCGGAGTGAAGGTGGCCGCCTTCTGCTCGACGCCCTTGGCCGCCATGGTCGTCATCTGCATACCGGTCTCCGAGGCGCCGACAGCATCAAGCACCATCAGGTTCGGCAGCGCGGCCAGCAGCCGTTCACGAACCGTCGGCGACAACGGCGCGCCGCCGTTGGTGATCGTCACCAGCCCGGACAGGTCGTACTTTCCGGTCTCGATTTCGTCCAGCAGCGGCCGGGCGATGGCGTCGCCGACGACTGGAATGCTCAGCACCCGTTCACGTTCGGCGAGCTTCATCACCGCGGGTGCGTTGAGCCGATCGACGTCATCGGGCAGTACCATCCAGCCGCCGGTGCTGAACATGTTGAACGCGGCCCACTGTGCCGCGCCGTGCATCAGCGGCGGGATCATCAACACCGACCGGAAGCCGGCGTTGGTCCGGGCCTGCTCGGCGAGCTCGGCGTAGGACTCCAGCGACTTCTCGGCGCCGAACGGCCGGCCGCCCATCGCAGACATGAAGATGTCGTGTTGTCGCCACAGCACGCCCTTGGGCATCCCGGTGGTTCCACCGGTGTAGAGGATGTAGAGGTCGTCGCCGCTGGGCGTGGGCATGCCGGCGGCCGGTGCGGGCGTGCTGATGATCGACTCGTAATCGACCGCGCCGGGCAGTAATTCGTTGCCGGAGTCGTCGGCGACCTGGATCAGCACCCGCAGTTCGGGCAGCCGGTCACGAATGGCCGCCACACACGGGGCGAACTCGGCGCCGTACACCAACGCCTTGGCGCGCGAGTCGGTGAGCAGGTAGAGAAGTTCTTCCTCCACGTAGCGGTAGTTGACGTTGAACGGCGCGACGCGGGCCCGGTAGCCGGCGACCATCGCCTCCAGGTACTGGTTGCCGTTGCGCAGGTACAGGCCGATGTGGTCCTGCCCGGACTGGTGCGACGCCAACTGGTCGCGCTCGGTGTGGCAGCCCAGCCCCTGCGTGACCAAATAGTGGGCGACGCCGTCGATCCGCGCGTCGAGGTGCGCGTACGTCAGGCGCTGCCCCCGCCAGATGAGAGCCTCGTGATCAGGCAGCGTCTCGGTGACGGTACGGAACACCGACGAAAGGTCGAAGCTGACGTCGCTGCTCATGGGCGCTCCTCCGGGTGGCCAAGACTAGAACGCGTTCTAGTCTGCCACGGCCCGGAAAAGCGCCTCGGATTACGTCTCGCCTCGTCGGACGAACAACGCCAGCACTGCACCGACGGTCGCGGCCGCCGCGCCCACCCACATCGACACCTGCAGCCCGGCCATGAACGCCTCGTGACTGCCGCCGGTGATCACGGCGGTCAGCTGCGGCGGGGCACCCGGAATCGAGGGCGCCATGCCCTTGGCCACGAGTTCCTTTGCCGGTGAGAGCTTTTCGGCAATCGGTGCGGGTGTGCCCGCGGCGGTGAGCTTGTCGACGAGGGTCGAGCCCACCTTGCTGGACAGCACCGAGCCCAGGATCGTGGTGCCCAGCACCGCCCCGAGCTGCACCGAGGTGCTCTGCAGACCGCCGGCCACCCCGGCGTCGTCCACTGGGGCGTTGCCGACGATGGCGTCCGAACTCGCGGTCAGTACCAGGCCGACGCCGAGGCCGAGCAATGCGAACGCGGGCCAGATCGCGCCATAGCCGGAGTCCACGGTCAGCCGGCTCAGCAGTGCCAGTCCGCCGGCGACACCGGCCAGCCCGGTCACCATCGCCGGGCGCGGCCCGAAGCGTTCGGTCATGACGCCCGACAGCGGGGCCATCAGCATCATCGCGGCCGACAGTGGCAGGGTGCGGACGCCGGTCTCCACCGGACTCCATCCCTGAACGTTCTGCAGATACAACGTCATGAAGAACAGCGCGCCGAACAACGCGAAGAAGTTGATCGTGGTCGCGGCGGCTCCGATGGACAGCGACGGGTTGGCGAACAGCCGCAGCGGCAGCATGGGGTCGTTTGTGTTGCGCTCGACGATCACGAAGGCGCCCATCAGCACGATGCCACCGATCAGGAAGGCAACCGTCTGCGGGTCGAGCCAGCCCCATTCGGGGGCCTTGATCAGGCCGTAGACCAGGAGGAAGAGGCTGCCGGACAGCGTCAGGATGCCGGCGACGTCCAGTCGTCCCTGGTCGTCGCTGCGGCTCTCGACGATCGCCGCGACGCCGATCAGCACGGCGACCACCGCGATCGGAACGTTGATGTAGAAGACCGATTCCCAGCTCAGATGCTCGACGAGGACGCCACCCAGGATCGGCCCGGCCGCCACCGAGACACCGGAGGCGGCACCCCAGATTCCGATGGCCATGTTGAGTTTGTGTGCCGGGAAAGCCTTACGCACGATCGCCAGCGTGCTGGGCATCAGCAGCGCACCGAAGACACCCTGCAGTGCGCGCATGGCGATCACACCGCTGACCGTGCCGATGATCCCGATACCGACCGACGTGGCGGCGAAGCCCACCACGCCGATCAGGAAGACCAGCCGCCGGCCGAACATGTCGCCGAGTTTGCCGCCGAAAATCAGCAGAGACGCCAGGCTCAGCAGGTAGGCATCGGTGATCCACTGCAGGTCCGACAGTGAGGCGTTGAGATCGGCGGCGATGCGCGGGTTGGCGATGGCGACGACCGAAGCGTCGAGGCCGACCATGATGACGCCGACCGACACTGCGGCAAGAATCCACCACGGATTGCCGCGCATACCTTGCCCCTGCCGCGCGTGGCGCGCGTGCGTGGGCCGCTGAACTGTGGAGATGACCACGGTTCGACTCCTTTCGGTAAGTGGAGGGGTTCCACCACTTCTTCTGACCGAGCCTAGCTACAAATGGCGGCACGCCTCCACTTGTGGGCGTACGCTGACGTGGTGATTCCTGGCGCACATCGGGGTGCGGAGCGATCCAGGCCACTTCGGGCCGACGCTGAGCGCAACCGCGAGCGGATAGTCAGCGCTGCTGCTCGACTGTTTGCTGAGCAAGGGCTGTCAGTTCCCTTGGAAGACGTCGCCCGCGCCGCAGGTGTGGGTGTGGCGACCCTGTACCGCCGCTTCCCCACCCGCACCGACCTGGCCATCGCTGCGTTCGAACGCAACATGACGTCCTACGAGGACGCCGTCGACAAGGCGCTGAGCAATCCGCACGCATGGGACGCATTCCGCGACCTCGTATACGACATATGCGCGCTGCAGGCCTCCGACCCCGGTCTGCGGGCCCTGCTCACGACCGCGTTTCCCGCGAGCTCGGTGATCGAGCAGCGCGCCGCCGAGGCCGTGGCCAAGCTCGGTCACGTGATCGCCCGTGCTCAGCAGGACGGAATGCTGCGTCCGGACATCGGCGTCGGGGACGTCGTGGTGATGTTGCTGGCCAACACCGGAGTGCTGGAAGCAACCCGCGAACACGCGCCGGGGGCGTGGCGCCGATTCGCCGCGCTGATGGTCGACTCGTTCCGGGCAGGCGTCCACGATGCGCTGCCGCCGCCGACCCCAGCGGAAGAACTTCGAAGTTCGATCGCCATGCTGACGGGCGACACCTTGCGCATCGAATCCCTTCCGGCAACAGAACCAACTGAATCGAGGAGCGACCTTGACTGACCGCCCGACCATCGACTTTCCGGCCCGCATCGGCGTGTGGTGGGCGAGCGAGAGCTGGCCGATGCCCGCGGCTGTCGAGGTGGCCCAGGAGATCGAGGAACTCGGTTACGGATCACTGTTCATCCCCGAGGTCGGCTTGAAGGACTGCATGGTGCAGTCGGCGATCTTCCTGGCCGGAACGCAGCGCCTGGTGCTGGGCACCGGCATTGCCAACATTCATGCCCGGTTGGCGACGATCGCCGAAGGCGGTGGCCGCAGCCTGACCGCCGCCTACCCGGGCCGATTCGTCCTGGGTCTCGGTGTCAGCCACGGCCCGCTGGTGGAGAACATGCTCGGCGGCACCTACTCCAAGCCGCTGGCGACGATGCGGGGCTATCTGGACCGGATGGCCGGTCTGCCGGAATTCGTCGAGGCCGGTTCGGGACGGCCCACGCGCCTACTTGCCGCCCTCGGCCCCAAGATGATCGAGCTGTCCGGCACCCACGCCGACGGTGCACACCCGTATCTCGTCCTGCCCGAGCAGACCTCCACCACCAGGGACATCCTCGGCCCGGACAAGTGGGTGGTCTCCGAGCAGGCTGTCGTCGTCGGCGAGAGCGCCGAGGAGCAGATGCGCAGGGCGCACCTGCATCTCGAGGTCTATTCGGGTCTACCGAATTACCGCAACTCCTGGCTGCGCCAGGGCTTCGACGAATCCGACCTGGTGCGCGGCGGGTCGGACCGGCTGGCCGGCCGCATCGTGGGGCAAGGGTCAGTCGAGCAGGCCGCCGCGTCGGTGACCGCACACCTCGACGCCGGTGCCGATCACGTGGTGGTGCAGGTCCTCGGCGACGGCGACCCCTCCTGGGATCCGCGACCGGCGCTGCGCGAGTTGGCCGCGGCGCTGAACCTCAGGGGTTGATCGTGTTCTCGCCGACCTGACGTCCCCAGACGTACTCGGTGAGCAGGGGCTGGCCCAGTTCGAAGTGGTTGTAGGGGGCGAGTGAAGCGCCGTAGTCGGCGACCAGGAATGGTGCCGGCCAGAAGTCGTGGGTGATCGGTTGCCAGCAGCCGGGTGCGCCGCCCGGGCCACCCTTGGCGTTCACCCGGGGCAGGTTGTCGGGATACACGTACGGGTTGGGTGCGCCGGTCAGCCCGATGCGGAAGTTGATCGAGTAGCCGTTGCCACCGGCCGCGGTCTTGGCATCGGTGGTCGCATAGTTGCGCACAGTGCACATGATTTCGGGGCTGTAGGTGTCGAGCAGTTGGGCGGTGGGGATCAGGTCGGCCTGGCCGCGCACGAAGTAGGGGCCGCCGCGCTCGAAGATGTCGGCGCCGGTGTTGGCGAATCCGGTCGACGCCAGCAGCGCGGCGTCGAGGTCGTTCTGCTGCGCATTGAGAGTGCGCGCGGTGGTGACTGCATGGTCGAGTGAGTCCCAGAACTCCGGGCTGGCCTTGATGTAGACGTCGGCCAGGTTCGACAGCTGCCGAATGCTGGTACGGATCTGCGGCATCTGGGGGTTGACGTCGTCGAGGACCGCGTTGCCCTTCACGATCGACTGGCCGAACTTGGTGCCGAGGCCGCCCAGCGCCTCGGCGGCCGCGCTGAGCGTCATGTTGAGCTTCACCGGGTCCACCCGCTCCGAGATCGAGAGGAGCGTCTCGAAGAGCGTGTTGAACTCCGTCGTCACGTGCGATACGTCGATCACGTCGCCACTGGCGATGCGCTGCTTGGTCGGATCGGGCGGGCTGCGGAAGGACACGTACTTGTTGCCGAAGACGGTGCTGGCCTTGACCTCAGCGATGGCATTGGCCGGGATCAGCGCGACGTATTTCGGGTTGACGTTCAGCGAGAGCTTGGCTTTGGTCGTGCCGTCGCGCTCGACGGGGTCGACGCCGGTGACCCGGCCGATTTCCACGCCGTTGTAGGTGACCTTCGAACCCGGGTCCATCACCAGGCCGGCCCGCTGCGAGATCAATGTCAGCTCGGTCTTGGGCGCGAAGTCGCCGCGGAACTGCATGTAGACGAGCACCACGATGATCGTGAACAGAATGGCCGTCACCGCGAATGCAGTTTTCAACGGCGGCGAGAACTGCCAGTGCCGGGCACGGGATTGGAGCCACCCAGGCGCAGCGCCGTCGCGGTCAGTCATGTCCGCGCCTACCCATCACCGGGTCCCCTCCACCGACTGCGGTTCACCCGCAGAACGCCATTCGTTGCCCTGCCACTATCCCATGCAGGTCGTGGACGCCGGGGTTTTCAGACCAATCGATATCAGTGATGAACTCCGGCCGGCGATCGCCACGTGACGTGGATCACACCGGGCGTCAGGCGGTCTGATGGGCCGTGAACGGCAACTCGGAAACGGGTTGCAGCACAGCATATTTCGGATCGCGGCCGTCTCCGGATGATCGGCCCCGAGCATGACGCCAGATCCAGGGCAGGAGCAACCCCCGGGTCCACTGGGCCTGCGCATACATCCGTTGCCACGAGCCGTCCCGGATCTCTTCACCGCTGGGGAGTGCCCAATCATGGTTGCTGCCGGGCAATCTCAGCGCCTCGGCGGCCGCCTCGGCAAACAGCAGGTGACCGCGGGTCGAGGCGTGCATGCGGTCGTGACTCCAGTTCGACGTCTCATACATCGACTCGGCGTTGTAGAGGTCGACCAGTCCAAACCCGTGCCGGTCGGCGGCCGCTCGGATCACGGTATTGACCTGCTGGATGCGCGAACCGATCAACCTGCCGACCGGCAGCATCTTGGCGACGTCGGGGAACGTTGTCGTCACCACCGTCGCACCGGAATCGGCCAACTGTTGGTAGACGTCGTCCAGGGCGACCATCGCCTTGTTGAACGTGCGGCCGGGCCTGGTCACGTCGTTCATCCCGACACAGATGGTGACCAGATCGGGCTCCATCGCCAGCGCGCGAGGCAGTTGGTCATCGAGGACCTCGATCACCCGTTTGCCCCGAATGGCGAGATTGGCATACCTCAATCCGGGATTGCGGACGGCCAGCATGGCCGCGAGCCGGTCGGCGAACCCGATGACACCGATCGTGTCGTCGCCATCCCATAGACCTTCGGTCTGGCTGTCGCCGATCGCGACAAAGCGGGAGAAACCGATGTCGGACACAATCGCCGATCTTAATGCCATGCACCGAAGTACGATCGGCAAGCGGATGGGAAGGCGGGGTGTACAAACGGTGAAGTCCCCTGCGTCGGTCGAATCCACGTCGCCGCCCGAAGATCGCGCACCGTCGCCTCCGCGCCAGCGACTGGTCGACGCGTTGGCTGCCTCGATCACCGACATCGGTTACTCCGCCACGACGGTCGCCGACATCGTCCGCCGCGCGCGCACGTCTCGGCGTACCTTCTATGAAAACTTCACCGACCGGGAAGCATGTCTGGTCGCGCTTCTCGCCGACACCAACCGCCGCGCCGTGCAGACCATCTCGTCGGCGGTCGACCCGACCGCACCGTGGGAGACACAAATCAGACAGGCGGTGCAGGCCTGGATTGCCAATGCAGAGTCGCAGCCTGCGGTGATGCTGAGCTGGATCCGCGACGTACCGGCGCTGGGGATGGCCGCCCGTACGCTGCAGCGCGAAGTGACCGAATCGTTCATCGTGATGGTTCGGACCCTGTCCGACACCGAGGAATTGCGGGCCGCCGGCATCCCGATGGTGTCCCGTCAGCGGGCGATCATGCTGATCGGCGGTTTGCGGGAGCTGACCGCGGTGACGGTTGAGAGCGGCGGCCGAATGAACGACGTCACCGACGAGGCGGTCGCCGCCGCCGTCGCACTGCTCGGACCCAGCCGCAGCGTTTGAGCGCTACTTCTTCAGCCAGGCGCGGACTTTGGCCAGGTCACGGGTGTAAAGCTCGTACATCTCGTCTTCGAAGAATGACGCACCGCTGATGACCTCGTTGCCCTGCCAGATCACCCGGACGCGGAACCGGTTGCGAAGGTAGACGTCGACACGTCCGCTTTCCCGGCGCTGCCAGCCCTTCTCTTCGCCGGCCTCGGAAAGGGCCTGCCGTTCGTCGGTGCCAGACATCAGTGATAACTCCTCTTGGGCGGCGGTACGGCGCCCCGGGGTCAACAGTACTAAGACGGCCCCCGCCGGCTGCCGTTGTGCCGTCCGGTACATCGGCGTACCGTGTCCGGTACATCGGCGTACCGAAGTGGAGGATGGCAACGATGGCTGAAGCGACGAGCGATCCGGTACGACTCCCGCGCGGCCCCCATGCCCCACGGTTGGTACAGGGTCTCCGCTTTCTCACGGCGCGGCGCGCGGTGGTGGGTGGCCTGGCCCGGCGATACGGTCCGGCGGCCACCCTGAATCTGCCGATCTTCGGCAGGGCGGTGTTGATCACCGACCCCACACTGATCAAAGACCTGTTCACCACCGGCGCCGACCTCGTCGGACGGGCCACCAATCTCGGTGAAGTGCTGGGCCCCGGTTCGACCTTCAGCCTCGACGGCGAGGAACACCGGGAGCGGCGCAAACTGCTGGTGCCGCCGTTCCACGGCAAGCGCGTGCACAGTTACGAGTCGATCATCGAAGAAGAGGTGATGCGGGAGGTCGCCGGCTGGCCTGAAGGCGTCGAATTCGAGACGCTTCCGTCGATGATGCGGATCACTCTCAACGCGATCCTGCGCGCGGTGTTCGGAGCTGAGGGTGCCGCCTTCGACGAGTTGCGGGAGCAGCTCCCCCGGCTCGTGGCAGTCGGATCTCGGATTGCGCTGCTGCCGAAGCCCTTTCGCCGCGATCTGGGGCCGCGCAGTCCCGGTGGTGCCATGCTTCGCCATCGGCGGCGTTACGACGAAATCGTCGAGGCGCTGATCGCGGACGCGCGTCGCGACCCAGCCTTCGACGAGCGCCCCGACGTGTTGTCACTGATGCTGCGGGCGCGCTACGACGACGGCTCGGCGATATCCGACGGACATATCGCCGACGAGTTGCTGACCCTGCTGACCGCCGGACACGAGACTACGGCGACCACCCTGGCATGGCTGATCGAGCGGGTGCGCCGCCACCCGCAGCTGTTGGAGCGGCTGGCCGAGGAAGCCGATGACGGAGGCTCCGGACTGCAACAGGCGACGATCTGGGAGGTACAGCGGCTGCGGCCCGTCATCGACGGCACATCACGGCGGGCGTTGCAGCGAATTCGCCTCGGCGAGTGGGTGATTCCTGAAGGTCATATCGTGATTGTCAGCATCCCGATGGCCCATGCCAACCCTGACCGGTTCACCAGCCCGTCGGCCTTCGACCCGGACCGGTTCGTCGGCAAGCCGCCGGACAACTATGCCTGGATACCGTTCGGCGGCGGCATCCGCCGCTGTATCGGCGCAGCCTTCGCCAACATGGAGATGACGGTAACCCTGCGAACCCTGCTGCGCGAGTTCACCGTAGTGCCGACCACTGCCCCCGGTGAGGCCTACCACTCGCGGGGGATCGCCAACGCCCCCGGTGACGGTGGAAGGGCAGTCGTCTACCGGCGATCGAACACCGCCCCGCCCGCGGGCTGGGCGGCTGCTGGGAATCTGCTTGGAATCACGTCAGGCGGGGAGCCGGCGGTTCAGCAGAATGCCGGCGCCGATTGACAACGCCAGCGCGAGCGCGCCGAGAGCCACCCAGCCTGCGCTGGCGTCACCGCGCACGACCTGGTAACCGATCTGCTCGTCGAGGGTCGAGTACACCTTGTCGAGCTCGCCCAGGCTTTCAGCGCGAAAGGCTTGACCGCCACTGAGATCGGCGATCCGCGCCAGCGATGCGTCGTCGGTGGGGACCGGAATCGGTTGGCCGTCGACCTCGACGACACCGTCCGGTGTGCCGAACGAGATCGTCGAGATCGGTACCCCCTGCTCCTTGGCCGCCTGCGCGGCGGTGAACGCACCCCGCGGCGCGTCCAGATCCGGCGGCACCGTCTCCTTACCGTCGGACTCCAGCACGATGCGGGCCGGCGGCGGTCCGTCGCCTCCGCCCATCACCGCGCCCGTGGTCGCAATCGCCTGCAGCGCAGTGAAAATGCCCTCACCTGTTGCGGTGCGCGGTTCGGGAACCAGCTTGCCGATCGCTTGCTTGACCTGGTCGCGGTCGGTCGTCGGTGCGACCAACAGGGTTGCCCCGGACGAGAACTTCACCAAGCCGAGATTGATGCCTCCGGTGAGCATGTCGGCGAAGTGTTTGCCTGCCTCGCGGGCCGCCTCGATCCGGCTGGGTGCGACGTCGGTGGCCGACATCGATTCGGAGACATCGATCACGAGCATGACCACGGCACGATTGCGAGGGATTCGCACATCGTGGGTCGGGCCGGCCATCGCTGTGGTGAGCAACGCCAGGGCCGCCACCAGCAGGGCCGCGGGCAGATGGCGCCACCGGCGCGGCTTCTGGCCGGCCGCGACCTGCTCGAGCAGCGCCATGTTGGCGAAGCGCAGCACCCTTCTTCGCCGGGCCCGCTGAACCAGTACGTACGTCGCGACGGCAACCCCGATGACCACCAGGTACAGGAACAACCACGGGGACGTGAAGCCCGAAAGTGACAGCGAATTCACAGCTTCCACGTCGGCTCCGACCACCTCTCAACTAGCCCGGGTACAAAGGACACGTTAACCGCATTTCCCAGGTACTAGCTGACAGCGATGACAGGAGTGGGTTGTTGCCCGGTTTCGGCCCGTTGACATTGACCGGACTGGCGCATCCCGGACTGTTGGTACTGGCGGTGATCCCCGTGGTGCTCGTCGGGTTGTATGTGGCCGGACAGATACAGCGGCGGCGACGCCTCCGGCGATTCGGTGAGGCCGCTGCCCTGCAGCGGCTATCGCCGAAGCGCCCACATCGATTGCGGCACTTCCCGATCGGGCTGGCGGTCTGCGCTCTGCTGCTACTCATCGTCGCGCTGGCCGGGCCTACCCATCAGGCGCGCATCCCACGTAACCGGGCGGTTGTGATGCTGGTCATCGACGTCTCGCAGTCCATGCAGGCCAAAGACGTTGCGCCGAATCGCCTGCGAGCCGCACAGGACGCGGCCAAGACCTTCGCGCAGCAGCTGACCCCCGGCGTGAACCTGGGTCTGGTGTCCTTCGGCGGCAACGTCAACCTGCTTGTCTCGCCGACCCCGGACCACGCGGCCACTGTGACCGCGTTGGACAAGCTGCAGCCGGACAACTCGACTGCCACCGGTGAGGCTCTTTTCACCGCACTCGAGTCGATCCAGACGGTGAGCACGGTACTCACGGCGGGCGATGCGACGCCGCCTCCGGCGCGGATCGTGCTGTTGTCCGACGGCGGTGAGAACAAACCGGCCAACCCCGACAATCCGCGGGGTGCGTTCACCGCCGCCCGGTCCGCCAAGGATCAGGGGGTGCCGGTCTCCACCATCACCTTCGGGACCCACGACGGGGTGGTGACCCTCAAGGACGACACCATCCCGGTGCCGTCGGACGACACGCAGATGAAGCGGATCGCCGAACTGTCCGGCGGCCAGAGCTATCGGGCGACCAACATCGACGAGTTGAACAAGAGTTACGGCGCAGTGCTCCAACAGGTCGGTTACCAGACGGTGAGTGCGCCGGCAACCACCGGCTGGCTGCGGCTGGCCGTAGTCGCACTCACGGTCGCAGCGTTCCTCGCGCTGGCGGTCAATCGGAATCTCCCCGCGTAGATGTCCACTCGGATGGGCATAGCTACGGCGACAGCAAAGGAGGCCAGCCGCTATGAGTGACGACACGGCGCCCAGGGAGAACCCGGAGAAGGACCAGTCGCAATGGGTCACCGGCGACGAACCGATGACGGGCCCACAGCGCAGCTACCTGGGCACCCTGGCACAGGAAGCCGGCGTTGAAGTACCCGCGCACCTGACCAAGGCGCAGGCCTCGGAGATGATCGACGAACTGCAGAAAACTACTGGACGGGGTGCCTGATGATCACTCGGGATGACGTTCGCCGGCTACTGGACGGCGAATCCGACTCGGTGCTGGTTCTCATCGAAGGGCGCACCGAGGTCCTCGACCCGGCAGCGCTCGATACCGACGACTACCGTGGCGCGTTGCAGGTGATCACCCGCGGGGAGCTGGTCGCTCAGGCCGGCGGCGAGCAACTGTCGGATCGAGAGCTGTCCGAGCAGGCCGCCGCTCTGGAAACCGCGATCGCCGAACTGGGCGGCTAGGCGCTGCGGACGCGCCGCACCAATTCGACAGAGGCCGAACGCAATTCGTCGGCTGACGATAGCGGCCCGCCGAACCCGACGCGGGTGTATCCGGCACCACGCGGGGTGTCGACCCGAAGGTCGAGCCCGTAGCGGTCGATGCCGGTGCACACCGCTGCCGTCGTATCGGGGTATCCGCCGAGCGCGCGCGCCATCTCCACCAACGACTCGGCGTGATCAGCGTTGAGGTGAGCGATCGCGCCGGCCGCCTGGGGGCGGACCGGGTCTGCGGTGGCCGCCGCGTAATCCGCCGCGGTCGCCGAATCCATCCGGCCGTAGCCGCCCACCCAGCGCACCCGGTGCACCCGCAGCACCCACAGCGTGAAGTCGGCGTAGTCGACGTAGTACTTCGCCGCCGCGACGGCCGCCAGATGCGCGTCGCGCGCCGCGCCGGCTTCATTCCCCGAGGGGCGTTCGGCGACGCCGGCCAGGGTGATCCGGCCGCTGGCCAACGGATCGGACTCGGTGGTGGGTGCGACGATGGCCAGACTGGCGCGGGGATCGCCGGCGAGGTTACGGCCGTGCTCGGCCATGTTCGATACGCACAGCACCGGGTGGCCGTCCAGCAGTCCGTAGGTGACGAACGAGGCCCAGGGGTCGCCCGCGGTGGTCAGCGACGCCAGCGTCGCGGTGTTGGTCGACGCGGCGATGCTGCGCGCCTCTTCGGCCGCCGAGGGCCGGGTTGCGTCGACGACAGCGGTCAGCGGGGGCGGAACGGAGGGTGCGTCGCCTGGGTCGCCATGGTCGCGGGATGCCACGTCGGCACCATACCGCGAAGGTCATGCCGGAAGTCGTGAGGATTCCCGTTCTCCGTCGCGCAAAACCGCGCAGGTCCACCGAGCAGGAGCAGTCATGACCGGGGTGGACGTCGAGTTCGCCGATGTGACAAGGGTTTACGCCTAGGCATGTGCCCGGCGGGCCAACCGTTCGGTATCGGAGATCAGTAATCCCTTCGAGTGCAGTTCGATCCACCCGCGATTGCTGAAGTCGCTGAGCACCGTGTTGACGGTCTCCCGTGACGATCCGACCAGCTGCGCGATCTCATCCTGGGTCAGATCATGATTGACCAGGACCGAGCCGTCGCGCTGCACACCGAACCGTTGTGCCAGCCGCAGAAGCAGTTTGGCCACCCGACCGGGCGCGTCGGTGAGAACCAGGTCGGACCGGCTGGTTGTTATCCGCCTTAAACGGCGAGCCAGCACCCTCATGAGCTGCTCGGCCACCTGCGGGCGCGGTGCGAGCCACTCGCGCAGCGTTGTGCGATTCATGGTCACCACCTCCACATCGGTCAGCGCACGGGCACTGGAGATCCGGGGTCCAGGGTCGAGCATCGCCAATTCACCGAACATGTCCGACGGACCGAGAACCTGGAACAGGTTCTCCCGGCCATCGTCGGCCGAGGTGCCGATCTTCACTTTGCCGTCGGCGATGATGTACAGCAGCGCAGGAGGTTCGCCTTGTTCGAAGATGAGCGATCCGGTCTTGAAGCAGCGCTTGTCCAGGCGGTCGCACAGCTCTGCCACATCTTTGGGATCGACACCACTGAACAACGCGGCGTCGGCGAGATTGGGGTGCATACGTCCTCGCATGAGAAATGTCGGGGTTACTTGCCGGTACCCGTCGCGCGATGATCGCCAAACTGCCGACCGCCCGAAGACAGCCTTTCCAATGCCTTTTCGCAGGTACGTTGTCGGTCATGGATCAGGAGCGAGAACGCGTTGAAGCAGAGCTGGCCGATTTGCGCCGCCGTCGCGATCAGCTGCACGCCGAACTGCAGAGCGGCGCCGACGAAACGGGCGATAGCGGCGACGCCGCCGACACGTTGCAGCGATCCGAGGATCTGGCCGGTCTCGACGAGCAGATCGACCGGTTGAACTGGCTGCTGGCCGGCGGGAATGCAGATACACCTGGGCAATTGCCCAACGGCACGGAGGTGACCCTGCGCTTCCCGGGCGACGAGCCGCTGCGAATGCGGATCGTCCACTTTCTGGAGGAGACGCCCGCCGGCGAAGAGGACACCACGCTGACCTCCGACAGCCCCCTCGGGCTAGCGTTGTTCGGGCGCCGTGCTGGTGAGACCGTCACCTATTCGACGCCCAGAGGCGAACTGCAAGTCGAGTTGCTCGCCATCGATATTCCGAACGAGTGATAGAGGTGTGGTGATGCGGGCGATAAGGGTGACCGAGCTGGCTGGTCCGGAGTCGGTGCAACTGGTCGAGATCGACGAGCCCGCCGACGAGGGCGCAATCCTGGTCGACGTTCACGCCGCCGGCGTTGCATTCCCGGATGCCTTGCTGACCCGCGGGCTCTATCAGTACAAGCCGGAGCTGCCGTTCACCCTCGGCGCGGAGGTCGCGGGCGTCGTGCGGTCCGCCCCTTCGGACGCAGCGGTGAAGGCCGGTGACCGAGTGGTGGGCTTGACGATGATCACCGGTGCGATGGCCGAGACGGTGGTGCTTACGCCGGATCGGGTGTTCCCGCTGCCGGACAACGTCAGCTTCGAGGCCGGCGCGGGCCTGCTGTTCAACGACCTGACCGTGTACTTCGCGTTGACAGTGCGCGCGCGGCTGGCCGAGGGCGAGTCGGTGCTGGTGCACGGTGCCGCCGGGGGTATCGGCACCTCGACATTGCGGCTGGCGCCCGCGCTGGGCGCGAGCCGGGTGATCGCGGTGGTGAGTAGCGAGGAGAAGGCGGAGGTCGCCCGGGCGGCCGGCGCCACCGACGTCGTGCTGGCAGACGGCTTCAAGGACGCGGTCGCCGAGCTGACAGGTGGCAAGGGCGTCGACATCGTCATGGATCCGGTGGGCGGCGACCGGTTCACCGACTCGCTGCGCTCACTAGCTCCGGCCGGGCGGCTGTTGGTGGTCGGTTTCACGGGTGGCGACATTCCTACCGTCAAGGTCAACCGGTTGCTGCTCAACAACATCGACGTCGTCGGCGTCGGCTGGGGCGCATGGATTATGACTCATCCCGGCGCGCTGACCGAACAGTGGGATGGACTGGCCGGGTTGCTCACCTCCGGGAAGTTGGCCGCACCGCAGCCCGAGGTCTATCCGCTCGATCAAGCGGGCGCCGCCGTCGCATCGCTTGAGAATCGCTCCGCCAAGGGCAAGGTCGTCGTTCGCGTCCGGGACTGACCTGCGGACGGTTCGGTTCCGGCATGGGCGGGTAGTGGAACCAAGATGCGCCCGTCCGAGGAGAAGCAATGAGCTCACCGGTGAACCTGCCCTGGATCGAGTGGCTGCCGAGCAGGCGGTGGTATGCAGGTCGCGGCCGAACACTCACCTCTGCCGACACGGCCGAAGTGGTGCAGCTACGGCCACAACTCGACCTGATGCTGGTCGACGTCGTCTACAGCAACGGGTCCTCTGAGCGTTACCAGGTTGTGGTGCAATGGGATTCGGCCCGGGAGTCGAACGATGGCGCGAGGATCGACGACGGGGCGTTCGACGGTCTGCACGATCCGGCGTCGGCCCAGTTCCTGTTGTCGCTGATCGACTCGGGTGCCACCATCGGGGACCTCACGTTCACCAAGGAACCCGACGTGACGCTGCCGCTCGATGTCACCCCCCGGGTTTCGACGGCCGAACAGAGCAATACCAGCGTGGTGTTCGGCGACCAGGCGATCTTCAAGTTGTTCCGCCGGGTCGCCGCCGGAATCAACCCCGACATCGAACTCAACCGGGTACTGGGCCGCGCGAAGAACCGGCATGTGGCCAGGCTGCTCGGCTCGTTCGAAACGACCATGGACGGTCAACCCTGCCCGCTGGGCATGGTGACCGCGTTCGCCGCGAACTCCACCGAAGGCTGGGACATGGCGACCGCGAACACCCGTGCGCTGACGGCCGATACCGCGAGCGACGATTTCGCCGGAGAGGCCCACCGATTGGGTGAGGCGGTGGCGTCGGTGCACGCGACGCTCGCTCAGGAGCTGGGTACCTCGACCGGTGTGCTGCCGGTCGAGGTGATGCGGGAGCGGCTCGCGGCCGCCGCGTCGGTGGCGCCGGAACTTGCCGAACATCGGGTCGCGATCGAAGAGCGCTACGCGAAGCTGGCCGACGAGCCGGTGACGGTGCAGCGCGTCCACGGCGACCTGCATCTGGGTCAGGTGCTGCGCACCGCGGACGACTGGCTGCTGATTGACTTCGAGGGCGAGCCGGGGCAGCCGGTAGAGCAGCGGCGCAAGCCGGATTCGGCGATGCGTGATGTCGCCGGAATGCTGCGGTCGTTCGAATACGCGGCGTATCAACACCTGGTCGATCAGACCCCCGATCCGGAACTGTCGACCCGGGTGAAGCACTGGGTCGACCGCAACTGCGCGTCCTTCTGCGACGGATATGCCGCCGAATCGGGCATCGACCCGCGCGACCACTCGACGGTGCTGTCCGCCTACGAGTTGGACAAAGCGGTGTACGAGGCCGGTTACGAGGCGCGGCACCGGCCGAACTGGTTGAACATTCCGATGCGCTCGATCGCCCGCCTGGTCGGGTAGGGAGGTTCGGCGGCCGTCATCGTTGCGGCTTGCCGAGTCCCTTTTCGAGAAACCTGCCGATCGTGATGACGGTCCTTCGCCGCGACATCAGGCGAGTCTGCGCCAGCACGAAGGCGCGGTTGACCAGGCCGGGAATGATCATGTGCCGGCGGCCCACCGAGGACAGGACCTCGCGGACGACGGTCGAAGGCTCGGCCACCATGGCCCGCGGGAACTTGGCGAACGCATCACCCTGGGTGTTCATCAGCCCACCGATCACGACGAGCACGTCGACGCCGGTGCCCCGCAATTCGTACCAAAGCGTCTCGCCCAACACGATTTGGAAGGCCTTATTTGCCGCGTACAGACCGTTGTAGGGACCCGAAGTGAGTCCCACGCCTGAGGACACGATGATGATCGCGCCACGACCACGCTCGCGCATCCCGGTGCCGAACCGATAGACGAGGTTGGTGTAGGCGCGGGCGTTCACGTCGAGCATCCGATTCTGCACTTCAAGCGGCACGTCGAGGATTTTTGGGGTGTCGGTGGGCGTGACCATGTGGTTGCAGACCAAGACGTCGACTTCGATGCCATTCGCCGCCGCTTCGATGGCCCTGTATGGTGCGGGCTCACCTAAATCGCATGCGGCAGTGCGGACCTCGACGCGAAACTCCGACCGCAACTCGTCGGCGCGTGCCGCCAGCTCCTCGCCGAGGACGTCGACGACAATCAGGTTCACCCCTTCGGCTGCAAGCTGGCGGGCGAAGGCGTAACCAAGACCCTCGGGACGAGCCGCGCCCGTCACCACTGCCCATCCCCGCCGGTAGCCGCTGATCACACCGCGTTTCAACGGTGGCGGGCGACGATTCCTGTCGGCCATCGCTCAACCGTAGCGGTGGGTGAGGCCCCCGATCGGCTTTCGGCCCAGGGGCTCGTCAGCGATCCGGTGGTCTAGTGGGGGCGCCGGCGCCTGCGCCAGATGATCAGACCGACCACCGCGACGCCGAGCGCAATCGAGATCGGCACCGCGTTGGAACGGATGGGTTCGGTCTTCGCCACCGCCCGTCGCTTGGTTTCGTCGACCTTTCGCCGAGCTTGTTGCGGCACATCGAGTTTCGCGGCGAGCGCCGATGTGGTCTCACTGAGCGCGGCGCGCGTCTGCTCGATGTCGGCTTCGATGTCGTCCTTCCCTGCGTCCGGTCCGGGCTCCGGCCCGGCGCCATCAGTTGCGGACATGTGCCGCACCTTTCACCTCGTCGATATCCTTCTTGACGCTGGCAACGGTTTCCGGCGCGGCCGGCGTCACCCGCTCGAGCTGGCCGCGGCTGATCAGGGCCGCTATTCCGGCGATCACCAGCAACACCGCACCGACGATCAGCGTCGCCGCCCACACCGGCAACACCAGCGAGAGTGCTGCTACGGCCGCGGCGACCAGTGTCAGCAGGCCGAGAACGGCGAGCAGCCCCGCCACGCTGATCAGGCCGGCGCCCATCCCGGCGTGCCGGGCGGAGTCCTGAAACTCCTTCTGTGCCAACCGTATCTCGTCGCGCACCAGCCGAGAAGTCTGCGTCGACAATTGTGATAGCAGCTCACCGAGCGACGCATCGGTCGCCGGTTTGGTTTCCCCATCCACGTCGGAGCCTCCTGTCATCGGGGTACCGGACCCGAAAGCCTGGTAACGGCCATGCGGCACGGCTACCCCGGTAGAGCGGCGCCAAACGCTCGCCTCGGACCCTCGGCGGTGGCGCTATCGAGCAGGTTCGCGACGAAGAGCGTGGCCCGGGTCGTGTACTCCCAAGTGCCACAAGCCTTCACGCCCGAGCAGATTCAGACACTGGTGCCGTACTCAATAGCCGATGGTGAAGCGGCGCTGCACGAAACGCGGAAGCTCCACTTCGTCGAGAACAGCGACCGCCGCGTCCTCGGCGGATATGCGACTGCGTCCCTCGGAGTCCATGACGGGTTGGTCGCCACCGATCCTGAATCGGCCGGTGCGTTCGCCGGGACCTATTTCCACAGCTGGACTCAGGTAGCTCCAGAGCCGGTTGGAGGTACGGAAGAGGTTCAGCGCGTCGCCGTGGCCGCGCATGGCCGCGGCATATTCCCTGGGTAGGCCGAAGCCGTCGATCGCGGCGTTGAGAAGTTCGTCGGAGTCGGCGAACACCAGTCCGGGCGTGACCTCGAGACTTGCGGCGCCGCCGACGACAATGAGCCTGACCCGGGAATAGCCTTCCAGTGCGGTCAGCAACGCTTCGGCCGCCCTTGCGTAGATGCCGGGGTCGGTGATGGCCTGCGCCACCGCGCCCAGGGGGTCCTTGGCGGCGTTGCCGGCTCCAAATCCACTGACCAGGACGTCGAGGCCGGGTAGGACTGTGGCGACACTGCCGGCATCGGTGACGTCGACGTTCTTCCATCGGATGTTCTCGCGATCGTCCTGGATATTGGAGACGTCGCGACTGAACGCCGTGACCTGGTGGCCGCGGTCGAGCGCCTCGGTGACGATTCGGCTGCCGATGGTCCCGGTGGCACCGATAACTCCGATTTGCATGGTTCTTCTCCTCGTGTAGAGAAACGTTTATCGGCGCTGACCGTGACCGTCCCGGTGGCTGCCTTCTCCGCGGACACCACAGACGTCGGCGGCGATACGGAACAGTCGGAGACGTTCCGATGGCCAATTCTCTTGCCCGTCATGGCAATCCTGTGCACGACGCTCGATCTGTTGGACCATGCAGTCGGCGGCGTCGTGTGAACCGAGCATGAGTTGGCAGAACAGCCGCAGCTCTGCGCGCAGCGCGGCGTCGTGCCGGTCGATGTTTTCGTGCTCGGACATGCGTTCTCTGGTCAGCGTCCGAACAGCGGAAACAGCGCCGAGCCGTGGAACGCGACGACCCTGCGGACGCCTTCGGTGGTGGTTGTCAATACGTGTAGCGCGTGTGGGTGGCGCGTGCCGTCGTGGCCGCGGGCGTACACGGCGAAGGCGGGTTGTCCGTTGGCGGAGGTGGGGACCAGTTCGGTTGGGCCGATAATCCGCATCTGTGCGGTCAGGAAGGCAAGGATGGTGTCGCGGCCTTCGAACCAGGTGGCGATGGGCGGCATCTCCCAGCGGGCGTCTTCGGTCAATACCGCAACGAGTAGGTCGACGTCCGCGGTTGCGAATGCAGTGACGTACCGGTCGAGCAGGGCTCGCTGGCGCGGTTCGGTCGGCTCAGTCACAGTGTTTTCGTTGACTGGAACTTGAGCTCGCGCTCGCTGCAGTGCGCTGTTGACGGCCGCCGGTGTCATTTCCAGCAATTCCGCGACCTCGGTGGTCCGCCATTGCAGGACGTCGCGCAGGATCAGTACGGCTCGTTGTCGCGGTGGTAACTGTTGGAGCGCACCCATCAGCGCGAGCCGCATGGTCTGTCGTTGCTCCACGACGCTTGCGGGGTCGGCCGGTGCGGCGGTGAACAGGAAGTCCGGTATCGGCTGGAGCCACGGTATCTCCGGAGCTCGCGCGACTAGTCGGGCGTCCAGATTTGTTTCCGGGGCGCTGAGATCGGCGGGCAATGGTCTGCGTCTGCTTTTTTCCAGCGCTTTGAAACACGCCCGGGTCGCGATGCGGTAGAGCCAGGTACGCAAAGACGATCGTCCGTCGAACGCGTCGTATCCCCGCCAGGCGGCGAGAAAGAGGTCCTGCACCACTTCTTCGGCATCATCGACCGAACCGAGCATGCGGTAGCAGTAGGCGAGCAGCTCACGGCGGAACGGTTCGCTCAACCGTCCGAAATCCTCGGTGCCGGTCTTTGTCTCGGTCATTGTGTGCATCATCCGCCGATTCTGTTGTGGGTGTTGTGTTGTCGCGTAGGGCGACGGAGTGGTTGGTCGGCGCGGTCGCGCTGTATTCGTGGTGTCGGACGAAAACTCGGGTCAACACACGCTGATTTCGGCCATGTCGATGGCGACCAGGACGATCTGGTCGTCGCCCATGGTGGTGTAGGCCCGTCGGGTGGCCGGGATGATGATGCCGTCAATGTCGCGGTAGTCGGCGGCGTGAAGTTGTGACTCGGTGTTCGGGTCGACGATGTCGATGGTGAAGTCGTGACGGCGCAGCAGCCCGTCCGGGCCGAAGCAGAACACCTGCTCGCAGGTGTGGCTCTTGATGTGTTCGGGGAACGTCACATTCAGCCGCCGCCATGTTTCACCGTTTTCCTCGATGGGCGCGATCTCCTCGCAGACGAATCCCGGACACGTCAACAGGAACGGCGTATTCAAGTATGTCCACAGTGCTTCCCCGGTGAAGTACGCGACATCGAGGTCGTCCCACGGCGTTTCGAACTGATGGCCGTCGAACGACCGCTCCGGGTCGTCGCGTGCGTCGACCGTGCCGTCGGGGTTCTGCACGACGACCCGGTCGGGCTCGAAGATCGACCGCCGGTCTTGACCGACGAAGTCCATGGTCAGCCGTTCCCGTGTGGTGTCCACCTCTAAGTGGACGTTGCGCATCGCGTCGCTCTTTCCCTTCATCTGCCAGAAGGCCCCGGAGATGGCGGCGTCGACGCGGATCGTCTGGATCCGATTCCACCGGTCTAGCCCGCCGTGGGCGGCGACCGCGGTCGCGAGTAGATCGTTCATTGCTTCGCTCCTTCGCGCGGGGTGTTTTGTGGTCAGTCGACGATGAGTCCGCCGGTCAGGTTGGCGACGGTCCCCGTCATTGCGGCTGCTCCGTCGGAGGCGAGGAATACCGCGACCGCTGTGAGTTCGGCCAGTGTGGTGGGGCGTTTGCGGTGGGTCATCGCCGCCTCGGCGGCGAAGAGTTCGTCTTTGGGGATGCCGATCGCGTCGGCGTGCAGCCGGTATACGTCGTGGATGACCGGTGTCTCGACCATGCCTGTGGTGCGCAGGCAGACCGAGCGGACGCCGTGCTGGGCCCATTCGGAGGACAGCGCGCGGCTGAGCGCTTCCATCGCCGCCCAGCCGACACTCATGCCGCCGACGAGCGGCTGGCCCAGACGGGCGGGTTCGGGTGTGTGCATCAAGATCACTCCCGATCTTCGTGGGATCATATGCCGTGCAGCGGATTTCGCGGTCACGAAGTGGGCCTGGGCATATGTCGTGATCGGTTGCAGAAAATTGTCGACCGGGAGGTCGGCGAGCGGGATTCCCTGCAGTCCACGCGGCGAGATTCCGACCGCGTTGAACGACACGTCGATACCGCCCGTGTCGGCGACGACGGCGTCGAGGTGTTCGGTGACGGATTTCTCGTCCAGGGCGTCGACGACGGCGGTCTCAACGGCGCCGCCCGCAGCGGAGATTTCCTTCGCGACGGTGTTGACGCTGTCGAGATTGCGTGCAGTCAGAAAGACCCTGGCGCCTTCCTGGGCGAATCCTCGCGCGACCGCGCCGCCGACCGCTCCGCCCGCGCCGTAGACGACTACGTTCTTGTTTTCCAGCAACATGATTCTTCTCTTCCTTGTTCTTGTTGTTCACGCGAGCGCGTGAAGTCCGTGGCCGGTGAGTTGGTACTCCCGCAGTTCGTCGGGGCTGCCGGTGTCGCCGCACAACCGTGCGATCTCGGCGCCGACTATGGCGGGCGTGAGCATCGGTTCGAATGCCGCTGCGAACGTGGCGGTGTCGACGCCCGCGCGCTCGGCGTACGCCGCTACACCTGCCGCGCCGAGATCGGTGGCGGGCGTGAGTTGCGGCAGCACTGCGGCGAAGCGGATGCCGAGGGCGGCGCGGCGGGATTCGTCCGCGGCGTAAGAGGCGAGAAATCGGATCATCGCTTTCGCGCCCGCGTATCCGCCGCTCAGTGGTGAGCCCCGTAGCGCGGCGCCGCTGGAGATGGCCACCACTTGGCTGCCGGGCGCCAGTGGGAGTCGCAAAGCCGCGCCGATCCAGTGGAAGCGTGTTGGGTGTCGACGTGCCAGTTGCGGCTGAACGATTCCCACGATTGTTCGTGAAGGGGGCCGGTGGCCGGCGTCGCGCCGGCGTTGAGCACCAGGAACGTGGGTTGATGTCGTTCGATCAGCGTGCGGGCGGTGTCCGCGTCGGCTGCGTCTGCGACCACCGGGATGAACGCCTCACCTAGTACCCGCCGCAGGCCCGCCAACGTGTCGGCGGTGCGCGCGACGCCGACGACCTGATGACCGTGGTCGATCAGCGCGGCGGCAATCGCCGATCCGAAACCGCGGCCTGCCCCTGTCACCAGCGCCGTGGTCTGCTCCGGTGGTGAATGCATTTCGGTCATGGTGAAAACCTCCTACTCATACAGAGGCGATCGGGGAGCGAAAGTCATCGGAACCTGCCCTCGCGCGGCGACGATGTCGGTCCCCGCGGCTACGGTATTGCCGATGGCCCTGCACCTGCACCGCGCCGAGCGAACGGACCTGCTCGCTGACGGCCTCGGTGCGCTGCTGGCCGTACCGCAAGCCGACCCATTCGCCGAGGAACTGGTCGTGGTACCGGCCCGCGGCGTAGAACGGTGGCTCAGTCAGCGGTTGTCGCACGTTCTCGGCGCAGGGGACGCCGCCGCAGGCGTTTGCGCGGGTGTCGCGTTCCGGTCGCCCGCGTCGTTGATCAGTGAGATCGCGGGCACCGATGACGACGACCCGTGGTCGGCCGACGCGATGGCCTGGCCGCTGCTCGACGTCATCGACGCCAGCCTCGACGAGCCGTGGTGCCGAACCTTGGCCACCCACCTCGGACATTTCGCGACCGGCGAGGAGAAGGAGCTGCGGCAGGGGCGGCGGTACGCCGTGGCGCGCAGGCTCGCCGGGCTGTTCGCCTCCTATGCCCGGCAGCGTCCACAGCTACTGGTCGATTGGCTGGCCGGTGAGCCCGATGGTCTCGACGCGGACTTGCGCTGGCAGCCGCACCTGTGGCGCGCACTGGTCGCCGCGATCGGGATCGACCCACCGTCCGAGCGGCACACGAAAACCCTTGCCCGGCTGCGTGAATCGGGAGCTGCCCTACCGACCAGGTTGTCGTTGTTCGGGCACACCCGGTTGCCGAGCACCGAGATCGAACTCGTCGGCGCGCTGGCCGAACACCACGAGGTCCACCTGTGGCTGCCGCATCCCAGCGCCGCACTGTGGACCGCACTGAGTGACGTGCGCGGCACTGTGGCGCGCAGCGACGACACCAGCCATCGGCTCGCCATCCATCCGCTGCTGGCCACGCTCGGTCGCGATGTCCGCGAATTGCAGCGCGGCCTGCCGGCTTCGCCGGCCACCGATGAATTCCTGGGCCACGGTCACCTCCCGGACACCCTGCTGGGCTGGCTGCAATCCGACATAGCCGCCAATAGCGCACGGCCGCAGGGACGTTCATATTCCGGCGATCGGTCGGTGCAGGTACACAGCTGTCACGGACCGGCTCGCCAGGTCGACGTGCTGCGCGAGGTCCTGCTCGGCCTGCTCGCCGAGGACCGCACGCTGGAACCCCGCGACATCCTGGTGATGTGCCCGGACATCGACACCTACGCACCGCTGATCGTCGCGGACTTCGGCCTTGGTGACGTGGTGCCGGGTGCGCATCCCGCCCATCAGCTCCGGGTGCGGCTGGCCGACCGTGCGCTGATCCAGACCAACCCGCTGCTCGGGGTGGCGGCCAAGCTGCTGACGCTGGCCGGCAGCCGCGTCACCGCGACCGAGGTGCTCGACTTCGCACATCTCGAGCCGGTGCGGGCACGCTTCGCGTTCACCGACGACGACCTGGAGACCATCACCCGCTGGGTGCAGCAGGCGAACATCCGCTGGGGCTTCGACGCCGAACACCGCGCCCCGTTCGGAATCCCGTTCATTCAGAACACGTGGCGGTTCGGCCTGGACCGGGTGTTGGCCGGGGTCGCGATGTCCGACGACTCGAAGGACTGGCTCGACGTCACGCTGCCCCTCGACGACGTCGGGAGCAACAGCGTGGAGTTGGCGGGCCGGCTGGCCGAGTACGTGGGTCGATTGCAGCGCACCGTCGACTCGCTGGGCGGCGTACGACCGTTGGCGCAGTGGCTGACCGCCCTGCAGGACGGTGTCGATCTGCTGACGCTGACCACGGGTGACGATGCCTGGCAGATGAGTCAGCTCCAGCGCGAGTTCGGCGATGTGCTTGACTCGGCCGGGCAACGCACCGATATCGGACTGCGGTTGCCGGACATCACCGCCCTGCTCGGCCGGCACCTTTCCGGGCGGCCGACACGTGCGAACTTCCGCACCGGCACGCTGACGGTGTGCACGATGGTGCCGATGCGCTCGGTGCCGCACCGGGTGGTGTGCCTGGTCGGTTTGGACGACACCGTCTTTCCCCGAATCGGGGTGGTCGACGGCGACGACGCGCTGGCCCGCGACCCGCAAACCGGTGAGCGTGACATCAGGTCCGAAGACCGCCAGCTGCTGCTGGATGCGATCTGTGCGACCACCGACAAGCTGGTGATCACCTACACCGGCGCCAACGAATACTCCGGGAAGCCGCGCCCGCCCGCGGTTCCGCTGGCGGAGCTGCTCGACGCGCTGGACCGCACCACCGAGGCCCCGGTGCGTGACGAGATCCTCATCAGACACCCGTTGCAGCCCTTCGACATTCGTAATGTCACCCGTGGCGCGCTCGGCGTGCCCGGTGAACCGTTCACTTTTGATTCGAGCGTGCTGGCAGCCGCGTCAATCACCGGCGGCCAGCGCCCCGAACAGCCCGACCTGCTGGCGCGGCCACTGCCGGCACCCGGCCCCGACGATGTGACGCTTGCCGATCTGGCGAAGTTCTTCGCCAACCCCGTCAAGGGCTTCTTCACCGCACTCGACGTGACGTTGCCGTGGGACGTCGAGGGCGTCGAGGACGCGATGCCGGTCGAGATCGACAACTTGCAGCAGTGGACCGTCGGCCAGCGGTTGCTCACCGACATGCTGTCCGGATTGGATCCCGAACGGGCCGGGCAGGCGGAATGGCGCCGGGGTGCCTTGCCGCCCGGCCGGCTGGGCTGGCGGATGGCAGGCGAATTACGGGATCAGGCAGCCGAACTGGCCGGCGCGGCGCTGGCCCATCGAACCGGGGCCCCGCAGGCCTACGACGTCGACGTCGACCTGGGCGGCGGCCGTCGGCTCACCGGCACCGTCTCCGGCGTGTTCGGCAGGCGGCTGCTCGAGGTGACCTTTTCCAAACTCGATGCGCCACATCTGCTTCGGGCGTGGATTCCGATGCTGGCCCTGTGCGCCGCGCATCCGGGGCAGTGGTCCGCGGTGTGCATCGGCCGGCAGCGGCGGCGCGGGGTGGCGGAGCGCGTGTTGGGGGGACCGCAGGATGATCCCGTCGCCCTGCTGCGCGACCTGGTCGCGATCTATGACGCCGGCCGACGCGAACCGATTCCGCTGCCCATCAAGACCTCTCATGCCTGGGCGGTGGCGCGGATCAGCGGCCAGGACCCTCGGAGCGAAGCCTGGAAGAAGTGGCGGTACGAACGCGACGACCGGGCCATCGAACGAGTCTGGGGCCGCGAGCCGGATCTGGATCCGCTGCTGACGGAGCCCATCCTCGGTGAGGAAGCACCGGGCGAGACCACCAGGCTGGGGGCTTTTGCAGCGCGACTGTGGGCACCGCTGCTACGCGCCGAGGACGGTGGGTGATGGAGCAATTCGATCTGCTGGGCCCGTTGCCGGAACACGGGTCGACGACTGTGCTCGAGGCAAGTGCAGGGACCGGCAAGACGTTCACCCTCGCCGCGCTGGTGACCCGATATGTGGCCGAGGGCCGCGCCACGCTGGACCAGATGTTGCTGATCACCTTCAGCCGCGCGGCCACCCAGGAGCTACGGGAGCGAGTGCGCCATGCGCTGCAGGATGCGTTGCGCGCCTTCGACGACCCGGAGTCGGCCCAGCGCAACGATGTCTGGGCCGCACTCATCACCGGGGAGGCTGCCGAACTGATGGACCGCAGGGGACGGTTGCGCGACGCGCTGGCCGGCTTCGACGCCGCGACGATCGCCACCACCCACCAGTTCTGCCACCTGGTATTGAAATCCCTTGGGGTTGCCGGTGATACCGACTCCCACGTGACGCTCGCGGAGAGCCTGGACGAGTTGGTCGCCGAGATCGTCGACGACCTGTACCTGGGGCACTTCGGGCAGGAGCGCGAGCAACCGCCGATCAGTCGCGGCGAGGCGCTCAAGTTGGCTCGCGAGGTGGTCGCCAACCCGTGCACCGAGCTGCGGCCGCTGAACCCCCCGCCCGGATCGCCGCCTGCGGTCCGGGTGCGCTTCGCCAATGATGTTCTCGCCGAATTGGATCGGCGGAAGCGACGGCGTGGCATTCTGAGTTACGACGACCTGCTCGGCAGGTTGGCCGATGCGCTGGAGTCGAGCGACTCGCCGGCCGCGACCCGCATGCACCAACGGTGGTCGGTGGTGATGGTCGACGAGTTCCAGGACACCGACCCGGTGCAGTGGCAGGTGATCGAACGTGCCTTCAGCGGTCAGTCGACGCTGATCCTCATCGGTGATCCGAAACAGGCGATCTACGCCTTCCGTGGCGGCGACATCGTCACCTACCTGTATGCCGCCAAGACGGCAGGCCAACGCCGCACCCTCGGGGTGAACTGGCGCAGCGACTCGGTGTTGGTCGACCGCTTGCAGACGGTGCTCGGCGGCGCCGAACTCGGCGATCCGGATATCAAGGTCCTGTCCGTGCATGCCCGCCACGACGGTCACCGGCTGGCGGGTGCCCCGCACAACGACCCGTTTCGGCTTCGGGTGGTAAGCCGGGAAAGCTTCGGGCAACGGGGAACCCGCACCATCCGGATGGACGCTCTGCGTACGCACATTGCCGCCGACCTGGCCGCCGACATCGCGGTGCTGCTGGCGAGCAAGGCCACCTTCTGCGGTGACCCTCTGCGGGCGCATCAGATCGCGGTCATCACCGAAAGCCATGCCGATGCCCGGGCATGCTTCGACGCGCTGGCGGCCGCCGGCGTGCCCGCGGTCTACACCGGTGACACCGACGTGTTGAAGTCTCAGGCCGCCGACGACTGGTTGAGTCTGCTGGAAGCCTTCGACCAGCTGCATCGGCCCGGGCTGGTCCGCGCAGCGGCCACCACGATGTTCTTCGGCAAGACCGCCGAAGACCTCGCCGAGGGCGGCGACGAGCTGACCGATCGGATCGCGGATACGTTGCGGCAATGGGCCGACCATGCGCGCGAAGCCGGCGTGGCGGCGGTTTTCGAGGCGGCGCAGTTGGCGGGGATGGGCCGCCGCGTGCTGTCCTGGGCCGGCGGCGAACGCAATATGACCGACGTCGCTCACGTCACCCAACTTCTGCACGACGTGGCACATCGGGAACGCCTCAGCCTCACCGCATTACGCGACTGGCTGCGCACCCAGCGCGACGAGCGCAGCGGAGCCCCGGAACGCAACCGCCGCCTCGACAGCGACGCCGCCGCTGTGCAGATCATGACGGTGTGGGTGAGTAAAGGCCTGCAGTTCCCGATCGTGTATCTGCCCTTCACATTCAACCGCTATGTGCGCAGCGACGATCTGGTCCGATTCCACGATGAGGAGCGGCGTTGCCTGCACGTCGGCGGGGACCAGAGCCCCGAACTGGCGACCGCCCAGCGGCTCGGCAGGCAGGAGTCGGCCGGCGAGGAGACCCGGCTGACCTACGTCGCGATGACCCGGGCCCAGTCGCAGGTGGTGGCATGGTGGGCACCGTCCTGGGACGAACCCAACGGTGGCCTGTCGCGCCTGCTGCGGGGGCGCCGCCCCGGACAGAGCACGGTTCCCGACCGGTGCGACCCCGAACGGGTTGACGACGCCGACGCAATGGCGTTGCTGCGGGACTGGGAGACCGCGGGCGGGTTGGTGCTGGAAGAGTCGGTGATCGCGCCGGCAGTCGAGCTGGCCGGCCAAGCACCACGAGAAGACTTCGGCGTCAGGCACTTTCACCGCAGCATCGACACCACATGGCGGCGCACGTCCTATTCGGGGTTGATCCGCGCCGCGGAGACGGCCGGGGTGGGCAGTGAGCCCGAGGTGATCCAACTCGACGACGAGGTCGCCGACATCACGGTGAGCACACCCCCCGCCGGCGCGGACCTGCCGTCGCCGATGGCCGACCTGCCCAGCGGCGCCAAATTCGGCAGCCTGGTGCACGCGGTGCTCGAGACCGCCGACCCGTTTGCCGACGACCTCATGGGTGAGCTGCAGACCCAGATCGATCGGCACTCGGTGTGGTGGCCGGTGGACGTCGCCGCGGCCGAATTGGCCGCGGCCCTGGTGCCCATGCACGACACCCCGCTGGGCCCGCTGGCCGACGGCCTCACCTTACGCCAGATCGGGCTCCGAGACCGATTGCGCGAGATGGACTTCGAGTTCCCGCTGGCCGGTGGGGATCTGGCTGCGGTTCGAGCCGGGCTCCGGCTGGCCGACGTCGGCCGGTTGCTCCACACCCACTTGCCGCCCGATGATCCGCTGGCGCCCTATGTCGAACGGCTCAGCGGCGGCACGCTCGGGGCGCAGTCCCTGCGCGGCTACCTGTCCGGATCGGTCGACGCGGTGCTGCGGATACCGGACGGCGCCGGACATCGCTACCTCGTGATCGACTACAAGACCAACTGGCTCGGGGAGTCAGACCGACCGCTGTCCGCCGCTGACTATGACCGCGCCCGGATGGCGGAGGCGATGCTGCACTCCGACTACCCCCTGCAGGCCTTGCTTTACAGCGTTGTGCTGCATCGGTTTTTGCGGTGGCGCCAGCCCGGCTACGACCCGGACCGCCATCTCGGTGGCGTGTTGTACCTGTTCGTCCGCGGGATGTGCGGCCCGGACACGCCCACCGCCGACGGTCACCCCGCGGGCGTGTTCAGCTGGCGGCCGCCCGCGAAACTGGTGGTCGCGGTGTCGGATCTGCTCGACGGACCGCAGGTGGCGGCATGATTACCGAGCTGACTGACACGGCCGACTGGCGGCGGTGCGTCGATGCCACCGGCCTCCTACGGGTCTTCAACGAAGCCGGCGCAATCGATGCCGCCGATGTCCTTGTCGCACAACGACTGACGACGCTCGGTAAGGAGCGCGACGAGCTGGTGGCGTTGGCGATCGCGTTCGTGGTGCGCGCCGTGCGCGGCGGGTCGGTGTGTATGGACCTCGCGGCGGTGCAGGAGCAGGTCGATATCGAAGGCCTGCCCTGGCCGGAAACGGGGGAGTGGCTGGCTGCCGTCGCGGGCAGTCCGCTGCTCAGCTCGCCGACCGTGTTACACCTCGACGAAGACCTGCTGTACTTCGACCGGTACTGGCTCGAGGAACGGCAAGTCGCCACCGACGTGCTGGCCTTGGCGGCCGCCCGGCCGCAGCGCCGGTTGCCGGACATCGCAAGGCTTTTCCCGGCGGGTTACGACGAACAACGCCGGGTCGCCGAGGTCGCGTTGTCTCAGGGACTGACGGTGCTGACCGGTGGACCGGGCACCGGCAAGACCACCACGGTCGCCAGGCTGCTGGCACTTCTTGCCGAGCAGGCGGAGCTCGAGGCCAAGCCACCGCTGCGGATCGCGCTGGCCGCGCCGACCGGGAAGGCCGCGGCCCGGCTGCAGGAGGCGGTGCAGGTCGAGGTCGACAAGCTGGCTCCTGCCGATCGCGCCCGGCTGCAAGGATTGCGCGCCACCACGCTGCACCGCCTGCTGGGTCCGCTGCCCAGGACGTCGGCCCGGTTCCGGCATCATCGGGAGAACCGGCTGCCGCACGATGTGGTCGTCGTCGACGAAACGTCGATGGTGTCGCTGACGATGATGGCGCGCCTGGTGGAGGCTGTCCGTCCGGATTCCCGGCTGTTGCTCGTCGGTGATCCAGACCAGCTGGCGTCGGTGGAGGCCGGTGCCGTGTTGGCCGATCTGGTGGAGGGGCTCAGTGCACGGGGGGACACCCCGGTGGCCAAGCTGATCACACCGCACCGGTTCGGCGCCTCGATCGGGGCGCTGGCCCTGGCGATCCGGGTCGGTGATGCCAACCGGGCCATCGATGTCCTGAACGCCGGCGGCGAGCACATCGAGTGGATCGAGACCGAGGAACCGGCCGAGGCCCTGCGTCGCGTGCTGGTCCACCACGCCATCCGGCTACGCGAGGCCGCGGTGCTGGATAACGGGCAGGCCGCGCTGGCCACCCTCGAGCAGCACAGGCTGTTGTGTGCGCACCGGCGTGGGCCGCACGGGGTGGCGTACTGGAACCGTCAGGTCGAACGGTGGCTGGCCGAGGAAACCGATGCACCACTGTGGGCTTCGTGGTACGCGGGCCGGCCGGTGCTGGTCACTGCCAACGACTACGGGCTGCGGCTGTACAACGGTGACATCGGGGTGACCGTGCTGCGCGACGGGGTGCTGCGGGCCGTGATGGCTGGATCCGATGGTGCGGCGGAGTTCGCGACGAGCCGGCTGGCCGATGTCGAAACCATGCATGCGATGACGATCCACAAGAGTCAGGGCAGCCAGGTCGCCGAGGTGACTGTGCTTCTGCCGCCGACGGATTCGCGGCTGCTCAGCCGCGAGCTGCTGTACACCGCGGTAACCCGGGCCAAGACGAAGGTGCGGCTGGTGGGCTCGGCCGAGCAGCTGCGCGCCGCGGTGGGGCGACGGGCGGCGCGGGCCACCGGGCTGAGTCGCCGGCTCACGCAATGATGCTCGCGGACATCAGCGTGCAGAGGGGTCTGCGGTCGCCTCGATCTTGGCGATCAGGCCATCGCGGATCGTGAGGACGACGACGGCGAACAATCGGCGCTCACTGAACGCCAGCGCCACCGGCCGCCCCACCGGACCACTGACGATTGTCGCACCGGTGAGGTAGCGCAGCAGGTTCCTGCCGACGGCCAGTTGGCCGTGGTTCACCTGCGGCGGCGGGGCCGGATCGGCGAGGATCGTGCCGACCCCCCACACCTCGGGTGCCAGCACCTCGGTGAGCGCGTGCAGGTCACCGTTGGCGCACGCGGCGATGAACCGCTCGGTGACCAGATGGTGTTCGGTGTCGTCGACCACGGCGCTGATGGGCGCGACCGCGTGAATCTTGCTGCGCGCGCGGCGAGCCAACTGACGGCACGTCGCGGCCGGACGGCCGACGGTCTGTGCGATCTCGTCGAACGGCACCCGGAAGACGTCGTGCAGGACGAACGCCACCCGCTCGGGCGGAGTGAGCCGGCCCAGCACCTCGAACAGCGCGTCGTGCACCTCGTCGTCGAGAGTGACCCGCTCACCGGGGTCGGGCATGGCGCTGTGGTTCAGCGGCGTCCGCCGTTCCAGCAGCTCGGTCTCGACGGCGGCCACTCGTCGGTGCCGGGCCGACCGCACCTGATCCAGACAGAGTCGGCTGCTGACCACGGTGAGCCAGCCGCGCGGATCGTCGATGCCGTCCAGTTCCGACTGCGAGAGCCGCAGGAATGCTTCCTGCACAATGTCTTCCGCATCACCGATGTCGCCGACCATTTGGTAGGCCAGATTGATCAGGTACGGGCGATGGGCCTGCAAAAGGCCGGCAAGCGGATCGCTCATGTCATAGACGACGAATCGGCATGGCAAAAAGTTACCGCTGCGGGGTGTCACTTTTCCGGAGGTTGCCCCGTCCTTGTCTGTAACCCACAGAAAGGACTCGACATGACGATCGTGGTAACCGGAGCGACTGGCAACGTGGGCCGGCCGCTCATCGAGCAATTACTCAAGGCGGGCGCCCGAGTTCGGGCGGTGACCCGTCGTCCGGGCCTGGCCGGGTTGCCGGCCGGAGTCGAACAAGTGTCCGAGGTGGTGTTGCGAGGTGCCTCGGCGGTGTTCCTCAACTCCCGCGCGCTCGGCCCCTCGCTGGCCGACGTGGTGGACGCCGCACACCGCCACGGCGTCGGCAAGCTCGTGGCACTGTCAGCGATCAACGCCGACGATGACGATGATCGGCAACCGTCGCGGTACCGTGGCGACCGCAACCGGGAGTGCGAACAGCTCGCCGCGGGGTCAGGTTTGCCGTGGGTGAGCCTGCGGCCCACGGTGTTCGCCACGAACTTCCCCGGAATGTGGGCGGCACAGATCCGTGCCGGCGACGTGGTCGGCGGCCCGTACGCCTCGGCATCCATCGCGCCGATCGCGGAAGCCGACATCGCTGCCGTCGCGGCGCATGCCCTGCTGACCGATGACCTCGTCGGACAGCGAGTTCCGTTGACCGGCCCGCAGTCGTTGACGAACGCCGAGCTCGTCGACATCCTCGGCACGGTGTTGCACCGGCCACTGCGCTATCAGGAGGTCCCTGCGGAGTTCGTGCGGCGGCGCTTCATCGACAACGGATTTCCCGCCGAGTTCGCCGACGCCTACATCGCGATGCTGGCGGAGACCGTGACCTCGCCCGCGCTGGTCACCCACGACGTCGAGAAGATCCTCGACCGCCCCGCCACGACCTTCGCCCAATGGGCCGGTGAGAACACCGAACTGTTCACCAAGGAGATGTCATGACCAGCCCACAACCACCCCGCTGGCTCAAGCCGATGAACCGATTCATGATGGCCGTGCAGAAGCTCGGACTGCACACCGGACCCGCCTATGTGCTGACCGTTCCCGGTCGCAAGTCCGGCAAACTGCGCAGCACGCCGATGACTCCCTTCGATTTCGAGGGCGGCTTCTACACGGTGGCCGGCTATCCCGGTGCCGACTGGGCGCGCAACGCCAAGGCGGCCGGCGTCGGCACGCTGAGCCGCGGCCGCCGCTCCCAGCGGGTCAAAATCGTCGAACTCGGTGCCGAGGAAGCCAAACCGGTGCTGCGAGCGTTCCCTGAACGAGTTCCCGTCGGGGTGATGTTCGCCAAGCGCTCGGGTCTGGTGCAGCAAGGCACGCCCGACGAATTCGAGGCGCTGGCAGGCACTCTCGCGGTGTTCCGCTTCGACGAGCTAGCGCACTAGGCGGCGCAGCAGTCCCGACGCCGCGGCGATGCCGACCACCGCGGCCAGCGCCAGCACACCGAGGTCGAGCCATGGATGCGCGGACGGGATGCCCACCAGCAGCAGGCGCAGCGAATCCACCTCATAGGAAAGCGGATTCACCCGCGACAGCCATCGCAGCCAGTCCGGCATGACCGCGACCGGATACAACGCGTTCGACGCGAAGAACAACGGCATGGTGATGGCCTGCCCGATGCCCATCAGCCGGTCCCGGTTGCGCACCAGGCCGGCCAGCGTCATCGACAGGCACGCGAAGAACGCCGACCCGAGCATCACCACTCCCATGGCGGCCACGATCCGCAACGGGTTGTGCGTCATCTGAATACCCATGACGTAGGCCAACACCAGCACACCGACTACCTGCGCCACCGAACGCACTCCGGCGGCGAACGCCTTGCCCGTCACCAACGCCGACGCCGGGGTTGGGGTCACCATCAGCTTGGCCAGGATGCCGGCGTCGCGGTCCCAGATGATCTGAATGCCGTAGAAGATCGAGATGAACAGCGCCGACTGGGCGATGATGCCGGGCGCCAGGAACTCCAGGTACGGCACCGACCCGGTGTTGATGACGTGCAACCGGTTGAACGTGGTGCCAAAGATCAACAGCCACAACGCCGGCTGCACCGTCCGGGTGAGCAGCTCGGTGAGGTCATGGCGCAGCTTCTGCAACTCGACCCAGGCGAACGTCTGCATCCGGGCGGCCAAGCTGGGCGCCCGACGCCACCCGCGGGGCGCCCGCAACAGCCGGGTTTCGGCAGCGGAGTCAACCGGCATTGCGGGCCGCCTTCCGTCCGGCCCGAATCCCACCGAGGCCGGACTGGGTTGCGGTGTCGTCGAGCCCGGATCCCGCATGGTGCCGGAAAACATCCTCCAGGGTCGCCTCCGGACCGACTTTCGCCTTGAGTTCTGCGGGGGTTCCGACCGCCCGCAGCCTGCCGTGGTGCATCAGCGCCACCCGGTCGCAGAGCACGTCGGCCTCCTCCATGTAGTGGGTGGTCAGCAGCACCGTCATCCCGAACTCCTGCTGCATGCTCTGTACCTGCGCCCAAACACCATCGCGGGCAATGGGATCCAGACCCACGGTCGGTTCGTCCAGAATCAGCAGCGACGGCTGGTTCACCAGGGCCTGGGCCAGCTCCAGCCGGCGAACCATCCCGCCGGAGTAGGTGTTGGCCAGGCGGTCGGCGACGTCGATCAGTTGCATGGCCGCCAGCGCTTGGTCTACTCGGCGCTTGCGCGCTGAGCGCGGCACGTCGTACAGCCTGGCGAACCACTCCACGTTCTGCCGCCCGGTCAGCGCCGGCTCTATCGAAAGCTGTTGCGGCACATAGCCCAGGTTGTACCGGATATCCATGGTGTCGCGGCGTGAGTCGAGTCCGAATACCTCCACTCGTCCGTGCTGCACGGGGGTGAGCGTCGTCAACACCCGAACGACCGTGGTCTTGCCGGCCCCGTTGGGGCCCAGCAGTCCCAAGGTTTCGCCGGGTTGCACCTGCAACGTGAAATCGTCGACGGCGGTGAAGTCGCCGTAGCGGTGGATCAGGTTCTGGCAGTCGATCGCGGGCGCGGTCATGATCGCTTCTCCTGCAGTTTGGCGGTGAGCTTCGTCAGCACCCGGATCCCGTCGGCCAAGGCCCGGGTGTCATCGTGGTCGAGCTCGTGGAGGGCTTCGGCCAGCGCCGCGCGCCGCGCGGCCCGGGATGCGTCGGCGAGCTTCTGTGCCGGCGGGGTGAGTTCCAGGCGACCGACGCGGCGGTCGTCGGGATCGGGAGTACGCGCCACCAGCCCCTCGGTCGACAGCTTGGACACCAGCGTGGAGGCGGTGTTGGCAGCCAGCCCGAGCTCGGCGGCGGCCGCGCTGATGGAGATCCCCGGTTGCCGACCGACCAGGCGCAACAGCTCGGCCTGCGATTCGGTGACTCCCACGAAGGAGGTCCCCGCGGCGCGGCGGACGGTGCGGCGGAATCTGCCGACCGTGCCGAACAGGTCGGCGACGAGATCGGTGCGAAGGCTCACCCACGCCAACTTACCTCTGTTGCAGAGCTAAGTCTTCTCGATCCGGTGCTGCTCTACCTCGGCAAGCGCGCCCGGCCGGGTGACGACGGTCATGTAGGTGCAGAACGGCTGACGGCGCCGGTCGGTTGGCGATCCCGGGTTCAGCAGCCGCAGGCCGGTCCTGGCGGTGGTGTCCCACGGAATGTGGCTGTGGCCGAACACCAGGACATCGGTGTGTGGGTATTGCTGCGCCATGCGGGCTTCCCGCCCGGATGCCGCGCCGGTTTCGTGCACGACGGTGAAGCGCAGTCCGTCCAGCGTCGCATCGGCGCACTCAGGCAACCGAGCTCGCAGCTCCGGCCCGTCGTTGTTGCCCCAGCAGGCGATCAGGCGCTTGGCGCGCGCCGCCAGCACGTCGAGCAGGCCCACGGCGACCCAGTCACCGGCGTGGATGACTGCATCGCACTGTTCGACCTCTTGCCACACCTGGGGCGGCAGATCGCGGGCGCGCTTGGGAATGTGAGTGTCGGCCAGCAGCAGCAGGCGCATGGGCCGATCCTCTCACTAACCTCCGCCCTCGGCGCGGGCCTCCGCTCCGCTCTCGCCGGCGTCGAACGAGTCGTCGGGGCCCGTTTCGCCGACGTAGGTGCCGTCGTCGCCGTCTTTACCGGCCCGCGACGCGGCGACCTTCGGGTCCTCGTCGACATCCGCTTCGCTCTGGTCGTCTGTTGGATGCGTCATGGTGGCCGGACTACCCCGTGACCGAGGTTGCCAACCGCTCGCATCGGCGTTCAACCCGTCCTACCCTGGAAGTGCGATGAACATGAACCGCAATGACGTGGAAAAGCGCTGGCGCGACCCGGCGGCCTTTCGTGCTGCGGTCACCTACGTGGTCGCCGTCGTGGTGGTTGCCGGTCTTGCATTCGCGGCGACGCTGCTGTGGCACTCGCGGGTCGCGGGCGTCCTGGTACCGGCCATCCTGTTCGTCGGCGGCGTCGGTGCCCTGGTTCAGACCTACCGCGTCTGGCGAGCCGAAGGCACCTGGCCGATCTGGCAGGGCGCGGGCTGGTTCCTGCTCGCCCTCATGCTGTTCTGCCTCGGCGTGCCCGTCGCGGTGTGGTGAGGAGGTCACCCGCCATACTCGTCGGGTGACCGATACGCCTGACCTGCCGCTGGCCGGCGTCCGCATCGTCGAGATCTCCAGCTTCGTGGCCGTGCCGCTGGCCGGGATGACCCTGGCCCAGTTGGGCGCCGAAGTCATCCGCGTCGACCCGGTCGGCGGAGCCGCCGACTACAAGCGCTGGCCACTGACCGACGCCGGGATGAGCATCTATTGGGCCGGCCTGAACAAGAGCAAACGCTCGGTGGCTGCCGACATGCGCTCGCCGGAAGGGCAGCAGCTGGTTGCCCGGCTGATCGCCCACACGGGCGTCCTGATCACGAATGTGGCTGGTCGGCAATGGCATTCATATGAAGAACTCAGCGCCGTCCGCCCCGACCTCATTCACCTGGAAGTGGTCGGACGCGGCGACGGATCCACCGGCGTGGACTACACCGTCAACGCCGCGACGGGATTTCCGATGGTCACCGGGTCGGCGGCCCAGAGCGGTCCGGTCAACCATGTGCTCCCCGCCTGGGATGTCAGCTGCGGGCTCTATGCCGCACTGGCGATCGTGGCGGCGCTGCGCCGCCGGGACAGCACCGGCGCGGGCAGCCGCATTCGGTTGCCGCTGGACGACGTCGCGCTTGCTACCGCGGCCAACCTCGGATTCCTCACCGAGCCGATGGTCACCGGCGAGCAGCGGCCGCGCCTGGGCAACTCGATCTATGGCCAATACGGCGAGAACTACACCAGCAGCGACGGGGCCACCTTCATGCTGGTCGCGCTGACCAACCGGCACTTCCGGGACCTCGCGGAGCTCACCGGAACCACGAAAGCTGTTGCCGCCGTTGCCGAAGCGCTGGGTGCGGACTTCACCGACGAGGGCCAGCGCTATCAGCATCGCGCCGTGTTGACCGGCCTGTTCGCGCCGTGGTTCGGTAATCACACCGCGGACGAGGTGACCGCGGCGCTGTCGGCCAGTTCGGTGCTGTGGGATCGCTACCTGGACTTCGCCGAAGTTGCCCGGGACCCGCGCGTGACGGAGAACCCGTTGTTCAGCGTATTGGAGCAACCCCGAATCGGCAGCTACCTGGCGCCGGGACTGCCGATGTCGGTCGACGGTGAGCACGTCGCACCACAGCCCGCGCCCGCCTTGGGTGACGACACCGCGGCCGTGCTGGCCGAGCTCGGGCTGACCGACGGCGAAATCACCGCCCTGGTCGAATCCGGCACCGTGACAACCGGATCCGTATGAGCGAGCTGGCACGGTTGCTGACGGTCGGCCTCGACGAGGCCGGCGGATTCGTCGGCGCGGCGAGCGGGCCGCCGGACAAACGCGCCTACGGCGGCCATCTCGCCGCCCAGGCGATGGCCGCGGCCTGCCACACCGTGGACGCCGACAAAGCACCGACGAGCCTGCACGTGCAGTTCCTGCGCGGCGGCGACGCCGGCGCACCGGTTCACTACGACGTCGAGCACGTCTACGACGGGCGCACCGCGGCATCACGACGCGTGCTGGCCCGCCAGGACAGCCGGATGCTGACGGTTGCGACCGTCTCGTTCTCGGCTGCGGCCGACGGACCCGAGCATGCCGCCCACTTGCCGGCGCCAGGCGATCCTGAGCAGCTTCCCGCCACCGGCCCAATCGGGCCGGCACCGTCGCTGCCGCTCGACGAGATCGACATCCGTTACGAGGATGACCGCAGCACAGGCGAATTCGTGCGCCGGCTGTGGTGGCGGGTCACGGTGCCGCTGGAAGGTCCGGCGTGGCTTGGCGCCTGTGCCGCGGTCTATGTCACCGACATCTACGGCATCGATCCGGTCCTGCAGGTGCACGGCAACTCGATGGTCGACCGCAGCCACCGCACCGCCACCACCGACTCGTCGATCTGGTTCCATCGACCGATCGATACCGGGCAGTGGAACCTGCTGGAATCGCGTTCGCCGGCCGCCGCCCGCGGCCGCGGGTTGGTGAGCCTGAACCTCTATGACGCCGACCGGATCTTGACCGCCACCCTGGTTCAGGAGGGGCTGGCGATCGTCCGGTCTTGAGGGCCGGTCCGGCGGCTCCGCGCATCGGACGAGGCGGTAAACGAAGACGTGTCGCGACTGCTCTTGCTCGACACCGTGACCTACCGAACGGATAGATGACGGCGCGACCGGCGGGCCTGCCGCTCCTTGGCCAGCGAGCGGGTCTCCTCTGACAGCGGCGCGGCCAGCATCGCGGTGACGGTGTCGACGAGATGGCTGGTGAACAGCCGGTCGTCGGCATGCGGCGCGGTAGCCGCGCGGCGACCCAACTCCACCGCCGCATACACCAGCGCGCCCAGTCGCGGATGGAGCGTGATGGCCACCGGGTCGAGTGTCGGCTCGAGCAGAGCCCGCCAGCGCTGCAGGCTGCCGGAGCGCCCGGTGAGGTCGAACGAGGGCACCGGACGGTTGAGCAGGTCGGCGTGGACGCGCAGAAACGCCGGGCCGCCGTCCGGGTCGGCCAGCTTCGCTGCCAGGGGCCGGACCAGGGCCGAAGCCATCGCCCGCATCGATGGCTCGCTCTCGATGCCGTCCAGCAGCGCATCGCGGCGGGCGTCGACCACCGGCAGGTGCTTGTCGGCGATCGCGGCCAGCACTCCGGCGCGGTCGGTGAAGTGATACTGCACCGCCATCACATTGCGGGCCCCGGCCTCGCGGGCGATCTCGCGCAGGCTGACCGCGTCGACGCCGCGTTCGGCGAACAGCCGCTCGGCCGTCGCCACCAGATTGGCCGAAGTGTCGGCGGCCATCTACCGCGCCATCACAGCTCGGCGACCTCGTGTTCGAGCAGCTCGGCCAGCTTTGCTTGGGCCGCTGCGCGCCGGGTCGGGATGTGCTGCGACGGAAACAATGTGTCGACGGGCTCGTACTCCTTGAGCGTGCGGCGGGCGACGGTCAGCTTGTGCACCTCGGTGGGACCGTCGGCGATCGCCAGCGACTCGGCACCCACCAGCATCTTCACGAACGGCATCTCGTCGGAAACCCCCAGTGCGCCATGCAGATGCATCGCCCGCTGCACGACGTCATGCAGCACCTGCGGCATGGCGACCTTCACCGCGGCGATGTCGCGGCGCACCTTCTGATAGTCGTGGTACTTGTCGATCTTCCACGCGGTACGCAGCACCAGCAGCCGGAACTGCTCGATCTGAATCCAGCTGTCGGCGATCTTCTCCTGCGTCATCTGGTAGTCGCCAAGCGGACCGCGGCGGGTCTGGCGCGACACCGCCCGCTCACACATCATGTCGAAAGCCCTGCGAGCCAATGCGATTGTGCGCATCGCGTGGTGTACGCGGCCGCCACCGAGCCGGGTCTGTGCGATCGCGAACGCCTGCCCCTCGCCGCCGAGCACATGGTCGGCCGGCACCCGGACGTCGTTGTAGCGGATATAGCCGTGCCCGGCCCGATCGTCGGACTCGCCGCCGACGCCGACGTTGCGGATGATCTCGACGCCTGGGGTCTCGGCCGGCACGATGAACAACGACATCTTCTGATGCGTGCGGGCTTCCGGGCTGGTGACCACCATGACGATGAAGAAGCTGGCGTTGCGGGCATTCGATGAGAACCACTTCTCGCCGTTGATCACCCACTCATCACCGTCGCGCTCGGCATGCGTGGTGAACAGGCCTGGATCCGAACCGCCGTGCGGTTCGGTCATCGAATAGCACGACGAGATTTCACCGTTGAGCAGTGGCTGCAGGTAGCGCTTCTTCTGCTCGTCGGTGCCGAACATGGCGAGGATCTCCGCGTTCCCGGAATCCGGTGCCTGTGACCCGAAAACCGAAGGTGCCCAACGAGATCGGCCGACAATCTCGTTCAGCAGCGCCAGCTTGACCTGGCCATAACCCTGGCCGCCCAGCTCCGGGCCCAGATGCGCAGCCCACAGGCCCTGCTCGCGGACCGCCTCCTGTAGCGGGCGCAGCACCCGCAACACCGCAGGATTGGTCTTCTCGTACGGGTCCAACGGGGCGAAGTCGAGCGGTTCGAGCTTCTCGCGCATGAACTCCTCGACCCAGTCGAGCTTCGTCTGGTATTCGGGGTCGGTCTCGAAGTCCCACATGGTGTCGTCCTCAGGTCGGCGGCGTTAAGGCGCCGCGATCATAACTTCATGCAGCTGCATTAATCAATGACCCGCCATGGGATCAGAAGATCAGGCATGCTTCCACCGTGCTGTTGCTCAGCCGGATAACCGGTCAAGAGGTGCGGGCGGCGGGTGGCCGGGTGATCGGCAGCCTGGCCGACCTGACCGTGAGCCTGGGACAGCCATCTGGCCGGCATCTCGTCGAGCGGTTGCTGATCAGGCGTCACCACGAGGCCCCGGTGCTGGTGCCGTGGGAACCGGTGATGAGCTTCGAGCGGAACCACATCGTCATCGCCGATGACGGCGGGTACTCGGATGTGCGGCTTCGCGAGCACGAAATCCTGTTGGTGCGCGACGTATTGGACACCCAGGTCGTCGACGTGGTGGGGCAGCGGCTGGCCCGGGTCGCCGACGTGGTGTTGACTCGCAACGCTGCCCGCCGGATCGAACTCGTCGGCGTGGAGGTGGGCTTCGGCGCGGTGCTGCGACGCCTCGGAGTCGAGTCATTCATCGCGCGCACCGACCGTGACGTCATCGACTGGGCCGATGTGCACCTGACCTCCGAACGCGGTCACGCAGCCCAGCTCGCCTGCGGGCGCTCGACCGTGCACCATCTCGACGCGCGCGGCCTGGCTGCACTGGTGAGTCGGGTCGACACCGAGTCGGCGGCCGAGATACTGGCGGCCAAAGGCCCCGGTGCCGCCGCCGACGTGGTGCGTGCCGCCCACCCGGTGGTCGGCGAACGGGTATTGCGCGCTCTGCCAGGCACCGATGCCGCGCAGATCGTGGCGGCGATGCCCGAGGCGCACGCTGACCAGTGGCGCCGACGACTGGAACACGCGCCGGCTCTGTTGGGCCGACGGTTCCTGCGCTCGCGGGTGTGGCCGCGCCGCCGCCCCGGGCGGGCGGCGTGGTGAGAGCACTCGGCCGCACCACCGCGTGGTCGGGCGCAATGCTGGCCGTGGTCGGGCCGGGCCTGCTGGCCGGCCTTTCCGATGACGATCCGGCCGGGATCACCACCTACTCGGTACTCGGTGCGCGGCACGGCTATCAGCTGCTGTGGGTGTTGCTGCTGTCCACGGTCGCGTTGATCGTCTTCCACAGTCTTGCCGCCCGGATGGGCGTGGTCACCGGCCAGGGTTTGATCGGGTTGGTGCGGCAGCGCTATGGCGTTCGCGTGGGCGCGGCCATCTTGGCCGCCTTGGTGATCGCGAACATCGGCACCACATGCGCGGAATTTGCCGGTATCGCAGCGGGATTCGAACTGTTCGGTGTGAGCCGATACGTCAGCGTGCCGGCCGCAGCGGTGGCTGTCTCGCTTCTGGTGTTGCGCGGCAGCTTTCACCGCGTCGAGCGGCTACTGCTGGCGCTGTCGACGGTCTTTCTGGCCTACGTCGCCTCCGGCCTTCTGGCCAAACCCGACTGGACAGCCGCACTCCACGGGACCTTCGTTCCGACGATGCCGATGACCGGATCCGCGATCGCGATCATCACGGCCACGCTGGGTACCACGTTGGCGCCGTGGGGTTTGTCGTTCATGCAGTCCTACGCCGTCGACAAGAAACTTCGCACCGACGACCTTCCGCTGGAACGGGTGGACGTGATCACCGGCGCGGTGCTGACGGGCATCATCGGTTTCTTCGTGGTGGTCGCCTGCGCGGCGACCTTGCACCGCGACGGGCGCGACATCACCGACGCCGCCGATGCGGCGATTGCCCTGCAACCATTGGCCGGCGAGGCCGCAGGAAAGCTCTTCGGTATCGGTCTGATCGGTGCCGCATTTCTGGCCGCATCCATCCTGCCGCTGTCGACGGCCTACGCCGTCTGCGAATACGCGGGCGTCGAAGCCGCGATCGACGATCCTTATCGCGATGCCCGCACGTTCTACGTGACGTACGGGGTCGTCACCGTGGTCGGCGCTCTCATCGTCCTGGCCCCCAACGCACCGCTGGTCGCAATCCTGGTCGGCACCCAGGTGCTCAACGCGGTCCTTCTGGTGCCGTTGATGGTCGCGATGATCGGGCTCGGCCGCGACCGCGAGCTGATGGGCCGGTTTGCGATGCGCCGTGCCGGGACCATCGTCTACGGCAGCACCACTGTCGTCGTCGTGGTGTGCGTGATGGCACTGGGCATCACCACGGTCCTCGGCTGAGCAGAACGGAGTACCCAGTGAGCCACCCGACCACAGTCCGCGTCGACGTCGACGACTCCGGCGTCGCCCTGATCACCCTGGACGGCCCGGAACGGCTCAACGCGTTCTCACCTGACACCGCCCGCCAGCTCGGCGAGGCCTACCGCCGGTGCGACTCCGATGACGCGGTCCGTGCTGTCGTCATCACCGGCGCCGGCCGGGCCTTTTGTGCCGGCGCGGACATGACGGCCGAGGCCGCCGCGTTCGAGCGTCCCGAGGAGGGTTTCAACGCCTCGCCGGTGCAGCCACCGGCCTGGCGGGTGCGCAAGCTGGTGATCGCCGCGATCAACGGGCCCGCGATCGGCATCGGGCTGACCGTGGCGCTGCAGTGCGATATCCGGCTGGTGGCCGAGGATGCCAAACTCGCCATTCCGCAGGTGCTCCGCGGCATGGTCGGCGACTGCGCCGTGCATTCAACCCTCAAGCGTGCCGTCGGCCTGGCCGTGGCAGCCGACGTCTTGCTCACGGGCCGCGGTTTCACCGGCCGGGAGGCGGCCGCACTGGGGATCGCCAGTCGTGCGCTGCCCCCCGGCGCGGTACTGCCCGCGGCGCTGGAGCTGGCCGGTGATGTCGCACTGAACGCGAATCCCGCCTCGGTGGCCTACAGCAAGCGGCTGCTGTGGAGTGAGATGGGCGTCGACGCGGTGGCGGCCGAGGAGACTACGGTGCATCTCAAATTGATGGGCGGCCCGGACGCGGCCGAGGGGCCGGCCGCCTGGCGGGAGAACCGCCCCCCGGTGTGGCGGTCCGCGGCCAGCGAGACGGGAGACCCAGCATGAGCACCACCGCCGAGGTTCTGGCCGGCATCGACCTGACCGGTTGCACGGTGGTCATCACCGGTGCCTCGACCGGACTAGGGCTGCAAACCGCCCGTGCCATGCAGGCCGCCGGCGCCGAGATCGTCGCCGCCGTACGCGATCTGGACAAGACACGGGTGGCAATCGACTGTGAGACCGTGCAGCTCGAACTCGGCGATCTACGCTCGGCGCGCGGCGCAGCCGAGGCGATCGCCGCGCGCCACGACCGTATCGACGTGCTGATCAACAACGCCGGAGTGATGGCACCACCGCTGACGCGCACCGTGCAGGGCTACGAAATGCAGCTCGGCACCAACCATCTCGGCCATTTCGTGTTCACCACCGAGATGGCCGAGGTGTTCGGTGAGGGCACCCGGATCATCAACCTCAGTAGCCGCGGACACCACCTCAGCGGAATCCGCTGGGGTGACCCGAATTACGGCGACGAGAGCTCGTATGACAAGTGGCAGGCCTACGGGCAGAGCAAGAGCGCCAATGTGCTGTTCGCCGTCGAAGCCGAGCGGCGATGGGGACCGCGCGGGGTGCACTCGTTCGCGGTGCATCCCGGGGTGGTGTTCACCGACCTGGCCCGGCACATGACCCGTGATGACTTCAGTGCGGGCGGCACCCTGGCCAATCTCGAGGTGACCGACGTCGAGCACGGTGCGGCGACCACGGTGTGGGCGGCGACCAGTCCCGAGCTCGACGCGCGTGGCGGGCTCTATCTCGAGGACTGCCGCATCGCCGATGCGATGGTCGACGGTGTCGAGGGCGGGTACGCGCCCTGGGCGGTCGACCCCGAGCAGGCCGCCCGGTTGTGGGAGTGGTCGCAGCGCCAGGCTGCGCTTAATTTGAGTGACTAGCCTGCAGTGGTGTCCATCGATGTCCGTCCCACCCGCAGGGCCGACATTCCGGCATTGGCGAGGGTGTTGGCCAGAGCCTTCCACGACGATCCGGTGATGGCGTGGGTACAACCCGACACCACGCGCCGCAAGGCCGCACTGCCGGGGTTGTTCAGTGCCCTGACTCGCCACCACTTTCTGGCCGGGCGCGGCGCGGAGGTGGCGGTGTCCGAGGACGGCATCACGGCGGCCGCGCTGTGGGACCCGCCCGGCGGCTGGCAGCAGTCACCGCGCGAGCAGCTGGCAATGCTGCCCGGCGTCATCCGGGCATTTCGGGGCCGGCTGGCGGCCGGCCGGCTGGTCACCGACCTGATGAAGGAGCATCATCCCGAGGAGCCGCACTGGTATTTGGGCATCATCGGCAGCGACCCCGCAGTGCGCGGCAGCGGTTTTGGTCATGCGTTGATGAGCTCCCGGCTGGATCGGTGCGACGCCGAATACGCCCCGGCTTACCTGGAGTCCAGCAACCCCGACAACATCCCGTACTACCAACGGTTCGGCTTCGAGGTGACCGGGGAACTCGCGCTGCCCGAGGGTGGTCCATCGTTGTGGCCGATGTGGCGAGCGCCTCGATGACGGTGCCGACCGTTTAGCCATCCGGACCGCAGGGCACGCCATTCGCATGACCAATCCAGCGGATTTCCCCGAAGAGGGCGGCCCCGGCGACACTTTGAGCGGAACCGAGTCGCTCGACTCCGACGAGGTGCGCAACGCTGACGGTGACGAGGTCGTCGACCCACCCGACGGCTGGAGTGGGGCGACCAAGTTCGGCATGACCGCGCGTGAGGAGCGCCAGGGCGAATCGCTGGACGCAAAGCTCGGCGAGGAAGAACCGGACGCGATCGACGACATCGAACCCGATGACACTCCGGCTGATCGCGCGCACCACGGTCAGGTCAGCGGCACCCCCGAGGATGGTGACTCGCTATACCCCGTCACGGAATGACGACGCGTTTGCTGGGTCGCCGAAAATCTTGAATCCAAGTTGGTGAAAACTGCGCAGCGCGCGTTCGGAGATTGGGATAATCGGCCCAGCGCTGCTGCGGATCATGGCGGGTCCCCCGGAGGGGAGGGGATCGGCCATGATCCGCTGTTTGCGTCGGCGGCCTACTCCGACGCCCGCAGCACGACCATCGAGCGGGCCTCGACCCGCACCGGTGTCGACGCTTTCGCCACCGCCGCATCGTCGATCTCCCCCGCGCCCGCCGCGGTGTCGACGACGGGCTGCCAAGCCTTGCCGAACTCGCCGGGCGGCAGCACGAACTCGATTGGTTCGTAGTGGGCGTTGAAGCACAGCACGAACGAATCGTCGGTGACTCGCTGCCCACGGGCATCCAGATCGGGGATGCCGTGGCCGTTGAGGTACACCGCCACCGACTTGCCGAAGCCCGAGTCCCAGTCCTCGTCGTCCATCTCCGAGCCGTCCGGGCGGAACCAGGAGATGTCCGGCAAGCCTTCGCTGCCACGGCGCCGCACCGGTCGCCCGTTGAAAAACCGTCGTCGGCGAAACACCGGATGGGCCGCCCGCAGAGCCGAGACCGACGCGGTGAATTCCAGCAGTTCGTCGTCGGCCGAACTCCAGTCGATCCAGGTGATCTCGTTGTCCTGGCAGTAGCCGTTGTTGTTGCCGCCCTGGGTGCGGCCCAGTTCGTCACCGTGACAGATCATCGGAACGCCCTGGGACAAGATCGTGGTGGCAACCAGGTTGCGCTGCTGACGATCTCGCAGGGCATTGATCTCGGGATCGTCCGTCGGTCCCTCCACTCCGCAGTTCCACGAGTTGTTGTTGCTCTCCCCGTCGTTGTTGTCCTCGCCATTGGCCTCGTTGTGTTTGTCGTTGTAAGACACCAGGTCTCGCAACGTGAAGCCGTCGTGGGCGGTGACGAAGTTGATCGAGGCGACCGGCCGGCGCGCGGTGTGCTCGTAAAGGTCGGCCGAACCGGTCAGTCGCGAGGCGAACTCGCCGAGACTGGCGTCTTCGCCGCGCCAGAAGTCGCGGACGGTGTCGCGGAACTTGCCGTTCCACTCCGTCCACTGCGGCGGGAAGTTGCCCACCTGGTAACCGCCGGGGCCGACGTCCCACGGCTCGGCGATCAGCTTCACCTGGCTGACCGTCGGATCTTGTTGCACGAGTTCGAAGAACGCGCTCAGGCGGTCGACGTCGTAGAACTCGCGAGCCAGCGTGGAGGCAAGGTCGAAGCGGAAGCCGTCCACGTGCATCTCGGTCACCCAGTACCGCAGCGAGTCCATGATCAGCTGCAGCGAATGCGGGTGCCCGACGTTGAGGCTGTTGCCGGTTCCCGTGTAGTCCATGTAGTACTGCTTGTCGTCATCGACGAGCCGGTAGTAGGCCGCGTTGTCGATACCGCGGAACGACAGCGTCGGACCCATGTGGTTGCCCTCTGCGGTGTGGTTGTAGACCACGTCGAGGATCACCTCGATACCGGCTTCGTGCAGTGCCCGCACCATCGCCTTGAACTCCTGCACCTGGCCGCCCGGCGTAGTGCTCGCCGAGTACTTGCTGTCCGGGGCGAAGAATCCAATTGTGTTGTAGCCCCAGTAGTTTGACAGACCCTTGTCGATCAGGGTGGAGTCGTTGGCGAAGTGGTGCACCGGCATCAACTCGATGGCCGTGGCGCCGATTGCCTTCAGGTGGTCGATGATCGCCGGATGCGAGATGGCCGAGTACGTCCCGCGGATTGCGTCCGGAATGTCGGGGTGGGTTTGCGTCAGGCCTTTGACGTGCGCCTCGTAGATGACGCTGTCGGCGTATTCGCGTTGCGGCGGGCGGTCGACGCCCCAGTCGAAGTACGGGTTGATGACGACGGACTTGGGCATGCTGGCCGCCGAGTCGTCGTCGTTGCGGCTCTCGGGGTCGCCGAAGTTGTACCCGAAGAGCGATTGGTTCCACTCGAAGTGGCCGTCGATGGCTTTGGCGTACGGGTCCAGCAGCAGCTTGTTGGGATTGCAGCGGTGGCCTTCGGAGGGATCGTGCGGTCCGTGCACGCGGTAGCCGTAGCGCTGGCCGGGCTCGATACCGGGCAGGTATCCGTGCCAGACGAACCCGTCGACCTCGGGCAGGACGATGCGGTTCTCAGCGCCGTCCTCGTCGAACAGGCACAGCTCCACCCGCTCGGCCACCTCGGAGAACACCGCGAAGTTGGTGCCGTAGCCGTCGTAGGAGGCACCCAGGGGGTAGGCCTTACCGGGCCACACCTCGGTAGCGGCAGCATTGGTCACGTAGGAACTCCTCGATCGACAGGCTGGACTGTGGCGTGTACCCCGATCGGGTCGCGCCAAAGCACTGAAAACAGCTTTGTGACTGGGGTGACAATTGTCGTCAGGGGCTCGCTTCGTGACCCGCGCGGCCGTGGGTCCGGCGGCGATCTTTCATCTCGGCCTCGAACACGTGGCGTTGGCCGCCCATCAGCTGGTTACGGACCTCGCGCTCCCGCTCGCGCAGCAATGACCAGTAGTTGTCATCGAAGTCCTCGACGATCTGAAAGGTCCAGCGGCCGTACAGGACATTACGACCGACCAACTCCTCAGCCAGCTGATCGGCGACGTCGGCGTGGCCGGCGTCGCGCAGTTTGTCGCACGTGTCGCCCAGTAGCAGATCGGCGTGACCCATCAATTGATGGAACGTATACAGATGGCCCCGAGCCCGCTCGATGTACTCCAGGGCCTCGGACAGGGAACCGACCGCTTCGACGGTGTCGTCGTCGACGCCGTCTGGTCGGCGGCTGCGCAGTTCCTCGCCGCTCATGTGCCGGCCTGCCTCTCGTTGCTTCGGGCGTAGCGGAGATAGACGTAGTCCTCGAGGACCACGGAGTGCCCCAGGGTCAGGCGCCTCGGTACGGTCAACGCCGGTGCTCCCGGCCGGGCGGTGGTCGCCGTCGCGGCGAGCGTGGGCGAGATCGTCAGGCACATCTCGTCCACGAGGTCATTGGCGACCAGTTCGTCGAGCAAGGTAGGGCCGCCCTCGCAGAGGATCCGGCGCATGCCTTTGGCCTGCAGCGTGCGAAGCGCGGACTCCAGGTTGACCGCACTGTCCCCGGCGATCAGCAGGTCGGCGTGCTCAGCCAGCTGCGGACGCTCCCGTGCGGCGAGCGCGGTGGTGATCAGGATGGGCCTCTGCGCGGGCTCGGCGAACAGCGATGCCGGAACACGGCCGGTGTGGGTGACCACCGCTATCGGCGGGATGGCGTCGGTGCCCCAGCGCTCCCGTCGCTCGGTCGCCTGCATGGTGGTCAGGCGAACCGGGCCGTACCCCTCGGCGCGCACGGTGCCCGCACCGACCAGCACGACGTCGGCATATGAGCGCAACGCAAGCAGCAGGCTCTGGTCGTTCGTGTCCGAGAGCGGGCCGGCCACGCCGTCGAAAGCGGCGGCTCCGTCGAGCGACAGGATCATGTTGGCGCGCAGCCCGTCGGGCGGATCGCGATAGAGCGCGACCAGCTCCTCCGGTGCCGTAGCCCGTTTCGGCTGGTGCACCGCCTGCGTCATGGGCAGTCTCTACCCGGCGGCGGGGAGGGCAAAACCCGCCTCAGAGCAGCGCGGCGACGGGCGAGGAGTCGAGGTTCTTCAGCAGCTCCTCCGCGTCGTCGAAAACGGCTGCGGCCCCGGCAGTTTCGAGCTCACCGCGCGACACTCCGCCGGACAGCACCGCGATGCACGGCACCCCGGCGCGGGCGCTGGCCTCTACGTCCCAGACGGTGTCGCCGATGAAAACGGCCTGTTGCGCCGTCACGCCGGCCTTCTCGAGTGCGACGTTGACGATGTCCGGCTTGGGCTTGGCCTCGCCGACGTCTTCGGAGGACGTGATCGCCGAGACGATCTCGTCGCATCCCAACGTCTTGCGCAGCATGGCCAGCTCGTTGTCCGGCGCCGAAGTCGCCAGCACGACCTGCAAGCCCAGGTCCGCCACCCGCTGAAGCAGGTCGCGCGCACCGGGCAGAGCTTTCAGCAGGTCGCCGCTGGCCTCGTAGTGGCGGGTGTGTAAATCCTTGAGCCGCTTCTGCACATCGTCGTCGGCGCCCTTGGACAGCTCCTCGACCAATGTTGACCCGTCCATGCCGATCGAGCGGTGGACGTGCCACGCTTGGACCGGCAGACCGGCCTCGTGGAAAGCCTGCTGCCAGGCGTGGACGTGCAGGTAATTGGAGTCGACGAGAGTGCCGTCGATATCGAACAGCACAGCGGGCCGAGGATTGTTCATGGGCTTTGGTGTACCCGATTTGTGGCCGATGCGCCCAGACTGCAGTTGTTAACACCGCCACTCGGCCGATGCGTACAACAATTACAGTGTGGGCGCCTGCTCGTCGTCTTCTTCTGCGGGAGCGGGCTCCCAGGCGTTGACGCCTACTGTGATCATCCGTAGCTGCTTGACCGCCGTGCGCTTGATCTCGTCGAGCGCGGCCGAGTCGTGAGCGTCCTCGATGGCCTCGGCGATGATGATCATCGAGTTCACGAAAAGGCTGGCCAGAATGTTGAGGTCCTCGGTGCTCCACTCGTTCAGGCCGGGGAACCGCGCGAGGTCGGTGGCCAACTCCGAGGTGATCAACCGGATCTCGGTGCGGATCGCGTAGCGCAGCACGGTCACGCCACTGGAACGTTCGCGCCCGATGAAGCGCCAGTGCTCGCGCTGTTCGGCCACCCCGGCGACCAACATTTCCACCGTCGACTCGATGACCCGGTTCGGATCTAGCTTGCCCGCGCGGGCGCTGCGCAACATCTCGCGCAACGTGCGGAACGACTCGTCGATGAGCACCAGGCCCAGCGCGTCCATCGACTCGAAATGGCGGTAGAACGCCGCGGGCACGATCCCGGCCTCACGGGTGACTTCACGCAGGCTCAGCCCGCCGAAGCTGCGTTCGTCGAGGAGCTTCAGCGCGGCCGCGATGATGGCCCGGCGCGTTGCCTCTTTGCGCTCTTCGCGCGACGGCGTCTCGCGGGAGCGTGACTTCCCCGAACGCTCACGGCGTGAGCTGGGCGTACGACTGTTCACTGGTGTGAACCCTACCACAGACTGGCCCGATTCCTTGACGACGTGCACTTTCACACCCCAGAGTGTACATATGTTCACTCAAACTTTGACCAAGAAGGTGCTTCGCTCACCGCTGGTCGATCTGCTCACCGGTCCGCACGGCGTCGACCGCTACACGGAGCTGGTGGACCCGACTTGGACCACCGACGCGCGAGCCAGGGTGGTCGATGTGCGCCGGTCCACCCCGCGCAGCGTCACCCTGCTCCTCGACCCGAATGAGGCTGTCGCCGGCTACCGCGCCGGCCAGCACCTGAACCTGACAGTGGAGATCGACGGCCGTCGCCACACCCGCTGCTATTCACCGGCCGGCGCCGAGGGTTCCCCGCTGATCGAGCTGACGATCGGATCCCACGACGGCGGCCTGGTATCCGGCCACCTGTTCCGGCATGCTCGCCCCGGCATGGTGGTCGACCTGTCCGAACCGGCGGGCGACTTCGTCCTCCCGGACGAGCGACCCGGCCGCATCCTGTTCGTCTCCGGCGGCAGCGGCATCACCCCGGTGATGTCCATGCTGCGGACCCTGCAGGCCGAGGGCTTCGACGGCGAGATCGCCTTCGTCCATTACGCCCGCACCCCGGAGGAGGCCTGCTACCGATCTGAGCTCGCGGCGACGGGGGTTCGAGTGCTGCACGGCTACACCCGCTCACCCGGCGGTGAGCTCGACGGCCGATTCGGTCCCGAGCACCTGCAGATCGCCATGCCCGATCCCGACGCCGTGTACGTGTGCGGGCCGCCCGCGCTCGTCGACGCAGTGCGCGAACACTGCCCCAACGCGTTGTCGGAAAGCTTCGTCCCGGTACCGTTCGTGGTACCCGAGGTTCCGTCGGGCGGGCGAATCAGCTTCCGCGACAGCGGTATTGATGCAACCGACGACGGCCGTCCCCTCCTGGATCAGGCGGAGGACGCCGGACTGAACCCGACCAGTGGATGCCGGATGGGCATCTGCCACACCTGCACCCGCCGCAAGCATCGCGGCGCAGTGCGCAACCTGACCACCGGAGCGGTCTCCACCGCCGACGAGGAAGACGTGCAGATCTGCGTGTCCGTGCCCGTCGGTGACGTCGAGATCGCATTGTGAGCTGAAAGGGAAAACCATGACACAGCAACACATCACACTGACCCGCGAACAGGCCGACGCCTTCGGCCGCGAACTCGACGCGATCAGGGACCGGGTGGTCGCCGACCTCGGTCAGACCGACGTCGACTACATCCGCCGCATCATCAAGGTGCAGCGGGCCATGGAGATCAGCGGCCGCGCCCTGTTGTTCGCCGGAATCTTCCCGCCGGCGTGGCTGGCCGGCACGGCCCTGCTGGGGATCTCGAAGATCCTGGACAACATGGAGATCGGCCACAACGTCATGCACGGGCAGTACGAGTGGACCGGTGACCCCGCCCTGCGCGGCCGCACCTTCGAGTGGGACACCGCCTGCCCGGCCGACCAGTGGCGGCACTCGCACAACTACTCCCACCACACCTTCACCAATATCGTCGGCATGGACCGCGACATCGGCTACGGCATCCTGCGGATGAGCCCTGATCAGCGCTGGCATCCGTACTACCTGGGCAACCCGGTGTACGCCTTCCTGTTGATGGTGCTGTTCCAGTACGGCGTGGCGCTGCACGAACTGGAAACCGAACGCATTCGCGCCGGCGAGATCTCGCTGGACGACAAGCGTGACGTACTGAGCCAGATCTGGCGCAAGACCCGCCGCCAACTGCTCAAGGACTACGTGGCGTTCCCGCTACTGGCCGGCCCGATGGCCCCGTTCGTGTTCACCGGCAACCTCACGGCTAACCTCATGCGCAACGTATGGTCGTACGCGATCATCTTCTGCGGCCACTTCCCGGACGGCACACAGGAATTCACGGTCGAGGAGACCCGCAACGAGTCTCGCGGCCAGTGGTACTTCCGGCAGGTGCTGGGTTCGGCCAATCTGACCGGAAGCAAACTGTTCCATCTGCTTTCCGGCAACCTGTCCCACCAGATCGAGCACCACCTGTTCCCGGACGTTCCGGCACGGCGCTACGCCGAGATGGCTCCGCACGTCCGCGAGATCTGCGAGCGGTACGGCATCCCCTACAACGCCGGGCCGCTACCCAAGCAATTCGCCTCGGTGGTGCGCAAGATCGTCAAGCTGGCGCTGCCCACCCGGGAGCGCCGCGAGGATCACGCGCTGGTCGAGGCGGCCTGATCACTTGGGTCGCGAGAGGTCGTAGACGTCGGCATCGCCGACCTGGGTGACCGGGAACGTTGCGGTCACCCAGTCGGTGATTCCGCTGTGGTTGCGGGTGTTTCCGGGCCATCCGCCGGCCCGGCCCCGCCAGTCCTTCTCGACGATGTAGTAGGCCACCTGCCCCGCGGACACGTCGGCCTTGAATTGGCCCAAGCTCGGGGCCGGGTCGCTGCCGGTGAAGCCGCCGACCGCCATAACGGCGGTGCCCGTGGACAATTCGAGACCGGCCGCTGCGGACGAGCCGGCGATCGCCGCCGACCACTTCGTGGTGGTGGCGCGCAGAAGGGCGTCCAACTCCGGGTTGTCCTTCGACTCACCGAAGCCTCGTCCGAACCCGGTCTCGGGATGCGGTGGTCCGACTGTCGGGCCGCCACCGCGGTGCGCGACGCCTAGGGTTGCGACCGCGTAGGCGGCCGGACCGGCCAGCACCGCCACGACACCGAGTGCGGCCGCGGCCACCGCGACCCGGCGACGGCGGGGTACCGACAACGCGATCGCGACGGCGGCAAGCGCGGTGACGGCCAGGATCGTCCACCGCAGGGCGGGCAGCCAGTCTGCGTTGTGGCCCAGCACCCACCAGCTCCAGATGCCGGTCACGGCGATCAGCACGGTTAGCCCGACGCGGCCGAACGGGCTCTGCCTGCGCGTCCACATCTCGTGCACGCCGATGGCAACCGTCCCGGCCACCGCGGGTGCCAACGACAGGCAGTAGTACGGGTGCACCATGCCCTTCATGTAGCTGAGCACCAGGCCGTCGATCACCAGCCAGCCGCCGAACAGCAGGACGCCCGCCCGCACCGGGTCGGTGCGCGGGGCACGGCCGCGTGCGATCAGCACGAGCACCAAGGCGAGCAGCGCCGCCGGGATCAGCCAGCCGATCTCGAAACCGAATTCACCGGCGAACAGCCGGCTCAGCCCTTCCTTCTGATCGCCCATGCCGCCGAAGCCACCAAGATGCCGGAGCCCGTTGCCGACCGAGTTACCGAGCGGATCGCTCGGCCCGAAGTTCATGTGGTTGCGACCGAGCACCCGCGCAAAACCGTTGTAGCCCAGGACCAGGTTCATGAAATTGTCGTCGGTCGAACCGGCGATGTAGGGCCGCGACGACGCCGGCCACACCAGGGTGAGCACCACGAACCACCCGGCCGACAGCACGAAGGCGGCCGCGGCGCCGAGCAGATGCAGCAGCCGGTGGCGCAGGGTCGTCGGGGCGGCGATCAGATACGTCAGCCCCACCGCCGGGGCGATCATCAGGCCTTCCAGCATCTTGGCCAGAAACGCGAACCCGAGCGCAACACCCGCCCATGCCAGCCACTTGCCGCCTGCCCGCTCCAGTGCCCGCACCGTGCAGTACGCGCAGGCCATCATCAGCAGCACCATCGCGGCGTCGGGGTTGTTGAACCGGAACATCAGCACCGCGACCGGGGTCAGCGCCAGCGCGGCGCCTGCGAGCAGGCCCGCGCGCGGGCCGCAGATGCGCGCGACGGCGGCGTACAGCAGCCAGACCGTCGCCACGGCCATCAGCGCCTCGGGCACCAGCATGCTGGCACTGCTGAAGCCGAACAGCTGACCCGACAACCCCATGACCCACTGCGCGACGGGAGGTTTGTCGACGGTGATGAAGTTTTCGGCGTCGAGCGAGCCGAAGAGCAGGGCTTCCCAGTTTTTGGAGCCGGCTTGCGCGGCGCCGGCGTAGAACTGGTTGCCCATCCCGTTGACGGTGATGTTCCACAGGTACATGACCGCCGTCGCGGCGAGCAGGACGATCAGGCCGATCCGTTCCCATCGCGACGGCTGCGCGGAGGCAGGGGCGACCTCGGCGGAATCCTCCGGCGCCTCGGCCGGAAACGTCGTTGTCACATCAGCAATTGACCCATTCCAGCCTGACGGTTGACTGAAAGAACGCTGCGAAGCACTTCCTCGATATTCCGATCGGGCCATGATGGCCAGTCACCCCCGATCGAAAGATTTACGTGACACTCGACACCAGCATCTTTTATGCGATCAACCACTTCGCTCGCCACACCCCGTGGCTGCAACCGATCGTCGCGGCGTATGCCAATTACGGAACCGTGCTGTTTGTGGTGCTGATCGTGGCGGGCTGGTGGATCGCGCGCAAGCAAGACTCCGTGCGAATGGCCGCCGCGGTGTGGGCGCCGCTGGGCGTACTCGCGGTGCTGGCCCTCAATCAACCGATCGCCGATGCCGTCGGTGAGGTGCGTCCCTGCAATGCCCTGCACGACATCGTGGTGCTGCACTGCAATACCGACCCCGGGTTCCCCAGCGACCACGCGGTCATGGCCGGCGCCGCGACCGTGGGGGTGTGGCTGGTTCACCGCCGCCTCGGCGTCCTCGCTCTGCTGGCGTCGGTGGTGCTGTGCTTCGCGCGGGTGTACGTCGGTGCGCACTACCCGCAGGACGTCTTGGCCGGGTTCGTGCTGGGGGCACTGGTGGGCCTCGTCGGCTACGTGCTGGTGCGACGGCCGTTGACGTGGCTGATCGACGTCGTCGCCGGAAGTCCGCTGCGGCCGCTGGTCGCGCAGTCGAGGGGCTGATGCCCTACTTGGTGCCGAACAACCGGTCGCCGGCGTCACCAAGCCCCGGCACGATGTACCCCTGCTCGTCGAGTCCGCGGTCCACCGCCGCGGTGTAGACCGGCACCTCCGGATGGGCGTCGTGCAGCGCGGTGAGCCCTTCCGGGCAGGTGAGCAGGCAGACGAACTTGATGGACCGGGGCGTGAACTCCTTGAGCCGGTCCACCGCGGCCACCGCCGAGTTGCCGGTGGCCAGCATCGGGTCGACCACGACCACTTCGCGCTCGTCTAGGTCGCTGGGAACCTTGAAGTAGTACTCCACGGCGACAAGCGTTTTGGGGTCGCGGTACAGCCCGACGTGTCCGATGCGGGCGCCGGGAACGACGGTCAGCATCCCGTCGAGGATGCCGGTACCGGCTCGCAGAATGGAGACGAACACCAGCTTCTTCCCGTCGATCACGGTGCCGGTCGTCGTCTCCAGCGGCGTGTCGACCGCGATCTCGTGGGTGGGGGTGTCGCGCAGCACCTCGTAGGCCAGCAGCGTGGCGATCTCATTGGCCAGTCGGCGAAACGTGTTGGTCGATGTTTCCTTGCGGCGCATCAAGGTCAGCTTGTGCTGCACCAGTGGGTGGTCGATGACGTGGACGTCGCGCATCAGAACACCGTGCCATCACTGGTGATGGACAGCGGCGGCCGGCCGCCCCGTAACTTCTGTGCCAGCATCCTGCCTGCGGCCCAGGTGCCGCCCTCGAGGACTCGTGCCAGCGGCAGCCGTTCAGCGTCCACGCCCAGCCGCTCGCGCACCAGGGGCGCCAGCTCGTCGAGCAATGTCACCGTCAGCGCGCGCCACTCGACCACCAATTCGTCTGCGACGGTGAGCGTCCGGTCGCCATTTGCGTTATCGCGCAGCCGCAGCACACCGGTGTCCAGCAGCAGTCCGCCGTTGCGGTATTCGGGCAGCCCGGTCAGTTCGTCGAGATCGGTCACCGTGACGCCGGCCCAGCCGAACGGTTCGAGCAGTGAATAGGTGAGCCACTGCGACAGTTTGTGGAACGGCATCCAACCTGCGGTCAGGGCGGGGCCGTCCAGCGCGGAATGCCGCCAGCAGTCGCCGAGGCGCTGATCGCCGATCACGCTGCTGCCCGGCCAGATCGGCGCGAACGACGTCAGGACCGCGGACAGGATGTCGTGCGCCGGTATAGAACCGCACGCGGTGTCGAGCAACCCGCACGGACGGCCGTCGGTGCCGAAGACCTCCGGAGACGCGGCGGCGAGCGCGCCCAACCGGTGCAGCAGCGCGAGGCGGCCATCGAGCCCGACGAGAGGGTTGCCGTCGTCGACCTGAAATGCTTCGGCCAGCTGGTACGTCGTGAGAGCGGTCAGCCCGGTGGCGTCGACACGCAGCGGGTCGTCGGGCTCGGAGGAGAACAGTCCCGAGGTGAATGCGTGAAAGCTGGCCACTCCCAGACCTTCCGAACGCGCCAGCCGAAGACCCGTCTGCGGCTCGACGTAGGACCACGCGGATCCGGAACCGGCGTCGAGCAGCACGCTGACCACGGTGAGGTCGACCAGCGCCAGGGGGTCGGCACGGCTGCGCAGTTCGGTCTTTCGGTCGACTCCGCCAGCCTCGAAGTGGCGCCAGCGGCTGTGAAACGGGATCTGCAGATCCGGATAATTGCGGCGGGTGACGTCGGCCACGACTGCCGCTGCCGCGTCCAATGCGTCGTCGTGCACGGTGAACCACCGGGAGCCGCCGTCGCGAGCGCGTTCGGTCAGGACCCCGGCCCGATCCCGGACGGCGCGCGTACTGCGTAAGGCCGCGGCAGCTCCCGAAGGGTTGGTTACGTCGACCCCGGTGGCCGAGCCCATCAGTGGTCCAGCTCGCGGCCCTTGGCCTTCTTCAGTTCCTTGGCATCGGGCACCGGACCCGGGGTGAAGTAGCCCGCGGCCATCTTGGCGTCGATCTCCACCCTGGCGTCGGGTGGGATCAACTCATCGGGGATGTTGACCCGTTCGCCCACTTCGATGCCCGAGCCGACGATGGCGTCGTACTTCATGTTGCTCATCGACACCAACCGGTGGATCTTCCGAATCCCCAGCCAGTGCAGAACATCGGGCATCAACTCTTGAAATCGCATATCCTGTACTCCCGCAACGCATTCCGTGCGGGCGAAGTATCCCTCGGCGGTGTCGCCGCCCTGCTGGCGCTTGCGGGCGTTGTAGACCAGGAACTTGGTGACCTCACCAAGTGCGCGGCCTTCCTTGCGGGAGTAAGCGACCAGCCCCACCCCACCGCGCTGCGCACCGAGGATGCATTCCTCGATCGCGTGCGTCAGATACGGCCGGCAGGTGCAGATGTCGGAGCCGAACACGTCGGATCCATTGCACTCGTCGTGCACCCGGGCGGTGAGCTCGACCTCGGGATCGGCGAGATCACGCGGGTTGCCGAAGATGTAGAGCGTCTGGCCGCCGATGGGCGGAAGGAACACCTCGAGATCGCCGCGGGTTACCAGCTCCGGGTACATGCCGCCGGTCTCTTCGAACAGCACCCGGCGCAGGTGCGCCTCGCTGCAGCCGAAGCGTTCTGCGACGCCGGGCAGAAACCAGACCGGCTCGATCGCGGCCTTGGTCACCAATGCGGCCCCGCCCGGCAGCAGGACGCTTCCGTCTGGAACCAGTCGACCCTTGTCGACCGCGTCGGCGATCTCCGGCAGGATCACGTGCGCCTTGGTCACCGCGATGGTCGGGCGGATGTCCTGGCCGGCGGCCAATTCGGCGGCGAACGCGTCGGCCACCATCGCACCCCACGGGTCCAAGCTGACGATCGCTTCAGGGCGACTCCACTGCGGATACGGACCGATGCTGTCGGTGGGCGCAGTGTTGGTCAGATCGGCCCGGTGCTCGCGGGATAGCGCTCCGGCGGCCACCGCCAGCGCGCGATACACACTGTAGGAACCGCTGTGGGTTCCGACGACATTGCGGTGGCTGCGGGTGCTGGTGGTGCCGATCAGCGGCCCTCGTTCACCGGCGGTGGGGGCGCCCCATCTGATCGGCAGCGCGTCATCGGCTCCGCGGTGCGATGTCAGCCGGATGTGGCCGGGGCCTTTCGGCGCGGTCGGTGATGGCACGTCGGCGGACATCTGCCCTCCTCGGGGAAAAGCGCCAGCTTAGTAGCTATTTCGAGCGGGCGCCGAACGTCGCACCTGCGTCGCGTTCGGCGCTCAGCGTGACGCTGGAGTCACGTTCGGCATAGACGGCTCGTTCGATCTCCGACACCGCGTCGTCCCGTCCCGCCGGGCGCAGATACCGGGCTGCGTACTCGGCGGGTCCGACTTGATCGACCTCCCGCCAGCCGTACTTGGCCAGGAACTGCGCGACATCGGCGGGGTTGAGCCCGAACCGCCACAGTGCGTCCTTGACGACGAACTGCCGACGGGCCCGCTCGGCGCCATACAACTGCCGACCCGCCAGGAAGTCGGCTCTGACGAAGGTGAAGGCGAGACCGCTGCCCGGCGCCGCTTGCGCGAGGTAGCCGAAGGCCTGACGTACAGCCGGCTCGGTCAGATACTGGGTGACCGCCTCCCAAATGTAGAACGTCCGCCGTTCGGCGCTGAACCCGTTGCGCTGCAGACGGTCTGCAAGGTCGTCGACCTCGAAGTCGACCGCCAGCAGCGTGACGCCGGCCGGAACCGCACCGAACACACGATGCAGGGCGGCGGCCTTGCCCGCACTGTTGCGGGGCAGATCGACCTCACAGACCGGAATATCGGCCAGTTCCGGCAGCCGGTAGGCCCGGGTGTCGTAGCCGGCGCCGAGAATGACCACCGCCTCAACACCTTTGGCGATCGCGGCACGCAGTTGATCGTCGATGTAGCGCTTGCGGCACAAGAAACTGGCCCAACCGCCGTCGATCTGTCTGTCGGTGGCCGACCTCAACGCCCGGCGCACCGGGGACCAGCGCGTGGTTGCCGCGATAAACCGCGTCGGGGCCGGCAACAGCTTCGCGGCCCACGGGTCGTGCACCAGTGGCGTCGGTTCGTGCTGGTCAGCCGCCACGACGACCATCGGGCCGAGCGCGGTCTGAGCGGCCAAGTCACTCAAGGTTGCACGAGCACCCGGATCGGATTGCCTTCGGCGTGCTCGAGAATGCGGATGCCGTCGGCGATGTCCTCGAGCGGGATGATCTGGCTGATCGAGCGCGACAGATCCAGCCGGCCCCGCGATACCAGCTGCGCCAGCGTCTCGATGTCCTTGTTGTGATAGCCGAGGTGACCGAGCGCCTGCCGTCGCGTCAGACCGAACATCGACGTGGGCCCCACAGTGGGCGACTCTGCGCTCATGCCGACCCCGACGAGCCGGCCGCCGCCGGTCAGCGAGTTCAGCGCCTGCTCGAAGGTGACCTTCAGCCCGACGGCGTCGAATGCGACGTCGAGCCCGCGCCCGCCGGTGGCTTCGGAAAGCCTCTCGCCGAAATCCGGTTCACGCGAATCGAATGCGTAGTCGGCTCCGAGCTCCAACGCCCGGTCGCGCACCACTGGGTTGATGTCGACCGCGATGATCGGCACCGCTCCGACCAGCCGGGCCAACTGGACGATGTGGGTACCGACGCCGCCGACGCCCCATACCCCGACCGACTCGCCGATGATCACCTTGCCGGTGTTGACCACCGCACCGAACGGGGTCGACACCGCATCGGCCAGGATCGCGGCCTGCTCCAGCGGCACGTTGTCCGGAACATGGGTCAGGCCCGCGGCCTGCGCGACGGTGTACTCCGCCCAGGCGCCGTCGTAGGCGAATGCCATGAGCTGCATCCGCAGGCAGTTGGCCAGGTCACCGCGGCGGCAGTTCGCGCACCGCCCGCACGGTCGCCCGGCGGCGACCACCACCCGGTCACCCTCGGACCACCCGGTCACCCCGGGGCCCAGCTCGGCGATCGTCCCTGACGCTTCGTGCCCCTGGATCACCACGGGACGCTGGGCCGGGAAGGTGCCGTTGATCAGGCTCAGGTCGGAATGGCAGATACCACAGAACGCCACCTTGACCAGGACCTCACCCTCTCCGGGCACAGGGACCGGGACGTCCTCCAGCGCAACGGTTTTGGTGTCGGCATAGAACCGCTCCGCCCGCATGGTGGCCATGGTCTCCTCCTGAGGTCAGTCACAAACGTACGCCGCGTATCGGTGCGTGCGGCCTAGAGTGGGCGATATGCCCAAGATCGCCACTGCCGACCCCGTCGAATTCGATCAGCTGCTGGAGTTCGTCCGTCCCCGGCATCGCATGGTGCTGACCACCTTCCGTGCCGACGGATCGTTGCAGAGTTCTCCGGTGACAGGCGGAGTCGACGAGCAGGGCCGGCTGGTGATCGCGAGCTATCCGCAGCGGGCCAAGTCGGTGAACATCCGTCGCAGCGGGCGCGCCAGCGTGCTGGTGCTCTCCGACGAATTCAACGATGCATATGTCCAGATCGACGGACCCGCCGAAGTGATCGACCCGCCGGACGCCGTCGAACCGCTGGTCGACTACTTCCGCGCGGTGGCCGGCGAGCACTCGGACTGGGCCGAATATCGCGAGGCGATGGTGAAGCAGCGCAAGTGCTTGATCCGGGTCACTCCGCAGCGCTGGGGTCCGGTGGCGACGGGCGGTTTCCCGCCGTCGTGAGCGACGCCAGCGTGTAGACGCGCACCCGCCCCGGCACTTTGGCGTGACACTGCGAGAGCAGCGGCTCGGAGAGGCCCTCGTTGAGTACCACCTTGACGGGTTCTGGCTCCGCCCCGAGCACCACGCGCGTGATGCTGTCGGCCGACTCGACGTCCAGCAGCGGGAACGCATCGATGCGGTCGTCGCCGGTGGCTTCGCGGGCGAAATGCTGCGCGGCCTGGACGGCGTGGGGCAGCGACGTGCGCCCGCGCAGAAATCGGTCGTCCAAACGGCCGTCCAGGTAGAGCGAGACGAGCGCGGCCGCATCGGTGCCGTCCACCCGCCCGTAACACAAGCCGGCAGGCAACACGAGCATCGTCGCCGCAAACCGGTCGCCCCCCAGATGTGAGCACTCCCAGGCGAATTCGGGGTACGCGGCCGTTATTGCGGTGGCGGCCGAGCGGCCGCGCACCGCGCAGCACATGTCGTGGCGGCCGTGGGCGCAGACCGCGACGAGTGGATCCGTCAAGGTGGTGCCGTCGGAGCCGTCGAGCGCAAGGTCGAGGTACTCGCGCGGGTCGTCGACCTCACCGCCGTACAGCGCCTCGCTGCCGACGGTGCAGTGCGCGACGAACCAGCGCCAGCGCGGTGTGGCCGCACGACGGCCGTGCTTGCGGATCGCCGCGATGCGCATACCCGCCGCCTCGGCGCGCCGCACGACGGCCAGCCCGAGCTTCGGGTCGATGGATGCCGGTGATTCCACAAACGCCGAAGATCCCCAGCCGCCGGATAATTCGAGCAACAGCCAGGCCGTGCCGGCCGACGCGGTGCCGAACATCGGATCGTTGCGGGCCAGCGACTGATCGCTGCAGCCGTGCCCGGATCTGCTCATCGCAGATGTACGGGGACGACGACCGCTTCTCTGAGCAGCCGCCGGATCAGGACCGCGCCGTCGGCAGCGTCGAGCCCCGGCAGATCTGCGGACCGCAGCACGTCGCCGCGGTGCAGTGCGCGCACAGCCTCGGCACAGGATGCGGGGAAGGTGATCGTCCGGTCGAGTAGCCGCAGCACTACCCGGTCCCCAGTGAGTTCTACGGTGCTCACGAGCCCGTGCCGCCAGCGGACCTCGGTGTCGGCGTCCTCGGCGGCGGCGAGGGTGGCCAGCGGACGGATCGCTACGGGCCGGGTCTGTCGGGCGTAGCGGTGGGACAGTCGGGCGGCCGCACCGGCACTCAGTGTGGCGGCGTTGTCGCGCAAGGCCGCCACCACTTCGGCCATCACCTTGTTGACCGTCGCGACGGCTTCGTCCCGGTCGGTCGGCGCGCTGCCGATCGGCAGGGGTTCGCGAAACGTCTCGATGTTCGACAGCTCGTCGAGCACTGCGCGGGCGACCTCCAGAGCGGTGGTCGCCGAGACACCGATCGTCAGATGGATCGACGTCGTATCGAGCGCCTGGGCGGCGTGCAGCCAGCCCCGCGGCAGGTACAGCGCGTCACCCGGCGTCAGCACGGTGTCGATGGTCGGCTCTTCACGCACCCGTTCGGAGATCGCCGCCCGATGCTCGGTCCACGGCTGGGACGGTAGGGGGTGGTGATGCACCGGCTCGTGCACCACCCAGCGCTTCTGCCCGGACACCTGCAGAACGAAGACGTCGTGCACGTCGTAGTGCGGATCGAAACCGCGGCTGCCCGGTGGAGTGATGTAGGCGTTGGCCTGTGCAGGGTGCCCTATGTCGTCAACGGCCTCCCGGACGAAGTCGATCAGCGGGGGCCACAAGCGGTGCATCCCCTGCAGGATAACTGTTGCGCCCGAAGTCAATTCGGCGAGCACCTTCGCCGAGTCGACCTGGTCGGCGATCTCGGCGCCGAACCCGGCCGGGCCGAGATAGCAGTCTTTGGCGAGGACCTCGCCGTCGCGAGCCAGCCTGATGAAGGGTGCACGGACTCCGCGCTCGGCGATCAACTCGTCGACCGCCCCGGGGGACAGCAGGTCGCTGAAACCCCGGGGCAGGTCGACGGACTTGCTGAGTAGCGGCCTACGGCCCCAATACTGGTCGGCGAAGGTCCGTGCGTCGACCGCACTGCAGCGGCTCAGCATGAAGAAGTCAGGCGGTTCCGTCGGCGCCGCCGTCGTGGCCTTCAGGGTTGGAGCCGCCGTCAGCAGGGCCTTCGCCGCCGCCACCCGCGGTTCCGTCGGCGCCGCCGTCGTGGCCTTCGGGGTTGGAGCCGCCGTCAGCGGTGCCTTCGCCGCCGGGGGAGGAGGTGGTCATGTCGTCGTCGTCGAGCGCCATGTCGATCCTTTCTCACACGCGCACAAGCGCGTCACATTTGCAGGGATGGGTGGGATGGGAGTTGCCGCACCGACAGAGAACGAAACCGGGCGCAGCAGACGGATCTGTCCGGGTGGCTGCGGGGACGCCACCCCGTGTTTGAGGAATTGACGAGCGGGCATGCGGGCGTTGACCCCAATTGCGAGGAGAATCCTATGCGCGCAGTCACCTGGCATGGCCGCCGAAACGTCTCGGTCGACACCGTTCCCGACCCCCAGATCAAGGAGCCGACCGACGCGATCATCCGTGTCACGAGCACCAATATCTGCGGATCCGACCTACACCTCTACGAAGTCCTTGGTGCTTTCATGTCGCCGGGCGACATCCTCGGCCACGAGGCCATGGGTGTTGTCGAAGAGGTCGGTGACCAGGTCGGTGAGCTCAAAGTCGGTGACCGCGTGGTGATTCCGTTCAATATCTCCTGTGGGCACTGCTTCATGTGCGGGCAGGGTCTGCAAAGCCAGTGCGAGACAACGCAAAACAGGGACCAGGGCACGGGTGCGGCGTTGTTCGGCTTTTCGAAGCTGTACGGCGAGGTGGCCGGCGGGCAGGCCGAATACCTGCGCGTGCCGCAGGCCCAATACACCCACGTCAAGGTGCCCGTCGGCGCGCCGGACGACCGCTATGTCTATCTGTCCGACGTCTTACCGACCGCGTGGCAGGGTCTGGAGTACGCCGAAGTCCCAGATGGCGGCACCCTGGTGGTGCTCGGTCTCGGTCCGATCGGGTCGATGGCCTGCCGGATCGCCGCGCACCGCAACCGGCATCGGGTGATCGGCATCGACCTGGTGGATGAACGCCTCGAGCGGGCGCGACCCTACTGCGATGATGTGATCGATCTGCGCGCCGGTGATGTGGTGGAGCGTGTTCAGGATCAGACCGAGGGCCGGGGCGCTGATTCCGTGATCGACGCTGTCGGGATGGAGGCCCATGGTTCGCCGGTCGCCGAATTCGCCCAGACGGCAGCGGGTTACCTGCCGTCACCCGTCGGTCGCGCCGTCATGCGCACCGCGGGAGTGGATCGGCTGGCTGCGTTGCACACCGCGATTGCACTGGTCCGTCGAGGGGGGACGATCTCCCTGTCCGGCGTGTACGGCGGCGCAGCGGACCCGATGAACCTGATGGTGATGTTCGACAAGCAGATTCAGTTGCGCATGGGGCAGGCCAACGTCAAGCGCTGGATTCCCGACATCATGCCGCTGCTTACCGACGACGACCCGCTTGGCGTGGACACTTTCGCCACCCACCACCTACCGCTGTCGGACGCGCCGAAGGCCTACGAGGGCTTCCAGAAGAAGACCGACGGCATGGTGAAAGTCGTTCTCAAACCCTAGATGGACACAGCTGGTCCGAGGAGTGCCAGCGAGACGGCCAGCGCGGGCTCGATGATGTCGGCGGCGGGATCGCCGTCCTCCATGGTCTGCGCGGTGAGTTCCCGTAGGCCGCCGACCAGGATGACCGCCGCCGCGTGCGAAATCGGTGGCAGGCCTGCGGTACGGAATCCCTCGTTGGCCGACAGGTCGACGATCATCGTGGCGAGCCGGGCGAAGCCACGGCGCAGGGTGGGCCGGGCGTACTCGCCGAGGGCGGGGAGTTCGCGGATCCAGCTCAGCGTGATGGCGCGCCGCTCGTCGATGTGCGCAACGTAGGTGACGACGGCCTGTCGAATCTGCTCATGCCAGGGCGCGTGCGGATCGACGGCAGCACTGATCGTCTCGACGAGTTCGTCATTGTTGGCGGTGAGCAGCTCGGCGAAGCAGTCCTCTTTGGTGGAGAACTCGCTGTAAAAAGTGCGCTTGGAGGTCCGGGCGTACCGGACGATGTCGGCAACGGTGGAGTCGCGGTAGCCGCGCTCCTCGATCGACGCTGCCAACCCATCGAGCAGCCGACGCCGGAAGTCGTCGCTGCGACCGACGGCGGGAACGGCGGAAACGACAGTAGTAGTCACCTGACCTCCTTCGCGTACTGCTCTTGTCAGGATTGGTACCGAAGGGTACCGTACCCCGACAAAGAAGTGGTACAACGCGGTACCGCGATCGTTTGGGAGGGCCTCACCGATGAGTCAAGCGCCAACCGTCGAACCATCGGTCCGTGTCGATCCGAAGCTGCCGCTCTCGCCAGCGTTACCGAATGCCCTCGTCAGCCTGGCGTTCATGGTGGCCCGCCGGCCCACGACCGACTGGTTGACCCGGCGTTACGGCCGCTGCTTCACGGTGCGGATACCGGTGTTCGGCAACACCGTAGTCGTCTCGGATCCGGCGCTGACCAAGCAGATTTTCACCACCAGCCCGGACATTCTCTACAACATCCAGCCGAACTTGAGCCGGCTGCTGGGTCCGGGATCGGTATTCGCCCTCGACGGCGTCGAGCACCGGGCGCGGCGCAAGCTGCTCACCCCGCCGTTTCATGGCAAGAGCATCCGCGGCTACGAACAGATTGTGGTCGAGGAGACGCTACAGGAGATCGAATCCTGGCCGCAGGGAACCGACTTCGAAACTCTCGAACCGATGATGCACATCACCCTCAACATCATCTTGCGGGCGATTTTCGGCGCCGACGGTTTCGAGCTGCAGCGCCTGCGCGAGCTCATTCCGAAATGGGTGACCCTGGGCTCGCGGCTGGCGGTGCTGCCGTCGCCGAAACGCGCATTGCCTTGGACGCCGTGGGGTCGGCTCGTCGAATACCGCCGCGAGTACGAGGCACTGGTCGACACGCTGATCCGCCGCGCGCAGAGCGATCCCAACTTCGAGGACCGCACCGATGTCCTGTCGTTGTTCCTGCGCAGCAACTACGAAGACGGCTCGACGATGACGCGCGGCGAGATCGGCGACGAGCTGCTGACCCTGCTGGCCGCCGGACACGAGACCACCGCTTCCACGCTGGCGTGGGCGTTCGAGCGGATCTCCCGCCATCCTGAGGTGCTAAGCCGGCTGGTGGCCGAGGCCGAAACCGAGGACAACGCCTACCGGCAGGCCACGATACTGGAGGTCCAGCGCAACCGGACCGTGATCGACTTCTCCGGCCGCCACGTCGCGGTGCCGACCTACGAACTCGGCGATTGGCGTGTGCCGCAGGGCTATTCGGTGATGGTCAGCCTCTGCCAGCTGCACGAGAATGCGGAGATGTTCCCCGATCCCGAGCGCTTCGTCCCGCAGCGGTTCCTGGACACCAGGCCCAACACGTTCGCCTGGGTCCCGTTCGGTGGTGGCACCCGGCGCTGCATCGGAGCGGCCTTCGCCAACATGGAGATGGACGTCGTGCTGCGGACGGTGTTGCGGCACTTCACAATTTCGACCACCAGTGCGCCCGGGGAGAAGTGGCATTCCCGGGGCGTGGCGTTCACCCCGAAGAAGGGTGGGCGCGTCGTCGTGCACCGGCGCACCTCATAGCGCGAGCAGAACCCTAGACCTCAGCCCGCTTGGGCAGCTTCCAGCCCGCCCGCGGGAAATGGCAGGTGTAGCCGTTCGGGTAATGCAGCAGGTAGTCCTGATGCTCGGGCTCGGCATCCCAGAAGTCGCCGGCCGGCGTCACCTCGGTAACCACCTTGCCGGGCCACAGCCCGGAGGCGTCGACGTCGGCGATGGTGTCGAACGCGACCTGCTTCTGCTCGTCGTCGAGGTAGAAGATCGCCGACCGGTAGCTGGTCCCGACGTCATTGCCCTGCCGGTTTTTCGTGCTCGGATCGTGAATCTGGAAGAAGAACTCCAGCAGCGCACGGAAATCGGTCTGCGTGGGGTCGTACTCGATCTCGATCGCCTCGGCGTGGCCGGGATGGTTGCGGTAGGTGGGGTGATCGTTCTGCCCGCCGGTGTAGCCCACCCGGGTGGAGACGACGCCGGGCTGCTTGCGGATCAGGTCCTGCATGCCCCAGAAGCAACCGCCGGCCAGGATCGCCCTCTTGGTCTCGCTGGTGCTCACACGTCCTCCTTGGAAGTCTCGAACAACTTGGTGTACTCGCCGTAGCCCTGCGCCTCGAGGTCGTCGAGCGCGATGAACTTCAGCGAAGCGGAGTTGATGCAGTAGCGCAACCCTCCCTCCGCGCGGGGACCGTCTTTGAAGACGTGCCCCAGATGGCTGTCGCCAGCCGCCGAACGGACCTCGGTGCGGACCATCAGGTGACCGAAGTCCCGTTTGGTCACCACGTGGGACTTGTCGATCGGCCTGGTGAAGCTCGGCCACCCGGAACCGCTGTCGAACTTGTCGACCGAGGCGAACAATGGCTCACCGGAGACGAGGTCGACGTAGATACCCGGCTCGTGGTTGTCCCAATACACGCCGGTGAAGGGCCGCTCGGTTCCGTTCTCCTGGGTTACCCGGTATTGCTCCGGGGACAGTGCGGAAACGGCGGCGGGATTGCGGTGATAGTCATGCGACATGCCCCGTTCAACGATGGAAGGGTCGTCGGATAATCCCGCGTCACTGTTCCGTCAGAAATGGCTCCTGCCTGCGATCAAAAGCTCGACAAAGGCCGGTAGAACGTGTTCTAGTTTGTGAGTGCCGCACTTCTCCCGTGAAGAATTGATCGAGGCTTTCGCCACCTTTGAGAACACCGTCGCCGAGGCCGCCCGCACGCAAGACTGGGATGCCTGGGTGAGCCACTACACCCCGGACGTCGACTACATCGAGCATGCGATGGGCACGATGAAGGGCCGCGACGAGGTGCGCACGTGGATCACCAAGACCATGGGCAGCTTCCCGGGCAGCTACATGACCGAATTCCCGTCGCTGTGGGCGGTGTTCGACGAGGAGACCGGCCGGGTCATCTGCGAGCTGGACAACCCGATGCGCGACCCCGGCGACGGTACGATCATCAGCGCCACCAACATCTCGATCGTCACCTACGCGGGCGACGGGCTGTGGTCGCGCCAGGAGGACATCTATAACCCGCTGCGGTTCCTTCAGGCCAGCATGAAGTGGTGCAAAAAGGCCGAGAAGCTCGGCACCCTCGACGAGGAAGCGGCCGCGTGGATGCGTGCCAACGGCGGCATGAAGTGAGCGCCAAGCTCGTCATCGGCGCCAACGGCTTTCTCGGTTCGCACGTCACCCGCCAGCTCGTCGCCGACGGGCATCAGGTGCGGGCCATGGTGCGGCCGAACGCGTCCACAATTTCCATCGACGACCTCGATGTGCAGCGCTTCGTCGGCGACATCTGGGACACCGACGTGCTGCGCGAGGCGATGGCCGGTGTCGACGACCTCTACTACTGCGTGGTCGACACCCGCGGCTGGCTGAGCGATCCCGCGCCGCTGTTCCACACCAACGTCGACGGCACCCGCAATGTCCTCAATGTGGCGAGAGACGCTGGGCTGCACAGGTTTGTCTTCACCAGCAGCTACGTCACCGTCGGCCGGCGCCGCGGCCGAGCGGTGAGCGAAACCGACCTCATCAACGACCGCGGGCTCACCCCGTACGTCCGCTCCCGGGTGCAGGCGGAGGAATTGGTGCTGCGCTACGCCCGTGAGCACGGGCTGCCCGCGATCGCGATGTGCGTGTCGACCACCTACGGCAGCGGTGACTGGGGCCGAACCCCGCACGGCGCGATCATCGCAGGAGCGGCATTCGGCAAGCTGCCGTTTGTGATGGGCGGTATCGAGTTGGAAGCCGTCGGCGTCGACGACGCCGCCCGGGCGATGATCCTGGCCGCCGAGCGAGGCCGGGTCGGGGAGCGTTACCTGATCTCGGAAAAGATGATCAGCAACGCCGAGGTGGCGCGCATCGCCGCTCTCGAGGCGAAGATGCCACCGCCGGACAAGACGATCCCGCTGCCACTCGCCTACGCGCTGGCCGCGATGGGCACCGCCAAAGCCCGGTTGCGCGGCACCGACGAAAAGCTGTCACTCGGCTCGCTGCGACTGATGCGCGCCGAGGGACCGCTGGATTGCCGCAAGGCCGTCCAGGAATTGGGTTGGCAACCGCGACCGGTCGAGGAGTCGATCCGGGAGGCGGCACGCTTCTGGGTCGATCTGCGGGAGGCCAAGCGGAAGGCGAAGGCAGCCCAACCGGATTGAACCGCCGCTGAACCGGTTTGACGGTGAATACGTGTCCCGCGTATGACGCCACGCATCTTTGCTCTGTCTGTTGCCATCGCGATCGCCGCCGTCCTGCTGGTGGCAGCGTGCTCGGCGGGAACCAAAGCCGCACCGCCTTCGGCCCCGCCCGCGCCCGGTCCGACAATCAGCATTACCGACATGAAATTCAGCTCCCCGCCACCGGTTCCGCCGGGAGCCAAGGTGACCGTTACCAACTCTGACGGTGTCGAGCACACCGTCACCGCCGACTCCGGCAGCGCGTTCAACGTCGAGGTCGACGAGAAGGGCACAGCCACCTTCACCGCGCCGAGTCAGCCGGGAACCTATGCCTACCACTGCAATTACCACCCGACGATGCACGGACAGCTCATCGTTCAGTGAGATCGGCCTACGCGCTCTACATTCGTTGCCATGGCCACGATCAGCGGCGCGGTGTCGCACTGGTTCACCGAGCTTCCGCAACCACGCCCCGCACTGCCCGGTGACCGTGACGCCGACGTCTGCATCGTCGGCGCGGGCTACACCGGCCTGTGGACCGGCTACTACCTGAAGAAGGCGGACCCGTCGCTGCGGATCGTGATGCTCGAGGTGCGGTTCGCCGGGTTCGGGGCATCCGGACGCAACGGCGGCTGGCTCTCCGGGCTGGCGCCGGGCCATCGCGGGCTGCTGGCCAAGAAGTACGGCCGCTCTGGCGTGGTGGCCTGGCAGCGGACCCTCAATACCGCTGTCGACGAGGTGATTGCGGTGGCCTCGCGCGAGGGCATCGAAGCCGACATCGTCAAGGGCGGCAACCTCGAGATCGCGCGCAACGCGGCACAGGCGCGGCGGCTGCTCGCCGAGGCTGACGAAGACCGGGACTGGGGCACCGACGGCATCGAGGTGCTGACCGCCGCCGAAGCTGCCGACCGGATTCGGGTGGACGGCGTGGTGCTCGGTTCGTTCAACCCACACTGCGCGCGGATCCAGCCGGCGAAGCTGGCCCGCGGCCTCGCCGACGTCGTCGAACGCCTTGGTGTCACCATTTACGAGCAGACGCCGGTGACGGCAATCAGCCCCGGTCGGGTGCAGACCCCGCGCGGTGTGGTGCGTGCGCCGGTCGTCCTGCGCGCCACCGAAGGATTCACCGCCCGGATGCGCGGCCTGCGGCGACGTTGGTTGCCGATGAACAGCGCGATGATCGCCACCGAACCTATGCCGGACGACGTCTGGTCGAGCATCGGCTGGGCCGGCCGGGAAACGCTGGGCGACCTCGCGCACGGTTTCTTCTACGCCCAGCGCACCGCGGACAACCGCATCGCGATCGGTGGCCGGGCCGTCCCGTATCGCTACGCCTCGCGTATCGACCACGACGGAGCGCTCGGAGCCGACACCATCGCCTACCTGACCCGGGTGCTGAACGCCGCACTGCCACAGACCCGCGGGGTGCCGATCGCGCACGGCTGGTGCGGCGTGCTGGGCGTTCCCCGCGACTGGTCGGCCGGCGTCCGCCTGGACCCCGTCACCGGGCTCGGCGAGGCGGGCGGCTACGTCGGACACGGCGTGACCGCGACCAACCTGGCCGGCCGCACGCTGACCGACCTGGTGCTCAAGCGGTCCACCCCGTTGACCGAACTGCCTTGGGTCGGCCATCGCTCGGATACCTGGGAACCCGAGCCACTGCGGTGGCTGGGTGTGCGCGGCATGTACACCGCCTACAAGCTGGCCGACCGGCACGAGTCGGGCGGGCGGGCTTCGACATCCCCGATCGCTGTGATTGCGGATGCGATCGCCCGCCGGCCGTAGCCGGCAGACCTGGTGATCCGGCCGCGGTTTCAGTTGTGGTGGCGGAGCTTCCGGTTAGGCTTGCACATTGTTGGACGACATCAGGGAGGTTGGCGTGGGGGTCGACGCAAGCGTTGAAAGTGATCCGGATTATTACCGGCATGAGCGGCCGGAGATGATGCGCTACGTTCCGAAGACAGCGCAACGTGTACTCGAACTGGGCTGCGCTGAGGGTCGTTTCGCCGCGGCAATCAAAAGACGGACGGGCGGCGAAGTCTGGGGTATCGAGTTCAATCCCGTTGCGGCCGCGCAGGCGGCTGCCGGTATAGACCGGGTGCTCGTCGGAGACGCTGATGAACAAATTGCGCAACTTCCGGACAATCATTTCGATGCAATCGTGTGTAACGACGTGCTCGAGCATCTCGTCAATCCCGGTACGACCCTTGCGACGCTGCGATCCAAGCTCAAGAGCAATGGCGTGGTCATTGCGTCCATTCCCAATATTCGATACCTGCCGGCGCTGAGTCAAATTGTTTTCCGCAAGGATTTCCCGCAACACGAATTCGGCATATTCGATCGCACCCACCTGCGTTTTTTCACGAAGAAAAGCATTATTCGGCTCTTCGAGGAGGCCGGATACAAAGTGCAACGCATCAAAGGCATCAATGGTTACAGCGGTAGCCCCCTCGGCCTGCTGTTCATACCGCTCAGTCTTGGCTTCTTTGCAGATGGATTTCATCTCCAATTCGCTTGTGTAGCTTCCCCCGATCCCTCATCCCACTAAAGAGCGGCCGCAACTCGCCCGCTTTGTCCCGATGTGGTTCTGCCTGTCGAGCCGTCTCGATTGCCATCGACGAGATTTGCATTACGGTTGGTGGCGGGTCGGCTCGTGGAACGTTTGGGTCAAGGAACGTTGAGTCGAGGGAGTAGTCGAGATCAGGGGGTTTCGAGGCAGTGGTCAACAAGAAGGTCAACAAGAAGTGCTTGGTGACGATCCCTGCGTACGGACGCAATGAGCTCACGCATGCTGTCCTACCGGACGTCCTGGCCGAGTCCGATCTCGTTGATCTGTTGATCGTCGACAACGGTGGCCACTATGAGGCGGTCGCCGACGAGTGGGTGGAGCGACCGGGTCGAAACCTCGGTTGGGCTGGGGCGTCGAACCTCGGATTCCGTACAGCGTTCCATCGCGGTTACGAATATGCGCTCACGTTGAACAACGACACGCGCTTGTCGCCCGGCTTCTTCGCGGGGTTGTTGGATACCAGGCTGCCCGACGACCGAGGGCTCGTCGCCCCGGTATACGACGACTGGTGGGCACTCCAAGCCTCGACATACAAAGGCGCGGTCAGCGACTATGAACCACTGGACTATTACCGGCGGGTTCCGATGCTCGACGGCACGGCCTTGATGATCTCAGCGGATGCCTGGGAGAAGGTCGGCGGCTTCGATGAGCGCACGTTCGGCCGCTTTTCGTGGGGGTCGGACATCGACTTGTCGATGCGCGTCGCCGCCGCAGGTTTCGGTCTTTATGCCACCGAACGCTCGTTCCTGCACCATGCAGGCATGGTCAGCGCCGGCGAATCAGTTGGCAAGAGGCGTTACTTTTATAGAGCCCATCGCGACTGTGAGAGGGCCTTACGTCGGCTATATGGCCGAGCGACGGTGCGCGCACTCAGGAAGGCGCTGCCTGAGCGGATACCGCTCGAAGCGCCCCAACCATCAGTCCAGGTCGACCATTCGACGGGTGCGTCCGGATAGTCCGCTGATCGCGAGACCGGGATGACTGGACCGCCCGGCGGGGGAATCATCGGTACAAGACGGTGTTGCACCGACTACACCGACGCCACGAAGGACCACCGATGAGCACACGTGAGATCAAGCAGCCCACCGCCGAGCACCCGATCACGATTACCCCGACCAACGGCCGGGTGCAGGTCCGGGTCAACGGTGAACTCGTCGCCGACACCCGAGCCGCACTCGGCCTTGCCGAATCCACCTACCCGGTTGTGCAGTACATCCCGCTTGCCGATGTCGACCCCGCGGTGCTGACGTGCACCGACACCCGGACCTACTGCCCGTTCAAGGGCGAAGCCAGTTACTACAGCGTCACGGCCGCCGGCTCGACGGTCGAAGACGCGATCTGGACCTACGAGCAGCCCTATCCGGCGGTGGCCGCCATCGCCGGCCACGTGGCCTTCTACCCGAACAAGGCCGACATCAGCGTCGCGCCGGACTGATCGGGTGGCCCCGGAATCGGTGCGGGAACGCACCCTGATCTTCCCCGGTGCTGCGAGCCCGGGGTTGACGTTGGCACCGCAACGCCGCGGACCCGGTGACCCCTGCTACCAAGTCGATGCCGACGGCTCGATCTGGCGCACCAGCCTGCAACCCAGCGGGCCGGTGACGGCGCGCATCTATCGCATCGCCGCCGACGCCGTGGGATGTGAGGCCTGGGGTGGCGGCGCCGAAGAGTTCGTCGAGGCACTGCCGGTGTTGCTGGGAGTCGACGACGACCCCGGTTCCTTCCGACCGCAGCACCCGGTCATCGAGTCCGCGGCCAAGCGCGTCCCGCATCTGCGCCTGGGCCGCACCGCGCGGGTGCTCGAAGCACTGATACCCGCCGTGATCGAACAGCGAGTTACCGGCGCCGATGCGTTTCGGGCCTGGCGGTTGTTGGTCACCAAGTTCGGAACTCCGGCGCCCGGCCCGGCTCCCGCGCGGATGCGGGTGCCGCCGCCGGCCGAAGTCTGGCGGCGCATCCCGTCGTGGGAGTTCCACCGCGCCAACGTCGACCCCGGCCGCGCCCGCACGATCGTCGGGTGCGCGCAGCGCGCGGATGCGCTTGAACGGCTGTCCAGCAGGCCCGCGGCCGCGGCGCGCGACGCGCTCACCACACTGCCGGGTGTGGGCGTCTGGACCGCTGCCGAAACGGCTCAGCGAGCCTTCGGTGACACCGATGCGCTGTCGATCGGGGACTACCACATCTCCAAGATGATCGGCTGGACTCTGATCGGCCGTCCCGTCGACGACGCCGGAATGGTCGAACTGCTGGAACCGGAGCGCCCGTACCGCTACCGCGCGGTGCGGCTGCTGGAGGCCAGCCGGCTGGCATACAAGCCGCGCTTTGGTGCCCGCCTGCCGGTACAGCAGATCAGCAATTTGTGACACCGCTCTTACAAGCGGTTACCACCGTGGCGACCCGGGTATGAGGCGGACGAGGCCCAAAAGCGGAAGGAAGCGAGCTATGAGTTCCACGGGTTCAAAGTTCACCGTCCCCGGATTGACCGAAGCCAAGGCGCGTAAGATCACCGATCTCCTGCAGAAGCAGTTGAGCACCTACAACGACCTGCACCTGACTTTGAAGCATGTGCACTGGAATGTGGTCGGCCCCAACTTCATCGGCGTACACGAGATGATCGACCCGCAGGTTGAACTCGTCCGCGGCTACGCCGATCAGGTCGCCGAGCGGATCGCGACTTTAGGTGCATCGCCGCAGGGCACCCCGGGTGCGATCCTCAAAGACCGTACCTGGGATGACTACTCCGTCGGCCGTGACACCGTCCAAGCACACCTCGCCGCAGTCGATTTGGTGTACGACGGCGTCATCGAGGATCTGCGCAACAGCATCGGAGCCACCGAGGATCTGGACCCGGTGACCCAGGACATCCTCATCGGGCAGGCCGCCGAGCTTGAGAAGTTCCAGTGGTTCGTGCGTGCGCACCTCGAAAATGCCGGTGGCACTTTGTCACACGAGGGCAAGTCGACGGAGAAGGGTGCCGCCAAGGCCGCCAAGGAGAAGAGCTGAGCCTTCGCCTCAGCAGTGCGTTCACTTCACCGGCTCGTCATCGTCGTCGACCGCCAAAATCTCCGGCGCGGGAATGGTAATGCGTTCGGCTGCAGCCGTTTCCCGATTGAGCCGCTGGGCCTGATAGATCGACACAGGCGTGCGGATGATGATCAAATATGCGAGGCCGACGGCCACCATCGCACCGGGAATCACCGCGAACGACCCGGTCATCTCGGCGACCATGAGCATCACCGCCAGCGGGGCGTGGGCGACGCTGCCGAAGCAGGCCATCATCCCGGCGATCACGAAAACAGCCGGACCATCGGGTACTGCCGGTGCGCCGACCAGATCCGCCAGCCGCCACAATGCGGCGCCGGTGAAGCCGCCGATCACGATGCCGGGCCCGAAAATGCCGCCAGATCCGCCGCTTCCGATCGACAGCGAGGTCGCGACGATTTTCGCGACCGGTAGCACGAGAATGATCCACAAAGGGATTGTCAGCAGCCCGTCGCGCGTGGTCGCCAGCTGCACCCAGCCGTAGCCGCTGGAGAGGATCTGGGGGATCACCAGCGCCAGCAGACCGACCAGCAGGCCGCCGATCGCGGGCTTGATGATGGTGTTGCCGGGCAGCCGGCGGGTCAGTGCAACAGCCCCGTAGAAGATCCGCGCATAAAGGTATCCGACTGCGGCCGAGACGATTCCAATCAGTGCGAACCAGCCCAGCTCTGCCGGGTCGAACTGGTAATCGCGGGCTACGAAGCCGAACATCGGGTCGAAGCCGAGGATGGAGCCGTAGATCGCGTAGGCGGTGCCCGAGGTGACGAAGCCCGGGATCAATGCCTTGTAGTCGAAGTCTTCGCGGTAGACGATCGAGGCCGCCAGGACCGCGCCACCCAGCGGTGCCCCGAAGATCGCGCCGATGCCCGACCCGATTCCGAGCGAGACCGCGACGCGGCCGTCGTCATCGGACAGGTCGAACATCCGGGTGAGCAGGGATCCGAATCCCGCCGAGATCTGGGCCGTCGGTCCTTCCCGTCCGGCTGAACCGCCGGAGCCGATGGTCAGCGCACTCGACACGAGCTTCACCAGCACCGCGCGGACGCGGATCGAGCGCGGATCGGTGTGCACGGCCTCAATCGCGCTGTCGGTGCCGTGGCCTTCGGCTTCCGGGGCCAGCTTCGCCACCAGGATCGCCGATGCGAGAGCACCACCGAACACGACGAGGGGGATGGCCCAGGGCCGGACGAACCCGGCCGACCCGGTGCCGCCACCGTCGGCGAACGCCTCGGGCGGGTGATAGCCGCCGAGCTGACCGAGCAGCACGCGGCCCGTGTAGTCCAGAGCCAGATAGAAAACGACGGCGCCGAGGCCGGCGATGATGCCGATGGCCACCCCGAGGATCAGCCACTTACGCAGATAACCGGAGTCACGCAGGAACTCACCCAGCCGCCCGCCCGCCTTGCTGCCACCTGGCGCCTCGGCCATGCCCGGATGCTAGCAGCGCTGACCGGTCGGCCGACACCCCAGCCGTGCCGCGAATCCACCGGCTCTGAGGACTATGGGCGCCCTGTTGTGACGTCTGGAACACCTCATTGCAGATACCCCACCGGGTATATATGGTGAAGGAGTGGCTATACCCCCAGGGGTACCGTATAGAGGAGGAACCATGGTTGCGTTGGCGATCGGGCTGGCGGTGGTCGTCGGCGTCTCTCTAGGGCTGCTGGGGGGCGGTGGATCGATCCTCACGGTCCCGTTGCTGACTTATGTGGCCGGCCTCGATCCGAAGCACGCGATCGCCACCTCACTGCTCGTGGTGGGAGTGACCAGTTCCGTGGGCGCGGTGTCCCACGCTCGGGCGGGACGGGTGCAGTGGCGAACCGCCGCGCTCTTCGGCCTCACGTCGATGGTCGGCGCCTACTCCGGCGGTCAGTTGACCCGGTTCATTCCGGGCCGGGCGCTCCTCATCGTCTTTGCGGTGATCATGGTGGCCACCGCGATTGCGATGTTGCGGGGACGCAAGTCGTCCTCTGCGGAGTGCGTACCGCGCGGAGTCGCGGCACTGGCCAAAACCGCCGCTGTCGGGCTGGCGCTGGGCCTGGTGACCGGGACCGTCGGCGCCGGTGGCGGATTCCTGGTGGTGCCGGCCCTGGTGTTGATGGCCGGATTGCCGATGGCGGCAGCGGTGGGCACCTCCCTTGCGGTGATCGCGATGAACTCCTTCGCGGGCCTGGCCGGCTACCTGTCGGTGGTCGGAATCGACTGGGCCCTGGCGGGCACGGTCACGGGGGCGGCCGTAGTCGGTGCGCTGATCGGGTCACGGTTCGCTGCGAGGGTCGATCCGGAGGTCCTTCGAAGGGCGTTCGGTTGGTTCGTCCTGATCATGGCGTCGGTGGTGCTCGGCGAGGAAGTCAATCCCATCGCCGGGTACCTGGGCGCCGGCCTGACCGTTCTGGTCGCACTGATGACGCTCGCATGCAGCCACATTCCGGCATGCCCGCTACGCGGGCTGACGACCCGGCCGCCGGCGGCGGCGGCTGCTGTCTGACCTCAACGAGAAAAGGAAGCTGAAATGAAATTCACCCAGTACTACTTGGACTGCCTGTCACATGCGTCGTATCTGATCGGCGACGAGACCACCGGTCGTGCGGTGGTGGTCGACCCGCAGCGCGATGTCTCCGAATACCTCACGGACGCAGTGGAATTGGGCATGACGATCGAATTGGTCATCGAAACGCACTTCCACGCCGACTTCCTCTCCGGACACCTGGAGTTGGCGCGGGCCGCCGGGGCCAGGATCGTGTATTCGTCGGTGGCCCAGCCGGAATTCGACTTCATGGCCGTGGCCGACGGCGAGCGCTACTCGCTCGGCGACGTCCAGCTGGAGTTCCGGCACACTCCGGGTCACACCCCGGAATCGATGAGCATCGTGGTCTACGAACACGCCGCGGACACCGTGCCCTATGGCGTCCTGACCGGTGACACGCTGTTCATCGGTGATGTCGGTCGCCCCGACCTGCTGGCCTCGATCGGGTTCACCCGAGAGGAGCTCGCCGACAAGCTGTACGACTCGCTGCATGAGAAGTTGATGCCGCTGCCCGACTCCACCCGCATCTACCCGGCGCACGGAGCGGGATCGGCCTGCGGCAAGAACCTTTCGGCCGACCTCTGGTCGACCTTGGGCGAGCAGCGGATCACCAACTACGCGTTGCGGGCCGCGGACAAGGCGACGTTCCTGGAGCTCGTCACCGCGGGCCAGCCGCCCGCACCCGGCTACTTCGTCTATGACGCGATCCTCAATCGCAAGGATCGCGAACTGCTCGACGAGACGAAGATGCCGGCACCGATGACGTATGCGCAACTGCGCGAGGCGATGGCAGGTGGCGCAATGCTGGTCGACGGCCGCACACCGGAGGAGTTCGCCCAGGGGCACCTGCGCGGTGCCGTGAACATCGGCCTGGAAGGGCGTTACGCCGAGTTCGCCGGGTCGGTGGTCAAGCCCGACGTCGAGATCGTCCTGATGACCGAGCCAGGCCTGGAGCTGGAGGGCAAGAACCGGTTGGCCCGAATCGGTTTCGACCGCGTCATCGGATACTTGGCCGCGCCGGATGAGGTGATGTTCACGCATCGCGACGACGTCGACACCGCGTCGCGACTGACCGCCAATGCGCTGGGCGAGCGGATGGCCGATGTTCCCGAGTTGCAGTTGATCGACGTCCGCAACCCGGGTGAAGTCGAGGCGGGCACGGTTCACGGCGCCGTCAACATCCCGGTCGGTCAGCTCCCCGACCGTGTCGGAGAACTCGACCCACACAAGCCGACCGTCGTGTACTGCGCCGGGGGCTACCGCTCGTCGGTGGCGGCCAGCCTATTGCGTCAGCGCGGCTTCGGCGATGTCAGCGATGTCCTGGGCGGCTACCGCGCCTGGGAAGAAGCCGTCCAGAACGCCTGATCGGAAACGGAGAAACCATGAGTGTCACAGCCAAGCACCAGATCGTGGTCGTGGGCGGTGGGACTGCCGGTATCACTGTTGCCGCCCGCCTGCTGCGCAAGGGCTACGACGACGTAGCCGTGATCGAGCCGTCGGATCAGCACTATTACCAGCCGTTGTGGACCCTCGTCGGGGGGGGCCAGGCCACGGCGCCGACCACCGCACGGCCCGAATCGTCGGTGATGCCGAAGAAGGCGACGTGGATCCGCAACGGCGCCAGTGCATTCGACCCGGATGCCAACACGGTGACGTGTGTCGATGGTGCGACCTACGAATACAACGTGCTGGTGGTCTGCCCGGGCATCCAGCTGGACTGGAACCGCACCGAAGGACTCTCCGAAGCGGTCGGGCGCAACGGTGTCTCGTCGAACTACCGGTTCGACCTTGCCCCGCGCACCTGGGACTTCATCCGCGACACCCGATCGGGATCGGCGGTGTTCATGATGCCCTCCGGCCCGATCAAATGTGCTGGGGCACCGCAGAAGATCGCGTACCTCGCCAGTGACTACTGGCGTAAGCAGGGTGTGCTGGACAAGATCGACGTGCATCTGGTGGTTCCGACACCGCGTGCATTCGGCATTGCAGCGATCGCCGACAACCTCGACAAGGTGATCGCCGACTACGGCATCCAGTTGCACACGATGTCGGAGATCACTGCGGTGGACGGTGATTCGAAAAAGGTGACGGTCAGCGCCCTCGGCGAAGGCGGGACCGACGGCACTCTGGCCTACGATGTGCTGCACGCGGTACCGCGGCAGTCGGCGCCCGACTGGGTCAAGACCAGCCCACTGTCGACCGGCGACGACAACGGCTACGTGAACCTGGACAAGTCCACCATGCAGCACGTGCGCTACCCGAACGTCTTCGGGCTGGGTGACGCCGGATCGACACCGAATTCGAAGACCGGCGCGGCAATTCGCAAACAAGCCCCGGTGGTCGTCGACAACATCGATGCCTATCTCGCCGGCAGGCCGTTGGCGGCCAGGTATGACGGGTACTCGTCGTGCCCGATCGTCACCTCGTCGCAGGAGATGTTGCTCGCCGAGTTCGATTACGACTTCAATCTGGAGCCGTCGTTCCCGATCCTGGATCCCGCCAAGCCGCACCGGCCGTACTGGTATGTGAAGAAATACGGGCTGCCGTGGATGTACTGGAACCTGATGCTGAAGGGTCTCGTTTAGCGGCGAGCTCTCAGGCGTCGAGGTCTTGCTGGACCAACTCGGCGATCGCCTTGCACGCGGACTCGTCCTCGGAGGCGACGGTGACCTGCGCGCCGTTGCCCGCGCCCAGGGTCATGATCATCAAAGCGGATCCGGCGTCCACCGGCTCGCCGCCGTCCATTGTCAACGTCACCGGGACACCGGCGTTGACAACGGCTTCGGAAATGATTGCCGCGGGGCGGGCGTGCAGTCCGATCGCCGAACCGACGATGACGGTCTTGGTATGCATGGGACTCCTTCTGTTTGGTGTTCTCGAACTTCGTTGACTAGACGGTTGCCGGTTCGACGGCCTTGTTGCGGATGAACTGTTTGGCGGCGACCACCGTGAACCCGCCGATCGCCGTCCCCGCAGCCAGGGCCACCAGGAACCACACCAGGTTGCCGATCGCGAAGAACACGAAGATGCCGCCGTGTGGTGCCTTGAGGGTGACGTCGAAGGCCATGATCAGCGCGCCGGTGACTGCGCCGCCGGCCATCATCGATGGGATGACCCGCAGCGGGTCGGCGGCGGCGAACGGGATGGCGCCCTCGGAGATGAACGAGGCTCCCAAAAGCCATGCAGCCCGGCCATTCTCGCGTTCGGGCTCGCTGAACAGACCTGGCCGGATGGCGGTGGCCAGGGCCATCGCCAGCGGCGGCACCATTCCGGCCGCCATCACCGCGGCCATGATGCGAAGCGAAGCCGGATCGGCCACGTTGAGCCCGGCGGTGGCGAAGGCGTAGGCCGCCTTGTTGACCGGGCCGCCAAGGTCGAAGCACATCATCAGACCGAGGATCACGCCGAGCAGGACCACCGAGGCGCCGGTGAGTCCGTTGAGCCAGTTGGTCAGGCCCGAGGTGATCGCGGCCAACGGCCTTCCCAGCAGGAGGAACATCAACAGGCCGACGATCAGCGACGCGAACAACGGAATGATCACCACCGGCATCAGGCCACGGGCCCATTGAGGGACATTCACCCGGCTGATCCATAGTGCGGCGAAGCCCGCGATCAGGCCGCCGACGATACCGCCGATGAACCCGCCACCGACAAACACCGCGACAGCGCCGGCGGTGAATCCCGGTGCGATACCGGGCCGATCCGCGATGGCGAACGAGATATAGCCGGCCAGGGCGGGCACCAGGAAGCTGAATGCCAGCCCGCCGAGGGTGAACAGGACTGCGCCGAGGTACTGGGTGAAGCCGCCGCTCGGCAGGTTGGTCAGCGAGTTGGTGGTCGCGATCAGGTTGCCCAACGACTTCGTCGCGCCGGCGGGGGTGTTCGCGATGTCGTAGCCCGCGAACAAGAATCCCAGGGCGATCAGCAGACCACCGGCGGCCACGAACGGGATCATGTAGCTCACGCCGGTCAGCAGTATCTGCCGAATGCGGGTGCCCCAGCCGACGCCGCCGGCGGGTGCACCGCTGCCGACAACCGCCGCTGTGCCCTCGACCCGCGCCGACTTCGGGTTATCTGCGGCGGCAACGGCTTCGGCGATCATGGTGTCCGGCTCGTTGATGGCCCGCTTGACGCCGGAGGCGATCACGGGCTTGCCGGCGAACCGCTGCCGGTCCTTGACGCCGACGTCGGTGGCGAAGATGACGGCGTCGGCACCGGTGATCGTCTCGGCGCTCACCGGTGTGCTGCCCGACGAGCCCTGGGTTTCCACCGTCAAGTTCACCCCGGCGCGCTCGGCGGCCAGTTTGAGCGCATCGGCGGCCATGTAGGTGTGGGCGATGCCCGTCGGGCATGCGGTGATCGCAACGATCGACTTCGCCTGCACAGGAGCCGGTTTCGCAGCCGGGGCGGTGGCGGGCTTGGTGCCGTCGGGGTTGACCACGCCGTCGACGAGAGCCACCACTTCGTCGGCAGAGGCGGCGTCGCGCAGCGACTGCACGAAGTCCGGGCGCACCAGCGCACGCGCCAGGCCGGACAGGAGCTTCATGTGCTCGGCACCGGCACCCTCCGGGGCTGCGATGAGGAACACCAGATCCGCCGGGCCGTCGGGCGCACCGAAGTCGACCTGTGGCGAGAGGCGGGCGAATCCGATCGACGGCGCCGACACCGCGGCCGATCGGCAGTGCGGGATCGCGATCCCGCCGGGAAGCCCGGTGGCCGACTGGGCTTCGCGCGCCATTGCCGCGGTCTGTAGCGCCGCACCGTCACTGACCCGGCCGCTCTCGGCCAGCCGGGACGCCAGGCGGCCGATCACAGACTCCTTGTCGTTGCCGGCGTCGACGTCGAGTAATACCAGATCGGTGCTGATGATAGTGGAGTTCGTCATGAGGCCTTCCTGCTGTCTAGGGGCGCACGTGGTAGGGCGATATCGAGGTGACCACCACGTCATCGAGGTCGATCTGGGCCGGCGACGGAAGCGCCGAACCGGGCAGTGCCGCGGCGGCGCTTCCATAGGCGACGGCCATCTGCAATCGTCGTGGCGCTTCGGCGCCTCCGACGTCAGCTCGTAGGTAACCCGCCAGTGAGGAGTCACCGGCGCCGACGGTGCTCCTCGGCGTCATCGGGGGTGGGGTGGCCAGCCAGCTGCCGGTGTCGTTCACCAGCAGTGCACCCGCGGCACCCAGTGTTGCCAGTACGGTCTTGGCGCCGCGGTCGACGAGCTGTCGAGCGGCGTTTACTGCAAGGTACGGATCGCCTTGGGCCAGAGCGTCTTCCAGCCTCCGGGCATCGATGCCGGCCAGACTGGCCAGCTCCTCGGAGTTCGGTTTGATCACGTCGGGCGCAGCGGTGGCGAAGCCGGCGGCGAGCGCGGCAAGCGGTGCATCGGACGTGTCCACGGCGACCTTGCATGGATACGACTGCAATTGCGCGACGACGTCGGCATACCAGCTGTCCGGGATGCCGGGCGGCAGCGATCCGGACAGCACCACCCATCGCGCTGTGGCGGCACGATCCAGGATCGCCTGAGTGAGCGCCGCCAGCATGATCTCATCGATTTCCGCGCCCGGCTCGTTGATTTTCGTTGTGGTGCCGTCGGTTTCGGTGATCGCCAGGTTCGTGCGGACCGCACCGGCGATGGGCACCGCATAGAACGGCACGGCACACGATTCCAGCGCCGCCACGATCGGGTCGTGCCGGGCGGCGGGCAGCACCGCGACGGTGCCCAGTCCGGCCAGGGTCAGTGCTCGCGCGACGTTGACGCCCTTGCCGCCGGGTTCGGTCGTCACCGACTGCACGCGGTGCACGGCGCCGCGGACCAATGCCGTCGGCAGCGTCACGGTTCGGTCGATGCTCGGGTTGGGCGTGACGGTGACGATCATGAATCTCCCCCGGCCAGGACGACTTCGACGCCGCAGTCGGTCAGTGCGGCTCGGTCGACGGCGCTGATCTCGGGATCGGTGATCAACACGTCGACACTGTCGATCGGTGCGAAGCTGACGAACTCCTCACGTCCGATCTTTGACGAATCGGCCAGCACGACGACGTAGTTGGCACAACGGACCATCGCGCGTTTGACGGCGGCCTCTTCGCCATCCGGGGTCGACAGCCCGTGGCGCACGGTGATGCCGTTGGTGCCGATGAACGCGATGTCGACGCGCAATGCGTCGAGGGCGCGCAGGACCGGTTCGCCGACGGCGGCCTGGGTCAGGCCCCGGACCCGTCCACCCAGCAGCTGCAGGGTGACCGACGGCATTGCGGCCAGTCGCGCGGCGATCGGCACAGTGTTGGTCACCACCACCAGGTCGCGGTCGGTCGGCAACATGGCCGCGACCCGGGCGGTGGTGGTGCCGGCGTCGAACAAAACGGTCGCGCCGGACAATGGGATGAAATCGGTGGCGGCCCGGGCGATCGCCTCTTTGTGGTCTGCGCGGGTGGTCTCCCGCTCGTCGACTCCGGGTTCGACCACGTGCAACGCGCGTACCGGAACGGCCCCGCCGTGCACCCGTCGCACCACACCGGCACGATCCAGTGTCGCCAGATCCCGGCGCACGGTCTCGGTCGTGACCTCATAGGCCTGAGCGAGCTCGGCGACCGAGGCCCGCCCCTGCGACAGCACTCGGTCGGCAATTGCCTGCTGGCGTTCTTCCGGGTACACGAATCTCCGTTTGTGTGGGTTAGGCGCCGAATTGAATGTTGATATGTGTTGTTTTACTCCCGAATGTGTTGACTTGTCAATGGATTGCTGTAATCTAGTTCACATGACCGCCGTTCCCACACCTACCTCACTCGGTGCCGGACAGGTCCTCAGCGGCGTCCCGGTCGTTTCCGGCGTCCGCTATGCGCCGGTCATCCGCCCCGGCCGGTTGCCCGTGATCGAGGATCTGGACCCTGGCGGCCAGATCGGCGAGGCGCAGCGCGACTCCGAGGCGTCACGGTTCGCCGCGGCCGCAGCGGCCGTCGCGGACCGTTTGCGCGATCGCGCCGCTCACGCGACCGGAGCCGCCTCCGAGGTTCTGGCCGCCACCGCGACGCTGGCACGGGACCGCGCCTGGCTGGGCGCGGCGGAAAAGCGCATCAAAGAAGGTGCGCCGGCGGTGCGCGCGACCGCCGATGCGGTGGCTCAGTTCGTCGACCTGTTCACCAAGATGGGCGGGCTGATGGCCGAACGCGTCACCGACTTGCGGGACATCCGCGATCGGGTGGTCGCCGAACTGAGCGGCCTGTCCGAACCGGGTGTGCCGGTGCCGGACCGGCCCGCGATCCTGTGCGCCGAAGATCTCGCGCCCGCCGACACCGCGGGTCTGGATCCCGCACTCGTTGTCGGACTTGCCACCACGCTGGGGGGCCCCACCAGTCACACCGCGATCATCGCCCGGCAGCTCGGCATCCCCTGCGTGGTCGCCGTGCATGGGCTCGACGACCTGCCGGCAGGCACCGACGTGCTGATCGACGGGACTCGCGGCACCATCATGGTCTCGCCCGACCCGGCCGAGGCCACCGCCGCCGTCGAGGCAGCCGAGGCGGCGGCCGCCGCGATGGCCGGCTGGACCGGTCCTGGCGCCACCGCCGATGGCCACCCGGTGTCGATCCTGGCCAACGTCCAGGACGGTTCGGCGGCGCGCGCCGCACGCGAAACGCCCGCCGAGGGCGTCGGGCTGTTTCGCACTGAATTGTGTTTTCTCAATCGCGACACCGAGCCGACCGTCGAGGAGCAGGCCGCGATTTACGGCGAGGTGCTGGACGCGTTCGCCGGGCACAAGGTCGTGATCCGCACCCTGGACGCCGGATCGGACAAACCGCTGAAGTTCGTCGGCCATCCCGCCGAGGCCAACCCGGCGCTGGGAGTGCGTGGCATCCGGATCGAAGCCGTCCACCCCGAGATCCTCGCTCGCCAGCTGGACGCGATCGCGCTGGCCGCCGAGAAGACCGGGAGTGCGCCATGGGTGATGGCGCCGATGATCGCCACCCCCGACGAGGCCAAGCGGTTCGCCGACCTGGCCCGTGAGCGCGGCCTCGTCCCCGGCGTGATGATCGAGGTGCCGGCCGCCGCGCTGCTGGCCGACCACATTCTCGAACACGTCGAGTTCCTGTCCATCGGCACCAACGACCTGGCGCAGTACACGATGGCCGCCGACCGGATGTCGGCTGAGCTGGCCGTGCTGACCGATCCGTGGCAGCCGGGAGTGCTGGCGCTGGTCGCCCAGACCGCCCGCGCCGGGGCGAACCGCGGCAAGCCGGTCGGGGTCTGCGGCGAGGCCGCCGCCGATCCACTGCTGGCGTGCGTGCTGGTCGGACTCGGGATCACGTCGCTGTCCGCGGCCGCCGCAGCGGTGTCCGGTGTCGGCGCCAAACTCGCATCGGTCACCGTGGTGCAATGCCGCGATGCCGCCAGCGCAGTGCTGACCACGGCGAGTGCGTCGGACGCCCGCGCCGCGGCGCTGAACATCCTCGGCTAGGAATTAATCGGACTGCGGTCCGGTTATATCGGATATGCCAGCAGTTACCGCAGATACGTTGTCCTTGCCTCGCCTCGGCGCCGCAGCCCCGTCCGATACCGAACGGCCCGTCAGGGCCATCACCACCGGCCCGCGGGGATATGAGGGCGAGGGCTTTCCGGTCGTGCGCGCGTTCGCCGGGGTCAGCGCCGCCGACCTCGATCCGTTCATTCACATGGACCAGATGGGTGAGGTCGAGTACTCACCCGGTGAGCCCAAAGGCACCGACTGGCATCCGCACCGCGGCTTCGAGACGGTCACCTACATCATCGACGGTCGCTTCGCTCACCAGGATTCGCACGGCGGCGGTGGCTTGATCGCCGACGGCGCCACCCAGTGGATGACGGCGGGCGCCGGGATCCTGCACATCGAGACACCGCCGGCCGAGCTCGTGGAAAGCGGCGGGTTGTTCCACGGAATTCAGCTGTGGGTCAACCTGCCGCGCGCGGACAAGTTCGCCGAGCCGCGTTACCAGTCGATCGAGAGCCAGGCCGTGCGCCTGCTGTCGTCCGACGACGGTGGGTCGCTGGTCCGCGTCATCGCCGGGGAGGTCGACGGCTGGGCCGGCCCCGGTGCGACGCATACTCCGATCACTCTGGCGCACACCACTATCGAGGCCGGTGCGCAGCTGAACCTGCCGTGGCCGCGCGATTACAACGCACTGGTCTATGTGCTGTCCGGTCGTGGCACGGTCGGCCCGATCGGGCACCCGATCCACCAGGGCCAGCTTGCGGTACTCGGGCCAGGCGACCGGATCACCGTGGCCGCTGCCGCATCCCAGGACTCGAACCGCCCCGCCATGGAGGTCCTTCTGTTGGGCGGCAAACCAATTCGTGAGCCAGTGTTTCACTACGGGCCGTTCGTGATGAACTCCAAGTCGGAGGTCATCCAAGCGCTCGAGGACTTCAACGCCGGCCGGTTCGGCACCGTCCCGCCCGGCGCACTGATGCCGCACCGAGCCAGGTAGGTACGACGAAATCGACCTCACGGTCGCAGATCGCGCTAAAAAGCAGCCCGGAAGTCGATTTCGCGGGGGAGCCGAGGATTTAGCGGACCGGCTCGGCGGCCACCGTCGGCGGATAGGTCAGCTCGAGTTCACCGAGGTTGGCCGCGGCGGTCACCAGCGGCAACGCCGCCGAGACGGCGAGTTCGTCATCAGCAGCTTCCGCCCGCAGCGCGGGCACCAGGTCATCGCTGATCGGAGCCGCCAAACCAGTGCCGCCGAGAGAGCCGTCGAAGCGGGAACAGATCGCCGCGGCGTGCGCCTCGAGCACCGCCCGCGCTCGCGGATAGACCGCGAGCGGCGGCGGCACGATGTCGGCGATCAGGTCGGCGGCCGTCCGCAGCCGAACCGCGCGGCTGGCCGCCCGCACCACCGGCGCGCGAGAATCCGTCGGACCGCCACTCTCCGAAAGGTATTGGCGTACCGCGTCATCCAGTGTCCGCGACACTGTCAGCGCGTCGTGACTGAGCGCGTTAACCTGGTTCTCGGCTTGTTCAAAGGCGCCGCGGGTGACCCGCAGGACGGCCGCCCGCAGATAGCGGGCACCCACTTCACGTGCGGCGTCGATGGCTTGCTGCACGGCGGTCTTGACCCCGCGCGGCCACAGCAGCAGCGACACCACGACTCCCACTGACGCGCCGACGACGACGTCCTCGATCCGGATGAGGCCGACGGCCCAGCCGCTCGGGACGATCAGATTGAACACAATCAAAACCATCATCGTGAACGCGGCCTGCGTGGCCGTGAATGAGCCGATCTCGGGCACGTACGCCGAACCGAACGCGACCACCGGCAGCAGGACCCACAACACGATCGGGTCGACGCCGAGCAATTCGATGACGACCGCACCGATGAGAAAACCGATCACGGTGCCGATGACTGCGCGCACGACGGTTGTGCCGGTGGTCAGCGCGCTGCTGCGTAGCACCGACAAGGCGCCGAGGACGACCCAGAACCCGTGCTGGACCGGAAAGACGAATGTGACGAGCACGGCCAACGCCAGGCCGAGGCCGGTGCGCAGGCTGTTGCGGGCGGTGACCGAGCGGGTCGCCAGGTGTCCACTGGTCAGCGCGGTGACGGCTTCGGTCTCGGAGTACACCCGGTCGGCGATGCCGGTCTCCGGCAGCCGCCGGCCCAACACCCGCGCCCAGACCGGACGCGCATCGGCGGCCGCGGCGCTGGCGATGAGCCGCCCCGTCACGCCGGTCGCAGCGCCGACGGTGCGCCGGTTGAGCAGGGTGCGGCCCACGGCGACCGCTGCCTCATCATCGGTTGCCGCGAGGATGTCGACGACGTCCTGGCGGTACGTGCCGATCGCGACGGTCCGCAGGTCGGTCAGCGCAGCGGCCAGCAGCGCGCGTTCGTTGGCCCGCGCGCCCGGACGGGTGATCAGCAGAACTTGCGCGCAGTCGCGCAGCACTCGCACCACCGGCTCACCGATCGGCCCGAGCAGCTTGCCCGTGTCGCCGCCGACCCTGTCGCACAACCATTGCAGGTCGTCGACGACCCGCACCAGCGCACGGCTGCCCGCCGTGAGGGCGACCGGGCGGTAAGCCGCGCCGAGGAAGTTGGACCTCAGCGCGTCCATCGCGGCCGTGACGCCGTCGGCCGATGCGGTGCCCTCAATCCGGTCGGCCAGCACCGCGCAGACGGCGGCCGCATGCCTGCGCAGCTCGCCGTGATGGCGCGGTGGGAACAGGAACAGCGCAGCCGGGACGCAGATCGCAAGTGCGATCAGCCAGCCGAGGAGCCGCTCGCCGAGCGGGCCCACCGGCGTGCAAACCGGTAGCACGAAGGTCAGCAAAGTTGCGCGCTGACCAGCAGCGACGATCTCGCTGAGGACCCCGGCGAACGTGACCGCCACCCCGATGACGAACGTCAGCATGATGGCCAGCCACGCGATCGGGGCGGCCAGCGTGCCGATGCTGATCAGCACCGCGCCGTTGAAGCCCAACCCGCCGTAGGCCAGCGCCCTGGCGTTCATGTTGCCGGGGAAGTCCACCACGATCAGCAGCGCGATCGACCCGAAGATCGTGATCAGCGGAGTCTGGGATCCGCCGCCGACGGCGAAGCTGACCGCCGCGGCGAGCGGGATGACGATCGTGGCCCGCGCCGCGCGTCGCGCACCGTCGTTCTCGGGGTCACGCGTCCGGATCCGATCGGCCGCCCGCCGCCACAGGGCAGCCGGGGTCACTGGGGCACGCTGGCGAAACTGCCCGAATCCAGTGCGTCGAGCAGGTAGCGCGCGATCCAGTTGAACATCCCCGGATCACGCGGCAGGGTGGCCTGCTCGTAGCCGACGAAGACGTACACCGCCCAGGCGGCATACACGTTGGCCTGACGTTCGTCCTTGACGATCTCCAGGGCCGAGTCGTAGAGGATCTTGTACCGGGCCCGGTCGACCTCGGTCTGCACGGCCAGCACGTGCGGGTCGACGGAGCTCCACGACCGGATGGCAGCCTCGGCGCCATGCGGCAGCGACAAGCCCACCTCGATGATCGCCTCGATGCGGCGGCGCGGGTCGGAAACCTCGCGGATCGCGCCGATCAGCCGCACGGTCCGGTCCTGTACCCAGTAGGACACCAGGTCCCGGGTGTAGGCCGGCCAGCTGGAGAAATAGTGGTAGAACGACCCGGTCGTGACGCCGAGGCGGTTACACACCTCAGCCAGTTTGAGCCCGCCGTACCCGACGTCTGCGAGTACTTCCAGACCAGTCTCGAAGTACGCGTCCCGGTTGGCAACTGTTGCCATGGGTCAAACGATAGTGCGCGGAGCGCGTCAATTAGCCGGGACGGGCGCGATCGTGACCAAGTTGCGCAGGCGGCCGGTGACCGCTGACCGATCTTGGGGCAAGCTGGAATCACGCGATCGAATCGAGGAGTTTGGCATGACCGTTCAGATCACAAGTGACCAGGCCACCCAGGGTGGCGCCGCCGGCGTGCTGGCAGACGTGCGCCGCGTCTTCAACAGCGGCCGTACCCGCTCGTTGTCGTGGCGGTCCGAGCAGCTGCGCGCCGTGGAGCGGATGTGCGAGGAGCGGGAGCCGGAGATCGCCGAGGCGCTGGCCCGCGACCTGGGCCGCTCGTCGTTCGAGGCCTGGCTGGGCGATATCGGCTCGACGCAGGCGGAAGCCGCCTTCGCGCGCAAGCACCTGAAGAAGTGGGTCAAGCCGCAGAAGTTCGGGCTGCCCCTGGCGCAGCAGCCCGGCCGGGCATGGGTGCAGTACGACCCGCTGGGCGTGATCCTGGTGATCGGACCGTGGAACTATCCCTTCTATCTGTGCATGGCGCCGCTGGTGGCCGCGATCGCGGCCGGCGACGGTGTGGTGATCAAGCCGTCGGAGCTGGCGCCGGCCACCTCGGCGCTGATCGCGCGGCTGGTTCCGGAGTACCTCGATTCCGAGGCCATCCGGGTGGTCGAGGGTGACGCGGCGGTCACGCAGGACCTACTGGCGCAGGGATTCGACCATGCGTTGTTCACCGGTGGCACCGAGATCGGCCGGAAAATTATGGCGGCCGCCGCGCCGACCCTGACGCCGGTGACCCTGGAGCTGGGCGGAAAGAGCCCGGTCGTGGTGTTGGCCGACGCCGACCTGGACGTGGCCGCGCGCCGGATTGCCTGGATCAAGATGCTGAATTCGGGCCAGACCTGCATCGCGCCGGACTACGTGCTGGCCGACCGCTCGATCGCCGCCACGCTGGCCGACAACGTCGTCGCCACGATTGCGCAGTTCCGCGCCGAAGAGAAGGAAACGTCGCTGCGCATCGTCAACGAGCGGCAGTTCGACCGGCTGGCGTCGCTGATCAGCGCGACCAGCGGCACGGTCGTCACCGGCGGGAAGTCGGACCGTGCGGCGCTGCGGATCGAGCCGACGGTGATCGTCGACCCGCCCGCCGACGATCCGGTGATGTCCGACGAGATCTTCGGACCGATCCTGCCGATCATCTCGGTCGATTCGCCCGACGCGGCCGTCGCGTTCGTCAACGCCCGGCCCAAGCCGCTGGCGCTGTATGTCTTCACCGCCTCGAAATCGGCGGCGCGGGACTTGATTGACCGGATGCCCTCGGGCGGTGCCGTCATCAATCACGTGGCGGTGCACTGCTTGGTTCCGCAACTGCCGTTCGGTGGCGTGGGCGCCAGCGGTATGGGTGCGTACCACGGCAAGTGGGGCTTCGAGGCCCTCAGTCACCGACGCGCCGTGCTCGCCAAACCGACCAAATTTGACCTCAAACTCATGTACCCGCCGTATACTGATCGTGCGATCAGGATTATGCGCAAGGCTTTTTGATGCGCTGAAAATGGCCATAGCAAAGTCCGCGCAATTGCTCAGCAACGATTCGACCGCGAACATGTGCATGCCCATGCAGATATAGCGAATATCCGTGCGAATTGCTCGGCAAAAAAATTTGTCGCAACTGTCAGCCTCCGATAACCGAACCGATAACCGCATGTCAGACGCGGATCTCAAGCTGGATCGGCGTTACGGCAACGGATTCCGCAGGCTGAGCAAAATATGAACACATTTCTAATCATGTTGACCTGAGCAAATGTCGTTCCCCGTCAAAAATGTGCGGAAAGTTGTGGCACAATTTGACTGTGCCGCATACAGCGAGTCGGGGCCCGGGTCGCCCCCCAGCAGCTAAGGCAGCGGAAACGCGCGAGCGCATTATGCGCGCCGCCCGTGAGGTGTTCAGCGAATTAGGGTATGACGCTGCCACCTTCCAGGCAATCGCCATCCGTGCCGACTTGACCCGACCTGCGATCAATCACTACTTCGCCAGCAAACGGCTGCTCTATCAAGAGGTCGTCGACCAGACGAACGCCTCGGTGATCGAGTCCGCCGTGCATCAGTCGCAGCGTGAGAGCACGTTGGCCGGGCGGATCCGCGTCTTCATCGAGGCGGCCGTCCATGCTCAGGGTCAGGACCGCTCGGTGGCGGCCTTCCTGGTTACCTCGGTGCTCGAGTCCGAGCGACATCCTGAATTGGCCGAGTCGAATCACGACTCACGGGAGTTCACCCGCGGTTACGTGAAGGCGGCCATCAAGGACGCCGTCGAATCGGGCGAGGTCCGACCGGACATCGACATCGAGGCGGCTGCCGAGATGCTGATGGCGGTCATGTGGGGCCTGGGTTTCTACGCCGGCTTCGTCGGCGATCAAGATCGTCTGACGGCGATCACCGACCAGTTCCTGCAGCTGCTCGACGGTCAGGCGTGGCGCGCCGTTCACTGAACCGGGTGACGTGCGCCACAGGCACATAGTCTGCCTAAGTTTCTAGGTACCATCGTCGTATAAGCCTGGCTGAACTGGGTTGATGTCCGGCCCCGTCAGGGCTGCACCCAGTGATCAGCCGTCACGCGACGCCGAATGGGATACCGCTGCCATGAGCACTGTGCGCACTGATGACGACACCTGGGACATCGCCACAAGCGTGGGTTCGACCGCCGTTTTGGTGGCCGCCGCGCGGGCCGGCGAAACCGACCGTCCCGATGCCCTGATCCAGGATCCGTACGCGCGGATCCTCGTCGAGGGCGCCGGGACCGGGATGTGGGAGCACTTCCTCGACGATTCCTTGGCCGACAAGCTGGCCAATGCCGAGTCCGAGGCTGCCGCGATGTTCGCCCACATGCTCAACTACCAGGCGGTGCGCACGCACTTCTTCGACGCGTTCTTCGCCGACGCCGTGGCCGCCGGCATCCGCCAGATCGTGATCCTGGCCTCCGGCCTCGATTCGCGCGCCTACCGGCTGGACTGGCCGGCCGGCACCCGCGTCTTCGAGATCGACCAGCCGCTGGTACTCGAATACAAGGCCAACAAGCTGGCCGAACACGATGTGCAGCCGATCGCCGAGCGTCACGAGGTGCCCGTCGACCTCCGCCAGGACTGGCCGGCCGCGCTCAAGCAACAGGGCTTCGATCCGTCGCAGCCCACCGCCTGGCTGGCCGAGGGACTGCTGATGTACCTACCCGCCGACGCCCAGGACCGGCTGTTCGAGCTGGTCACCGAACTGAGCGCGCCCGGCAGCCGGGTCTCGGCTGAAACGATGGGGCATCACTCCGAAGAGCGCCGCGAAGAGATGCGGGAACGCTTCGATAAGTTCGCCGACCAGCTGGGCATCGAGCGCACCATCGACATGCAGAATCTGACCTACAACGATCCGGATCGCGCTGACGTCACCGACTGGCTCAACGCGCACGGGTGGCTGGCGACCGGACAGCACGCGGTCGACGAGATGCGCCGGCTCGGCCGCTGGATCGACATCCCGATGGCTGACGATCCGGATGCGTTCGCGACCTTCGTCGTCGCGCAGAAGGCCTGACCCCAACCCGGGTGCCCGCAGCTCGGAGGGCCCACGTATACAAGGTGTACGTTCCGTCCGTCGGTTGAAAGGGAAGGCCCATGCCCGGAGTTGTTGATCGAGTCATCGTCGTCACCGGAGCCGGTGGCGGTCTGGGTCGCGAATACGCGCTGACTCTGGCTCGCGAAGGCGCCAGCGTCGTGGTGAACGATCTCGGCGGTGCGCGGGACGGAACCGGTGCCGGCCACAACATGGCCGATCAGGTGGTCCAGGAGATCAAGGATGCCGGCGGTCGCGCCGTCGCCAACTACGACTCCGTCGCCGAGACCGAGGGTGCCGAGAACATCGTCAAGACCGCGCTCGAGGAGTTCGGCAAGATCGACGGCATTGTCAGCAACGCGGGCATCCTGCGCGACGGCACGTTTCACAAGATGCCGTTCGAGAACTGGGACTCCGTCCTCAAGGTCCACCTCTACGGCGGCTACAACGTCATTCGCGCCGCTTGGCCGCACTTCCGCGAGCAGAGCTACGGCCGCATCGTCGTTGCCACCTCCACCAGCGGCCTGTTCGGCAATTTCGGTCAGGCCAACTACAGCGCCGCCAAGCTCGGCCTGGTCGGTCTGATCAACACGCTGGCCCAGGAAGGCGCCAAGTACAACATCAAGGCCAATGCGTTGGCGCCGATCGCCGCCACCCGCATGACCGAGGACATCCTGCCGCCGGAGGTGTTCAAGAAGCTCACGCCGGAGTACGTCGCTCCGGTGGTCGGCTACCTGTGCACCGAAGAGGTGCCGGACTCGGCGTCGGTGTTCATCGTCGGCGGTGGAAAGGTGCAGCGCGCGGCGCTGTTCCAGAACGAGGGCGTCACCTTCGACCAAGTCCCCAGCGTCGAGGACGTCGCCGCGCAGTGGTCGACGATCGACGACCTGTCGGCCGCCGAGCACGCCTCCTTCAAGCTGGGCTGAACATGACCGCGTCGACGGCCGGCACGCAAGTGATTCGCGTGCTGGCCTTCGACGTGTTCGGCACGGTCGTCGACTGGCGATCGAGCATCATCGGTGAACTTGAACAGTTCGGCAACCGGCAAGGGCTGCAACGAGATTGGGCCAAGTTCGCCGACGATTGGCGGGCCGGCTATGTACCGGCGATGGACCTGGTTCGTCGCGGCGAGTTGCCGTGGACCCGGCTGGACGATCTGCACCGCAGAATCCTCGACGAGTTGCTTCGCGATGCCGCCATCGAAGCGGCCGAAGACGACGTCGACCATCTCAACCGGGCGTGGCACCGGTTGGCTCCCTGGCCCGACGCCGTGGCGGGATTGCACCGGCTCAAGGAGCGCTTCCTCATCACCACGCTGTCGAACGGCAACCTGTCGCTACTGACCAATATGGCCAAACATGCTGGGCTGCCGTGGGATTGCGTGCTGTCGGCCGAGATCTTTGGTCACTACAAACCCGACCGCGAGGCCTACCTGGGCTGCGCGCAGATCCTGGACGCGGTGCCCGCGGAGGTCATGCTGGTCGCGACGCACCCGAGTGACCTGCGGGCCGCCCGAGATGCCGGATTGCGGACCGGCTACGTCGAGCGGCCGATGGAATACGGAGCCGGGATCAAACAGGTGCGGATCGAGCCCGACGAATTCGACGTCACAGCAACCGATTTCCTGGACCTGGCCGAGAAGCTCTAGGTTGGGCTGGTGAGCATCGGCGGCATCGTTCTGGTTGGGCTGGCCATCGCCGTCGGGTTGATCGGCGTCATCGTGCCGCTGCTGCCGGGCACCCTGCTGGTCTTTGCGGCAATCGCGGTGTGGGCCATCGTCGAGCACTCCCTGATTTCCTGGGTGGTGCTCGGGGTGGTCACCGCGGTGCTCGGCGCGAGCGTGCTGATCAAGTACCTGTGGCCGGCCCGGCGGATGCGCGCGGGCGAGGTCGGCCGGTGGACGCTGGCCGCGGGCGCGGTGCTCGGCATCATCGGCTTCTTCGTGGTGCCGGTGATCGGGCTGCTGTTGGGCTTCGTGCTCGGCGTGTACCTCGCCGAGCTGGCGGCACGACGCGACCAGCGGCGCGCCTGGGCGGCGACGGTGCTCGCGTGCAAGGCCGCTGCCCTGTCGGTCGGCGTCGAGCTGGCCGGTGGGCTGATCGCCACCGCCGTTTGGGTGGCCGGTCTGCTGCTAACCCAGTAGCTCTTTGCGCGTGCGGGCGACGTCCTCCTCGGATACCCCGGCCGCCCGCAGGAAGCCGTCCAGGTCGCCATAGTTCTCGGCGATCACCCGGTGCGCGGTGGCAAGGTAGTCCTCTCGCACGCCGAGCACCCCATTGGTCAGACGCGCCTCGGCGAACGTAGCGATCTCCGGTGTTTCACCGGCCCGGCTGACGATCGACTCCATGATCCGCTCACGCAAGGATTCGACCGCGTCGTTGCTGCGCAGGAAGTCGGTGAGCACCGCGTCGCGCGGCACCCCGATGGACTCCAGGACTACCGCGACGGTGAACCCGGTGCGGTCCTTGCCCGCGAAGCAGTGGGTGATCACCGGGCGTCCTGCGCTCAGCAACGAAAAGACTTGCCGCACAGCACGTTGCGCACCGGTCAGAACCGGGAACTTCTCGTACTCGCCGGTCATGAAGCGCTCGGCAGCGTCCTCGACGTCCTCGTCGTCGACCTTCTCGGTCATCATCTTCTGCCAGCTGGTCTCGTGCGGTGCCTCGGACGTCGTGTTCGACAGGTCCGGGAACGGCAGCAGGTGGATCGCGACGCCGTCGGGCACCGCACCCACGCCACGGCGCTCGAGCTCCTGCGGTGACCGCAGGTCGGCGACATCGGTGATGCCCAAGCGGTGGAAGGCCTCCCGGCCGTCGTCGTCGAGCCGGCTGAGCTCGCTGGACCGGAAGAACTTGCCGGGGCGGATCCCCGTGGTGTGGGCGATATCGCGGAAATTCCACGCCCCCGACAGTTGAGTGTGGCTCACGCTCCGGTCACCGCCGCAGCGAAAGCGCTTTGCTCGGCGCCGATCTCGGCCCGGGCGATGCTACGGATGTGCACCTCGTCCGGTCCGTCGAAGATACGCATCGCCCGCTGCCAGCCGTACATGCGCGCCAGTGGGAAGTCGTCGCTGACTCCACCGCCGCCGTGCACCTGGATGGCGCGGTCGATCACGTTGCACGCCATCTGCGGCGCGACGGCCTTGATCTGGGCGACCAGATTGCGGGCTTCTTTGTTGCCGTGCTGATCGATGGTCCAGGCGGCCTTCTGGCAGAGCAGGCGAGCCTGATCGATCTCGTTGCGGGACAGCGCAATCTGTTGCTGCACCACACCCTGCTCGGCTAGCGGCTTGCCGAACGCGATGCGCGTGCGAGCGCGGTGGGTCATCAACGCCAGCGCACGCTCGGCCACCCCGATCGCACGCATACAGTGATGAATGCGGCCCGGCCCCAGCCGCGCCTGTGCGATCGCGAAGCCCATGCCCTCCTCGGCCAGCAGGTTCGACGCAGGCACCCGCACATTGTCGTAGATCACTTCGGCGTGGCCGTGCTGGTCCTGCCAGCCGAACACCGACGTCGAGCGCAGGATTTTCACCCCGGGAGTGTCAGTCGGCACCAGGATCATCGACTGCTGCTGATGCGATGCGGCGTCGGGGTTGGTGCGGCCCATCACGATCAGCACCTTGCAGCGCGGATCGTTGGCGCCCGACGTCCACCACTTGTGCCCGTTGATGATGTAGTCGTCACCGTCGCGGACCATCTGGGTCTGGATGTTGCGTGCGTCGCTGGAGGCCACCGCCGGCTCCGTCATCGAGAAGGCGCTGCGGATCTCACCGGCCAGCAGCGGCTCCAGCCACTTCGTGCGCTGTTCCTCGGTGGCGAATAAGTGCAGGGTCTCCATGTTGCCGGTGTCGGGCGCCGCGCAGTTGATGGCCTCGGGCGCAATCTCGGTGCTCCAGCCGGTCAGCTCGGCCAGCGGGGCGTACTCCAGGTTGGTCAAGCCCGACTCGGGCGGCAGGAACAAGTTCCACAGCCCCTGCTTTTTGGCCAGGGCCTTCAGGTCCTCGACCACCGGGGGCACGGTGAAGTCACCCGGCCCGGCCGCCTCGCGGTACTCGTCGTAAGACTTCTCGGCCGGGAAGACATGTTCGACCATGAACTCGGTGAGGCGTTTGTGGTAGTCAGCACCCTTGGCAGACATGGCGAAATCCATGACCGCCACGATATGACACCCGTCCAAACACCGACGAGGCCCTCCCTTATGACCGTTGGGAGGGCCTCGTAGGCATGTGGAGTAAGAGGGTTAGCGACCAATAGACCTCCGGACCTTCGTGGACGGGTGACGGGTAGTGCTCATCTGTGGGCCTCCTCGCTTGTGCGCAGTTTCGCGGCTGTTGGTGGAGTTACAGGTGGATGTCGACCAGGCCGGCGGGAGAGGCGGAGAGGCTCAGCCCCATCGTGTCGGTCGCGGCGGGGGTGTCGACGATCAAGGTGCCCGCCAGGACGCCGACCGCGAGTGCGGGTCCCGCCAGGGCGGTGGTGAAGCGACGAGTCAATGTGCGGTCCATGTCCGTCTCCTTGCAACCGGGCCGATGTCTTTCGGCGATGAATCGACTATCGCGCGCCCGTCGTGACCTGTCTGTCCGCTGATAGGGCCCGGCAAGGGATGAAGTGTTTGTCCCCCGATCGGCGGACCCCTGTGCGAAGCTCCTGGCATGCCCGATAACCGAAAGGTGCGCGTCGTCGTCGGCGACGACCATCCGCTGTTCCGCGATGGTCTGGTTCGGGCCCTGTCCGGCAGCGGCGAGGTCGAGGTGGTCGCCGAAGCCGAGGACGGTTCGTCGGCGCTGGCGGCGATCAAGGAACACGCGCCCGACGTCGCGCTGCTGGACTACCGGATGCCCGGGATGGACGGCGCCGAGGTGGCCGCCGCCGTGCGCCGCGACGAACTGTCGACCCGGGTGTTGCTGGTCTCCGCGCACGACGACGCCGAGATCGTGTACCACGCACTGCAGCAAGGTGCGGCCGGCTATCTGCCGAAGGACTCCAGCCGGTCCGAGATCGTCAACGCGGTGCTGGACTGCGCCAAAGGCCGTGACGTGCTGGCACCAAGGTTGGCGTCGGGTCTGGCTGTCGAAATCCGCCGGCGCGCAGTGCCTTCCGGGCCGTCGCTGAGCTCGCGGGAACGTGAGGTGCTCACCATGATCGCGGGTGGACGCAGCATCCCGGCGATCGCCGAAGCGCTGTTCCTGGCGCCGTCGACGGTCAAGACCCACGTACAACGGCTGTACGAGAAATTGGGAGTGGGCGACCGGGCCGCGGCGGTCGCCGAAGGTATGCGGCGAGGACTGCTTGAGTAATCTGCCGGCCCCGCTGAGCCGCGCGGCCGATTTCCTGGGCACCGAGCCGGTTCGGGTCGCGGCCGTGCTGCGGCTGCCGCTGGTCGTTCTGATCGGGCTGCTGGTGTGGATCGAAGGCGTAGACCACTGGCTGCCGGCGGTCTATTGGACAGTCCTGATCGTCTACACGGCCACCGCCGCGGTCTGGTTGACCGTCGTATTGCGCAGGCCGCTGCACTGGTGGTTCGGTTGGGCGTCGACCGCCATCGACGTGGTGGCCGTGCTGGCGATGTGCGTCGCCTCCGGAGGCGCGACGAGTTGGCTGCTGCCGATCTTCTTCCTGATCCCGATCACCGTCGCCTTCCTGGATCGCCCGGAGATCACCGCGCTGATCGGCGCCAGCACGGCAGTCGGCTACCTGACCGCCTGGATCATCTACTCCAAGCGCGACGACAGCATGGGCTTGCCCAACGTGGTCTACGTCCAGGTGGGCTGCCTGGCCTGGCTGGCGCTGGCCACCACCGCGCTGTGCCTGGTGCTGGCCCGGCGTCGTGCCCGGGTGCGAGCGCTTCTCGAGGTGCGGCGCCGGCTCGTCTCGGAGTCGATGCAGGCCGACGAGCGCAACAACCGGCGACTGTCCGAACAACTGCACGACGGGCCGCTGCAGAACCTGTTGGCCGCTCGCCTCGACCTCGAGGATCTGCGCGAACAACCCTCGGCTCTGGGCTTCGAGCGGGTCGACGCCGCCCTGCAGGACGCCGTCAACATGTTGCGCAGTGCCGTCTCCACGCTGCATCCTCAGGTGCTGGCCCAGGTCGGCCTCGGCGCGGCCCTGCGTGAGCTGGTCGGCCAGTACGAGCGCCGTTTGAATATCACGATCGACTGCGCGGTCGACGAAGTCGGCAAACCGGCGTCGCAAGCGCTGCTCTACCGGGCCGCCCGCGAGCTATTGGCCAACGCGCACAAGCACTCTCGCGCGACCCGGCTGCGTGTTGAGCTGGACCGCGAGGATGGATCGCTGGTGCTGCGGGTGATCGACAACGGCGTAGGATTCGACCCCGCCGTCCTGGATCGCAAGGTGGCAGAGGGGCACATCGGGCTGTCGTCGTTGGTGGTCGGTGTCGAAGCGATGGGCGGTTCGGTGCGGCTGATCGAGACCCCGGGCGGCGGTACCACCGCCGTCGTCACCGTCCCGGGCGACGACGTTTCTGCCGAGTGACCGGAACGCCATAGCGATGCCGTCCGACCGGAGCATCCGCGATGTGAACGCTTATATCGTCACCGGCGGCCCTGCGGCCCTGCGGCCGGAGTGGCTGCGGGACCGGTGAGGTTGAGCTGGCGCAGCTGGCCACCCAGTTGCGAGCGGGAGCGGATGCCGAGCTTGCGATAGGCGTTGGACAGATACATCTCCACGGTCTTCGGTGACAGGTAGAGAGTGGCGGCGATCTGTTTGTTGGACAGTCCGGCGGCGGCGTTCTCCGCGACTTGCCGCTCCGCACCCGTCAAGGCTCCGCCTTCTGACCGCGCGGCAAGTCGATCCAGCTCGCTCTGCGCGCGGGCCGCCCACAACGGACTGCCGATCTCCTCGAAGACGGCAGCAGCCTGGCGCAGGGCATTGTGAGCGGCTTGCGAACGGCGTCGACGCCGCAGTAGCTGGCCGAGCAGGAGTTGGGTCCGGGCACGCTCGAAGGGCATGGGTAACCGTTCGTGGTAAGTCATTGCCTGCTCGACGTGGCGGCAGGCGTCATCGAGATCACCATGGGCCGCGACTACCAGCGCGCGGCACCGTGCCCCCACCGCCAGCATCCACGGCCGATCTCGAAGGGCGCCATTGGTTTCCAATGCCGCGACCAAAGGCTCAGCTTCCTCAGCGCGGCCGAGTGCGGTGAGCGCTTCCACCGCGTCCGGAAGGTAGGCGCCGGCGACGATCTCGGTGTCGTGGGTGGCATCGAAGTTGTCCAGCAGCGGCTGCAGAGTCTGTAGCGCTGCCGCGTAGTCCCCGGCGGAAACCTGGATGAACGCCAGGCTCATCAGGGCTGGACCGACCAGATACGTCAGTCCGGCGGCGGTGGCCGTCTCCATCGCCTGGCACGCGGCCGCGTGAGTGCCGTTCAGGTCACCCTGATGGGCGGCGACGCTGGCCATCGCAGTGAGGGCAGTGATCAGGGGAAGTTGGGCATCGACTTGCCGGGCGCGCTCGAGTGCGTCGGTCGCGGTCTGGTGCGCATCGAGGTACCGGCCCAGTCCGATGTCGATCATGGTGAGGTGCTCAGCGGCCCAGACCGCGTCGACTTCGTTGCCGCGTTCGGCGCAGCGGCGCGCCACGGTCCCCATCGCGGTGCGGGCCTCCTCGAGCCGACCGGTCCAGGCGCAGTTGACGGCATACACGGCGGTGGGCTGAAGGGTTGCGGGCGCGGTGGTTTCCGGGTCTTCGATCTCGAGCGCAGCCTGCAACGCTTTGGTGTCGGTGCCCAGCCCATACATGAAGCTGACATGCACCCACAGGGCCAGGGCTTGGCTGCGCAATGCCGCGATGCCGGTTTCCTCGGCATCGGTACGCGCCTGGTGGGCGTGAGCCACGCACGCCGCCATATCACCGCCGAGGCCGGTGGCCAGAGCCAACAGCAGCAGCGCTTGTGTCCGTAGCGCGGGATATTGGGCCGCTTCGGCCACGGCGCGCTGTAGCACTCCGGCGGCCATGACCATCCCATCTCGATAGCCGCGGACGCTGCCGAGAATCATGAAACCGAGCGCTCGGAACAGCCCCGGGGGCAGCGTCTCGACGACAGGCGCAATCAACGCTTCGGCCTCGTCGAGGGCGCCGGCGCGGAAGTGGAACTCGGCACCGCGCAGCCGGCGTGATTCGGTGTCGCCGCCGAGGCCGATGGCGAGCCCGACCAGTTCTGCGGCGGTGCTGTAGGCCCCGCGCGCTGCCGCGATCTCGGCGGCGCTGTCCAGCGCGCCAAGGGTGCCTGGGTCTCCATGAGGCATGCTGAGGGCGAGGTGGCGCGCATGAAGCTCGGGATTGTCGACGACATCGGCCAGGTTGCGGTGGGCCTGACGCTGAGCGGCGGGACCCGCGTCGGCGATGATGGCCGAGGCGATCAATGGGTGAGTGAACCGGATCCGGTGTCCGTCGAAAGCGAGCACCCCCCGACTCTCCAGTGGCTGCAGGATTTCCACGAGCTCGGCTGGGCGGTGTCCGATGGCCTTCGCGATCAACTCCACGGTCGGCTCGGCGGCGGTGGCCACGGTCACGGCGGCCTGCGCGGTGACGTGGTCGAGGTCGCCGATCCGCTCGCCCACCAGCCGAGCCAGGGTGGGCGGCAGCACGGCCAGGTCGGCGCCTGGGTGATCGCGAAGTCCACGAGCCAATTCCAGTGCGTAGAACGGATTTCCACCTGAGAGGGTATGGATGTGCACCATGGTGGGCCGAGGTGGAGTGACACCATGGCGGGCCGCGATCACTGCGTGGAGGGCCCCAAGGTTCATCGGGCCGACCGTCATCCGGGACAGGGCATCGGGATCACCGGGGGTCAGCCAGGACTGGTCGGGTGCGCCGGGCTCGCTGCTGCGGTAGGCGGCCAACACTCCGACTGGTCCAGTGAGTCGGCGCACCACAAAGCCGAGCACCAGCTTGGTGGCTTCGTCGAGCCACTGCGCATCGTCGACTGCTATCAGCACCGGCCGCTGGCGGCACAACGCGTCGATGACGGCTCGGAAGGCGGTCGCCACCAGGCGTTCATCCCCGCCTGGCCCGGCTTCCCCGGTGCTCACCGCCCCCAACGCGCGTTGATGCAATTCGGGTAATCCGGCCAACACCGCTTCGTCGACTCCGGTGAGTAGATCAGCCAACCCGGCCCACGCCAGCGCCACCTCCGCCACTGCCCCGGTGGCTGTCAACACCACGAAACCTGCGGCACTCGCCCACTGCACCGCGGCCCGCCACACGGTGGTCTTACCGATGCCGGCCTGACCGTCGAGAATCACTGCCTTCGGCCCATGCCGGACCTGGTGTAGTACTGCCTCTATCCGCTGCAGCTCATCGCTGCGCGCGACGATTCCCCCCGCCACGTCCAGGATCATCGCAGAGACCTGACAGGCAAGCAGCAGAAACGCCCAATCTTGCCGCTGCAGTCAATATTCGCTGTGTGCGACGAATACCAGGGAAATCCCTGTATCGCTGGTGGACGCCTTGCTCCTAACGTTCGCGCAGAGGGGATGTCTCGGGATACGGGGGAGTTGCTATGCAAAAGGTTGCTGCGATGAGCAAGACGCTGCGATTCGAGAAGTCGATAGGGCGAATCGGCGCGTTGGCCGTGGCGCTCGGGGTGGGGGTGGGCTTGGGCACCTCTCTGACGTGCGGTGTGGCCCACGCCGATGGCCCCGACTCCACTTCGGCCAGCTCCGACCAGACGAGTCGGGCAACGTCGCGAGGCCACGGTTCGGGTGGTGCTTCCACCGGGGCCGGCCGACGGTCTTCAACCCACGGGGGGCCCCGCCCAGCGGCAGAGGCTTCCGGTGGCAACGCCGCACGGCCAGGTGAGACTGCCGGTCGGGGAAGCCGCCATGGTCGCGATGTCGAGTCTCCAAAAGCAGACGGTTCCGCGGCACCCGCGCCCACTGCGGAGCACGAACAGTCGAGGGTCCAACCCGGTGGCGACGAGACCGCCGCGCCGGGAACCGGACGTCAGCGTCCCGTGCGCAGTCAATCTGATCAACAGGCGCCGCCGCGAACCGAGGCGGTCGACAACCCGGGAGCGGGTTCGCCGGCGCCGGTAGCCGCAGCGGCCGCCTCGATGTCGGCGCCGTCGAGCAACCAGGTGATTGGCAGCGGGCTCGCATCGCTGTCGGGCACCGGATCACCGGGTGATGATCCGATCGGCTTGCCAACCGATCTGGTGTTGTTGGCCGGCACACGACGTGAATTCGGCGGCCGCGGCCGCGCGCGGCAGGCCGTTGCCAGCTCCGGGCTGACGTCACCGACCGGAGCCGATGAACCAACGCCATTCGCCAATCCCGCTGCTACGAAGACACTCTCGGCATTGGCGACTCCGCGCGCCGCCGCCAGCCCCCTGGAGTCCTTCATCGGCTCTGTCGGCTCGCTCATCAACACCGCGCTGACCGCGATCAGTAACGCCGTGACCACGGCGCTCACTGCCATCAACACCGCGGCCACCACCGCGATCACGGCCATCAGCAATACCATCACCAATCTCTTGACTGCCGTAGGCCTGGTCTCCAGGCCCAATCAGTCGCCGACGGCCGTCAATGACGGCGGGTTGACCACTGCTGAGGACACTGCGGTTTCGGTCAGCACGGCGACGTTGGTGGGCAATGATTCTGATCCTGATGGGGACACGTTGACGGTGACTGGTGTTTCGGCGCCGGCGCATGGGTCGGCGGTGTTGAGCGGTGCGACGGTGACCTATACGCCGAACCAGAATTTCGCTGGGGCGGATAGTTTCACGTACTCGGTGGCTGATGGTCATGGGGGGACGGCGACGGGGACGGTGGGGGTCACGGTCACTCCGGTCAACGATGCCCCGGTTGCGGGTAGCGATACCGTGACGACTGCGGAGGACACGGCGGTTGGGGTCACGGCAGTGACGCTGTTGGGCAATGATTCTGATGCTGACGGGGACACGCTGACGGTCACTGGGGTGTCCTCGGGAACACATGGCACCGCGGTGCTGAGCGGTGCGACGGTGACCTATACGCCGAACCAGAATTTCAGTGGGGCGGATAGTTTCACGTACTCGGTGGCTGATGGTCATGGGGGGACGGCGACGGGGACGGTGGGGGTCACGGTCACACCGGTCAACGATGCCCCGGTTGCGGGTAGCGATATCGTGACGACTGCGGAGGACACGGCTGTGTCGATCGCAGCGGGGGCGTTGGTGGGCAATGATTCTGATGCTGACGGGGACACGTTGACGGTCACTGGGGTGTCTTCAGGAACACATGGCACCGCGGTGCTGAGCGGTGCGACGGTGACCTACACGCCGAACCAGAATTTCAGTGGGGCGGATAGTTTCACGTACTCGGTGGCTGATGGTCATGGGGGGACGGCGACCGGTACGGTTTCCGTGACTGTCACCGTGACGCCGGTCAATACCCGCCCGATCGCCGTCGATGACACGGTGACCACCGCTGAGGACACGGCGGTGTCGATCACAGCAGCGACGCTGTTGGGCAACGACTCCGACCCCGACGGTGACCTGCTGACCATCGGCGGAATTGGGCAACCGCAGCACGGCACCACCGAGCTGGTCGGCGGCACCGTCATCTACAACCCCGACCTCGATTTCAACGGCGATGACAGCTTCAGCTACACAGTGTCCGACGGTAATGGTGGGACGGTGACAGCCACGGTGGCGGTAACTGTCACTCCGGTCAACGACCCACCGAGTCCGCTCGACGATGTGGTGGCGACACCGGAAAACACCGCGGCGACGATCGATGTGTTGGGTAATGACGTTGATGGGGATGGGAACCCGTTGACCGTGGTTTCTACGGGACTTCCCAAGCACGGCACGGCGGTCGCCAACGAAGACGGCACCGTCACCTACACTCCCGACGAAAACTACACCGGCTCAGACAGTTTCGGCTACACCATCTCCGATGGCATAACCGAAGCCAGCGCTACCGTCACCGTCAATGTCGGCTCCGTTGTGAATCCATTGCAGCTGAGCGACTTTACTCGTATTCAGCTCCACGTCACGTCAACGGGTGATGTCTACGTGGTTGGTCGGGCGTTCATTGAGGAACCGGGGACAGGTTACGGATACGACAAGAACATCGTCGGCCTTCTCAACGAGGACGGTTCGGTGACCATGGTCCTGGACATGAGCGATATCGTTCCGAACAACTTCTCGGACGACGTCGCGATCGGGCCCGACGGGCGCATTTATGTGCTCGACGACGGCTGGTACGGCGCGGACGGCTCGCTGACCCGCTATGACCACGACGGCACGTCGCATGTGATCGTCCAGAACTGGGACTTCGGTGAATACGCTGTCCGCCTCGGCCAGGACTTGAGCGGCGATGAGGTTCACTTGGCTGTCGGCAACGACGGCAAGATCTACCTCACTGCGCCGGTAGCCACAGCGGAAAACGTTGTGCCATCGGCGCTGACGGTGCTGAACGCTGACGGCACCGTCGCCGTCGCACCGATCGACCTCGGTTTTGACCATGCCGATATCAGGGATCTGGTCGTGGGGGCGGACGGGCGCACCTACGTGTTAGGCGATGATGCCTCGTCCTCGGCCAACGTCGTCGTGATCGTCGGCCAAGACGGTTCGACCGACCGTATATCCTTGGGCAACTTGCACGTACAGAATATGGCTGTCGGTGCTGATGGTACGGCCTTCGTCGCCAACGGCAATACCGTCATTGCCGTCAATGCGTCGGGGCCTTTCGGCACACTGAACGGTTTCTCGGCCGGATCGACGAATATCGATGACATTGCCATCGGCCCGCAGGGACTCTATGCCCTGAACAACGGCGGCCTTACGGTTGCCGACCCGACCGATATCCACTTCGAAACCGGCGTCGTCGACAGCCTCGACGACTTCACGCTCCTAGCCGGCCTTGCCTTCGGACCGAACGGTGTGCGGTACGTCGCCGGCGCGGTCAACGAATTCGACACAACAGTTACCAGACTCGCGCGCGTCAACGTCGACGGAACGCTTACGGACCTGGGCTATACGCCCTTGGTCGGTTTCGGATCCATCGCCGCCGGCCAGGACGGAACGGTCTACGTCGCCGGCCGGAACGGGATCACGGCGATCGACACAACCACCGGATTGAGCAGCGTCATTCCGGTCACTTCCGGATATACATCGCATGTGGCCGTCGGCGATGACGGCAACATCTATTTCACCGGTTATCGAATCAGCGAGACCGGCTTGGCAGTCAATTACCTGTCGGTGATAAATGCCGCGGGCAACGTTCTGGTAGCACCCGTTGAACTCGCCGACCACGCCACCACCCAGCTGACCGGATTGGCGGTCGGCCCCGACGGGCGGATCTACCTGACCAGTTACGCCCCTGGCGGACCGAGCGCTGTGCTGACCGTTCTCAACTCCAGCGGGTCTATTGAGACGAGCGTCTCGCTGTCCACGGAAGTCCCCACAGGTGTGGCCGTGGGCGCCGATGGCACGGCCTACATCATCGGCCAGGGCCGCGTGATCGCCGTCGACTCGACCGGTCCGATAGGTACGGTCCGTACCGATTGGGCGGGTGGCTCCTACATTGGCAGCATCGCGACCGGCCCTGATGGCTTGCTCTACGCCGGCGTCACCAACTTTGGGCAGGGGGGGACCACGTCGACCACCTCGATCTCAGTCCTCGACCCGACCGATCTGGTCGACAGCGGCACTACCAGCGGTCTCGGCGGCTTCACCGGGTTGTACGGAATCGCTGTGGGTAGCGGTGGCCAGAAGTACGTCCTTGGTAACACCTCCGACGCGAACGGCACCCCCACTACCAAACTCGTCAGCGTGAGCGCTGACGGCACGTCGATCACCCAATTGGTCGACCTGGGCCCCGGCAGCGGTGCAATCGACGTCGAGATCGGTTCGGACGGTCGCATCTACGTCACCGACAACCTGCACGGCACGGTAACGGCGTATGACCCTGCCAACAACTATGCATCGCAGCTGATCGGCGCGGTCCCGGGTGCCGCTGGCCTGGCCATCGGCAACGGCCGGATCTATATCAGCAGCGTTACCACCAATGCCGATGCTTCGCAGACGGGCGCGCTGACAATCCTCAACGCCGACGGGTCGCTGGTTACTTCCGTCGAGCTCGGCGACGCGGCTCCTGGGGTCAGCGTCGGCCCTGACGGACGCGTTTACGTGGCTACCTTTACCGTTGCAGACGGCGGCAGCGGCCAAAGCGGCGATGGGGCGTTGCTCATCTTCAACGCGAACGGTGTGCTCCAGAACACCGTGACTTTGGCGGGACGGTTGCCCTACAACGTGACGGTAGGACCGGACGGCACTGCCTACATCGCGGATCTCACCGGCCACGTGGTCGCCGTCGGCCAAGACGGCGCAGTAAGTGACCTCGCCGCCGTTGCGTTGCCGTTCGGACTGGATGTCGGCCCCGACGGTCTGCTCTACGTGACGAGCATTGCCGGTGTGGCCGGCCACGGGCCGACCATCACCGTGATCAACCCTGCGACGACTGTGTAGGCCGTGCGCCGCTTCGGCGCGCCGAGCTCAACTATCGGCAGCACCATCCCGGATATCGAGTTGACCTAACTGGCCGACGGTCGCGTTCCTCGGCGGTCTCGGTGGAGTCGACCTCGCATCCCCCATCTGGGGGAACTGTATCGATGCAACCCGTTCTGGCTTGGGGAGATACCAGCCCATGTGGTTAGGGTGTCACGAGCACACGGGCCTTTCCCGAGACAAATCCTCGCTAGGAAGCAGACGCACGGGTCATGACTGATACGAAGACGACTGTGGGCGTCGTCGCCGAGTCCGGCGCCGACGAGCGCCGGGTGGCGTTGGTGCCCAAGGCGGTGTCGGCACTTGTCAACAGTGGTGTGGCAGTGGTGGTAGAGGCCGGCGCGGGCGAGCGGGCGCTGCTGCCCGACGAGCTGTACACCGCGGCCGGCGCGACGATCGGCGACGCCTGGGCAGCCGACGTGGTGGTCAAGGTCGCGCCGCCGACCACCGAGGAGGTGGCCCGGCTGCGCTCTGGTCAGACTCTGATCGGCTTCCTGGCTCCCCGCAACGCCGACAACCAAATCGGTGCGCTGAAGGCGGCCGGTGTGCAGGCATTCGCAGTCGAGGCGATTCCGCGAATCTCGCGCGCCCAGGCGATGGACGCGCTGTCGTCGCAAGCCAACGTGGCCGGCTATAAGGCGGTGATCCTGGCCGCGAGCGAGTCGACACGGTTCTTCCCGATGTTGACCACGGCGGCAGGCACGGTGAAGCCGGCAACGGTGCTGGTGCTCGGCGTCGGCGTGGCCGGTCTGCAAGCGTTGGCCACCGCCAAGCGACTGGGTGGGCGCACCACCGGTTACGACGTTCGCCCCGAGGTGGCCGACCAGGTCCGCTCGGTGGGTGCGCAATGGCTGGACGTCGGTATCGACGCGGCGGGCGAGGGCGGCTATGCCCGGGAGCTGACCGAAGAGGAGCGGGCCCAGCAGCAGAAGGCGCTGGAGACCGCCATCAGTGGTTTCGACGTGGTCATCACGACCGCGCTGGTGCCGGGGCGCCCGGCGCCGCGGTTGGTGACCGCCGCCGCGGTGGAGGGTATGAAGCCGGGCAGCGTGGTGATCGACCTGGCCGGCGAGACCGGTGGCAACTGCGAGCTGACCGAACCCGGACGCACGGTCGTCAAGCACGGGGTGACCATCGCCTCGCCGTTGAACCTGCCGGCCACCATGCCCGAGCACGCCAGCGAGCTGTACTCCAAGAACCTGACCTCGCTGCTGGAACTGCTGATCACCGACGGCGCCCTGGCGCCGGACTTCTCCGATGAGGTCGTCTCGGCCTCGTGCGTTACGCGGGAGGCGTAGATGTACGAACAACTGCTTGGCAATCTGGCGATTCTGGTGCTGGCCGGTTTCGTCGGCTTCGCCGTGATCTCCAAGGTGCCCAACACCTTGCACACCCCGCTGATGTCGGGCACGAATGCCATCCACGGCATCGTCGTCCTCGGCGCGCTACTGGTGCTGGGCAACCTGCCGGCCGACGCCGGCTGGGGCGTGCGGATCATCGCGTTCATCGCGTTGGTGTTCGGCACGCTCAACGTCATCGGCGGCTTTTTGGTGACCGACCGGATGCTCGGAATGTTCAAGGGCAAGAAGAAGATCGACCAGAAGGCCGGGGCGGATAAGTGAACTACCTCGTCAACGTCCTCTACATCGTCGCGTTCGGACTGTTCATCCTCGGTCTGTCCGGTCTGACCGGACCGAAGACCGCGGTGCGCGGCAACTGGATTGCGGCCACCGGCATGGCAATTGCGGTGGTGGCGACCCTGATCAAGGTGCGCGATACCGCGTCGATCAACTGGATCCTGATCGCCGCCGGTCTGCTGATCGGTGTGGTGCTCGGTGTGCCGCCGGCCAAAAAGACCAAGATGACCGCGATGCCGCAGCTGGTCGCGTTGTTCAACGGTGTCGGTGGTGGCACCGTCGCGCTGATCGCCTGGTCGGAATTCATTGAGACCGACGGCTTTTCGGTTTTCAAGCCCGAACAGTCGCCCACTGTGGCGCTGGTCGTGGGGTCGCTGTTCGCCGCGATCATCGGTTCGGTGTCGTTCTGGGGGTCGCTGGTCGCGTTCCTGAAGTTGCAGGAGTCGATCCCGAAGAACATCGAGAAAACTCTGGTGCGCTCGGCGAAGTTCTTCCAGGCCGCCAACATCGTGCTGCTGCTCGCCGCGGTGGCCGCTGCGATCTACATCGGCGTGAATGCCGGCCACGGCAGCCCGGCCTGGCTGATCGTGCTGGTGCTGGTACTGGCCGGCGTCATGGGCCTGTTCGTGGTGTTCCCGATCGGCGGCGCGGACATGCCGGTGGTCATCTCACTGCTCAACGCGCTGACCGGATTATCGGCTGCCGCAGCAGGTTTGGCGCTCAACAACACCGCGATGATCGTCGCGGGCATGATCGTCGGCGCGTCGGGCTCGATCCTGACCAACCTGATGGCCGTGGCGATGAACCGCTCCATCCCGGCGATCGTGTTCGGTTCGTTCGGCGGCGGGGGCACCGCGGCCGGACCGGTCGGCGGCGATCAGGGCACCGTCAAGTCCACCTCGGCGGCCGATGCGGCCATCCAGATGGCGTACGCCAATCAGGTGATCGTGGTGCCCGGTTACGGCCTGGCCGTCGCGCAGGCGCAGCACACCGTCAAGGAGATGGCCGAGCTCCTGGAGAGCAAGGGCGTAGAGGTCAAGTACGCCATCCACCCGGTCGCCGGCCGGATGCCCGGACATATGAACGTGCTGCTGGCCGAAGCCGACGTCGAGTACGACGCCATGAAGGAAATGGACGACATCAACGGCGAATTCGCCCGCACCGACGTCACTTTGGTGATCGGCGCCAACGACGTCACCAATCCCGCGGCGCGCAACGACCCCAGCTCGCCCATTCACGGCATGCCGATCCTCAACGTCGACCAATCCCGGTCGGTGATCGTGCTCAAGCGCTCGATGAGCTCCGGCTACGCCGGCATCGAGAACCCGCTGTTCTTCCTCGGTCAGACCTCGATGCTGTTCGGGGACGCGAAGAAGTCGGTCGGCGAGGTCGTCGAGGAGCTCAAAGCTCTGTAGCGGCAAGCTCTTCAGCTCGGCGACTTCAGCCGGACGGTATCGAGCGCGGCAAGCGCGTCGTCGGGAATCGGCACCGGACCGTCGTCGCCGAGGAGCACCAGAACGGTATCGCACACCCCGACGCACTTGTTCCCGACGAACAGCCCGGTCGACGCCACGAACGAGGTGCGCCCGATCCGGCCGACCCCGGCACCGGTCTGGATGGTCCCCGGCCAGTGCACCTCGGCGAGGAAGTGTACGGCGTTCTGCGAGGTGACCAGGCGCAGCCGGCGGCTGGTCACGTCGTAGATGTCGGGAAACAGGTTGCGATTCATGGTCGCTCGGGCGTTCTCGTGCAGGGCCTCGAGCGCCAGGTTGTTGAGGTGGGCGTTGGAGTCCATGTCGCCGTATCGGGCCTGAATGGCGTCGACGACGGGGTAGGTGTCCAGCTTCAGCCGCATCTCGTGCGGACGGGCCGCGGTCGTTGTCCAGTCGCTCACAGTTGCGGAAGCTTATCGGCCGCGTGCCGCCAGCTGACGAGCACCGCCGCAGCGACCATGATCACCGCCGCACCGATCGTCGGCTCGGGCAGTAGTGCCGCGCCCACCATCGCCGCGGTGAGCACCACCACGCCGACGGTCTGGATGACGTCACGGCGGCCTGCGTCCAGCACCAGCCAGGTCGTCAGCAGAAAAGCCGCCAATGGAATCGTCAGGGTCAGGCCCGCGGCCGTGTGCGGCAGGTGGCCGGCGCCGAGATGGTCGGCGACCACCACCTCGACGCCGGCCGAGAACGCGGCGGCCGCGGCGAAGATGAAGTAGTGCAGGTAGCCCCAGAAGAAGGAGCGTCGCACCGTCGTCGTCTGATGGTGCTGCGGGCGATCGAAGTAGATCCACCACATGGAGGCCACGATCGCCAGTGAACAGGCCGCGACCGCGATCAGTCCGGGGCGCGCATCATCGTTGGACAACCCCCCGATGATCGAATTGGCCGCGGCCAGAATCGATTCCCCGAGAACGATCAGGGTGAACAAGCCGTACCGCTCGGCGATGTGATGATGATGGTAGGCCGCTGCACCGTGGCGCTCGGCGATCGGTGAGACGGACAGATCCACCACCGCGAGCACCGGGAACAACCACACCGGGCCGTCGAGGAAATACCAGGACACCCACAGCACCTGCACGATGACGATGCCGACCGCGTACCGCACGCAGGTGCTGCGGGACGCGCGATCGCTGATCGCCGCTCGGATCCACTGCGCGGCCGTGGCCACCCGCATGATCACGTAACCCGCGACGATAGCCCCGAAGTCGTTCGCCAGCATCGCGCTCTGCGCCCCCGCGGCGATGACCAGGGCCCCGGCCATCTGGACGAACGCGGTCAGCCGGTAGAGCCAGTCGTCGGTATCGAACCCGCTGGCGAACCAGGTGAAGTCTCGCCAGGCATTGAAGATCGCGAAGAACACCATCGCGTAGGACGCCAACCCGGAGGCGAAATGCTGCTCTTCCCAAAGGTGGTGTAGCGCACCGGAAGTCTGGGAGACAGCAACGACGAAGACGAGGTCGAAGAGAAGCTCGAGTGAGCTCGCCGCACGATGCGGCTCATCGGGGTCGCGGGCGAGCATCGCCCGCAGGCCGGCCGGCAAAGGGATAGTTCAGAGGTGGCTTAAACCGGCGGATAGGCGGGCGGTGGGTACACGCCGCGCAGCGCCCAGGGCAGCCAGCTGAAGAAGTACTCGACCTCGTCGCTCGCGTCGTAGTCCGGATTCGGATCCATCCCTCGCACCTCCCAGCGTCACCCCGACAAACCGGAGTCTAGTCCGCGGGCCCCGGCCGCGACACCGGTCATTAAACTATCCAACTAGTTGATTGAGAGCCGGCCCGGAGCCGGCGTAGACAAGCGAGGACATCATGGCAGCCGAGAACGGGATGACCCGGCGCGAAGAGCTGCTGGCCGTCGCCACGAAGCTTTTCGCCGCGCGGGGCTATCACGGCACCAGGATGGATGACGTCGCCGATGTCGTCGGCCTGAACAAGGCCACGGTCTACCACTATTACGCCAGCAAGTCGCTGATCCTGTTCGACATTTATCGCCGGGCGGCCGAGAACACCCTGCAAGCCGTGCACGACGACCCGTCCTGGACCGCCCGCGAGGCGCTCTACCAGTACACCGTCCGGCTGCTGACGAACATCGCCGAGAATCCCGAGGGCGCGGCCGTGTACTTCCAGGAGGCGCCCTACATCACGGAGTGGTTCACCGACGAGCAGGTCGCCGAGGTCCGGGAGAAGGAGACCCAGGTCTACGAGCACGTGCACGGCCTGATCGGCCGGGGCATCGCGAGCGGGGAATTCTTCGAGTGCGACACCCACGTCGTGGCGCTGGGCTACATCGGGATGACGCTGGGCGCCTACCGTTGGCTGCGCCCCGATGGCCGGCGCACCGCCCAGGAGATCGCCGCCGAGTTCAGTACCGCGTTGCTGCGGGGCCTGATTCGCGAAGACAGCGTGCGGGTGGAGTCGCCGCTCGGACCCGCGGCGAGCACCGAGAAGGCGAACGTCTAGCCATCGTTAGACTCGGCCGATGCCGCTCGTCAGTAAGACCGTTGAAGTCAACGCCGATGCCGACACGATCCTGCGGATAGTCGCCGACTTCGAGGCCTATCCGGACTGGAACCCCGAAGCGAAGGCCATCTACGTCCTGGCCCGCTACGAAGACGGCCGGCCTAGCCAGCTGCGGCTCGACATGGAGATCCAGGGACAATCGGGCACCTTCATCCAGGCGGTGTACTACCCCGGCGAGGGTCAGATCCAGACGGTCCTGCAGCAGGGCGAGGTGTTCACCAAGCAGGATCAGCTGTTCTCGGTGGTCGCGATGGGACCCTCGAGCCTGCTGACGGTGGACCTGGACGTCGAGGTGTCGCTGCCGGTGCCTGCAGTGATGGTCAAGAAGCTGATCAACGATGTGCTCGAGCATCTGGCCAACAATCTGAAGGCCCGCGCCGAGGAGTTGTCGGGCTAGCGCGAGCGAAGGTTCCTAGCGTGCCTGGCGCCACATCCCGTTGCGCTGCAGCTGATCCATCAGCCGATCCACGCCGTCGCTGAACTCCGCCGCGGACAGCTCGATGAGGGTGGGCTTGTCGCGGCGTCGCAGCGCCTCGATCAGCCGGCGATGGGTGTGGACCGCCGCTTCGCCCCAGGACGGGTCGGTGACGTAGATCTGCGGCGGCATGTATCGCGCGGCATGTAGAAGGAACCAGGCCAGCTTGATTCGGCCCGCCCCGCGGTTGAGCAGCCGGTGAAAGGCGAACTCGGCGGCACCGACGGTGGCCGGATCACCCTCGGCCACGGCGGCGGCCAAGGCCTCGTTGGCGCCTTCGAGCTCGTCGATCTGCTCGTCGGTCAGCCGGTCGGCCGCGCTGCTCACGAGCTCCTTGGCGATGGTGGCCTGCAGCCAGTAGATGTCGGCGACGTCCTGCCGGCTCAGCGGCTGTACCACGTAGCCGCGCCGCGGTTCGAGAGCCACCATGCCCTCGCCGCGCAGCGTTAGCAGCGCCTCGCGCACCGGGGTGATGCTGACCCCGAGTCGGGCGGCCGTTTCGTCGAGCCGGATGAACGTCCCGGGCCGCAACACCCCGGTCATGATCGCTTCGCGGAGGTGCGCCGCGACCTCGTCAGACAGCTGTGCGCGACGGCTTCCCCGGCGGTTGCCGACCTGTGTGGAAGCCGGTGCGTTCACGTGACCTCCGAGGACTTGTGTGCCGAGCAGCAAGGCAATAGTGTGACCCAAGCAACAACAGATTTGATCAAATATAACGATTCCTGCGTTCTCCAGCCACCGGGTTCACGCATCCTTCACCACATACGGAACTGCCGCCTATCGGAACTGTTGAGAGGGCAACGAAGACCAGTGACCAGTCAGCTCACCGCGACGACCCAGCAGCCGTATCTGGCGCGCCGCCAGAACTGGACGAACCAGTTGGCCCGGCACGCGCTGATGCAGCCGGATGCCACCGCGCTGCGATTCATGGGTCGCACGACGACGTGGGCCGAGCTCGACCACCGGGTGACCAAGCTCGCCGATGCGCTGAGCCGCCGGGGCGTGAAGTTCGGCGACCGGGTGATGATCCTCATGCTCAACCGCCCGGAGTTCGTCGAGGCCACCCTGGCCGCCAATCAGCTCGGGGCGATCGCCGTCCCGGTCAACTTCCGGTTGACCCCGCCCGAACTGGCCTTCCTGGTCCAGGATTGCGAGGCGGCGGTGCTGGTTACCGAGACCGTGCTCGTCGACGTCGGCAAGGCGGTGCGCGATCTCGCGCCCGCGTTGTCCACCGTGATCGTGGCGGGTGGTGCGACCGATGACGGGGTGCAGGGCTACGAAGATCTGATCGCCGAAGAGGGCGAACAGCACGAGCCGGTGGATATCCCCAACGACAGCCCGGCGCTGATCATGTACACCTCGGGCACCACCGGGCGGCCCAAGGGCGCGGTGCTCACCCACACCAACCTGGCCGGTCAGGCGATGACCGGGATGTACACCACCGGTCCCGACATCAACCAGGACGTCGGGTTCATCGGGGTTCCGCTGTTCCACATCGCCGGCATCGGCAACACCCTGGGCGGGCTGACGCTCGGCACCCCGACGGTCATCCACCCGCTGGGCGGATTCGACCCGGGGCAGCTGCTCGACGTGCTCGAGGCCGAGCGAGTCACCGGCATCTTCCTGGTGCCCGCGCAGTGGCAGGCCGTGTGCGCAGCGCAGAAGGCCAAGCCGCGCGACATCCGGTTGCGGGTGCTGTCGTGGGGCGCCGCTCCGGCGTCAGACACGCTGCTGCAGGAGATGTCGGAGACCTTCGGTGACAGCAAGATCCTCGCGGCGTTCGGTCAGACCGAGATGTCTCCGGTGACGTGCATGCTCCTCGGCGACGACGCGATCCGTAAGCGCGGGTCGGTCGGCAAGGTCATCCCGACCGTCGCGGCCAGGATCGTCGACGAGGACATGAACGACGTCCCGGTAGGCGAAGTCGGCGAAATCGTCTATCGCGCACCAACTCTCATGGCCGGTTACTGGAACAACCCGCAAGCCACCGCCGAGGCGTTCGCCGGCGGCTGGTTCCATTCCGGCGATCTTGTGCGCGCGGACTCCGACGGTTACATCTGGGTGGTCGACCGTAAGAAGGACATGATCATCTCCGGCGGGGAGAACATCTACTGCGCGGAGGTCGAGAACGTGCTGGCTGCGCACCCGGTCATCGTCGAGGTCGCGGTCATCGGCCGCGCTCACCCCAAGTGGGGCGAGGTGCCGGTGGCGGTCGCCGCGATCTCGGCGGCCGACCTCCGGCTGGAGGAACTTGATGAGTTCCTGACCGAACGTCTGGCCCGCTACAAGCACCCCAAGGGTCTCGAGATCGTCGACGCGTTGCCCCGCAACCCCGCCGGCAAGGTGCTCAAGACCGAATTGCGGATCCGTTTCAGCGCCAGCGCAGCAACGGATGCGAGGGGCGAAACAGGTTCTGATGCAGCGGATCCCGGCTGACGGACGAACGGTTTACGGATGCGACAAAAATCGAGTAGTGGGGATGGAGGGTCAATAGTGCAGATGCGGTGCACGGCCCGTCAGGCATCGGGTACATTCCTGTGGTCCGTCTTACTACTCGGCAGTAGGGAGACGACACTCACTCACTGCGGGTCGGGGCAAGGAGGGTACGTGCCAGTCGGACTGCCGTTGAGCGACGACCGACGAGGTCCCGTCACGCGGGTGGCCCGGTGACGACCGCGACCACTGGCGTCGGCTCTTACCTCCAGGACAAGGCCCGCCCGGCCCTCACCGCCATCGGCGGCTTCTTCCGCATGTGCGTGCTCACCGCCAGGGCGACGACCAAATGGCCTTTCGAGTGGCGCGAGTTCATCCTTCAGGGCTGGTTCCAGTTCCGGGTGACCTTCCTGCCCACGATCGCGGTGGCGGTCCCCAACACCATCCTGATCATCTTCACGATCAACATCCTGCTGGTGGAGTTCGGCGCGGCTGACGTCTCCGGTGCCGGTGCGGCACTGGCGGCGGTGACCCAGCTGGGTCCGATCGTGACGGTGCTCGTCGTCGCGGGCGCCGGGTCGACGGCCATCTGTGCCGACCTCGGCGCGCGCACCATCCGCGAGGAGATCGACGCCCTGGAGGTTCTCGGCATCGATCCGATCCACCGACTGGTCCTGCCCCGCGTGGTCGCGGCGACGTTCGTCGCCGTCCTGCTCAACGGTGCGGTGATCACCGTCGGCCTGGTCGGCGGCTTCATCTTCGGTGTCTACATGCAGAACATCTCCGCGGGTGCCTACGTCTCGACTCTCACGCTGATCACCGGATTGCCGGAGGTGATCATCTCGATCGTCAAGGCACTCACCTTCGGGCTCATCGCCGGCCTGGTCGGCTGCTACCGGGGCCTGACGGTGTCCGGCGGCGCCAAGGGCCTGGGCACGGCGGTGAACGAAACGCTGGTGCTGTCCGTGGTCGCTTTGTTCGCGGTCAACGTCGTCCTGACCACCATCGGGGTGAAGTTCGGAACGGGGCACTGAGATGAGTACTGCTGCAGTCCTTCGGTCGCGGTATCCCCGCGCGTATTCCAGTGCCAGCAAGTGGGCGTCGGCGCCCGGCCGGTTCGTCGAGCGGGTCGGCGACGTGGCCTGGTTCACCGTCACCGCTATCGGCCAGATCCCGCATGCCGTGCGCTATTACCGCCGCGCCACCCTGCGGTTGATCGCCGAGATCGGGATGGGTACCGGCGCGATGGCCGTCATCGGCGGCACCATCGCGATCGTCGGCTTCGTGACGCTGTCCGGTGGCTCGCTGATCGCGATCCAGGGCTATGCATCTCTGGGCAACATCGGCGTCGAGGCCTTCACCGGCTTCGTCGCAGCGCTGGTGAACGTCCGCGTCGTCGCGCCGCTGGTGTCCGGGCACGCACTGGCCGCGACGGTGGGCGCCGGTGCGACCGCCGAGCTGGGCGCCATGCGCATTGCCGAAGAGATCGACGCACTCGAAGTGATGGGCATCAAGTCGATCAGCTACCTGGTGTCCACCCGCATCGTCGCCGGCATGGTGGTGATCATCCCGCTCTATGCGATGGCGCTGCTGCTGTCGTTCCTGGCGGCGCAGCTGACCACGACGGTGTTCTACGGCCAGTCGACCGGCACCTACGATCACTACTTCCGGACGTTCCTGCGGCCCGACGACGTGTTCTGGTCGTTCGTCGTCGCGATCATCATCGCGGTCTTCGTGATGATCAATCACTGCTACTTCGGCTACAACGCCAGCGGCGGTCCGGTGGGCGTCGGCGAGGCCGTTGGCATCGCGATGCGCGCATCGCTGGTCGCCGTCGCGACCGTGGTTCTGTTGGCCTCGTTGGCGCTTTACGGCACCAACCCGAACTTCAACCTCACGGTGTAGCGGTATGGCATCGTCGCTGAACTCGTCCCGGCGCCCGCCTCTCAAGTTGGCGGGTGTGATTTTTCTACTGTTGGCCCTTGTGCTGGCCACGCTGGTCTACCTCCAGTTCCGCGGCGACCTCACGCGCAAAACCACACTCACGATGGTGTCCGACCGTGCCGGCCTGGTGATGGACCCGGGCTCGAAGGTCACCTACAACGGGGTCGAGATCGGCCGGGTCACCAAGGTTTCCGAGGTGAACCGCGGCGGCAAGGCGGCGGCTGAGCTGACGCTTGAGGTTGTGCCGCACTACATCTCGCTGATTCCGGCCAACGTCGACGCCCAGATAAAGGCCAGCACGGTCTTCGGCAACAAGTATGTGGCGTTCACCAGCCCCAAGGATCCGGCGAAGAACCGGATCTCGAGTAGCGACGTCATCAAGGCCTCGGGGGTCACCACCGAGTTCAACACGTTGTTCGAGACGGTCATCTCGATCTCGGAGAAAGTCGATCCGGTCAAGCTGAACTTGACGCTCAGTGCGGCCGCGGAAGCGTTGAGCGGCCTTGGCACCAAGTTCGGTCAGTCGATCGTGAAGGGCAACGCGGTCCTCGACGACGTCAATCCGCAGATGCCCCAGATCCGGTCCGACATCCGACAGCTGTCGAACCTGGCCGACGTCTACACCAAGGCCAGCCCGGACCTGTGGGACTTCCTCGATCACGCGGTCACCACCGCGCGCACGCTGAACGAGCAGCAGAAGGACTTGGACGCCGCCCTGTTGGCCTCCACCGGATTCGCCAACACCGGTGCCGACATCTTCGAGCGCGGCGGGCCGTACTTCGTACGCGGCCAGGCGGACCTGGTGCCGACCGCGCAGCTGCTCGACACCTACAGCCCCCAGCTCTACTGCCAGATCAAGGGTGAAGCAGAAGCCCTCCCATCGGCGTTGGACGCGTTCGGCGGTAACGGCTATTCGCTGAACACCGTCACCGAGTTCCTCGGCGCCCCAAACCCGTACGTCTATCCGGACAACCTGCCCAGAGTCAACGGGCACGGCGGCCCCGGCGGTGCGCCGGGCTGCTGGCAGAAGATCGATCGCAACTTCTGGCCGGCACCGCACATGGTGGTCGACGACGGTGCTTCCATCGCCCCGTACAACCACTTCGAGCTCGGCCAGCCCCTCCTCACCGAGTACGTGTGGGGTCGCCAAGTCGGGGAGAACACGATCAACCCATGAGAATCACTGGCACAGCAGTCAAACTCGCGGCATTTTCGTTCGTGCTGCTGCTCTTCACGGCGATCATCATCATCGTGTTCGGGCAGTTCCGATTCGACCGGACCACCGCGTACACAGCCGAATTCAGCAATGCGAGCGGTTTGCGTGACGGCCAGTTCGTCCGCGCCGGCGGCGTCGAGATCGGAAAGGTTTCCGACATCAAGCTCGTCGGAAACGGCGACCGTGTTCTCGTGACGCTCAACGTCGATCGGACGTTGCCGCTGTACCAGTCCACCACCGCCCAAATCCGCTACCAGGATCTGATCGGCAACCGCTACGTCAATCTCGATCGTGGCACCGGCGAGGGTGCCGACCGAATCCTGCCTGCGGGCGGCTTGATTCCGATGTCACGAACTCAGCCGGCACTCGATCTCGACGCGCTCATCGGTGGGTTCAAGCCATTGTTCAAGGCGCTGGATCCGCAGAAGGTCAATACGATCGCCTCGTCGCTGATCACCGTCTTCCAAGGGCAGGGCGGCACCATCAACGACATCCTCGACCAGACCTCTCAGCTGACGTCCGCGCTGGCCGACCGGGATCAGGCCATCGGTGAGGTCATCACCAACCTCAACACCGTGCTGGACACCACGGTCAAGCACGAGAAGGACTTCGACCAGACGGTCAACAACTTCGAGGTGCTCATCACCGGGTTGCGGAACCACGCCGACCCGCTCGCCCAGTCCACTGCTGACATCAGCAGAGCCACAGGGACATTGGGAGATCTGCTGGCCGACGACCGCCCGAGGTTGCAGAACACCATCGCCAAGCTCGAGACCATCCAGCAGCCGCTGGTCGACCAACAGGACAGGTTGGACGACCTGCTGACCAAGCTGCCGCCGGCCGTGAAGATGATCGGTCGTGCCGGCGGTATCTACGGCGACTTCTTCAACTTCTACCTGTGCGACATCAACCTCAAGCTCAACGGCCTGCAGCCGGGTGGCCCGGTCCGCACCGTGAAGATCACTCAGCAGCCCACGGGTAGGTGCACGCCGCAATGAGGACGTTAGAGGGTTCCAACCGCATCAGGAACGGCCTGGCCGGCATCGTGATCGTTCTCTTGGTGATCGGGGTGGGGCAGAGCTTCTCCGGTATTCCGCAGCTGTTCGCCCAGCCGAACTATTTCGGCCAGTTCACCGACAGTGCAGGCCTGAATCCCGGTGACAAGGTCCGCATAGCCGGTATGGACGTCGGGGACGTGAAGTCGCTGAAGATCGATGGCGACAAGGTGTTGATCGGATTCAAGTTGGGCGCCAGGCAGATTGGCACCGAGAGCCGCCTGGCTATCCGCACCGAGACGATCCTGGGCAAGCGTGTGCTGGAGATCGAGCCTCGCGGCAGCAAGATGCTGCAGGCGGGCGGTGTGTTGCCGGTCGGACAGACCACCACGCCGTATCAGATCTACGACGCGGTGTTCGACGTGACCAAGGCTGCCGCCGGGTGGGACATCGACACCGTCAAGCGATCGCTGAACGTGTTGTCGGAGACCGTGGATCAGACCTACCCGCACCTGAGTGCGGCACTGGACGGGGTGGCCCGGTTCTCTGACACCATCGGCAAGCGCGATGAACAGTTCAAGCAACTGCTGGCCAACGCCAACAAGGTCGCCGCCGTGCTGGGGAACCGCAGTGAGCAGATCAACCGCCTGGCGGTCAACGCTCAGACGCTTCTTGCCGCTGTCAACGAACGCCGCTCCGAGGTTGACGCGCTGCTGTCCAACATCTCGCTGATCTCCGAACAGTTCACCGGCTTCGTCAATGACAACCCGAACCTGCATCACGTTCTGGATCAGCTGAAGACGATCAGCGACGTGCTCGTCAAGCACAAGACGGACCTGTCCGACGTTCTGATCACCGCGTCGAAGTTCATGGGTGCGCTGGCCGAGGCGATCGGCTCGGGTCCGTACTTCAAGGTGCTGGTGGTCAACCTGCTGCCGTACCAGATCTTGCAGCCGTGGGTGGACGCCGCGTTCAAGAAGCGCGGTATCGACCCCGAGGAGTTCTGGCGTAACGCGGGTCTGCCGGCGTTCCGATTCCCGGATCCCAACGGTCAGCGCCAGCCCAACGGTGCTCCGCCGCCGGCCCCCATTCCGCTCGAGGGCACGCCCGACCACCCCGGTCCCGCGGTCGGCCCAGGCTCGCCGTGCTCGTACACCCCGCCACCGGACGGCATACCGACTACTGGCAACCCGCTGCCCTGCGCCGGACTGACCAACCTTCCGTTCGGTCCGGTCCCGGGTGGTTACCCGCCGGCTGACGTGCCGATCTCGGCTCCCAACCCGGATGCGGGCTACCGCCCTGGTGTCCCGAGTGCTGCCTTCCCGGGCGAACTCTCGCCGAGCATTCAAGGCGTGCCCGCCGCGCCGCTGGCTCCCGGCCCGCCGGGCGCTCGCACAGTGCCCGTCGCCCCGACGCCGGGGCCGGCCACTGATATCCCCGGATACGCCCCGCCGCCGAACGCTCTGATCGGACCGATCCCGCCGCCGGGACCGGGACCGCAAGTGCCGCCGGTCGGTGACCTGGCGCCCGTCGATCAGGGAGGGGGAGCGTAAGCGATGTCAACGGTCTTCAACATTCGTAATCTGGGTCTGCCGAAGATGTCTCGGACATCTGTCGTCGTCGGCGCCCTCGTGGTGGTCATCGCGCTGGTAGTGGCAGTGGTCGGCTACAAGCTGTACGAGAAGTTGACCACCAACACGGTGGTGGCGTACTTCCCCGAAGCGCTCGCGCTGTATCCCGGCGACCGCGTGCAGATCATGGGCGTCCGGGTCGGCGGCATCGACAAGATCGAACCGGCCGGCGACAAGATGAAGGTCACCCTCCACTACGACAACAAGTACAAGGTGCCCGCCAACGCCACCGCGACGATCCTCAACCCGAGCTTGGTCGCTTCCCGCGTCATCCAGCTCGCGCCGGCCTACACCGGCGGTCCGGTGATGGCCGACAACGCCGTCATCCCGATCGATCGCACCCAGGTGCCGGTGGAATGGGACGATCTGCGCAACCAGATCTCCGACATCGTCACCAAGCTCGGCCCGACGCCCGAACAGCCCAAGGGCCCCTTCGGTGATGTGCTGGAATCCTTCGCCAACGGGCTGGAGGGCAAGGGTCAGCAGATCAACACCACGTTCAAGGCGCTGTCCAACGCGGTGACCGCACTCAACGAGGGCCGCGGTGATTTCTTCGCCGTCCTCAAGAGCCTGGCGCTGTTCGTCAATGCGCTGCACAAGAGCGATCAGCAACTGGTGGCGCTAAACAGCGACCTCGCCACGTTCACGAACTCGTTCAGTAACTCAGATCAAGAAGTGGCCAAGGCAGTCAAGGACATTGACACCCTGCTGACCACCGCGCACAAGTTCGTCAACGACAACGGCTCGCTGCTGAGCAAGGACATCAACAACCTCGCCGACGTCACGACTGCGATCCTGCAGCCGGAGTCGCGCAACGGCCTGGAGACGGTGTTGCACGTCTACCCGACCCTGGCCGCCAACCTGCAGAACATCTATCACCCGACACACGGTGCGCTGGTGGCGATTCCGACGATCGCGAGCTTCGCCAACCCGATGCAGTTCATCTGCAGCGCGATCCAGTCCGGCAGCCGGCTGGGCTACCAGGATTCGGCGGAGATGTGTGCGCAATACCTGGCGCCGATCATGGATGCGATCAAGTTCAACTTCCCGCCGTTCGGTGTCAACCAGTTCTCGACCGCCGAGACGCTGCCGAAGTACGTCGCCTACTCCGAAGAACGGCTGCGTCCGCCGCCCGGATACAAGGACACGACGGTGCCGGGCATCTGGTCGCGCGACACGTTGTTCTCCCACGGCAACCACGAGCAGGGCTGGATCGTCGCGCCGGGCATGCAGGGGGTCGACGTCCAGGCATTCACCGCCAACATGCTGACGCCGGACTCACTGGCCGCGTTGATGGGCGGCCCCGACCCGGTCGATTACCCGGCGGGTGGTCCGAGGGGTGGCGCGCCGTCGAACGCCTATGACCAAACCAACCCGCTCCCGCCGCCGTGGTACCCGGGTGCGATCCCGCCGCCACCGCCAGGCCCGAACGTGGTCCCCGGACCATTGCCGGTTTCGCAGCAGATCTACGGCGGAGGCACCGCCCCGGGACCGGCCGCACCGGCCCCGGCTGCACCCGCACCTGCACCCGCGGGTCCGCCGCTGCCCGCTGAGATGGGAGGCGGACAGTGAGCGCGATCCTGAGCACCACCCGTCGGTTCGGCTGGCGCGGTTTCGTGTTGGTCCTGACGGCGATGATCCTGACGTCGTGTGGGTGGCGAGGTATCGCCAATGTCCCGATGCCGGGCGGCCCGGGCACCGGTAGCGACAAGATGACGGTCTACGTCCAGATGCCGGATACGTTGGCGCTCAACGTCAACAGCCGTGTCCGGGTCGCCGACGTCTTCGTCGGTTCGGTACGTGCCATCGAGCTGAAGAACTGGATCCCGACGCTGACGCTCACGCTGCAGCCCGGAGTGAAGTTGCCCGCCAACGCAATTGCACGCATCGGGCAGACCAGCCTCCTGGGCACCCAGCACGTCGAGTTGGATCCGCCACCGAATCCGTCATCCGAACCGTTGCGCAACGGGGCGACGATCCCGCTGAAGAACTCGCAATCGTTCCCGACCACCGAGCGCACCCTGGCCAGCATCGCCACCGTGCTGCGCGGCGGCGGCATCTCGAATCTGGAGGTCATCCAGACCGAGGTCGCCAACATCCTGGACGGCAACGGCGAACAGATCCGTGACTTCCTGACCAAGCTGGACACCTTCACCGACCAGCTCAACCAGCAGCGCGACGACCTGACCCGGGCAATCGACAAGACCAACGAACTGCTGTCGATCGTGGCCGCGCGGAACAACACCCTGGACCGGGTGCTGACCGAATTCCCGCCGCTGATCAAGTATTTCGCGGACGCCAGGGAGCGGTTCACCGGCGCGGTCGAGGCGCTCGGCCGGTTCAGCAAGGTCACCGCCGACACCTTCTCGGAGGCGCGGGCCAACTTCGATACGAACCTCGATTTGTTGCAGCGGCCGCTGAAGCAGCTCGGCCGGGCGGCGCCTTACCTGATCGACTCGCTGAAGCTGGTCATCACCGCTCCGTACCCGATCGACAACATCCCGAAGGTTATTCGTGGTGACTACATCAACACGTCGGCCACATTCGACCTGACGCTGAGCTCGATCGACAACGCGTTCCTCACCGGTACCGGTGTGTCCGGAATGCTGCGTGCACTCGAGCAGGCATGGGGTCGCGATCCGCAGACGATGATCCCGGACGTTCGGTTCACGCCTCACCCGAACATGACCGACGGGGGACCGTATGTCGAGCGCGGCGAGTGAGGGGTGACGGCTAGATGTTGACCCGTTTCATAAAGACGCAGCTCGTCATGTTCGGCGTGCTGACCGTGATCGCCCTGCTGGTGCTGGGCTGGTACTTCCTGCGGCTGCCGACATTGGCCGGCATCGGGCAGTACGAGCTCAAGGCGAACCTGCCGTCCTCGGGCGGCCTCTACGCGACTGCCAACGTCACCTACCGGGGCATCACGATCGGGCGCGTCACCGATGTGGAGCCCACCGAAAATGGTGTCCGGGCGACGATGAGCATCAGCGACAAGTACAAGATCCCGGCTGATGCCTCCGCCAACGTGCACTCGGTGTCCGCGGTCGGCGAGCAGTACCTGGACCTGGTATCCGACGGCAATCCCGGTCAGTACTACTCGCCCGGGCAGACGATCACCAAGTCGACGGTGCCCGAGGAGATCGGCCCGGCGCTCGATGCGGCCAACAAGGGCCTGGCGGCGCTACCGGCCGACAAGATTCCGGTGCTTCTGAACGAAACAGCCCAGGCAGTAGGCGGTTTGGGGCCGGCGTTGCAACGGCTGGTCGACGGCACCCAGTCCATCGTGAGTGATTTCAAGACGAACATCGCCGACGTCAACGACATCATTCAGAACTCGGGGCCGATCCTCGACAGCCAGGTCAACTCCTCGGACGCGATCCAGCGGTGGGCGGCCAACCTGGACACCATCACGACGCAGACCGCCCAGCAGGATCAGGCGCTACGCGATGGCCTGCGCCAAGCTGCACCCACGGCCGATGCGGTCAACGCGGTGTTCAGCGATGTTCGGGAGTCGCTGCCGCAGACACTGGCCAATCTGGAGATCATCCTGGACATGCTCAAGCGCTATCACAAGGGCGTCGAGCAGTCGCTGGTGCTTCTACCGCAGGGTGCTGCGGTCGCTCAGTCGGTGGCGTCGCCCTATCCGGGTCAGGCCGCGCTGGACTTCGGGCTGACGATCAACCAGCCGCCACCGTGTCTGACCGGCTTCCTTCCGGCCAGCCAGTGGCGTGCTCCGGCGGATCTGCGGCCGATGCCGGTGGAGAACAACCTCTACTGCAAGATTCCGAAGGACACCCCGGCCAACGTGGTCCGCGGGGCGCGTAACTTCCCCTGCGTCGACGTGCCCGGTAAGCGGGCCGCGACGCCGATGGAGTGCCGCAGCAACGAGCCTTACACTCCGCTCGGCAACAACCCCTGGTACGGCGACCCCAACCAGGTGCTGAACTGCCCTGCACCCGGCGCCCGATGCGACCAGCCGGTGAACCCCGGTACCGTGATACCGGCACCGTCGATCAACAACGGGATGAACCCGTTGCCGGCCGATCTGATGCCAGGTCCGACGCCGCCGACAAGTGATCCGCTCAGTCCACCCGGGACTGGCACCGTGCAGTGCAACGGTCAACAACCGAACCCCTGCACGTACACTCCGGCAGCAAGTAACACGGCCGTCTATAGCCCGCAGAGTGGGGAATTGACTGGTCCGGACGGCGTGAAATACGACGTCAAGAACTCGAGCAGTACAGGAGACGACGGATGGAAGGAGATGCTGGCTCCGGCCGGCTGACCCCACCGCCTGCCGACGACCCGGTCGACCACGATGCCGAAGGCATTGAGGACGAGGCGAGCGCGGTCGACGAGACCCAGACAGCCGATGATCAGCCGCCGCGTGGGTCGCGGCTGAGCGCTCGCCGCCTTGGCGTGGTTGTCGTCGCCTTGGTGATCGCCAGCTTGCTCGTCGCCACCGGCGGGTTCTTCGCCCTGCGGTCACATCAGAAGAGCGTCGCCGAGGCGCGGAACGAGACCGTCGCGCTGGCGGCGGCCAAGGACTGCGTGACCGCAACCCAGGCGCCGGACGCCAACGCGATGGCCGCCAGCCAGCAGAAGATCGTCGAGTGCGCGACCGGTGATTTCGCCGCTCAAGCCGGCCTGTACAGCGGACTGCTGGTCGACGCCTACCAGGCGGCCAAGGTTCAGGTCCAGGTCTCGAACATGCGCGCGGCCGTAGAACGGCACAACGACGACGGCTCGATGGACGTCCTGGTGGCGGTCCGGGTGAAGGTGTCCAACACCCAGGCCCAAGATCAGGAACAGGGCTACCGATTGCGGGTCAAGATGATGCCCGAGGGAGGCACGTACAAGATCGCCAACCTCGACCAGGTGAGCAAGTGACGGTGACGGTTCCCGAAGCCGAGCCCGGCGCCGAGGCCGAAGTCGAAGCAACCGAGGCCGCCTATGAGGTGGGCGTCGGGGTGCCGGCCAGCTGGGCGGCGCGGGCCGGTGCATTCGCCGTCGACGTGTTCTTCGGCATCGGCGTGGTGATCACCTGCCTGCTGGTGGCGTGGACTGCGCCGCTGCGCGGATGGTTGTGGTGGGTCGCGGTCGCACTGGCCGGGGCGGTTTTCTTGGCGGTGGCCGTCAACCGGCTGCTGCTGCCGGCGATCACCGGGTGGACCCTGGGCCGCTCGCTCGCGGGTATCGCCGTCGTCGGCAGGGACGGCGCACCCGTGGGTCCGTGGCGGTTGTTGGTCCGTGACCTCGCGCACCTGCTCGACACCGTCGCGGTGTTCCTGGGCTGGCTGTGGCCGCTGTGGGATTCGCGCGGCCGGACCTTCGCCGACCTGCTCACCCGCACCGAAGTCCACCGCATCGAGGGTGAGCTGCCCAACCGGCGCCGGCTGGCCGGCGTGCTGCTGGCGAGCCTTGCCGTGCTGGCCGCAGGCGCCACAGCACTGGCCTACTTCGGGGTGTACCGACCCGAACGTGCTGTCGAGCAGACCCGTCAGCAGCTGGCGGTAGAGGGGCCCAAGATCGTCACGCAGATGCTGAGCTATGACGTCGCCTCGATCGACAGCGACTTCGCCCGCGCCCGCGGCCTGGCTGCCGACAGCTATCGGCAAAAGCTTGTGGCAGAGCAGGACTCGGTGCGCAAGAGCGGACCCGTTGACAACGACTATTGGGTCACCAACAGCGCTGTGCTGACCAATACCAGGGATCGGGCGGAGATGCTGCTGCTCATGCAGGGCCAGCGCGGCGAGGCACCCAAGCAGCGGCTGATCACAGCCACCCTGCAGGTGAGCCTCGAGCGGTCGGCCAGCGGGCAGTGGCAGGTGTCCAACCTCTCGGTGCTGGCCAAGCCGAACCCTGCCGGGGGGCAGAAGTGAGTCCCCGCCGCAAGGTCGACGCCGACGACAAGGCGCTGTTCCGGCTGCCCGAACGGCAGCCGCGCCGCTGGGTGCTGCCGTTGACCGCGGCTCTCGCGGCGCTGCTGATCATCGCCGCGATCACGGCCAGCACGCTGCTGCTGGTCAAACGCGAAACCCAGCGCCACGAGGCCGTCCGGGATGTGGCCGTGCTGAGCTTCGTTCGCGGATTCGTCACCCACTACACGTCCATCGACCCGTTCCACGCCAACGATTACGCCGACAAGGTCCTGGCCCAGGGCACCGGGCAGTTCGCAAAGCTGTACCAGGACAAGATGAATGACGTCGTCATCCAGGTGGCGCGGGCCGAGCCGACAACGGGGACCGTACAGGCCGTCGGGATTGAGCGCTGGAACCGCGACGGCAGCGCCGACGTGGTGGCGGCCGCCACGACGAAGACCCGGATGCCCGACGGAAAGACCATCGAAAGCGGTAGCCGCTGGGTGGTCACCGCGACCCAAGAAGGAGGTGCAGGAGGTCCGTGGAAGATCAGCAACCTACTGCAGGTGATCTGACCGAGGTCGCACCAGAAGAGGCAGCGGCGCAAACCGAAACCGCCCCTGAAACCGCGGCCTCGTCCGAGGAGGCGACCGCCGTAGAGGCGCCAAAGCGACGGAACTGGTTGCGCCGCAACAGAACTGCGCTTGCAGTCGGAACTTCGGCCGCCCTGTTCGTGGCGGCAGGCGGTTTTGCTGGTGCCACCGTGCAGCCGTACCTGGTGGACCAGGCAGGAGTGGACACCAAGCTCGTGATCGCCCGCACCGCCGCCGAGGCGATCACGACGCTGTGGACCTACACCCCCGACGACATGGACAAGCTGCCGGACCGATCGGCGAAGTACCTGTCCGGGGATTTCGAGGACCAGTACCGCAAGTACGTCGACGCCATCGTGCCGACCAACAAGCAGGCCAAGGTCACCAACAGCACCGAGGTGGTCGGTGCGGCCGTCGAGTCGCTGAGCGGCTCGGACGCCACCGCGATCGTCTACACCAACACCACGTCGAAGAGCCCGTTGACCAAGGACATCCCCGCGACGAAGTACCTGTCCTACCGCGTTCAGCTGACCCGCGACGGGTCGCACTGGCTGGTCACCAAGATGACCACGGTGACGTCACTGGACCTGACGCCCAAGCTGTAATTCATTGGCGATACTTGGCCCATGGCCGTCGCCTCGCCCGTCTCGGAACGCTCGACCGTCCTCGCGCTGCTGCTGCTGACGTTCGCCACCGGTCTGGTCGACGCGATCAGCGTGTTGGTGCTCGGGCACGTCTTCGTCGCGAACATGACCGGCAACGTGATCTTCCTGGGTTTCTGGTTCGCGCCGCATTCCGGGGTCGACATGACCGCCGCGGTGGTCGCGTTCGGCTTCTTCATCAGCGGCACGGTGCTGGGCGGGCGTTTCGCCCGTCACCTCGACCACGAGGTGGCGGTGCGGGTGTGGCTGACCGCCGCACTGGGCGCCGAGGTGGTGCTGCTGGTGACGCTGGCCGTGCTCGCCGGCGCCGGTGTCCTTCAGTACCACGACGACGGCAAGCTGATCCTGATCGCCGGGCTGGCAGTGGCTTTCGGTTTTCAGAACGCTGCGGCCCGCCAGTTCGGTATCCAGGAGCTCAGCACCACGGTGTTGACCACGACGCTGGTGGGGATCGGCTTCGACAGCCGGCTCGCGGGCGGTACCGGGCAACGGGAACGGCTGCGCTACAGCGTGGTTTTGACGATGCTCGCCGGCGCGACCGTCGGGGCGACGATGTCGCGCTTCATGGTGGCGCCGGTGATCGCACTGGCGGCGGCGGTGGTGGCCGCCAGCCTGGCCGTCTTCCGGTACGGCCCCAATCCCACTGATGCGATTTCGGCGCGCTAACGTTCGCTGAGCGGCGGTATCCGCGCCGAAATCACGAGGTAGCGGCCGTCAGTTGAATCCGAGCCAGGCCGGCAGAGCGCGCTCACGGGAGTCGCACAGCACCTGCATCGTGTCGCAGGAGCCCTTCGGCACACCGGCGCCCGCCCACATCCCGCCGGTGTCGCGGCGCAGCACGATCGCCGAGGAGCCGCCGCCGTCGAGCAGGATCGCGGAGTCGCTGCCCAAGCCGCGGAACAGATCCTGGATCTGATCCGGCGTATAGCTGCCACCCTGGAAGACATACATCTCGTCCTTGTCGCGGGCATAGGCCAGGGCGGTGCGGGCCGCGCTGGGTCCACCGTCGTTCATCTGTCCGGTGTCGCCCGGCGCCAGCAGCCCCAGCCCGCTGACGGCCACGAACCGGGTGCCCTTGTCGAGCAGCCCCTGGATCACCGGGGTCGCGGCGTCGTAGTCGTCGGGCGACTTGGGGGTCACGACGAACGGTGCCCCCGCGACGGGCAGGATCATCGTGGTCAGCGCGGTCCACACCTCGTCGCCGCCGGAGAGCGCCTGCTTGCCGGCATAGGCGATGGTTCCGGTCACCACCGCGTTGGCCCGGCCCTGTCCCTGCGTGTTGTCGACGTAGGCGCCCAGCGGTGAACTGCAGCCCGTGGATTTCCACGAACCGGCCTGTTGCCCACGGACATCGAAGAAGTTGGCGTTGACTGCGATGGTCGGCTGTCCGAGTGCCTGCCACGCCTGCAGCGGTGTGTAGGTCTCCGACGCCTGTACCAGCCCCTCGCGGGTGCGGGTGCCAGGCATCCGTTCACACCGGGCCTGATAGCCGCTGTGGCTGTCGACCAGAAGGCGCGGGGTCAAGCGGCTGGATGCGGCTTTGATGATCATCAGGTGGCCGCCGTTGGTCAGCTCGTACCAGTTGCCGCCGGCGCCCAGCATAGGAGCGGGAAAGCCGCTTCCGAAGTTGTAGACCAAATAGCTGCCGCGCGTGGTGGCGATCGCCTGGGCCAGTTGTGTGCGGCCATCGGCGGACGCGACGGGCATGCCGGTGGTGGCTGCCAGCGTCAGGCAGCTCACTGCAGCCATGCAGCCCGCGGCCAGGCGGCGCAATGTCGCGGCGATGGTTGGCACTGTGGCCCTTTCACGATGTCGGCGCACTACGGCACGTACACCTTCATTCTCAGCAACCACACGGTCAACTTTGGTAACAGGCGCGCAGCGGTTCGGCACCGGCGCCGTCACGGACCGGCCACGATGATTTGCCGGGGTGCAAATTTCGTCAGCGAATGGTTATCCGCGGCGCGAGTGGGGAATCACTGGTTCGCGCGGTGCTCGCCCGGGCCCGCCGTACACGAGGAGCAGCAATGATCGGATCGATTATCGGAGCCATCATCGTCGGAGCGATCATCGGCGTCCTGGCACGGTTGGTGATGCCAGGGAAGCAGAGCATCGGCGTTGTGATGACCGTCCTGTTGGGCATCGTTGGTGGTCTACTCGGATCTTGGATCACCCATCAGTTCGGGTATGCGAATTCGAACGGTGGATTTGAGATCCTGCCGTTCGTTGTCGGCATCATCGTTGCCGCAGTGCTGATCGGGATCTACGTCGCGATCACCGGACGCAGCAACCGAGTTCACCACTAAGACCGTCAGCGGCCCGGCGGCGCAAGCGATACACCGCGCCGTCCGGGCCCGCTACGGCGGCCACGGGACCGCTCCCAGCGCGAACCACCTCGGTCCTGGTATTTTCCGGCCAGGGCCTGCTGCTGGCCCCGGGTGGCGGTCAAAGGGCCCGCGTCCCGCGCGAACAACGACGGAGGCGTACGGCGGGGCCAGCGCGCCCTATCGGTTGAAACTCGATACAGCGGTGCTGAATCCGGGCCGCACGGCGCCCGCTCGGTGGCCTTAGCCCGCCAGGCCGGCATGCATCTCCCACACGAGGATCTCCGAGGGCTGGGTGGCAGTCACCTTCTGTCCGCCGGCAGCAGTGAACCGCACCGCATCGCCCTCGGACAGTTCGCCCGCGCCTTCGAGCGTCACTCCGCCGCGCGGAACGAACAGGTGCAGATAGGGCGCCTCGGGCAGCTCGACGCTCTCTCCGGTCCGCAGCCGGGCGCCGTGCAATGCTGCATACCTGTTGCGGATCGCGATCGCCGTCTTGTCTTTGTGCTGAGGCATGCCCGAGGCGATCGTCACCAGACCGCCCCGCAGCAACTCGTCGTCGATCTCCAGCTGCTGGTAGCCCGGGTCGATCCCGGATTCGTCAGGGACCACCCACATCTGAACGAAATGCACTGGCTCACTGTGTGTTTCGGTGCCCGTCAGTGTCCACGAGTCGTTCTTTTCCGAGTGTAGGATGCCGCGGCCCGCCGACATCCGTTGAGCCAGCCCGGGGTAGATCACGCCGGAGTTGCCGGTGGAGTCCTGGTGGACCAGAGATCCCTGCAGCACCCAGGTGACGATCTCCATGTCGCGATGCGGGTGGGTGTCGAAACCCGTGCCGGGGTTGACGATGTCGTCGTTGTTCACCAGCAGCAGCCCGTGGTGGGTGTTGTCCGGTTCGTAGTGGTGGCCGAAAGAGAACGAGTGCTTGGAATCAAGCCAATCGATCTTCGTCGCGGCGCGGTCGGCGGCACGTCTGATGTCGACGGTTGCGGCCATGTCATCACCCCTTGGGTCGCTGTCAGCCTAGGTGGCCGACTGTCTTGCGACAACATAGATGACACGTCATGTATTCCGTATGGTGAACTCATGGCTCAGCGCTGGTTGACCGACGACCAACAGCGGATCTGGCGCAACTATGTGGCGCTGAACGGTCGGCTGCAAGCCGCGATGAACCGTCAGCTGCAAGCGCGGTGCGCGCTGTCACTGGCCGATTACGAGGTGCTCGTGGTGCTTTCGGAACAGGGTCCCACTCGGGTGCTCCAGCTGGCCACCACGCTGGGGTGGGAGCAGAGCAGGCTTTCTCATCAGCTCACCCGGATGCGCGGTCGCGGCCTGCTCGAGCGGCATGGCACCGAGCACGACCGGCGCGCCGCCACCGTCGAGATCACCGCCGCCGGAAGCAACGCGCTGCGTACGGCGGCACCCGATCACGTCACGCTGGTGCGTTCGGTGTTGTTCGACGGGATGACGACGACGCAGCTGCGCGCTTTCGACATGGTGATCAGCACGGCGTTGGAACGGCTCGACGGCAGCGTCTAGGCAGCAATCCGCCGCCACAGCGCTGGGCCGTGGCGGCGGATTATCTTGTGGGGCTGGATCAGCCGGCCATGAACGCGTCGTAGGCCGACGCCAGATTCGGCGGGAGCACCGTGACGCCGCACGCCCGTTGGGTGTCACCGATCGGTGCCAGGGTCCCACGCAGGTCGTAATACTCACCGCTGTTGGCGGTGAAGTAGCCACGCACATTGGCCTCGGCCTGCGGGCGCGGCTGGCCGTAGGCGGCCGTCAAGACCTGCTTGGCGCCGGGATGGCCGTCCAGGTACTGGCTGGCCGAACCGGTCACCGAGCTGACGGTGTTGGCGACTCCGGCGCTGCTGCAATCCGGTGCCGCCGCTGCCATCGGAGCGGCCATCGTGGCCACCGCCATGCCCCCCATGAGCAAACCGGTACCCACGGCCGCGATCCTCTTACTCGACGCGATACCGCTGAACTTCATCATCACTTCTCTCTCCGACTCACATTCGGTGATTGTTTCCCCGTCCTGGAACCCAAAGTACCCATGAGGTTTGCCGGCAAACCCGCCTGCTATGCGCGAAGGTGGACGAAAATCGAAGTGTTACAGCCTGATCCGGTGAGATGGCTCTCAATCCGCCCCTGGCGAATCGCTTGGCGTTAGGGCCGTTCTGAGAAGCCTTAATTACGGCGGCGGCCTCTTAATTGATCGTGATGTCCGGTGTTATGGAACTGTGACGCCGGCAAAGCGAGTCTGCTCCGCGACGAATCATGTAGGCAATTGACGGGTTTGGAAATTGCAGGCGGTCGTTCGGCATCGCCTGGTCGCCGCCTGGCGCACTGTGAGATGGATTGCAGAAACACGGTCAGCCCGACGAAGGCGCATACCGATCGCCGGGATCGGGTAGAGGGCACAACGAGGTGCAAACCCCGCGCCAGCACGAATCCGTCAACGCACTATGGGGAGAAACACAATGACAGAACCCGATACGACTACTTTGCTCGCGCAGCTGCGCGCGCTTCTCGACCTGACCAACACCGAGATCCAGATCGCCGAGACCCGGGTGGCTCAGGCTCGCACCGACGCGGTGCGCACCGAGCTCACCCAGAACGCTGCCAACGGCCGCGAGCGCGCCGAGGCCATCGAGAGTGCGATCCGCGACCTCGGCGGCTTCCCCGACGTCATCGGCCCGTTCTTCGGCCGTGCCGCCGCGGCTGTCAAGGCTCTCACCGAGCAGGCGCAGCCGTTCGACGAGGCACTGCTGGGTGACCTGGCGCTCGAGGGCCAGCTGCTCGACCGCGCCCGTTACGTCAAGGCTCTGGCGGTCTCCGCTCGTCAGAGCGAGATCGAGAGCTTGGCCAACCGCCTGATCACAGCGCATTCGGCGACCGTCGACTGGCTGACCACCGTGTTGGCCGAGGACGCACTCGGCGGTCCGGCCGCCCTGCGGCGCACGCCGCTGCAAATTCTGACCGGGCTGACCGTTCGGGTGGCCAATTGGCCGGTGATCTCCTCGGTCCGCGGTATCGACCGCGCGCTTGAGGCCCTGCGCAACACCCGGCCCGCCGTGGATCAGCTGGTCAACCGCAGTGCCCACGCGGGTGAGGTGGCCGTCAAGGCGGCTGCCGGGGCCCGGGACGCTGCGCTGGAGACCGCCGAGAAGGTGGCTCGTCGCGAGGGCGCCGATGGCGCCGCTGACGCAATCCACTCGCTGCGTAGCTCCACCGGCATCCTGACGCCGGAGGAACTGCCGATCGCCGGCTATGACGAGCTCAACCTCAACGAGGCCGTCGCCGCGGTGAAGGAACTCGACGATCCGGCCGACATCAGGGCGATCATCGCCTACGAAGAGGCCAACAAGAATCGCCAGCGGCTGGTGTCAGCTGCCCAGACCCGGGTGGCCGCCATCGCACAGGAGATCGTGGGTATCGACTGATGTGACGGTGCCGCGCGCCGTACCCGATGATGGTGAGGTGTCCGAATATCGGAACCACAAAGTAGCCATCATCGGGGCCGGGAGCGTCGGCACCGCCATCGCCTACGCCTGCCTGATCAGAGGATCGGCAGGCGTTTTGGCGCTCTACGACACGAATCTGAAGAAGGTGCGGGCCGAAGTACTCGACCTCAACCACGGCAGTCAGTTCGTGCCGCACTGCACAGTGATCGGCTCCGACCAGATCGATGTCACCGCCGGGTCGGCGGTCGTGGTGGTCACCGCCGGCGCCAAGCAACATCCCGGGCAGAGCCGGCTGGAGTTGGCTGCCACGAATGTCGCGATGGCACAGGAACTCACCCCTCAACTTCTGGAGTTGTCCCCGCACGCGGTGATCGTGTTCGTCACCAACCCGGTGGACGTGGTCACCTACGCCGCCGCTCAGTCAGTCGACGCGCCATCCGGACGCATCTTCGGATCGGGAACGCTCTTGGACAGCAGCCGGTTTCGGTACCTGATCGCCCAGCGCGCGGAGCTTGCCGTCGGAAATGTGCACGGTTTCATCGTGGGTGAGCACGGCGACTCCGAGATATCGCTGTGGTCGAGTGTCTCGATCGGCGGTGTGCCGGCCGGGCACTTCCGCCGCGACGGGATGACCGTCTTCGACGAGGCCACCCAGGCCGCTATCTCCGCCGCCGTGGTCAACGCCGCCTACGAAATCATCGCGGGCAAGGGGGCGACCAATCTGGCGATCGGCCTGTCCACCGCGCGGATCATCGAAGCTGTGCTGGGTGACCAGCACCGGGTGCTGCCGATCTCGACGGTCCAGCATGGCCCGTACGAAATCGCCGATGTGGCACTCTCTTTGCCGACCGTCGTATCGGCCGCCGGCGCCGGCGAGGTGCTGCAGGTTCCGCTGGCGGTGCCCGAACTCCTCGGCTTGCAGGCGTCGGCGACCACACTGCGACATGCACAGCATTCACTCGGGCTCTAGCGGCTACGGTGAAGTCATGACAGCCAACTTCAACGAGATGAACCAGAACGTCATCGACGAGTTTCGGGCCAACGGAGGTAAGGCCGGCGGCATGTTCGAAGGCAAGCCGCTGGTATTGGTCCACCACTTCGGCGCAAAGTCGGGAACCGAACGCATCACGCCTCTGGTGCCGTACCTGGAGGACGGCCGGATTTTCATCTTCGCCAGCAAGGCCGGTGCAGACACCAACCCGGATTGGTTCCACAACCTCGTCGCCCACCCCGAGACGACCGTCGAGCTGGGAACCGAGACGATCCCCGTCACCGCCCGGGTGCTCGACGGAACCGAACGCGATGACATCTACGCCAAGCAGGTTACCGCGCAACCCCAGTTCGGGGATTACCAGAAAAGCACGTCGCGGATCATCCCGGTTGTCGAGCTGAAGCGGTCCTGAAGACGCGCGAGACGGCGGGTCAAAGCACCTCGGGCAGTCCGAATTTCGCGAACACGCTGGTGTCCAGGAATGCCACCACGTGCGAGATTCCGTCGGCGCGCATATCCAGGACGTGTAGCTGGAAAGGCACATGCCGGCCGCCGGTTTCGGGTAGGCGCATGTACATCGCCGCGGCCGGCTGACCGTTGGCGGTCAGCGGCAGTAGCCGCATATCTCCGGCGTGGTTGGCCGGGCAGTTCTGGTGGATGAGTGCCCCGATGTTGGGGCCGCCTTGATACCACCCGTCGAACGGCGGCATCTCCCAAATCGCCTCGGCGGTGAACATTTCCACCAGCCGGTCGATGTCGTAGTCCTCGAACGCCGCGATGTAGCGGGCCAGCTGTTCGCGGGCCTCGTCCGACTCCGGCGGCGTGAGTACATCGTCCTGGCTGGGGCCGACGGCCTCGAGTTGGGCGCGCGCCCGCTGCAGGAGGCTGTTGACGGCGGGCACGGACGTGTCGATGGCCTCGGCCACCTCGGCGGCCCGCCATTGCAGCACATCCCGCAGCAGCAGTACGGCCCGCTGCCGGGGCGACAGATGTTGTAGTGCCGCAACGAAAGCCAACCGGACCGACTCACGCGTATCGACGATCACCGACGGATCAGCAGGATCTTCGTTCAGCGAATCGGGCAGCGGCTCGAGCCAGGGCACCTCGGCACGTTCGACGAGTTCGTCGTTCGGGTTCGAGCTCGGCGCGCCCAGTCCCGTGGGCAGTGGCCGGCGTTGCCTGCTCTCCAGGGCGGTCAGCGAGGTGTTGGTGGCGATGCGGTGCAGCCAGGTGCGCACCGAAGACTTGCCCTCGAAGCGGTCGTAGGACTTCCACGCCCGCAGGAAGGTCTCCTGAACCAGGTCTTCCGCGTCGTGCAGCGAGCCGGTCATCCGGTAGCAATGCGCCAGCAGTTCGCGCCGGTACGGCTCCGCCTGCGCCAGGAAATCGCCGCGGCTCGGGTCGAGGCCGTCATCCAAATTATGTGCGAGCACGCTCACGCAGCCGAGCTTACGCACGAGCACCGACAAGTCGCCGAGCTGCGCACAGTTAGGCTCCCCAGATGGTCACAACACGTAGCGAGCGGACGTTCGACGGAGTCGGCGGCGTCCGCATCGTCTATGACGTGTGGACACCGGACACCGAGCCGCGGGGCATCGTCGTGCTCTCCCACGGCCTCGGCGAGCATGCCCGCCGCTATGACCACGTCGCCGAACGGTTCGGCCAGTCCGGCCTGATCACCTATGCCCTGGACCACCGCGGACACGGGCGCTCAGGCGGCAAGCGGGTCCGGGTCAAGTCGATCGGCGAGTACACCGGCGACTTCGGCACGCTCGTCAACATCGCCACCGGCGAGCACCAGGGGCTCAGGCGAATCGTGCTCGGCCACAGTATGGGCGGCGGCATCGTGTTCGCGTGGGGCGTCGACCACGCCGACGACTTCGACCTGATGGTGCTGTCCGGACCGGCCGTCGCCGCTCAGACCGGGGTGTCGCGCGGCAAGTTGCTCCTCGGCAAGGCGGTTGGCTCACTGCTGCCCGACCTGCCTGTCGAGGAGCTGGACTCCAACGCGATCTCCCGCGACCCTGCGGTCGTCGCCGCCTACAACGCCGACCCTCTGGTGCATCACGGCAAGATTCCCGCCGGTATCGCCAAGGCGCTGGTCACGGTCGGTGAGACCATGCCGCAGCGCGCGCGTGACCTGACCAAGCCGCTGCTGGTGGTGCACGGCGCCGAAGACGCCCTGGTGCCCGCCAGTGGCAGTGAACTGCTCGTCGACTGCGTCGGCTCGTCCGACGTGCACCTCAAGGTGTATCCGGGGCTCTACCACGAGGTGTTCAACGAGCCCGAGCGTGACCGGGTGCTCGACGACGTGACGGCATGGATCGAGGCGCGGCTGTGAGATGGCGCCGTCGCCTTGCCCTGGCTGCGACGGCTTTGTTGCTGGTGGCCGGCTGTTCGAAGACCGAATCAGCCACCACCTGGGTCGAGGACGAGGTGACATTCGTCGCCGACGGACTGACCGTGCACGGCACCTACCGTCACCAGCACGGTGACCGGCAGGGGCCCGCGGCGCTGTTGATCTCGGAGAGCGGGCGCACCGACCGCAACGGCGACAACAACGTCGCCGGGCCGATCGGCAACATGCGCCAGCTCGCCGAATTCCTGTCCGACCACGGGGTGGCCTCGTTGCGCTACGACAAGGTCGGGACCGGCAAGACCGGGCTCGGTCCCTACGCCGGACACCCGGCTGACGTGGGCAGCGCCGTCTACACCGCCGGGGCCAAGGCCGCGGTGCGGTTCCTGGCCGGAGAAGCGGCCACCGACAAGAATCGCATTTCGGTGTACGCCCTCGGCGAGGGCACCGTCCATGCGATGTCGCTGGCCGACGACACCTCGGCCGGCGCACCGAAGATTCATTCTCTCGGCCTGCTGCAGCCGCTGGCGGGCCGCTACCTCGACCTGATCAGCAACCGGGTCCGCAACGACGTGGCAGCCGCGGTCAAGAGCGGCCAGAAAACGCAACAACAGGCTGACCAGACGATCGCCGCGTGGAACGCCGCCGTCGCGCAGGCGCGCACCACCACCTCGGTGCCCGCCAAGCTGCCCGACGGCCTGAGCGCGATCCTCAACCCGGGCAACGTCAAGGCTGTCGTCGAATCCGATGCCATCGACCCGCTGAAATTGGCAGCCGCCATTCCGGCCGGAACACCGGTGCTGTTGACGTGTTCGGACTCCGACGGCCAGGCCAACTGTGTTGACATCAAGCCGCTCACCGACGCCCTGGAACACGCCTCGTTGTCGTTGGTCGCGCTCAAGGGTGTCAACCACGTGCTGCGCGACGACCCGACCGACAACGTCGGCAACTACTCGAAGCCGGCGCCGCTCTCACCGCAGCTGACCGCGGCGCTGAACGGGTTCATCAACAGTTGACTCCGTGCCGGCACACCGATGTCGTGAGGCTCGGCTAGGTTGCCAGACGTGACCGACGACAAGATGCTGGCGCGGATCGCGGCGCTCCTGCGCCAGGCCGAGGGCACCGACAACGCGCACGAGGCCGAGGCATTCATGGCCGCCGCGCAGCGGCTGGCCACCGCGACGTCGATCGATCTGGCCGTCGCACGGGCGCATTCGGCCACCCGCACCGCGGCGCAGGCACCGACCCAGCGCACGATCACCATCGGCGAGCCGGGTGCCCGCGGCCTGCGCACCTATGTGCAGCTGTTCGCGGGCATCGCCATGGCCAACGACGTGCAATGCGACGTGGCCTCGAACTCGGCGTTCGTCTACGCCTACGGGTTCGCCGAGGACATCGACGCCAGCCACGCCCTGTACGCGAGCCTGGTGGTGCAGATGGTGCGGGCGTGTGACGCCTACCTGGCCACCGGCGCGCACAAGCCGACGCCGACGATCACCGCGCGGCTGAACTTTCAGCTGGCCTTCGGCGCCCGCGTCGCCCAGCGTCTGGCGCTTGCACGTGAGGAAGCCCGGGAGGAGGCCACCCGGGATCGCAAAACCGCGCCAGGAACCGCACTCGCGCTCCGCAACAAGGAACTCGAGCTCAAGGAGCACTACCGGCAGACGTCGAAGGCCCGCGGCACCTGGCAGGCCAGCCGCGCCTCCGCAGGCTATTCGTCGTCCGCCAGACGCGCCGGTGACCGGGCCGGCAAGCAGGCCAGGCTGGGCTCGAGCCCTGAGCTGCCGGGGGCGCGGACCCGGCTGCGCCGGTGACGGCGCGCGACAGCCAACGCTCCCGCGTCTACGCGGCCGAGGAGTTCGTCAGAACCCTCTTCGACCGTGCCGCCCAGCACAGTTCGCGCACCATCGAATTCTTCGGCACCCAGCTCACTCTGCCTCCCGAGGGACGGTTCGCGTCGTTGCCGTCGGTGCAGCGCTACGTCGATGAGGTGCTCGCGTTACCGACGGTGAGCGCGCGATGGCCGGCGCCGGGCCCGCTCCGTGTGCGGGCTCGCCGGGCCGAGACCGCCGCCCATTACGAAAACACCGGAGGCGCAGGTGTTATCGCGGTGCCCGACCGGTCGTCCGCGGACTGGGCCATGCGGGAGCTGGTCCTCCTCCACGAGATCGCCCACCACCTGACGCCCGGGGGCGCCGCCCATGGTCGGGAATTCGTCGCGACATTCTGCGAGCTGGCTGCTGTGGTGATGGGTCCGGAGGTCGGCCACGTGCTGCGCGTCGTCTACGCCAAGGAGGGCGTGCGATAAAGGGTTCGAAGATCGCGCCGCAGTGCCGGATACTCAAGCCATGCACCGTGAAGTGACGACTGTCGCCGAGCTCCGCAGAGTCGTCGGCGAACCCGACCACTACGTCGCCAACAAGGTCAAGGACCGGCTTTCCGCCGTGCAGCGCGACTGGCTGGCGCATTCCCCGCTGGGGTTCGTCGCCACCACCGATGCACAAGGCCGCGTTGATGTTTCGCCGAAGGGCGATCCGGCGGGGTTCGTCCATGTGATCGATGACCGGACGATCGCGATCCCCGACCGGCCGGGCAACAAGCGCGTCGACGGATACCTCAATGTGTTGCAGCGTCCTCAGGTCGGGAGCTTGTTCGTGATCCCAGGGCGTGGCGACACGCTGCGGATCAACGGGCCGGCCCGCATCCTGGCCGACGCCGACTACTTCGACGCCATGGCGGTGAAGGGAAGACGGCCGCTGCTGGCACTCGAAGTAGCCGTCGAGGAGGTGTTCTTCCACTGCTCCAAGGCGTTCCTGCGCTCGGATGCCTGGAAACCGGAGACGTGGAATCCGACCGCTCTGCCCAGCGTGGCTCAGATTGCCAAAGCGTTGCGGTACGACTGGGCCGACGCCGAACTCGAGGAACGCTACTGCGAGGAGAACATCCGCAGGGCGTTGTACTAACCGGCGGGCGCGACCTCGACCGGCAGTGCGTTCAGTACCGCGGTGCCCGACAACGGATCCAGCAGCGTGCCGTCGTTGAGGTTGTTGACGTTGACGCCCGGGTGCTGCGCGGCCACCCGCATCCGGGTGCCCGGCTCGGAGTGCCCCCACCCATGCGGCAGCGACACCACACCAGGCCGGATTGCGTCGGTGATCTCAACGGGCACTTCGAGTTTCCCGCCCGGCCCGGTGATCACCGCCATCTCCTCGAGGCCCAGCCGGGTGGCGTCGTCCGGATGGATCTGCAGCGTGCAGCGATTGGTCCCGCCGGACAGCGCAGGCAGGTTGTGCATCCAGCTGTTGTTGGATCGCAGGTGCCGCCGGCCGATCAGCAGGAACCCCGGCTCCGACGTCAGCGCGGCGTGCAACCGCGGGATGTCGGCGAGGATTGGGTCGGGCGCCAATTCGATAGTGCCCGAAGGGGTCCGGAGGACCTCGGGAATTCGCGGTGTCAGCGCCCCGAGGTCCACCCCATGCGGTGCGTCCTTCAGCTTCTGCAGGGTCAGGCCGTGAGGGTTGGCGCCGAAGCCGTCCCCGAACGGGCCGAGCCGCAGCATCATGTCCAGCCGCCGCTCGTAGCCGCGGCCCTCCGGCAGCATCGCGGTCAGCTCCTCGACCGACCGCCCCGCGACCGGGGAGTGCTCATCGGCGACCTCCTTGCCCAGCGTGGTCGCGATCACCTGGTCGTCCACCAGCTTCGGGTCGGCGTCGGGACCCATCCCCAACACGATCAGCGCCAGGCGGGCCAGGATCTCGCACTCGTCGGGCCGGTCGTCGGCAAGCGGCAACACCGGCGGGGAGTATCTGGCGTTGTTGCGCACCGCGGCCCCGCTGAGCGCGAGGTCGTAATGCGCTGCGCGAGAAGGCGGAGGCGGTGGGAGGATCACGTCGGCGTGTCGGGTGGTCTCGTTGAGATAGGGGTCCACCGACACCATGAAGCCGACGCCGTCGAGGGCATCAGAGAGCCGGGCGCCGTCGGGTGCGGACAGCACCGGGTTGCCGGCGATCGTGATCAGCGCCCGGATCTGACCCTCACCGGGTGTTTCGATTTCTTCGGCCAGCGCGACCGCGGGCAGTTCGGACAGGGCCTCGCCGTGGCCGGACACCCGGCTGTGCCAGCGACCGGTGGCGAAACCCCGGCCGGGGCGCGGCGGCCGCGGGGCCCCGGCGATCGGTGAACTCGCGAACATCACCCCGCCGGGCCGGTCCAGATTGCCGGTCAGGATGTTCACCACGTCAACCAGCCAGCTGGTCAGCGTGCCGAAGCCGACGGTCGAGGTGCCGATCCGACCATAGACCGCCGCGCTCGGCGCGCTCGCGAGTTCCCTTGCCAACGTCCGGATTTCGTCCGCGTCCACTCCACAGTGCTCGGCCACCGCCTCCGGTGGGAAGTCCAGCGCCGCCGCCCGCACCCGCTCTACCCCGGTGACGTGCTCGGCCAGCGGACCCAGCTCGACCAGATCCTCGTCGAACAGCACGTGCGTGATCGCGAACAGTAGCGCGGCGTCGGTGCCCGGCCGCGGCGCGATGTGGTGATCGGCCACCTCCGCCGTGCGGGTTCGCTTGGGGTCGATCACCACCAGCTTGCCGCCGCGGCGTCGCAGCGCCTTGAGCTTGCCGGGGAAGTCGGCAGCAGTGGCCAGAGATCCGTTGGACACCAGCGGGTTTGCGCCGATCACCACAAGGTGGTCGGTGCGGTCCAGGTCGGGGAGGGTGAAGGCCAGCGGGTTGCCGAACAGGTAGCCGCAGGAGACGTGCTTGGGCATCTGGTCCAGCGTGCTCGCCGAGTACACCTGCCGCGTACCCAACGACTTGATGACGACGGGCCCGTAGAGCGAGCCGGCGATGGTGTGGGCGTTCGGGTTACCGAGATATACCCCGACCGACGAGCCGCCGGTGTCGGCGATGACCCGCTGCAGCCCGTCGCCTGCCGCGGCGAAGGCCTCCGCCCAGGAGGTCTCGACCAACTCGCCGTCACGGCGCACCAGCGGGGTCTGCAGCCGATCCGGGTCGTTGTCCAATTCGGGGAAGCTGGCGCCCTTGGGGCAGATGAAGCCGTGGCTGAACACGTCGTCACGATCGCCGCGGGCGGCGCTGATCCGGTCGTTGTCGTCGATGGTGAGGACCATCCCGCAGGTGGCCTCGCACAAGGGGCAGATTCGCAACGCCGTCCGGGTCATGTCTGTCACTGTGCTCTGCGGTCAACCCCGGTGGCAACCCCAACCAACCGGATGGTCAGATTCGCGCTCAGTTGTCCCAGACCGGTGTGTGCGCGGCTGGGATCCAGTGACGTGCCGGTGGACATCGGGTGGTTCGTTCATCACGTGCGTGCAGTTGCGCGCGGATCCGAAATGCGGTTACGGGCCGTACATCGGTGTGCGCCGTGGCAACCGGTTGGCCGACTCGGTGATCCGCCCGTTCGCCGCCCATCAGTTGCCGGATCCGCGGGACCTACTGGTGCACTGCGCGCAGGAGATGAACCACCTGGGGGCTTCCTGCCGAAAATCTACGCAGAGTTCGCTGAGTACTGAAGCTCGCCGCCAGTCCTTACTGAGATCGCCAAATCCCCACCGCCGCCGACCTCAACGGTTATGTTCACAGAACAGTTCCACTGGTCGGACATCGGGGGTTTCGGATGGTAGCTGTGGCGTTTTCAAACAAGATCCGCCGAGGATTGAGGGTCGGGGGCAGGAAGACGGCGCTCTTGGGGGCGGCGGCAGCCACGGCCGCGGCGATGACGATGGGCACGGTCGCCGAGCCGGTGGCGCCCTCGGCAAACGCCGCAGACGTCACACTCAACGGAATCACCACCGGACCGGCGTTCTGGCTGCTGCAGGCCGCAGGTCTCAATTCGATCAGCATCCCGAACGTGGCACCACCGCTGATCGACACGCTGACAATCAACTTGGCTTACACCGACTCGGATCCTGTCAATCTGGCTGACCGGATCAACGCCTTCCCATTCGGCGGATGGAACATTGTGGGTAACGCGTTCCGCCGCCAACCGGGCGGGATCGTCGGGTCGGCGCTCCTCGCGGGATCGGGGTTCGCGACTCTGCAGACGAACGAGGCCTATCAGGCCTTGCTCGCGAGTGCCGGCGGAAATACGTTGCCTGGTTATACGCCGTTGGTTGGCCCGGGACTGACCAGCACCTTGAACGGCTCGTCATGCACTAACCCGGGCGTCTTCTGTCAGCCGGGCAATAACGTCACCACCCTGGCACTCCTGCTGCTGAACAGCCCACTGACGCCCAACGGCGGTCTGCTGACGCGTTTCGCTCCGATCACCAGCCTTTTCGGCATCAATCCGGTCAACCCCGTGGGCACCACGGTCACGAGTTCGACGCCGGCCACCAACGGTAGCGGCGGCATTGTCACCCTGTCTTCGGCGGTGGTCAACGCCGGGCTGGAGTACAACGCGTTATCCGACTTCCCGGAAACCTTGAACCCCTTCTCGCTGATCAATACCGCGCTGGCCACTGTTCTGCCGACCAACCTGCTCGGCGGTGTGAATCTCGGTGGCGCATCGCTCACGGACCTCGAGACTGCGCTCGCCCTGCTCGCAGCCTTTGGCTCACCGAGTACCACGTACAGCACCTTGGCACCGAATGACTTGCCGCTGTTGGAGCCCCTTCGGCTGCCGGTGCGCCTAATCAATGCCATCTCCGGTGCGCTTGGCCATCCGCTGAACCTGGGGACCCCGTTCGCCGACGCGTTGCAGCCCGCGTTGTCAATCCTGGTCAACACTGGCTATACCGATGTGTCAACGCCCAGCAACGGCGGCACGTACAACCGGACGCTCACCCAGGCCGGCACGCCGACGCCGTTCCTGTCAAAGGCGCCTTTGACACCGGCGGAGTGGGCGCAGGTTCCCGGTGACGTCGCGCGGGCGTTGATCGTCGGGTTCCAGGACTCGTTCCCGGTCCTTCGGTTCGGCGCTCCGGCGCCGGTGCTCACCGTCGACGGCAACCACCTGGGAATCAGCTACCCGGCGGTCGCCGGCACCGCCGCAGCTGAAATACCTACGTCTGCTGGCTCCAAAGCCGTTGTAGTCGAGCAAGTTACGCTGCCTTCCGAGCCGACAACGGCTCCGAGTGTCATCGGAACGGCAACGCTCAGCGCCAAGTCAGCGAAGCCATCGAAGAAGTCGAATTCGGCTGCCAGCAGTAAGAGTTCAGCGCCGAAGGCGTCGGCCCACAAGGGTGTGGCCGGATCGAAGCGGGCCGCCGGCTAGCCACTGGCGTCGCGAGTGTGCGCCTCGTGCATGGAAATTGGACGTTTTCCGTGCAGAGCCGCCACAGTCGGCGACTCCTAGCCGCAAACGGCTCCGTTCGCAGCCGAGCCGACCAGCTTGCGGTACTTGGCCAGGACGCCGGTGGTGTACTTCGGCGCAGGCGGGGTGAATCCTGCTTTGCGCGACTCGAATTCGGCCTCGTCGACCAGTACGTCGAGTGTCCCGTTGCCGACGTCGAGGCGGATGCGGTCACCGTCGCGAACGAAGGCGATGGGACCGGCATCGACCGCCTCCGGCGCGATGTGCCCTACGCACAGCCCGGTGGTGCCGCCGGAGAAGCGGCCGTCGGTCATCAGCAGGACGTCCTTGCCGAGCCCGGCGCCCTTGATCGCCCCGGTGATCGCCAGCATCTCGCGCATCCCGGGACCGCCCTTGGGGCCCTCATAGCGGATCACGACGACGTCATTGGCCACGATCGTGCCGTCCTCGAGGGCATCCATCGCCGCCCGCTCGCCATCGAAAACCCTTGCGGTGCCCTCGAACACGTCGGAGTCGAAACCGGCGGACTTGACCACGGCGCCCTCCGGGGCGAGCGACCCGTGCAGGATCGTGATGCCGCCGGTCGGGTGGATCGGGTTGTCCAGGGCGCGCAGCACCTTGCCGTCGGGGTCCGGGGGAGCGATGTGGGCGAGGTTCGCCGCCATCGTCTCACCCGTCACGGTCATGACGTCGCCGTGTAGCAGGCCCGCATCCAACAGCGCCTTCATCACCACGGGCACACCGCCGATGCGGTCGACGTCGAACATCACGTGCTTGCCGAACGGCTTGACGTCGGCGAGGTGCGGAACCTTGGCGCCGATGCGGGTGAAGTCCGCCAGGGACAACTCGACCTCGGCCTCATGCGCGATCGCCATCAGATGCAGCACCGCGTTGGTGGACCCGCCGAACGCCATCACCACCGCGATCGCGTTCTCGAAGGCTTCCTTGGTCAGGATGTCACGGGCGGTGATCCCACGGCGTAGGAGCTCAACGACCGCTTCACCACTGCGCCGGGCATAGCCGTCGCGGCGCCGGTCGGTGGCAGGCGGTGCTGCGCTGCCCGGAAGTGACATCCCCAGTGCCTCGGCGGCGCTGGCCATCGTGTTGGCGGTGAACATGCCACCGCAGGCGCCTTCGCCCGGACAGATGGCTCGCTCGATGGTGTCGACGTCCTCGCGCGACATCAGGCCGCGCGCGCAGGCGCCGACGGCTTCGAAGGCGTCGATGATCGTCACGTCCATCTCGGTGCCGTCGGACAGTTTCGCCCGGCCGGGCAGGATCGAACCCGCGTAGAGGAACACCGCGGCCAGGTCGAGTCGTGCGGCCGCCATCAGCATGCCGGGCAGCGACTTGTCGCAGCCGGCCAGCAGCACCGAACCGTCAAGGCGCTCGGCCATCATCACCGTCTCGACGCTGTCCGCGATCACCTCGCGGGAGACCAGCGAGAAGTGCATGCCCTCATGGCCCATCGAGATGCCGTCGGACACCGAGATGGTGCCGAACTCCATCGGGTAACCGCCCGCGGCGTGCACACCGTCCTTGGCGGCCTTGGCCAACCGGTCCAGCGACAGGTTGCACGGGGTGATCTCGTTCCAGGAGGACGCCACGCCGATCTGCGGCTTGGCGAAGTCCTCGTCACCCATGCCTACCGCGCGGAGCATCCCACGGGCGGCGGCCTTTTCCAGACCGTCGGTGACGTCGCGACTGCGGGGCTTGAGATCGGGGCTTTGGCTCACCGGTCAAGTATGCCGTGGTCGGAGGTGCCCACCAAATCCATTTCTATACCCCCGAGGGGTATTTCGGTACAGTGGAAACATGACATTCATGCCGGTCCGCATCGTGGCGGTCGCCGCAGCCCTGACCACCGCCGTCGTCGTGTCCTCGTGTAGCAAAACCGAGGATCACAGCCAGCACGCCACGTCGACCACCATGAGCAGTGCTACGGCGGCCGCCCACGACGCCGACGACGTCATGTTCGCGCAGATGATGATCCCGCACCATCAGCAGGCGGTGCAGCTGGCGAGTCTGGCGCCGCAGCACACCGACAACCAGGCGATCCTCAAGTTAGCGTCGTCCATCGCGGGTGAACAGCAGCCGGAGATCGACGCGATGAAAGCGCTCCTGCTGCAGTGGGACGTCGACCCGATGGGTGACCACAGCGGGCACGGCGCCGCAATGCGGGGCATGGTCGACGACGCGACGATGGCCAAGCTCGGGTCGCTCAAGGGCCCGGAGTTCGACACACTGTGGCTGCAGGCGATGATCGGCCATCACCAGGGCGCCATCGAGATGGCCAAGGCTGAGATTGTCAACGGACAAAGCGCCGACATGACGACAATGGCCAAGTCCATGGTCAGCGCGCAGCAGAGCGAGATCGACCAGATGAAACAGATGCTGGGAGGGTAAATGACTGGTGCACATGGCTATTCGGCCCGCAAGGACGACTACACCAAGCGGCTGCGCCGGATCGAGGGACAGGTCCGCGGCATCGCCAAGATGATCGACGAGGACAAATACTGCATCGACGTGCTGACCCAGATCAGCGCCGTCAACAGTGCACTGCAGTCGGTCGCGCTGGGCTTGCTGGACGAGCACCTGGGCCACTGCGTCAGCCACGCGGTCGCCGAGGGCGGCGACGAGGCGGACAAGAAACTGGCCGAGGCATCGGCTGCGATCGCGCGCCTGGTCCGGTCCTGACGCCCAAGATCCGGTAATGCAACGCCGGACAACGTAAGCCGCTATCGGCGCCGCAGCCGATACCGTGAACCGGTGCCCACAGCGCAGCGCACGTGGACACCGCGAGTCGCCACAGCGCTGGCCGTGCTGGCCGCCGCGGCGTTCATCTACGTCACCGCCGAGATCATGCCGGTCGGTGCGCTGCCCGTGATCGCGCGCGACCTGAATGTCAGCGAGGCCGTGGTGGGCACCCTGCTCGCCAGCTACGCGCTGGTTGCGGCGGTGGCCACGATGCCGTTGGTCCGATGGACGGCGGCCTGGCCGCGACGGCGCACCCTGCTATGGACGCTGGCCTGCCTGTCGGTGTCGCAATTGATCTCCGCGTTGGCGCCGACCTTCGAGGTCCTGGCCGTCGGCCGGGTGCTGTGCGCACTGACCCATGGGCTGATGTGGTCGGTGATCGCCCCGATCGGCGTGCGCCTGGTGCCACCGAGTCACGCAGGCCGCGCCACGATGGCCGTCTACGTCGGCACGGGCCTGGCGCTAGTGGTCGGCAGCCCGCTCACCGCGGCGATGAGCGAGCTGTGGGGCTGGCGGCTGGCGGTCGGAGCCATCACCGTCGCGTCGGTGGTGGTGTTGGTGGCGGCGCGTTTCGCGTTGCCGGCGATGGCGATGACCGATCCAATCGACGGTGCCCGCGCACGCCCGATCCGGCATCACCGCAACCGGCCGCTGGTGGCGCTGAGCCTGCTGACGTTGGTGGGCGTCACCGCGCACTTCATTTCCTACACCTTCATCGTGGTGATCATCCGCGACGTGGTCGGTGTACACGGCGCCCAGCTGGCATGGCTGCTCGCCGCTTACGGGGTGGCCGGCCTGACCGGCATGGCGCTGTTGGCCCGGCCCGGCGACCGGCGGCCGCAGACGGCCGTGATGGGATGTCTGGCCGGGTCGTCGCTGGCCTTCGCGGTGCTGGCGGCGCTGGGCTACCTCAGCTGGCACTCGGTCGCCGCAGCGGTGGCGATCGTGCTGTGGGGAGCGACGGCCAACGCGATGCCGCCGATGCTGCAGGCCGCCGCGATGCGGCACTCGCCGGAGGACCCCGACGGCGCCTCGGGGCTGTATGTGGCCTGTTTCCAGGTCGGCATCATGGCCGGATCGCTGACCGGCGGACTGCTCTACCAACATGCCGGAGCGGCGGCGATGCTCACCGGGTCGGCGGCCCTGATGCTCGCTGCATTGGTGTGCGTGACGGTCAGCCGTGGCCTGTTCGCGGTCCGTCCGGCTACCAGCGGAAAGTAACGATAGTCACCCTCTGCCCGACGATCTGCACAGTTCAAAGCTGTGACGGGGTTTGGCGCCAGGTTCGCTGGCGAATGAACTCAAAGGGCGCACCCAGCGTGTTATGCGAGACTGGGTGAAAGTCGGCATCGAGGGAGTTTTGGTTATGACGCTGCGGGTGAAGGGGGCGATCGCCGCCACGTTGTGCGTGGTCGGAGTGGCCGCCGGAATCAGTCTCGGCAGCGGTTCGGCGCTGGCCGATCCAGACCAAGCGCCCGGCGATCCCGGCATCGTCGACGTGCCGCCGGCACAGGCGCCCGCACCCGATCCCTTCGCTCCGCCACCGGTCGACCCGGTGGCTTTCCCGCCGCCCGCGCCGGGACCGGACCCCGTCGCTCCGCCGGTCGATCCGGTGGCCGCCCAGCAGGCTGCTGCGGCAGCGGCCGGCCCGGTCAAGGGTCAGAACCCGACCCCCTACACCGGTGAACCGGTTTTCGCCCCGCCGACCTTCAATCCGGTCAACGGTTCGATGGTCGGGGTCGCCAAGCCGATCATCATCAACTTCGCCCGTCCGATCGCCAACCGGCCGATGGCCGAGCAGGCCATCCATATCTCGTCGGTGCCGCCCGTTCCCGGCGCGTTCTACTGGCTGACCGACACCCAGGTTCGGTGGCGGCCGTACAACTTCTGGCCTTCGGGCACCGTCGTCAACATCGACGCCAGCGGCGCCAAGTCCAGTTTCCGCGTCGGCGACGCCGTCGTGGCCACCGCCGACAACGCCACCCACCAGATGACGGTCACCCGCAACGGAAAGCTCGAGCAGACCTTCCCGATGTCGATGGGTAAGTCCGGTCACGACACCGCGAACGGCACCTACTACGTGCTGGAGAAGTTCCCGGACATCGTCATGGACTCGGCCACCTATGGCGTGCCGAGCACATCGGCCGAGGGCTACAAGGTTCACGTGAAGCTCGCCGTTCGGATCGACAATCAAGGCAACTTCGTGCACAGCGCGCCGTGGTCGGTGGGAGACCAGGGCAAGCGCAATGTGAGCCACGGCTGCATCAACCTCAGTCCGTCAAGTGCTCAGTGGTTCTACGACAACTTCGGCAGTGGTGATCCGATCATCGTGAAGAACTCCGTCGGCACCTACAACAAGCCCGACGGCGCCGACGATTGGCAGTGGCAGCTGTCCTAGCCACGGACCCAAGGGGTCTCAAAGCTTAGGCACAGAAACGGACTTCACAATGGGGTCCGTGCCGCCAACCCCGACACCGCCACCGCCACCGCCACCTGCGCCGCTGCCGCAGCTGCCCGCGCCGAGCCTGCACCAGTACGCCCACGGCATCTCGCTGCTGGGTGGCTGGCTGCCGCTCACGATCGAAATCGTCGCGGTCATTGCGCTTATCGTGTCAATCGGCTGGCGGCGGACTCGGCGTTGGTGGCTGCTGTGGCTGCCTGTCTGCGTGGGCATCGGCGTGCTCGGCGCGCTCGCCGCGCGCACCTACGTCAACTCTGAGGGTCTGGCATCAGACCCGGCGCCGTTCTATTTGTGGGTCTGGATAGGGGTTTTCGTCGCCGGCATCGCGGTGGCGATATTGGGCTGGCGCCGAAATACCTGGTGGCGGCGGGCTTTCGCAGTGCTGGCGATTCCGTTGACATTGTTGGCCTCGCTGGTTGCGCTCAACAAGTGGGTCGGTTACTACCCGAGCCTGCAGACCGCGTGGGGCGCGTTGACGGCTGGACCGCTGCCCGACCAGATCGACGCCTCCGAGTTGCCCGAACTGCGCAACACCGTCCAGGCCGCCGGCAAATTGGTCGAGGTCGACATTCCCAAGGACGCAATCGGATTCAAACATCGCAGTGAATACATTTACCTGCCGCCGGCCTGGTTTGCCGGTGCCACCGCACCGCGACTGCCGGTCATCATGATGGTTGCCGGCGAGTTCAACACCCCGGCGGACTGGATCCGCACCGGCAACGCGATGCCGATCATCGACGGTTACGCCAAAAGCCATGGGGGACAGGCGCCGATCTTCGCATTCGTGGACTCCGGTGGCAGCTTCAACAACGACACCGAGTGCGTCAACGGCCCTCGAGGCAATGCTGCCGACCATCTGACCAAGGACGTCCGGCCTTATTTGGTCAAGGAATTCAACGCCTCAGATCAGGCGCCCAACTGGGCGGTGGTGGGCTGGTCGATGGGCGGTACCTGCGCGATCGACCTGACCGTCATGCACCCGGAGCTGTTCAGCACCTTTGAGGACATCGCCGGCGACCACGGCCCGACGGCCGGCACCAAAGAGCAGACGATCAGCCGGCTCTATGGTGGTGACGGCGCGTTGTGGGACATGTTCGATCCGCGCACCGTGATGCAAAGGCACGGACCATATCAGGGGGTCGCCGGCTGGTTCGAGGACACGGTGACACCCACCAATACCGCGTCACCATACGGTGGGGGTGGTGGGCACCGGCCGCAATCCGACGCACCGACGGGCTTCGGCGGACGCGACGAGTTCAAGGACTCCGACGAGGGCGGCGCGGCCGACGACCTGTGTGCGACGGCGAAGACCGTCGGGATCTCCTGCTCGGTGCACCGCATCATCAGCTTCCACACCTGGCAGTTCGCCGAGCGGGCGTTGTCGGATGCGCTGCCGTGGCTGGCAGCCCAGATCAAGACGCCGGGCGCGACAGACTCGCCGGCCTGACCCCCGTGACGTTCGCCGGTCGCTGCCCTCGTTTGCCGCCGACCGCCGCCGCACCGAGGCAGGCCAGCGCAACAATCGTGGCGAACCAGGGGAACACCTGTGCGAGCGGCCATTTGGTGGCCGCCCAGCCCGCCGCGATCGTCGGCAGCGCCATCGCGGTGTAGGCCAGCAGGTAGAACGCCGACATCGTCTCGCCGCGGCGGTCTGCGGGCACCACGTCGGACAAGTGGCGCAGTGAGCCGCCGAACCCGAGTCCGAATGTTGCGCCGAGCAGTGCGGCCGCCGCGAACACCAACGGCCAGCGGTGGGTCAACAGCACCGGGATCGTGAGCAGCAGTGCGGCCGCCATGCCGATGTCACCGATCACCGCCGAACGGCGGGCCGGAACCCGGGTGGCCACCAGCTGTGCCATGGCTGCGGAGAACGCCGTCACGCCGACGACGCCACCGCCGAACACCAGATTGTGCATGTGGGTCTGCTGCGCGGCCAGCGATGGATACAGCGAGAGCAGCACACCGAGCACGGACCAGGATGCCATCGCGCCGAGGGCGGCGAACCAGAAGTCATCCCGGATTTGCTGCGGTACAGCCGGTTTGCTGATTCGGATGCGCCCACCGGTGCGGCCCTCATGAGTCTCGCTCAGCGCCACCACACCGATGCCGACGATCGCACACACCACCGCGACGACCGCGTACGGGGTGCGCAACGGATGAGCGACGTACTGCGCGAGCAGTGACGAGCCGAGGATGGCCACGGTCATGCCGATGTTGAAGCTGACGCCGCTGAGCTGTCCGGAGCGCACCCCATGCTCCGGCCGCAGGTCGAGCAGCGCCGCTGCGGCGGCGACCACGATCGAGCCGACCGCGGCACCGTGGATGGTGCGGGCCAGCAGGAGCATCTCGATACTGTCGGCGATCAGGAAGATGCCCAATCCGGCGATCAGCGCGATCAGCGCGCCGAGCAGTACCGGCTTGCGGCCCACGACATCGGAGATCCGGCCGGAGACCAGCACTGCCGCCAGTGCGGCGAACGCGTAGACCGCGAACACGATGGTGGTGGCCAGCGGCGAGAGGTGCCAGTTCGATTCATAGATGCCGTACAGCGGCGCGGGCAGACCCGAGACGCCGAGCGCCACGCCACTGAGCACCAGCAGTAGGGGGTACGCCCAGCGTTGGCCGGTGAGGTGGCCGGCGGGTGCCTCGTGCACACAAGCCATGAGGACTCCCGTAGTTTGATGGTCATCGAACTTGTTCGAGCGTACCCTCGGTTTGATGGTGATCAAACCTCGCAGGCCGTGACGGCGGACACAGGAGGTAACCGTGGTTGAGGTGCAGGCGGCGTTCCACGCCGACAGCTATCCCGTGCATCCCGTCGGCGCGCTGCATCAGGTGCTGGCCGCGCTGCAGGACCCGGTCCGGCTCGAGATGGTCCGCCGGTTGCGCAACGCCGGCGCCCCGCTGCAGTGCAGCGCGCTCTACGACGGCATCAACAAGTCCACCGCCACTCACCACTTCAAGATCCTGCGGGAGGCCGGCCTGCTCGAACGGCTGGTCCTCGGCGGCCTCACTCACCAGCGGCTGCGCGCCGAAGAAGTCGACGAGGCGCTACCAGGTCTGCTGGCATCGGTGGTCGACGGTGCCAACCGCGAAGCCGCACGCTGACTACCAGCTGCCGCGGTGCACCACCTCGTCGAACGGGCGACGGTTGGGGTTGCGGATCGGGGCGAGCGGACGGTCGGCCGGATAGCCGAGGCCGAGCAGGTAGGCCACCAGATAACCGTCGGGGACACCGAGGATCGCCCGGGCCTTCTCCTGCTCGCCGATCGCCGAATGCCCGGTACCGACGCCCAAGTCGGTCGCAGCGATCGCCATCGCCATGGTGGCCTGGCCCAGGTCGTACTGGTCGAGCAGCTTGGTCCGCTCGTCCGGCGGCTCCGGGATCACCAAGGCGATTGCGGCCTGAGCCTTCGCGATGTGGCCGGCACCGACCCAGACTGTCGAAAGGTCTTGCAGGGTGGCTGGATCGGTGACGATCACGAAATCCCAGTGCTGGTTGTTGCGTGCCGAGGGAGAACGCCGGCCGGCCTCGAGGATTCGGGCGATGTCGCCGTCCGGGATCGTTACCGAGGTATAACTGCGCACATTGCGCCGCGCGCGGATGGCGTCCCAGGCTTCCATGCGTCCGTCAGCTCCAGATCCGCACGCGCCGGTCGGGTTCCAGGTAGAGCTCGTCGTCCTCGCTGACCTCGAATGCCTCGTAGAAGGCATCCATGTTGCGGATCACGCCGTTGCAGCGGAACTCCGGGGGCGAGTGCGGGTCGGTCGCGAGCCGCCGAATCGCCTCGGCCTCACGCGATTTGGTGCGCCACACCTGTGCCCAGCCGAAAAAGACCCGCTGCTGACCGGTCAGCCCGTCGATCACCGGTGCCGGCTTGCCCTTCAGCGACAGCTCATAGGCGAGCAGCGCGATGGACAACCCACCCAGGTCGCCGATGTTCTCACCGACCGTGAACGCCCCATTGACATGGTGCGACGGCTCGAGGCCGCGGGGCACGAACGTCTCGTACTGCTCGATGAGTTGCTTTGTGCGCGAACCGAACTCGGTGCGGTCCTCGTCGGTCCACCAGTCGACGAGGTTGCCATCGCCGTCGTACTTGGCGCCTTGGTCGTCGAATCCGTGGCCGATCTCGTGGCCGATCACCGCGCCGATCCCGCCGTAGTTCGCGGCGTCGTCGGCGTCAGCGTCGAAGAACGGCGGTTGCAGGATCGCCGCGGGGAACACGATCTCGTTCATGCCGGGGTTGTAGTAGGCGTTGACCGTCTGCGGGGTCATGAACCACTCGTCACGATCGACCGGGCCGCCCAGTTTGGCCAACTCGCGGGCGTGTTCCACCTCTGCGCCGCGAATCACGTTGCCGTACAGGTCATTACGGTCGATCACCAGCGTCGAGTAGTCTCGCCATTTCTTCGGATAGCCGATCTTCGCGGTGAACTTGTCCAGCTTGGCCAGCGCACGCTTGCGGGTCTCCGGCGTCATCCACTCCAGGTCGTTGATGCTGACCCGGTAGGCCTCACGCAGGTTGTCGACGAGCACGTCCATGCGGGCCTTGGCATCCGGCGGGAAATGCCGTTCGACATAGACACGGCCGACCGCATCGCCCATCAGGGCCTCCACCAGTGACACCGCGCGCTTCCAGCGCTCGCGGATCTCCTCGGTGCCCGAGAGCCTCCGGCCGTAGAAGTCGAAGTTCGCTTCGACCACTGCGTCGGTGAGGTACGCGGCGCGGGCGTTGATCAGCCGCCAGCGCGCCCAGTCCTGCCAGTCGGCGAACTCGTTGCTCGACCACAGCTCGGCGAAGGCTGTCAAGTAATCCGGTTGGCGCACGATCAGTTCCGCCACGGTATCCGGCGAAGCGCCGAGGGCGCCGACCCAACCGGCCCAGTCGAAGCCGGGTGCCTCGGCGGGCAGGTCGGTGAACGCCCGCAGGTTATAGGTCAGGTCGGCGTCGCGACGCTTGACGACGTCCCAGTGTGCGGCAGCGAGTTTCGTTTCCAGCGCCACGATTCGCGCGGCGCGCTCGGAGTGATCGTCGGCCGTGCCACCCAGCACGAGGGCGAACATCGCGGCGATATGTGCCGGATAGGCGTTCAGGATCGCGGCGTGCTGCTCGTCGCGGTAGTACGACTCGTCCGGCAGACCGAGCCCGGATTGGGTGACATGCACCAGATAGCGCGAGGAGTTCTTCGAATCGGTGTCGACGTAGAGGCCGACTCCACCGCCGACGCCGGTGCGCTGCAGCGCACCGATCACCGCGGCCAGCGCGGCGGGATCGGCCGCGGCATCGATGTGGGCCATCTCATCGAGCAGCGGCTGCACCCCACGGCGCTCGACGGCCTCGGAGTCCAGGAAGCTGGCGTACAGATCGCCGATGCGCTGCTCGTCGGTTCCAGCCTCGCCGCCGGCACCGCCGCTGGCCTCAGTGATCAGCTCGCGGACCTGTTCCTCGGCCCGGTCGTACAGCGTCCGGAACGCGCCGTCGGTGGCCCGGTCGCCGGGGATGGTGTACTCGGTGAGCCAACGTCCGTTGACGTGGCCGAACAGGTCGTCTTGGGGGCGAACTTGGGCTTCGACGTGGGACAAGTCGATACCCGAGCGCAGCGTTTCTACCGTCACCCAACCATCCTTACCAGAGGTCCGGCCGCAGCGTCCGGCCCGGAGGCGGCCCGGTAACCTCGCTTCATGCCTGAGGCCGAGAATACGGAAGACGAGGCACCGGACCGGGTCTTCACCGGCTACGGCGTCGGCTCCGCCGTCCTCGGTGTGGTTGCCGTCGCGGCCATCGTGCTCGGCGTGCTGATCTGGTCCGGACATCGCGACGCCACCGACGAACGGGCTTACCAATCCCGGGTGATGGCGGTCGCTGCCGACTGGACCGGCGTTTTGATCAACATGAACGTCGGCAACGTCGACACCAGCCTCGCGAAACTGCACGATGGCACCGCCGGCCAGCTCAACTCCGACTTCGAAGCCGCGATCAAGCCCTACCGGGAGGTGGTCCGCACTCTGCAGGCCCGCACGACCGGACAGATCGAGTCGGTGTCGTTCGAAGCGGTTCACCACGACCTCAACGTGCAGCCGGGTCAGGCGCCGCCGGCTCCGCCGAGCCTGCCGGCGGAAATGGCTAAGCGCACCGACTCCGTGTTGGTGGTCGCGACCTCGGTCAGCGAGAACGCCGGCAACAAGCCGACGACCGTGCGATGGAACCTGCGCCTGGGCGTCTCCGACGTGGACGGCAAGCTGATGATCTCGCGGCTGGAGTCGCTGCGATGAGGAACTTCGCCCGGGTCCTCGCCTTCGACGTCGCGGCGCCGCTGGCCGCCATCGCGGCGCTGTTGGCCATCGGAGTGGTGCTCGGCTGGCCGCTGTGGTGGGTGGCGGTGTGCTCGATGCTGTGCCTGCTGATCGTCGAGGGCGTGATCGTCAACGCCGTGTTGTTCCGCCGGGATTCGGTGACGGTGGGCACCGACGACGAAGGCCCCGGCCTGCGCCTGGCCGTCGTCGGGCTGGCCACCACCGCGTTGGTGGCCACCGTCGTGGTCGGCTACACCCAGTGGACGCGCTCGGATCAAGACTTCACCCGGGACTCCGCCGAAGTGGTGCGCATTGCCACCGCCACCGCCGAGGCCACCGCGACGTTCACCCCGGCCGATCCGACGTCGTCGATCAACCGGGCCGCCACCTTCATGGCGCCCGACCGGGCCGACGCGTTCAAGAACCAATTCGGCCAAGCGACTTCGGATCTGGCGAAGAAAAACATCTCCGCGACGGCGCAGACCATGTCAGCCGGTTTGGAGGCGCTGGGTCCCTCGGCGGCCAGCGTCGCGGTGCTGATGCGGGGAACTCAGAGTCAGCCGGGTCAGCAGCCGAGCACCGCGGTGCTGGCGCTGCGGGTCAGCCTGGCCAAGCAGGACGGCCGATGGGTGGTCGGAGACATCTCGCCGATCAACGCCCGATGAGCCGGGCGTAGTCCACCTTCAGGCACCGGTCCATCACCACCCGCAACCCGGCGGCCTCGGCTTGCTCGCCGACCTCGTCATGCCACAAACCCTGTTGCAGCCAAAGGTATTTCGGATGCGGACTCAGCGCCAGCGTATCGGCCAGAACCGAGGGCAGGTCGTCATAGCGGCGGAACACGTCGACCATGTCCGGCACCACGGGCAGGTCGGCCAGCGACGGATAGACCCGTGTGCCATCGATATCGCTGATGGTGGGGTTCACCGGATACAGCTCGTAATGACTGAACTGGGCCAGGTATTGGTACACCTCGTAGCTGGGCCGGGCCGGATTGTTCGAGGCGCCCACCACCGCGACGGTGCGGGTGTCACGCAAAATCTCTTGCAGCTCAGCCGAATTCGGGGAATCCACGGCTATCCTCCGTTGGAAGCGCGCTGCGCGCGCATCTTGGCGAACCGGTCCGAGAGCCTGCGCATCCGGATCATCAGCGACGCCGGCGGACTGACCGCACCCTCGAGGTAGTCGGCCAGATCCGAGGGGGCCACCCCGATCCGCGAGGCGAACTCCTGCTCGCCCAAACCGGACCGGTCGAGCAGCAGTCGCACATGGCGGGCGGCCTCGGCACGCTCATTGGCCTCCAGGTGACCGCGGGCCCGGACGAGCACCTCCGACAGCGCTTTGGAGATGCCGTAGGGCTGGGATTGCTCGAGCACTTCCTCGACCTGTCGCGCGGTTCGGCCGTAAGGATCGCGTTTGACGGCCATCACGATCCGCTGCCAAACGGTGATGTCGCCGCTCTCCAGCGCCTCGCGAATCGAGGCGGTGGGCCAGAACTCGACGGGACGGCTATCGATGAAAGACTGCGGGGCCGGTGCGGGTACGGCATCGCGTTCCGCTGCCACCGTCACCTCGCCTCCTCCAGGATCGCCACCGCCACCGCAAGGCAACGCTGCCTGATCCGCTCCCACTCGGCGGCCCCCTCCGGCCCGGCCCACCTGTCGTCATCGTCGACGTCGGACGGGTCGGGGTCGGCGAGCCGGCGCACCAACTGAGTCGCCACCCATTGTCGCTCAGATTGTCCAGAACAGTAATACCGGTCCATCCCCCCGAGTACCACCGCGGCGGTCTCGGTATCCATTCCACCGACCAGGTCGGCGAACTCGGCGAAGTCCGACCGGCTGTTGCGACACAAGACGAGGTAGGCCTGCATCCGCAGGGTCTCGGCACACGTCGGGATCTGCAACCGGTCACCCGTCGGCAATTGGACGTGGGTGGTCTCCACCGGGCTTAGCCGCTCGACCGACGGACGCTGGATATCGGCGCCGGTCTCCAGGGCGTCGAGGGCGATCGCGATCCGGCCACGCCACATCGTGACCGGATGGACCGGCCGCGCTGTCGCCATCCTGGCGCTGCGGTAATTACGCATCAGTTTGACGGTCGAGGTGCCGCCGGGCCCGATGCGCACAGGTCGCGCGCGCGCATCATCACTGCCTTTGACCTGGCCGGCGAGCTCGTTGCACCCGGTGAACGCCAGTGGGTCGGCCACACTGACCGCATCCGGCGCCAGGGTCTTGAGCTTGGCGGCGCCCTTGACCACCATCTTCAGATCCGCACTCGGCGGCACCAGCGCCGAGATGTCGTCGGGGATCACGACGAGGTCGCCGAGGTCGACCTTGGGCAGCGGCTTCTCGAAGTCGACCGACGGCAGGATCCGCGCCAGCCACGACGGAAGCCACCAGTTCCACTGGTCGAACATCGCCATCAGCGCGGGCACCAGGACCAGGCGGACGATCGTGGCGTCGACGGCGATCGCCACCGCGCACGCCACACCCAACTCGGCGACCAGGGGCATACCGGCGAACGCGAACCCGATGAACACCGCGATCATGATCAGCGCGGCGCTGGTGATCGTGCGCGCGCTGGTGGACACCCCGTACGCGACGGCATCGCGGGTGTCACCGGCCTGCAGATAGCGCTCCCGGATCCGGGTGAGCAGGAAGATCTCGTAGTCCATCGACAGTCCGAACGTCATCGCCAAGACCAGCGGCGGGATCGTGCTGTCGATCGAGGTGATCCGATGGAAGCCCAGCCCCTCCAGCCAGCCCCATTGGAAGACCATCACCAGGCTGCCGTAGGCCGCAGCGACGGACAGGACCGTCATCAATACGCCCTTGAAGGCCAGGAACACCGACCGCACCGAGATCAGCAGCATCACGAACGCGATCGCCGCGACGAACAGGAACACCAGTGGTTGGGTATGGGCCACCCGGTCGTCGAAGTCCTTGATCAGCGCCGTCGGACCGCCGACATCGATCTGGGCTCCCTTGGCCGCGGGAAGCGCGCGCAGGTGACTGCGCATCCAGTCGATCGAGTTGCGGGCGGCGAGGTCCTCGGGATCCACCGACAGGATCGTGGAGATCAACGCGCTGCCGTTGTTGTCGGCGAACACCGGGGTGGATATCGATACGACGTCGGGCGCCTTCGAGATCTCGGTGTTGATCGCCTCGAGCGCGGCGGCGTTCTTGGGATCAGACGCCGATCCGCCCGGGAACGTGACCAGCACCCGGACCGGTCCCAGTGCGCCGGGGCCGAGCGCCTGGGCCGCTGCGGAAACGCCACCGCGTACCTCATGGGTGGCCGGGAACTGGCGCTGCATGCTGTTGCCGAGCACCATCGAGAACGCGGGCGCGGCCATCAGCAGCAGCACCACCGTCGCCCCGATCGCGGACAGCCACGGTCGTCGCATGACGCCGCCGACCCAGCGGGTCCAGAACCGCGACTGCGTCGCCTCGCCGCGTCGCGACCACTGCAGCAGCGGTGAGCGTCGGGCCACCGGCCGGCCGAACGTCGCCAGCACCGCGGGGATCAGCGTGGTCGACGTCAGCACCGCGATGGCCACCGCCAGGATCGCGCCGGTGGCCATCGAGCGCAGCACCGGGGTGTTGATGAGATAGATACCCGTCAGCGACGCGATGACGGTCAGACCGGACAGCAGCACTGCCAGGCCCGAGGTGGCCATCGCGGCGTCGGCCGCCTGCTGCGGATCGCGGCCCGCGCGCAGTTCCTCGCGGAAACGCATGAGGATGAACAGCGAATAGTCCACGGCCAGAGCGATACCGAACATCGACACGGTCGACGTCACGAACACCGACATGCTCATGACGGTCGACAGCAGATAGACCACGCCCATGGTCACCACGACGGTGCAGACCGCGAGCAACAGCGGCACCGCCGCGGCCGCCAGCGAGCCGAACACCGCGAGCAGGACGATCAGGACGATCGGAAGGTTCCACTGCTCGGCTTCGGCGATGTCGTGCTTGGTGCTGGTCTGGGCAGCCGCGCCGAGCGCACCCTGACCGATCACGTACAGCTTGACCCGGCCGTTCTCGATCTGGCCCGGTTGGTCACCGGTCACGCCGATCTTCTGTCGCAACTGCCGCGCGACGTCGACCGCGCCCGTGTTGTTGAAGTCCAGCCGCAGCGACACCACGTAGGGGCGGTCCGGGGCAGGCGCCGGCTGGCCCGGGTTGGGCACCACCATGACGCTGGGAACCTGCTTGGCCGCCTGCTCCAATTGGGCGACGGCGGTGTTCATGTCCGCATAGCTCGCGTCGGCGCGGGGCGCGGCAACGAGTGCGAGCGGCGAGGCGCCCTGTTGCGGGTAGTGGTCCTCGAGTTGGTACTGCACTTGCAGCGACTGCGAGCCGGCCACGTCGAAGCCGCCACCGGTCAGGTGGTTGGACTCCGCGAGGGCCAGATACACGGCCGGCACCAGAGCCAGCAACCAGCACGTGAAAACCAGCCAGCGGAATCTGCGCAGGTTGCTGCTGAGGCGCATCATGAACTGCTGGATGGCGATCTCCCCGCATTCTCCTCGGATTGCGTGGTTGCGAGCGTACCGCAGAAGACTGTGCGCTGACCTGTCGCGATGAGCGGTCTTAGCTGTATTGAGACCTCCTGATCAGGCCTTCGTTACCCGCGCTCGATTGGCGACCCAACCGTTGCCGGTGGCAGGATGTCCGATGACCACGTCAGGGGTCTGCGGACCGTGCCGAGTCGCAGCGATGCTGCAGGGTGGCGTGACGTCATCGATACGTCAGCGAAGTCGAGGAGTCCCAATGTCCGCGTCCACCATGTCGTCGATTGCCGGCGTGCGCCGCGGTCTGTGCGCTGTGCTGGCGGCGACCGCGGCCGGCGGTGCGGCCGCCCTGACGCTCTCGACGTCATCGGCGACCGCGGCCCCGGATCCGTGCGCGGCCAGCCAATTGGCCAAGACGGTGGGAACGGTGGCCACCAACACCGGGACCTACTTGGATGCGCACCCGCAGACCAATCAAGCGCTGACGACGATCTCCCAGCAGCAGGGTCCACAGACCGGCCCGGAGACCTTGGTGGCGCTGAAGACGTACTTCGACGCCAACCCGCAGGCGGCCAAAGATTTGCAAGCGATCCAGCAGCCGCTGACGAGTATGTCCACGCAGTGCAAGTTGCCGGTGAGCCTGCCGCAGCTGCTCGGTCTGTTGCAGTCGGCTCAGGCCGGCGTCCGGGCCCCGGCCGTCGCTAGTCCCGCCCCGTTGGGCAACGGTCCGTTACCCGGTCCGGTCGCCGGCAGCACTCGTTGACCGGCACGGCCCAGAACGTCCGGGAAGCCTGTGAGCAGCCACGTCGGAACATTCTCACGATTGGTTAAGCTCAAGGCGCGAAAGTCTGCACCAATTCTGCTTAGCTTTCTTCTGTCAGTAGCGATTGCTGGCACTGCTTCTCCCTACGCTAAGGAGTCCGAGCATGTTGCTTAATGCCCGTCTGGCCCGTCGCGCGGTCGTCGGAGCGATCGGCACGGGCGCCGTCGCCGGCGCGATGCTGATTGGCGCAGCCCCGTCCGCGCTGGCCGATCCGCCGCCGAACTGCACCGCCGCCGACCTTGCCGGTGTGGCTGCGGGTGTGTCCGCATCGACCTCGGCGTACCTGTTCACGCACCCCGACGTCAACGCGTTCTTCACCGGTCTGGAGGGTGCGCCGCGCGACACCATCCGGTCCGAGGTGAAGCAGTACCTGGACTACAACCCCTCGGTGAAGGCCGACCTGCAGGGCATCCGTCAGCCGCTGGTCGATCTGAAGAACCGCTGCGGTAACGCTCCCGACGTTCCTGGCGCCTGACCTCGCTGTGCGGGTAGGACAGCAACCCGCGCAGGAAGGCGCCGGCCGCACCGTCCTGATGGTCGACGACGACCCGGATGTCCGGACTTCGGTTGCCCGCGGTCTGCGGCATTCCGGGTTCGACGTTCGGGTCGCGGCTACTGGCAAGGAAGCGTTGCGGCTGTTGGCAACTGAGAATCACGACGCGCTGGTGCTCGACGTCCAGATGCCCGAACTCGACGGTGTGGCGGTGGTGACCGCCCTGCGCGCGCTGGGCAACGACATCCCGATCTGCGTGCTCTCGGCACGCGACACCGTCAACGACCGCATCGCCGGTCTTGAGGCCGGCGCCGACGACTATCTGACCAAGCCGTTCGATCTGGGCGAGCTGGTGGCTCGGCTGCACGCGCTGCTGCGGCGGGCGTCGCATTCGCATGAGGGGTCCGACGCCGTCACGATCGGACCACTGACGATCGACACCGCCCGACGGCTGGTGTTCGTCAATGGCGACCGGGTCGAGCTGACCAAGCGCGAGTTCGACCTGTTGGCGGTGTTGGCCGAGAACTCCGGTGTGGTGTTGTCCCGGCAGCGGCTGCTGGAGTTGGTGTGGGGCTATGACTTTGAAGTCGACACCAACGTCGCCGACGTATTCATCAGTTATCTGCGCCGGAAACTCGAACGCGAGGGTGTGCCGCGGGTGATCCACACGGTGCGTGGCATCGGATACGTCCTTCGGTCGGAGCCGTGAGCCGGTCGTGAGTTCGCTTGGCCAGAGCCTGTCGCTGCGCAGCCGGGTCGCCCTGGCCGCAGCGCTGGCCGCCGCTATCGTGGTCGCCCTGCTGGCGGTGCTGACTTCGATCGTGTTGGCGAACAATGATGAGGCACAACTGGATAAGCGCCTCGACTCGATCGTCGACGCCAGCATGTATCCCGAACAACTGCGCGATCCCAGCCGCGTGGTCACGACGGGACGGTCACGGTCGACCGGCCAGGTCATGTTCCAGCGCGGTTTCCAGCTGCCGCCGTTGCCGCCGGGAACCGCGACGGTCACCGTCAACAGTGTCGACTATCGGGTGCGGACGGTGAACGTCGACCAGTCCGGCGGAATCTTGGTCTCCATCGGTATACGTGCCGACAGCATCCTGTTGAGCCGAGCCAGGATTCCGCTCTACGTGTTGATCGTGTGCCTGGCCGTCATGGTCGCGCTCGCGTTGGGCTGGATCTTGGCCGGGCCGGCGATCCGGCCGCTGCTGAAGCTCACCGAGCAGACCAGGCGGCTGGGCACGGACCATGACCGGCTGGATCCGGTGCATGGCTCCCGAGAGGCTGAAGATCTCTCCGAGGCGATGATCGCAATGCTGAATCGGCTGGCGGATGCCCAAGCGGCGACGACGAATTCGCTTCAGGCAGCTCAGGATTTCGCGGCCAACGCCGCCCACGAGTTACGCACGCCGCTGACCGCGATGCGCGCAGATCTGGACACGCTGCGGATTCATGACCTGCCGCCCGACGAACGCAACGAGGTGGTGGCCGACCTGTCCCGGGCGCAGCGCCGCGTCGAGGCGATCATCACCGCGCTGGGGCAGCTGGCCTCCGGGCAGCTGGCCCGCCCCGAGGACCGCGAGACGATCGATGTCGCGGAGATGCTCGACCGGGTCGCGCGGGAGAACATCCGCTCCGGGGTGAGCGAGATCATCGTCGAAGCCGACGAGGCCGGTACGGTGTGGGGCTGGCCGGCCGGACTACGGCTGGCCGTGGACAACCTGGTGCGCAACGCGATCACCCACGGCGAGGCCACTCGGATCGTGCTCCGGGCCCGCCGCCAGGGACCGCTGCTGGCGATCACCGTCGACGACAACGGGCGCGGCCTACCCGCCGAGGAACATCGAAAGGTGTTGGGCCGCTTCGCTCGTGGCAGCACCGCTACCGCCGGCGGCTCCGGCCTCGGGTTGGCGCTGGTGGCCCAGCAGGCAGCGCTTCACGGCGGCAGTATCGAACTCTCCGACGGCCCGCTCGGCGGGTTGCGTGCCGTGTTGACGGTGTCGACGGCTCCCGAGCCGGTCGCCACGATGGGGCAGGCTTAGGTACTGCGCTTGCGCATGGCGGCTGCCACGCCGCGCCACCCCAGCAGCAACACCGCGGTCACCACCGATGCGACGATGACGAAGCTGACTGCCACTCCCTGAGAACTGGCTTTGCGCAACAACATTCCCACGACGACCGTGGCCAGCCAGACGGTCACGCCGGTCGGTGCGAACGCCGTCGGCGCGCGCCAGCCGCGGGAGATCAGCCAGCCGAGCAGGGTGCCGGACAGGAACGGCCATGCGGTCTCGGCGATCCCGGCGAGCGTGACGCCTTCCGCGTGGCTGCGGCGACCGATCGCACAGAACACCACGACACAGACGATGTCACCGGCCAGCGCCAGCGCGACGGGGCGGGTGTCGGTGCGAACTGCCATGCTCGGATTCAAGCACACCGATGCATCAGTGCTCGGAGTCGTCGTCGGAGTCCGGGCACGGTGGTGGCACCGGACCCTGCAGTGCCGTGTCGGCCGGATCGTCGGCCTCACCGCCGCGTTCGGCCTCCGCAGCGGCGATCTCGTCGGCGACGGCGTCGGGGTCCAGCGCTCCCTCGGTACGGAACACGAAGAAGAACACCACCCAGCCGATGGTCGAGATGAAGATCCAGCTGACCAGGCGATAGATCAGCATTGCCGAGATCGCCGCGGACAACGCCATGCCGCTGGACACCAGGCCGGGCACCAGCACGGCCTCCACCACCAGCAAGCCGCCCGGCATCAGCGGGATCGAGCCCACCGCGCGGGCGGCGGCGTAGGCGACGGTCAGCCCGGCCAGCGACGGCTTGCCGCCGGTCGCGTAGGCGGCGAAGGCGAGGCACGCCACGTCGCAGACCCAGTTGAAGAAGGACCAACCGAACGCCACCCCGAGGGCGCGGCGGCTCAGGCTGACCGATTCCAGTTGCTTGAGCGTCTCCCGCCACTTGTGCAGGCCGGTGTCGGTGGGCTTGCTGCGCACCGAATTGACCCAACCCAGAACCTTCACACCGATGCCGTCAATGAGCTCGGGCCGGGTGGCCACCGCCTGCGCGAGCAGCAGCAGGGCGATGAACCCACCGAGTGTGAACAATAGCGAGAACGGATTGTTCTTGGCGCCCAACAGGAATGCGCCACCTAGGCCAAGCAGCGCCAGACCCACGACCTGTAGCGCGCCCGACATCACCAGCTGCCAGGACGCGACCACCGGGGAGGCGCCCCAGAGCCGCTGCTGCCGGTAACTGAATGTGGCCGAGAGCACCGGGCCGCCGGGCATCGTGGTGCTCAGCGCGTTACCGGCGTAGAACGTCGCCTCGGAGCGCCACTGGTGCACGACCACTCCGGCCGAGCGCAGCAGCGTCCGCTGGATCTGGGCGAAGCTGTGCATCGACAGCATGGCCGCGGCCGCCGCCGCCAGCACCCACCAGCCGTTGGCCGAGATCAGGCTCTTCCAAGCTTTGGCCAGCTGATCCCACACCAACGTGGCCTCGACGACCAGCACGATCAGCGCGACGGCGAGCACCGCCCAGCGGACCCACCAGTACTTCCCGCGTGCCGGGGGTTCGTGATCCTCGCGGGCGGTGTTGACCGACGCGTCATAGGACACGCCGATCAGAGTAACGCTGCCGCGATCCCGCGACGGTGTCCGCCGCGGGATGGCGGGAGGTCGGGCCGGCTACGCGTCGACGGCGGGTGCCTTCGCCGAGACGATGGTCAGGTCATAGTTCGCCACCTGCCAGCCGGCCATGAACACGCCGATAGGAATGGCCTTGCCGCGGCCGACGTTCGGGCGGGCCGGCGTTCCTTCCGGCGGATTGTCGGTCATGGAGCTGTCGTTGACGTAGACCACACCGTTCGCCAGATCGACCGCGGTCACCACCGCGGCGTGGTCGGCCTGGGTGTACTTGGTGTCATCCTCCGGGATGAAGCCGACACCGGCGCCGGTCCACACGATTGCCACCGGGTAGGCGACCATCGCCGCCTTCCCGTCGGCCAGGGCGGCCTGCAGGTCGAGCAGGGCTTCCTGGCCGCCGGCCTGGGTCGGGTCGTAGAGCGTTCGCGTCGCGGTGACGTTGTAGTGCGCCTCCATCAGCGCGACCGCGTCGACCGTGCTGGCACCTTCGTCGATGTTGGCGTCGAGGTACATCTTCGCGCCCGGTGTCGAGATGCTGTCGGTGGTTTTCGCCCACTGGACCCACTGCTGCTCGATGTCGTCGGCAGGTTTGGTCTTGGTCGCCTGCGACACCGCTGACGCGGCGGCCTGTAGCTGGCAGTTGGAGTAGCTCTGGCTGACCCAGTACTCCTGGGCAGCTTGCTGGTCGCCGTAGACGCCGGTGCCCTTGACCTCGACGTCGAACCTCTCGTCGATGGTGTCGGCCTTGGCCGCGCCGATTCTGATCGCGAACGAATGCAGTAGACCCTGCAGCATCCCGGCGATCCCGGGCAGCCTGGCGTCGTTTCCGTTGTCGACGGTGATCGTGAACGAATCGGTGATTCCAGGCGTGATCAACGTGTCGTTCGCGGTGTAGATGAAGGTGCCGGGCGTCGCTCCGGCCACCAATGTGCCGTACTTCGGGCCGTCCTTGATGGTGTAGGTCACCCCGTAGCCGTTGTTGCCCTGGCCGTCGAGCATGACGGTGATTTGCTTGTTGGTTCCGCTCGACGACCCGTCGTCGAATCGCGCCACGCTAGGTGCCCGGTTGAAGAAGATGTAACCGATCTGCCTGCCGAGGTCGGCGAGTGCATCGGCGGGACCGGCCGGCTGGGCCGCCGCTGAGGTCGCGACCAGTGACGCCGCCGCACTGGCCGACGGAGTTCCGTTGGCACCCCGGGTCCCGGGGTCACCGGCCTTTCCGCCGGGGGTGCCGGCCGGGGCTTCCTGACCGGCCTCGCCGCCCTGACCACCTTGGCCGCCGTCGCCGCCCTTCCCGCCGGCACCGCCATCGCCGCCGTTGCCGCCCGCAACCGCGCTGTTGCCGGGGTTCCCGCCGCCGCCGGCAGCACCACCGGCGCCGCCCTGCCCACTGTGCGCGCCACCGTCTCCGGCTGCGCCACCGTTACCGCCTGCGCCGCCGTTGCCACCCTGGTCGCTGCCATAGGCGCCGGTGCCGCCGGTGCCGCCGGCGCCGCCCTTGCCGCCGTCAGCACCGGCACCGCCAACCGCGCCGGCACCGCCGGATCCGGCCTTGCCGCCCGAGCCACCGACCGTTCCATCTGTCGACGTCCCGCCGTTTCCGCCGTTTCCGCCCTTGCCGCCGTTTCCGCCGTTGCCGCTGCCACCCTGGGCGCCGTTGGAGGCGACGAAGAACAAGAATCTGCCGGTGCCCGCGTCGCCGCCGACCGCGCCGCCGGGCCCGCCCGGTCCGCCGTCGCCACCGTCTCCACCGACGATGCCGGTATCCACGGTGTCGGGGTTGGGCGTGTATCCCTTGCCGCCTTGTCCGCCGTCGCCGCCCTGTCCGCCAATGCCGCCGTTGCCGCCGGATCCGACCAGCAGGCTGCCGTTTCCGCCGCGGCCGCCCGAACCGCCGGCACCGCCCGGTGCGCCGTTCCCGCCGTTGATCGAGAACGACGGGTTCTTGCCTGGGTCGGCGCCATTGGTGCCGACGATGCCGCCCTGACCGACGCCGCCGGCGCCACCGTCACCGCCCGCACCGAACAGTGACAGCGTGCCGACATTGCCGCCGTTGCCACCGTCGCCGCCACCGATGCCGCCGCGTCCGCCGTCACCACCGCTGCCGGCCCAGAGGCCGCCGCGTCCGCCATCGCCACCATTACCGCCGTGGTCGGAGGCGGTCACACCCTTCTCCGGGCTGTTGCCGCCCTGACCACCGTCGCCGCCGAAGGCGAACAACGAGAACAGGCCGCCGTTGCCGCCGTTACCGCCACGACCGCCGAAACTGGCCGCACCGCCCGCACCGCCGGCACCGGCGCCCGCGCCGCCGCCTTCGCCGCCGTCACCGGCGATGCCCCAGAACGAGGCGAGCCCGGTATCGCCGCCGTTGCCGCCCGTACCACCGGTCTGGCCGTTCAGGATGGCGTTGCCGCCGGCGCCGCCCGCGCCGCCATTGCCGACCCACAGGCCGGCGGTGCCGCCGTGACCGCCGGTGCCGCCCTGGAAATTCCCCGTCGACGCCCCGCCGGCGCCACCGGCACCGCCGTTGCCCGACATACCGGCCGAGCCACCTTGGCCGCCGGCCGAACCCGCCACTGTCGTTGCGCCTGCGCCGCCCGCACCACCGTTTCCGGTGATCATGCCGCCACGCCCGCCGTTGCCGCCCGCGCCGCCGTTGACGGTAGCGACCCCGGCACCACCCGCGCCACCACTACCGAACCAGCCCGCGCTGCCACCGTTGCCGCCGTTGAAACCGCTGCCACCGTTGCCGAAGACGCCGCTGTTGCCGCCCCTGCACGAGGTGTTCGACGGGCACGTGTCGGAGGTCCAGGTGTAGCCGTTGCCGGAGATGATCCCGGCGTCGGGGTGCGCGGCGGTCCCGTCGCCGACGAAGAAGCTGATCATGTTCTGGACCGCGGCTTCCGGCGTGGGCAGTGCCGACGCCCGCGGAGTCGCGGCCGCTGCGGCGGGACTCGCCAGTCGCGTGCTGGTCGACTTCTTGCTGGAGGTTGCTGTCTCACCGGGCTGCTGGGCCGAGTCGGAGCCTGACGGGCTCGACGAGATGGCGTTGGTCGACGCTGTGGGCCGGATGTTCGACTTGGACACCGCCGAGTGTCCGGTGGATTTCGACGGCCCGTTGGCCGACGAGCTACTCGAGGTGGACGGTCCCTTGGAGCCGGCCGAACCGGTCGCGTCGGCCGACGCCACCGCGGGCATCGATGCGACCGCCGCGCCGACGCCCAAAGCCACTGCGGAGGCGCCAAGCCATGCCATGGCGTGTGAATTGGCAAGTGCTGCAAGGCCGAACTCGACGCGGTTCAACTGCATCTTGTTTGCGCGGCCACCGGGGCGATGCGCCGAGTCGGCGCGATGCGCGCGACCATGAACTGTTTTTGAGCCGACAGAATCCATGAGCCCACCCCCCGTTTGGGATCCGAATAGATCAGAACGCCAGCAGTCGCGTGTGGTATCGGCGAGCCAGCAAAACGGAGCATAAAGGTAATTCACTACCTCGTCTATAACTACGCTTACTTTTGTTGCCGGTGCAAGGTTGCACTGCCTATCTTTGTTGCTACGCGACCGCCACGACCGACCGCTGGTCTCGGAGCAACCGAGGTTTCAGCCAATAGACGGACCCGCTCCCACTACGCTTGGCCGCATGCCGGCGACCCGAGTCTCGGACGACGAATCGGTCGATCCCTTCCTCCGTAAATCTGCAGCGTGGTCCTGGCGCTTACTCGTGGTCGCAGGGGCCATCGTCGCGTTGCTGTGGATCGTGCGCCGCCTCGAGGTCATCGTGGTACCGGTGGCCCTGGCGACCATGCTGACCGCCTTGCTGCTGCCTGCCGTGGATTGGCTCGACCGCCGAGGCGCGCCGCGCGGCGGTGCAGTGGCCCTGGTGCTGTTGGGCGGCTTCGCGATCTTCGGCGGAATCCTGACTTTCGTTGTCAGCCAATTCGTTTCAGGTCTGCCCGGGCTCGTCGAGCAAGTTACTCACAGCATCGACGGACTTCGTCGCTGGCTCATCGAGGGACCTGCGCATCTGAGTCGCGAGCAGATCGACAACGCGGGTAACACCGCAATCAAGGCGCTGCGCGACAATCAGGAGAAGCTGACCACCGGTGCGCTGTCGACGGCGGCCACGCTCACCGAGATCGTCACCGGTGCGCTGCTGGTGTTCTTCACGCTGATCTTCTTGCTGCACGGTGGCCGCAACATCTACGGGTTTGTGACCAAGATCGTCCCGACGCGCACCCGCGACCGGGTTCGAGACGCCGGGCGAGCCGGGTTCGGCTCGCTGATCGGCTACGTGCGCGCGACGTTCCTGGTGGCGCTGGTGGACGCCATCGGCATCGGCACCGGCCTGGCGATCATGGGCATCCCGTTGGCGTTGCCGTTGGCTTCGCTGGTCTTCCTCGGTGCGTTCATTCCGCTGGTCGGTGCGGTGGTCACCGGGTTCCTGGCGGTGGTGGTGGCATTGCTGGCCAAGGGTGTCGTCTACGCCTTGATCACCCTCGGGTTGATCATCGCCGTGCAGCAGCTGGAGGCGCACATCCTGCAGCCGCTGGTGATGGGTCGGGCCGTGTCGATCCATCCGCTGGCGATCGTGCTGGCGATCGCAGGCGGCGGCGTGCTGGCTGGCATCGTCGGTGCGCTGTTGGCGGTGCCGCTGCTGGCGTTCCTCAACAGCGCCATCCGGGTGTTGGTCGCCGACAACCCCGCCAAGGAAGCGGCTGAACTCGAGGAGAACGACGACGCCGTCGTCATCAACGCCCAACCGGACGTGGTCCCGCCGAAACGCGAGCGCGACCGACGCTGAGGGCGTCGAGGCAGAACTCAGAGCGACAGTCGAGCCTGTTTTTCGCCCTGAAGTCTGAATGGACTACGAGCGCCCCTCGCGACGCAGCAGATCCGCTGCGCTGATGCCGCCACCGCGACGCTGACGTTCTTCGCCCTCTTTCTTGCCGCGCGAGTTCAGCTTCTCCGTGGCCACCTCGGAGTCACCCTGATCGGGCCGGCTGACCGGGATGGCGCGAGTCTCTTCGGCGCTGATCGCGGGGGAGACGTCGTCGACGCCCTTCTTGTCGTGCGGAGCCCGGATCGCCGTGGTGGTGTCCTCCGGAGCCGACATCGCCTGCGTCGGTTGCGCCGACGGCTGCTGCGGCTGCTGCGGAGGCGGTGTGGCACCCCCGCGCAACTCGCCCAGCCACGACTCGATCTCCCGGTCCGGCGCGGGCGGCGCCGGCGGACGGTTCGACTTGGCCGCCGAGGCGGCGGTGTTCACGGCGTTCTTGACGACGTTCTTCGCCACCGAGAACCGGGTGGTCGGGGCGTCAGCGATTCCCCGGTCGCTGCGCTCCTGCCCGCCGGCCGTGATTCCCCGGTCGCTGCGCTCCTGCCCGCCGGCCTGCCCGGCCGTAGTTGCCTCGACCGGATCCGGGAGCCGCGCGGTACCTGCCGCCGACGGCGCTTCCTGCGGCGGTGGATTGCGGTATTCGGCGCGGCCGACGACACGGGGCATCGCCCGGCCACCGCCGGGATGGGTCGGGTCGTGCACCGGGCGCGTGCCCGAGGCGGGAGCCCCCGCGCCGACCAGTGCGGGATCCGGCTCGCGCACGACGGGCCGCTTGCGCTCGTCGGGCAGGTGCGTCTCGCCGAGACCGATCTTGTTCTGCAGGCGCTTCATCCAGCGCGGCGCCCACCAGCAGTCATCGCCGAGCAGCTTCATGATCGCAGGCACCAGGAACATTCGGACGATCGTGGCGTCCAGCAGCAGCGCGATCAGCAGACCGAAGGCCAGGTACTTCATCATCACCAGGTCGGAGAAGACGAAGGCGCCGGCGACCACGGCCAGCACCAGGGCGGCCGCGGTGATCAGCCGGCCGGTGGTGGCGGTACCGATACGGATCGCCTCGGTGGTGGACATGCCGCGTTCGCGGGCCTCAACCATGCGAGATACCAGGAACACCTCGTAGTCGGTGGACAGGCCGTAGATCACCGCGATGATCAACCCGATCATCGGCGCCATCAATGGCTGTGGCGTGTAGTTCATCAGCCCGGACCCGTGCCCGTCGACGAACATCCACGTCAGTACGCCCATGGTGGAGCCCAGCGTCAGTGCACTCATCAACGCGGCCTTGATCGGCAGCACCAGCGATCCGAAGGCCAGGAACATCAGGATCGTCGTCGTCACGATCAGCAGCAGCACCATCAGCGGCAGCTTGGCGAACAGGCTGTGGATACTGTCCTGCTCCAGAGCAGGCGTGCCGCCCACGTAGACCGACACCCCCCTGGGCGGCGTGATCGCCCGCAGCTCGGCGATCTTCTTGGCTGCGTCGTTGCGGGTCACCAGACCGTTCTGGATCACCCGCACCGACGGATCCTTGGAGGCCCCGTCGAGGTAGGACCGCTCTTTCCACATCGCGTCGGGATTGTTGTCCGGGTCGGTGAACCCGCTGACCGCCATCGCCTTGTTGCGGATCTCGGCGACCTGCTGGTCGGTGACCGGCTGACCGTCGTTGTTCTTCATCACCAGCGTGATCGGCTCGGTACGGAAGCCCGGGAAGATCTTGTCGAACTCCTCCTGGGCAGTACGCACGGAGTTGTCCGGCGGCAGGTACTTCTCGCTGATGCCGCCCAATGACAGCTTCCCGAGCGGCACGATCAGCAGGACCATGACGATCACGATCGGAACGGCGAACAGGATCGGGCGTTTCATCACCCGGTTGACGAGCTTGCCCCAGAAACCGGCTTCGACCTCTTCGCGGGTCTTCGTCTTCTGTGTTTTCTCGGCGAACCAGTCGATGATCGCCCGCGAGAATCCCCAGTTGCGCAGGAACGGAATCCGCAGCAGTGTGCGCACGCCGAGGGCGTCGACGTTCGGCCCGAGGATGGCCAGAATCGCGGACAGCACAGTGATCGACAAGACCGCCGACAACATGACCGAGGCGATGATCGCGTAGGTGATCGACTTCAGGAAGCCCTGCGGGAACAGCAGCAGCGGCAGCGAGGACGCCACGATGATCACCGCGGAGAAGATGACCGTGCGACCCGACGTCATCATCGTCCGGCGGACTGCCGCCTCCGTGTCGTAGCCCTCGGCTATCTCTTCTCGGAATCGGCTGACGATGAACAACCCGTAATCGATCGCGATACCCAGGCCGATCAGCGTCACGACCGGCTGGGCGAAGAAGTGCACGGGTGTCACCAGGGCGATCAACCGCATGATGCCCAGCGCCCCGAGGATGGACAGGCCGCCGATGATGGCAGGCAGGCTCGCGGCGACGACGCCGCCGAAGACAAAGAACAGCAGCACCGCGACCAGCGGAATGGCGGCCACCTCGGCGCGCTGCTGGTCCTCGCCGATGGTGCCGGTCAGCTCGGCGGCCAGCGGCTGTAGGCCGGCGAGCTTGACGTTGACGTCCTTTATGAAGAAGTCCTTGTCGACCTTCTTGAAGTTGTTCAGGATCGTGTCGTCGTCGTTGCCCTTGAGCTGGATCGACATGAACGCGTGCTTCTTGCTCGCGTCGGCCATGTTCGACAACAGCTGCGGGCTCTTGAAGTAACCGATCGACCGCAGGATCTCATCTGGGTGGTCCCGTTCGACCTGGGCCAGGTTGTCCAGGATCTTCTTCTGGAAGTCCGGGTCGTCGACGGTCTTACCGTCCGGTGCGGTGTAGATCGCGATGATGTGGCCGGACGTGTCACGGCCGTAGGCGCCGTCGGCGATCAGCGACGCCTTCACCGAGGAACTGCCCTCGTCGTAGAACCCACTCTGGGTGACGTGCTTGCCGAGGCTGGCTCCGTAGATGCCGCCGCCGACGCACAGCGCGACCATGACCGCGATCACGATGTATCGGTAGCGATACACAGTTCGACCCCACCAGGCGAACACCTAAGCTCCTAACCAAATCTTCTGTGACCTGCGCATCGGTTTCTCCTACTCAGACGCGCGATGTCAGTAATGAGGACAGCGGCCGGAACGGTTGCAACCATGCCCCCTGCTCTGGGAGCGAATCTAGGCCGATTCGCGGCAGCGGCTCTCGGAAAACACCAGGAATGTCTTCCAGGTCGACAAACTCCAAGGTATCCGACGCTAACGCCCAGCTGGCATGTTCGCGAAATCCAAGCACGTAGGCAGGGGTGCCCGCCCTGGCGATTTCCTCCAGCGGCGTGCGGAACGCCTGCCCGTCCGCCGAGGCGACCAGCACGGCTGCCAGGCCCTCGGTGCGGCGGCGTTCGATGTGGGCGAGCATGTCGGAGTCGACGTCGCTGTCCTCGTCGACCTTCGGCTTGGCGAACACCGCGAAGCCCACGTTGCGCAGCGCTTCCACCCATGGGCGGACGACGTCCGCGCTGCCGGGCGCGATGTTGGTGAACACTGTCGCCTCCGGTTCCACCGAGATGTCCGGGTGGCCGGTCGACAATTCGGCGGTGCGGCCCAAGAGCCACCGTCCCAGCGCGTCGAACCGCGGCCGGTGTGCGGCTGTGGGCCGGCCACCGAGGATCGATCCCAGGCCCATGTCCAGGTTGGGTGCGTCCCAGACCAGAAGTACCCGCTGAACTGGCGAGCTCGCCAGCTGATCTCCGCCGGCGGGCGGGGCCGGGGCCGCCGCCGCGTCTTCCATCACACTCATCGTTGCCTCACCCACTGTGTCGTTTCAACCACAGCTGTGTCGTTTCAACCACAGAAGTTCGGCCACCGCGCTTCCGGCTTGAGCGGCCTTCGTCTCATATTTGGTCGTCGGGCGCCGCACCGAGATCGGCAACTCGTCGTCGCGCTGAACGCGGCGCAGCAGTGGTTCGTTGTCGCCGGCCTCGGCGATCTGTTCGGCATACCCCGCGTGATCGGTGGCGGCATGTAGCACTCCACCCGGCTGCAGGCGGTCGGCGATGAGCGCGATCGTGTGCGGCTGCAGTAGCCGGCGCTTGTGGTGACGTGATTTTGGCCACGGGTCGGGGAAGAACACCCGAACTCCGGTCAGTGAGCCGGGGCCGACCATGTGCTCCAGGACATCTACCGCGTCGCCGCGAACCAGCCGGATGTTGGCGACACCCTCCCGGTCGACGGCACTGAGCAGCTGAGCCAGTCCGCGCTTGTAGACCTCGACCGCCACCACGTCGATGTCCGGCTCGGCCAGCGCCATACCAAGCGTGGACGTGCCGGTTCCGCAGCCGATTTCCAGCACGACGGGCGCCTGCCTGCCGAACCACGCCACGGTGTCCAGCAGGTCAGCGGGCTCTTCGCCGTTGCGTGCCTGGGTGCCCATCTCGGACCACAGCCGATCCCACGCCCCGTGCTGCGCCTCGGTCAATGTCGAGCGGCGCGAGCGGAAGCTGGTGATGCGGGGATAGGGATGCGCTGGCCAGGCATCAGGCGTGGTTGAGCCCCCTTGGCGCTGCGCTTGCATCCGTCCATGGTCGCTCACGAACAGAGGTGTACCCGCATCGCGGTGCAGATTGATACCCAACAGTTGCCTTCCCCTGGTAGTGGCTCGCGCCACAGGCCGGCTGATGTCAGCATGTCGGTGTGGTGGCGCGGTCGGTACGGATAGGGGTGATAGGCCGTCCCGGGTGCGGTAGGCGCACGGTGACGCGGGTGCTGCATGGGGCGGGTGTGGCGACGACAGCGGCGTGTGGGGTGTCTGACCTGGATGTTTATGTGTTCGCCGAGACTCTGAAGCCAGAGGACGTTCGTGCGCTCGCCGGATCGACTCATCCCCTCGTCGCCGTCCTCAACAAGGCGGATCTGACGGGCTTCGGCGGCACCGGGCCGGTCGCAGCAGCCGCCGAGCGGTGCCGGATGCTCAGGGACCGCACCGGCGCACCGGTGTATCCGCTCGCCGGCCTGGCCGCTGCGGCTGCAGTGGACGACTCGGTCGTCGACGACGAGATGCTCGACGGGCTGCGGGCGCTGACCACCGAGCCGGCTGACCTTGGCTCCGCCGACCGGTTCGTGGCCGGGGAGCACCGTCTGTCTGGCTCGCTGCGGCAGCGGCTGCTCGCCCGCCTCGACCTGTTCGGCATCGCGCACGCGGTGCTGGCGCTGCGCGACGGCGAGGACCGCGCGGGAGTCCTGGCCACGTTGCGGCGGGCCAGCGCCCTCGACGGTCTGCTGGCCGGGATCGATGCCGCCGCGGCACCGGTGCGCTATGAACGGCTGCCTGATTCCCCGACCGACGACGCGGTCGAAGCCAGAATGGCCGCGGCGATCGAGGTGGTGCAGGCCGCCGGCATGACGGTCGACGGCGGCGTCGGCACCGCGGCGCACCTGCGGCGCGCGATCGTCTGGCAGCGATATTCGCGGGGGCCGGTGTCCCGGCTGCACGGCCGCTGCGGTGCCGATATTGCCCGCGGATCGCTGCGACTGTGGGAACGGGCCGGCGGCGTCCCGGAGCCGCTACCGTGACCGACTCCGTCGACGCAGTGCTGTCGCAGATCGACCCGAACCTGCCGGCGCCGGCGATCGTCCGGCGCGAGGTGGTGCTGGTGGGCGGTCCGTGGCTGGCCGGGGTGAGCGGTGTGGTCGGTGCGCTGCGGGATCAGTTGCCCGACTACACCGTGATCGAAGCCGACGAGCTCGCCGCCGGTGAGGCGCCGACCGTGGTGGTGTTCGTGGTCTCGGCGACGGCACCGCTGACCGAGTCGGACTGTGTACTGCTGGATTCCGTCGCCGCCCACACCGACGCGGTGATCGGCGTGGTGTCGAAGATCGATGTGCACCGCACCTGGCGGCAGGTGCTCGACACCGACCGCGCGCTACTGGCCGAGTGGGCGACCCGCTACCGCGATGTGCCCTGGGTGGGTGTCGCCGCCGTGCCCGATCTCGGGGCGCCCGTCGTCGACGAGCTGGCAGTCGCGGTGCGGGACGCACTCGAGGATGACGCCTTGGATCAACGAAACCGATTGCGGGCGTGGGAGACTGGGCTTATCGCAGTCGAGCGTCGGCTCGATCGCGAGGTGGCCGGGGCGGGCCGGGAGGCGCGGCTGGGCGCCCTGCGGGCGCAGCGCACCGCGGTGCTGCAGCAGTTTCGGACGGACAAGTCGGAGCGAATGATCGCACTGCGCAGCCAGATTCAGCAAGCCCGGCTGCAGCTGTCCTATTTCGCCCGCAACCGGTGCGCGTCGGTGCGGACCGAACTGCAGGAAGACGTGGCGTCTCTGAGCCGACGCACAATGGGCGACTTCCCCGGCGAGGTTCGCCGCCGCGCAACTGAGTTGGCCGACGACGTGACCGAGGGCGTCTCCCGGCAGCTGGCCGACGTCGGCGAGGTACTGGGCCTGGCCGTCGACCCCGTGGACTCGCGCCCCGTCGTCGACGTAGGTGCCCCGCCGCGGCGCTCCCGCGGTCCGGAGACCCGGCTGATGGTCCTGCTCGGTGCGGGCTTCGGCCTTGGGGTGGCACTGACGCTGAGCCGGGTGTTCGCCGACCTCGCGCCACAGTGGGCGGTCGCGGGCGCCATCGTCGGGGTGGTGGTCGGGGTGGTCCTGACGCTGTGGGTGGTCAATGTTCGCCGGCTGTTGCAAGACCGGGCGGTGCTCGATCGCTGGGTGGTGGAGCAGACCGGCCGGCTGCGTACCGCCATGGAGGAGTGGGTGGCCACCTGTGTGCTGGCGGCCGAAGCATCGCTGGGCAGATCTGTCGCCGAACGCGACGCCGCGGACAGCGCGCGCACCGAGGATTCGGTAGCCCGGCTCGACGGGGAGGTCCGCAACCATGCCATCGCCCGGAGCCGCGCGATGGCGGACCGCGACCGGCAGGGACCGGTGATCGCCCGGGCGCTGACGGCGGTGCGTGACGAACTCGACGCACTGAATCGATGCAAAGCCCTTAAATATGGGCTTCTGAATCGTTCCTGTGAGTGATCGGACATAATCCCGACTAACCGCGGGTATCTCACCCGCGTTAACCTACTTTTCAGGGAGGACCGTGTCTCGGCGCGGAATCCGGCCTGCGTCCTGGCCATAAAAGTAAGCAGGAGATTGACAGCGATGACTTCAGCGACCATCCCCGGTCTGGATAACGCACCGACCAAGCATGAGGGCCTGCTCGCTTGGGTCCAGGAAGTCGCCGAACTCACGCAGCCCGACCGGGTGGTCTTCGCCGACGGTTCCGATGAGGAGTACCGGCGGCTCTGCGACCAGTTGGTCGCTGCCGGAACCTTCACCAAGCTCAGCGACTCCGAGGAGCCCAGCTCCTACCTCGCCCGTTCGGCGCCGTCCGACGTGGCCCGCGTCGAGTCGCGCACGTTCATCTGTTCGGAGCGTGCGATCGACGCCGGCCCCACGAACAACTGGATGGATCCGGCCGAGATGCGCGGCCTCATGACCGACCTGTACCGCGGTTCGATGCGCGGCCGCACCATGTATGTGGTGCCGTTCTGCATGGGTCCGCTCGGGGCCGAGGATCCGAAGCTCGGCGTCGAGATCACCGACTCCGAATATGTGGTCGTCTCTATGCGGACGATGACCCGCATGGGCAAGGCCGCGCTGGACAAGATGGGCGACGACGGGTTCTTCGTCAAGGCGCTGCACTCGATCGGTGCGCCGCTGGAGCCGGGCGAGGAAGACGTGCCGTGGCCGTGCAACGACACGAAGTACATCACCCACTTCCCGGAGACCCGCGAGATCTGGAGCTTCGGCTCGGGTTACGGCGGCAACGCGCTGCTGGGCAAGAAGTGCTACTCGCTGCGCATCGCGTCGGCGATGGCGCACGACGAGGGCTGGCTCGCCGAGCACATGCTGATCCTCAAGCTCATCTCCCCGGAGAACAAGTCGTACTTCGTCGCTGCCGCGTTCCCGTCGGCCTGCGGTAAGACCAACCTCGCGATGCTGCAGCCGACCATCCCCGGCTGGCGCGCCGAGACGGTCGGCGACGACATCGCCTGGATGCGCTTCGGCAAGGACGGTCGGCTGTACGCCACCAACCCGGAATTCGGCTTCTTCGGGGTGGCACCGGGCACCAACTGGAGCTCGAACCCCAACGCGATGAAGACCGTCGCGGCCGGCAACACCGTCTTCACCAACGTCGCGCTGACCGACGACGGCGGTGTGTGGTGGGAAGGCCTCGAGGGCGAACCGCAGCACCTCATCGACTGGAAGGGCGAAGACTGGACGCCCGACTCCGATAAAAAAGCCGCGCACCCGAACTCGCGCTACTGCACCCCGATGTCGCAGTGTCCGACGCTGGCCCCCGAGTGGGACGACCCGCAGGGCGTGCCGATTTCGGCGATCCTGTTCGGCGGCCGCCGCAAGACGACGGTGCCGCTGGTGACACAAGCCCGCGACTGGCAGCACGGCGTGTTCATCGGTGCCACCCTCGGTTCCGAGCAGACCGCCGCCGCCGAGGGCAAGGTCGGCACAATCCGCCGTGACCCGATGGCCATGCTCCCGTTCATCGGCTACAACGTCGGTGACTACATGGGGCACTGGATCAACATCGGCAAGAACGCCGACGAGTCGAAGCTGCCGAAGATCTTCTTCGTCAACTGGTTCCGCCGCGGCGAAGACGGCCGCTTCCTGTGGCCGGGCTTCGGCGAGAACAGCCGGGTGATGAAGTGGATCATCGAGCGGGTCGAGGGTAAGGCCAACGGTTCGACCACACCGATCGGCATCGTGCCGAGCGCCGGCGATCTGGACCTCGATGGTCTGGATGTCGATCCGTCCGACGTCAATGCGGCGCTGGCGGTCAACGCCCAGGAGTGGCGCGACGAGTTGCCGCAGATCGAGGAGTGGTTCTCCTTCGTCGGCGAGAAGCTGCCGAGCGGGGTAAAGGACGAGTTCGAGGCGCTCAAGCAGCGTCTCGCCGAAGCCGACTAACTGCCGAGCGTAACGAGGAGCCAGTTGACACCTGTCAACTGGCTCTGTCGTATTGTGCTCCCATGCAGATCCGCGAGCATGCCGAGGCCAGTCCCGACAAGCCGGCCGTAATCCTGTATCCATCTGGAAAAACCGTCACGTTCGGCGAGATGGAAGCCAGGGCCAACCAGTTGGCACACCTGTTCCGCCGGGCCGGATTGGTCGAAGGCGACGCGGTCGCGGTCCTCATCGAGAACAACGAGCATTTCCACACGGTGCTGTGGGCGGCGCGGCGAAGTGGGCTGTACTACGTGCCGATCAACACCCACCTGACCGCCGCCGAAGCCGCGTACATCATCGACAACAGCGAGGCCAAGGCTGTCGTCGGTTCGGCCGCGCTGCGCGAGACGTTGGCCGGGCTGGCCGCGGAGTTGCCCAACGGGCTGCCACAGCTGCGCGTCATCACCGACGGTGAGCTGGAAGGCTGGCTGAGCTACCCGGAATGCGTTGCCGATCAGCCGGTTACGCCTATCGACGACGAGATCGACGGCGACCTGCTGCAGTACTCGTCGGGAACCACGGGGCGCCCCAAGGGAATCAAGCGGGACTTGCCACACCTGCCGCCCACCGAGGTGCCCGGCATGATGGCGGGACTCATCGGGTTCTGGATGACCCCGGACGCCGTGTACATCAGTCCCGCCCCGCTGTACCACACCGCGCCGTCGGTGTGGTCGATGCAGACAATGGCGGCCGGTATCACCACCGTGGTGCTGGAGAAGTTCGATGCGCAGGGCTGCCTCGACGCGATTCAGCAGCACAAGGTCACGCACGGCCAGTTCGTCCCGGTGATGTTCACGCGGATGCTGAAACTACCTGAGAGCGTGCGCAATTCGTACGACATCTCCAGTCTGCAACGGGTCATGCATGCGGCCGCGCCGTGTCCGGTCGAGATCAAGAAGCAGATGATCGACTGGTGGGGCCCGATCGTCGACGAGTACTACGCCTCCTCCGAGGCCATCGGCTCCACATTGATCTTCGCCGAGGACTGGCTCACCCATCCCGGCTCGGTCGGCAAGCCCATGATGGGTGCGTTGCACATCCTCGACGAGGACGGCAACGAGCTGCCGCCCGGGCAGGCCGGTGAGATCTTCTTCGAGGGCGGCCTGGATTTCGAGTACCTCAACGACGCCGAGAAGACCGCGAAATCGCGTGACGGCCACGGCTGGAAGACAGTGGGCGACATCGGCTATCTCGACGAGGACGGTTACCTCTACCTCACCGACCGCAGGCACCACATGATCATCTCGGGTGGAGTCAACATCTACCCGCAGGAAGCCGAGAACTTGCTCGTCACTCACCCGAAGGTGATGGATGCCGCGGTGTTCGGTGTGCCCGACGAGGAGATGGGCCAGAGCGTCAAGGGCGTGGTCCAGCTGGTGGATCCGTCCGAGGCGACGGACGAATTCGCCGAGGAGCTGCTGGCGTGGCTGCGGGACCGGTTGTCGCACTATAAGTGCCCGCGATCGCTGTCGTTCGAAGCCGAGCTGCCGCGCACCGACACCGGCAAGCTGTACAAGCAGGAATTGATCGTCAAGTATTCGCCCACGCCGACCGGCTAAATGCAGGTCTGATGTTTGTCGTCGACGTCTCCGCCCCGCCCCCGATCGGCGTCACCGGCCCACCGGGCATCGTGGTGGCGGTCGGGGAGTCGTCGACACCCGAGGGTGAGTTCTGGCTGGACACAGCAACTTTCGCCTTGTCGAAGAGCGAGCAGGAAGACCGCCGGTTCGTCGCGGTGGAGTCGGTGAACGACACGGTGGCCGAGCTGCGCGAACGTTGCCGGCGCTGGCCGCATGCCAGCGCGGTCTGCGACGACGTGCTCCGGTCGGTCGACGTGACCGGTCCCGCGCTGCCGGGGATCATCACCGAATCGCTGGCGTATTCGACGCTGCAGGCCGGGCCCGAGTTCGCCCGCTGGCTGGATTCCCGTGGCCCGGCAGCGTTGCCCGACATGCCCGACCCGGTGCTCGCCGAGCGAGACGGCGGCACGCTTCGGATCAAGTTCAACCGGCCGCAGCGGCACAATGCGTTCAGCACGGATGCACGGGCACTGCTGTTGGAGGCGCTGACTGTCGCACTGGTCGATGACACCGTAACCGAGGTGGTGCTGGGCGGTAACGGCGCATCCTTCTGCAGCGGTGGGGATCTCGGCGAGTTCGGCACGTTCGCCGATCCGGCCACCGCACATCTGGCGCGTACCCGGCACAGTCCCGCTTTGGCGCTCGACCAGCTGACTCGACGACTCGGTCAGGGCTGCCGAGCCGAAATCCACGGCCGGGTGCTGGGCAGCGGCCTGGAGATGACGTCATTTTGCGGCTGGGTCAGCTGCCGGTCCGACGCTGTGCTCGGACTACCCGAGCTGGCGCTGGGCCTGATCCCCGGCGCCGGCGGCACCGTGAGCATCACCCGGCGGATAGGCCGTTGGCGCACAGCGTATTTAGTACTTTCGGGACGGACCATCGACCCGACGACTGCGCTCGCGTGGGGCCTGGTCGACGAGGTTGTTCAGCCGGAGCGACGCAGCGTGACCCGGTAGGTGTACTGCTCGGGCAGAAAATGGCTGACCGACAGTTCGACCGGAGTGCCGGTGGTATCGGAATAGAGCCGGTCAACCCGCAGCATCGGGTGGCCGATGTCGCAGCACAGTGCGTTGGCGACCAGCTCGTCCGCGGGGGCGACGGTGATCGACTGCGCCGCTTCGGCGATGGGCTGATCGAGGTGTGGTTCCAGGACACCGATCACAGTGTTTGTGCCGACCGCACCATCGGCCAACTCTGGGGAGTCGAATACCAGCCGCGCCACCGGGTCTGGCAGATGCACGGTGGTCACCACGAACGGAACACCGTCCGTTTCCCCGGGTCGCTGCGCTCCTGCCCGCCGGACGTGGAGGCGCCGGAACACCACCGTGTAGACCACGTCGTGCTCGAGCCGCAGCCGGCTGGCCGCCGTCACGTCGACGCGCCGCGAAAGGCCTTGCAGCACTTCCATCGTGGTGTCCTCGGACAAGCTCATCAGGTCCTCGATCGACCCCAGCTGTCTCAAGTATCCCCGGTTGGCATACGTGCCGCGGCCCGGCACCCGGTACACCACGCCCTCGGCCACCAGATCCTGGAACGCCCGGCGCACCGTCTGCCGGGACAGCCCGTGCTCGGCGACCAGTTCCGACTCCGTCGGCAGCCGAACCCCCTCGGGGTAGGCCCCGGCGGCGATCGCGTCGCGAAGCCGTTGCCGCAGCACCTGGTACGCGGGCTCGGGTTTCATGGTCGGCTAGATGCCGCCCCTCGCTACCAGTTGACCGGCGATGACATTGCGTTGAATCTCGTTGGTGCCCTCCCCGACGATCATCAGCGGAGCGTCGCGAAAGTAACGTTCGACGTCGTATTCGGTGGAGTAGCCGTAGCCGCCATGGATGCGCACCGCGTTGAGCGCGACCTCCATCGCGACCTCCGATGCGAACAGCTTGGCCATCCCGGCCTCCATGTCGCAGCGCTCGCCGCTGTCATAGCGTTCGGCGGCGTAGCGGGTCAGCTGCCGGGCCGCGGTCAGCTTGGTGGCCATATCGGCCAGATAGTTGCCGACGGCCTGGTGCTTCCAGATCGGCTGCCCGAAGCTCTCCCGGTCCTGAGCGTAGGCCAGTGCGTCTTCGAGCGCCGCGGTCGCGACGCCCAGAGCACGGGATGCGACCTGAATACGGCCAGTCTCAAGGCCTTTCATCATCTGCCCGAAACCGCGGCCTGGCTCACCACCGAGGATCGCCGAGGCAGGCACCCGACAGCCGTCGAAGGAGAGCTCGCAGGACTCCACCCCCTTGTAGCCGAGCTTTGGCAAATCACGCGAGATCGTCAACCCGGCGGTCGGTGACTCGACGAGCACGACCGAGATGCCCTTGTGGCGAGGCGTCGCCTGCGGATCGGTCTTGCACAGCAGCGCGATCAGGCCGGACCTGCGGGCATTGGTGATCCAGGTCTTGGCTCCGTTGATCACCAGCTCGTCACCGTCGCGACGGGCGACGGTAGTCATGTTCTGCAGATCCGATCCGCCGCTCGGTTCGGTCAGCGCCATCGTCGCGCGCACCTCGCCGGTGGCCATCTTCGGCAGGTAGGTCTGCTTCTGCGCCTCGGTGCCGAAGATCTCGAGCAGCTTGGCCACCACGGTGTGGCCGCCCATCGCGCCGGCCAGGCTCATCCAACCGCGCGCGAGTTCCTGGGTGACCTCGACGTAGCAGGGCATCGACACCGGGTTTCCGCCGTACCGCTCGCTGATCGCCAGGCCGTAGATCCCGAGCTGCTTCATCTGCTCGATCCACGCCTCCGGGTAGCTGTTGGCGTGCTCGATCTCGCGCACCGACGGCTTGACGTCACGCTCGATGAACGCCCGCACGGTCTCCACCAGCATGGTCTCTTCATCGTTGAGTGCAGTGCTCACCAAGTTGCTCCAAGATCGCCGAAATGTACGGCCATATTGACATGCGCCCGAGCGGAGCACCAGTATGAGCGACTGTGACTTTGTACGGCCATATTGGTGGCGGCGAGGCCGGCGGCCCCTATTTCGACGATCTGGTCATCGGCCAGGTCTTCGATTGGGCGCCGTCGATGACGTTGACCTCCGGCGCCGCCGCGTCTCATCAGGCCATCCTCGGGGACCGCCTGCGGCTGTCTCTGGATGCGGATTTGTCGTACGCCGTGGTCGGTACCAATGGCCCGCTGGCCCATCCGGCGCTGGTGTGCGACGTCGCGATCGGTCAGAGCACGCTGGTCACCCAACGCGTCAAGGCCAACCTGTTCTACCGCGGGCTGACGTTCTACCGCTATCCGGTCATCGGCGACAGCGTGTTCACCCGCACCGAGGTGGTGGGGTTGCGGCAGAACACCGCCAAGCCGGGCCGGGCGGCGACGGGGTTGGCGGCGCTGCGGATGACCACCATCGACCAGGTCGGCCGGCTGGTGCTCGACTTCTACCGGTGCGCGATGCTTCCGCTCAGCCCGGATGCTCCGGACACCGGCCACGCCGACGATCTGTCGCTGATCGGGGCCGAACTGCCTGCGGCGCCGGAGCCGACGGCCGACTGGAACGCGGCGGCGTTCCGCAGTCGTGTTCCCGGCCCGCATTTCTCCGCTGATATGGCAGGTTCGGTCCTGCGCAGCACCGGCGATGTCGTCAGCTCCGCGCCGGAGCTGGCCCGGCTGAGCCTGAACATCGCTGCCACCCATCATGATTCGCGCGTCGGTGGTCAGCGTCTGGTCTACGGCGGCCACACCATCGGGCTGGCACTGGCCCAGGCCGCCCGGCTGCTGCCGAATCTCGCGACGGTGCTCGGCTGGGCGTCCTGTGACCACACCGGCCCGGTGCACGAGGGCGACACCTTGTACAGCGAGCTGCACATCGAAGCCGCCGAACCGCTGCCCGACGATCGCGGCGGCGTGCTGACATTGCGTTCGGTGGTGTACGCCGCAGCCGAGGAGGGCGACGCGCGTCAGGTGCTGGACTGGCGATTCACCTCTTTGCATTTTTAGCGCCGAGACTGCACATGTTCTCGCCCCTACTCGCGCGATGTGTTCAAGAAGTGCAGTCTGGGCGAAGATGAGTGGATGCTGATCCGCGCTCAGGCCGTCGCCGCCGAGCTCACCGATCTGCTGGGTGTCCACGTCGACGCTGTCACGATCTTGACGGGCCGAGCTGCCCTCGTCGGCTTGCAGCCGCAGGGCCGTATATCTGCCGGCGGTGCCACCCGGCTGATGCCTACGCGTGACAGCTGGTGGGCGCTCACGCTGTCCCGCGCCGACGACGTCGCCGCCGTTCCTGCACTCATCGAAGCCGACTCGGTGCCCGACGACCCCTGGCCGTCGATTGCGGAGTGGTCGGCCCAACGCAACAGCGACGAAGTCCTCGCCCGGGCCATCCTGCTGGACCTGCCCGCGGCCCGCCTCGGTGAGACGAAGCCGACGACACCCATCGTGCGCACGTCGGGCTCCCGGACCGCGCCCCGAGTCCCGAAAGGGCTTCTGGTCGCCGACCTGTCGTCGATGTGGGCCGGCCCGCTGTGTGGTCAACTCCTCGCAGAGGCGGGCGCAACCGTCGTCAAGGTGGAAAGCCCGGCCCGTCCCGACGGCACCCGATCCGGCGATTCCGCATTCTTCGATTGGATGAACCACGGAAAACTCTCGTATGCCGTCGATTTCGTCCGGGACCAGGACCGGTTGCGGGCATTGCTGAACGTCGCGGACGTCGTGATCGAAGGTTCCAGGCCGGGTGTTTTGGCGCGGCGGGAATTGACTCCCGCAGGACTGCCGGGCCCCGCGGGTCGGGTATGGCTTCGCATCACTGGCCATGGTCCGGATTCGCAGCGCGCAGCCTTCGGTGACGATGCGGCGGTCGCCGGTGGACTGGTCGGCACCAGCCCGAGTGGCCCCGTGTTCTGCGCAGACGCCATCGCCGATCCGCTGACCGGTATGGAAGCCGCGTTGGCCGTGGCGCATTCGCTACGGCGCGGTGGCGGTGAGACCCTCGAGGTGTCGATGGCTGGCGTGGCCGCGACGTACGCATCGCTGCCTGTTGGGCCGTCGATGTCGCCAAGTCCAATAGCCCCCGCACCAACTGCCGCGGCAGTGACGATGGGCACCGACAATGCCGTCGTCGAAGCTCTTGTCCAGCAGAGGAACTCGGTCCCATGCTGATCCAGCAAGCCCACCTCCTGGACGGGCGGATCGTCGACATCCGAGTTGGCGCCGAGATCGAGGAGGTCGCCGAGCGACTTACCCCGCGCCGTGGCGAGGACACGTTCGACGCCGCGGGTGGCACCGTGATACCGGGCCTGCACGACCACCACGTGCATCTGCGGGCCGCGGCGGCCGCACTGGATTCCGTCCAGGTCGGGCCGGCGCTGGTCCACGGCCGCGCCGAGCTTGCCGGGGTGTTGGCTCACGCGCCGGTCGGCGAGGACGGCTGGATTCGGGCGGTGGGTTACCACGAGTCTGCCGCAGGCCCACTGGACCGAGAGCAGCTCGACGAGCTCACTCCCGCTGTGCCGGTGCGTATTCAGCATCGCAGCGGTGTGCTGTGGTTCCTCAACTCGGCCGGACTCGCTGCGGTCGGCCTGCCCGACCATCCGGATGGCAGGCTGCGAAGTTACGACAACTGGTCGGACGCGGTCGCGCGCCGGGACACGTCGCTGGCGACGGTCAGCCGACGGCTCCTGGGCTACGGCGTCACCGGCGTCACCGACGCCACCCCGAATCTCGGTGCCAACGACATCGTCACGCTCACAGAGGAACACCGGCACGGCGGCTTGTATCAGCGCGTGCACTGGCTGGCCCCGGGAAAGCGGATTCTGCACGATGATTCGCTCGATCTCGACGAATTGACCGCCTGGATCGCCGGACGGCACCGGGACAACAGAGCTGTCGCTCTGCACTGCGTCACGGCCAGCCAGTTGGTCGTCACACTGGCCGCGCTGCGGGCCGCGGGCACACATCGCGACGACCGCATCGAACATGCCGCTGTGGTGCCCGACGACACCATCGCCGAACTTGCCGACATCGGTGTCCTGGTGGTGACCCAACCGAACTTCGTTGCCGAACGCGGTGATCAGTACCTCATCGAGGTCGATCCGGACGACCAGCCCGCGCTGTGGCGACTGGCGTCATTGCTTGCGGCCGGTGTGCGGGTTGCGCTCTCGACCGATCTACCGTTCGGCGACGCCGACCCGTGGGCGTCCATGCGCGCCGCGGTGCACCGCACCGCCAAGGCCGGCGCAGTGCTGAACCCCAGCGAACGCGTCTCGGCGACAACGGCTCTCACATTGTTCACCGGGCACGCTGAGCAACCCGACGTGCCGAGGACGATCGAGCCGCACCAGCCCGGTGACCTATGCGTGCTGAGCGCGGCGCCGGCCGAAGTGCTCGACACCCTCGACGGCGAACTGGTCACCGCCACCGTGATCGCCGGCCACCTCCACGTCCCCTAGCGATTTCGGCGCGTTTTCGTTCGCTCAGCGGCGGTTAACGCGCCGAAATCGCTAGCTGGAGGTGGGCAATTCGCGGAAGGCGGTGCTGCGGTATGGTTCCGGCTCCTTCGGCAGGCCCAGCACCCGCTCGCCGACGATATTGCGCTGAATCTGGTCGGTGCCGCCGCCGATCGAGGTGAAGTACGCATTGAGGGTGCGGAACGTGACGGCGTCGCCGAGCGGATTGTCCGGCCCGCTCAACATCGCCTCCGGACCGGCGATCTCGGTCTGCACCTTCGCCGTCTCGTGCAGGATCCGCGACATCGCGATCTTGCCCAGCGCCAGCAGCGTGGCCGCTTCCGCCCGATCGGAGGTGGCCTTGGCCCGCTGGGTGTTCCACCGGTTCACCGCCGCATACGCTTCGACCCGCGCAATCTCTTGGCGGATGAACGAGTCGTCGAGCCTGCCGGCGCGCCGCGCCATTTCCACCAAGCTGTCGGCGTCGGCGTCGGCCTGCGGCTTGCGGGCCTTGCGCGACGTACGGGCCAGATCGCCCATCAGCCGCCGCTCGTAGCTCAGCGCTACCTGCAGCACCGACCAACCGCCACCCGGCTCACCAACCAGATTGGCGTCGGGCACCCGAGCCCCGGAGATGAAAACCTCGTTGAACTCCGACTCACCGGTGATCTGGTGGATCGGGCGGACCTCGACGCCGGGCTGGCGCATCGGAAACATGAAGAAGCTGATTCCGCTGTGCTTGGGCACATCCCAGTCGGTGCGGGCCACCAGCAGGCCGTAGTCGGCGGTCTTGGCGAACGATGTCCACACCTTCTGGCCGTCGATCACCCAGTCGTCACCGTGCCGCTCGGCGCGGGTGCGCAGCCCCGCCAGATCCGAGCCCGCGCCCGGCTCGGAGTACAGCAGGCACCATTTGGTCTCACCGCGGATCGACGGCGGGATCAGCCGTCGCTTCTGCTCGTCGGTACCGAGGTCGTGCAACGTGCAGGCAAAGAGATTGGCCCGGTCGTGGCCGGTCCCCGGTGCGCCCACCGCGGCGAATTCCGCAGCCACGATGCGCGATTGCGGGTCACTCAGGCCGCGGCCCCACCACTGCGGCTCCCAACTGGGAACCGCCCAGCCGGCGTCGAACACCAACTGCGCCCACTGCCCGCGATCCAGGCCGGCATCCCAGTTGTCGGCCAGCCACTGCCGGACCTCGTCGCGCACTTCATCATCGGTCATTGCTGCGCCTCCCGCAGTCGCACGTAGCGTTCCCGGTGCCAGGCCGGGTCGCCGAATATCTGGGCATCGGTGCGGGCCCGCCGCAGATACAGGTGCGCGGGATGCTCCCAGGTGAACCCGATGCCACCGTGCACCTGAATATTATTCGCCGCGACGGTGACGAACGCCTCCGAGCAATAGGCCTGTGCCACAGCGAGATCCGCGAGCCAGCCGGTATCCCCGGTGTCGAACGCCGCGGCAACATGCCGGGCCGCGGACAGCGCCGATTCCGCCTCCAGCAGCATGTCGGCGCACATGTGCTTGATTGCCTGGAAGCTGCCGATCGCCCGCCCGAACTGAAACCGGGTCTTGGCGTAGCCGGCGGCCATTCGCATCGCGTGCATCGTGCCGCCCGCCTGCTCACCGAGCAGCGCCACCGACGCGGTGTCCAGCGCTTGGTCAATCGCCGCCGCACCGATATCCGCTGCACCAACCAGCCGGGCCGGGGTGTCGTCGAGCACCACCCGGCCCTGTTTGCGGGTCTGGTCAACCGTTGTCAGCATGCTGACCTCCAGGCCCGGCGCAGTGGCATCCACCGCATACACCCCATTCCCGGCCAGGACGTAAATGCGTTCGGCAGCAGCAGCATCCAGAACATGGGTCTTGATGCCCGACAACCGCCACCCGTCGCCGTCGGCGCGCACTGTCGTGGTCGACGCCAGGGGCAGGCGCGCCGACCCCTCCTCGGCGAACGCCACGGTGGTGATCAGCTCTCCCGCAGCGATGCGCGGCAGGACATCGGCCTGCTCCGCCGAATCCCCAAGCGCCGAAAGTAATCCCGTGGTGAACACCGCCGTGGACAGGTAGGGCGCGCAAAGCAGGGCGCCGCCCATGGTCTCCATGACCAGGCTCACCTCAACGGCACCGGCCCCGGCGCCGCCGAACTCTTCGGGTATCGCCAAGCCCAGCAGGCCCATGGCCGCCAGCTCGGCCCACACCGCGGGGTCGTACCCGGTGTCGGTGGCCATCAGTCGGCGCACCTCGGCCTCGGGGGAGCGCTTGGCCATCAGGTCGGTGACCGCCTCGGCCAGGTCCCGCTGCTCGGTCGTCAGTGTCGGCATCGGCCTAGCCCCCGAAACTCTGGCGCAGGGTTTGGCACTGGCTGGCGAAGAACGCCTTCGAGATATCGGCCTTGGCCGCGATCCCGTCGAAACCGTGGAATGCACCCGGCACCACGTGGACCTCGCATGGAACACCGGCGGCCTGCAACCGGGCGGCGTAGTCGAGATCTTCGTCGTGGAACAGGTCCAGCGTGCCGACGCCGAGCCAGGCGGGCGGGAGCCCGGCGAGATCGGTGCGGCGCGCGGGTGCGGCGATCTCCGGGTCAGCGCCGCCCAGATAGGCCTGCCAGCCGAACTTGTTGCTGGTGGCGTTCCACAGCCGCTGCCCGGGATCGTTGAGATGTTGCCCCACACTGCGGTCGTCGATCATCGGATAGACCAGGAGCTGAGAGACGGGCTTGACCCCGGGCCGGTCGCGGGCCAGCAAGGCCAACGACGCGGCCAGGCCGCCGCCGGCGCTGGCCCCGCCGATCGCGATCCGATCCGCGTCGACCGCGGGCAGCCCGGCCAGCCATTGCAGCGCGGCGTAGCAGTCCTCCACCGGCGCGGGGTACGGATGCTCGGGTGCCAGCCGGTAATCGACGGCAGCCACGGTGATGCCCAACTCCCTGACGAACCGGCGGCACAGCACGTCGTCCTGCGCGGCAGTGCCCAGGACGTAGCCGCCGCCGTGGATCCACAGCAGCGCCGGGGTGGTTGTGGTCGCATTGGCGGGCCGGTGCAGGCGGATGCCGACGCCCGACTCCAACGTCAGGACCTCGACCCCGTGGTTCTTCGGTCGTTGCAGCCCGGTCAGCCGGCGCAGGACCGGCAGCGTCCGGGGAGAGATCAGGTTGCGGGGGATAAACCGCGCGACACTGCGCAGCTCGGGATGGATGTCGGTGTTCGCCACGCCGCCCAGTATGGCAACCCCGAATTCGGGGTAGGACAGGACCTTGATCCTCGACGACGCCGACAGTATCGTGGTGGCGGCAATTACGGAACTGCGCGTAGCGTAATTGCCGCTGGGTGAGAGGACACCGTCGATGACGACCAATCCGTATGCGGGGCAAGCGTTCACGTCCTCCGACGAGGAGATTGCGGCAGCGTTGGAGCAGGTCAGCATCCCCACCCTGCTGCTATCGCTGGTCCACATCACCGGCGATCCGCGCTACATCCGCGAGTTCAAGCAGGCCGGCGTCTTCCTCAACGAGGTCCAGGGTTTCATGTCCGAGGAGGACAAGGCGCGGGCGCGTGCGATGGCGCTGCCCGTCATCGCCGGCTACCGAGACCGCGGCTGTCCGGGGCCGGTGCCGCTGAGCCCCGAGTTGATCGGGGAGATGCTGGACTGGACGGCCTGCGAGCACGTCGACGACGAGTACCGCCCGATGGTTCTGGAGGAGATGGACCTCGAAGACGTCGATCCGCGCCGTCCTGTGGCGCTGGATCCTGCGGCGACCGCAGACTTCCCTGTCGTCGTGATCGGCTGCGGTGAATCGGGCCTGCTCGCCGGGATCCGGCTCAAACAGGCCAACATCCCGTTCGCGATCATCGAGAAGAACGCCGGCCCGGGTGGAACCTGGTGGGAGAACAGCTATCCCGGGGCCCGGGTGGACGTGGCCAACCACTTCTACTGTTACAGCTTCGAGCCGAGCAACGACTGGTCACACTACTTCGCCGAACAACCCGAGTTGCGTGCCTACTTCGAGACGGTCCTGGCCCGGCACCAGCTCGACGAGAACGTCCGGTGGCAGACCGAGGTGGTCTCGGCCACCTGGAACGACGATGACGGATCCTGGCGAGTCATCGTGCGGGACAAGGACGGAACCGAATCGGACATTCGCGCACGGGCGGTCATCACCGCCGTCGGCCAACTGAACCGGCCCGCGCTGCCCGACTTCGAGGGTGCCGACACCTTCGAGGGCCCGGCCTTCCATTCGGCGGCGTGGGACCATGCCGTCGACTTGACCGGTAAGCGCGTCGCGCTCATTGGCGCGGGAGCAAGCGGCTTCCAGATCGCCCCGGCGATAGCTGACCGAGTAGATCATCTGACCGTATTCCAGCGCACTGCGCAGTGGATGTTCCCGAATCCGATGTACCACGACAGCGTCCCGGACGGGGTGCGGTGGGCGATGAATCATCTTCCGTACTACAACCGTTGGTACCGCTTCCTCATTCTGTGGCCCGGAGCGGACAAGGGTCTGGAAGCGGCCCGCTCGGACCCGGACTACACCCACCCCGAGGACCCGAACTACGCGGTCAGCGAGATGAACGCGATGGCGCGGCTGATGTTCACCGACTGGATCTCCACCCAGGTCGGTGAGGATCAGGAACTTCTGAGCAAGGTGCTGCCCGACTATCCCGCCACGGGTAAACGCACGTTGCAGGACAATGGAACCTGGCTCACCACACTGCGTCGCGACGACGTCGAGCTGGTGCGCACCCCGATCGAACGGATCACTCCGCACGGTGTGGTGACGGCGGACGGGGTGACCCACGACATCGATGTGATCGTGTACGCCACCGGATTCCGTGCCACCGAGGTGCTCTATCCGATGGCGATCACCGGCCGCGACGGTGTCGATCTGCGTACCTCCTGGGGTGAGCGACCGGCGGCTTACCTGGGCATCACCGTGCCCGGCTTCCCGAACTTCTTCGTGTTGTACGGCCCGGGTAACCATCTGGCACACGGTGGCAGCCTGATCTTCAACTCCGAGTTGCAGATGCGTTATATCAACAGCTGCCTGGCTGAGGTCATCGAGAATGGCTGGCAGACAATCGAACCGACGCAGGAGGCCACCGATGCGTGGCACCGCGAGCATCAGGCCGAGATCAACACCATGGTGTGGGCACACCCCTCGATCGAGCACTCCTACTTCAAGAACCCCGATGGCGAGATCCACACCGTCAGCCCGTGGCGGCTGCCCGTCTACTGGAACGCGGTGCGCAGCCCCGACTGGTCGAACTTCGTTGTGACAAAGGGAGAGTGAGGACGCCATGCGCGCGGTGCTCATCGATACGCCGGGATCGGTGCGGGTCGACGATTGGCCCGACCCAGTTCTGCCGGGATCGACCGGTGCGATCGTCGCGGTGACTGCGGCCGCGATCTGCGGCTCCGACCTGCACTTCTACGAAGGCGACTATCCGCTGTTCCAACCGGTCTCGCTGGGCCATGAGGCCATCGGCACGGTCGTTGAAGTCGGGTCGGATGTGCACACAGTGAAAGTCGGCGACCAGGTCATCGTGTCCTCGGTCGCCGGCTGCGGTCACTGCACCGGCTGTGCGACCAAGGATCCGATCCTCTGCGCATCGGGTCCGCAGATCTTCGGTTCCGGGGTGCTCGGTGGCGCGCAAGCCGAACTGCTTGCCGTTCCGGCTGCCGACTTCCAGTTGCTGAAGATGCCGGCGGACATCAATGCCGAGCAGGCGCTGCTACTCACCGATAACCTGGCCACCGGCTGGGCGGCCGCCAAGCGTGCCGACATCCCCCTCGGCGGCACCGCGGTGGTCATCGGCCTGGGTGCGGTCGGCCTGTGTGCGGTGCGCAGTGCCCTGTTCCAAGGTGCGGCACAGGTTTACGCGGTGGACCCGGTCGCTGAACGGCGGGACCGGGCGGCCCGCCTCGGCGCGATCGCTATCGAACCGGCGGCGGCGCAGACCGTGATGGAGGCCACCGACGGGCTCGGGGCGCACTCGGTGATCGACGCCGTCGGCAACGACACCACGCTCGACGACGCGCTGGCGACGGTGCGCGCAGGCGGCACGGTGTCGGTGGTCGGGGTGCACAACCTCAACCCGTACCCGTTCCCCGCGCTCACCGCGCTGCTGCGAAGCCTCACCTTCCGTGCCACGACTGCGCCGGTGCAGCAGACGTGGCCGGAACTGATCCCGTTGCTGCAGAGCGGCCGCCTTGATGTCGACGGCATCTTCACCACGAACCTGCCGCTCGAGAAGGCCGCCGAGGGCTATGCCGCCGTCGCCGCGCGCTCGGGAGAGGTGGTCAAGGTCCTGCTCACTCCGTGACGTGGGGTTGGCGTTTATCGGCCCTGCGCACTAGCTTTTCTCCGGTGATGTCCTTCGCTGCCGGTGCCGTCGCACGGTGGATCGCTCCGTTGTTCGCCCTCGCAGTCTTCGCCGGCCTGGTGGTGACTGCCGTCCCGGTTCACACCAGCCCCATCCGCCTCGCGGATGACGCCGCCCCGGCCGGCGGATCGCCGTTCTACGTCGACCCGAATTCGGCGGCCATGCGGGCTTCGCGGGCCAATCCGGACAACCCTGAGCTGGCCTATATCGCCAATACGCCGCAGGCGTACTGGATCGACAACCTGGTCCCGGCCGCCGCAGTCAGCACCTATCTCAACGGGGCCTGGGCCGCGGGCGCCATCCCGATGCTGGCCATGTACTCCCTGCCGAACCGCGACTGCGGAAGCTTTGCCTCGGGTGGATTCGGCTCGGGCGAGGCCTACCGCGGGTGGATCGATCGCGTCGCGTCCCAGATCGGTGGCGGCCCGGTGACGATCATCCTGGAGCCCGACGCACTCGATATGGCCGACTGCCTGTCCGGCAGTCAGCGTCAGGAACGGTTCGACCTGATCCGCTACGGCGTCGACACGCTGACCAAAAACGCGGGCGCGGCCGTCTACGTCGACGCCGGTCACTCCCGCTGGTTGTCCGCCGACGAGATCGCCAAGCGGCTCAACCAGGTGGGCATCGACCACGCGCGCGGCTTCAGCCTCAACGTCTCGAACTTCCTCACCACTGACGAGGAAATCGGTTATGGGGAAGCGATTTCCGGGATGACGGGCGGTAAGCCGTACGTCATCGACACCTCGCGTAATGGCAACGGGCCGGCCGACGGCGAACTGTATTGGTGCAATCCGAGCGGCCGCGCACTCGGCGCTGCGCCCACCAACGCCACGGGCAACGGCCACATCGACGCGTTCCTCTGGGTCAAGCGTCCGGGCGACTCCGACGGGTCCTGTGGACGGGGCAACCCGGGCCCCGGCAACTTCGTGAACTCCTTCGCGATCGAACTGGCTCGCAACGCAGGTCACTGACCCTCGGGCAAACTCACGCACACTGCGGGATTCACTGGGCACGACTGAATCTCGATTCGGCCAGCAAAGCAGTGAACATTACGAAGCATTTGTCGTTTCGGAAAGTGCCAGCGGGGTACGCTCGCGCCATGACGTGGACGACTGCCCGCAGGCTGATGCAGGCCGGACCGGCCGACTATCTGCTGGCCATGAGCGTGGCCTCCGCCCAGCTGCCCGTCGTGGGCAAGCACCTCGAACCCCTGGGCGCGTTGAGCGCGATGAGTGTCTGGGGTGCCAAGCAGATGCCCGAACTCCTCGGTGCGGCCGCCAAGTCGTGGCTGGCACCCCATGCCGGCCGGGCGCGCCGGGTCCAGCGGGAGAGCACCCGTGAGGTCGCCGAAGCGGGGTTGCGCGGCGTGGTCCTGCCCGAGGACCTGCAGATCGACTGGCCGGCCCCCGACACCAAACCTCCGGTGGCCAGGGCCCTGGAGCACCGCAAGCACCTCTACCGTTCGGCGGTCCGCTACGGCGACCACCCCACTCAGGTCCTCGATGTCTGGCGCCGCAAAGACCTGCCTGCCGAGCCGGCACCGGTGCTGGTGTTCGTGCCCGGCGGCGCCTGGGTGCACGGCAGCCGAATCCTTCAGGGCTATGCATTGATGTCGCACCTGGCCGCCCAGGGCTGGGTGTGCCTGTCCGTCGAGTACCGCGTCGCTCCGCACCACCCGTGGCCGCAGCACATCCACGACATCAAGGCCGCGATTGCTTGGGCCCGCGCCAACGTCGACCGGTTCGGTGGCGACCGCAATTTCGTTGCCGTTGCCGGATGTTCGGCCGGTGGACACCTGGCCGCGCTGGCGGGCCTCACCATCGACGACCCCGAGTTCCAGGCGCATCTGCCGGAAGGGTCGGACACCGCCGTCGACGCCGTCGTGGGGATTTACGGCCGCTACGACTGGGAAGACCGCTCCACCCCAGAGCGCATCCGATTCGTCGACTTCCTCGAGCGCGTGGTGGTCAACAAGAAGCAGAGCAAGTACGGGGATCTGTTCCGCAAGGCCTCGCCGATCGCACGGATCCATCCCAAGGCCCCGCCGTTCCTGGTGGTGCACGGTTCGGGCGACAGTGTGATTCCCGTGGCCCAGGCGCAGAGCTTCGTCGAGCGGCTGCGTGGGGTGTCCCGCTCCCCGGTCGGCTACGTCGAATTGCCCGGTGCCGGACACGGTTTCGACATGACCGACGGTGCCCGCACCGGCTCGGTGAACACCGCAATCGGACTGTTCCTCAACCGAATCCATCGCGACCGCGCGATGATGTCCACCAAAGAGGTGATCTGACCCTTCCCCCGCTGTATCGTCCCGACTGGGCCGGGTGGGGTGGAGAGGCTGAGGGATGAAGAGACTGCGTGGCTGGGATGCCGTCCTGTTGTACAGCGAGGCGCCGAACGTCCATATGCACACCCTCAAGGTGGCGATCATCGAACTGCAGGACCTCGGTGATCGCACCTTCGGGGTCGAGGAGTTCCGCAACGTCATCCGGGGCCGGCTCTACAAGCTCGACCCGTTCCGCTATCAACTGGTCAACATTCCGTTCAACTTTCATCACCCGATGTGGCGGGAGAACTGTGACGTCGACCTCGACTACCACATCCGCCCCTGGCGACTGAAGGAACCGGGCGGCCGGCGCGAGCTCGACGAGGCGATCGGGGAGATCGCCAGCACCCCGCTGGATCGTGACCGCCCGCTGTGGGAGATGTACTTCATAGAGGGTCTGGCCAACGGCCGGATCGCCGTCGTCGGCAAGATTCACCATGCGCTGGCCGACGGGGTCGCCTCCGGCAATCTGATGGCACGCGGCATGGATCTTCAGAGCGGACCTGACCCGGACCAGGAATCCCCATGCGACCCGGCCCCCCGGCGCGGGGACCTGGTGCGCTCGGCGTTCGTCGACCATCTCCGTCAAATCGGCAAGCTGCCCGGTGTCATCAAATACACCGCCGACGGGATGGGCCGGGTACGGCGTAGCAACCGCAAGCTGTCACCCGAGCTGACCATGCCGTTCACCCCGCCGCCATCATTCCTCAACCACATGCTGACCCCCGAACGACGTTTTGCCACAGCGACTTTGGCCCTCGCGCAGGTCAAGGAGACCAGCAAGGCCCTCGGTGTCACGATCAACGACATGGTGCTCGCCACCGCCGCGGGCGCGCTGCGCACGCTGCTGTTGCGCTACGACGGAGTCGCCGATCACCCGCTGCTGGCTTCCGTGCCGGTCAGCTTCAATTTCGACCCGGATCGGGTGTCGGGCAACTACTTCACCGGAATGATGGTGGCCGTTCCGGTGGACGTCGCCGATCCGCTGGAGCGGGTGCGGCAGACCCACGACGCCGCAGTGTTGGCCAAGGAAAGTCATCAACTCGTCGGACCGGAACTGATCAGCCGGTGGTCCACCTATCTACCGCCGGCGCCGGCGCAGGCTCTCTTCAAGTGGTTGTCCACCAAGGACGGTCAGAACAAGGTGTTGAACCTGCCGATCTCCAACGTGCCCGGCCCACGCGAGCACGGGCGCGTCGGCGGAGCGATGGTCACCGAAATCTACTCCGTCGGTCCGCTGACCACGGGCAGCGGAATGAACATCACCGTGTGGAGTTACGTGGACCAGCTGAACATGTCGGTGCTCACCGACAGCATCACCGTCGGCGACCCGCATGAGGTCACCGAAGCGATGCTGGCTGCGTTCACCGAGATACGGGTTGCGGCAGGGCTTCCCGGTCAGCTGGCGGTGGTGGAGACCGCTATGGCGCAGGCTTAGACGGTTCCTCCGACACATCGGCGATCTCGTCCGCCGATTGCGCGTGATTCGTCGCGTTCTCGGCGCGCTCGATGCTCCGCTGATGGCGGAAGCCCCAAATGATGCTGGAGATCAACGAGATCGAGATGACGGCTTCGGCGATGAAGAACGATCCGAAGTCGATGATCGAGCCGATCGGTGGATTACCCGGCACCGCGTTGCGTAATGGGATCAGCGCGAACAGGATTGCCGCCATCATCGAGCAGCCGGGAAAAATCAGGCCGCGCCGCCAGTTCAGTAGATAAAAGGCCGCCACCAACGCTCCGCTCGCCAAGCCCAGCATCAGAACCATGATGAAGCCGGCGAAGATCAGCGTGGGTGCACTGCGGTGCAGGCCGAGGTTTACCCCCACCCCGCCCTTGGAGGCAGGGTCGGTGCTGGTGCTCATCTTGAAGAACGGGTCCGTGTTCAAGATCGTCAAGCTGACCGGGTAGTCCTTGCCCTCGTCGTTGACGACGTGGATCTCGATGTGGCCGGTGTATCGGTCGAACGGGTAGTCGGTGATGGCACCGTCGACGGTAATCTTCTGCTCGACATCCGGAGCAGAGTCACCGGCTTTGATCTCGGCGCGCCAGTTGCCAACTGCGTCGCTGGTCAGTGTTGCGTTCTGGGCCCACACACCGTCATCGGACAGTGTGCCGTTCGGTGTGATGCCGATGATGGTCACCGAAAGTATCTGTGCGGCAGTGTCGACCTTCGTGATCCACGCGGTGACGTCAACCCGGTTCGGGTTGTTTTCGTCACCGAAGTAGGCCTCTTGGTTGGTGTTGTTCCTGCTGGTGGCGTATCCGGCGATGCTCGCGCCGATCACCGCGATCAGCAGCACGACGACGATTGCCACGCGTCGCACGCCGACGTCGCGGACCCGTCTGATGTGTTTACGCATGCTCCCCCTTTTTCATCCAGGTGGCGTATACCCAGGACAGGAACTGCCCGACCGCTTCGGCTGATTGGTGTGCCCGCGGTGAGGACATGATGTCGAAACCGTGTTGTGCGCCCGGTAATTCGGCATAGAGCACCGGGCCTTTGGCAACCTTGCGGAACTCGCCGACGAACTCACGCGCCTCGTCGACCGGAATCACGGAGTCGTACTCGCCGTGCAGGATGAAGAACGGTGGTGCGTCGGCGCGTAGCCGCCGGATCGGTGATGCGGCGGTGTAGATCTCGCGAAACCTGGTGAACTGCCGCTTGACGACCAGACGTTCGAGGTAGCCGATGAACTCCCTGCGGCCGTTGCCGTGCACGGTGTACCAGTCGTAACGGCCGTACACCGGGACCGCGGCCTGCACCGATGTGTCGGCGTCCGGGAATCCGGGTTGGTACTCAGGATCGTCGGCCGTGAGGGCGGCCAGCGCCGCGAGGTGCCCGCCGGCCGAACCGCCGGTGATCGCAACGAAATCGGGGTCACCGCCGTAGTCAGCGATGTTGTCTTTGATCCACGCCAGCGCGCGCTTGACGTCGACGATGTGATCCGGCCAGCTGTGCGCCGGGCTGACGCGGTAATTCATCGCCACGCAGATCCAGCCGCGATCCGCGAGGTGGCTCATCAAGGGGTAGCCCTGTGGACGACGCCAGCCGATCGCCCACGCCCCACCGGGCACCTCCAGCAGCACCGGAGCCTTGCCGTCACGCGGCAGGTCGCGGCGGCGCCAGACGTCGGCGACGTTGGCGCGGCCGTGCGGCCCGTAGCTGATCGTGCTGGTCTTGTCGACGAAGCGGCGCCGCGACCAGGTGGTGCGCCAGGCCGGGGCGAGCGAAGCGACGGGAAAGAAGGCCGTCGGACGGCCCGACGGCGACGGTGTGCTGGGCAAGGTCTTCAGTACCTCGGTGAAGTCCTCGCCGAGACCCTCGACCAATGCGTCGTGCAGCACCGGCCCGGGTGTGGTCACATTGCGGCGCTGGATCGCCAGCAGGAACACCCACGACAGCGCAGTCAGCGCCAGGGCCGCGATGCCGCGCCCGCCCCGGAAGTCACCGCGCAGACCGCGCCGCACGGCATCGACGACGGAGCCGCCCAGGTACAGCATCGGCTGCTCCGAGGTCGGCCAGCCGAACGAGAAGACCGCCAGCGTCTTGTAGCCCTGGCGGCCCAATGGTCGAAACCCGTTGGCCGCGTTGGCCAGTTCGGCGATCGCGCGCGCAACAGGGTGCGGGCGACGAAGCTCAGCCTTCAGACGTGCGCGCGATGAGTTCATTACGCAGGATTTTGCCAGTGCTTCCGCGCGGCAGTTCGCTCAGGATGGTGATTTCCCGCGGCACCTTGTAGTTGGCCAGGTTCTCCCGCACGTGGGCCTTGAGGTCGTCCGGTTTTGCGGTCGCTCCGTCGGTGAGGACGACGAACGCGACCAGCCGTTGACCGTACTGTTCGTCGTCGACGCCGAGCACCGTGGCCTCGGCCACCTCGTCGTGCCCGGCCAGCGTCTTCTCCACCTCGATCGGATAGACGTTCTCGCCGCCGGAGACGATCATCTCGTCATCGCGGCCCACGACGAACAGCCGGCCGGCTTCGTCAAGGCGGCCGATGTCGCCCGAGGACATGAAGCCGTCGTGAAAGTCCTTGGTGTTGCCCGAGGTGTAGCCGTCGAACTGGGTGGAGTTCTTCACGAAGATCCGCCCGACCTCGCCGGTGGGAACGTCGTTGAACTCGTCGTCGAAGATGCGGATCTCGGTGCCCTGCGCCGGTTTGCCTGCCGTGTCCGGCGCGGCCCGCAGATCGGCCGGAGTCGCGGTGGCGATCATGCCGGCTTCGGTGGCGTTGTAGTTGTTGTAGATGACGTCGCCGAACTCGTCCATGAACTTGGTGACGACGTCGGGCCGCATCCGTGACCCCGAGCACGCCGCGAACCGCAGTGTGCGGCCGCTGTAGCGCTTCCGCACATCGTCGGGAAGATCCATGATGCGGTCGAACATCACCGGGACCACACACAATCCGGTGGCTCGGTACTTGTCGACGAGTGCCATCGTTGCCGCCGGGTCGAACTTGCGCCGGGTCACCACCGTGCAGGCCATCGCCGAGGAGAACACCAACTGGGAGAAGCCCCAGGCGTGGAACATCGGGGCGACGACCACCGTCGTCTCACCCAGGCGCCACGGCGTACGACTCAAGATCGCGACGAGATTGCTTGCGCCACCGCCGGAATGCTTGGCGCCCTTGGGAGTTCCGGTGGTGCCCGACGTCAGCAGGATGAGCCGGCTCTTGCGCTCGCCCTTGGTCGCCCGCTGCCCGGCGTGCGCGTTGATCAGTCTCTCGACGGTGGGTGCCTCGGTGTCGGTGTCCGTCCAAGCCAGGATGCGGGTGGCGTGCGGGCGGTCCTGCAGAGCCCGGTCCACGGAAGGAGTGAACTCCTCGTCGTAGATGACGACATCGGCCTTCTCCCGGTTGACCACCTCCGCCAGTGCGGGGCCGGCGAATGAGGTGTTGAGCAGCAGCACGTCTGCGCCGATGCGGGTGGCCGCGATCAGCGACTCGACGAACCCGCGGTGGTTGCGGGCCATGATGCCGACCACTTCCGGTGCGCCGGAGGGCAGTTGCTGCAACGCCGCCGCCAACGCATGCGCTCGCTCGTCGAGCTCGCGCCATGTCAGGGTCCCCAGTTCGTCGATCAAGCCGGGGCTGTCGGGGCGGCGAGCGGCGGCTGTCGCGAACCCGGTGGCGATCGAGAGCCCCTCGGCACGGGCGGCCGTCACCATCGCCACCGTCCGGTCCGGACGCATCGGGGTCAGGAAGCCCGCCTTGGCCAGCGTGACGACAGCGTCGCCGACGGACGTCAGCCGCGACACCAGGTCCATCAGCCGATCACCGGCAACCGGCGTTCGGAGGCAAGGTCGTCCAGCGCCCGTTGCATGGCCCCACGGACGTGGGCGTCGACAGCGTGGATGTCTGGATCCTCGCCGAATTGCTCGGTGATGTTGATCGGCTCGAGCACTTTCATGACGATCTTGGTGGGCAACGGGACGTTCAGGGGGACGACGGCGCTGAGGCCGAACGGGAACCCGAACGAGATCGGCAGGATCTTCGCCCGCAAGAGCTTGTCGAGTCGCAGCAACTTGGCCAGGCCGGTGCCGCGGCTGAGATAGATCTGGCTCTCCTGACCACCGATGGCCACCGTCGGCACGATGGGCACCCCGGCGTTGATCGCGGCCTTGACGTAACCGGTGCGGCCGTCGAAGTCGATCTTGTTCTCAGCGAACGTCGGCCGGTAGACGTCGTAGTCGCCGCCGGGGAACACCACCACCACGCCGCCGGAGCGCAGCGCCTCGTCGGCGTTCTCGTGGTTGGCGCGGATGAAGCCGTTCTTGATGAAGAAGCCGGCTGTCGGGCCGGTGAGCACCAGGTCGTGGCTCAGTGTGTAGACCGGCCGGTCATAGCCGAAGTGCTCGTAGAAGCCCAGCGCGAACACCGGAACATCCATCGGGAACAGGCCGCCGGAGTGGTTGGACACCACCAGGGCGCCGCCCGCCGGGAACGACTCCAGGCCGCGGACCTCGCTGCGGTGATACAGCTTGAGGAACGGGCGCAGCACCCCCATGGTCTTCTCGACCAGACCCGGGTCCCATTTGGCCGTCTCGGTGCGTGTCACATCGTCAGGGCTCACACGTCCTCCTAGGAATTGAAACGTGTTCTAGTTTTGATGGTACCGGGTTGACCGCGCGCGTCGTACCTCGATAGTTACCATTCCGAACGTGACTGAAAACCCCGTTACCGAAGAGCCCGCCGTCCTCACCGAGCGCCGCGGCCGGATTCTGATCATCACCATCAACCGGCCCAAGGCCAAGAATGCCGTGAATGCCGCGGTCAGCAATGGTCTGGCCGCCGCCATGGACGAACTCGACGACGACGCCGGGCTGTCCGTCGGCATCGTGACCGGGGCCGGCGGCTCGTTCTGCGCGGGCATGGACCTCAAGGCGTTCGCGCGCGGAGAGAACGTCGTGGCCGAGGGCCGCGGCCTGGGCTTCACCGAGCGCCCGCCGGTGAAGCCGCTGATCGCTGCGGTCGAGGGGTACGCCCTGGCCGGCGGGACGGAATTGGCCTTGGCCACCGACCTGATCGTCGCAGCCAACGATTCGGCCTTCGGTATCCCCGAGGTGAAGCGTGGCCTGGTGGCCGGTGGCGGCGGACTCCTGCGGCTACCGCAGCGCATCCCGTACCAGATCGCGATGGAACTGGCGTTGACCGGCGAGAACCTGTCCGCGGTCCGGGCACACGAGCTGGGTCTGGTGAACGCGCTTGCCGAGCCCGGGCATGCCCTGGAGGCAGCGATCGAGCTGGCCGAGCGGATCACCGTCAACGGCCCGCTGGCCGTGGCGGCCACCAAGCGGATCATCACCGAGTCGCGCGGTTGGTCGCCGGAGGAGCAGTGGAAGAAACAGGGCAAGATCCTGATGCCGGTCTTCGCGTCGAAGGACGCGCAGGAAGGCGCGATCGCGTTCGCCGAGAAGCGCGCGCCGAACTGGACCGGCAGCTGACAGTCCGACTCCTGCACGTAAGCCTCAGTTAAGTTCCCCGGATCTCCCTACCCGCCCGGCTGCGCTCTCTAGTCGGGATCGGTAGGGAGATCGGGGACCAATGATTCGACCGTCACCGTTATCCCGGCCTGAATCAGACCGCTCCGACGATCAAGTCCCACGGGTCACCGCCGGTCAGCGCCAGGCGGCCCAACTTCCTTGCGTACCAGGCAGTATCGCCGAACTCGCCGACCCAGCCGCGAGCCCGCATCGTCGCCAGCCACAACCGATGCTCCAGGGTCACGCCGATCGCCCCGTGGAGTTGGTGGGCAGCGGTGACCACGGACGGGACGACGCGACCGAGCACCACCTTGGCCACCGTGACGGCGTAATCGGCTTGCGCACTGGCGAATCCGTGGTCAGCGACGGCGGCGACGGCCAGCTCGGTGGCCGCCCGCGCCCGCTCCACCTCGCCGGCCATCGACGCCAACGTGTGTTGCACCGCCTGAAACGCGCTCAGCGGCCGGCCGAACTGCTCACGTTCCCGGGTGTGCGCCACCGAGAATTCGACCGCGGCATCCAGGGCGCCGAGTGCTTGGATGCACCGGACCCAGGCGCCGCGGCGCATCAGCTCGTCGGCGGCACCACCGACGGTGACGAACTGCCCGGCGGCCACGCCGATGGTGTCGCGTGGTTCACCGCCGAGGTTGTGGCCGTTGCTCACGGCGGTGGGTTCGGTGACCGCCACCCGGAGTGCTTGGCCGTCGCGCAGGGCCACCACCACCGCGGCCGCGCTGCCCGCGTACGGAACGCCGGTGATGGTCGTGCTGCCCGCCTCTCCGACAGCGATGGTCAGCGGTCCTTCGCCCGGAACCTCGAGCCCGGCCTCGGCGGCGAGCCAGGCAGCCAGCACATCGGTCTCGGCCAGCGGAACGGTGACGGAGTGCCGGGCCAGTGCGCGCAGGACCAGTGCGGATTCGGTTGGACCGCCGCCTGATTCGGGGTCACTGGTCAGGCGGGTCAGTCCGGCGTCCTCCAGATGCCGCCAGGCGGTCGCATCGAATTCGTCTGGCAGCCGCCGGTTCCCGATCCGCTCTTCGAACGACCGACTGCCGATATCCTCGGCCAGCTGCCGCAGGTCTGCGAGATCGTCGGTGCCGCCGCTGGTTCCGAACACCCCGCCGGCCAATGCCCGCGTCACCGCAACCCCATTCCCCGGGCCACCACACCGCGCAGCACCTCGTTGGTCCCGCCGCGCAGGGTGAACAGCGGCGAGTGCAGCCGGGCGACGTCCAACAGCGCACCCACCCTTTCCCGCCCCGGTGCGTCGGCGGCATACGAGAACAGGTCGCCCGCCAGCTCCACCGACTCCTGCTCGAAGCGGGTGCCCAGATCTTTGACCAGTGCGGCCTCGTTCACCGGCGACTCACCGGCAGCGAGCGCCCTGGCTACCGACACCGACAGCTGGCGCAGCGAGATGACCCGGGCCAGTAGGTCACCGACGGCCGCGGCGGTGTGATCGTCGAGATCGTCCTGGGCGGCCAGCAGCCGCAGCAGCGCGGTCAACAGTGGGGCGGTACTCAGAATGCGTTCGGGCCCACTGCGTTCGAACGACAGCTCCGCGGTGACCTGGTGCCAACCGGCGCCGATCTCGCCCAGCACGTTGTCGTCACCGACAAACACCTCGTCGAACGTCACCTCGTTGAAATGGTGTTCACCCGACATCATCACGATGGGGCTGATCGTCGTGCCCGGACTATCGGTGGGCACGATGAACTGGCTGAACCCGGCGTGACGGCGCTCCGGATTCACCGGGCTGATGCGGGCCAGGACCACGATCTGATGGGCCAGGTGCGCGCCGCTGGTCCAGACCTTGGTGCCCGTCAGCAGCCAGCCACCATCGGTCTGAATCGCTTTCGCCGCCGACGCGGCGAGGTCGGAACCGGCCTGCGGCTCGCTCATACCGATCGACGAGAAGTACCGGCCGGCAGCGATTTTGGGCAGCAACCGCTGTCGCTGCTCCTCGGATCCGTACGCCAGCAGCCCGGGCGCGACCTGGCGGTCGGCGATCCAGTGGGCGGCCACCGGCGCGCCCGCGGCAAGCAGCTCTTCGGTCACCACGTAGCGATGCAGGTGACTCAACCCCTGCCCACCGTATTCGCGCGGGATGGTCAGGCCGAGGAATCCGGCTTCACCGAGCCGTGCGCTGAAGCCCTCGTCCCAGCTCGACAACCACGCGTCTACGCTTGGCAGCCAACCGAATTCGTCGCGATCTCCATTGAGGAACGCCCGCACCGAGGCCCGCAGGGCGGCAAGCTCGGGCTCGTTGGCGCACAACACCGCGAAACCGTCGGTCACGTCGCTCACCGGTACCCCGTGACGCGCGCCAGGATTGCCACCTTGCCGTCGTCGCCGACGGCCTGGGCGTCTCCGATCGCGGAGTTGCGTCCGATACGCAAAGCGGTTCCCTCGTAGCTGGATTGGGCACCTGCCAGAAACGGCCGCAAGAAGTTCACCCGCAGCGACGCGGTGCGCAGCGGCTCGCTCTGCCCATGGTTGATCGCCGCCGACGCCACGAGTTCCAGTCCGGCGCTGCTGACTCCGCCGTGCACAATCCCGATCAGGTTGTTGATGATCGAATCCGGGCGCTGAGCCAGCCGGTAGATGCCCGCCTCGTCCGGTTGGGGCTGGGCCGACATCAATTCGGCCATCGTCGTCTCCGGCGTGCGCACCAGGGTGTCCGGTCCTCGCTGGATCGGCGCGTCGGGGCCGCCCCCGATCGCGACCGTGCGCACGGTGCCGCCGCCGATCGTGCTGCCGCGGTGGCTGAGCGTGCAGATGGCCAGCAGCGTCGCGCCGTGCGGGCCGAGCGGTCGGCTGCTGGCGACGACGGGTTCGTCTGGAGCGGCCTGCAGGCTCTCGATTCCGTCCGGGCTCAGTTCAATGGAGAGCTCGCTGGACACCGTCCACTGCCCGGCTCCGCGACGGTAGAAGTTGGCCCGACCGCCGACGTCGTCGACCAGGATGGCCAGCGGCCCGATCGTCGGCATCCCGGTGAACGGGTTGGTCAGATGGCCCACCGGCATCGAGGCCACGACCGTGAACTCGGTGAAGCTCTCGGCCAGCGTCGTGATGCCGAACCGGGTGATGACACTCTCCGGTGTCTCCGGATCCTGGCTGCCGATCGATGGGTCGGGTGTCGTCACACCTGGTATTCCAGCATCAGCGGCTGCCATGCCGCGCAGTCAGGTCCGGCGGGCGGGAGGCGTCGTCGGGAGATGCCGACTGGACACGGGCCGAACTTTGGGTGAGCCGCGGTTTGCCAGAAAGCAAGAAGGAAGGCTCACGTCGCCGAAAACTGGGAGACCCCCCCTGATTCCCTGCGCGTTCGGTAGTTTGCCGAATTGACGAGCGGGGGCCTGCAAATGAGCGTGCGCAATTCGGTGCGGAGCATCGACCACACCGAGTCGTCATCCGGTTACGCCCGCCGGATGGGCCGGGTAGGTCTCCTGGCGGTTGCCCTTGGTGTCGGCGCCGCGACGGCGGCAATGCCGATAGCCACGCCTGGCTCCAGGTGACCGACTCGCTTGCCTCAGGCCCCGCGATCGTCAACGGCTCGTCGGTCGGCGGCAACGGCGGTGACGGCGGAGCCAACGGCACCGGCACGGGCACTCCGGCCGGAGGCACCGGCGGTAACGGCGGCAACACCTCGGGCATCCTGGGCGTGGGCGGCCCTGGTACCGATGGAGCCAACGCCAAGGCCGACGGCACGCCAGGCGGCAACGGCCCTAACGGAACCAGTAGCCCCTGATCGATTGGAAACCAACGGGCACAGCCATTTCGGCTGTGCCCGTTGGTCATTCAGGGGTTCAGACTCGGTACGCCGAACTTCGTCACGAATTCCTTTGCTTTGATCAGGAATTCCATCTGGGCGGCGACAGAATGAAGCGGCTGCAGACTGCGCACCGAGCGGCACAGGACGACGGCGCCCTCCAATGCTGCCAAAGTCGTGTCCGCCAGCGCGCTGGCGTCGGCTTCGTCGAAGCCCTCGCATAGATAAGCCTGCTTGGAGGCCTCGCGCCAGCGGCCGAAGATCTCGCCGGCTACCGCGGTGAGCTGCTGTTCATCCTCACCGGATCCGACAGCGGCTGCCAGCACCGGGCAACCTGCGGTGTAATCGCTTGTGATCAACGCGTTTTCCCACAGTTCGACGAAGCGGCGCAGTAGCACTCCGGCGTTCTCGCAGGCGGCCTCGTCGATGCTCGCGGTGATCGCGTAGCCGGCGTATTCCAGCGCTTCGCGCAAGATCTGACTGCGACCTTCGGGGAAGTGGTGGTAGACCGAACCGCGTGGCGTACCGCTGCGCACCAGCACTTCGTCGATGGTGACTCCGGCGGCGCCGCGTTCGCGCAGCACTTCGGCGGCAGCCACCAGCATTCTGGTGCGGGTGGAGCTGCGGCTTTGGCGATCGGTTGGCGGTGTCCGGGTCATTCAGGCGGCGGGGTCGTGGCGGAACTGGTTACCGCGCCACGCCAGCGCCCGGACTCCACGACCGAACAGCTGGGGGCGCTTGTCGGGTACGTGGCGCGTGAACCGATGACCGGCGATGTTCAGCTCGATCAGCCACATACTTTCTCTCCTTGCGTGGGCAGATCTGGAGACTAACTCCATAACTATGCTTACGACCATAGATCGAGGCCACCGTTATTGCAACCTGTGAGCTGACGCCGCCGTTATCGGGAGGCCAACACTGATAGGCGCTGGGTCAGGGGACGCTCCGAACAGCAATTCTATGGTTGAGACCATAATCCTGCCCGCTGTCCGAAGCCTGATCAGCGTGGATGAACCGGGCTAGGCTCGGGCTCAGCCGGCGATGAGGAGGACGCACGCGATGAGCCACTACAAGAGCAATGTCCGCGACCTCGAGTTCAACCTTTTCGAGTTGCTCGATCTGGGGAAGGTCCTCGACGACTATCCCGATCTCGATGGGGACTCGGTCCGCGAGATGCTGGCGGAGGCCTCCCGTCTGGCCGAGGGGCCGGTGGCCGAATCGTTCGCCGAAACCGACCGCCATCCGCCTACTTTCGACCCCGGCACGCATGCGGTGTCGCTGCCCGAACCGCTTCAGAAATCGATGCGGGCCTGGCAGCAGGGCGAGTGGTTCCGTATCGGTCTGGCCGAGGAGGTGGGCGGCGTCCCGGCGCCGGCGATGGTCACCTGGGCGATCGACGAACTGGTTCTCGGCGCCAATCCCGCGGTGTTCATGTACATGGCCGGCCCGATCATGGCCAACATCCTGTTCCACATCGGCAACGCACAGCAGAAGCACTGGTCGACGCTGGCCGCCGAACGCAACTGGTGCGCCACCATGGTGCTGACCGAGCCGGACGCCGGCTCCGATGTGGGTGCGGGTCGCACCAAGGCGGTGGACGCCGGCGACGGCACCTGGCACCTCGAGGGCGTCAAGCGATTCATCACCAACGGCGACGCGGGTGACTACTTCGAAAACGTCCTGCACCTCGTGCTGGCTCGCCCTGAGGGCGCCGGACCCGGCACAAAAGGACTGAGCTTGTTCCTGGTTCCCAAGTTCCTGCTCGATGCTGAGACCGGTGCGCCCGGGGAACGCAACGGCGCCGTCGTCACCAACCTCGAACACAAGATGGGCTTGAAAGCATCGGCCACCACCGAGCTCAGCCTGGGGTTGCACGGAAAGCCGGCGATCGGATGGCTGGTGGGCGATGCCCACAACGGGATCGCACAGATGTTCAAGGTGATCGAGTACGCGCGAATGTTCGTTGGGACCAAGGCGATTGCCACGTTGTCGACGGGTTATCTCAACGCGTTGGAGTACGCCAAGACGAGGGTGCAGGGTGCGGATCTGACCCAGATGACCGACAAGACCGCCCCTCGCGTGACGATCATTCATCACCCCGACGTGCGGCGCGCCCTGATGACGCAGAAGGCGTACGCCGAGGGTCTGCGCGCGCTCTACCTCTACACCGCCGCACATCAGGATCCTGCAGTGGCACAGGTGGTTTCGGGTGCCGATCCGTCGATGGCCGAACGGGTCAACGACCTGCTGCTGCCGATCGTCAAGGGCGTCGGCTCCGAACGCGCCTACCAGTGCCTGACCGAGTCGCTGCAGACGTTCGGCGGGTCGGGCTTCCTGCAGGACTACCCGATCGAGCAGTACATCCGTGACGCCAAGATCGACTCGCTGTACGAGGGCACCACCGCGATTCAGGCCCAGGACTTCTTCTTCCGCAAGATCGCCCGGGACCAGGGCGGGGCGCTGGCCCACGTCGTCACCCAGATCGAGAAGTTCATCGACAGTCCCGACGCGCGGCCCGAGCTGGCCACCGCCCGCGCGTCACTGACCGACGCATTGGACAACGTCCGTGCCGTCGCGACGGTGATGACCGGTTATCTGCTGGGTGCGCAGGAGGATGCCCGCGAGCTTTATCGGGTCGGACTGGAATCGGTGGGCTTCCTGCTCGCCGTCGGCGACCTGTTGATCGGCTGGTTCCTGTTGCGGCAGGCGGAGATTGCGTGCCACGCGCTCGACGGCGAACCCGATCCGCGTGAACAGGACTTCTACCAGGGCAAGGTAGGGGTGGCCAAGTTCTTCGCCGCCAACATACTGCCGCGGTTGGCCGCCGAGCGGACGATCGCTGAGTCGATCGACCTGGCGATCATGGACCTGCCCGAAGAGGCGTTCTGAGCGTGGTTATGGTGTGCCCATGAAGGTGATCACGTCCATCGACGACGCGACGTCCGCGATCGGCGAGGAACTCGGCGTCAGCGAGTGGCTGCAGATCGACCAGAAGCGCATCAATGACTTCGCCGACGCCACCGGGGACCATCAGTGGATCCACGTCGACGTTGAGAAGGCGAAGGCCGAAAGCCCTTATGGCGCACCGATTGCGCACGGTTTCCTCACGCTGTCGCTGATTCCGGCGCTGTCCAAGGACAACTTCCGCGTGGAGAACGCCAAACTCGCGATCAACTATGGGCTCAACAAGGTGCGGTTCGTCGCGGCCGTCCCGGTGGACAGCAGCATCCGGGTGCGCTCCGCACTCGCCGGTGCCGACAGGGTCGATGACAACACCGTCAACCTGACGGTGAAGCACACCATCGAGATCGACGGTGTCGACAAGCCGGCCGCCGTGGCCGAGATGATCGTCCGCGCAATTTTCTAGTGATTTGGGCGCGTTAACCGCCGCTCAGCGACGGTTAACGCGCCCAAATCGCAAGTTACTCGGGGGTGTAGCCGAACGGCAGCAGCACGCTCTTGGCCTGGGTGTACTGCTCGATCCCCTCGGGACCGTTCTCGCGGCCGATGCCGGAGTTCTTGTAGCCACCGAACGGCGCACCCGGATCGAAGGCGTACATGTTGACCGCGTACGTGCCGGTGCGAATCTGGGCGGCGATCTTCATCGCCTTGTCGTTGTCGGTGGTGAACACCGAGCCGGCCAGACCGTAGGCGGAGTCGTTGGCGATCCGCACGGCATCCTCTTCGGTGTCATACGGAATCACCGACAGCACGGGCCCGAAGATCTCCTCCTGAGCGATGGTCATCGAGTTGTCGACGTCGGCGAACACCGTCGGCTCCACGAACCAGCCGGAGTCCAGGCCCTCGGGGCGGCCACCACCGGTGACGATGCGCGCACCTTCCTCGACGCCCTTCTTGATGTAGGCCTCGACGCGCTCACGCTGCTTCTCACTGATCAGCGCGCCGATCATCGCGCCCGCGTTGTCGGGCAGCCCGACGGGCATGCCGGCCGCAGCCGCGGCGATCTTCTCGACGACCTCGTCGTAGCGCGACCTGGGCGCCAGGATGCGGGTCTGCGCGACACAGGCCTGGCCGGTGTTCATCAGCCCGGCGAACGCCAGCATCGGCAGCGTGGAGTCCAGGTCGGCATCCTCGAGGATGATGGCCGCCGACTTGCCACCCAGCTCCAGCGTGCACGGCTTGAGTTTCTCGGCGGCGATCTTGGCGATCTCCTTGCCGACCGCGCTGGACCCGGTGAACGTGAACTTGTCGATCTCGGGGTTGGCGGTCAGGGCGCGACCGGTCTCCGGCCCACCGGGCACGACCGACAGCACGCCTTCGGGCAGGCCGGCCTCGGCGAACACGTCGGCCATCGCGAACAGCGACAGCGGAGTCTCGGCGGCGGGCTTCACGACGATCGTGCAGCCGGCCAGCAGCGCGGGGCCGAGTTTGTTGGCGGCCAGGAAGAACGGCACGTTCCACGCGGTGACCGCGGCGACGACGCCGATCGGCTCGCGCAGCACCATCGTGGTGCCGTAGACACCGTCGCGGAAGTCGCGCCAGGTGAACTTGTCGGCCGCGCCGGCGAAGTACTGGAACGACGACATCGCCGCGCCGTACTGCATCATGTCGACGATCGTCGGCGGCTGTCCGGTCTCGGCGGCCAGCAGGAACTTGAACTCCTCGGCCCGCTCTTCGAGGATCTTGACGGCGCGGCCCAGGATCTCGGCGCGCTCGGTGGGCGACATCTTCGGCCACGGGCCGTCGTCGAACGCCTTACGGGCGGCGGCGCAGGCGGCGTCGACGTCGGCCTTGGCGGCCAGCGGCACCTTACCGACCAGCTCGCCGGTGGCGGGGGAGTGCACTTCGATGACCTCGGACGTAGCGGGCTCGACCCACTTGCCGCCGATGAACAGCTTGTCCCATTCGCTCTTGAACTTGGTGCCCGAAATAGTGCCCTGTGTCATAACCGTCACACTACCTATTGGCGACAGAAACTAGAACCTGTTCATTTCGGCGGAATCGGCGGGCGCAGCACCAGCACCAGGTTGCTCACCAGGAACTCCCGCACACCGGGCACATCGGTCAGCCACCACGCCCATCGCGGGTGGTAACGCGGGAATGCCGCGATCAGTGCCCCGGTGCCCGCAGCCCAGTTCAGGCCAGCCGATGCCGACACCGCGAAAAGCGACGACCCGTAGTTGTTCTTGGGTGGCCGCCCATGCTTGCGGGTGTAGCGGGCGGCCGCCCTGGCGCCACCCAGGTAGTGCGTGAGGCCCATCTCGTGGCCGCCGAACGGTCCGAGCCAGACGGTGTAGGACATGATCGCCAGTCCGCCGGGCCGGGTCACCCGCAGCATTTCGGCACCGAGCTGCCACGGGTGCGGCACGTGCTCGGCAACGTTGGAGGACAGGCAGACGTCGACACTGCCGTCGGCGAACGGCAGCGCCATGCCCGATGCCCGAACGAACGCGCCCGGGCCGGCTTGGCGGACGTGCTCGGCGGCGTGCATCTCGCTCGGATCCGGTTCGACGCCGACGTAATTCCAGCCGGCGCGGGTGAAAGCGGCGGCGAAATAGCCCGGGCCGCCTCCGACGTCGACGACGGTGCGTCCGGCCGCGGCGGCGATTTGGGTGGCCTGCCAGAGATCGGTGACCATGTCCACGGTGTCGGTGGCCAGGGCGCCGTAGAAGCGAGCCGGGTCGGATTGTTCGTAGCGGAATTCGCCCAGCAGCCGCGTCGATCGACCCAGCGTCGCGCGTCGGGCGAACAGGTCGGTGACGGCCACGGGCCTACCCTAACCAGCAGCCAGTTTCACGTTTCGCAGGCAAAGTTCGAGTGTGGAGCTGCAAAAAGTGAAACTCGACCGGCGGTCTAGGCTGGCGATGATGTCCACACCCGTTCGCTCCGTCCTGCTGTTGTGCTGGCGGGACACCGGCCACCCGCAGGGTGGCGGCAGCGAGACCTACGTCCAGCGCATCGGTTCGCTGCTGGCCGAATCCGGTATGGACGTCACCCTGCGCACCGCCCGGTACCGGGGTGCCCCGCGCCGCGAGCTCGTCGACGGCGTGCGGATCAGCCGCGGTGGCGGCCCCTACGGCGTGTACATCCGGGCCGGGCTGGCGATGGTCGCAGCCCGATTCGGGCTCGGGCCCCTGCGCCGGGTGCGTCCCGACGTCGTGATCGACACCCAGAACGGTGTGCCGTTCCTCGCCCGGCTCGCCTTCGGTCGCCGGGCGGCCCTGCTGGTGCACCATTGCCACCGCGAGCAGTGGCCGGTCGCGGGCCGCTTCTTCGGCCGGCTGGGCTGGCTGGTCGAATCGTGGCTGTCGCCGCGCATGCACCGGCACAACCAGTACGTCACCGTCTCGCTGCCCTCGGCCCGCGATCTGTCCGACCTCGGCGTCGACGCCGCGCGAATCGCTGTGGTGCGCAACGGCCTTGACGAGGCACCGCCGGACACCCTTACCGCGCAGCGGTCGACGACGCCCCGGGTCGTCGTGTTGTCACGGCTGGTGCCGCACAAGCAGATTGAGGATGCGCTGGACGCGGTGGCTGCGTTGCAGTCCCGCGTCGACGGGCTGCACCTCGACATCGTCGGTGGCGGGTGGTGGCATGACCGGCTCGTGGAACGGGCCGAGCTCCTCGGCATCTCGGATGCGGTCACCTTCCACGGCCACGTGGATCACCAAACCAAACACGCTGTCGTGCAGCGGTCCTGGGTGCATGTGCTGCCGTCGCGCAAGGAGGGCTGGGGGCTGGCGGTCATCGAAGCCGCCCAGCACGGCGTGCCGACCATCGGCTACCGGTCCTCGGGTGGTCTCACCGACTCGGTGATCGACGGGGTTACCGGCGTCCTGGTCGACGATCACCACGATCTGGTGGATCGGCTGGAACGCCTACTGGCAGATCATGTTCTGCGTGACGAGCTGGGCGCCAAGGCGAGGGCCCGCAGCCGGGACTTCTCGTGGCAGCAGAGCGCCGACGCCATGCGCACGGTCCTGGAGGCGGTGCACGCCGGAAATCGCGTCAGCGGCGTGATCTAGCGGCGGCAGGCCGAACCGATCTTTCGGATCCGTTTTCGAGCGAGCCGATCATCTCGACGAAGTGCTGGGCGGCCGCGTCGACACCAGCGTCGTCGTTGGTGCCGGCCAGATCGAGCAGTAAGCCGCGCATGACGGCGAGCCCGAGTCGCGCCAGAGCCGGGTCGGCTGCGGCTTCGGTGGCCGATTGCGTTAGAGCAAGCCAGCGATCGACCGCGCCGGGCAGCATCGTCGTGAACGGTGACTCGCCCTGCGCCCCGCGGGCGTAGCACTCGAAAAACAAGCGCTCGAGCGCCCGGAGTTCCGGCCTGCGCAGCTGGCCCCACATCGCGGCGAATCCCGTGCCGTCGGTGATCAGTTCGCGCAACAATTCCATCTGCCTGCGCTCGACGTCATCGACGATGGCCAATAGCAGCTCATCACGGGAACCGAAGTGGTGCAACAGCATTCGATGACTGGTCCCCACCGCCTCGGCCAATTCGCGCAGGGAGCGTCCACCGACGCCGTTCTCGGCGCATTCGTCGACCAGTGCGTCGAGCAATTCTTGGCGCCGCCGGACGTCAGGCGTTCGAGCCACGAAGCTTCCGCAGGCCTTCGCTGTGTGCCTTCAACCCTTGCGCCTCCATCGCCAGATAGCGTCGGGTCATCTGCCGGATCAGCACACCCACAACCGACCCGACGATGCCGCGCTGAGCGAGTTCCTGGCGCACCGCGGTGGCGCCGCCGGCCATCGGCACCACCTCGTGTCGCGCTGACGTCAACCCGCCGGGTGACCGCTGCACCCACGTCCACGACACACCCGGCTGGATCTCGGTGATCGTCCAGACCAACCCGGGCATTCGGGGTTGCTTGGTCTCGAAGCGCCGGCCGACCGCGAGTTGCGCACCGTCCAGGCCGCGCAGCCGGGTCACCGAGGCGGTCCAGTCCGGCCAGCGCTCGACGTCGGCGAACACTTCCCACACCAGATCTGCCGGTGCGTCGATGGCGACGCTGCTCGAGGTAATCATGTACCAGATGGTACATCTTTGCGCCTGCGTCTGACCAGAGCCCAAATTCCGCCGCCGATCAGCAGCGCCAGCCACACGAGGTGGGCGGCCACTACTGCGGCCCGTTTCCCTTGTGGCGCAGGTTGACTCACCCCGCCGACGCGGTAAAGGGTGAGTTCGGTGTCGCGGTATGCGACCGGCAGTTGCGCCAAGCTCTGTTGCGCAATGCCCATCGATCCGGCGCTGCCCGATTCGACGACGACCCAGCCCACCCCAGCACCGGCCAGTGTCTCGGCCGGAGCCCCGGCGAGCAGCATCCGCTGTACCTCGCGGGCATGGCCACCCTCCCCGGGCACGCTCTTGCCCGAGATCGTCAGGTCACCAGTGGCCAGCACGTCGGCGCGCACCCAGCGCGGCAACGGGTCGAGCACCGGCGCCGGCCCGGCCCAACCGAACTGCCGCATGCTGTCGGCGGGCAGCACCGCGACATCGGCCGGCTCGGCGTCGATCATCCGGGCGACTATCGGCCAGCCCTGCGGATAGCGAACCGAGGTGACTGTGCCCCACACACCGAACACCAGATCGGGCAACACGGCGATCAGCGCCACCACGGCGCCCAGCGCGGTGATCGGGGGACGAAGCCGGCCCCGCAACGTCACCACTGCCGCGGCCCCCGCCACGGCGTAACCGGGCATCGCCAGCGCGACCCACTTCTGCCCATCGCGCAGAATTCCGACCGCGGGCACGGCCTCGACCACGTCGCGAAGCACAGCCAGTCCGAGTCCGGTGGCGGCAGCGGCGGGTAAGAGCACGCCGACCGCGGCCAGCACCAGTAGCGGCAGCACGGACCGGCGGCGCAGCACCGTCGGCAACCCGACGGCGACCACGGCCAGCAGCACCACAGTGGCCGGCAATGCCAACAGGGTTGCCCGAGAAGCCGGAACGGCCTCGGCATTCCAGATCCCGCCCAGCCCGGCCAGGCTGCCGAGGGTACCCAGGCCCGGCTCGGCCCGAGCGGCGAACGCGATCACACCCGGCGACGGCGACGAGCCGAGGCCGTCGCCCAGCGCAGACGCCACCAGCCACGGCGACGCAGCGAGCACCGCGGTCGTCAGCACCGCGCCCACACACCACAGCCGCGACACCCCGTCGCCGGGAACGACCACACAGACCAATGCCACCACCGCGGCCAGCAGGAGCCCGGTCGGCGTCAAACCGGCCAGCGCAATCCAGAACACCAGCGTCGCCCAGCGCGCCCCGGTCGCCTCGCTCCGCAACCGCACCACTGCGGCGGCCACCCACGGCAGGCAGCCGTACCCAACCAGCAAGCTCCAATGTCCCTGCAGCAGCCGTTCCGCGACGTACGGATTCCACACCGCGAGGGTCGCCGCCACCAGCTGTCCGGGCATCCCGGCATCAGGTACCAGCAGTTCGGCAAGCCGCCCGGCACCCCAGCCGGCCAGAAAGATCCCGCCGATCAACAGCGCCTTCACCAGCACCCCGCCGTCGACCAGCGGCGTCAGCGCCGCGATCAGAAAATCCTGCGGCAGCGCGCGCGGTGCCGACTCGGACAGTCCCAGCGCGGCGTCGGAAAAATACGAGCGGGGCGTGGACACCGCGTCGCGCAGCAGCAGGTACCCGGGCGTCAGCAGTGGAGCGGTGACCGCGAGGGCCAACAGAAGCGCATATCCCGGCGCAGCCCACTCCCGGGCCCGGCGTCCCGGGGTGACGGGACTGCTCACCGCTGCGGTGGCGGAGGCTCCAGATCGGGTCTGGCCGCGGGCAGCTTTTCGGTTTGCGCCTCGGCAGCGGGCATCGGCCCGGTTTCGTCCTTGCCGAAGAACCCGTGGTCGGCGGTGTCGAGACCGGGGTCGATCAGAGCCGACTCGGCGCGCAGGCTGAACGTGCCCAGCAGCGCGCCGCCGACCAGGGCCACCAGGCCGGCCGCGGTGAAGCTGATCGGCAGCACCCGCGACCACAGGCCGACGCGGTCGCGCTCGTCGCGGGCCGACGCCACCCGGGATTCGACGGTCTGCTCGTTGGAGGTGACCTTGTAGTCGACCAGCTCCATCTCCGGCTTCAGCGGGTCGCGGGCGTAGTAGTGGTTGGCGTGTTCGGTGGACTTGACGATGACGCCGGTCACCGGATCCACCCAGAACGTGCGCTGCGCGGCGTAGAAGCGGGTCATCGTGACCGGCTCCTCGGGCGGCCCGGGCAGGCCCCACAGTTCGGCCCGCGCGGTCACCTCGCCGTCCTCGTTCTTGTCGTACAGCGAGGCGTACTTGATCGGATCGACCAGCTTGCCGTCGGCGTCGTAGCCGACGTTCTGGGTGAACCGGAAGGTCGTGAGCCCGTTGACGTCCTCTTGCCCGTCATAGTTGGCGTCGAACGCCTTCTGCGCGATCGGGTCGAAGAAGGGATACGTCTTCTTCTCGGTGTCGAACGGGAATCGGTAGGCCAAGCCATCGTGGGGCAACGCGATGTTCGTCGGCGGCTTGCTGTCCTCGATACTCCGCGGCTTCTGCACCGAACCGCCAGGGTGGGTGTCGTCGGACACCGCCAGCGCGGTGCCTCGGTTCACGGTCACCGTGTCGACCATGGCCAGCAACAGTCCGTTGTCCTGTTGCTTGTCGTTGCGACGCACGCTGGTGCCGACCTGCAGCGTCACCACATCGGCGTTCGCCGGCGACTCGACGGTGATCTGCTGCTGTGACACCAGGGGCACATTCTTGTCGACGATGAACTTCGTGCCGACCAGCGACGACGGATCCAGCGCACTGCCGGTGCCGTCGCTGACGAGTGTCTCGTCGATGTTCAGCGGGATCTTCTTGATCTTGCCGGAGGTGTAGGTCGTCAACAGCAACGCGGCGATCAGGAGGGCGGCTCCGAGCCCGATGATGCCGAATGCCGCGATACGCACCATGCCTGCGCGATTCACGCTGCCGTGGCCTCCTCACTCGCGATCGTGCCGTGCCCCGCCTGACGGCGAAGCAAACCGAAGTCTGACCCTAACAGCCCAGCCAAAGGCACCGGCTCAGTAGGAGGTCACCACCGCAGGCCAGGTGTACCCACTTTCGCGGGCCAACCGTGTTCGGCACACTGGCACCCATGGCGCGTCAGGTGGAGCAGGTCGGGGGTACCCGCGGCTTCCTGCCCGCCGTCGAAGGGATGCGCGCCTGCGCGGCGATGGGCGTGGTACTCACCCACGTCGCCTTCCAGACCGGCACCACCGGCGCCGTCGTCGGACGATTGCTGCACCGCTTCGACCTGGCCGTCGCGGTGTTCTTCGCGCTCTCCGGTTTTCTGCTGTGGCGCGGCCACGCTGCCGCGGCCCGGGAACTGCGCAGGCGGCCGCCCACCGGGCATTACCTGCGTTCGCGGTTGGTGCGCATCATGCCCGGTTATGTGGTGGCCGTCGTCGTCATCCTGACCCTGCTGCCGGAGGCCAACCACGCCAGTTGGACGGTGTGGTGGGCCAACCTCACGCTGACCCAGGTCTACGTTCCGCTCACGCTGACCGCAGGACTTACCCAGATGTGGAGCCTGTCGGTCGAGGTGAGCTTCTACCTCGTCCTGCCGATCCTGGCGTTCCTGGCCCGCCGGCTGCCGGTGCGGGCTCGGGTCCCGTTGATCGCGGCCGTCGCGCTGGCCAGCCTCGGCTGGGGCCTACTGCCGATCCACACCGTGCCGGGGGTCAACTTCCTGAACTGGCCGCCGGCCTACGCCTCCTGGTTCGCCGCGGGCATGCTGCTGGCCGAGTTGACGGTCAGCCCGGTCGGGTGGATGCACAAACTGGCCCGAAACCGCTTGGCGATCTTCGGAATCGCACTGGCGGCGTATCTGATTTCGGCCTCACCACTGGCCGGCCCGAAGGATCTGGTTCCTGCGACGTTGGGGCAGTTCGTGATCCGCACGTCGATGGGGGCCATCGTTGCCGGCGCGTTGCTGGCGCCGCTGGTGCTCGACCGACCGGACACCCCGCACCCGATTCTGGGCAGCCGGTTCATGGTCACCCTCGGCCGGTGGTCCTATGGCCTGTTCGTGTGGCATCTGGCCGCGCTGGTGATGGTGTTTCCGATGGTCGGCCGATTCATGTTCAACGGCAACCTGATCGTCACGTTGGTGCTGACGCTCGTGCTGGGTTTCGCCATGGCGGCGGTCAGCTACGCCCTGATCGAGTCGCCGTGCCGAAATGCGCTGCGGCGCTGGGAGTATCGCCAGAAGGTGCCGGTGCCGCCGCTGGACAGTTCGGTCAGCGATGCACCCGAGCCGGTGATCGCGCGCTGATTGCTCAGGCCCGTAGCCGGGCGATGACCTCGTCGCGGACCGCGGATCGGCGCGCCTTACCGGCGTCATCGCGCAGCGGGGCGTTGACGAACTCGACTGTGCGCGGCACCTTGTAGTCGGCCAGTCGCTGCGCCACGAACACCTTGACGTCCTCATCAGTGAGCACGTCACCGTCGGTGTGCACCAACGCATACGGCACCTGGCCGAGGTCTTCATGGGGCACCCCGACTACCAGACAGGACAGCACCGCCGGGTGCTCGGACAGCGCGCTCTCGATTTCCGCCGGGTAGGTATTGCGGCCGCCGACGGTGAACATGTCGACGCGGCGGTCGGCCAGGTAGAGGTAGCCCTCCCCGTCGAACCAGCCGAGATCGCCGAGTGAGTCCCAGCCGCCGCGGGACTTGGCGGTGCTGCCGATGTAGCGGTAGGTGGGGCCCGACCCCGGGTTCGGACGCATGTAGATCTCGCCGAGGACGCCCGGCGGGCATTCATTGCCGTCGTCGTCGAGCACCTTCATCTCACCGGCCACCACGCGACCGACCGATCCACGGTGGGTCAGCCACTCGGCGCCGCTGATGAACGTCAACGCCTGAAGTTCGGTGCCGCCGTACAGTTCCCATACCGCATCCGGCCCGAGCAAATCGATCCACGCCTGCTTGACGGTCGGCGGGCAGACGGCGGCCACGTGCCACAGCCGGCGCAGCGACGACAGGTCATAGGCATCCGGGTTGCCGTGGTAAACCGGCAGCAGCCGCTGCATGATCGTCGGCACGGTGGTCAGGTAGTTGACCCGGTAGTCGGTGATCACTCGCAGGAAGCGCTCCGGGTCGAACCTGGGTAGCAGGACCAGATGCTGTCCGGTCGCCAAAGCGATGGTGGCCGAGGTGAACCCGGTGTTGTGGCTCAGCGGTACCGGCACCAACTGGGTGTCCGTCGGCAGATTGCCCATCGTCATCGCGACCAGGTCGGCCGGGTACCGGCTGTCCCCGCCGGCCTCGATCAGTTTCGGCCGTCCGGTGCTGCCACCGGAGGCGATGGACTTCCACGCCGGCGAAACCGCTTCGGGCAGTGGATCATCCGACAGCTCTGCGCTTCCGGTGAAGTCGGCGGGCACCGACGGAACCACGCCGCGCGGGTCGGGGCGGCCGACCAGCAGGGCGCGTGGCTTCAGCTCGAGCAGGCCCTGGTATTCGGCGTCGGGCAGCCGCGGTGACAGCGGCTGGGGGATCGCACCGAGTTTCCACACCGCCGCCGTCGCCTGCACCCACTCGATCGAGTTGGCCACCGCGATCGTGACGTAATCACCTTGGCGGACCCCGAGTTCGGCGTAGGCGCGGGCGAGCCGGTTCGACGTCGACTCCAGCTGCCCACGAGTGACGGTGCGGCCGTCGCAGGACACCGCGGGCTGATCGGGCGCCTCGGCGGCGAGTTGACTCAACCGGATCCCGAGCGCGGGAGTCTGGTCACTCATAGGCACCTTGCTTCGAGAAGATATTGCGGGGGTTGTCCACCAGCATGGTGGTGATCTGCTCGTCGGTGACGCCGCGGCGGCGCAGCTCGGGCAGTACGTCGTTGTGGATGTGCCGGAAATGCCAATTGGGCATGGCCACCGGGACGAGTTCCTCGGGCAGCCAGTCCATGTAGCACGACGCGTCGTGGGACAGCACCATCTTGTCGGCGTGCCCGCGTTCGCACATCCGCACGACGGTGTCGACCCGGTCCTCGAAGGGCAGGAAGCCGTCCAGGCCGAACCGATCCATTCCGAGGTAGGACCCGGCGGCGACCAATTCCTCGAGGTAACCCAGATCGGTGGTGTCGCCGCTGTGCCCGATGATGACCCGACTGAGGTCGACGCCTTCCTCGGCGAAGATGCGTTGTTGTTCCAGGCCGCGACGGGTCAGCGCGTGTGTGTGGGTGGTGATCGGAACGCCGGTCTGCTTGTGCGCCTGGGCCACCGCACGCAGCACCCGCTCGACCCCGGGGGTGACGCCGGGCTCGTCGGTGGCGCACTTGAGGATTGCCGCTTTCACGCCGGTGTCCGCGATGCCTTCGGTGATGTCCCGGACGAACAGTTCGGTCATGATCTCCGGGCCATCCAGCAGGGTTCCCGGGCCGGTGAAGTGGAAGTACATCGGGACGTCGTTGTAGGTATAAATCCCGGTGGCAACCACGATCTGCAGGTCGGTCTGCGCGGCCACCCGCTGAATGCGGGGAATGTAGCGGCCGAGCCCGATGACGGTCGGATCGACTATGGTGTCCACGCCGAGCGCCTTCAACTCGTTGAGCTTGGCGACGGCGTCGGCCTCACGGGCGTCCCCGTCGCCCCACCCTTCGGGATAGTTGGCGATGATCTCTTGCGACAGGATGAAGACATGCTCGTGCATGAGCACCACACCCAGATCGGTTGTCGGGACCGGCCCCCGCACGGTGTCGACATGTGACTGCTCTGTCATGGTCGCCACCCTAGTGAGAATTGCTTGGGGCGTCGCCGGTTTCGCTGTGAGTCGGCGGTGGCCGCCGGTGTACCGCCGAGGCTGCTACCGCGCCGACCGCAATCAAGGCCAGCACCTGCACCCACGGGGAGTGGCCGATATAGCCATCGACCGAGCGCCAGGGATAACGCGACAGCAGCGCGCCCGCCGCGATCAGCCCGCAGGCACTGGCCGCCAGCGTCACCCGATCACGCAACCGGGACCGGCCACGCAGCAGGTAACCGAGAAGCAACGCGATCCCGAACACGGCCAGGCCGCCGACGCCCGCGATCAGCCCCCCGGCGGCCACAACGCCCGCACCCGCCAACAGGGGCAGTGCCCACGGCCGGGCCGGCTTCCACGTGGGTGTCGGTCGGCGCGGGGGCACCAACGTCAGCAGCAAAAGCAGAGGCAGTAGGGACAGGCCGACGGCAAGACCGATCCGGTATGCACGGTTCGACGGGAAGCTGACGGTGATGGTGCCCTGCTCGCCGGCCGGCACCACCCAGCCCTGCTGCCAGCCGTTGACGACCACCGGGGTGAGCGTGACCCCGTCGGGCAGATGAGCCACCCACCCCGGGTTCACGCTCTCCGGAACCACCAGCACCCGCGCGGTGGGCGCGCGGGTGACGTTGATCTCGCGGCGGTCGGCGCCCCAGCTGGTGATGTCGGCAGGAGTTGTTGGTGCTGTGATGATTTGGTTCGCCAGCGGACCGGAGAGCTGGGCTCCGTCGACGACGAACGCTGATCCGGGACTGATCAAGAGCTCCTGATCGCCCGCAGGCAGGGCGATCGGGGCCGGGTCACACGCGCGGGCCGGAACCGGTTCGCCGTCCAGTAGCGCCCCGACCGTAGTAGTCACCGAGGTCTGTACGAACCTGCCCGAGACCGCGACGATCGGTCCCTGACCGCACGGGATGTCGATCGTGCGTTTGCGGTTGAGGGCCGCGTCGGCGGGGGCGACGGGTTTACCGTCCGGGCCCAGCACCGCTACCTCGGCCAGGCCGGGCGGCTTCAACTGGTCGAAACCCAATGCGGTGCGGTCGATCACGTCATTCCAGTTCAGCAAACTGATCCGGACGGTGTCGGTCATCCGCGGATGCAAGGCCACGGTTTGCGAACCGCCGTCCAGCCGGCGAACCTGCGGCCCGTCGCCCAGGTCGATGGCCACCATCGTGGGATGGGTCGGCAGCTGCGAGGAGCTCGGGGTCAGCACCAGGCCGGTGACGTCGGTGGGCTTCGGCAACGTCACTGTCAGGGTGGGCGAAGTGCGGTGCTGCACCACATTCTGCGGTGCGGTCCACGCGGTGCGCGGGTCGCCGTCGGTGGCTGCGTAGGCCGAGCCCTCGACGTCGATCAGATCGGCGTCGGCGCGTGAGCGGACGGTGCCAGGCTGGGCGATGAGGTCTGCCAGGTGCGGTCCCTGCCGGGCGCGCACCCAGACCGTGGGCTTGACCTCGATCGGCTTGGGCACCGTCAGGGTGCGGCTCAGGGTTACCGGCTCCTCGGGGGCCAGCGACATCGACGCCGCGCAGTGCACACCGTCGGGGGAATCGGCGCAACCCTGCCGGCCGAGCAGCTCCGAGCCCAGATCCCAAGCGGCGACGGCGGATCCACTGGGCGGCCCGGGTACCACGACGCTGTGCCTGATGTTGACGGGATGAGCGAAACCGGATGCATCGAACTGGGTGACCGACAAGTCGGTGATGCCGAACTGCACCCCGGACGAACCGTCGTCGGTGCCGACCGCGGTGATCCGCACCCAGGGCGATTCCCCGTACGGCAGCGCGACCGTCAGCGGCTTGCCGGGCTCGTCGAAACGTACTGTGGTGGTGCCATTTTCGGTCGCCACCTGCAGTCGTCGGACCTGGGCGCCGACGGCGGTCGCGCTCGGGGTGATCGTGAGCGTCGCGTTGGTGACGGGACGATCGAAGTCGACCTGCAGCCACTGTCCGATTGCGGCCTGGAGCGAGTTGGACACCCACGCCGTGGCCGAGTCACCGTCGATGGCGGCCGCGGGTCCGCTGGCCGGCGCGACATTGGGCAGCGCGGTGGCATCCGACGAGGAGCTCGACGCGGACAGCCGCCCACCGGTCCAGGCGCCGTGCACAGGCTTTGCACCTGGAACCGGATAGTCCGGCACCCGGTTGAAGGTCTTGCGGTGGTCGCCCTCGGCCCTGGCCGCTGACGAGTGGTCGTCGACCCGGCCGTAGTCGGTTTCCCGGTCCACCGGGGTGTCGGTGACGGTCACCACCGGCACGGGAAGCCCGGCGCGCTGGGCATCCGCGGTCAGCAGCATCGGGCCCAGCGGCGGCTGACCGAGCAGCCGGCGGCGTTCATCGATGCGCAGCAGGGACTCCGGGCCGCCGTCGATCCGGGCCATCCGACTCGCGTCAGTCAGATATGGTGCCCCTGGATTGCCTTGTGCACCAACACGATATATCTCGATGGCGGGATAGCGTGGGCGCAGCCCGCTGTCGCTGATGAACCCTTCCAGGGTGCCGGGCCCGACAGGTTCGCCGAATTGCGCCACCTTCTTCAGGCCGGGTGACCCCTCGATGGCGCGGTGCACCAGCAGCGGGCGCGCCGACCGCGACTTGTCCGGATCGAGGTCGTTGCGCACGACGACATAGGAGATGCCCTGGCGGGCAAGGGTGTCGGCCAGCCCCGCGGACGGCCGGCCGGCGGCGAACAGTCGTTGCACCGAGTCGAGCGCACGAATTGTCTGCGGCGGGGTAAGTGGGATGGAATCACGCACGCCCCAAGGGATATCGCCAAGTACCTGCAACGGTTCGTCATGGCTGTTGCCCCAGACCTGGGTGGCGAACGGCGCGCCGGGGGCCACCAGCACCCGGCCCGCGGTGGGGTGGCCGGTGTTGTGCTCGGTCAGCCAGTCCGCCGCCTGATGCCAGTAGTCGGGGATCGCGCGGAAGGCTCCGGGCGGGGTGAGCCGGCCGGTCCAGGCCATCGACGTGGCCACCATCAGTGCGGCCATCACCACGATGCCGACCGCCACCCGCTTGTCGTTCTCGGGATGCGCGAACGCCCGGACCCACACCGGCCGGGGTGCGCTGCCGGGCAGCGGGATTCGACTGAGCAGGTGTGCCAGCCCCAGCACCAGCGGGAGGCGGATGACCGGCTCGAGCTTGTGCACATTGCGCAGCGGTGCACCCGCTGCATCGAGGAAGGTCTGCACCTGATGGGCCACCGGGGAGCCGAGTCCGCCGGAGTAACCCAGACCGAGCAGCACCACGCCGATCAGCAGCATCGTGATCAGCCGGCCGCGGGCGGGCATCGAGCGCAACGCAAGCCCGGCCATCCCGCCCGCCGCGACCAACGTGGAGGCCAGCACCATGGCCGGCTGGGTCACCAGCTCGGCGGCCGCAGTGGCGTTCGGCGCGACAAACGGCGTCCAGCTGTCTGTGCCCCGCAGCATCTCGGTCAGAGATGCCCACTGCGTGGTGACCCCGGAGGACTCGATGAAGTCGAGGAACGGTGGGCTGATCCGGCCGAGCAACAGCAGCGCGACCACCCACCAGGTGACCGCCAGCGCCGACGCGAGCGCCCACCAAGCGCTGAACTTCAGCCACACCCGGTTGGGTCGATGGCACAGCCACCAGATGATGGCCGGCAGGCAGCCGGTGAGCGTCGCGACCGCATTGACCGCCCCCATCAAGGCCAGCGCCAGACCGGCCCGCCCGGCCAGCACCCGCAAGGATCTGCTTCTGCCCGATGTCGCAGGCCCAGCGGCTCCGTCGCCACCCCGCAGCGCCAGGATCACCGGTAGCAGCACCCACGGCGCCAGCATCATCGGCAGCGTCTCCGACGAGATCGACCCGAGCGTCGTGAGCACTCGCGGAGACAGGGCGAACGCCAGGGCGGCGATGATGCGCGATGAGCGGGTCCCGATGCCCCGGCCGTCATTCAAGGCCTCGGCAACACGTAGCAGCCCCCAGAAACCTGCGGTCAGCAGCACCGCCCACCAGAGCCGCTGAGTGACCCAGCCGGGCAGCCCGAGGGTGTCGCCGAGCAGGAAGAAGGCACCGTGCGGGAAGAGGTAGCCGTACGCCTGGTTCTGGGCCTGGCCGAACGGCAGGTCGCTGTTCCACAGATTCGCGGCACGGGCGAGGAACCGCAGTGGGTTTGCGGTCAGATCGAGCTTGGTGTCGGGCGAGATCATGCCCGGCGACTGCGCGAAGGTCAGCACCAGCGCGATGAGGAAGGCTCCGCCGAGCCAACGCCGCGATAGCGGTGGGGTCATGATGGGCGCCTCCGTGACCCGCGGGGAGGCGGCGGTGCGCGTGCTCAGGCTAGCCGCGGTTGCCGTACTCGACGCGGTTCAGCACCGAGGACGCCGGGTCGCCGGGCGACAGCGGCGGTTTGGTGTCCTGCTGGATCATCAACGTCACGCCGAAGATCGCCGCGGCCCCGAGCAGCAGACCGACCACGATGCTGGCGGCGGCAGGAACCACGAACCGGGTCATGGTCGCTTCTCCTCGCAGGTGCTGGGACGGTTGCGGATCATCGGGTGAAGACCCGCCCTGTCACTGGGTGAATACCCGCTGGCCAACCTAGCATGCGGCCGGCATCGGTTGGCCCTCGCGGAGGGCCGTGACAGCATGTGCGGATGCCCACACGCTTGTTCTCGATCCGTGGAGTCGCGGCCCTGTCGGCGTCGGCGCTGCTGTTCGTCGGCTGCTCAAGCCCTGCACAACGCCCGGCCGCCTCGTCATCGGCCCGGGCAAGTGCGCCGTCGTCGGCCAGCACGGTCCCGCTGGCCGGTCCGGCGCCGGCGCCCGGCACACCGGCGCCGCCCGCCTGTGGAGCCGGCCCGGAGTTGCTGGGCTCGATGTCGACGCGCGACAAGCTGGCGCAGGTGCTGATGGTCGGGGTGAAGGGCGCCGCCGACGCCCGCAACGTGGTGGACACCTACCACGTCGGCGGCATCTTCGTCGGCAGCTGGACCGACCTGTCGATGCTTACCGACGGTTCGCTGGCCGACTATGTCAACGCCGGCCCACTGCCGCTGGCGGTCAGCGTCGACGAAGAAGGCGGCCGGGTGGAGCGGTTGTCCAAGCTGATCGGCGAGGCCCCGTCGGCGCGGGTACTGGCCCAGACTCAGACTGCCGAGCAGGTATATCAGCTGGCCCTGGACCGCGGCCGCAAGATCCACGACCTCGGCATCACCATCGACTTCGCACCTGTCGTCGATGTCACCGACGCCGCCGACGACACCGTGATCGGCGACCGGTCGTTCTCCAACGATCCGGCCAAGGTGACCGAGTACGCCGGCGCGTACGCCCGTGGCCTGCGCGACGCCGGCCTCCTGCCGGTACTCAAGCACTTCCCCGGTCATGGACATGGGTCGGGCGACTCACACACCGCCGGGGCGGTCACCACCCCATCGTTGGACGCTTTGAAGAACAACGACCTGATCCCGTACCGCACGTTGACGACGGAAGCTCCCGTCGCCGTCATGGTCGGCCACCTCGAGGTGCCGGGCCTCACCGGGACGACGCCGGCCAGCCTGAGTGCGGCGGCGGTAAGCCTGCTGCGCACCGGCGGCTACGGCGGACCGGGCTTCGACGGACCCGTGTTCAGCGACGACCTGTCCAGCATGGCGGCGATCGCCGACCGGTACGGCGTCGCCGAGGCGGTCCTGCGCAGCCTGCAGGCCGGCACCGATGTCGCGCTCTGGGTGACCACCGATGAGGTGCCCGCGGTGCTCGACCGGCTGGAGAAGGCGGTCAACGCCGGTGAGCTCTCGCTGCCGGCGATAGAAACTTCGGTGCTGCGAATGGCGCGTCTGAAAGGCCAAAGTCCGCGTTGCGGCGGTTAGCCTGGAGTACTTGACACCTGAGCGGAAGGCGGTGATATGGCGGGTGGCACCAAGCGCTTGCCCCGGGCCGTGCGGGAGCAGCAGATGCTCGACGCCGCTGTACAGATGTTCTCGGTCAACGGTTATCACGAAACATCGATGGACGTCATCGCCGGCGAGGCGCAGATCTCCAAACCGATGCTCTATCTGTACTACGGCTCCAAGGAAGAACTCTTCGGGGCCTGTCTGGCCCGGGAACTGAGCCGCTTCATCGAAGCGGTGCGCGAGGACATCGACCTCAAGCAGAGTCCGCATGACCTGTTGCGCAGCGTCATTCTGTCGGTGCTGCAGTACATCGACGCCAATCGCGCGTCCTGGATCGTCCTCTACACCCAGGCCACCAGCTCACAGGCGTTCGCACACACCGTCCGCGAGGGCCGCGAGAAAATCATCGATATGGTCGCCCGACTGCTGGAGGCCGGCACTCGAAACCCCGAACCCGGCACCGACTTCCACATGATGGCCGTTGCGCTTGTGGGCGCCGGCGAGGCCGTTGCGACGCGCGTCAGCGCGGGCGACGCCGATGTCGACGAGGCCGCCGACATGTTGATCAACCTGTTCTGGCGCGGACTCAAGGGCGCGCCGTCCGACAAGGAGACGACGTCCGTCACGACGGGTTAGTCCCCGAACCGCCTGGCATCGTCTCGTGCACGACACGGATCAGCGCCGGTAATCCGACCAGCAGGGCCGCGGATTCGGCGGCACTGAGTCGGGCAGCCCAGGAGCGGAACTGCTCGGAGTAATTCGCCCCGATCCGGGCGTGCAGGGCCCGTCCCTTACTGGTGAGCCGCAACCGCTTGGTGCGCAGGCTGGCAGGGTCGCGTTCACGCTCGACCAGCCCCAGTCGCTCGAGGTCGGCAACCAACCGGCTGACCGTGCTCTTCTCCAATCTCAGCCGATCGGCTAGTTCGCGCTGCGAGAGCGGGACAGTGGTGTCCAGCTCATGCACGGCGAAGGCCTGTGACATCGAGATCGGAAACCCTGGAATCTCCTGTTCGGGTCGGATCAAACCGGCCGCCCGGACCAGATCCATGAACAACGTATGAAGTCGATCGGCGTCGCCGCGGCCCATGGCCGGTATCCTCCCGGGGAGACAGTTGTGGAGAGCAACTATAAAAGATACCGTAGGTCGGATAGTTGTTTGGAACAACCGTTTGGAGGTTCGATGCGAGTCCACCATCACGGGAATTGCCCGGGTGTCTTCTCCGGCCGGGGCAGCCGAATCTACGACAGAGTCGCCCGCACCCTGTTGCGGCGGTTGTACGCGCGGATCGCCGAAGATCTCGTCGACGTCCTGCCCGACGGCGCGGAAGTTCTGGACGTGGGGACCGGTCCGGGAGCCCTGGTTTCGGAGCTGGCCCGGCGGAGGCCGGATCTGCACCTCGTCGGGATAGACCTGTCGGCCGACATGGTCAGCGTCGCCCGGCGCAACCTCAGCGAGTTCGGCGACCGGGCTTCGGCCCAGCATGGTGACGCCACCGACTTGCCGTTCGGCGCTGATGCTTTCGATCTGGTCGTCACGTCGTTCAGCTCGCATCACTGGGACGATCCCGCGGCGGCGATTCCGGAACTCGCCCGAGTGCTGCGGCCTGGCGGGCGGCTGTATATCTACGACTTCGGCTTCGCACCGTTTGGCATCATCACCGAAACTGCACGCAGCCAAGGGCTTTTCGAGTCGAATCCAGTTCGCTCCACGCAGATCCGTACCGGGGCCCTGTTCCCGCGACGCTGTACGCGTCAGGTAATGACCGCCTGAAATCTACAGCCCGCGAACCGTTCCGGTGAGATGCGGGTAGCCCTTGGACAGGTTGCGCATCGAGATGTCCCAGCCGTCGGCGACCCGGTCGACGTAGAGCCCGGCGGTGGCAGGCAGGACGACCGGCTTGCCGAACTTCACCGAGTAGCGAACACCCTCGGGGATCTGTGCCTCGATATTGGCCAAAACAGCTGCAGCGCTGAACATTCCGTGGGCGATCACGGTCGGGAAGCCGAACAGCTTGGCCCCGACCGGGGTGGTGTGAATCGGATTGTGGTCTCCACTGATCGACGCGTAGCGGCGGATCTGACCGGGGCTGATCCGCAGAATGGCATTGGGCGGTGGCAATTTCGGTCGCTTGGGCGGCTCGGGCTTGGGACCGCCGGACAAACTGGTGCGCTGCTGGTGCAGGAACGTCGTCACCTGATGCCAAGCACGTTCGTTCCCGACGTGGATGTCGGCGACGACGTCGACCAGCAGACCTTTGCGGTGCTCACGAAGGTTCTCCGCGTGCACCTTCAGCTTGACGGTGTCGGTGACCGCGATCGGGCGATACCGGGTGATCTCGTTCTCGACGTGCACCGCACCCATCGCGGCGAACGGGAAGTCGAAGCCGGTGATCAGCGCCATCACGGTCGGAAAGGTCAGTACGAACGGGTAGGTCAGCGGCACGGTGTCGCCGAAGCGAAGGCCGGTGACCCCGGCGTAGGCGGCGACATTCGACGGATCGATGCGAAGTTCGTCGACCGTCATTGTGCGAGTGGGCAGCTGGTCACCTCGCGGGATGAACGGCAGCGAGCCCGCCGCGGCGCGCAGCAGGTTGCGCAGTCCGCTCGGCTGTTCGGTCACAGTGCTCACCCTAGGCTCCCAACATTGCCTGGCCACAGACTCGGATCGTATTGCCGGTCACCGCATTCGACGCCGGGCTGGCGAAGTAGGCGATGGTCTCGGCGACGTCGACCGGCTTGCCGCCCTGATACAGCGAGTTCAGCCGTCGGCCGACCTCACGGGTGGCCAGCGGGATCGCGGCGGTCATCGCGGTCTCGATGAATCCGGGTGCGACGGCATTGATCGTGATGCCCTTCTCCGCGAGCGATGGCGCCAGCGCCTGTGTGAGGCCGATCATGCCGGCCTTGGTCGTCGCGTAGTTGGTCTGGCCGCGGTTACCGGCGATGCCGGCCATCGACGACAGCCCGATGACCCGACCGCCCTCACCGATGCTGCCGTTCTCAATCAAGCCTTCGGTAAGGCGTTGCGGGGCAAGTAGATTCACCGCGACCACCGCATCCCAGCGGGCATCGTCCATGTTGGCCAGCAGCTTGTCCCGGGTGATACCGGCATTGTTGACCAGGACGTCGGCTCGGCCCCCGTTGTGCTCGGAGTAGTGCTCGCGCAGATGCTCGGTGATCTTCTGCACCGCATCCTCGGCAGTGACATCCAACGGCAGAGCGGTACCACCGACTTTCGCCGCCGTCTCACCCAGTGCGTCATGCGCTGATTCGACGTCGATCGCGACGACCTTGGCGCCGTCGCGGGCGAACACCTCGGCGATCGTCGCGCCGATGCCGCGGGCCGCGCCGGTGACGATCGCGACCTTGCCGTCCAGCGGCTTGTCCCAGTCGGCGGGCGGGGTCGAGTCGTCGGCGCCGACGTAGAAGACCTGGCCGTCGACGTAGGCCGACTTACCCGACAGCAGGAATCGCAGCGTCGACTCCAGCCCCGTCGCGGCGGGTTTCGCCGCCGGCGAGAGATAGACGAGCGACACGGTCGCCCCGTGGCGTACCTCCTTGCCCAGTGAGCGGGTGAACCCTTCCAGAGCCCGCTGGGCGATGCGCTCGTTGGCGCTGCCGGCCTCGTCCGGCGTAGTGCCCACGACGACGACGCGTCCCGACGGGCCGAGATTGCGCAGCAGCGGGGTGAAGAACTCGTACAGGCCGCGCAGCCCGGCCGGCTCGGTGATGCCGGTCGCGTCGAAGACGAGCCCGCCGAACGAGTCGGCCCAACGGCCGCCCAGGTTGTCGGCCACCACGTCATAGTCCTCGGCCAGGGCGGCGCGCAGCGGCTCGACCACGCGGCCGCCACCGCCGATCAGCAGCGAGCCCGCCAACGGCGGCTCACCTGCCTTGTACCGGCGCAACGTCTCCGGCTGCGGAATGCCGAGCTGCTTGGCCAGCAGCGCGCCCGGCGCTGAGTTGACGATCTGCGAGAAGAGGTCGGAAGCCACGAACATGCCTTTCGAGTTGCGATGCGGGTGGACCGGGAACGAACTTACTCCGGAGTAAGGAACGTGTTTAGTATAGGTGGGTATACCCCTCCCAAACCGAACCCAAAGAGGGAGATTGACGTGGCCTCTACCACTGGAAACAGCCGCCGGGTCGCCGTGATCGGCGGCAACCGCATTCCGTTCGCCCGCTCGGACGGCGCTTACGCGGAGGCGTCCAATCAGGACATGTTCACTGCAGCCCTCGGCGGCCTGGTGGACCGATTCGATCTGGCCGGTGAGCGGCTCGGCGCGGTGATCGGCGGCGCGGTGCTCAAGCACAGCCGCGACTTCAATCTCATGCGCGAGTGCGTGCTGGGCAGTCAGCTCTCGGCGTACACCCCGGCGATCGATCTGCAGCAGGCCTGCGGAACGGGTCTGCAGGCAGCGATCGCCGCTGCTGACGGGATCGCCGCCGGGCGCTACGAGGCCGCCGCCGCGGGCGGGGTGGACACCACCTCCGACGCCCCGATCGGCCTCGGCGAGGAATTGCGCCGAACCCTGCTCGGCCTGCGCCGGTCCAAGTCCAATGTCGATCGGCTCAAACTGGTCGGCAAGCTGCCCGCGTCCCTGGGCATCGAGATCCCGACGAACGGGGAGCCGCGCACCGGGCTGTCGATGGGCGAGCATGCCGCCATCACCACCAAGAAGATGGGCATCAAGCGCGTCGATCAGGACGAGCTGGCCGCCGCCAGCCACCGCAACATGGCCGCCGCGTACGACGCCGGCTTCTTCGACGACCTCGTCAGCCCCTTCCTCGGGTTGTACCGGGACAACAACCTGCGGGCCGACTCGAGCGCCGAGAAGCTGGCCAAGCTCAAGCCGGTGTTCGGTGCGCGCAACGGCGACGCCACGATGACAGCGGGCAACTCCACTCCGCTCACCGATGGCGCCTCGGTGGTACTGCTTGCCAGCGATGAGTGGGCAACATCACACTCGCTGACGCCACTGGCCTACTTCGTCGACTCGGAGACCGCCGCGGTCGATTACGTCAATGGCCCCGACGGGCTGCTGATGGCACCCACCTACGCGGTCCCGCGGCTGCTCGCCCGCAATGGTCTGAGCTTGCAAGACTTCGATTTCTACGAGATTCACGAGGCGTTCGCGTCGGTGGTGTTGGCACATCTTCAGGCCTGGGAATCCGAGGAGTACTGCAAGGAGCGCCTCGGTTTGGACGCGGCGCTCGGCGCGATCGACCGCTCCAAGCTCAACGTCAACGGATCCTCGCTCGCCGCCGGCCATCCATTCGCCGCGACCGGCGGCCGGATCGTGGCTCAGCTGGCAAAACAGCTGGCAGCGAAGCATAAAGAGACCGGTCAGCCAGTGCGTGGGCTCATCTCGATCTGTGCCGCCGGCGGCCAGGGCGTGACCGCGATTCTCGAGGCGTAGAAAAAAATAAAAAAAGTTCCGTGGGTTTGTAACGAACCCGTACGGGCTACAGATGTATTGGATAGCTCCGTGTTGCCGTCTGACCCCCCGACCCGACGGCAACACGGGGCATCCTCTTTGTTTTACGTCCTTCTGGCGTGAACGAAGGACCGCCGCTGGAGAAGAGGGGATTCCAGCGGCGGTCACTATGAGGACGTCTCTCGCTGGAGAATCTCTCCGCTATCCCCGATCGACCAGCCCCGACTGCACGAGCGCGGCATCCACGAACTGCTGGACCGGACGCGCTTGGAAGAACCCGGTATGTCCCCCGCGGTACCAGCCGATGTCCGGCCGTCCCCAGTGCTCCCACAGTCCCAGCACCTGCTCGCGCGGGTGCACGATCCGGTCGGCGACTCCCGCGTAGATGAACCGGCCTTCCGGCGCCACCTTCGGCTGCATCGACAGCGGCGAAATCATGTTGCCGATCGGTTCGGCCAGCTCCAGGGTGAGGCGCCGCGGATCGTCGAGGCTCAGTCCGGCGTGCCGGCCCAGGATCGACACCAGGTTGGCAGGCGGCACACCGAGGATGGCACATGTCAGGTCCTCGTCGAGGCTCGCGACCAGAGCGGCGATGTAGCCGCCCAGCGAGATGCCGTTCACCCCGATCTTGGCGTCGGGCTGTTGCGAGCGGATCCAGGCCAACACCCGGCGGATGTCCCACACCGCCTGCGCGGTGGCATGGACGTCGTCCATGACGTCCTCGCCGGGGAACACCGCACCCTTGGGCAGTCCGTTGGCGCGCGGGCCATGCATGGGCAGGACGGGTAGTACGACGTTGAGGCCGAAGGCCTGGTGCAGGTGCCACGCCCGGAACAGCGTGAGGTCCAGATTGGCGCGGCCCATCTCGGTGCCGTGCACGCACACCAGCCACGGACGGGGCTCGCTGTGACGCAGCATCAGTGCGTACTCGCGCCGATTACCGGTATAGCTCAGCCAGCGCTGGCGGCCCGGTTCCCGGGAGTAGGGCGTGTAGCCGCTGTCGAACGAGAGCCGCTCGTGCTTGCGGTTGCCCCGGCCGAAGGTCCGGACCTTGACGCCGGTCGGTGCGGACGGCCGGGCGAAGAACCCTTCCGGCCTGTCCAGCCACCCCCGCTTGCCGTAGAAGTCGATCGCCTTGACGACTTCGGAGTTGATCTTGTCGTAGACCGCGGCGTCACTCAGCGGGCGCCGCAACCGCAGACCGACGAGCACGATTTCGTCGCGTAGTGCGTGGGTTGCCAGCGCGAGCGTGGGCCGGGCGACGGGCAACTCACCACTGTCACCGTCGAGGTACGCGCCCCACGAACGAGCGTAGTAACCAGCGGTTTTGGTAAACGGCGCGACAATATTCGCCAGAGGTATCGCATTGCCCGGCTTTTTGCCGGTCGGCGCGGGATGCCCGGGAATCGCTTCGTTGCTGTCAAGCATCGCCATACCAGTAATGTAGCCGATCGCCAGCTAACTGCCAGGGCACAAAGTCCCGACCTCGGCATGTTGCGGGGGGTAGCTGGCCAAAAGGGTCCACAGTCACCGGTCGGACCGGGCCGAAACGCCAACGGCTCCGAGACCCGAAGGTCCCGGAGCCGTTGTGCACAGATAACTCAGAAAGCAGCTTCGTCGAGCTCCATGATCTCGTTGTCGACCGTCTCGATCACCTGACGGGTGCTGGTCAGCAGCGGCAGCATGTTCTTCGCGAAGAACGACGCCACCGCGATCTTGCCCTCGTAGAACGAGCGGTCAGCACCGGTCGCGCCGGCATCGAGTGCGGCGATGGCCACCGCGGCCTGACGCTGCAGCAGCCAGCCGATGACCAGATCGCCGACGCTCATCAGGAAGCGAACCGAGGCCAGCCCCACCTTGTAGATGCTGGCGGTATCGTCCTGCGCTGCCATCAGGTTGGCCGTCATCGAGGCGGCCATGGCCTGGACATCCTCGAGGGCCTTGGCCAGCAGTGCGCGCTCCGACTTCAGACGGCCGTTACCCGACTCGTTCGTGATGAAGGAGTCGATCTGACCCGCCACGTGCGCCAGCGCAACACCCTTGTCGCGCACGATCTTCCGGAAGAAGAAATCCTGCGCCTGGATGGCGGTGGTGCCTTCGTAGAGCGAGTCGATCTTGGCATCGCGGATGTACTGCTCGACGGGGTAGTCCTGCAGGAAGCCGGAGCCGCCGAAGGTCTGCAGGCTTTCGGTGAGCTTGGCGTAGGCCTGCTCGGAGCCGACACCCTTGACGATCGGGAGCAGCAGGTCGTTGACCTTGACCGCGAGGTCGGCCTCGACACCCTGCACGTCCTTGGCGACCGCGGCGTCCTGATAGGTGGAGGTGTAGAGGTACAGCGCCCGCAGGCCCTCGGCGTATGCCTTCTGCGTCATCAGGCTGCGACGAACATCCGGGTGATGGGTGATCGTCACCCGCGGCGCGGTCTTGTCGGTCATCTGGGTCAGGTCAGCACCCTGCACGCGCTCCTTGGCGTACTCCAGGGCGTTCAGGTAGCCGGTCGACAGCGTGGCAATAGCCTTGGTGCCCACCATCATTCGAGCCTGCTCGATCACGTCGAACATCTGCGCGATGCCCTCGTGCACCTCGCCGACGAGCCAGCCCTTGGCCGGGATGCCGTGCTGGCCGAAGGTCAGCTCACAGGTGGCCGAAACCTTGAGGCCCATCTTGTGCTCGACGTTGGTGACGAACACGCCGTTGCGCTCACCGGGTTCGCCGGTCTCGAAGTCGAAGTGATACTTGGGCACGATGAACAACGACAGGCCCTTGGTGCCCGGGCCGGCGCCTTCGGGGCGAGCCAGCACCAGGTGCAGGATGTTCTCGAAGAGGTCGTCGGAGTCGGCGGAGGTGATGAACCGCTTGACGCCGTCGATGTGCCACGAGCCGTCGTCCTGCTTGACGGCCTTGGTGCGGCCGGCGCCGACGTCCGAGCCGGCGTCCGGCTCGGTGAGGACCATGGTCGAGCCCCAGCCACGCTCGGCGGCGTTGACGGCCCACTTCTTCTGTTCCTCAGTACCGAGGTCGTAGACGATCTGGGCGAAACCGGCACCGCCGGCGTACATCCAGACCGCGGGGTTGGCACCCAGCACGTGCTCGTGCAGGGCCCATACCAGTGTCTTGGGCATCGGCATACCGCCGAGCTCCTCGACGAGGCCGACCTTGTCCCAGCCGCCGTCGATAAAAGCCTTCACCGACTTCTTGAACGGCTCGGGAAGGGTGACCGTGTGGGACTCGGGGTCGAACACCGGCGGGTTGCGGTCACCGTCGGTGAAGGAGGCCGCCAGCGGGCCTTCGGCCAACCGGGCCATCTCGCCGAGCATCTCCTGCACGGTGTCGGCGTCGAGGTCGCTGTAATCGCCTGCGCCGAGGGCCTTGTCGAAACCGAGTACCTCGAAAAGGTTGAATACCTGATCGCGGACGTTGCTCTTGTAGTGGCTCATGACAGCTCCTCCTCAGCGAGAATGTCATTTGAAATTCGGGATTTGTGGTTGAGTACTTTGGTCTAAGTTACCCACCAGTAACACTGCTGACTATACCGGCCGGTAACCGGAACGCAAGCCACTGTGAGCAAGTTCAGCCGACTAATCAACCCACTGGTCGGTTTGGAGGATTGCCCCATCCGTCAATTCCAAACTTATTGCTGGTCGATGCCCATTGAGCAGGGCGAGTGGTGCGGCAGCCGGCGGCGCCCGGGGAGCGTCGACAGCGGTGCGACTTTCATCACACCGCTATCGGCGGTACCTCGGGTCAGTCGTCCGAGTCGGGCTGATCGGCGGCCTCCGGGTCGGTGGGTGCCTCGGCCTCGGCAGGCGCCTCGGTGTCGGGCAGTTGCGAGACCAGATGTTCGGCGAGCTCGCCGATCGTCGGATGGTCGAACACCGCCGTCGGGGAGATGTCGAACTTCCCGCCGAACTGCCCGAACAGCCGGTTGCGCAGTTCGACCGCCATCAGCGAGTCCGTGCCGAGATCCAGGAACCGGCTAGATGCGGCGGGCGGTTGCGCAAGCCGCAGGAAGCCCTGCACCTCTTTCTGTAGGAACTCGGTGATGAAGCCGGCCCGCGCCGCGACCGGGAGTTCCTGCAACTGCCGCAGCAATTCGCTATCACCGACCACCGCCCCGTCGCCGCTGGGCAGCACCTGATCCAGTAGTGGCGGACGAATACCGCCGAGCACCTTCGCCGTGCGCTGCCAGTTCGCCTTCAGCACGGTTGCCTGCGCCACGCCGTGCCGGATGGCTTCGCCCAGCGCAGCCAGCGCCGCCGACGGCTCCAGCGGCATCATGCCCTGGGCGCTGAGGTTGGCGACGGCGGCCTGCGAACTAGCCATACCGCCCTGACCCCACGGACCGAAGTTCACCGCCGTCGCAGGCAGCCCCAGTGCCCGGCGCTGTGCGACGAGCCCGTCGAGCAACGCGTTGGCGGCGGCGTAGTTGCCCTGCGCAGGCGAGCCCAGCACCGCCGACGCCGACGAGTACAGGATGAAGAACTCGAGGTCATCATGCTTGGTCAGCCGGTGTAGATGGTGCGCACCATAGGCCTTGGGCCCCAGCGTGGTCTGGAAGTGGTCGAGATCCTGCTGCGGCAGCAGCGCATCGTCGAGCACACCGGCCAGATGGGCGACGCCCGCCAGCGGCGGCAGCTCTGCCCGGATCTTGTCCAGCAACTCGACGACCTGCGCCTCGACGGCGACGTCGGCTGAGTAGACGTGGATCCGGCAGTGGAACCGCTCGGTGATGGCGTCGATGGACTGCTGAGCCTCCGCATCCGGAGCCCGACGGCTGGTGAGCACGATGTCACCGGCGCCGAGCTGAGCCAGATAGGACGCCGTGTGCAGGCCGAGCGCGCCCAGACCGCCGGTGACCAGGTAGCTGCGATCACCGCGGGGCTGAAGCGGCTTGGGCATCTGCACCACGATCTTGCCGATGTGGCGCGCCTGCTGCATCCGCCGGAACGCGGTCCTGGCCTCGGTCAGCGGGTAGACCTCGGCCGGAACCGGCGTCCACTCGCCGCTGCCCAGCCCGTCGGACACCTCGACCATCAGTCGCTGGATGTGATCGGGGTCGGTCATCATCGTGACGTCCAGCGCGACGATCTCGTAGTTGATGTCCGGACGCAGTTCGGCCATCTGCGAGTGCGTCCAGATATCGCGCTTGGCGATCTCGGCGAACCGGCCGTTCTTGGCGGTGGCCCGCACCGTCGCCTCGACAAAGCCCTCGCTGGTCAGCGAGTTGAGCACGACATCAACACCTTCGCCGCCGGTGTCCGCCAATATCTGGTCCGCGAATTCCGTTGTGCGCGAATCGTAGACGTACTCCACGCCCATCTCCCGAAGAGTGGCGCGCTTGTACTTGCTGGCGGTGGCGAACACGGTCGCGCCGTGCGCACGGGCCATCTGTACCGCTGCCAGCCCCACGCCACCGCTGGCGGCATGAATCAGCACCTTGTCGCCGGGCTTGAGCTGCGCCCAGTCGAACGCGAGCCGAACCGTCAGCGCCGCAGCGGGAATGGTCGCGGCGTCCACCGCGCTGATCCCGTCCGGCACGGTTGCCAGCAGCGGCGCAGGCACGTTCAGCCGGCTGGCGAAGGCACCCTGCATCGAGCCGAAGACCCGCTGGCCGACCTCGAATCCACTGACCGCGGAGCCGATTTCGGTAACCACACCACACAGGTCGCCACCGATCGGTCCCGGATCGCCGGGGTACAGGCCGAGCACATTGAGCACGTCGCGGAAGTTGAGGCCGGCGGCCTCGATCCGGACCTGCACTTCGTTTTCCTTCGGCGGTGTCACCTCGACCTCGGTCAGACGCAGGTTGTCGATCGCACCGCGCTCGGTGGGCGCCAAGGCGTAATCGTCGCTGCGTGGCATGGGCAGTTGTCCGTTGCGCGCCCAGTGCAGCAGCCTCGAGACCAGGAAACGTCCCTGTCGTATCGCCATTTCGGGCTCGACGACCGGCGTGCCGAGTGCACCGGCCAGCCAGCTCAGCGACTCCTCGGAACCGTCCCCGTCGATCAGGCGAACCCGCAGGCTCGGCTGTTCGGCGATCAGGGTACGGCCGAATCCCCACAGCGCGGCCTGAACCGGATCGACCGGCTCTCCGGGCTCGGTGGCCACCGCACGGTCGGTGATGATCCAAAGTCCGTCAGCCAACGTGTGGTTTCCCTCGGCCAGCGCTGTCTGCGCGGCGCCGAGGAAGGTGGTGATCTGTGATTCAAGGCGAGCGGCCAGCTCGGCCGTCGACACGTCGGTCTCCGGTAGCCCGACACTGCGCCAGGCGATTCCGCTGACCGGCGCACCACGTTCGGCCGCCTCGGCGAACACCCGCTGCCAGCACTGCGGATCCCACGCCTCGTCGACGGTCACCGCACCGGGCACCTCGGCAGCCAGCGCGTCGAAGCCGGCGATCAGCCAGGTGCCGTTCGCGGTCTTCTCGGCATCGTCGGCGACCGGGGCTGCGATCTCCTGCCAGCCCAGGCTGTACAGCAGCCGGGTGGAGTCACCACCAAGCCCACGCATCAACGCTTCACGAGGTGCACGCTTCACCGTGAACTCGGCGATCCCGCCGAGCACCCGCCCTTCTCGGTCCAGGAAATCGATGTCGAAGACCTGGGTTTCGTTGTTGATCGTGTTCTCGTGCCAGCGGGCACGGCAGTAGAACCGGCGCGGCATCTTCTCGGCCACGGTGACCTGCCCGTACCGCAGCGGCAGGAACAGATCCGTCATGCCCTGCTCGGCGGCGAGAGTTGCCGGGAAGGCGGGGAACGCCACACCGGTGCACAGATCCAGTAGCACCGGGTGAATCGGTTCGCTGCCGAGGTGCTCGCCGAGCTCCTCGCCGACCGCGATATCGCCGATCGCTTCGCCCTTACCGACCCACAACGACTTCAGCGAGGTGGACCAGGTTGGGCCCCAGGCCAATTCCATGTCGTGGAAGATGTCGAACAATTCCTGCGGGCGAGTCCGATTCATCTGCTCGATCGCCTCGTCCGGGGCGATCGCCTCCGGCGCTTCGGCACCCGCGTCCACGCCTGACAGCAGGGTGCCGTCGGAGTTCAGCGACCACTCGGCCTCGCGGACACCGTATGGCCGGCTGTGCACCTGGAACTTCCAGCCGTCGTCGATCGGATGCAAGGTCAGCTGTACTTCACGAGAAGCCTTGTCGGGCAGGATGATCGGCTCGTAGAAGAAGACTTCCTTCACCCGCGCCGGAGCTCCGGCCGCAGCCATTGCCATCGCCGCGTATGTCGCGCCGGGCACCACCACGGTGCCGTAGATGACGTGATGCGCGAGCCACGGCTGGGTCTTGACCGATAGCACGTTGGTGTAGACAGTGTCGCCTGAGGCCAGATCCTTGGCGCTGCCCAGGATTCCGGAAAGTCGAACGCCGTCGGCACCCAATCCTGCAATACCGGAGGTCTTCGGCCAGTAGCGGCGACGCTGGAACGGATATGTCGGCAACTCGAGCCGCTGGCCCGACGTGTGGAACCGTGCCGCGAAGTCCGGCCGGTGCCCGCAGATATAGGTGGTGGCAAGCGCTTCGGTCATCTGACGCGCAGCGTTGGCGCCCTTGCGCAACGACACGATGGCCCGCGGCGTGGCCGAGGACTCCGGCCAGATCTGCAGCGCGGCGGCGGTCAGGATCGGCTGCGGACCGATCTCCATCAGCACCGAGCAACCCAGGGTCGCCACCGTGCGCACGCTCTCGGTGAACTGCACCGGCTGTCGGGAGTGCCGCCGCCAGTACTGCGCGTTGATCGGCGTCTCATTGGTGAGCACCGCGCCGGTCCGGTTGCAGACCAGTGGCCGCGTCGGGACTGCGTAGGTGAATTGGGTTGCGAACGCCTCGAATTCGTCGAGCACCGGGTCCAGCAGTTCGGAGTGGAAGGCGTGGCTGGTTTCCAGCCAGGTGCACCGTGCGCCGTCCTCACTGCAGGCGGCGACGATCTGCTCCAGATCTTCGCCCGGACCCGAGAGGACAGTGTTGCGACCGTTGTAGGCCCCGACCGAGACCCGCGGGAAGCTCGCCGCGGCGCGCTCCACGTAGTCGGGGTCGGCGAACACCGCCACCATCCGGCCGCCGTCGGGCAAGCTGCCGAACAACCGGCCACGCTCGGCGATCAAGCGAATCCCGTCCTCGAGGCTGAAGACGCCGGCCACACATGCCGCGGCGTACTGGCCGACGCTGTGGCCGAGCACCACGTCCGGCTCAATGCCCCACGACTGCCACAACCGGGCGAGGCCCATCTCGACGGCGAAGATCGCCGGCTGTGCAAATGACGTGTGCCGCAGCGTTTCTGCATTCTCACGTTCACCCGAGAACAGCACGTCGAGCAGCGGGCGGGGCAGCATCGGATCGACGGCCTGCGCGCAGCGGCGCAGGGTGTCGGCGAAGACCGGCTCGGTCTCGAACAGTTCCTTGGCCATCCCCGGGTACTGGCTGCCCTGACCCGGGAAGAACCACGCGGTGGTCGGCGGGTCGGTGCACTCGCCGCGGAGCACGCCTGGCCGTAGCCGGTTTGCCACCAGATCGTCGAGCAGCATCTTGGCTTCGGACAACGAGTTTGCGACCACGGCGGCCCGATGCTCGAAGTGCGAGCGGCCCGCCCCGGCGGTGAAGCACACGTCGGAGATCGAGGCGTCCGGATGCGCCTCGAGCCAATCGGAGTAGCGCTGGGCCAGCGCCAGCAGGCCCTGACCGGACCGTGCCGACAGCGGCAGCACACTCAGCGGCTCGCGCACCGGCTCCGTTGCGACGACCTCGACCGGTTCGTCGGAATCGTCGCCAAGCACTGCCTGAGGTGCCTCTTCGATCAGCACGTGGGCGTTGGTGCCGGTGAAGCCGAACGAGCTGACCCCGGCGCGCCGCGGCCGGCCGTTGGGCACCCACGGGGTCGCCTCGTCGACCACCCGCACGGGCAAGGAATCCCACGGGATGTGCGGCGACGGGTTGTGGAAATGCAGGCTCTTCGGCAGCAATTCATTCTGCAGCGACAGCACGACCTTGATCAGACCGGCCACACCGGCAGCGGACTCCAGGTGCCCGATGTTCGTCTTGGCCGTTCCCATCAACAGCGGCCGGCCCGAATCACGACCGGAGCCGTAGACGGCCGCGGCCGCCTGTACCTCGATCGGGTCACCCAGCGGGGTGCCGGTGCCGTGCGCTTCGAGGTAGTCGACGTCTCCGCCACCGAGACCTGCGCGGGTGAGCGCCGCGGAGATGAGTCGTTGTTGCGCACCGCCATTGGGCACTGTGAGACCGCTGGATGCGCCGTCCTGGTTGACTGCGCTGCTGCGGATGACGGCAGCGATCCGGTCGCCGTCGCGCTGCGCATCGGACAGCCGCTTGAGCACCAGGATGCCGCAGCCCTCACCGCGCACGTAGCCGTCGGCGGAGGCGTCGAAGGTCTTGCACCGGCCGTCGGGGGCCAGCATCCGGGCCCGCGAGGCCGCGACAATCGATGCCGGGCTCAGCAGGACGTTGACACCGCCGGCCAGCGCCATGTCGCAGTCGCCGGAGTGCAGCGCCTGGCTGGCCTGATGGACGGCGACCAGCGACGAGCTGCACGCGGTGTCCACCGCCATCGCAGGGCCTTCCAGGCCGAGGGTGAACGCCACCCGGCCGGCGATCGCGTTGAGCGCATTGCCGGTGATGAAGTGGGCTTCGAGGTTCTCGACCGACTCACCGGACAACAGGTGGGAGTACTCGTTGGCGCCGACGCCGACGAAGACGCCGGTTCGGCTGCCGCGCAATGAAGACGGCGCGTACCCGGCCTTTTCCAAGCCTTCCCACGCGATTTCCAGCATCAGGCGCTGCTGCGGGTCGATCCACACCGCCTCGCGCGGCGAGATGCCGAAGAACTCCGGATCAAACCCGTCGACGCTCTCCAGGTAGCCGCCGCTTCGGGTGTAGATCTTGCCCGGCGTCTGCTGATCGGGGTCGTAGTACTGGTCGACGTCGAAGCGGTCCTCGGGGATCTCGCGGATCGCGTCCACGGCGCCGGACAGCACATTCCAGTACGCATCGGTGTCGGGTGCACCGGGGAACCGGCAGGCCACCGCGATGATCGCGATCGGCTCGTCGGTCGCCGAGCTCGCCAGCGACGTCGGCGCGGCCGCCAGCTGCGTGCCCGCCTTCTCGTTGAGGTTCAGCACATCGCCGAGCAGGTAGTCCGCAACGTCGGTCAGCCGCGGGAAGTCCATCGCCAGGGTGGCCGGAAGTTCCTTGCCCACAGCCTGTTCCAGGCGGCGCCGCAGCTCGACCGCCATCAGGGAGTCCATACCGAGGTCGAAGAATCCGGCCTCTTCGCGGACCTCCGCCGCGTCGACTCGGGTCACCTCCGCGACGGTGTTGCGCAGGTACTCCAGGACCAGCTTCTTGCGCTGCTGCACCGGCGCGGCGGTGAGCTGTTCGACCAGTCGGGTGGTGCCCGACGCTCCGGTTGCCGCGGGCAACGACTCGGGAACCTCGCGGGCCACCTCCGCCAGCAACGACCGGCGGCCGGCCTGCAGGTAGATCGGCAGGAAACGGGCCCAGTCGATTCGCGCCACCACGGCTTCGGCCGGTCCCTGGGAACCGGCGGCGGCCATGACGTCGGCCATCCCGGCCAGCGCATCGGTGGGGGAGAGGGTTCGGATCCCGCGCCGATCCAGCTGGGCTCGAGCGTCCTGGTCGGCCATGCCCGCCGACCAGGGCCCGAAGTTGACGCTGATGCCGGGGACGCCGCGTTCCCGCAACCGCCAGGTCAACCCGTCGAGGAAGGCGTTGGCCGCGCTGTAGGCGCTCTGGCCGTAGCTACCCCACACCGACGAGATCGACGAGGTGGACAGGAAGAAGTCCAGTTTCAGATCGGCGCTGGCTTCACTGAGATACCAAGCACCCCAGACCTTTCCAGAGAACACTCGGTCGACTTCGGTGCTGTCCAGCGAGCTCAGCGGGGTGGTGCTGTTCTCGCCGGCCGCATGCACGATGCCGGCCAGCGGCGGGAGCTCGGCCTGCACCGTGGCCAGCAGGCGTGCGACGTCGTGCGGATCGGCGACGTCGGCCGCGATCACCCGGACCGTGCAGCCGTGCTGTTCGCTGAGCGCGTCGATCCGGCGCTGCGCGGTCTCGTCGGGCGTTCGCCGGCTGGTCAGCACCAGTTGGCGGGCGCCGTGCGCGGCCAGATATCCGGCGATCTCCAGTCCGATAGAGCCGAGACCGCCGGTAACCAGATATGTTGCCGCCGAGCGTAATTCGAGCGGTGTAGAGTTCGGCTGGCCGGTCCGCCGGACCAACCGCGGGACGTGAACGGCGTTGCCACGCAAGGCGATCTGGTCTTCACCGGGCGACGCCGAGACGACCTGCTTGATCAGGCGCGACCATTCGTCGGTTCCAGTGCCGGACAGGTCAGCGAGGCCACCCCATACCTGCGGGTATTCCAGCGCGGCGACGCGGCAGTACCCCCACAGACTGCTCTGCTCCGGTGACACCGTGTCGGTGTCGGTAACATGTTGCGCCCCTTGGGTCAGAACCCAGATGGGGGTGCGCAGTTCGGCTGCGGCGGCGGCGCGGAACAGGCGTTGGGTGCCGCCAAGCACCCGATGCTGCATCCGCAGCAACGACCGCATCGACGACCCGCCGTCGGAGTCCAGCGCCGAGACATGCAGGATGCGCAGTGCCGGCTCGTCCTGTACGGCGGCAGTCAGTTCGGCGACCAACCGCTCCTCGTCGGCGTCGGACACCGGCAAGCCGAGAACCCGGTGTCGGTGGCCGTGCGTGGTCAGCGCGTCGACCAGTGGTCGCATGACGGGGGTGTCGTCGCCGATGAGCAGCCAGGCCGCTCCTTCCCCAACCTCCGTCGAGGAGCCCAGCGCCTTCTGCCAGCGGACCTCGTAGCGGATGTCGGCGATCGATTGCGCGCTTCTCTGCCGGTTGTGTTGGGCGGCAAGCTTGCTCAGCACCTCGGCGGTCGTGGTGCTTCCGTCCGCGCCGAGCAATGCGGCGAGTTCCTCGATCCGTCCGTCCTCGAGCAGCTGGACGGCTTCGGTGCGCGCGGCATCGTTCGCGGCGGGCTGGGCATGCTTGCTCTGATACCAGTACTGGCGATGCTGGAACGGGTAGGTCGGCAGGTCGAGTTTGCGGGCAGGCTCGCGCACCAGTGCGCCGAAGTCCGGCACATGTCCGGCGACGTACGCACCAGCCAGGGCTTCGGTCAGCTGGCGGTGGTCGGCGCCGTTGCGGCGCAGCGACGCAACAGCCTTGGGCGCCGTCGACGGGTCGGGCCAGGCTCGCAGTGCCGCGGCGGTGAGCACCGGCTGCGGGCCAACCTCGAGAAGCAGCGCACAGCCGAGTTCGGCCAGCGTTGCCACACCCTTGGCGAACTGCACCGGCTGACGGGCATGGCGGCGCCAGTACTGTCCATCGAGCTTGGCGTTGCGGCCCAGCGCGGCACCGGTCCGGTTGCACACCAGAATCCGTTCGGGTGCCGCGAATTCAAAGCCGTTGGCAAAGGACTCGAAGGCGTCCAGCGCCGGATCGAGCAGCGATGAGTGAAACGCATGGCTGGTGTCCAGCCAGTCGCAGCGGGCACCGTCGTCGGACAGCTGGGCGATCGCGCGCTCCAAATCGGCGGCCGGTCCCGACAGCACCGTGTTGGCGCCGTTATAGGCGGCCACCGACAGGCTCGGGAATTCGTCGGTCAGGCTCTCCACCCGGTCCGGGTCGGCGAAGACCGCGCACATCCGTCCACCTGTGGGCAGGTCGCCGAACATGCGACCCCGCTCGGCCAGCAGGCGCGCGCCGTCCTCGATGCTGAAAATCCCCGCGACACAAGCCGCGGAGTACTGACCGACGCTGTGACCGAGCACCACGTCGGGTTCGAAGCCCCACGACTGCCACAACCTGGCCAACCCCATCTCGACCGCGAAGATCGCGGGCTGGGCGTGCCGGGTCTGCTTGAGGGCCTCCGCGCCATCCCGATCGAAGATGACGTCCAGCAAAGGCCTTTCGAGTACGTCCGCCACAGCCTCGGCGCAGCGCGTCATGGTCTCGGCGAACACCGGTTCGGTCTCGAAGAGCTCGCGGGCCATGCCGGCGTACTGACTGCCCTGGCCCGGGAACAACCAGGCGGTCTTGGGTGCGTCGACACAGTCGCCGCGCACCAGACCGGGCGCGGGCAGGTCATCGGCGAGCGCACCGAGCAGCTCGCGGGCGGACTCGACGGAATTGACGACGAGAGCGGCCCGCTGCTCGAAGTGGGCTCGGCCCGCCCCGGCGGTGAGGCACACGTCGGCGAGGGTGGCGTCCGGATGTGCACCCAACCAGCTGCGGTAGTGCTCGGCGGCCTGCACCAGGGCGGCCGGGGTGCGCGCGGACAGCGGAAGTACGGCGAACCGGCGGTCGTCCGACTGCGCGTCGGCGGTGACCGGCGCGGTGACCGGTGCCTCTTCGAGGATGACGTGCGCATTGGTACCGGAGAACCCGAACGAGCTGACGCCGGCGATGCGGGGCCGGTCGGAGCGCTCCCACGGGCGCGCTTTGTCGACGACCTGCACCGGGATCCGATCCCAGGGGATGTGCGGGGACGGGTTCTTGAAGTTCAGGTGCGGGGGCAGCTCGGAGTGCTCGAGCGACAGCACGACCTTCAGGACGCCGGCCACACCCGCGGCGGCCTCCAGGTGGCCGATGTTGGTTTTCGCCGATCCGATCAGCAGCGGCTGGTCCGCCCCGCGACCTTTACCGAGGGCGGCGGCCGCGGCCTGAACCTCGATCGGGTCGCCCAGCGAGGTTCCCGTTCCGTGCGCCTCGAGGTAGTTGATATCGGTGGGCGTCAGGCCGGCGCGCTCCAGCGCCTCAGCGATGACCCGCTGCTGGGCGACGCCGTTGGGCACCGTCAACCCGCCGGATGCGCCGTCTTGGTTGACCGCGCTGCCGCGGATCACCGCGCGAATGTGATCACCGTCGCGGATCGCGTCGTCCAGGCGCTTGATGGCGAGGACACCGCATCCCTCACCGCGCACGTAGCCGTCGGCCGAGGCGTCGAACGTCTTGCACCGGCCGTCGGGGGCCAGCATCCGCGAGTTCGAGAACGTGATCATCGTGGCCGGGCTGAGGATGACGTTCACTCCGCCGGCGAGAGCCAGATCGCATTCGTCGAGGAGCAGCGCCTGGCAGGCCTGGTGAATGGCAACCAGCGACGAGCTGCACGCGGTGTCGACGGTGACCGCGGGGCCCTGCAGCCCCAATCGGTAGCTGATCCGGCCCGCGGCCGCGGCGCTCGAAGTACCGACCGCCAGGTAGGCCTCGATCTCGGGGTAGGTCAGCGCATCCGAGGCCATGCCGAGGAAGTCATGGGTGGCCAAACCAATGAATACGCCGGTCCTGCTGTTCGCCAAAGCCGTTGGGGCAGTACCGGAATGCTCGACCGCTCGCCACGAGGTCTCGAGCAGCAGACGATGCTGCGGGTCCATCAGGTTGGCTTCGCGGGCCGACACCCCGAAGAACGGTGCGTCGAACCCGGTGGCATCGTCGACGAACCCGGCCCGCCGAGTGACCATCTTGCCGGCCGCGTCCGGGTCGGAGTCGAAGAATTCCTCGACGTCCCACCGGTCGGCGGGGACCTCCGAAATCGCGTCCCTACCGTTGTGTAGGACGTCCCAGTACTGGTCCGCATCTGCGGCTCCGGGAAGACGTGCCGCGTAACCGATGATCGCGTAACTGGGCGTCTGCTGCGTCGGACGTTCGGTAGGTGCCATCAGGTGTGTGTTCTCCCCATCGGGCCGGTGAAGTGTCGCTGCGCTGTCGTGGGAGACCACGTCTGGCCAGGAACAACTTCCGAACGGCCTCGGCTCGGTCAGCTCCCGACAGCGACGGCCGGCTCATCTCCCGACGGTCAGTATTGCACGCACGTTGCTGAAACGACGGGTTTCGATTCGTCGTCGACAGGTGCGTGGCCAGGGGTTACGCGCTTATTTAGGGCCTTTAGTCACCACTTTTGACCAGCGGCTTTCCGGACCGTGCGGGGACCACCTCGGGCACAGGCGCTATCTTGGTCTGGCCACCAGGTGTATCGGTCTGGAGGCCGTAGCCGCTGTCGATCTGGGAGGGGAATTTTGCACATCGGGAAGATCACCATCGGCACAATCGATGATTGGTCGCCGAGACCCGGTGCGGTGATTTCCTGGCATCCGACCCAAGCGGCAATGGAGAAGGCGCGGCAAGCGCCCGTCAGCTCGGTGCCCGTCAGCTATATGCAGGGCCAGCATATTCGCGGTGTTTACGAGCAGGACGCGGCTGGTCTCGACTATTCGCGGCAGATCATCGCCACCTGCGAAGTTCCTGGTAAATGCGATATCGACGCGATGAATCATGCACTGAACGCGTATCTGCGTCGTCACGACACCTACCGGAGTTGGTTCGAATACGCCGGATCGGGAGAGATTGTCAGGCGGACTATTTCTGATCCCGCCGATATCGAATTCGAGCCCATCGACAACGGCGTGATGGCGGCCGAGGACGCGCGTAAGCATATTGTGGACATTCCCACTCCGATGGAATGGGGCTGCTTTTCTTTCGGCGTCGTGCAGGCTGAAGATCATTTCGATTTTTACGCCAGCATCGACCATGTCCACGGGGACGCGGCGCTGATCGGGATCACCATGCTCGAGGCCCACGGCATGTACACGTCGCTGACGATGACGGGCCAACCCATGGCACTGCCGGAGGCCGGCAGCTTCGACGATTTCTGTCTTCAGGAGCGCGAAGCCACTTCCGATTTGACGGTGGATTCGCCGGAGGTCCGCGCCTGGATCGAGTTTGCCGAGAACAACAACGGCACGTTGCCTGAGTTCCCCCTGCCGCTGGGTAGCGCGCTGGAACCGACCGTCGCCGACATGGTGGGCGACATGATTCTGGATGCCGATCAGACCACGCGATTCGAAGCGGCGTGCACGGCGGCCGGTGTTCGTTTCGTCGGCGGCCTGTTCGCCTGCACCGCCATGGTGGACCATGAATTGACCGGTGCGACAACCTATTACGGGCTCACGCCCAGAGACACCCGTAGGACGTCGGACAACTTCACCACCCAGGGCTGGTTCACCGGGTTGGTGCCGATCACCGTCCCGATCGCCGCGACCACATTCGGTGAGGCCGCCTGGGCGGCTCAGTCCTCGTTCGATTCCGGTTTGAGCCTGGCGCGGGTGCCCTATTACCGGGTGCTGGAACTGGCGCCGTGGTTGGAGAAGCCGCATCCGAACTTCCCGGTCTCGAACTTCCTGCATGGCGGCGCCGCACCGCTCAACGCGGTCCTTGCGGCCGCTGACATGGGCTACTCGAACAACATCGGGATCTACTCCGACGGGCGGTTCAGCTACCAGCTGACGATCTATATCTTCCGGTACGAGGCCGGCACCGCGATGGCGGTGATGTTCCCGGACAATCCGACCGCCCAGAAATCGGTCGCCCGCTACATCGAGTCGATGAAGTCGGTATGCGAACGGATCGCCGACAGCGGGCAATGGTGACGTTGTTGTTGAATGCAATGAAGGAGCGCGGGGCCTGAGGGCTTTGCGCCGTGTGAGGAAATTGTGCGACGGCTGACCAATTTTGTGGTGCGGTGGCCCTGGGCTGTTATCGGAGTCTGGGTCGCCCTGGCGGTTGCGTTGCCGCTGACGTTACCGAGCCTGAACGAGATGGCTCAGAAGCATCCGTTGTCGATGCTTCCTGCCGACGCTCCGTCCAGCGTGGCGGCCCGGCAGATGACCGAGGCGTTCAAGGAGCCGGGCGGAGACGACCTGCTGCTGGTGGTGCTGACCGACGAGCGTGGTTTGAATCCGGCTCACGAAGCGACCTACCGCAAGCTGGTCACCGCACTGCGCGATGACCAGCACGACGTCGTGATGCTGCAGGATTTCGTCGAGACGCCCGCTCTCCGTTCGTTTTTGACGAGTAAGGACAATAAATCCTGGGTGGTGCCGGTGGGGCTCGCGGGTGCATTGGGGACCCCGCAGTCCTACGACGCGTACAAGCGCGTGTCCAATATCGTCAAACAGACCACCGCGGGCAGTCCGCTGGACGTGCACCTGACCGGACCCGCTGCGACTGTCGCCGACCTGACCGTGGCGGGCCAGCGGGACCGGTTGCCGATCGAGCTTGCCATCGGTGCTCTGGTGCTGCTCGTACTGCTGATCGTGTACCGCAATCCGATCACGATGCTGCTGCCCCTGATCGGCATCGGAATCTCGCTGGTATTGGCGCAGTCGGTAGTCGCGGGCCTGTCGCAGGTCACCGGTCTGGGGGTCTCGAACCAGGCCATCATTCTGTTGAGCGCGATCATCGCCGGCGCCGGAACCGATTACGCCGTCTTCCTGATCAGCCGCTACCACGACTACATGCGGCGCGGTGAAGGCTCCGACGGAGCGGTGCGAGAAGCGTTGACCTCGGTGGGGAAAGTGATCACCGCATCTGCGGCCACCATCGGGATCACATTCCTGGGCGTCAGCTTTGCGAAGATGGGGGTGTTCTCCACCGTCGGTGTGTCATCGGCGGTCGGCGTCGGGGTGGCATACCTGGCCGCAATGACGTTGTTGCCGGCCATCATCGTGCTCGCCGGCCCACGCGGCTGGATCACGCCGCGGCGCGAGCTGACCGCCCTGTGGTGGCGCCGGTCCGGCATTCGCATCGTGCGCAGGCCGCGCGCCCATCTGGTGGCCAGCCTGCTGATCCTGATCCTGCTCGCCAGCTGCGTGAGTTTGGCGCACTACAACTATGACGACCGCAAGTCGGTGTCTCCCTCTGATCCCAGCTCGGTGGGGTACACCGCGCTGGAACGGCATTTCAACCTCAACCAGTCCATTCCCTCCTACGTGCTGGTCCGCTCGCCGCGCGATCTGCGCAACCCGCGGGCGCTCGCCGACCTCGAACAGATGGCGGAACGCATCAGTCAGGTACCCGACATCGCGATGGTCAGCGGTATCACCCGGCCGCTGGGCGAGGTGCCGCAGGAGTTCCGCGCCACGTATCAGGCCGGTCTGGTCGGCGACCGGCTGGGCCTGGGCTCAAAACTCATCGGTGACAACATGAGTGATCTGAATCGGCTGGCCGGCGGTGCCAACACGCTGGCGAACAATCTCGGCGACGTCCGGGGCCAGGTCAGCCAGATCGCTACCGGCATCCAGTCGGTGGCCCAAGCCTTCACGTCGATCCGCGGCCAGTACGGCGGCGACAAGCTGGTGAAGAACGTCGACGTCGCGGCCAAACTCGTCAACGCGGTCAACCGGCTGGGCAATTCGATGGGTGTGAACTTCACGGCGGCCAGGGACATGTTCGCCTGGGTGGGTCCGGTGTTGGTGGCACTGCACGGCAACGCCGTCTGCGACCTGGATCCGTCCTGCGCCGAAACCCGCGGCCACTTCCAGGCGTTGGCCGACGCGCGCAACGACGGCACTCTCGACGAAATCAATTCGCTGGCAAACCAACTGCAGTCGATGCAGGACAAGCAGTCGCTCAACGCAACGTTGAATCAGCTCAACGACGCCTTCGCCAGGCTGACCAAGCTCATACACCAGATGGGGCTGGACTCGCCCGGTGGCGCTCAGGCTGGTGCCAGCCAACTGCGGCAAGGTGCTGATCGCGCCGCGAGCGGCAGCCGGGAAGTGTCCAACGGCGTGGACCAGGTGGTCGATCAGATCAAGCTGATGCGTACCGGCCTCGACCAGGCCGCCGCGTTCCTGCTGTCGATGAAGCAGAATGCCGCGTCCCCGGCTATGGCGGGGTTCAACATTCCCCCCGAGGTCCTCGAGCTGCCCGACTTCAAGATGGCGTCGAAGATGTTCATCTCGCCGGACGGGCACTCGGTGCGGTACCTGGTGCTGACCAAGCTCGATCCGTTCAGCGCGGCGGCGATGGATCAGGTCAATGCCATCAGTGATGCCGCGCGCAGCGCACAGCCGAACACCTCCTTGGCCGACGCCACGGTATCGATGGGCGGCTACCCTGCCGCCCTGCGCGACACCCGCGACTATTACCAGAAGGACATCCGCTTCATCATCGCCATCACGCTGATCGTGGTGTTGCTGACGCTGATGCTGTTACTGCGGGCCATCATCGCGCCGCTGTATCTGGTTGGTTCCGTGGTGCTTTCGTACTTCGCGGCGCTCGGTATCGGCGTCCTGGTCTTCCAGTATCTGTTTCATCAACAGCTGCACTGGACGGTGCCGCCACTGGCATTCGTCGTGCTGGTTGCGGTGGGAGCCGACTACAACCTGCTGTTCGCGTCACGACTGCGGGACCAGTCCGCGGCCAGCATGAGGTACGGCGTCATCCGGACGCTGTCGTCGACCGGTGGTGTGATCACCGCGGCCGGATTGATATTCGCGGCGTCGATGTGGGGCCTGTTGTTCTCCAGCATCGGTACCGTTGTCCAGGGCGGGTTCGTCATCGGCGCCGGGATCCTGCTGGACACCTTCCTGGTGCGGACGGTGACCGTACCCGCCATGGCTACGCTGGTCGGAAAGGCGAACTGGTGGCCGTCACGATCGAGCTCGCAGGGGAGCGTCAAGGCATGAAAAAGCTACTCGCTGCGGCGACCACCGTGATCACGCTGTGCGCCACCGGCGGCATCGCCGCCGCCGATCAGCCGTCACCGGGCGGTTCACAGGGTGACGGCCCCACGCCGATCGGTACGCCGGGCCGGGGATATGCCCTCGGCGGGGCTCACGTTCTCGGCATTCCCTATGACGAGTACATCCGCCGCACTGGCGCGGACTGGTTCCCCGGCCTGAATCGGCAAATCGTCGACTACCCGGCCGGGCAGGTTCAGGGCCACACGCTTGAGCGCTTGTTCCCCGGCATCGGCAAACTCGAGGACAACTTCCCCGGCCTGGGCATCGACGGACCCAGCATCGGCGAGTCGGTCGATGAGGGTGAGGGCAACGTCATTCGGGCTGTCCAGGAAGGCGGCCCCGGTACGGCCATCGGGCTGTCCGAGGGCGCGATGGTGCTCAACGCCGTGCAGAACCGGCTGGCCACCGATCCGAACGCACCGCCGCCGGATCAGCTGTCGTTCGCGACGTATGGCGATCCGATTTCGCCGCACGCGTTCGGCGCGGGATTCCTGGCGCAGAACTTCCCGGTGGGCAGTGTCGTTCCGGCGCTCGACTACCAGATGCCACCGCAGGTGGACAGCCAGTACGACTCCTACCGGTTCGTCTCCGCCTACGACAGCATCGCCGATTGGCCGGACCGGCAGGACAATTGGATGTCTCTGCTCAACGCGGTCGTAGGGCTCGCGACCGGTCATACCGCGGTGGCGTTCACCAATCCCAGCATGGTTCCGCCGCAGAACATCCGGACCACCATCAATTCCAGGGGCGCGAAGACGACGTCGTATCTGATCCCCGAACAGCACCTTCCGTTGGTGTTGCCGTTCAAGTACGCGGGTGTGGACGAAGACACGCTCAACAAGTTGGACGCAGTGCTGAAACCGTCTGTGGACGCCGGGTATTCGCGTAACGACGATCCGCTTACCGCGCCGATCGAGGTCGATCCGGTGCACGGGTACGACCCGGCCGCTGTCACTGCACCGGCTACTCAGGCCGCGTTCGGTGGCGGCACCGATCCGCTGTCGCAGTTGCTCGCGGGCGCGCAGTACGTGCTGAACCACGGACCGAGCGCGCACTGAGCTCAAACGCCGATAAGCCCCGCCGTGAGTAGCACGACGCCGACGACTGCCAGCAGTGCTGCAACCTCCCGGCGGCGCCGTGCGCGGACCCAGCCATGTAGTGAGGTCATCGCGGCGTGGGTGCGCTGCGGGGCCATGAGGTACGCGAGCAGCGGAATCTCCACCAATGCGAAGGCCACCACGTTGAACGCGATGAGGGCTCCGAACCGGATGGTGTAGTCCGTTGTGCCCGAGGCGATTACAGCCAACGCTGCCAGGTAGTCCACCGATGGCAGCGCGATACCCAAACCGGCGACGACGGCGACCCACAACGATGGGCCGTCGAGCAGGCGGCTCAACCACGGCGGCACGGTCCGGTTGCGGCGGCCCTTGGTCACCGCCACGATAACCGCGGCGGCCAGGGCCAGCACACCGATCACGAGCTGGACCCTCGGCAGGGTGAAATGCGCCGAGGCGGGGATGTGCGATTCCAGCGCGAACAGCACCACCGCGCCCACCGTCAAACCCATCAGGAAGCCGCCACCCAGGAACGCGGCCAGCTGCAGATGCGGGCTCGGGCGATTCAACATCAACACCGACATCCCGATGCGAAACGGTTCCAGACTGACGGCCGCAGCCATCACCAGCAGGGTGAACCACATCGGCTGATCGGCTGCTACGCGTCCAACCGCACGAACTGTCCCTGCCGATACTGTTCGACGCACGCGGCCCTGCGGATCTTGCCGCTGGTGGTGGTCGGTATGGACCCGGGTTCGATGAGAACGATGTCGGCCACCTGCAGTCCGTGAGCACGCGAAATAGCCGCGACCACATCGCTTTTCACCGCTCCGAGGTCGGTATCGTCGCGCCTCTTGAGCTCCACGACGGTGACGAGCCTTTCACTCTCCTCGTCGGACACCGCGATGGCCGCGACCCGGCCACCGGTGATCTTCTGGACTGTCGCCTCGATGTCATCGGAGTAGTGGTTGCGGCCGCGGACGATCAGCATGTCCTTGATCCGCCCCACGATGAAGAGGTCACCCTCGGAGACGAAACCCTGATCGCCGGTGCGTAGCCACCCGGCGCCGGGGGTATTCGCCGGCGGATTGGTCAGCGTCGCGCCGAACGCGGAACCGGTCTGTTCGGGTTTGCGCCAATACCCTCCCGCGACATTCTCACCGTGGGTCCAGATCTCGCCGACGGTGCCGTCCGGGGACGGTTGACCGGTCTCGGCATCGACGATCCGCACAAGCGGCGACGCAGGTAGTTGGTACCGCAACAGCTGCGTGCCACCGGGTTTGCGAATGGCGTTGCCCTGTGTCAGTTCCTCGGCGTCGAATTCGACCACCTCGGGTGCGCGGTTCGCACCGCCGCTGGCGACGAAGACCGTCGACTCGGCCAGACCATAGGAGGGCACCACCATCTCGGGCCGAAAGCCGTGGGGCGCCAGGCGCTCATTGAACCGCACCAAAGTCTCGGGGTGGATGCGTTCGGCTCCGTTGATGATGCCGATGATTCCGCCGAGATCGAGGCCGGACAGTTCCTCGTCGGTGGCGCGCCGCGCGGTGAGGTCGAACGCGAAGTTCGGTGCGCCCGACCAGGCTTTGTCCTGGCGCGCCATCGCCTGCAACCATCGTGCCGGGCGACTCAGGAACGCGATCGGGCTCATCAGATCGGCCGGGTTGCCGCTGAGGATGGGTGCAGCGATCCCGAGCACCAGACCCATGTCGTGGTAGAACGGCAGCCACGAGACCAGGCCGGTCTCGCGAGGAAACTTGCCACCGTACTGGGGTACGTACTCGGTCATCAACTGGTCGAAATTCGCCACCACGTTGCGGTGCGAGATCATCACGCCGGCCGGCAGTCGGGTCGACCCTGACGTGTATTGCAGATACGCGATGTCCCCGGCGTCGGGCAGCTCGTCGCTGACAGGGTGGCCGGCGTCGAGATCGAGGGTGTCTACGGCGATCGTGGCGATCACCGCGGCGCCGTCGTCCACATACTGCGCGGCCACCTCGAACACCGCGGAGGTGGTCAGCACCACCGCTGGCGACGTATCGGTCACCACCGCGCTGACCCGCTCGTCGTGCGAACCCGGCACGGGCACCGAGAGCGGGACCGCGATGAAGCCGGCCTGCATGGCCCCAAGAAACGCGACGATATACGCCAGGCCCTGCGGTGCGATGATCAGCGCCCGGTCGCCGCGCGCGCCGTGCTGGCTGATTTCCTGCGCGACGTTGAGGGTGCGCCGGTGCAGCTGAGCCCACGTGAGGGTCTCGGCGACGCCGTTCCAATCCCGGTCGTAGTCGGTGAATGTGAAGGCCACGTCGTCTGGCGTCGCATCAGCACGTTCGCGCAGCACGGACAGGATGGAGGCGTTCAGCACTTCCCAAGGCTACTCAACGTACATTTGAACAGCGCCGGGCCCTACGTGTGTCAGTTGACTCAGGGGCGGGACCTATTGTGGCCGCCGCCCGCAGTTACGTGTGAAAATGAACGTGTTATGAGCAACGCAGAACTGAGCCCCGCCTCGCTGCGCGAGGCGTTCGGCCATTTCCCGTCGGGTGTCATCGCGATCGCCGCGGAAGTCGACGGTGTCCGCGTCGGTCTGGCCGCCAGCACCTTCGTGCCGGTGTCGCTGGACCCACCGCTGGTCTCGTTCTGTGTGCAGAACAACTCCGAGACGTGGCCGAAGCTGAAGGACCTGCCGTCCCTCGGCATCAGCCTTCTCGGCGAATCGCACGACGTGGCGGCCCGCACCCTGGCGGCCAAGACCGGCGACCGGTTCGCCGGGCTGGAGACGCACTCGCACTCCAGCGGTGCGGTGTTCGTACACGGCACCAGCGTGTGGTTGCAGAGCTCGATCGAGCAGCTGGTGCCGGCCGGCGACCACACCATCGTCGTCCTGCACGTTCACGAAATCAAGGTGCATGACGTACCGCCGATCGTGTTCCACCGCAGCACATTTCGCAGACTCGGCGCCTAGCCCAGCCTGATCGGAGCACCGGCCCTCAGGGCTTCTCGGCAAGTTCGTCGCGATAGGCGGCGACGCGCTGCTCGAGTTCGGCCGCATCCTCGGGCCGGCCCTCCTTGCGGGCCAACTCGGCGCGGGCGGACAGCTCACGGATCGCGGTGCGGATGTCGTTGACGCTATGGACAGTCCCCATGGTTCGAGGCTACCCACATCCCGGCAATTTAAAGGGCCGCGAGAATCCGAAGATTCTCACGGCCCCTGAGCCTGATCCGCCTACTTCTTGCGGAACAGTATGTTGCCCAACCACACCACCGGGTCGTACTTCTTGTCGGCCACGCGTTCCTTCATCGGGATCAGCGCGTTGTCGGTGATCTTGATGTGCTCGGGGCACACCTCGGTGCAGCACTTGGTGATGTTGCAGAAGCCGAGGCCGTTCTCCTCCTGGACCATGTCGCGACGGTCGATGGTGTCCAGCGGATGCATCGACAGCTCGGCCTGCCGCATCAGGTAGCGCGGCCCGGCGAACGACTTCTTGTTCTCTTCGTGGTCGCGGTTGACGTGGCACACGTCCTGGCACAGGAAGCATTCGATGCACTTGCGGAATTCCTGGCTGCGGTTCACGTCCTCCTGCTGCATCCGGTAGTCGCCGGGCTGCAGGTCCTTCGGTGGAGTGAACGACGGGATCTCCCGTGCCTTCTCGTAGTTGAAGGACACGTCGGTGACCAGGTCACGCATCACCGGGAACGTCCGCATCGGCGTGATCGTCACGACCTCGTCCTCGCCGAACGTCGACATCCGGGTCATGCACATCAGTCGCGGCCGGCCGTTGATCTCCGCCGAGCAGGAACCGCACTTGCCGGCCTTGCAGTTCCACCGCACCGCGAGGTCGCCGGCCTGGGTGGCTTGCAGGCGGTGGACGATATCGAGCACCACCTCGCCGTCGTTGACCTCGACCGTGTAGTCCTGCAGGTCGCCGCCGGCTTCGTCGCCGCGCCAAACCCGCAGTTTCGCGTCGTAAGCAGCCATTCTCAGCCCTTCCGGTCCGGGTGCTCGGCCAATTGGTCGTCGGTGTAGTACTTCTCGAGTTCGGACAGCTCAAACGTCGCCAGCAGATCGGGCCGCATCGCCGGCTGCTGCTCGGGCGTCACCTCGACCTCGGGGACCACTGCGGCGACACCGTCGGCGGCGGGCTCGGCAACCTTGCACACCAGCAGCTTGTTGCGCCACCCGGCGTCCATCTTCGGGAAGTCATCGCGGGTGTGCCCACCACGGCTTTCCGTCCGCTGCAGCGCGGCCTTCGCCACACATTCGCTGACCAGCAGCATGTTGCGCAGATCGATCGCCAGGTGCCAACCCGGGTTGAAGATGCGGCCACCCTCGACGACGACGTTGGCGTAGCGCTTCTTCAGTTGGTCGATCTTGACCAGAACCTCTTGAAGCTCGCCCTCCTTGCGGATGATGCCCGCAAGGTCGTTCATCGACTGTTGCAGCTCGGAGTGCAGGGTGTAGGGGTTCTCGGGATTGGCCTTCGGCTCGAACGGCGAAAGCGCCAGCTTGGTGGCCTCTTCGATCGCTGTATCCGACACCGCGGGACGTTGCGCGAGGGCCCGGACGTAGTCGGAGGCTCCCAGTCCGGCCCGCCGGCCGAACACCAGCAGATCGGACAGCGAGTTGCCGCCGAGGCGGTTCGATCCGTGCATACCGCCCGAACACTCGCCCGCGGCGAACAGCCCGGGGGTGGCGCCGGCACCGGTGTCGGGATCGACCTCGATGCCGCCCATCACGTAGTGACAGGTCGGACCGACTTCCATCATGTCCTTGGTGATGTCGACTTCGGCCAGCTCGATGAACTGGTGGTACATCGACGGCAGCCGGCGCTTGATCTCCTCGGCGGGCATGCGCGTGGCGATGTCGAGGTAGACGCCGCCGTGCGGGGTGCCACGGCCGGCCTTGACCTCGTCGTTGATGGCGCGGGCGACCTCGTCGCGGGGCAGCAGGTCAGGGGTGCGGCGCGCGGAGTCGTTGTCCTTGAGCCACTGATCGGCTTCTTCCTCGGTTTCGGCGTACTGCCCCTTGAACACGTCGGGGATGTAGTCGAACATGAAGCGCTTGCCTTCGGAATTCTTCAGGACTCCGCCGTCACCGCGGACACCCTCGGTGACCAGGATGCCCTTCACCGACAGCGGCCAGACCATGCCGGTGGGGTGGAACTGGATGAACTCCATGTTGATCAGGCCGGAACCCGCACGGAGTGCGAGCGCATGTCCGTCGCCGGTGTACTCCCACGAGTTCGACGACACCTTGAACGACTTACCGATGCCGCCGGTGGCGAGCACCACGGCAGGCGTCTCGAACAGGATGAACTTGCCGGTCTCGCGCCAGTACCCGAAGGCGCCCGCGATCCGCCCACCGTTTTCCGGGCCGTCCTTGATCAGATCGGTGATCGCGCACTCGTGGAAGACCTTGATGCGGGCCTCGTAGTCGCCGAGTTCCTTCTTGTCCTCCTGCTGCAGCGAGACGATCTTCTGCTGCAGGGTGCGGATGATCTCCAGGCCGGTACGGTCGCCGACGTGCGCCAACCGCGGGTACGTGTGGCCACCGAAGTTGCGCTGGCTGATCTTGCCTTCTTTGGTGCGGTCGAACAGGGCGCCGTAGGTCTCGAGCTCCCAGACCCGGTCGGGGGCTTCCTGGGCGTGCAGTTCGGCCATCCGCCAGTTGTTGAGGAACTTGCCACCGCGCATGGTGTCACCGAAGTGCACCTGCCAGCTGTCCTTGGTGTTGACGTTGCGCATCGCAGCGGCGCAGCCACCCTCGGCCATCACCGTGTGCGCTTTGCCGAACAGCGACTTGGTGACTACGGCGACCTTCAGGCCCCGTTCCCGGGCCTCGATCACCGCTCGTAGGCCCGCGCCGCCGGCACCGATCACGACCACGTCGTAGGAATGCCGTTCGACTTCCACCGTCATTTGACCTCGCTAAAGCTGTGGGTATTCAAAGTGTTTGTCAGCCAACGAATCTCAGGTCGGAGATGGTGCCACTGGCCACCAGCGCGACGTAGAAATCGGTGAGCATCAGGGTGCCGAGAGTGATCCAGGCGTACTGCTTGTGGCGGGTGTTGAGCCTGCTGACCTGGGTCCAGATCCAATACCGCACCGGATGCTTCGAGAAGTGCTTGAGCCGGCCACCGGTGACGTGCCGGCAGGAGTGGCAGGAGATCGTGTAGATCCAGAGCATCACCACGTTGGCCACCAGGATGATGTTGCCCAGCCCGAATCCGAAGCCACCGGGGCCGTTGTCGGAGTGGAAGGCGACGATCGCGTCGTAGGTGTTGATCAGCGAGATGATGCCGGCGATGTAGAAGAAGTACCGGTGAGTGTTCTGGATGATCAGCGGAAAACGGGTCTCACCAGTGTATTTCGCGTGCGGCTCGGCCACCGCGCATGCGGTAGGGGCCTGCCAGACCGTGCGGTAGTAGGCACCGCGGTAGTAGTAGCAGGTCAACCGGAACAGCAACAGGAAGGGCAGCGACAGCGCCGCATAGGGCAGCCACCACACGTCGGGCAGGAACTGGCCGAAGTGGCTGGCTTCGGGTACGCAGCCGGTGCTGACGCACGGCGAGTAGAACGGCGTCAGGTAGCGGTACTCGGCCACGTAGTAGTTGTTCTGCAGGAATGCTCGCACCGTCGCGTAGATGACGAACGCGGCAAAGCCGAGGTCGATGATGACGGGTGACTTCAGCCAGTTGTCGGTCCGCAGGGTGCGTTGCGATATCTGGGCACGACCGGACGAGAAGACACCGGTCTTAGGGCGATTAGTCGCAGGTGCGCTCATCTACTGTGATCCCCTTCGCGTGAACTCATCGGAGGGTACCTAGATCACGGCACCCGGTTAAATTCGGGTCAGCGACGGTTGTGGCCGCCCACGCCCTCGTCGTCAACGTCTCGCCAGAACGCGGAGTCGTATGGGGTGTCGGGGATTCCGATCTTCTCTCCGGACGCCACGACGGTTTGCTGGGTTAGGGCAAGCTCATTCGCGTCGATGTCGAGAAGCTCCACGTCATTGAGGATGCGCTCGGCGTCGTTGACGATCCGGCGCATTGCCGGAGTGTCGTCGTAGCGCGACTTCAGAGAGGTCACGCAACGCCGCAATCCGCCAATCAGATGGTGAAGTTCGGCCAATTCTGTGGTGGTGGACAACGGGACCTCCCCGGGCTGAAGGTGTCATGGATCACAGTACGACAACCGATGCTAGCCACATTTGGAACGCAACGTGAGACAGGTCACGTCGGAAATGGCATTGCGGCAGTCGTGTTGTACGGCCCAGGATCAACACCAACCAGAGAGAGGGGACCCCGTGTCCGAGAAGAGCAGTCTCGCCCAACATGCCCAGGCGTTGTTGGCGCTGCATCAGCCGGGTAACCCGGTGGTGCTGCCGACGGTATGGGATGCCTGGTCGGCGACCCTGGCGGTGGCGGCCGGATTTGCCGCGCTGACCGTTGGCAGCCATCCGATGGCCGACTCGGTCGGCAAGCCCGACGGTGAGGGGATGAGCTTCGACGATGTCGTGGCGCGTGTCAGCCAGATCACCGCAGCCGTGGATGTCCCGGTCTCGGTGGACATCGAGTCCGGCTACGCCCAACCGGCCGAACGCCTCATCTCCGGACTGCTGAGCGCCGGGGCCGTCGGCCTCAACATCGAGGACACCGTGCACAGTGAGGGCAAGCGGCTGCGCTCCTCGGCCGAGCACGCCGAATTGGTCGGCGCACTGCGTACGGCCGCCGACAGCGCGGGGGTGCACGTGGTCGTCAACGCCCGCACCGACTTGTTCCTGCGCAACGACGGCGACGACGCCGACCGGGTCGACCGGGCCATCGCGAGGCTCACCGAGGCCGCTGCGGCCGGGGCCGACGTGCTCTACCCGGTGGGCCGCCACGAACCGGAGACGATGCGCCGGTTGACTTCTGAGCTGACATTGCCGGTCAACGCGATCGCGATTCCGGAATCCGACGATCCGGCGTCGTTCGGCCCGCTGGGCGTCGGACGCGTCAGCTTCGGGCCGTTCTGGCAGCGTGCGCTGACGGTTCGGGCCAACGAGATCCTGGACCGCTGGCGCTAGCGCGGCACGCTGCTAGGTCTGCGCCGGTAGTGCCGCGGTGTCCACGTCGTCGCTCGATCGACGCCGCGGTTGCGGGGGCAGGAAGTGGTAGTCGCCGCGCGGGTAGACCACCTGAGGCCACCAGAACCACCGGCCGAGCATCGTGGCGATCGACGGCATCAGCAGTGAGCGCACGATGAAGGTGTCGATAAGCAGGCCGATCGCGATCGTCGAACCCATCTGGGCCAGCACAATCAGCTTGCTGAACATCATCCCCGCCATCGTGGCGGCGAACACCAGGCCTGCCGAGGTCACCACGCCACCGGTACCGGCCATCGAGCGGATGATGCCGGTCTTCAGCCCGGCGTGGATCTCGTCTTTGAACCGGGACACCAGTAGCAGGTTGTAGTCCGAGCCGACCGCCAACAGGATGATGACGGACATCAGCATGACCAGCCACTGCACCTGAATTCCGAACAGGTCCTGCCAGAGCAGCACCGAGATCCCGAACGACGCGGCGATCGAGCTGCCCGCCGTACCGACGATCACCAGTGCGGCGACCACGCTTCGGGTCAGGATCAGCATGATCATGAAGATCAGCGTCAGCGACGACACCACCGCGATCAGCAGGTCGTACCGCGCGCCGTCGGACATGTCCTTATACGTCGCCGCGACGCCGCCGAGATGGATCTTGGCGTTCGACAACGACGACATCTTCAGCGCCTCTTGGGCGGCCTTACGCTCGGAGTCGACGCGAGCGATGCCTTCCACCGTCGCCGGATCGCCTTCATGGGTGATGAACATGCGGGTCGACTTGCCGTCCGGTGAGACAAACATCTTCAGGCCGCGCTCGAAGTCCGGGTTCTGGAAGGCCTCCGGCGGCAGGAAGAACAGGTCGTCGTTCTTGGCCTGGTCGAAGCTCTCACCCATAGCCAGCGCGGTGTCGTTGGACGCCTGCATCTGGTCCAGCAGAGCCTTCTGCGAGTTGTACGACGCCAGCGCCAGGTCGCGGCTGACCTTCATCGACGCGATCGTCTGCGGCAACAGTGCCGTCAACTGCGGTGCGAGATTCGCGAGTTGATCGGTATTGCCTTGCACGCCTGCCGTTTTGTCCGTCACTTCGTCGATTCCGTCGAGGGAATCGAACAGCGACCGGGCCGCGGCGCACAAGGGAATGTCGTAGCAGTGTGGTTCCCAGTAGAAGTAGTTCCGCATCGGCCGGAACTGGTCGTCAAAGTTCGCGATGTTGTCGCGCAACTGTTTGGTGGTCTCCAGCAGGTCCTGTGACCGTGCGGCGGAGTCCTGGGTGAGCTGCGTTTGCTTGAGCGAGAGCTGGTACTGCTTCTCCAGGATGTCGATCGAGACATTCATCGAGTCAACGGTTTTCAGCTGGTTGTCTAGTTGGTCCCGCTGGAACGGCAGGTTCATGTTGCTGGTCTGACCCTGCACACTCGTTTGGAACGGAATCGAGCTGTGCTGGATCGGAATGCCCAACGGCCGGGTGATGCTCTGCACCATCGCGATGCCCTCGGTATGCATGACATTGCTGGCGACCTTGTTCAGCACCAGCATGTCCGCGGGGTTGCGCATGTCGTGGTCGGCTTCGACCATCAGGATGTCGGGATTCATCCGGGCTTGTGTGAAATGCCGGTCGGCGGCGGCGAAGCCCAGGTTGACCGGTGCTTCCTTAGGCAGGTAGTAGCGGTCGTTGTAGGCCGGCTTGTAACCCGGGATCGCCACGATGCCGAGCAGCACCACGAACAGGCTGGCGACGAAAATCGGTGCGGGCCAACGCACCACCGCGGTACCGACCCGTCGCCAGAAGCGGCTCTGCGGGGGCCGCTTCGACTCGTAGAGCCCGACGCGGCTGCCCAGGAACAGCACGGCCGGCCCGAGCGTGACGGCGATCGCCACGATCACCAGCATGCCGATCGCGACGGGTGCGCCCATGGTGGTGAAGTAGGGCAGGCGTGCGAACGACAGGCAGTACGTCGCTCCCGCGATAGTCAGGCCGGACCCCACGATGACGGGCGCGACGGACTTGAAGGTGGCGTAATACGACTCGTCCCGGTCCAACCCCATGCCGCGGTCTTCGCGGTATCGCCCGAACACGAATATGCCGTAATCCGTGGCCGCCGCGATCGCCAGCATCGTGAGGATGTTGCCGGCGAACGTGGTCATGCCAAACGCGCCGTGTAGAGCCAGAATTGAGACCACACCACGCGCGGTCAGCAGCGCCAGGAACGTCAAAAACAGCTGGATCAACGTGGTGCGGATCGATCGGTAGACGATGAGCAACATGGCCGCGATCGCGGCCAGGGTGATCAGGGTGATCATCGCGAGGCTGGCGTTACCGATGACGTGCAGGTCGTCGGTCAGCGCAGCCGGACCGGCGACGTAGGCCTGCACGCCAGGCGGCGCCGGCGTCTCCTTGATGACCTTGCGGACGGCATCCACACCTTCGTTGGCCAGCGTCTGGCCCTGTTCACCGGCGAGGTTCAGCATCACGTAAGACGCTTTGCCATCCGCGCTCTGGGCGCCGGCTGCGGTCAGCGTGTCGCCCCAGAAGTCCTGGATGTGCTGGATGTGCTCGGGATCCTGCTCGAGCTTGTGGATGATCTCGTCGTAGTACTTGTGTGCGTCCGGGCCGAGCGGCTTCTGCCCCTCCACCACGATCATGATCGTGCTGTTGGAGTTGAACTCCTTGAAGTTGGCCCCCATCAACTTCATCGCCTTCATCGACGGCGCGTCTTCGGGAGCCATTGGCGCCGAGTGCATCTCGCCGACAACCTCGAGCTGAGGCGCGACCACGTTGACCAGAACGGCGACCGCGATCCAGAACAGGACGATCGGCAGCGCCAGGATGCGCAGCAGATGCGGGACGGCAGGCCGCTTCGGCTTGCTGACAGGTTCGGGTGCGGTGACGGTGTGGGTCATGCCGACTTCACCAGGCAATAGGTCTGGGCATTGACGCCATCGGCCGATTGCTCCTCGCGGACGGTTCCGTTCACAGTGACGCGGCATCCAATCTGGTCGCCATCAGTCTGCGCCATCAGGCTGGCGCTGATAGCCGGCAACGTTGTCGACAGGGTGACCGACCAGGGCAGCGGTGCGGTGATCGTATGCACCCTTGCTTCCGGGTCGAAATAGCTGATCTGGGCAGTGGTTCCGGGTGCGCCGTAGACGTCGTAGACCATGACCTTGGGGTTGAACTGCACGATCTCGATGCCCGCGCCGGCGCCGGCATTGAGGTCCTGGGACGCGAACATCCGGTGCAGACGCGAAACGACCAGGCCCGACACCGCAAGTACGACGATGAGAATCAACGGGATCCAAATGCGTTTCAGCACGCGGCCCACCGGAACAGCCTTCACCCGACCACCTTCCGTCAATGGACATGCCGCGGCGCGGCCGTCTCCGCCTCACAGTCGGCGTTGGTTACCAGCCGCCCGATGAGCGGCAAAGCCACTCGCGCCGAAAGCCACAATGCCGATTGCTCCTCGGCCGACAGCGTTGTCAGCAACGCTGCCAAACGGTCCCGGCGCAAGCGCTTGCGATCATCAAGCAACGCCTGGCCCGCCTCGGTGATTCCGATCAGACAGACTCGACCGTCATCGGGATCGGGAAGCCGCGTCACCAGCCCGGCGCGTTCCAGCCGCTGGACCAACTGCGTCATCGAGGGCTGGCTGACGCCCTCCTTACTGGCCAGCGTGGTCAACCGGACCGGCCCTTCGCGGTACACCCGGTTCATGGTGAAGGCCGCGGATGCACTCAGATCGGCGCGGTCGCTCAGGAAGCGGATCGTCAGGTCCATGGCCTGGTCCAGGGCGTCGCCCACGCACTCGCTGACGTCTCGATCGGCGAGCGGTTTTCCCACCGGGTATCTATATCACGCGGACTATGTAGCGGCAATCGAGAGACCTGCTGGTCAGCTTCCCAGTCACTTCCCAGGTTTGCTGACCCGCTACAGCGGCGATGCAGCCCGCCAGGTTGCTCCCCGAGCGCCACGCACGACGCCGAGTTATATGTCGTCCACTATCTATCGGGGTCGCTACCAGACGTCGCCGTCGCGCCAGTCGCAGGCCAACGCCGCCGCGGGATCGACCTCGACGTCGACCGGCAGGACGAAGATCGACCCGTCGTCGTCCGGCGTGCGGATGGCTCCGCGGGGCGCCAGCACCGACGTCGGTCCGCGCCAATGCAGCCAACCGCGGGGACGGTAGATCGTCTCGCCGAGCGGCGTCGAGCTGAGCCCACCGATCTGGTAAGCGCCACGGATCACCTGCTCGACCGCGTCCAGCACGGCGTGGGCCAATCCCTGTCCCCGCCAGTCCTCTCGAACCGCGACGGCTTCGACATAGCCACAGCGTAAAGTGTTCTCGGCGTAGAGCAGTCGGCGTTGAACGACCGCCGCATGGGCGATAAGCGCGCCGCGGTGCGCGATGACCGCGTGCATCCCGCCAAGCGTGTGTTCCCAGTCCGAGTCGGTGAACTCGGCCGGACCCCCGAACGCTTCGGTGAGCATCTGCCGGGCGTTTTGACGGGTCTCGTCGTCCAGGTCGCTGGTGTGGATCAATCGGGCGGTGTGGACCTGCGCGTGCACACCCTCAGCTCTACCAGCCCGGGGAACCGCCCGCTGCGATACGGGCTCTGGCCCAGCGCAGACGCACGGTCTGGCCGGGCCGGATCTGTGCGACCTTGTCGGTATCGGCGGCGGTGATGACGCCGATGACGGGATAGCCACCGGTCAGCGGGTGATCAGGGCCGAGGATCACCGGTTGACCGTTGGGCGGCACCTGGATCGCGCCGCGCGTGGCCCCTTCGCTGGGCAGCTGGCGGTCTGGCCATCGGTAGCTCAGTGGCCGCGCGAAAAGGCGCATACCGACTCGGTCGCTTCGGTCGGTGGCCACCCAGTCGGTGTGCACGAGCGCGTCGGGATCGGTGAACCAGTCGTCACGGGGGCCGGGCACGACGCTCAGCTCGAGCACGTCCTCGGTGATTGCGGCCACCGGCGCCTGGTCGAGCTTGGGGTAGTCCTCGGGGTGGGGGCCCACCGGTAGCACGTCGCCCGCGCGCAGCGGCCGCGGCCCGATCGCCGACAGCATGTCGTAGCTGCACGAGCCCAGCACCGGCTCGACGGCGATACCGCCGCGCACCGCGAGGTAGCTGCGCAAACCGGCCTGCGGTGCACCCAGGGAGATCACCTCGCCGGCATGGGCATGGTGAATGCTGTTCGTTCCGAACGGAATTCCGCTGACCGCGGGATCGGTATCGGCACCCGTCACGGCGATGTCGACATCGCCCCCGCGCACCCGGGCGGCGAACCCACCCAACGTGATCTCAACGGTGGCGCGGTCGTCGGGATTGGCGACCAGGCGGTTGGCCAACCGGTGCGCCCCAAGATCCGCGGCGCCCGAGCCGGTCACGCCGACGTGAGCGAGGCCGGGACGACCGAGATCTTCCAGCAGAGCCAGCGGGCCAGTCCGAAGCACTTCCAGCGTGATCATGACGGGCTGGCCTCGATCGCCCGGAACTGCACCCACATGCCGGGCACCAGCAGCGCGGGCTGCGGGCGGTCGATGTCCCACAACACCGCGTCAGTGCGCCCGATCAGCTGCCAGCCGCCGGGCGACCGGCGTGGGTATACGCCGCTGAACTCACCGGCCAGGCCCACCGATCCAGCCGGCACCGCGGTGCGCGGGTCGCTGCGCCGCGGCACCGCCAACCGCGGGTCACCGGCGATGAGATAAGCGAAACCCGGTGCGAAGCCGCCGAATCCGACCCGCCACGGCGTTCGGGTGTGGACCTCGATCACCTCGGCAGTCGTCATACCGGTGTGCGCGGCGACGTGGTCGAGGTCGGGGCCGTCGTAAACCACGTCGATCGTCACGTCGACGCTGCCCTTCGGGTGGTGCTCCACATCCGAGGGGTCGACGTGCAGCCGCTTGAGGCGCTGCCGGGTGGGTTCTTGACAGGAGGGATCGGCGAGCTTCAGCAGGACTGTTCGGGCGGCAGGCACGATGTCCAGGACACCGGGCAGCTGCGCGTCGCGCAGGCTCGCGGCCAGCGCCAGCACCTCCTCGGTGGACGGACATTCCAGAAGCAACGCCCGGTCGCCGTAGTCACGAATTCTGTTGGCCACCATGCGCCCTGCCCCAGACTCAGACCATCTCGGTGTAGGTCGGCTCATGGTGCTTGATGTACGCGATGACCCGATACGTCACCGGCAGCATGACCACTTCGACGGCCGTCTTGTACACCCATCCCAGGGCGGTGTAGGTGACGAAGTCGCCGAAGCTGGTGATGCCGATGGCGCCGGCCGCGATGCTGCAGAAGACCAGGGTGTCGCCGAGCTGTCCGGCGAACGTCGAGCCGACCAGCCGGGCCCACAGATGCTTTTCCTTGGTGCGCTGCTTGATCTTGACGACCGTCCAGGCGTTGATGGTCTGTCCGACGATGAAGCCCGCCAGGCCGGCGACGATCAACTGGGTATAGGCGTGAACGATGTTCTCGAAGTGTTCCTGGTTGGTGTAGAAATCGGCCGATGGCAGGTAGATCGTCACCCAGAGGGCAAGGGCAGCAAGGATATTCATCGCGAAGCCGAGGATGATGGCTCGCCGTGCGGCTTTGAATCCGTAGACCTCGGAGAGTACGTCGCCGATGACATAGGTCAACGGGAAGACGATGAAACCACCGTCGGTGATGATCGACCAGTTTCCGATGACGGGTCCGAACGCGACGCCTTTCGTGGCGGTCACGTTGGAGATGATCACCAGCGCCGTGAAGACCGAAACGAAAGTCGAATAATAACGAGAGCCGACCTGCGCGAATCCTGGAGTGGGGGAATCGGTACGCGCGGGGGCCTGGCTGCTTGTCACGAATGCTATCCAAGCACGGCAGGTCAGCCCAGCGCGCGTGATAGCAGCGGCGGCAGCTGATCGGCCACCACGGGATACGACAGCGGCGAGGCGAACGCGATCGCGCCGGCGAGGTCCTTGCCGGTGAAGACGCTCCTGGCGGCCAGCGCGGCAATTGCTGGATCGGCCAGGAGTGTGGCTTGGTCGGCATCGCTCTCGGTGGACCAGATCAGCACGTCGGCGGAGTCGAGGGCATCGGCGAGCTTGTCGTGGGGGATGGCAGCCCGCTGGTCGTCGACGGCGTACGCCTTGATTCCGTCAGCCATGTGAAAGCCCATCGAAGTCAAAAAGTCGGTACGCCAGCCGGGCATCGTCGCGGTCAGAGCGCCGCCGGATACGCTGCCCCCCAGCAGCGCCGCCTTCTTGTCCTTGAAAGCGGTGTTGTTCTTGGCCACGTCGGCGAACTTGCCTTCGACGCCCTCGATCAGTTGCTTCATCTGCCTAGCCTGAAACACCGCGGTGCCCACCGCGGCGGCCTGATCCTTCCACGGTTCGAAGAAGGCGTCACCGCCGGATTGGGCGATGGTCGGCGCGATCGCCGACAGTTTCTTGTATGTGTCGGCGTCCAGCCCGGCGTTCACGGCCACAATCAGGTCGGGTTTGAGCGCGGCGATCTGATCCACCTGAATGCCGTTGTCCAGGTTGAGAAGAACGGGCTGGGCCGACCCGAGCTTGGGTTGGGCCCACGGCCATATCCCGAATGGTTGGTCGCCGAACCAGTTGGTCACCGCGATGGGAACCACCCCGACCGCCAGGAGATCGTCCTGCTCGGTGAAGCCGGCACTGACGACTCGTTTGGGGGGTGCCGGGACGGTGGTTTCGCCAAAGAGGTGCTTGATGGTGACCGATTTGGGGTTGGCGTCGTCGCCGGGTGTCGACGAGCAGGCCGCGGCAAGCAGCACCCCCGCCGCACCGGCGGCCCCCAAGAATCCACGCCTCGTCCACTGCGCGCTCACCGCGCGAGATTAACTCACCACCAGCGAGATGCCGAGGCCAATCATCGTGATCGCAATCAGACCGTCGAGGATCCGCCACGTCAGCGGGGTGGCGAACAGTCCCGCCAGGCGGCGTGCGCCGAACCCCAGGCCGAAGAACCAGACCACGCTGGCGGTCACCGCGCCGATGCCGAACAACCACCGGCTATCGGCGTGCTGGTTGGCCAGTGTGCCGAGCAACACGACAGTGTCCAGGTAGACATGCGGGTTGAGGAACGTCATGGCCAGGCAGGTGAGCAGCACCGACACCAGCCGGGTGGATCCGTTCTGCGCCGGCGCCATGCTCGACGGCTTGAACGCTCGGCGGGCCGCGAGCGCGCCGTAGACGAACAGGAAAGCCGCGCCACCGATCTTGGCCGCAATGACGGTTTGGGGGTGAGCGGTGACGACGGCGCCGATACCGGCAATGCCGGCGGTGATGAGCAGCAAATCCGAGATCGCACAGACGCTCACCACTGCGAGGACGTGCTCACCGCGGACGCCTTGACGCAGCACGAAGGCGTTCTGAGCGCCGATTGCTGCGATCAGGGTGAAGGATGTGAGGAATCCGACGAGGAGAGGCGAGGTCACGCCTCGACGGTAGAAAAACCCCTCGCTATAGGCCAGCTAAAGCTTTTAGGGGTCGTTAAGCCGTGCTAATGCAACACGTGCTCAGCAGATGGCAGCGGCCGCGATCAGGCCGAACGCGATGAGCACGATGCTCAGCACGAAGGCTGCGTGACCCATCGACAGCGCCACGACAACGCCGACGACGCCGGCGATGAAGATGGCGACCATCAGGAAAGCCATCAGCGTCGGGTGTGGGTTGATGGCAGCGCGGGGAAGCGGCACGACTCTCGGTCCTTGAGGACGTTCCATGCCCGTCATCCAAACACCTCCCTATGTGACTTAATTCATGATCCTAGAAAGAGGTGATGCGGATCACAAGTACTTCGGCATAACGGTTTGGCGCGTCGGGGGCCGCTTCCGCTACTGGTCAGCGCGGCAAAATGAGGCGAAAACAGCACCCGGTCCCGTGGCCGTTGCTGCGAACGTCGATGTGCCCACCATGGGCTTCTACCAGGGCCTTCGCGATTGACAGGCCGATCCCAGCCCCGCCGTGCAGCCGGTCGCGGGCGGCGTCGACCCGGTAGAACCGATCGAACAGCCTCGCCAGGTGTTCTGGCGCCACGCCGTCTCCGTCGTCGGTGACGGTGATGATGAACTGGCCCGCGTCGAGGAATGCCGCCATGGTGACGCTGTCGCCGGAGTGGGTGTGGCGCAGCGCATTGTCGAGCAGATTGGCCAGCACCTGACCCAGGCGCTGCGGGTCGGCCCACACGTCGGGCAGCCCGTCGGCCACCTGTGCGCCCAGGGCGACTCCTTTCGCTCGATAGCGGGGCGTGAACGCCGCGATCGCGGAGGAGACCATGTCGACCGGTCGTGTCCAGCGCGCGTCGATGGACGTCGCGCGGCGTTCGGCCTGAGCCAGCGCGGTGACGTCGACACTGAAGCGGGCCAGGCGACGGGTTTGTTCGCGCAGGGCCGCGATCGTCTGCGCGTCGAGGATCTCGATTCCGTCTTCGAGCGCCTCCATGTATGCCTCGAGCACTGCCACCGGGGTCTTGATCTCATGCGCCAGGTCGGCCAGCAGCTGGCGACGGGTGTCGTCGACCACGCCCAGTTCCTGCGCCATCGTGTTGAACGCCATCGCCACAGCGTCGAACTCCTTACCCAACCCCGGTGGCGGCACGCTTATGGCGTAACAACCCTCGGCCACCGCCGAGGCTGCCAACGACAAGTTGGTGGCCGAACGGTGTACCCGACGGCTGAGATACCAACTCAGCGAGAGGGTCGCCACCGCGGACACCGTTAGCGCGATCGCAACCGACAATACCGTTGCGTCTCGAAAAGCCTTCTCGTACGGGTGATTCCCGTTGATTCCGGGGACAACAGCCTGATCCATCAGGCGGCGGATCATGGGTGGTCCGACGACCATGGCGACGATGATCGTCGTCGCCATACCGGTGGCGACGATGAGCAAGTTGGTCACCAGGAGCCGCATCCTGATCCCGTAGCGCCGGCCGGGCGGGCTGTGCGCGGGCAATGTCGCCTCGGTCATCCCGTCCCCATCCGATATCCGACGCCGCGCACCGTCATCACGAACCGCGGTGTGGATGTGCTGTCACCAAGCTTGCGTCGAAGGTGTCCGACGTGCACGTCGACAATGTTATCGGCGCCCACCCACGCACCGCCCCAGACCGATTCGAGTATTTGTTGTCGGCTCATCACCATGCCGGGGTGTGCGGACAACAGTGCAAGCACATCGAACTCGGTGCGCGTCAACATGATCCGCGCGTCATCGATGGACGCTTCCCGGGAATCGACGTTGATGACCAACGCACCGAACCGACGCGGCGCATTTCTGGCCACCGCGTCCTGAGCTGGAGACGAACGGCGGGGTCGACGCAGCATCGCGCGCACTCGAGCAACGAGTTCGCGGGGACTGAAAGGCTTGGTGACGTAGTCGTCGGCGCCGACCGAAAGGCCGACCACGGTGTCGATTTCGGAATCCCGTGCGGTCAACATCACGACATATGCATCGGAGAAGATTCGAAGTTGGCGGCACACCTCGATCCCGTCGATTCCCGGCAGACCGATGTCGAGGATCACGACGTCCGGGTCGAACTCGCGGGCCAACTCCAACGCGTGGTGACCATCGTGAGCCAGCTGAACCTCGAACATGTCGTGCTTCAGATAATTGGCCACCACGCCGGCCAGGGAGACCTCGTCATCGACGACGAGTGCGCGAAGCACCAGATCGCATTGGGAGGCGCCCGCATCCATGAGGTCATCCTGCCCGCAGCTCGTGGCGTTGACCGGCCGCGTTCGCCTCTCGGGGCCATTCTTTAACAAAACTTCAGGATTTCTGAGCCTGTCTCGACGTTGGGCGGTCGCGACGCTCGAGTCCTTAAGCAATCGATACCCGATGGTCAAGGTATCTCTGTGTTGCTCCGCCACAGTCGGACGAGCCGCAGTGAATGTGCCCGCGCGGCCCCGGAGAAAGCAGGTTGATGGTGATAGCAGTACTCGGTGCGATCGCCGCATCGGCAGTGCCATGGTCGTCCAATTGAGCCGGGTACCCGCGTATCTGATGACTGTGGGCGACCTCGTGAGTCGCTACGCTCTGGTCGTCGTCTTGGCATGGATCGGCTACGGCAAGTACGTCAAGATGGAAGCTCGTGTGCTCATCGAACACAGTCCGATGATGAGCTGGATCTACGAAGTCGCCAGCGTGACGGCCGTTGCACGGGGGCTCGGAACGCTGGAAATCGTTGCCGCACTTCTGATCGCGGCACGGCCGTGGTGGCCGCGTGTGTCGATGCTCGGAAGCGCGACTGCGGTCTTGATTTTTCTCAGCACCCTGAGCTTTCTACTCACCACACCTGGCGTCGTTCTTCGATACGCCGCAGGTGTGCCGGTATTGTCCGCCCTTCCAGGCCAATTCCTGCTCAAGGATTCGGTACTGCTGGGAGTGGCGATCTGGACCCTGGGCGATTCGCTGCGCGCCGCCGATCGCTGTTAGAGACCGGCTTGGTCCAGAGCGTCGTCGAATTCCTCCAATGCCGCCTTGTCGCCCTTGCCGTCTGCGACCGCCCGCTGGTAGACCGCGAACAAGTCGTCACCGAGGCGGGCGAATTTCACATCCCATGCCTCGGAGCCAGACCGCCAATACCCGGCGACGTCGTATTGGTCGATGGTCCAACCTCGGCCACGCAGGTACTTGCGGACCGCGCGCGATGCCCCCGCCTCGCCGGCGAACCAGCCGTAGCCCTCGGCAGGCAGGTCGATCTGGCGAACCAGCTCCGCGAGTCGGCTCGGGGCATAGCCGTTGCCGGTGCCCAGGCTGGGGAGCACTGTGACGCCGGGACCGACCGGTAGGTAGTCGAGGTCTTGGTGATCGACGACCTCCGCGATGACCCAGGTCGAAACGCCCGGCGGCGCTTCCTCGATGATGCGCGCCGTGGCCGCCAGCCCGGCAAGGTCGGTCACCAGCAGCTGCCACGCGGTGCCCGGCAACGGTCGATACCACGACCGGGCATGGTCGAGCCCGACACTATCGCCCGGTTCGGCCGTCCGCGCCCACCTGCTGCCGGGGCCGCCAGGGTGCAGCGCGACATCGAGATCGATCAGGTTGCCGTCGTGGTGTCGGACGGAGTAGGTGCGGCCCTCACCGGGTGATGCCGCATTGAAGTACACGCCCACTGCCGAGTCGGGGCACCGCCCGATGGCCAGCGACTCGGGGTCGTCGATGCGCAGGCTGACGCGGCGCAACCGCGGGCTCAACGGGAGCGCCTCGACGACGGACGCAGACGAGAAGCCCATCACACTGCCCCGGCCGCTCCGAGCGTGGTGGCGGTCAGGGTCGCGACAAGGGTGTCTTCATCGGTGTCGATATCGCCGTGCAGCCACGCGATGATCAATTCCGTGGCGGCGGTGACCACCGCCCTGGTTGCGAGTCGGCGGTCCACCGACGGCTTCGGCGGACCAGTGAAGGGCATCGCCTCGGCGGCGATGCGCTCGGTGAACTCGGCGACCTCGCGCTGTTGGAGCTCACGAAGCCGGGGAAACCCGGGCGACTCCATGTAGAGGCGCGCATCGGATGCACTGGCGACCAGCGTGTGCACCACTGTGCGCAGCACGCCATGGGCCCGGTCCGGCAGGGGCGCGGTAGTGAGCACCACCTCCATCGCGCTCTTGAGTCGGTCGTACAACTCTTCGGCGCAGGCGTCGAGAAGGTCGTCTTTGGTGGCGAACTCGGTGTAGAAGTACCGCTTGCTCAGTTTCGCCCGCTGGCAGACCGAGTCGACGGTCAGCGGTGCCACGCCGACCTCGGCGATCAGGGCGCGGGCGGCACCGAGCAGTCGTTCGCGGCGCTCCTGCGAGCGTTGCCGCGAGCTCAGCCCGCCGTAGGTACGTCCTTCGACAACCATGACGCCATCTTGACCCATCTTGTATGCCACGCCATAATCCAGAACGAATTCGTTCCAGATTACCCGTCCAGCGCAAGGAGTCACGATGACGACACGGATCATGGACGACGCCGCGCGCGTGCTGGCCGACCCGCAGGCCTATACCGACGACGCCCGGCTGCACGGGGCGCTCGCGCACCTGCGTGCGCACGCTCCGGTGTCGTGGGTGGATGTCGAGGGGTATCGGCCGTTCTGGGCGATCACCAAGCACGCCGACGTCATGGACATCGAGCGGCAGAACGACCTGTTCACCAACGACCCGCGTTCGATCCTGGTGGTGACCGAACTCGACGACAAGCTACGTGCGGACCGGGAAGCCGGGGTCGGGCTGAGCACGTTGATCCACATGGACGACCCGCACCACCGCGACATGCGCAAGATCGGAGCCGACTGGTTCCGCCCGAAAGCCATGCGCGCGTTGAAAACTCGCTGTGATGAACTGGCCAGAATGTATGTCGAGAAGATGCTGGAGCACGGACCGGAGATCGACTTCGCGCAGGAGATCGCTGTCAACTTTCCGCTGTATGTGATCCTGACACTGCTCGGCCTGCCGGAATCGGATTTCCCGCGAATGCTCAAGCTCACCCAGGAGCTCTTCGGCGGTGACGACACCGAGTTTCAGCGCGGCGAATCGGATGACGCCATGCTCGCCGTGTTGCTGGACTTCTTCACCTACTTCTCCGCGCTTACTGCCTCGCGACGCGAACACCCCACCGAAGACCTGACGTCCGCGATCGCCAACGCCACCATCGACGGGCAACCGCTCTCCGATATGGACACCGCCTCCTACTATGTGATCGTCGCCAGTGCCGGGCACGACACCACCAGCGCCGGAATCGCCGGCGGCCTGTTGGAACTGATCCGCAACCCCGGCGAGCTGCAGCGGCTGCAGAAGGACCCCGGCCTGATGGGCACCGCGGTCGAGGAGATGATCCGCTGCGTCGTGCCGGTCAAGGAATTCATGCGCACCGCCCAAGCCGACACCGAAGTGCGCGGCGTCCCGATCGCCAAGGGCGAAGCCGTTCTGCTGTCCTACGTTTCGGCCAACCGCGACGAAGAGGTGTTCGACGACCCGATGCGCTTCGACGTCGGGCGCGACCCCAACAAGCACCTGTCCTTCGGCTACGGCGTGCACTTCTGCCTCGGCGCGGCCCTGGCCCGCATGGAGATGAACAGCTTCTTCACCGAACTCGTCCCGCGCATCAAGTCCATCGAACTGGCCGGCGAACCCGAACTCATGGCCACCACGTTCGTCGGGGGTGTCAAACACCTACCGATCCGCTACTCGTTGGTGTGAATTCGCCGCGGCGCCCCCCGCCAACGGTGATAATGCCGGTGAGTCGGTCGCAAGAGGGGAAGTGCTGACGATGAAAAAGCTGGCAGCGGCGCTGTTGAGCGCCATGGCCTTGGCCGCTGTACCGGTAGCTGTCGCACCCGGTGCGCAAGCCGATGTGTGCGGCGACGTCGGGGGGCGTCATGTGAATGTCGGTGGTTGCACCAACGTCGCCGGTGACGTCGCGGTGGCCTCCGACGATGACGCTGCGGCACAGGCGACCTCCGGCCAGGCGCCGTGCTACACGCCGCAGGGGGTGCCGTATTACACCCCCGGTTCGGACCCCTGCTACTGAGCGCTCCCCGTGAGGCCCGCCTGGATGCGGGCCAACTCGCAGCCTTCGCCGCGATAGTCGAGCTCGGCAGTTTCGAAGCGGCGGCCGATCGGCTACACGTGACGCCGTCTGCGGTCAGTCAACGCATCAAGGCGCTGGAAAAGCAGGTGGGCCAGGTGCTGCTGATCCGTGGAAAGCCCTGTTTGGCGACAGCAGCAGGCGCACCGCTGCTCCGGCTGGCCGCCCAGGCCGCGATGCTGGAAGCCGAGGCCATCGCTGAGATGGCCGGCGGTGGCGAGTCGGCGCCGCGACCGCGCATTGCCATGGCAGTCAACGCGGATTCCATGGTGACCTGGTTTGCTCGTGTGTTGTCGGACCTGTCCGATGTGTTGTTCGACATCCGTATCGAGGACCAGGACCATTCCGCTCGGCTTCTGCGGGAGGGTGTCGTCATGGGTGCGGTAACGACCGAACGGACGGCGGTGCCGGGGTGCCGGGTGCGGCCGCTGGGCGTGATGCGGTACCTGCCGGTGGCCAGCGTAGATTTCGTAAAGCATTACCTCCCATCTGGTTTCACCGACGACGCGGTCACGTCCGCGCCATCCCTGGCATGGAATCGCGATGACGCACTCCAGGATGTGCTGGTGCGGAAGGTCTTTCATCGTATGGTCGACCGGCCGGTGAGTTACGTGCCCACCGCGGAGGGCTTCGGCGCCGCCGTGCACGCTGGGGTGGGCTGGGGAATGTACCCAGAACAGTCGGCCGCCACCGCCCTCGCCGATGGTTCTTTCGTCCAAATCTGCGATGTCCACCTGGACGTGCCCTTGTTTTGGCAGTGCTGGAAGCTCGACAGCCCACTGATGGAGTCGTTGACGGCGACCGTGCTGGCCGCGGCGGCGACGCTGCGCCGCCGCTGACAGCAATTCACCGCGGCCATACGAGGTTTGGCATGTGACGGATTCGGATAATCGAGCCGCATGAATGTGAGCCGACGAACCCGCTCGAAGGGCGTTGCGGCACTGGTGGCCGCGAGCGCGGCTTCGGCAGCTGTGTTTCTCGTCGCAATCCAGGTGGAGCGCGGCGGCGGTGAAACGGTGATGTCCGATCCCGGTTCGTTCACCGTCCCAGCAACCAACACGATGACCACCGGCGCAACCACGAGCACATCGCCCGGTCAGCCGTCCGTATCTGCCTCGGTCGCCAGTCCGCAGATCACCACGACGCCGACTTCGGCTGCACCGGGCTAGCAGCGCAGCTGGGCAAACGGTCAACAGGACGCCCGTACCGACAAACTGGCGACCCGGCTGTCAGCGACGATGAGGGCGAGCCGGAGACGATAATCCTGCCCTGGTGACCGGCGCGAATGTGGCATGGTGAAATCCATGGCTGATGCCGTCAGAACCGGGAATGCATCCGCGCAACGTAGCTTTTTCGGCCATCCCGTCGGCTTGGCCAACCTCTTCGGCGTCGAACTGTGGGAGCGCTTCTCGTACTACGGGATGCTCACCATTCTCGGTTATTACCTTTACTACTCGCTGACCGAGGGCGGCCTTGGTCTGCCGAAAGCCACGGCGACCGGCATCGTTGGCGCGTACGGCGGTCTGGTCTATCTGTCCACGGTGCTGGGCGGCTGGGTGGCCGATCGGCTGCTGGGTATGGAGCGCACCGTGCTCTACGGCGGCGTGGTGGTGATGTGCGGCCACATCGCGCTGGCGGTGCTGCCCGGACTGGCCGGAGTCGGCATCGGTCTGGTGCTCATCGCGCTGGGATCCGGTGCGCTCAAAGCCAATGCGTCGTCGTTACTGGGCACGCTCTACGAGGACGGCGATCCCCGCCGCGACGGCGGGTTCACGCTGTTTTATCTCGGTATCAACCTCGGTTCGTTCGTCGGCCCGCTGATCACCGGCCTCCTGCAGACCAAGCTGGGATTCCACTACGGATTCGGCGCCGCGGCCATCGGCATGGCGCTCGGGCTCACCCAGTACGTGGTGTTCCGACGGAATCTGGGCGGCCACGGCCACACCGCCCCGAATCCGTTGGTACGCAGAGAGTTCATCCGCACGGCCGGTATTGCGCTGGTGGTTGTGGTGGCCGTCGTCATCGCCTTCGTCTTCGGTCTGATCACCCTGGCCAACCTCTCTCACGTGACCACCGGAGTGTTGATCGTCGCGTCGATCGGATACTTCGCGGTGATGCTGCGCAGCCCGCGCGTCGAACCGCTGGAGCGGACCCGAGTGCGCGCGTTCATCCCGCTGTTCATTGCGAACGCCGTGTTCTGGTCGCTGTTCCAGCAGATCTTCACCGTGCTGGCGGTGTATTCCGACGAACGGATGAATTGGTCGATCTTCGGTTGGCGGGCGCCGTCGAATTGGATCGGCTCCATCGAACCGGTGTGGATCATCCTGCTGTCACCGCTGTTCGCGACGATGTGGACCAAGCTGGACCGGCGCGCGCCCACGACTCCCCGCAAGTTCGCTTATGGCGTGATCGGCATGGGCGTGGCGTTTTTGCTGTTCCTGCCGATGGCCGGGACGACGGGGCGTAGCGTTCCCGCGCTGGCCGTGGCCGCGATCATGGCGGTCTTCGCGATCTCCGAGTTGATGTTGTCGCCGATCGGGCTGTCGGTCACCACGCAATTGGCGCCCAACACATTTCGTGCGCAGATGATGGCGCTGTACTTCTTCTCGGTCGGGCTGGGCACCTCGATGTCAGGTGTGCTGTCGGGCTATTACCGTCCGGACCGCGAGTTCGCCTACTTTGGCATCCTCGGGGCGGTAGCAATTCTCGTCGGCGTGGTGGTGTGGGCGATCGCACCCCGAGTCAGCCGGCTGATGGAGGGGATTCACTGAGCCTGCGGGTCGTCTACGTCCGCACGACGGACGGCCCCATGGCCTCATACCGGCGTGCCTCGGTGAGTGAAAGCTCGGTTCCGGTCACGATGGAGTCGAAGTCGGTCACCTCGGCGAACCGGCAGAAGCTGCTGACGCCGAACTTCGTATGTGCGGCCACCAGAACCCGACGACGGGCGACCTTGACGGCGGTGTGTTTGACGGCAGCTACCGCGGGGTCCGGTGTGGTCAGGCCGTGTTCGGTCGAAATGCCGTTCGTCCCAAGGAAAGCGACGTCGACCACCAGGCCGGCGAGCATGTCGGTCGCCCAATGATCCACCGTCGCCAGCGTGCGACCGCGCATTCGGCCGCCGAGCAGTAGGACGGTCACCGTCTCACTGTGCGCCAGCGCCTCGGCGGCCAGCAGCGAGGATGTCACCACCGTCAGCTCCTGTCCGGCGAGCCGTTCGGCGATCAGCCGGGGAGTGAATCCTTCGTCCAGGTACACCGTTTCGGCGCCGTGCAGCAGCTCGGTGGCCCCACCGGCGATGCGATGCTTCTCGGCAAGATCTACCTGGCTGCGGTATTCGACGGTCGATTCGAATGCTGCGGTCTCCAGAGGAACGGCGCCGCCGTGCACGCGCTTGAGCATGCGGCGGCCGGCGAGAACCTTCAGGTCGCGGCGGATGGTCTCGGCCGCGACGTCGAGCTCCTCGGCCAGCGCGGCGACCTCGACGCGCCCCCTGGTACGGGCGAACTCGACTATGCGGCCTTGACGGGTGTCCGAATCCACGTCGGTATTCTCACCCGCCGCTGCCGCCGAGCACCGCCCGGATCTCGGCGGCGCTCGTGGCCTCGCGAAGCCGGGCCACCTCGCCGGGGTTCAGGAACACTCCGGCGATCTTGGTCAGCAACGCCATGTGGTCCTTCCCGGCACCGGCGATGCCGATGACGAACTCGGCCGGCTTACCGTTCCAGTCGATCGGCTCGTCGTAGCGCACGAACGAGATTCCGGTGCGCCGGATGGAATCCTTCGCCTCGTTGGTGCCGTGCGGGATCGCCAGCCCGTTGCCCATGTAGGTGGATACCGATGCCTCCCGCTCGTGCATCGCGTGGACGTAGGACGGTTCGACGGCGCCACACGCCACCAGCAACCGGCCCGCCTCGCTGATCGCGCCGTCCCGGGAGGTGGCGGTACCGGCCAGCACGATCGACTCGACGGCCAGGACGTCCTCGGTCGGCGCGTCGGCCGTCGGCTCCTCGAGGGCGCGAGTACCGGCGCCGGCAGCGTCGACTGAGCCGAGAAGTTCCACGATCTCCTCGTACTGCGGGGCATTCATGAAGTTCTCGACCGACACGTGGGTAGCCGACGGTGTCTTCTGCCGGGCACGATCGGTCAGATCCTGGTGCGTCACCACCAGACCGTAGTCATCGGTGAGATTCGAGATCGCCTGGTTGGTCACCGTGACGTCGGTGAACCCGGCCCCCTGAATCTTCTTGCGCAACACCGATGCACCCATCGCTGACGATCCCATGCCGGCATCGCACGCGAACACGATGCTGGTGATCGGACCGCGACCCGCGGAGCCCACCAGTGCTGCCGACACGCTGGACTTCTTGCCCTTGAGGGCCTCCATCGATGCGGTCGCTGCGACGAGGTCACCGTCGTCGTCGGACTTGTCCGTCTTGAGCAGTAGCGAAGCCACCGCGAAAGAGACTGCGGCTGCTCCGAATACCGACAGCGTGACGCCCAGGAAGCTCCCCGTCGCGGTCTGGGCGTAGACCGCGATGATCGATCCGGGGGCGGCCGGCGCACGCAGGCCCGATCCGAACAGGACGTTGATGAAGATTCCCGTCATGCCGCCGAGGATGGTGGCCGCGATCAGCTTCGGCTTCATCAGAACGTAGGGGAAGTAGATCTCGTGGATGCCACCGAAGAAGTGGATGATCGCCGCGCCAGGTGCCGACGCGCGTGCCGCACCCCGGCCGAACGCCATATAGGCAAGCAGGATTCCCAGTCCGGGGCCGGGGTTGGCCTCCAGCAGGAACAGCACCGACTTGCCGGCGGCCAGCGCCTGGGTGGTCCCCAGCGGGGTCAGCACCCCGTGGTTGATCGCGTTGTTGAGGAACAACACCTTGGCCGGCTCGATGAAGATCGACGTGAGCGGCAGGAGGTCGTGGTCGACCAGGAAGTCGACCACATGCCCGGCACCGCGGCTGAACGCGGACACGATCGGGCCGATGCCGAAGAACCCGAACGCCGCCATCATCAGCCCGACGATGCCGGCGGAGAAATTGTCGACGAGCATCTCGAAGCCGGGCCGGATCTTGCCGTCCCACAACGCGTCGATCTTCTTCATCACCCATGCGCCCAGCGGGCCCATGATCATCGCGCCCAGGAACATCGGCACATCGGATCCGGCGATCACGCCCATCGTGGCGATCGCACCGACCACGGCGCCGCGGGTGTTGTAGACCATCCGGCCGCCGGTGGATCCGATCAGGATCGGCAGCAGGTAGGTGATCATCGGCGCGACGATGCCTCCGTCGGCGAAGTCGCCCCAGCCGCCGATCCTGGCCACCCAGCCGTCCGGGTTGCGCAGCCCGGCGAACAACCCGGTCAGCCAGCCGGCCTTGATGAACAGAGCGGTGATCAGGCCCCAGGCGATGAAGGCGCCGATATTGGGCATGACCATGTTCGACAGTGACGTGCCGAGCTTCTGGACATGAACCCGTGCGCCGGTCCGCGGCTTGGTCTCGATGGTGGACAGCTCGTGTCTCCGATCTTTCCGGTGATGCCGATCACATCCGAAGCTCAGTAAAACCCACAACCGGGCATCGGTGCAAGCAATCGGTCATAAACGGGCGAAAGGAGGTGTGGTTTTATGCCCGGATAACCGTTAGGGTCTGTGTCAGCTACCCCGTCGGAAGGACGATCGCCATGAAGGCTCTGCGCTTCTACGCCCCGGAGGATGTCCGACTGGAGGATGTTCCGGAGCCCACCTGCGGACCCGACGAGGTGAACATTCGGGTGCGTAACTGCTCGACGTGTGGCACCGACGTCAAGATCTTCTACAATGGACACCAGAATCTGACCCCGCCGCGGACGATCGGACATGAGATCGCCGGCGAGGTCGTGGAGGTCGGCGCCCAGGTCAACCAGGCGTACGGCAGCGAGTGGCAGGTCGGCGATCGCGTGCAGGTGATCGCCGCGGTGCCGTGCGGGCACTGCCATGAATGCCGCAAGGGCTGGATGGCGGTATGCCAGAACCAGACGTCGGTCGGCTACCAGTACGACGGCGGTTTCGCCGAGTACATGATCGTGCCCAAGCAAGTTCTTGCCGTCGACGGGCTGAACCGGATCCCCGACAACGTCGGCTTCGACGAGGCTTCTGCTGCCGAGCCTTTCGCGTGCGCCATCAACGCGCAGGAACTGCTGGGGATCGAGGAGGGTGACACCGTCGTAGTGTTCGGTGCGGGTCCGATCGGCTGCATGCACATCCGCATCGCCCGCGGCGTGCACAACTGCGGTCCGGTCTACCTCGTCGACGTCAACGACAGCCGCCTGGCGATGTCCGCCGATGCCGTCGCTCCCGATGAGGTCATCAACGCCGCCGAGGTCGACGTCGTGGCCAAGGTCATGGAGCTGACCGGCGGTCGGGGTGCCGACGTGATCATCACCGCCACTGCGGCCAACATCACCCAGGAGCAGGCGATCGCAATGGCCGCGCGCAACGGCCGCATCTCGTTCTTCGGTGGCTTGCCCAAGACCGATCCGACGATCACCTGCGACTCCAATGTCGTGCACTACCGGCAGCTGCACATCCACGGCGCCAACGGCTCGGCGCCCGAGCACAACAAGCGCGCGCTGCAGTACATATCTACCGGACAAGTTCCGGTCAAAGACCTGATCACTCGCCATATTTCGCTCGACAACGTGCTAGACGCTTTCGGTATCGTCAAGAGCGGCGAGGCCATCAAGGTCACTGTCGAGCCGTAACCAATCTCACGCGCGGCCGATTCCCCGCGCAGGTTTCATCCGGCCCTCGTGTGGAACGCAGTAGGGGTACGCACGCCTATGAGGGGAACGGATGAACAACAAAGCTGAGCAGGCCCGCGAGGGCTTGATCGACTCGATCAAAGGCAAAGCCAAAGAAGTCGTCGGCGCCGTGACCGGCAATGACTCGCTGACCGCTGAGGGTCAGCTCGATCAGGTCGGCGCCAAGCAGCGCAAGGAAGCCAACGCTGAGAAGGCGATCGCGGACGCCGAGGCGGCCGAAGCGCGGGAACAGAAGTCCGAGGCCACCTCGGAAGCTGCGCAGGCTCGCGCTGAGGTGACTGCCCGGGCCGCTACCGCCGAGCAGGCCATCGGCAATGAGGCGGCTGCCCAGAAGCGCGCCGTCGAGCAGGACGCCAGCCAGTTGGCAGCGGCCGCCTCGGCGCAGGCCGAACAGGATGCCCAGCGCCAGGCCACCAGCGCCGAGGCGCGAGCCCGGCTGGAATCCCAGCAGGCCACCGAAAAAGTCGGGGCGGCTGTCGAGGATCACCAGGATGCGGTGCGCGACGCCGCTGCGGCCAGGGCAGAGGCTGATCGGCTCAGAAGCGAAGCCGACCAGCTGACCAAAGACGCGGATTTGCCTGAGTGACAACGACTATCACGACTATCGGACCAAGAGGAATTCAATGAAAATCTCCGACGTGCCCTTTGCTATTATGCGGTTGCATTACCGTGCCGCCCGGGTACCGCTCCAAATCGTCGAGGACCAGGTGGTCGCCCGCCTGAACAACGAGTCTCCGGCGCGACTCGTCTACGAGCGTTCCCTGGGAGCGCTGGATGTGACTGTGGGCAACCTGCTGGGCGATCCCAAGATCGCGGAACGGGGCGCTGCGCTGGCGGAACGCAGTGAAGCGCTTCGCCTGGCCGCCGAGCTGGACGCCGAGGCCGGTGCCGAGGTGCGCGAAGCCGGCCAGAACTTCAAGGCCCGCCGCGAGGAAGCGGACGAGCAGCGGCAAAACGCCCAGGCCACAAAGCAGAAGACCGTGCAGGAGTCGCGGCAGCAGGCCGAGACGCGCAAGCGCGAGGCAGCCAAGAACGCTGCCGATCGTGCCGCCGCCGTCAAGGAGCGAGTCGACAAGTCGGCATCGCAGCGCACGGCCGCGGTCGAAAACGCCAAAAAGACCGAACAAGCCAACATCGGCGCTGTAGAGAAGACGGTGACCAAGTCGGCTCAGGCGAAACTCGAAGACGCACAGGACAGACGAAGCGAAGCCGCGTCCGTCCGCAAGGATGCGGATCGCGTCGCCGAACTGGCCGACGTCGAGAAGGAGAAGCGCCAGCAGGCGCGCGCTGCCGAAAAGAACGGCTCGAGCTAGTCGAACACGTGGACCTCACCGTTGCAATCCGGCAGCGGTGAGGTCTTCGTAGCATCGGCGCGACCGTTCCACAACGGCTCTGCAATCGCGCAGGCTTTTCCTGCACTGTATGGCAACGATTTACGAGCAGATCGGCGGCGCGGAAGCACTGGAGTCGGTCGTTGAGGAATTCTACGGCCGAGTCCTGAAAGACCCCGAGCTGGCCGACTTCTTCACCGGAACGAACATGTCGCGGCTGAAGGGTAAGCAGGTCGAGTTCTTTGCCGCCGCGCTCGGTGGACCAGAACCCTATACCGGTGCAGCGATGAGACAGGTCCATCAAGGACGTGGAATCACCCTGCACCACTTCGATTTGGTGGCCGGCCACCTGGCCGACAGCCTCACCGCCGCGGGAGTGCCGGCGGACGTCGTCGAGCAGATCATCGGAGCCGTCGCGCCCTTAGCGGACGGCATTGCCACCGCGAACGCCACTGTGTAAGTGTCGATTGTGCGTCAGCGGCTTCGAGCGTGCGTGCAGGGCGAAATGTCACGGCTTTTGGCGCCCTCAGTGCACAATCGAAGCCTTGAGTGCACGCTCGCGGTTCAGCGGAACGCTGCCTGACCCGTCAGTGCCTTACCGATCGACAGCAGGTGCATCTCAGAGGTGCCCTCGTAGGTGAGCACCGACTCGAGATTGTTCGCATGTCGCAGCGGTGAATATTCCAGCGTGATCCCGCTGCCGCCCAACAGGGTTCGGCATTCTCGGGCAATCGCCAATGCCTCGCGGACGTTGTTGAGCTTGCCCAGGCTGATCTGCTCGGGGCGCGCACCCTCGGCGTCCTTCATCCTGCCGAGGTGAAGCGCCAGCAGCATGCCCTTGCCCAGCTCAAGGGTCATGTTGGCCAACTTCTCTTGGGACAGCTGGAAACTCGACAGCGGACGGTCGAATACCTCGCGCTCGCGCGAGTAGGCGATCGCCGTCTCCAAGCTGTCGCGTGCCGCGCCTAATGCGCCGAACACGATGCCGAACCGTGCCTCGTTGAGGCACGACAGCGGCGCACCAAGGCTGGTGGCTTCCGGCAACTGCGCCGACGCAGGCAATCGCACACCCTCCAGCACCAGTTCGGAGGTCACCGACGCCCGCAGTGAGAGCTTCTTGTGGATGGCGTTGGCCGTGAATCCCGGAGTGTCGGTCGGCACCAGGAAGCCGCGAATTCCGTCGTCGGTCTGGGCCCAGACCGTAGCCACGTCGGCGAGATTGCCGTTGGTGATCCACATCTTGGTGCCGTCGAGCACCCAGTCACTTCCGTCGCGCCGTGCGCGGGTACGCATCCCGGCCGGGTTGGAGCCGAAGTCGGGCTCGGTCAGCCCGAAACAACCGATCGCCTCGCCGGTGGCCAGCCTGGGCAGCCATTCGTTCTTCTGCTCGTCGGAGCCGTAGCGGTAGATGGAGAACATCGACAGCGAGCCCTGCACCGAGACGAAGCTGCGGAAGCCGCTGTCACCTGCCTCGAGTTCCATGCAGGCCAGGCCGTAGCTCACCGCATTGGTGCCGGCGCAGCCGTAACCATGCAAATGCATGCCCATCAAGCCCAGTTCACCGAATTCCTTGGCGAGTTCCTTTGGCAGGGTGGCCGATTCGAACCAGTCCTCGATGTTCGGCCGCAGCCGAGTGTCGACGAACTTGCGAACTGTGGCCGCGATGTCGCGTTCGTCGGAGTCGAGCAGACGGTCCGTGCCGAACAGCTCCAGAGGTGTGTAAACGTCCTTCTTGGCTGGCGCGGTCGTGGTGCTCATGCGTTATCCGATCCGGATCAGTTTCTTGTTGACGAACTCGTCGATGCCGAAGCGGCCCAGCTCCCGTCCGAAACCGGAGCGCTTCACTCCGCCGAACGGTAGCTCGACCCCGTCGGCGCCGACCACGTTCACGAACACCATGCCGGCGTCGATCTTGTCGGCTACCCGCTTGGCCTGATCTTCATCCGTGGTGAACACATACGAGCCGAGCCCGAAGGGGATGTCGTTGGCCAGTTCCACCGCCTCGTCCTCGGAACTCACCTTGAACACCATCGCCACCGGGCCGAACAGTTCTTCGCGGTACGTCGCCGAGTCGGGGGAGACGCCGGTCAGCACGCCCGGCGGGAAGTAGGCGCCGTCGCGCTTGCCCTCCGAAACCAAGTGGGCGCCGTCGGCCACCGCACGGTCGATCTGCTCGGCCAGACGCTGGGCCGCCCCCAATGACGACAGCGGCGCCAGGTTGTCGGCGGCCTCGACCACCTTCTTGGTGAACTTGTCGAGGAAGTCGTCGTAGAGGTCGGCTGAGACGATGAAGCGCTTGGCTGCGTTGCAGGCCTGACCGGTGTTCTCGAAGCGGCCCGCCATCGCGGCCTCGACGGTGGCGTTCAGGTCATCGCTGGAGAGCACGATGAACGGGTCCGAGCCGCCCAGCTCCAGCACCACCTTCTTCAGGTTGCGGCCGGCGATCTCGGCGACCGCGGCGCCGGCCCGCTCGGACCCGGTCAGCGAGACCCCCTGCACCCGCGGGTCGGCGATGGCCTCGGCGATCTGCTCGTTGGTGGCATAGACGTTGACGTAGGCGCCGGCGGGGTACCCGGCGTCGTCGAAGATCTGCTGGATGGCCTCAGCCGACTCCGGGCATTGCGGCGCATGCTTGAGCACGATTGTGTTGCCCAGCGTCAGGTTCGGGCCTGCGAACCGAGCGACCTGGTAGTACGGGTAGTTCCACGGCATGATGCCGAGCAAGACGCCCACCGGACCGCGCTTGATTACCGCGCTGCCGTCGCCGTCGAGCAGCTCGATCGGCTCGTCAGCGAGGAATTTCTCGGCGCTGTCGGCGTAGTACTCGTAGATCGCGGCGCTGAAGTCCACCTCACCGAGCGCCTGATCCAGCGGCTTACCCATCTCGCGGTTGATGATCTCGGCCAGCTTGTCGCGGCGCTCGGTGTGCAGTGCGGCCACCCGGCGGATCAGCGCCACCCGATCGGCCAGCGTCGAGGTCTTCGACCACTCCCGGTAGGCCTTGGCCGCCGCGGTCAGCGCCTGCTCGATCTGTTCGTCGGTCGCGGTCGGGTACTCGCGCACCACTTCACCGGATTTCGGATCGACCACCGCGTACAGACTCATGTCCCGTCCTCAGGGTTTAGTGGTGTAAAACTTTCCGAAGCCAACTCTAGCGCCACAGGGGCCGGGCGACCGGTCGTCTGCTGAAGGTGAGGTGTCCCGATGCAGGAGGGCATCGGCGACGACATCATCGCGGGCGTCGACGGCGCGATGACGCGGCTGGGCCCGAAACTCCGCACGCTCCGGAAGGAGCGTGCACTGACGTTGGAGGCGGTCGCCTCCGCCGCCGGATTGACCAAGGGCTTCCTGAGCCTGCTGGAGCGCGGACAGACAACGATCTCGGTGCCCAATCTGCTCCGGGTGTGCGAAATCCTCAGTGTTTCAGTGGGTTCGCTGTTCGACTATCCTGATTCGCCGGTCGTCCGCGGTGGCGGCGGTGCGCCAGTCGAGATGGGCGGCAGCGGAATCCGCGAGTATCTTCTGACGCCGGAAACCGAACGCAATCTGCAGGTGATGCGAACGGTGTTGCATCCCGGTGGCGGGACGGGTGGTGCCTACACATTGGAGTCCGAAACGGTCTTCGTTTTCGTGTTGCGCGGGTGCCTCCGCTTGACGGTCGACGGTCAGGAATCGGTCCTCAAGGCCGGTGATTGCTACACGTTCTCGGCGACGGCGGCGCATTCCTGGGACAACCCCGGACTCCAGGAGAGCGAAGTGTTGTGGTCTATCACCCCGCCGATCCCGCGGAATTCCGACCCGCATCGGCCCTGATCGTGCTGTACTGACCAAACACTATGTTGCCGGGGAAGGTATTTGGGTGGTCAAGAAGTCAGCGGGAAAGCGTGCTGACGGCGAAGAGAAGATTGCCGTCGATCAACGCGTCCGTGTCTATGTCGACACCGACGACGAGGTACGCGGCGTCATCGTCGAGGATTTCGGGGACCTGGCCGGACATGCCGTCGATGTCGGCGACGTGCACATCTCGGACGCCGCGCGGCGCTGGGCGGTTCTCACCGACGCCGGAACCCTGGTCTTCGTCGACAGCCACCAGATCGCCCCGGAGTAAGGACCGCTACCCGAACAACCGCCGCCGGCGCCGGGTCGGCGGCCGTCGCGAGGCGTAGGGCCAAGGATTGTTGCGCTCCGGGACCGCGTCAGTGCGCACCTGCTTGAGTTGTGTTCGCAGTTTCGCTTTCAGCTCGTGCAACTCGGGATCCGTCCACCGATTGACTGCCTCGATTGGATCGTTGGTCAGATCGTAGAGTTCCCACTGATCGTCGAGCGGACTGGTTCGATACACCTCGCCCCCTGGGCCGTTGGCGGCGAGGTGCCGAACGCCGGGCTCGGTCCAGGTGCCGGGGTCGTCGAACGTACGCACCAGCTTCCACAGGTGACCGTCCACCCGGGTGACGAGCCCCTCGAAGTTCGCGGCCGTGTGCGCCGGAATCCGGATACGCAGCGGGGCAGGGGGATTCACCGTTCGCTTGAGGCGGCGGGCCAGGCCGGAGGCCCCGCTGTCACCCTCGAGCATGTTGTCGCGGGTCATGATGTAGACCGCACGGCTCTCGTCGGCCGGCGCCCCGTCGACGATCGGCATGAGATCGCGTCCCGGCAAAGGATGCACTTCGGTGAACGATCCGGAAAGAGTTGCCGCAGTGGACCTCACATCGATACCCGCGGCGGCGAGCAGGGTCGGCAGCAGATCGACGTGTGACGTCGGCGCCGTCACGAACCGCGCCTGTGTCGCGCCCTCGCCGACCCGCGCGATCACGAACGGCACCCGGGTCGCTTCGTCATAGAGGTTGAACCACTTCTGATGCAGACCGCCGTGGGCGCCGAGGAGATCGCCGTGGTCGGCGGTGCGCACCAGCACTGCGTGATCGGACCCGCCCTCGGTCACCGCCCGGCGCACCCGATCGATGGGCGTGTCCACCTCGGCGTGCAATCGGTAGTAGAGGTCGCGGTACCGCTGCGCGCCGCGGTCGTAGACACGCTGGATGGCGGCCGCGGGACCGTAGCCGGAGTAGTAGGACTCCCGGAAGGCGATCTGTGCGGCGGGCTTGGTGCGCAGGTCTTCGTCTGCGGTGGGTGCTGCGGGAACCAGGGGCGGATCGAGCGGCGACGGTTCTAGCGGGCTTCGCCTCGCCCAGGTGGGGAACAGCACGATGTCGTGCGGGTTGACGAAGCTCGCGACGAGCAGGAACGGCCGCAGTGCCGCGGCATCACCGGCGCGCCTGCGGGAGTACCGATCCTGCAACCAGTTCACCACCCGGTCGGCGATCAGCGGGTCGCGCCGAATGCCGCTGTTCGCCAATCCCGCACCGTGTGGTTCGGGCCCGACCCAGCCGGAGAACCCGAACGGTGCGAACGGGTCAGCGTCGAGATATCGCCGCACCGCGTCCGGGTCGACGACGCCGTCGTCGTCGTTGGTCGCCAGCACCCCACCCGTCTCGGGATCGGTCAGATCGGCGTGCGAGATGTGCCACTTGCCGTCGTAATGGGTGTCGTAACCCGCTGCGCGAAACCAGTTGCCCAGGGTGGGCACTTCGCCCCGACGCAGCCACCGCATTCGCGAATCGTCGAATGCCTTTCCTATGCCGTCGGTCTGGGTGACGCCGTGCAGGTCTGGGTACTGCCCGGTGAAGATCGTCGGGCGGCTCGGCACGCAGGCCAACGAGCCGGTGTAATGGTGCCCGAAGCTGACGCCATGCTCGTCGAACCACCGCCGCCCGCTCAAGACCCGCTGTCGCCAGTCGAGAACGTCCGCCGATTCGTAGGGTGGAGTCGCACGCTCCTCGTCGGTCATCACGATGACGATGTCGGGATGATCAATCATGCTGGGCCTCCAGTTGTTTCGCCAGGCAAGCGAGTAGCAGATCAAGCCGTTTGACGGTCACCCGGCCGAACAGGCGTTCGGCGAGCCGTTGTACCGGATTGGTCCCGATGGTCACCGCGTTCGTCAGGGTGACCTCGGTGAGACCACGGGCGATCGGCCGTAGCGTCCAGCGGCTGTGGAGATGACGAACCAGCGGGGGGAGGCCCTCGATGTCGTAGTCGAGCGTGTGTGGTGGGTCGAAGTCGGTGATCCGTTCGACCAACGTCGATCGCCCGAGCTGAACTCGACGCGAGGTACCGACAAGGCTGCCGGCGGCACCGTGTTGCAGTAGGCAGGAGTGGTCGACGAAGCCGGCCCAGGAGCTGACCGCGCCGAAGTCGGCCAGCACGTCCCAGATCATCTGCGGGTCGGCGGCGACTGCTCGGGTGCGGTGTATCTCGGTTACCGGATCATTGAACCGCACTCGGTCCTGCAATGTAGGGAATGTGGAGCCCACCGTGAACGTGCGCCGATGGGCTACGCTGCGCGCGATGACCGAGGTTGTTCTTGCCCGCGCGCTCACCAACCTGCCCGACGAAGTGTCGCGAGTTCCGGCCCCAATCGTGCCGACGGTCGATCCGCCATTTGCGTTACGGGTCGCTACGGCCCTCGATGCCGTGATGATCTCCGAGTGGATGAGCCGTCCCCATCTGGCGCAGGCATGGGAATACGACTGGCCGGTCGAGCGCTGGCGGGGGCACCTGCAGGCGCAGCTGGCCGGCTCGTATTCAAGGCCGCTGATCGCGAGCCTCGATGGTGTTGCCGACGGCTATCTCGAGTTGTACAGGGCAGCAAAGGATTCCATTGCGACCTGTTATGACGCCGATCCGTACGATCTCGGATTGCACGCCGCGATCGCCAGTACGAAACTTCTCAACCGCGGCGTGGGCCTGGGCCTACTCCCGCAGATCATCGCCAAGCTGTTCGCAGCCGAACCGCGATGCTTGCGCGTGATGTTCGATCCCGACCACCGCAACGCTGCCGCCCGGCGAGTGTGCGAGGCCGCAGGATGCGAATTTCTCGGCGAGTTCGACATGCCGAACCGGCGGATGGCGCTCTACGCGTTCGAGGCCTGATCACCGGCTGATCCGCTTCGGCGTCGCTGCGAGCGGGCCGGCCCAGCCAACTAAGGTTAGGCGTACCTATTGATACTTAGGTAAGACTTAGCTAATCTCCGTCCGCGATATGAACTCGTCAATGATCTGCAGAAGGAGATTTCGTGCACGCCGCTGTCAACATTTCGGGGGCTGATGTCGTTGCCAGCCCGGCTATCTCGGCGCGCCGCGCCGGCAGACTCACGGTCGCAGGCGCGGCGATGATCACCGCCGGCGCTCTGATCGCCGGGCCGGCCACCCAGTCGCTTCCGACCGAAATCCAGCGGCGGGCGGTCCGGGCGGTCGAGCTGACCGGCCTGTCGGTCACCGCCTCGCCGTTGACCATCTACCCGCAGATCGTGACGAATACGGTCACGAACATCGCGGCCCTGACCCAGGCCATCGCCGCCGATCCGCTGCCCGCTCTGGCTCAGGTGGCGCGTAACCAGCTCGGCTACGCCACCGAGATCGGTGGCGCCATCGCCGGAATCCCGGCCGGGTGGGACACCTACCTGGCGGGCCGCGGGGGGACGTTCCTGGCGAATCTCAAGACCGCCATCGACCAGGGCGACAACTCCGAAATCGTGAACCAGTTGAGCAGCTTCGTGCTGTACGGCGCGCTGGCCACAATCACTCCGATCTACAACGCCCTGCTGACCTATACCCCCCGTGGCAGCACGGTGCCGAATCCGGGTATCCCGCAACAGATCGCGCAAAATTTCGCGAATGCCGTAGGCGCGATCTTCAGTAGCACCACCCTGGTCAATGGCATTTTCCAGCCGGTCTACGGAGCGGCACTGAGTGTGTTGGCCACCGCCGGAGACATCGTCGGCGGTCTGATCCAGTCGGTCTCCACCGGCGACGCCGTGGGTGCGATCAACACTGTGGTCAACACGCCCGGGCTGTTCGTCAACGCCGTACTGAACGGCTGGAACAACCCGAAGTCCGCGGCGCCGTTCCCGGCTCTACTGACCTTCATTCCGGTGGCACCCCCGACGGACCCGGCCACCGGTGTGACCGTGACCGGTCCGTCGATCGGCCTGCTGGGCAGGCTGCTGGTCACGATCCCGCAGGCGATCGCGAAGGCCATCAGTCCGCCCGTGACTGCACCGGCCAACAGCACCCCAGTTGCGACTGCCATTCCCACGGCGGCGGAGTCGGCACAGACGAAGGCGGCGTTGGCCGGCACGCCCGAGGTGGCGGAGGGATCAACCACGAGTGTGGCCACCGATACCGACGAAAGTCGTTCGGCGGGCGCACCTTCGGTCCCCACCGTGACCAGCGGCAAGACTGCGAAGAAGCCGACCGCCAACGCTACGACGAAAGCGAGCGGAGGCACCCCATCGGCGGGCACCGCCACTGACGGTAAGAAGACGACCGCAGGCAGTGCACGGAGCGCGCGCGGTAAGACGTCGAGTTCGACGTCGGGTTCGTCGGACGCCAAGTAACGGTAACGAGAAGCCGGGCCCCCGCGCGCGGGCCCGGCTTTTCAAGTGAGGACTGTCGACATGACCGACGTGAGTGTGGCGCCGCCGATCGACGCGGCTGGTTGGGCCGAGATACCCGATGGCATGACGCCGGTCGAGGTGGTCGCGCAATTGGCGGCCACGGTTCCTGAACGCACCGGGGACGACTACCTCGTCTACGAACACCACGACTGTTGGACGTTGGCGGTGGGTGCGCGCACCTGGATCGAACTCGATCGCGACGAGTACCGCATCGGTGACGGGCAGGCAGTCGTGTCTCACACCTGGAGCGGACGCCCGGCGGATGTTCTGTCCCACGCACTGGAAACCGTACTGGCCGACGGCGGCCCCGCATTCGGCTGGCTCGCCTTCGAATTCGGTGCTCACCGGCACGGTTTGTTCGACCAGGTGCCGGCAGGTACTCCGCTGGCTCGCATCTTCATTCCCCGCAGCCGTGTCAACGTCTCCGACAACGGGATTCAAGTTGTCAATGGCGACGAGTTGCTTCATGCGGCGATTCAGGCTTTGCACCCAGGTGTTTTCGGCGCGCCTGCCGGCTTCGTGGACGTGACGGCCGATCACAGCGGCTACCGTGATCGCGTCGCCGCTGCGGTCGACGAGATCCGGGACGGCCGCTATCAGAAGGTGATCCTGTCGCGCACCGTCGACGTGCCGTTCTCCCTCGACTTCCCGGCGACGTACAGCCTGGGCCGTCGGCACAACACACCGGCGCGGTCGTTTCTCCTGTGCCACGGGGGAATCCGCGCGCTGGGATTCAGCCCCGAACTGGTTGCCGCCGTCCAGAGCGACGGAGCCGTGATAACCGAACCGCTGGCCGGGACGCGAGCGTTCGGCCGCGGCGCCCAGGATGACCAGGCAGCCCGCGATGATCTGGAATCCGACGCCAAAGAGATCGTCGAGCACGCGCTGTCGGTCCGTACCTCGCTGGACGAGATGGCCGAGGTTGCCGAACCCGGGAGCATCGCCGTCACCGACTTCATGACCGTCCGCGAGCGCGGCAGTGTGCAGCACCTGGGCTCGACGGTCGGTGGCACTCTGCTGCCGGCGAGGGGTCGGATGGACGCACTCGAAGCGTTGTTTCCAGCGGTCACAGCGTCAGGCATCCCGAAAGCCCCTGGAGTGGAGGCTATCCTGCGGCTCGATGAGATGCCTCGGGGGCTGTACTCCGGTGCTGTGGCGATGTTTACGCCAGACGGTGGAATGGATGCGGCCCTGGTGCTGCGCTCGGTCTACGAAGTGGGTTCACGAACATGGTTGCGCGCCGGCGCGGGCATCATCGCCGCGTCGACCCCCGAGCGGGAGTTCGAGGAAACGTGCGAGAAGATGGCGTGCCTGGCGCCCTATCTCGTCGCGCGCTGAGCCGGCTCACGGTTCAATTCGGCGACGATGGCGCGCTTATCGACCTTTCCGACCGCCGTCATGGGTAGCGCCGGCATCGGTGCGATCATGTCCGGGCGGCCGTGCACGGCAACTCCACGGGCATCGAGGTAGGCGTTGAGATCCGACAACGCGATCGGTGTATCGCGAAAAACGACAGCGGCACAGATCTTTTCACCCAGGTAGGGATCGGGAAGGCCGAGAGCCGCGGCGGCGAACACCCCGGGATGGGCGAGCAGATGACTCTCGAGGTCGAGGGCGGATACCGTCTCGCCTGCGCGGACGATGACATCCTTGACCCGGCCGGTGACCTCCAGATAGCCATCGGCGACGTGGCGCACGCGATCACCCGTGCGGTAGAAACCGTCCGGGGTGAACGAGCGGTTGTTCTCTGCATCGGCCCGGAAGTAGCCGTTGATCGTGTAAGGCCCGCGCACCAACAGTTCACCGGGCTCTCCCTCGGGCACCGCGGCACCGGCGTCATCGACGATGTGCAGCTCGTCGTGCGCGGCCAGCGGCCGGCCCTGAGTTCGCTCGACGATCCCCGGCGGATCCCCGATCCTGGTGTAGCACAGGAGGCCTTCGGCCATTCCGAACACCTGCTGCAACCCCGGTGTCAATGCGGTCCGGATGTGCCGGGCGTCGTCGGCGGCCAGCTTCGCGCCACCGACTTGCAGCAGCCGCAGGGTGGCCGGTGGCTGCTCCTCCCATTCGCAGGCCTGCGCCCACAACCGCGCCAGCGCCGGCACCAGTGCCGTGACCGTGACACCGTGCCGGGCGATCGTGGCGAATGCGGCCTCGGGGCTCGGGTCCGTCCCGAACACCACGGTGGCGCCGACGGTCATCGCGCCCAGCAGCCCTGGACAGGCAAGCGGGAAGTTGTGGCCGGCCGGCAGCGCGACGAGGTAGACGTCGTCGCCGGTCAGTTGGCATAACTCTGCGCTGGCGGTGGCGTTGTACACATAGTCGTCGTGCGTGCGGGGAATCAGCTTGGGGGCGCCGGTGGTGCCGCCGGAGACCAGCAGTACGGCCGGACCGCTGGGATCGGGGCACCGTCGCGGGGGCTGGCCGTCACCCGCACACAGCTGCGACCACGAGACGTGCGGGCCCGCGTCCCCGTCGATGACGACGTGCTGTAAGGCGTTGGGGCGGTTGAGTAGCCGCTCGGCCATGGCACGGTAGTCGAAGCCGACGTCGGTGCCCACGATGATGCCGACCGCGCCACTGACGTCGAGGAAGTGCGCCAGCTCCGCATCGCGGTGCCCGGGCAGGCAGAGCACCGGCAAGGCGCCCGCCCGCAGCAACCCGAAGAGGGCGACGGCGAACTCACAATTGTTCGGCAGCTGCACCACGACGCGGTGTCCCTCGTCGATGCCCAGTGCGAGGAGTCCGGCGGCGGCCGCATCGGCTCGGCGGTCGAGTTCGGCGTAGGTCAAGCGGGTCGAATCATCGACGACCGCCGGATGATCGGGCCAGTTCGTCGCCGCCGTTCTCAGGATCTCGTCGAGCGTTCGACCTGACCAGTAACCCGCGTCGCGATAGAAGCTCGCGCGGTCTGTCGGAAAGGGGGTGAACTCGGTCATTGCGCTCCCTGACGTAGGCGTGTCCGCGTGAGAAAGCATAGGGTAGCCTTCCCAAAGTTAGGTGAGGCTGTTCTGAATTAGGGAGGCGACAGTGACCGCGGTTGAAGCGGCCATGATCACCGACCGGATCGCCGAAGTGCTCGGCGTCGACCACACCGACATCGACCCGGACGGTGATTTGATCGCGCAGGGGCTGGACTCGATTCGCATGATGGCGCTGGCGGGGCGCTGGCGCCGCGCGGGTTTCGACGTCGACTTCGCCCGGCTCGCCGCCGCGCCGTCGGTTCGCGCCTGGGCCGACTTGCTGACGACCGCAGCCTCCGCGGACTCGGCACCAACCGAGCCGCGACCGTCCGACGGCAAGCCTTTCCCGATGGCGCCGATGCAACACGCGATGTGGGTCGGCAGGCACGCCGATCAACAACTCGGCGGCGTTGCCGGCCATCTCTATGTGGAGTTCGACGGCGAGGGGGTGGATCCGGAGCGGATCCGGCGGGCGGCCACGCGGCTGGCGGAGCGCCACCCGATGTTGCGTGTGCAGTTCCTGCCTGACGGCAACCAGCGCATCGGAACCTCGCCTGCCACCTTCCCCGTCGAGGTTGTGGACCTATGCGAGTCCGACGATTTCCAGCACCGGTTGGCCGCGATCCGGTCGGCGAAATCGAGACAACAACTCGACGGGCAGGTCTTCGAACTCACGCTGACTCTGCTTCCCGGGCACCGCAGCCGACTGCACGTCGACCTGGACATGCAAGCCGCGGACGCGATGAGCTATCGAGCACTGATGGCTGACCTCGCCGCACTGTACCGCGGTGATTCACTCGCCGAGATCGACTACACCTATCAGCAGTACCGTCAACAACTTTCGCTGTCAGAACGCTTCGACGACGACCGGCGGTGGTGGTCGGAACGGGTGCCGGAGTTGCCCGACGCACCGGCGCTTCCGGTGGTGCCCGCCGCCCAGCGGACCGACCCGAACCGGCCCGCTCGCCGCTGGCATTGGCTGGATCCAGACACGCGCGACGGTCTCTTCGACCGGGCCCGTCGCCACGGCGTGACGCCGGCGATGACGCTGGCGGCCTCGTTCGCCGACACGGTGGGCAGTTGGTCAGCCGACCCGCGATTCCTGCTCAACGTTCCGCTGTTCGGGCGTGAACCGTTGCACCCCGACGTCGAGAAGGTCGTCGGCGACTTCACCTCGTCGCTGCTGCTCGATGTCGACCTCGCCGATGCCCGCACCCCGACGCAGCGGGCTCGGACACTGCAACACACCATGCACGAAGCGGCGGCGCACGCGTCGTATCCGGGGCTGTCGGTGTTACGGGACATCAGCCGCCACCGCGGAACACAGGTGCTCGCGCCGGTCGTCTTCACCAGCGCCCTTGGCCTCGGCGAGCTGTTCTCCACCGACGTGACAACACAATTCGGCAGGCCGGAGTGGATCATCTCGCAGGGACCGCAGGTTTTGCTCGATGCCCAGGTGACCGAATTCAACGGCGGCATCCTGCTCAACTGGGATGTCCGGGAGAGTGCGTTCCGGCCCGGCGTCATCGACGCGATGTTCGCCCACCACATCGATGAAGTGCAGCGCTTGGCTCGTGATGACGACGCGTGGGACAGTCCACGGCGTCCGCTGCTTCCGGCAGCGCAGCGCGCGGTCCGGGACGCGGTCAACACCACCGCCACGCCCAGCGGAAAGATGTTGCACGACGGTTTCTTTGACACCGCGTTACGCCAACCCGACGCGCCGGCGGTGGTCAGCAGCATGGGCGAGCTGAGCTATGAAGACCTGCGCAAGCAGGCCCTGGCAGTGGCCGCCGCACTGCGGGCAGGTGGGCTTCCCGACGGGGGAACCGTCGCGGTAATGGGGCCAAAGACGGCCGAACAGGTTCCGGCACTGCTTGGCATCCATGCGGCCGGCGGGGCGTATCTGCCGATCGGCGTCGACCAGCCGACCGAACGCGCGAAGGGAATCCTCGCGACCGGCGCCGTTGACATGGCGCTCGTCTGCGGTGCCGAGCTGCCCGAGCTGCCGGTTCCGTGTATGACGGTCGCCGACGCGATCGCGCACGGCGGCACGGCCGAATCAACCTCTCTCACTGGCGATCCAGAGCGGTTGGCCTACGTGCTGTTCACCTCCGGCTCGACCGGGGAACCCAAGGGTGTCGAGGTCACCCACGACGCTGCGATGAACACCGTCGAGTTCATCACCGGACATTTCGCGCTCGGGCCGCAGGACCGGTGCCTGGCGTTGTCCACGCTCGAGTGCGACATCTCGGTGCTGGATGTCTTCGCGACCCTGGCCACCGGCGGCGCGATCGTCGTGGTCGACGAGGAACATCGCCGCGATCCCGACCACTGGGTGCGGCTCATCGAACGCCATCGAGTCACGGTGCTGCACTTCCTGCCCGGCTGGCTGGCGATGTTGCTGGACGTCGCGGGACCGCTGCCGACCGTGCGGGTGGTGCCGACCGGTGGCGACTGGGTCACACCGGCGATGGCACGCCAGCTGCGCGCCCGTGCCCCCGGGGTGCGGTTCGCCGGGCTCGGCGGCGCCACTGAAACCGCCATTCACAACACCATTTGCGAAGTAACCGACGTTCCCGTGCACTGGACTGCGATTCCGTTCGGAAAACCATTGCCGAACAACCAATGCCGTGTCATCGGCGCGGGTGGGGCGGACTGCCCGGACTGGGTGGTCGGCGAGTTGTGGATCGGGGGGCGCGGGCTCGCCCGGGGGTATCGGGGCCGGTCCGACCTGACCGCCGAGCGGTTCGTCGAACACGACGGCGTGCGCTGGTACCGCACCGGTGACCTGGCCCGCTTCTGGCCGGACGGGACTTGCGAGTTTGTCGGTCGCGCCGATCACCGGGTCAAGATCAGTGGCTACCGTGTCGAACTCGGCGAGGTGGAAGCGGCGTTGCACCGGGTGCCTGGCGTGCTCGGGGCCGTAGCGGTGACGGTCCCCGGGCGCACCGGCTCCCACGACCAGCTGGCCGCCGCCGTTCAACTGGCCACTGAGACCGCCCGCGACTCGCTTCGGGCGCAGCTCGTCAAAGATCTTCCTGCTCACATGGTTCCGCAACACATCGAGGTCTTCGACCGGATCCCGTACAGCTTGGGGGGCAAGGTCGACCGTAACGCCGTCACCAGAGCGCTGGCAGACCGTGTCGACGCCAGGAGAGCCCACCGGCCCCCATCCGGTTCGGTGCAGTTGGCACTGGCTGCAATCGTCACCGACGTTATCGGTGTGACCCCGATAGGAGTCGACGACGACTTCTTCGCCCTCGGCGGCGACTCCGTGTTGGCCACCACCGTCGTGGCACGGATCCGGCAGCGCTTGGACGTGACGGCCATCAGCGTCGCCGACATCTTCGCCACCCGCACCGTCGAAGCCCTGGCCCGCCGGCTCACCGAGCTGGAGAACGCCGACCGGCTCGAAGCCATCGCCGAGCTGTACCTCGAAGTGGCCCTCATGGACACCGCCGAGGTCACCTTGGCGCTCACCCGGAGATCTGATGACTGACACCCTTGCCGATAATTTCGACCAGCAGCGGCTGGAACTGCTGCGCCAGAGGCTGTCTCAGCGGGGGCTGCTGGCCGAGTTGACCACTGCGGAACCTGCCGTGATGTCGGACGGTCAGCGCCGGATGTGGTTCGTCCATTCCATCGACAGCACGGGCGCGCTGCTGAACGTCTGCGTGTCCTACCGGCTGACCGGTCCGCTCGACCCGGCTCGGTTGCGGGCTGCTGTCAATGCCGTCGCCGCGCGGCACCCGGTGCTGCGCACGACCTATCAGACCGACGCAGAGGGTGAACCGCGTCCAACCGTCCACGACAGCCTCGACCCGGGCTGGGCTGAGCACGATCTGCGCGAGCTCGGCGCCCAAGCCCGCGGACTGCGTCTCGAAGTATTGGCACAGCGTGCCTTCACCACGTCCTTTGATCTGAGTGCTGAGTCGCCACTGCGGATCACGGTCGTTCGCACCGGCTCCGACGAACATGTGCTGCTGCTGGCCGCACACCACATCGCCTGGGATGACGCTTCATGGCGGGTGTTCTTCACCGACCTCAGCAGGGCCTACCAAGACGAGGCGCTGGCGCCGCTGCCGTCGGCCGCAGCGCCGATCCCCGGCAGTGACGACGCCGACGTCGAGTACTGGCGCGCGCTGCTCGCCGCGCCACCCGAACCACTGGAACTGCCCGGCCCGAAAGGTTCCGCGGTGCCCACCGAGTGGCGGGCGGCCCGTCACGCCACCCGGTTGGACGCGCGCACCGTCGGCGCCGTGGGAAAACTGGCACATCAGTCCGGCGCAACTCCGTACATGGTTCTGCTGGCGGCCTTTTCGGCACTGGTGCACCGCTACACCCATGCCAACGATTTCCTTGTCGCCGCACCGGTTCTCAACCGCGCCTCCGACGACGTCATCGGCTACTACGGCAACACCGTCGCGGTGCGCATGCGGCCAAACCGCTGGGGCACCTTCGCTGATCTGGTCGAGGTTGCGCGCGATGCCGCTGTCGGTGCCTTCGCCCATCAGCGCGTGAACCTCGACCGGGTGGTCCGCGAGCTCAATCCGGACCGCCGCTACGGCGTCGAACGAATGGCGCGGGTGGGCTTCGGCATGCGCCACCCCGATGGTGACGGCTTCAATCCGCCCGGCATCATCTGCCAACGTGCCGAACTGCGCGGCCAGTTCGCGCAATTGCCGCTCGGATTCATGGTCGAATTCGTCGGCGACGAAGCGGAGGTGGAGGTCGAGTACCTCACCGAGGTGATCGACAGCGGACTGGCCGAGCAGATGCTGGACAGCTTCGTCGTTCTCCTCGGCGACGCGCTTGCCCAACCCGACCGGGTGCTGGCCGACCTGACGTTGCTCGACGATGCGGACGCAGCGTGGCTGTACCGGATGTCGCGCGGCGATGACTTCGTCTGCTCGCCAAGGACACTCGGAGATCTGATCGAGGACCAGGCCGCCCGCCAGCCGGATGCGACGGCGGTCGTCTATGAAGGCCGGCGTTTGACCTACCGCGAGCTCAACGAAGCGGCCAACCGCCATGCGCATTGGCTCGCCGCGCGGGACATCGGTGCTGAAGACCGCGTCGCGGTCCTGCTGGAAAAATCGCCCGAGCTCGTGATCACCGCGGTGGGCATCGCTAAAGCCGGTGCGGTCTACCTGCCCGTCGATCCCGAGTATCCCGATGACCGCATCGCTTACATCCTCGCTGACTCGGATCCCAAGATCGTGGTACGTGAGCCGATCACCGGTGTCGACGACTTCCCAGCCCATGACCCGGGTCCGTCTGATCTGGCGCGCCCGTTCGGTCCGGACAACACCGCCTACCTGATCTACACCTCGGGATCGACCGGTTTGCCCAAGGGCGTGCCGGTGCCACATCGGCCCGTCGCCGACTATTTCCGGTGGTTCGCGCAGGAGTACCAGATCGGTCCCGATGACCGCCTCTTGCAGGTGGCCTCACCGAGTTTCGACGTGTCGATCGGCGAGATCTTCGGGATCCTCGCGCAGGGTGCCCGGCTGGTAATCCCGCGTAGCGACGGACTGCGGGACATCGGCTACCTCACGGATCTGCTTCGACGCGAGGGCATTACGTCGATGCACTTCGTTCCCTCGCTGCTCGGGTTGTTCCTGTCGCTCCCCGGCGTCGAGCAGTGGCGTACCCTGCGCCGGGTGCCGATCGGTGGTGAGGCGCTACCGGGTGAATTGGCCGACAAATTCCACGCCACCTTCGACGCACTGCTGCACAACTTCTACGGACCGACCGAGGCCGTCATCAACGCCTCCCGCTACAAGGTCGAGGGTCGACACGGCACCCGCGTCGTGCCGATCGGCGCGCCCAAGATCAACACGCAGATCTATCTGCTCGACGATGCGCTGCGGCCTGTCCCGACCGATGTGATCGGCGAGATCTACATCGGTGGGACACAACTGGCGCACGGCTACCACAACAGACCCGCGCTGACCGCTGAGCGGTTCGTGGCCGACCCGTTCATCCCCGGTGGCCGGCTCTACCGTTCCGGTGACCTGGCGCGGCGGAACCGCGACGGTGACCTGGAGTTCGTCGGCCGGGCCGACGAACAGGTCAAGGTCCGCGGCTTCCGCATCGAGCTGGGTGAGGTGGCCGCGGCCGTCAACGTCGATCCGAGCGTGGGGAATGCGGTCGTGATCGCCGACGAGTTACCCCATCTCGGCAAGAGCTTGATTGCCTACGTGGCACCGACCGCCGGCGATGTGGTGGACGTCGAGCGGATCAGGGCACGAGTGGCCGCCGCGCTGCCCGACTACATGATCCCGGCCGCCTATGTCGTCGTCGACGAGATCCCGGTCACCGCCAACGGCAAGCTGGATCGCGCGGCACTGCCCGCGCCGGAGATCGGGCCCGTCGTGGAATACCGCGCACCGGTCACCGAGACCGAGCGCACGATTGCCGCGCTCTTCGGCCGGCTGCTCGGCGCCGGCGAAGTGGGTCGCGACGACTCGTTCTTCGCCCTGGGTGGGCACTCGCTGCTGGCGACGAAGCTGGTGGCGGCGATTCGCCAGTCCTGTGGCGTCGAGGTCAGTGTCCGCGACGTGTTCGAAGCCGGCAGCCTCGTCGAACTCGCAGCGCTGATCGACGGCCTCGGCGACGGCCGGGCACATGTCACCCGGCCGGCTCTGGTCGCCGCCTACGGCGACCCGGAGCGTGCTCCGTTGTCGGCCGCCCAGCTGCGAAGCTGGTTCCAGTACCGCGTCGACGGCCCCAGCCCGGTGAACAACATCCCGTTCGCGGCGCGCCTGACCGGACCGTGCGATGTCGACGCGCTGGTCGCTGCGGTCCATGACGTGATCGGCCGCCACGAGATCCTGCGGACGGTCTACCGCGAGATCGACGGCGTGCCACATCAGGTGATCGAGAGCGGCGACGATGTCCAGGTTCGGCACATCGACGGGCCCGACGGCGGTTGGCTCACAACACAACTCCATGCCGAATGTGCTCATCGATTCGAACTCGAAACGGAACTGCCGATCCGCATCACCGTGCTGCGCACTCCGGCGGAGTGCGTGCTGTCGATGGTCGTGCACCACATCGCCGCCGACCACTGGTCGTCGGGTGTGCTGTTCACCGACGTGCTGACCGCCTACCGGGCACGGCGCGAGGGAACTGCACCGTCCTGGCGGCCGCTGCCGATCCAGTACCGGGATTACGCGGCCTGGCAGATCCGATTACTCTCGGACGCCGACCTGATGGACGCGCAGTGCCAGTTCTGGGTGCGCCAGCTCGACGGTTTCCCGGAGGACACCGGCCTTCGCCCGGACCTGCCTCGCCCGCCGATGGCCGGCGGTGCAGGTGCGGCGATCCCGCTGCACGTCGACGGCGCGGTGCGAGAACGGCTCACCGCACTCAGCCGCGAGCTCGGTATCACCGAGTTCATGCTGCTGCAGACCGCCGTCGCCGTCGTCTTGAGCAAAGCCGGCGGCGGCCACGATATCCCACTGGGCACTCCGGTGGCGGGCCGCACCGACGCCGAATTGGACCGGCTGGTCGGCTTTTTCGTCAACATTCTGGTGCTGCGCAACGACCTGTCGGGCAACCCGACCCTGCGCGACGCCCTGCTGCGCTCCCGGGAAATGGCATTGGCCGCCTACGCCAACTCCGATCTTCCGTTCGACCGGGTGGTCGACGCGGTCAACCCGGTGCGGTCGCTGGCGCGCAACCCGCTGTTCGGAGTCGTCGTCCACGTCCGCGAGGAACTCCCCGAGGACCAGCTGATCGAGGCCGGGCCGGACGGCGGAACCCGATTCAGCGCACTGGAGCCGACGTTCGATGTGGCGCACGCCGACTTGAGCGTGAACTTCTTCGTCGGCGACGACGGGTATCGCGGACACATCATCTACCGCACCGAGTTGTACCACCCGTCGACGATGGAGCGTTTCGCCGGCTGGCTGAGCCAGGTTATCGAGGCGTTCGCCGCCGGTCCCGAAACCCGGCTGCGCGACGTGGTTCTGCTCGGTGACGCCGAGCAGCACCAGGTGCTGCAGCAGAGCCGGGGTATCGAGTCGCCGGTGGACCGGCCCCGCACGGTACCCGGGTTGCTCGAAGCGAGCCGTGTGTGGGGCCAGGACCGGGTGGCGCTGCGGTGCCGCGACGAGGAGCTCGATTACCCTGCGCTGCACCAGCGATCGGATCGCTTCGCACATCTGCTGGTGCGCCACGGCGTCGGGCCGGGATCTTTGGTCGGCATGTCGATGCGCCGCGGGATCGACCTGGTGGTCGCGCTGGTGGGCATCATGAAAGCCGGTGCCGGGTTCTTCCCACTCGATCCAACCTATCCGGCGGCGCGCAAGCAGTTCATGCTCGACGACGTCGAGCCGGCGGTCGTGGTGGTCACCGCCGAGGCCGGCGCATCGATGCCGGCCGTCGAGGGCGTCGCGGTGATCTCGATGGACGACCCGGCAGTCCGCGTCGAGCTCGAATCCGCCGATCCTGTTGCCGCACTGACCCGGCCGCATCCCGATGACCCGATGTACCTGATGTTCACGTCGGGATCCACGGGGAAACCGAAAGGTGTCGTGGGCACCCATCGTGCGATGAGCACCAGGTTGATCTGGCAGCTCAAGCACTACCCGATGTGGGGACAGGACATTCGGCTCGCGCAAGCACCGATGACCTTCCTCGAGGGGTGCATCGAGACACTGGCCGGACTAGCCGCAGGCGCAACGCTCATCGTCGCCGACGACGTCGAGCATCGCGATGCCGAGGCCATCGCCGGGCTGATCGAACGGCACTCCGTCGTCCAGGTCACCGGCGTCGCCAGCCTGGTGTCGGCGCTCGTCGACAGCGCGCCGAATGCCGTCCGCGCACTGCGCCGACTGGTGACCTGTGGTGAACCCGTGAACGTCTCGTTGCTGCAGCGGCTCATCGCGTGTGTGGGCGATGGACCCGTCGAGCTGCTCAACGCCATCGGCGCCACCGAAACGTCCGGCGCGCTGATCCGTGGCCCGCTAGATGTCCCGATCCCCAAGATCGGTGTGCCGATGGAGGGGTCGCAGGTCTACCTGCTCGACGAGGCGCTGCAGCAGGTGCCGGTCGGTGTCGTCGGTGAGCTGTACTACGCCGGTGAGCAGATCGCACGGGGGTACTGGAGGCAGCCCGCGCTGACCGCCTCCCGTTTCATCGCGAATCCCTATGCTGCCGAGCCCGGCTCCCGCTTTTACCGCAGCGGTGATCGCGGCCGGTGGACCGAGGACGGCCGTCTGGAATTCGTCGGCCGCACCGACCACCAGGTGAAGGTGCGGGGATTCCGGGTGGAACTCGCCGAAGTCGAAGCTGCCCTGAAAGCCGCCGACGGGGTTGCCGTCGCGGCCGCCCGGACGTGGGACGGTCCCAGCGGTGCCTCCCTGGCCGGCTACGTCGTACCGCACGAGCCGGTGGACGATCCGGCGATGTTCGCCGCCTCGGTGCGTGCTTCGGTGGCCGCGGCGCTACCGGGTTACATGACGCCGGCGACGATCTCGGTGCTCGACGTGATGCCCGCTACCGAATCCGGAAAGCTGAACCGGCCCGCGCTGCCACGACCCGAGGTGCACACCACCGGTGCGAGCGAACCGGCCAGAACCGACACCGAGCGGGCTGTCGCAACGGCGATGGAACAACTGCTGGACGTGGTCGCGATCGGCAGGGACGACGATTTCTTCGCCCTCGGCGGGGACAGCATCCTGTCGGTACAGCTGGCCGCGCGGATGCGTGGCGTGGGTCTGACTGTCGAACCCCGGACGATCTTCGAACATCCCACGGTGGCAACACTGGCCGCCGCGATCGACGACGGGCACGCGGGTCAGGGTGATGGCCGCACCGACAACCGGCACGAGGCGATGAGTGTGTCCGGATTGTCGGCGGCCGATCTGGCCGGCCTGACGTCATCGTGGTCCAAGGCTCGCTCCACGTGACCGCGCTCGCCGACATCGAGGATGTCCTGGCCCTTTCGCCGCTGCAACTGGGGCTGTACTCGCACGCCACGCTGATCGGACCCGACGGCGAGGACCCCTACGTCATCGCGATGACGGCCGACGTGACGGGCCCGCTCGACGTCACCCTGCTGCGCGACTGCGCCACGGCGATGCTGGCCCGCCACCCGAACCTGCGGGCCAGTTTCTGGCACCAGGATCTGCCGCGACCGGTGCAGATTGTGCCCGCCTCCGTCGACCTGCCGTGGCAGCAGGTCCTCGCCGCGGATGACTGGCAGGCCGCCGAGCTCGAAAAGCAGGAGCGCGGTAGATCATTCAGCCTGCACGACGGTCCGCTGATCCGATTCCTTCTGATCGAGCTGGCCGACCAGCGCTGGCGGCTGGTGGTCACCGCGCATCACATCGTGATCGATGGCTGGTCATTGCCGGTGTTCATCGGTGAGATGCTCATGCTGTACCGGGTCGGTGGCGACCCGGAGGCGCTGCCCGCGCCACGGCTCTACCGCGATTACATCGGCTGGCTCACCGAACGCGATTCGCACGCCGGTGAACTCCTCTGGCGACGGCACCTGGCCGGGTTGGCCGGTCCGACAATGCTTTCGCCGGCATTGGGTGGTGACGGTACGGGACTGCCCAAACGCACCGAGCTTTCACTGCCCGCCGCCGACACCGATCAGTTGGCTGCCGCGGCCCGCTCTCGGGGCGTCACCCTCAACACGGTCATGCAGATGGCCTGGGCGCTGATCCTGTCCCGGCTGACCGACCGGAATGACGTCGTCTTCGGCGTCACCGTGTCCGGTCGGCCGCCCGAACTCACCGGCGTGGAAACCATGGTCGGCCTGTTCATCAACACCCTTCCGCTGCGGGTGCTCCTGAACCCGAACAAGACTGTTGCCGAACAGTGTTCCGCGCTCCAGCGGGAAGCCGCCGAGCTGCGTGACCACAGCTATCTGAGCCACTCCCAGTTACGCACACTGGCCGGCATCGGCGAGATGTTCGACACTCTGCTGGTCTACGAAAGCTTCCCGCCCGGCGACGTGGTCGGCGGCCAGGAGTTCGCGGCCGGCGAGGTCCGTTTCCGGCCCGCCGCGATGGAGAGCCTGACCCATTTCCCGGTGACGGTTGCCGCGTACCGCAATACCGCCGAGCTGACCCTGCTGGTCGAGGTCACCGACAACGCCCTGGGCATGATGTCCCCGGAGACGCTCGGTCAGCGGATATTTCAGACGATGCGCCGCCTGATCGACCGGTGGGAGCGGCCGCTGGGCGGGATCGACATCCTGCTCGACGGCGAACTGCCCTCAGTCGATGTGCCCGCACATGGCGCCGTAGGCGTCGGAGTAGCCGGCCGATTCGCCGAAGCCGCTGCCAGACACCAGGATGCGATCGCACTGCGGTGGGACGACGGCGAGCTGAGTTATCGCCAATTGCATGAGCGGTCGGATCGACTGGCCGGCCTGCTCGCCGAGCGCGGTGTGCACGCCGAAACTCCGGTCGCCATCCGACTCCCGCGCGGCGCCGACTACGTGGTCGCGATGCTCGGTGTGCTCAAGGCCGGCGGCATGTATGTGCCGCTCGAACAGGAGACGCCGACCGGCCGGCTCGCCTCGATCCTGGCTCAGACCGGTGCCGCGGTCGTCATCGACGACACCACGATGGCCGCGGCGCAGTCCGCGCCGCGATTATCTGCCCCCACCCATCCGGGTCAAGCCGCGTATGTGGTGTTTACCTCCGGTACCACCGGAGAACCCAAGGGTGTCATCGGAACTCACCAGGCCCTGCTCGCCTATATCGACGACCACGCCGAGCGGATGCTGAGGCCCCCGGCCGAGCGTTTGGGCCGGCCGCTTCGCATCGGCCATGCCTGGTCATTCGCGTTCGACGCCGCCTGGCAACCGCTGGCTGGGCTGCTGTTCGGTCACACCGTGCACCTCATCTCGGAGCACGATCGCCGGGACGCCGAGGCGCTCGTCGAGATCATCGAACGGCACGGGATCGACATGCTCGACGTCACCCCGTCACTGTTCACCAGCCTGCGCCGACTGGGTCTGCTGAATTCCGGCCGGCTCTGCGTGCTCGCGCTTGGCGGCGAGGCGGTGGGGGCGGTCGACTGGGCTGACATTCGAAAATCGTGCACTGGAACACTGTTGGCTGCGCACAACTGTTATGGCCCAACCGAGACGACTGTCGAAGCCGTCGTCGCCGCGATCATCGACCACGCCACGCCGGTGATCGGTTATCCGACCCGATCGACACGCGCTGCCGTGCTCGACTCCTGGTTACAGCCGGTCCCGGATGGCGTGGTGGGGGAGTTGTACCTGGCCGGAGAGCAGCTGACTCGGGGCTACCTCGGCCGTCCCGCCGAGACCGCGGCGCGCTTCGTCGCCGCACCGGGTGGCGGCCGGATGTACCGCACCGGAGACCTGGTGCGCCGCGATGGTGACGGCGCACTGGCTTTCGTCGGCCGGGCCGACGACCAGATCCAGGTTCGCGGACATCGCGTCGAGCCGGGTGAGGTCGAGGCGGTCCTAGAGGAGCTGCCCGGCGTTCGGCATGCTCACGTCGCGGTTCAACGGCACTCGGCCGGCCCTCGGCTGGTCGCGTATATCGCCGGCGATGTGACCGTATCCGAATTTCGTCCGCTACTGCGAAACCGGTTGCCGCGCTATATGCTTCCGCACCGGCTGATCGTCGTCGACACGATCCCGCTGACCGCCAACGGGAAGGTCGACGAGGCCGCACTGGCGGCCACCGTCTCACCCGAGGAGGCGCCGGAGCCACCGAGCACCCGGACGGAAATCGCGCTGGGCCAGGCGGTCACGGAGCTGCTCGGCCTGTCCGGCGTCGACATCGATGCTGACCTGCTGGAGCTGGGGCTCGACAGTATCGCCGCGCTGTCCCTGGTCCAGCTCGCGCGCGGAGCTGGGTTGACGCTTCGCGCCCGGTTGGTCCTCGAGTGCGGCACGTTGCGCGAACTCGCGGCCGCAGTCGATCGCGACACTGCCGACGACCTCGCTGCCGGACCAGAGCCACCGGGCCCCATCCCGGCTCTGCCTGCCGTGCACTGGCTCTACGAGCACGGCGACCCGCGACGGCTGTCACAGGTGGAGGCGATCCGATTGCCTGCCGATGCCACCGCCGCGCGGTTGCGCCTGCTCCTGGATGGCTTTGCCGCCGGGCACGAAATGTTCCGCAGTCGGCTCGACCGTTCGACGATGGCGTTCCTCCCGAGCGGCCGGGACAGCATTCCCCTGACCGAGGTGGTGGTCTCCGGTGACCTCGGCGACGCCGTCACCGCACATGGCGCCGCCGCGGTCGACCGACTCGATCCCGAGCGCGGGCATATGACCGAAGCGCTGTGGCTGCACCAATCCGGCGATGCGGGCGTGCTCGTTCTCGTGGTCCACGTGCTCGCGATGGACCCCGCGTCGTGGCGGATCGTGCTGGGCGAGTTGGTGGCCAACTGGTCGGCGGCCGGAAACGCCGAAGCGGGCCCCGTGAGCGGCGAGCGAGTCAGCTATCGCCGATGGGCACACGCACTCGCAGAGCGTGTGACCGACCTCAGCACCGTCGACTTCTGGCTCGCGCAGGTCGACGGCGAAGATCCGGCCCTGGGCGCCAGGCGAATACGTCCCGGGGTTGATCGGTTCGGCGACCTCGCGATCACCGTGTCGGTCACCGAGACCGACGTCACCTCTGCACTGCTGCGTGCCCCGACACCTATCCAAGACGTGCTGGCCGACGCGTGTGCGCGATTGATCGTCCGCTGGCGTGCGCAGCGCGACGATCCCAGCCCGATTCCGCTGCTGGCACTGGAAACCCACGGCCGCAACGGTGCCGACGATACGGTGGGGCTGCTCAGCGCGATCTATCCGCTGCGAATCCGTCCCGGTGAACCGATTCCTGAAATACCAGGGCAGTCAACCGACTATGCCTTGCTGCGCTACCTTCGGCCCGACACCGCGGAGCGGCTGAGCGGTTTCCGTGGCCCGCAGGTCCTCCTGAACTATCTCGGCCGGCTCGATCTGGACGCCGGCACATTGCTGGACCGGGGATTGCTCGCGCATCTTTCGATCATGACCGAGCCGAAGGTCGCGGTGCGCCACGAACTGACCCTCGTCACCGCCGTCGCCGGGGGCAAACTGGTCACTCAGTGGCGAACATTGCCCGATATCTTCACCGACGACGATGTCGCTGCACTGCAGAGGATTTGGGACTGCCTCCTTCAGGATCTGGCGGGGATGACGTCGTGACGGCGCGGCTGGCGATTCTGGGTGCCGGAGCCAAGGCGGTCGCGGTCGCTGCGAAGGCGGCGACCCTGCGCGACATGGGTGTCGCGACACCGGAGATCGTGGCCGTCGAGCGCACCTCCGTCGCGGCGAACTGGCGAGCGGGCGGTGGCTGGACCGACGGGCAGCACCGGCTGGGCACGAGCCCGGAGAAGGACGTCGGCTTCCCGTACCGGTCAGCGATCCTGCCCGGCCGCAACGGCGAACTCGATCAACGGATGATGCGGCTGAGCTGGCAGTCCTACCTGGTGGCGACCGGTCGCTTCGCGGAGTGGGTCGACCGCGGCCAGCCCGCTCCGACTCACCACAGGTGGGCCGGTTACCTGCGCTGGGTGGCCGACGCGGTCAGGCTGAATGTCGTTGCGGGCGAAGTTATCCGGTTGTCGCTCGACGGCCCATCGTGGGTGCTGCACACCAACACCGGCACGGTCGAGGCCGATGCGGTGATGATCACCGGCCCCGGCCAGCCGGGTCAATCGGTGCTGCCCGGACATCCGCAGGTACTTTCAATCGCGCAGTTCTGGCAGGTGGCCACGGAACGGGGTGCCATCGACGCGGAGCGGGTCGCGGTGATCGGCGGCGGTGAAACCGCCGCGGCAATGCTCAACGAGCTGTTCCGGCACCGGGTGTCCACGATCACGGTGATCTCGCCGCAGGCCACGTTGTTCACCCGGGGCGAGAGCTACTTCGAGAACCGGATGTTCAGCGATCCGACCGATTGGGCCGGGCTGACACTCGCCGAGCGCCGCGACGTGATGGCTCGCACCGACCGCGGGGTGTTCTCAGCGCGGGTCCAGGATTCGCTGCTGGCCGACGACCGTATCCGGCATCTGCGCGGCCGCGTCGCGCACGGCGTCGCCGCCGCCGGCGACCGGATCCGGATCACGTTGCACACCGACCGCCACGGCGAGCGACTGGAGACGGTGCACGGCTTCGACCTAGTCATCGATGGTTCGGGTGCCGAATCGCTGTGGTTCCTACCACTGTTGGGCCAGGACGTCTTGGACCTCCTTGAAGTCAGGCTTAACGGACCGCTGACCAGCGACCGACTGCAGCAGGCGATCGGCGACAACCTCGCGCTGGCCGGGGTGGCGCCGACGCTGTTCCTGCCGAATCTGTCCGGACTCAACCACGGTCCCGGGTTTCCCAACCTGAGCTGCCTGGGCCTGCTGTCCGACCGCATCCTCGGGGCCCGCCCCGGCGCCGACCGAACCCAAATGAACGGGAGCCACGTTGAGTACCAACCCATTTGACGATGAGAACGGCCGCTTCTATGTCCTCGTCAACGATGAGGAGCAGCACAGCCTGTGGCCGGCGTTCGCCGAGATCCCGGCCGGCTGGCAGGTGGCGTTCGGTGAGGCCGGCCGTGCGGAGTGCGCCGAGTTCGTCGAGCAGAGCTGGGTGGACATGCGGCCCAAGAGCATCCGCTGAAGGCCTCGACAGGCAAGTTATGCAATGCTAACTTTCTCGCGAAGTTGGTTAGGCAAACCTAAGGAGACTGGGGTGGCATCGACCGCTACCCCGCACGACGCCCATGGACAACGGTTTACTGATTTCCGGCCGCACTGCGCGCCTCGACGCGGATCTGGTGAGCAGGTTCGCGACCTGCTGCAAGTCGCTCGGCCTTCCGGTATACGACCGGCGCCGCCCTGCCGACCTACCGGCCGCACGCTTGGCGTTCGCCGAACTCACTCGGGTCGCCCACGACCAATGTGATGCCTGGACGGGCCTGGCCGCCACCGGTTCTCCCGCCCTCGATGTGCTCGCCGCGGTGGTCCGCACCGCCGACTCCAGTGGTGCGCTGCAGCGGCGTATCGAGTTGCCCGCCGGCGCCCTGGGTTTCGACTACGACACCGGCCTGTACCTCAGGTTTCGCGCCACCACGACGGACGACTTCCGGCTCGCCTATGCCGCTGCGCTCGCGATCGACGGGGCGTTCCATGCAGCCGCGGAGGTGGTCAGCGAGATTCGCGTGCGACGGCCGCAATGGCGTGAGGCGCGCTGGGTGGAGGTGGCCCTACGGTCTCGTGCGCAGCGTTGGTCGGATGTCGTCAAGCTGCTGACCCCGGTGGTCAACGAGACCGACCTCGATCCCTTCTTCGCGCATGCCGCCAAGGTCGCTCTCGGTGTGGCATTGGCCCGGCTGGGCATGTTCGCACCCGCGCTGTCCTATCTGGACGAGCCCGACGGACCGGTGACCGTGGCCGCCGTGGACGGAGCGCTGGTCAAGGCGCTGTCACTGCGCGCCTACAGCGACGAGGACACCGCCGCCGACGTCCTGCAGGATTTGTATGCCGCGAACCCGGACAACGAACAGGTCGAGCATGCGCTGTCCGACCCGACCTTAGGCATCGCCACCACCACGGCCGCTCGCATCGATGCCCGGACCGACCCGTGGGACGCCGAAACCGAACCCACTGCAGACGATTTCGTCGATCCGGAAGCCCGCGAACGGAAAGCCGCCCTGCTTGAAGAGGCCGAACGCGAGCTCGGCGAATTCATCGGCCTCGACGAGGTGAAGGACCAGGTGTCGCGGCTGAAGAGCTCGGTGGCGATGGCGTTGCGGCGCGAGGAGCGCGGCCTGGCCGTGGCCCAACGCACCCATCACCTCGTTTTCGCCGGCCCGCCCGGCACCGGTAAGACCACGATCGCGCGCGTCGTGGCCAAGATCTACTGCGGTCTCGGACTGCTCAAGCGCGAGAATGTCCGCGAGGTGCACCGCGCAGACCTGATCGGACAGCACATCGGCGAGACCGAGGCGAAGACCAACGCCCTGATCGACAGCGCGCTCGACGGTGTGTTGTTCCTCGACGAGGCTTACGCATTGGTGGCCACGGGGGCCAAGAACGACTTCGGTCTGGTGGCGATCGACACCCTGCTGGCGCGGATGGAGAACGACCGCGATCGACTGGTGGTCATCATCGCGGGCTATCGCGCCGACCTCGATCGCTTCCTGGACACCAACGAGGGCCTGCGGTCACGGTTCACCCGCAGCATCGTCTTCCCGTCCTACTCGGCGGCCGAACTGGCCGAGATCGCCGTGGCGATGGCAGCCAACCGGGACAGCGTGTTCGAACCCGCGGCGTTGCATGATCTCGAGGAGCTGTTCGCCCAGCTTGCGAATTCGTCGACCCCCGATTCAACCGGGGTGGAGCGGCGCAGCCTCGACATCGCCGGTAACGGGCGCTTCGTCCGCAATGTGGTCGAACGGTCAGAGGAGGAACGAGAATTCAGGTTGGACCACACGGACCTCGCCGGTGCTGACTTCACCGACGAGCAACTGATGACGATCACGGCGACCGATGTGCGCGCCTGCGTCGTACCGCTGCTGCGTGGCCTCGGCCTGACGGTTCCTGCATGAGCGGCAACAGCAGTGGGGGCGGCCGGCGGTCCTTCTCGTCTCGCACACCGGCGAACGACAATCCCGAGCGGGTCACGTACCGGCGTGGTTTCATCACTCGCCACCAGGTGACAGGATGGCGATTTGTCATGCGCCGCATCGCATCCGGTCTTGCGCTGCACGACACCAGGATGTTGGTCGACCCGCTGCGCAGCCAGTCGCGCGCGGTGTTGATGGGCGTTCTGCTGGCGGTGACCGCCGTCCTCGGCTGCTTCGTTTTCTCGATGCTGCGCCCCGGCGGAGTACCGGGCAGCGACCCGGTACTCGCCGACCGCTCCACCGCCGCGCTTTACGTTCGCCTCGACGACCGGTTGCATCCGGTGCTCAACCTGACTTCCGCGCGGTTGGTCGTAGGACGGCCGGTAAATCCCACCACCGTCAGCGGCGAGCAACTGGACAAGTTCGCCCGAGGCAGTCTGATCGGCATCCCGGGGGCACCGGAACGCATGGTGCAGAACATGTCTCGTGACGCCGACTGGGCGGTGTGTGACGGTGCCGGCGGATCCGCGGATGCTGCCGGGGTTGCTGTGATCGCCGGACAGCTGGAGCGCGGTGGCGCCCGCGCCGACGCATTGGACCCCGGGCGCGCCGTGTTGGTCGGCGGTACCGAAGGGACTTGGCTGCTGTGGGAGGGCCGGCGCAGCGCGATCGACCTCGCCGACCGGCCCGTCACCGACGCGCTGGGGTTACCCGCCGCGATGCCCGCCCCGCGGCTGATTTCGCCGGGCCTGTTCAACGCGATACCGGAAGCGCCGGTACTGCGCGTCCCGCAGATCTCCGACGCGGGCCTGCCCGCCGGTTATGCGCTGCCCGTCGCCGCCCCGGTCGGCGCTGTCGTGATCGCCTATCGCAACGACGGCACCGCGATGAACTATGCGGTACTGCCCGACGGTCTTCAGCCGATCAGCCCCGTGTTGGCCGCGGTGTTGCGCAATGCCAACTCGTACGGGCTGGCGCAGCCGCCGCAGCTCGGGGCCGACGACATCGCGAGGCTACCGGTCTCGTCGCTGCTTGACGTGGCCGCGTTCCCCGCCGCGCCGGTCAAACTGGTGGACGCCTCCGTCGCACCGATGACCTGCGCGCAGTGGACCAAGATCGATGGTGCCGCAACCAGTTCGATGGCCTTGCTGTCGGGTTCGATGCTGCCACTGCCGGCCGGAACGCACCCGGTCGACCTCGTCGGTGGCACGACTCCTGGGACCGCGGCCAGGGTCGCCCTGCCGCCCGGACGTGGCTTCTTTGTCCAAACAGTCGGCCGGCAGCCGGCGTCGCCGCCCGCGGGATCGCTGTTCTGGGTGTCTGATACCGGGGTGCGGTACGGAATCGGCGGCGACCAGAATACAAGCGAAAAGACGGTCACCGCATTGGGTCTCACCCAGCCGTCGCTACCGATCCCATGGTCGGTGCTGACGTTGTTCGCCCCCGGTCCGGCTTTGTCCCAAGCCGACGCCCTCGTCACGTATGACGCCGTCCGGCCGGTAGTCCAGCAGGAGACCCGATGAGCCGGCTTATCTTCGAGGCGGGTCGGCGGTTGCCTGCACCCAAGACCAACAAGGGTGCAATCGTCATCGAGCCGCCGCCCGAACTGCCACGGGCGGTGCCCGCGTCAATGCTGCGCCGAGCGTTGCCGTTCCTGATCGTCATCCTGATCGTCGGCATGATCGTCGCGATGGTGGCCACCGGAATGAAACTCATCTCGGCGCAGACCCTGTTCTTCCCGTTTGTGCTCCTGCTCGCCGCCACGGCGCTCTACCGCGGTACCGATAACAAAATGCGAACTGAGGAGGTCGACGCCGAACGCGCCGACTATCTGCGCTACCTGTCGGTGATCCGGGACAACGTACGTACCGAGGCCGCCGCGCAGCATGATGCGCTGATGTGGTCACATCCCGGCCCGACCGCGCTGACCGCGATTCCCGGGTCACGTCGGCAGTGGGAACGCGACCCGGACGACGGCGACTTCTTGGTGCTGCGGGTCGGGCTACACGACGTACCGCTGGCCACCACGTTGCGGGTCAAGGACACCGTCGATGAGGTCGACCTGGAGCCGGTGTCGCACAGTGCATTGCGTGCTCTCCTGGACATCCAGCGGACCGTCCGGGATGCCCCACGGGGCATCGACCTCAAAGCGGTGTCGCGAATCACCGTCGTCGGTGACGCCGATGAAGTCAGGGCCGCGCTGCGCGGCTGGCTCGCTCAGGCCGTCACCTGGCATGACGCCGCCTCCCTCGGCGTCGCACTGGCCAGTCCGGACCTGGAATCACCCGCATGGAACTGGCTGAAATGGCTGCCGCACTCCGACATTCCCGGTCGGATCGACGGGTGCGGCCCGGCCCGCTATCTGGCAGCGAACACCGACGACCTGATCGCCTCGATCGGACCCGCGCTGGCCGACCGCCCGCTGTTCGGCAACGACTCCGACGATCCGTTGCGCCACCTGTTGGTCGTGGTCGACGATCCGGAACACGCACCGGCGGACTCGGTGCTGGCCACCGGTTGGTCCGGAGTCACGGTGATCTACGTGTCCGCCCCTGAGTCCGGGCCGCGGCCAGGGCAATACGCCGATCCGGAGCGGCCGGTGCTGAGAGTGGCCGACGGGGAAATTCAGCGCTGGGAGAGCGACGGCTGGCAGACCTATGTCGCCCGTGCCGATCAGATGGGGCAGGCCGACGCCGTGCATCTGGCGCGCGGCCTGGCGCGATGGGATGCCAATCCGACCCATGCCGGCCTGCGTTCGCCGGCCACCAGGGGCGCGAGCTTCACCACGCTGATGGGCATCCCGGACGCGTCGGCGCTTGACATCGCCGACGTGTGGGCGCCGCGGGTGCGCGACGAGGAATTGCGGGTGCCGATCGGCGTCACCGCGACCGGTGTGCCGCTGTATTTCGACCTCAAGGACGAGGCCGAAGGTGGGATGGGTCCGCACGGTCTGATGATCGGTATGACCGGCTCCGGTAAATCTCAGACCCTGATGTCGATCCTGTTGTCACTGTTGACCACCCACTCGGCCGATCGGCTGATCGTGATCTACGTCGACTTCAAGGGTGAGGCCGGCGCCGACATCTTCCGCAACTTCCCCCAGGTGGTCGCCGTCATCTCGAATATGGCCGAGAAGAAGTCGCTTGCCGACCGGTTCGCTGACACCCTGCGCGGTGAGGTTGCCCGCCGGGAGAGCTTGCTGCGCGATGCCGGACGGCGCGTGCAGGGCAGTGCTTTCGGGTCGGTAGCCGAGTACGAGGCCGCACGGCCCGCCGCCGAGGCGGTGGGGATCGAACTGCCGCCGCTGCCAACGCTGTTCGTGGTCGCCGACGAATTCACCCTGATGCTGGCCCAGCACCCGGAATATGCCGACCTGTTCGACTACGTTGCCCGCAAGGGCCGGTCGTTCCGGATCCATATCCTGTTCGCATCGCAGACCCTCGACATCGGCCGCATCCGCGATATCGACAAGAACACCTCTTACCGGATCGGCCTCAAGGTGGCCAGCCCCGCGTCCTCGCGACAGATCATCGGCGTCGAAGACGCCTACCACATCGAATCGGGTAGGGAGCACAAGGGAGTTGGCTTCCTGGTGCCCGCGCCGGGGGCCGCGCCCATCAAGTTCCGCAGCACCTACGTCGACGGCATCTACGACCCGCCGCGCCCGGTCACGTCCTACGTCGTGCCGTCGGCACCCGAGCCGGTGACGTTCACCGCCGGGCCGGCCGCGCTCGACGAAGACGTCGTAGTGTTGTCCGATCACGAGATCGAACCGGTGGTTCCGCGCAAGCTGATCACCACGATCGGGGAACAGCTGGCCCAATACGGGCCGAAGGCGCCCGCGCTGTGGCTTCCCCCGCTCGACGAGCCCATCGAGCTGGACGATTTGCTCGCCGGTGCCAACATGCCGGCGCAGCAGTGGCGCTGGCCACTGGGCGAGATCGACCTGCCGTTCGAGATGCGACGTGACCCATTGGTTTTCGACGCCACCTCCTCGGCGGGCAACGTGGTGATCCACGGCGGTGCCAAGTCCGGGAAGTCGACGGCACTACAGACGTTCGTGCTGTCGGCGGCACAGCTTCACTCACCGCGCGATGTCACGTTCTACGTCCTGGACTACGGGGGCGGCCGACTGCGCGGGCTTGAAGACCTGGCCCACGTGGGCAGCGTGGCCGCGCCACTGGAACCGGAGCGGATCCGGCGCACCTTCGGTGAGTTGGAGCAGCTGCTGCACTCGCGACAACGCACTGCCGGGCATCAGGGCACCTACTCCGACTCCTACGGTGAAGTGTTCCTGTTGATCGACAACCTGTACGCGTTCGGTCGCGACAACACCGACCAGTTCAACACCCGCAACCCGCTGCTGGCCGTCGTCACCGAGCTGGCCAATACCGGTCTGGCCCACGGCATCCACGTCGTGGTCACCACACCGAACTGGCTGGAGGTGCCGCTGGCAATGCGTGACGGTCTCGGGTTACGCCTGGAGCTGCGCCTGCCCGATCCGCGCGACAGCAATGTCCGGATCACCGACAGCCTGCGCCGGCCCGCCGAATCGGTGCCACACGATCAACCCGGCCGCGGCCTGACAATGGCGGGCGAGCACTTCCTGTTCGCCCGACCGGATCTGGCCCGGATACCGGCAATCAACGCCGCTTACCCGGGACTGCACGCCCCGGTGGTGCGATTGCTGCCCGCCGACCTCGACCCCGTCGCGGTGGCCCCGCTATATCGCGGCGGCGAACGAGTGGTGTTGGGGCAGCGTGAACTCGATCTCAGCGCGGTGGTTCACGATTTCGCCGAGCATCCGCTGGTGATGGTGTTCGGTGACAGCAAGTCGGGTAAAACCACCTTGCTGCGCCATCTCATCCGCACCATCCGGGACAATTCGAGTGCGGCGGATGTCGCATTCACGGTGTTCGACCGCCGTCTGCACCTGGTCGACGAGCCGTTGTTCGGTGATAACGAGTACAGCGCGAACATCGACCGGGTCACCCCGGCCGTGATGGGGCTCTCGGCCCTGCTCGAGCAGCGCCGGCCGCCGGCCGGTTTGACCGCCGGCGAACTGTCGGCTTGGGACTACCGTGCCCGAACCGGTTCGGCACACACCCACTACCTGATAGTCGACGACGTCGACCAGATTCCCGACGGCCCGGTGATGAGCGGTCCGTACGCCGGACATCGCCCGTGGACACCGCTACTCGGACTTCTTTCGGCGGCAGGCGACCTCGGCCTGCGGGTCATCGTCACCGGCCGCGCCGGAGGATCGGCGCACGTCTTGATGACGAATCCGCTACTGCGTCGCCTGAGCGACCTGCAGTCAACGGTCCTGATGTTGTCGGGCAATCCCGCCGACGGCGCCAAGATCCGCGGGCATCGGTTCACCAGGCTGCCCGCCGGACGCGCAATGCTGCTGAGCGACAGCGACGCCGTCGACCACGTTCAGCTCGTCGATCCACTTGCGCACGCACACAGCGCATCTCACGGTCGCTACACAGAGGAGAACCGGTCATGACCCTGCGTGTTGTCCCCGAGGGGCTGGCCGCGGCCAGCGCTCAGGTAACGGCGCTCACCGCACGGCTGGCCGCCGCCAGCGCGGCCGCCGCTCCGTTGATCACAGCGGTGTTGCCGCCAGGTTCGGACCCCGTCTCGCTGCAGACCGCCGCAGGCTTCAGCGCCCAGGGCCTCGAGCACACTGCGACGGCCACCGCGAGTGCGACCGAGCTTGGTCGATCCGGAGCTGCGGTCGCCGATTCGGGCGCCGGCTACGTCTCGACAGATGCCGCCGCGGTGACGTCCTACGTGATCGCACGGGGAGGCTGATGACCGCCCCGATATGGTTTGCTTCACCACCCGAGGTGCATTCGGCGCTGCTGAGCGCCGGCCCGGGTGCCGGTCAGATGCTGGCCGCAGCAGCTGCGTGGGAAGCGCTGAGTACTCAATATGCCTCCGCTGCAACTGAACTCACCCAAATCCTGGCGGCCGTTCGGGCCGGATCCTGGCAGGGACCGAGTGCCGAACAGTACGTAGCGAGCCATGCCCCATACCTGGCGTGGCTTGAGCAGGCCAGCGCTGACAGTGCCGGCGCCGCTGCACAGCAGCAGACCGCCGCCGCCGCCCATACCGCGGCTCTGGCAGCGATGCCGACGCTGCCCGAGTTGGCCGCCAACCACACCGTGCACGGGGTGCTGATGGCCACCAACTTCTTCGGCATCAACACGATCCCGATCGCCTTGAACGAGGCGGACTACGTGCGGATGTGGATCCAGGCGGCCACCACGATGGGTGTGTACCAAACCGTCGCAGGCACCGCACTGGCCGCGGCCCCCCGCAGCGCCCCTGCTCCGACGATCGTGCTGCCCGGAGCGGAAGCGGCATCGTCGATGACGGCGCTGTCGACCGCTGCGCAGCCACAGGCCGGCGAATCGGGCTCCGCGCTGACCAACTCCAACAGCATCGTCGATCTGCTCGAGGCTTATATAAAGGCGCTGCCGGACGGCGATCTCATCTGGGACTTCCTCACCCATCCGGTGCAGAGCATCCAGCAGATGATCGTCGACTTTCTGACCAACCCGGTCCAGGCCTGGCAGACCTGGGGCCCGCTGCTGTCCGCGCTGGCATACCAGGCGATCTTTCAGCCGGTCGGATGGACGACGTGGGGGCTGGTGTTGAGCTCACCACTGTGGGCGCCGATGCTCCTCGTTGCTGGGTTGCCGCTGTTAGGTCTTCTGACGCTGGTACCGAATCCGCCTGCCCCCGGCATCGCGCCCGAACCCGTTGCGATACCTGGCCAACCGCAGCAGAACCTCTGGCCGATCTCGTCGACCGCGCCCACCGCCCCCGCCCCGGCTCCTGCAGCCCCGACCGCCCCCGCAGCGCCAGCTGCTCCGGCAGCGTCGGCTGCGCCGGCCGCACCGGCGGCGCAGGCGATGTTCTACGCGGTCGGCGGTGCCGATCCCGACGACGGACCGGGCCCGACATTGATCGAGGGCAGTGGAGCCAAAGCCCCGGTCTCCGAAGCGGCGCCGGCTGCCGCCGCGCTGTCCGCGGTACAGGCCAAGGAACGTGCGAAGCGTCGCCGCGCCCAGCGCCTCAAGGACCGTGGGCACCGTGACGAGTACATGGACCTCGACAACGGCGCCGGTCCGACTGCCGAGCCGGTCGGGCCGCCCACCATCTCATCCTCGGCCCGCGGCGCCGGAATGCTCGGATTCACCGGCACTGCAACGAAAGTGCGCGATGCCACCGCCGCAGGGCTGACCACTCTTGCCGGCGGCGACGAACGACCCACCACGCCAATGCTTCCGGGCACGTGGGAGAGCGATCCACCCGAAACAGGTAACCACCGAGAATGATTGGAGTAATTCCGTGAGCATGCTGGATGCCCACATACCGCAACTCGTGGCCGCCGAGGCCGCGTTCGGCGCCAAGACGGCGCTCATGCGAAGCACCATCGCCCAGGCCGAGCAGGCGGCCATGTCCGCCCAAGCCTTCCATCAGGGTGAGTCCTCGGCCGCCTTCCAGGCCGCGCACGCGCGGTTTGTCGAGGTCGCCGCGAAAGTCAACTCGCTGCTCGATATCGCGCAGGTGAACCTCGGCGAGGCCGGCGCCACCTACGTCGCCGAAGATGCCGCCGCGTCAACGACGTACGGAGGGTTCTGATGTCCCAGATCATGTACAACTACCCGGCCATGCTGGGGCATGCCGGTGACATGGCCGGCTACGCCGGGACGCTGCAGGCGGTCGGCGCCGACATCGCCACCGAACAGTCCGCGCTACAGGGTGCCTGGCAGGGTGAAACCGGCATGACGTACCAGGCTTGGCAGGCGCAGTGGAACCTCGCTATGGAGGAACTGGTGCGCGCATACCGCGCGATGTCGGCCACGCACGAGACCAACACCTTGTCGATGCATGCGCGTGACCAGGCCGAAGGCGCCAAGTGGGGTTGAGACTTGCCCGCACCTGACGCGGTCGAGCTGACCGCCGATGCTGCCTGGCTTGTTGCGGAAAGCATTGGTGCCGGCTCGTTTCCGTGGGTTCTGGCGATCACGCCTGCCGTCATCGACCAGCGCGAGGCGCCCGTCGTCCTGGCTCGGTTGCGGGCAGAGCTGACTCGCGCACGGGTGATGTCCGAGGCTGGGACGGTGATTCCTTCCGTTGCCCGCTGGGCCCGCACCGTATGCGCGCCCGAACGGTGGCTAGAGCTCCGATACGTGCGGGGCACCGGCTCCGATCTGTTGCGCGGGCTGGTGGCCCGCCGCGGTGACCAGACCGTGGTGGCGCTGCGCAGCGGCCAGCTCGTCACCTTCACCGAGCTCGTCATCAGTGATCCGTTTCTACTCGCCCCGGTCGTGACGGCCGGCCTTACCGGTCGTGCACCGGCGCGGTTCGCCGAATTCACACTGCCGACGCGGGTCGGTGTCCGGGCCGACGAAAAGTTGCGGGCCGGCGCCGATCTCGCCAACGTCCTGGAACACCTGGGCATCCCCGCCAGAGCGGTTCCTGTCGTGCGATCGGTGGTCACCGGGCCGCGCAGCTACGTCGAGGTGCGCGCCGGGTCCGCTCGCGACGGCATACACAGCCTCAGCGAGGTCGGCGTCGGCATCATCGACGCCGAGGCCGGCCGCGTGCTGGTGAACCCGGAACGCGCAGCCGACGGGGAGTGGCTCTCGACCTTTTCGCCTGGCACCCCATTCGCGCTTGCGCTGGCGCTCGACCGGCTCACCGAAACACTGCCGGACGGCCGCTGGTTCCCCGCCGCCCCGCTGGCCCGCGACTTCTCCAGCAACTAATGATCTACAGAGAGAACAACGAACAATGACCGAAACCCCGGTACTGCCGATCGTGCGGGTCGCCGTTCTGGCGTATGGCCGGATCACCGACGTAGCGCTGCCCGCGGAATTGCCGTTGCGCGAGATTCTGCCCGCGGTGAAGCGGCTGGTGCCCGCTTCGGAGTCCGACGAGGACAGCACGAGCCCGGTCCCGATGACTCTGGCACCCATCGGCGGAGCGCCATTCAGCATCGACGCGAGCCTGGACACCGTCGGAGTCGTGGACGGCGACCTGCTTGCGCTGCAGCCGGTTCCGGTCGGTCCAACCTCACCTGGCGTGGTCGAGGACATCGCGGATGCAGCGGTCATCTTCTCCGCTGCACGCAAGCGGCCCTGGGGGCCGCACCGGTTGCAGGTGGGTGCCCGGCTCGCCGCCGGGGCGTTCGTCGTGGCACTGTCCGCGGTAGCCGTCACCCACCGTGCGGTGACCGCCTCGACGATCGGCCTCTACGCGGTCGCCGCGCTCGCCGTCCTCACCGCGGTCACCGGGCTGGTGCTGCGGGCACGATCTGCCCGGCTCGCCACCCAGGTTTCAGCGGCGGCGCTGCTACCGATCGCATCGGCTTTCTGGCTGGCCGTGCCGGGCCTGTGGGGAGCCCCGCACGTGATGCTGGCCGCGGCGGGGGTTGCCGCGTGGTCGTTGATCGTGCTTACCCAGACCGAGGACGGGGTCGGGTTCTTCACCGCCGCAGCCGTTGTCGGGCTCGGCGCGCTGGTGGTGGCCGGCGCCTCAGCCCTGTGGCAATTGCCCGCCCGAACTGTCGGCTGCGCCCTCATCCTGGCGGCCCTGCTCCTGACGGTGTCGGCTCCCGCGCTCGCGGCGATGTGGGCGCGGTTCCCGCTGCCAGTGATCCCGGCGCCCGGCGATCCCACACCGTCGAGCGCGGCGGCACGGCTGCTCGCCGATCTGCCGCGCCGGGTACGGGTCGGTGAAGCCCACCAGAACGGAGTGATCGCGGGCAGCGTGCTGCTCGCGAGTGCCGGGTCGATGATCGTCGCAGGCCGAACGGAAGGTCCCGGAGTATGGGGCTGGTATCTCGTGGCGGGCGCCGCCTCTGCTGCGGTGCTGCGCGCCAGGGTGTGGGATACCGCGGCCTGTAAGGGTTGGCTGCTCGCCCAGCCATTCCTGGTCACCACCGGATTGCTGGTCGCCTTCGCCGTGGCCCACCGGTTCGTTCCCGCGCTGTGGACGCTCGTGGTGCTCGGAGCGCTCACCGTGGCCTGGGTGGTCATCGCCGTCAGCCCGGATGCGGCTGCGGCGGAACGGTATTCGCTACCGGTGCGCCGACTGGTGGGCTTCGTTGCCGTCGGCCTTGATGCGTCACTGATCCCGGTGATGGCCTACCTCGTCGGAGTCTTCGCATGGGTCCTCGATCGATGATGCGGGCCGCCGCGGCTGCTGCCGTGGTGCTGCTGGTCACCGCTCCGGTGGCAGGCGCCGTCGCCCCGCCCGTCGTCGACCCTGGGGCGCAACCTCCGTCGGGGACGCCCGGACCCACCACCGCGATGAGTCAACGCTCCGAATGCGTGACGACCGGGGTGCGGCCCGGCAGCGATCCCGCTGCGGTGACCGCGAACCAGGCAATGCTCGATCTCGCTGGTGCAGCGCACTATTCGCGTGGCGATGGGCAGACCGTTGCGGTGATCGACACCGGGGTGCGGCCCGGACCGCGGCTTCCAAATGTGGTCGCCGGCGGCGACTATCTCGCTTCGGGTGACGGGCTGACTGACTGCGACGGGCACGGAACGCTGGTGGCCGGAGTCATCGGCGGGCAGCCCGGCCCCGACGGATTCAGCGGAGTCGCACCGGGAGCGCGGTTGCTGTCGATCCGGCAGGCCTCGCCGCGATTCACGTCCACTGCCGGCGGTAAGGACCCGGCGTCGGTACAAGCGGGCGTGGAGATCGAGACGCTGGCCCGTGCGGTGGTTCGCGCCGCGGACCTCGGCGCCACCGTCATCAACATCTCCACGGCCACCTGCCTGACGCCCGACAAGCTCGCTGATCAGCAGTCGTTGGGCGCTGCCCTGCGGTACGCCGCCATCGACAAAGATGTCGTGATCGTTGCCGCAGCGGGAAATTCCGGCGCCGCGATGGACGGCACGCCGGGAACGCAGTGCGCATCGAATCCGCTGGGGGATTCCGCGCGGCCGGGCGATCCGCGCAACTGGGCGGGCGTGAGTTCGGTATCGGTGCCGTCCTGGTGGCAGCCGTATGTCCTGTCCGTCGCGGCGCTGACCTCCGACGGACAGCCGACCGCCTTCACCATGGCAGGCCCGTGGGTGGGCATCGCCGCGCCCGGGGAGAACATCGTGTCACTGAGCAATGATGCCGCGGGCGGCCTGGCCAACGGGATGCCCGACGGGCGCGGCGGGATGGCACCACTGAACGGAACCAGTTTCGCGACCGCCTATGTCGCCGGCACGGCCGCCCTGGTCCGCAGCCGCAACCCAGGTATGCATTCCGACGAGGTGGTCAGGCGGCTGACGGCGACCGCGCACAACGCGGCGCAGGCACCCTCCAACCTGGTCGGTGCCGGTGCACTGGATCCGGTCGGCGCGCTGACCTGGACCGTCAACCCTGTCAGTAATGCGGCAACGGCCATCAAACACGTTGCGGCGCCGGTACCGCCGGCACCTGTCGATCACGCTCCACGCACGGTGGCCTTCATCGGAACGGCAGTGCTCGCCGCCGTTGTCGCCGCGGTCGCCCTCGTCACCCGCAGACGCAAGGAAGAACTGGAATGACTGCTATACCCGGACCGGGCGCCGGTCGGCTCACCGTTGTCACGTTGGGGGTCGTCACGGTGGTCTTGGCGTACCCGTGGCGGTCGATCACCGATCGTTGGGCGCTGGGCATCGCGGTTGCCGTGGTGCTGGTGTCGCTGATCTGGTGGCGTCGGCGCTTCCTCACCACCATCGTCTTGCAGCGGCTCCGAGTCGTGTTGGGTCGCAAACCCATCCGGCACCCGTCCGGCAATGTCCGTAGAACCGGTGCCGACGTGGTCACGACCGCTCTGCTGCGGGTGGACGGCGGTGACACGGAGCTGCCGATTGGTGTGCTGACCGACTACCTCGATCGATACGGATTGATCTGCGACGCAGTTCGAGTCACCACCCGAACAGTCGCGGACTTGACGACAACATGGATCGGACTGACGTTCAGTGGCGCGCGGAATCTCCCGGCTCTGCAGGGCAGGTCGCCGCACATACCCCTGCGGCAGACCGCGGAGAGCACAGCTCGGCGCCTGGCCGGTCAGCTACGCGAAACAGGTTGGACAACAACACTCGTCGATGCTGATGAGCTGCCGGAACTCTCCGCGATTGACGCCCGTGAGCGGTGGCGATCGATCACCGACGCGCGCGGGTACGTGACCGCCTACACCATCGCCGACCCGCGGACGGCGCTGACCGGGGTGAGCGCCACCGGCGCACAGGAGATCTGGACAGTGGTGGAAATCGCGAGAAATTCGCCGCTCAACCTGCGGGCCGGTGCGGCGATCCGCACCGAAGATCGGCCGGCAAGATCAGCGCCGGTACCCGGAATGACGTTGATAGCCGGGCGACAGGCCACCGCCTTGGCTGCGTTGCACCCGTTGTCGGGGGTGCGCCTCGTGTGAGGGAAAGCGACCGTCAAGGCGTTGGCGTACTGAATGCAACGGGCCGCAGCGAGCGGCGGGCACCAAGCCACATCGCGACGGCGACGACAGCGACGAGCACCACGCCGGTACCGAAAGTGGTCAGATCGAACGGAGCCGCGCTCGGCCCGCCGGCTTGTGTGCGCGCCGAGCCGCGAAGGAACGGGACGACGGTCAGAACGCAGAAGGCTACCAAGGCTTCACCCAGCACCACCATTGGAAAGTGTTGGGCAGCAAGTGCGAACATGCCGCGGCGGTCACCGTGTTGCCGTAGCGCGTGAAGTCTCGGCAATACTACGCGGACGTTGTAGGCCCCGGCGCACACCAGCACGACCACCAGAGCCAGCTTGATCGCGAGTGCACGCCCATACGCGGTGGTGAGAAGTTGGCCGGGCGTGCCGACGTGGCTCCACGCCAGCCAGGTGCCGCTGACGATCAGAGCGCCGACCGCGATCATGGCGACCAGGCTGAACCGTTCCCAGATCTGAGTCCAGTCGGCTGCCACCCGGTCCTCGTCTTCAACACCGTTCGTGGTGCGCTGCAGCATGAATGCGGTCACAGGGAGGACCACCAGTCCGCCCACCCACGTCATCGCGCCGAGCACGTGAACGGTCGTCAGCGCGCTGGATGCGACACGGCTGAGGTTTGCGTACTGGACGGGAATAACCGGACTGATCGCCGCGACAACCGTGACGGCGGCTACCCCGCGAGCCAATGCCCGCGAACTCGTCCATCGCATCGCCACGAGTCCGCAGGCGGTCAGCACCATCGCGACCAATTGGATGAGCGTCAGTCCGGTGAGGTGAGAGACGGCGCGGAATTGCACTGCAAGACCGAGTACCACGAGCACCGCGGTCGGCACGGCCAGACTGCGCACCCGCCGGGACACCAGACCGCCGTGCGACTCGGGGACGGCCAACGCGCCGACGGTCAAGCCGATTCCGAGCGGAATGGCCAAACTCAGGTAACCAACGACCTGCGTGGCGACTTCGACGGCGTCCGGAAGTGGTGGAGCGGTACCGGGCACGGAGACATCCTTACCTACGAGCAGTTACTGACTTGCACGGTAGTGTTCCCGGCTTTGTTCACCCTGTGTGCGAACTGTGTGCCGCATCTGGCGCTCAGGGTCTGCCCTGGCGTCCCGAATACCCTTCCCACGGACTGTAATCCGCGATCAGCTCCTCCTGCGCCGGCCGCAGTGCCTCGGGAACATGTTCGAGGTTGATCCGAATGCGATACCAGATCGAACTCGGCCCGCGCATCCCGTCGACCAGGATGTCGGTGGGCTGCAGGGCGTTTGCGGCCTCGGGATGACGGCCACGCCAGACATCCAAGGCTGCCATCGCCTCGTCGCGGGTCTTGGTGCGGGCGATCTCGATGAGCGGCTTGTTGCCTTTGGGTGGCTTCTCGGCCGGACCGAGCTCCTCGGCGAGCCGCAACAACGCATCCAGGGAGCCGACGGCGTCGTCCATCGACTCCCAGGGGTCACCGCGTTCGGAGAAGCGGGCCGGGACGGTCAGGATCGTGAACTCCTCGGCGCGGCACGCGGGCACTTCGTCCCATGTCAGCGGGGTCGACACCCGAGCGTCCGGGGTGGCCCGCACCGAATAGGCCGACGCGACGGTGCGGTCCTTCGCGTTCTGGTTGAAGTCGACGAAAACTCGTTGTCCGCGCTCTTCCTTCCACCACAGGCTGCTGGCCAGCTCGGGAACGCGGCGCTGCACTTCGCGGGCCACGGTCTCCGCAGCGAGCCGCACCTGCTTGAACGTCCAGTGCGGTGCGATCCGGGTATAGATGTGAAACCCGCGCGAGCCCGACGTCTTCGGCCACGCCGTCAGCCCGTGGTCCTCGAGCACCTCCCGCGCCACCTGCGCGACATCGAGGATCTGCGGCCACTCGACGCCGGGCATCGGATCGAGGTCGATACGTAACTCGTCGGGATGGTCGAGGTCGCCGGCGCGGACCGGATGCGGATTGAGGTCGACGCAGCCGAGGTTGATCGCCCACGCCAGTCCGGCAGGTTCGTGGATCACCGCCTCCTTGGCCGAGGTTCCGCGGGCGTAGCGCAACTCGGCGACCTCGATCCAGTCCGGGCGCTTTTCGGGGGCGCGCTTCTGGAAGATCGCTTCCTCGGTGATGCCCTTGACGAACCGCTTGAGGATCATCGGCCGGTCGGCGACACCGCGTAGCGCGCCGTCGGCCACCGCGAGGTAGTAGCTGACGAGGTCGCCCTTGGTGACCGGAGCGCGCCCGTCGGCCGTAGGGAAGACGACTTTGTCGGGATGGCTGATGGTGACCTGGCGACCGTCCACGTCCATGAAGCCATGGTAATTAGGCTGCTCGTTCCGTCTTGGCTGCGACGTGCGTCACCTAGGGTTGAAATCATGCCTAGTCTTTTCGATCTACCCGCGCAGGCACTGGCCAAGGCTCAGCAATTGGCCGATCGCGGCTCGGCTGAGCTGCACTACCTGGTCAAAATGATCGAGTCCGGCGCGTTCCGGCTCGAGCCGCCACAGAATCTCCTGGCGATGGTGGCCGACATCCGCCGCTGGGGTGAGATCGGGATGGTCCCGGCCCTCAACGCCCGCCGCACACCCAACAAGCTCGCGATCGTCGACGACGAAGGGTCGATGACGTACAGGGAACTCGACGATGCGGCCAACGCCGTCGCCAACGCGTTGCTGGCCATGGGTGTCGGCGGCGGCGACGGCGTGGCCATCTTGGCCCGCAATCATCGCTGGTTCGTGATCGCCAACTACGGGGCCGCGCGGGTCGGCGCCCGGACGATCATGCTCAACACCGAGTTCTCCGGGCCGCAGATCAGGGACGTCTCCGAACGCGAGGGCGCCAAGCTGATCATCTACGACGACGAGTACGCCGAGGCCGTGAAGCTCGCCGAGCCGCCGCTGGGCATGCTGCGCGCGCTGGGGACCAATCCGGACAAGCAGGAGCCGTCGGGCAGTACCGACGAAACGTTGGCCGACGTCATCGCGCGCAGCAGCACCGCGCCGGCGCCGAAGGCCACCAAGCGATCGTCGATCATCATCCTCACCAGCGGCACCACCGGAACGCCGAAGGGCGCCACCCGCAACACCCCGCCGACACTGGCGCCGATCGGCGGCATTCTGTCGGCAGTGCCGTTCCGCGCCGGCGAGGTCACCTCGTTGCCGTCGCCGATGTTCCACGCACTGGGCTATCTGCACGCCACCATCGCGCTGACGATGGGCTCGACTCTGGTACTGCATCGAAAGTTCAAGCCGGACATTGTGTTACAGGATGTCGCCAAACACAAGGTGACGGCGATCGTGGTGGTGCCCGTCATGCTCTCGCGCATGCTCGACGCGCTGGAGAAAATGGACAGCAAGCCGGACCTTTCGGCACTGCGGATCATCTTCGTATCCGGGTCGCAGCTCGGTGCGGAGCTGGCCACCAGGGCGCTGAAGGACATCGGCCCGGTGATCTACAACATGTACGGCTCAACGGAAGTCGCGTTCGCGACCATCGCCGGGCCGAAGGATCTGCAGATGAACCCGGCCACCGTCGGTCCCGTCGTCACGGGTGTCAAGGTCAAGATCCTCGACGACAACGGCAACGAATTGCCGCAGGGCGAGGTCGGGCGGATCTTTGTCGGCAACAGCTTCCCGTTCGAGGGCTACACCGGTGGTGGCCACAAGCAGATCGTCGACGGACTGATGTCGTCCGGTGACGTCGGCTATTTCGACCACAACGGCTTGCTGTTCGTCAGCGGCCGCGACGACGAGATGATCGTGTCCGGCGGCGAGAACGTTTTCCCAGCCGAGGTCGAGGACCTCATCAGCGGTCACCCCGACGTAATCGAGGCAACCGCGTTGGGTGTCGACGATGCGGACTGGGGCGCCCGGCTGCGAGCGTTCGTCGTGCTGAAGGAAGAGGCGGAACTCACCGAGGACGCCGTCAAGAACTATGTGCGCGAACATCTCGCGCGCTACAAGGTTCCGCGCGAAGTGGTGTTCCTTGCCGAGTTGCCGCGTAACCCCACCGGTAAGATCCTCAAGCGCGAGCTGCGCGAGATCGAAATCCAGTGATTTCGGCGCGTTTTCGTTCGCTGAGCGAACGAAAACGCGCCCAAATCACTACGGGTCGCGGGGCAGGCCCAGCAGCCGCTCGGCGATGATGTTCAACTGCACCTCCGAGGTGCCGCCGTAGATCGTCGTCGATCTGCTGCCCAGTAGATACTCCGCCCACTTGCCTTGCGGCTCATTGGGATCGCCGATCGCGCCGTCGATGCCGAACGACGACACCACGAACTCGGCGTAGCCCTGCCCGGTGCGCATCGACAGCAGCTTCGAGACCGCGGCCGATGGCATCGCGTCACCACCGGCGAGCGTCAGCAGGGTCGAGCGCAGGTTCAGCAGCTTGGCCGCATGCCCCTCGGCGACCAGTTGACCGGCCCGGTGATGGCCGACCTGGTCGAAGTGGCCGTCACCGACGAACTCCACGAACCCGTCGAGATTGGCCAGGAAGCCCGGTTCGCTGCTGCCAATCGAAACGCGTTCCGCTGTCAGGGTATTGCGGCTGACCTCCCAGCCGCGGTCGACCTCTCCGAGCACCAGTTCGTCGGGAACGAAGACGTCGTCGATGAATACGGTGTTGAACATCGCATGACCGGTGAGCTCGCGCAGCGGCTTGACCTCGACGCCCTCGGCTTTCATGTCCAGCAGGAAGTAGGTGATGCCACTGTGTTTCGGGGCGTTCGGGTTCGTACGGGCAAGCAGCGCACCCCACTGCGCGTACTGCGCGCCGGTGGTCCAGATCTTCTGCCCGGTGATCCGCCAGCCACCGTCGACCTTGGTGGCCTTGGTGGTCAAGCTGGCCAGGTCGGATCCGGCGCCGGGCTCGGAGAACAGCTGGCACCAGATCATTTCGCCGCGGAACGTCGGTGGCAGGAAGCGCTGTTTCTGTTCCTCGTTGCCGAACGCCACGATCGACGGGATCAGCCACGCAGCAATGCCCATCTGCGGGCGCTTGACCTGTCCGGCGGTGAACTCCTGGGCGATGATGATCTGCTCGATCGGTGTGGCCGCCCGGCCCCACGGTTTGGGGAGATGCGGCTGCACCCAGCCTGCCTCCGCGATCGCGGCCTTACGTTCCTCGCGCGGGATCGCCTTCATCGCAGCGACTTCCGCGCGAATTTCCTCGCGCAGCTGCTCGGTCTCGGGGTCGAGGTCGATGTTGATCGCCCGCATGCCGGTGCTCGTGGCGGTGTCGAACACCTTCTGCTGGTACTCATTGGCGCGCCCGAACGCGGCGACCAGGCCCAGCGTGCGGCGGTAGTACACGTTGGTGTCGTGCTCCCAGGTGAAGCCGATGCCCCCGTGCACCTGGATACAGTCCTGGGTGGTGTGCTGGGCGGCGGCCGGCGCCAGGCTGGCCGCGACGGCGGCGGCGAACTCATACGCCGTTTCCTCGTTGTTCCAACCCTTTTCGGAAGCCTCGTCCAATGCGCGGGCGGCATCCCACACCGCCGCGGTGGCGCGCTCAGTGTCGGCGATCATCTCGGCACACTTGTGCTTGATGGCCTGGAACTGGCCGATCGGGCGGCCGAACTGCTCGCGGATCTTCGCGTAAGCCGCCGCGGTATCGGTGGCCCAGCGGGCGATGCCGACGGCCTCGGCGGATAGCAGCGTCGTAAAGATCGCGCGGCCGGCCGGTTGCGAGAGACCGGACAGCACGCGGTCGTCGGCGACCTCGACGGCGCTGGCCCGCACATGCGCCACCGGACGAAGCAGGTCCACCGACTTGACCGGCTCGATCTCCAACTGTTCGGCGTCGAGGATCACCCACTCCACGCCGCTCTCGATAGCGACCGGCAGCACCAGCATCGAGGCCTGCCCGGCGGCGGGCACCGAGCGGGCTTCACCGCGGATCACCAGGGAGCCGTCCTGTCGGGTGGCCGTCAGGCCCGACTCCAGAGCGCAGGTGGCGATGAGCTCGCCGGACGCCAGCCCGTTCAGCAGGTCGGCGCCGGGATCGTGAGCGGAGATCAGCGCACTGGCGATCGCCGACGAGACGAATGGTCCCGGCACCGCACCGTAGCCGAACTCGGCGATCACGATCGCCAGCTCCAGCAGGCCGAAGCCCTGACCGTCAACGGACTCGGCGAGGTGCAAGCCGTGCAGGCCCTGTTCGGCGGCCGCTTTCCAGTACGGCGGCGGGGATGGCACCGGAGTTTCCAGGGCCTCGTGCAGGACCTCGGACGGTGCGACGCGTGCGACGAGCGACTTCACCGAGTCCGCGAGGTCGTTGTGCTCAGGTGTGATCGCGATGGGCATGGTAGGTGCCTTCCTACGACAGATCAGACGGTGCCAAATAACCGGTCGGTTGGGAGCGACGTTACCCGTTTGAGGGTGTGCTCCGATCGGGGGTGGCGCGCAGGACCACCACGACGACCGCCGAGATCATCATGAAGACACCCACGGCCCACATACCGGCTTTGTCACTACCGGTCAACTGGTTCAGTGCGCCGGTGGCATACGGGGCGGCGAACCCGCCGAGATTGCCGATCGAGTTGATCAGCCCGATCCCGCCCGCGGCCGCGGCGCCGGTGAGGAACTGGGCCGGAAGCGCCCAGAAGCTGGGAATTGCACTGAACACGCCCATGGCCGCGATGCACACCGGAATCATCACCAGCAATGGAGAGTGCAGATACAGCGCGATCGGAATAGCCAAGCCGCCCAGCCCCATTGGGATTGCGACGTGCCAGACGTGTTCATGCCGGCGATCGGCGTGGCGCGACCACAGATACATCGCGATCGCAGCCAGGGTGTAGGGCACCGCGGTGATCAGGCCGACCTGCACGATCGACAGCTTTATGTCGAAGGTCTTCTTGAAGTTGGAGATGATCGAGGGCAAGAAGAACGCTAGCGCGTACAGGCCGTAGGCGACGCCGAAGTACACCAGGGCCAGCAACCAGATTCGCGGACTGGTCAGCGCCCGGCGCAGCGGGAAGTCGAAGCTGCCGGCGACATCGCGTTCTTCGTCGGCCAACACGCCGATCAGCCATTGCCTTTCGTCGGGCTGCAGCCAGTGCGCCTCGGCCGGCCGGTCGGTCAGGTAGAACCAGCAGATCACGCCGAGGATGATCGCGGGCAGGCCTACGCCGATCATCATGAACTGCCAGCCGGCCAGCCCGAATGTGCCTTCACCGGCCTGGATCATCCACGCTGCCAACGGAGTTCCGATGGCCGCGGCGATCGGGCTGGCCATCATGAACATCGCCACGATCCGCGCCCGGTAGGCGGCGGGGAACCAGCGGGTCAGATACAGAATCACGCCCGGGAACAATCCCGCCTCGGCGACGCCGAGCAGGAATCGCAATGCCAGCAGGGTCGGCGCGTTGGGCGCGAATCCGATTGCCACCGCGACGATCCCCCATGACACCGCAATGCGTGCCAGCCAACGGCGGGCGCCGAAGCGCTCGAGCGCCAGATTCGACGGCACCTCGACCAGTACGTAGCCGATGAAGAAGATGCCCGAGGCCAGACCGAACATGCTCGCCGTGAGCTGGAGGTGCTCGCTGATGTCGGCTCTGGCGATGCCGAGGTTGGTGCGATCGAGGTAGTTGACGAAGTACAGCGCCATGAGAAAGGGCACGACTCGGATGACGACCTTGCGCAGTGTGCGCGTTTCCAGTGACTTCTCAGCGGTGGAGGCGCTCGCCATCCTGCCTCCCGTTCACGACGTTGATCAGGTCGCGACCGTCGTACAGCCGACGACAATTCTCGACGGCCTGAATCAGGTAGCGGCGCATGGTGTCAACGGTGTACCAGCTGACATGCGGGGTCACCACAACATTGTCGAGCTGCAGCAGCGGGTTGTCCGGGGCTACGGGTTCTTCGGTGAACACATCGAGCCCGGCGGTGGCGAGCCGGCCGTCGCGCAACGCCTCGATCAGAGCCGGTTCGTCGATGACGCCTCCGCGAGAAGTGTTGACCAGAACGGCAGTTGACTTCATCTTGTCCAGAGCGGCCCGGTTGATCAGTTTGTCGGTCGCAGGTGTCAGCGGCACGTGCAGGCTGACGATGTCGCTGTCGGCGAGTAGCGCGTGCAGCGGACGCCAGGTGGCGGTGCCGTCGTCGCCGGTGTTGGTGTGCAGGACAATGCCGCCCATGGCGAGCACGATCTGCTCGACGCGCTTGGCGATGTTGCCGTAACCCACCAGCCCGACGGTGCAACTACCGATGTCGCGCACGGTTTCACCGAGGCTGGGATCGGTCGGCCAACCGCGGCCTTGACGGGTGACCTGGTTCAGCGCGGGAAGCCGGCGCAGCGCAGCCAACATCAGCAGCACCGCACCCTCGGCGACCGACGGTGAGTTGGCGCCGGGCATGTTGGCCACCGCGATTCCCAGCTCGCTGGCGGTCTCGACGTCGATGGTGTTCACCCCGGCACCGAGCTTGTGCACCAGGCGCAATCGCGGCCCGCGGCGCAGGTCCTCACCCGACAGTGGGCGAAGAACATGCCAGATCACCTCGGCTTCAGGCAATTCCCGGCGCAGCGTCTCGTTGTCGTCTTCGTGACACCACCGAATGTCAAGCCAATCCGATTCGGGTGCAACAATACTCAGAGCGTTGTCGCCGGGTACGAAGTGCGCCAGGACTCTTACCGCCACCGTTTGGCGATCCACTTCGCGATGGTGTCCGCCTGCTCGCTGCGCGCTCCGGGCGTGGTGAAGTAGTGATCGGTGTCGATGGCGCACATCGATTTGTCGTTGCTGGCCAGCGCGTCGAAAATGCGCTGGGCGTCCGAGGGGAACACGCCGGTGTCCTGTTCGGCGTTGATCACCAGCGCCGGGACGCTGACCCGGGCCAGATGGGGCTCGGCGCGGGTCTGGGCTGTCTTGAGGCTCCACATGCCCAGCCAGCTGCGCAGCGTGCAGGCCGCGGCGATGCCGTGGGCGGAGCGGTTGGCCTTCGCCGGTACACCCGCGTAGCAGAGATTGGGCTGACGCTTGGTGGGTTCGATGGTCGGATCCACCATGCGTGGATCGGCCCAGGTGCGCATCACGGTGAACGGCCGGTCGGAGAAGCCGGCCGCCTGCACCCGCTTTAGTTCGGTTTCGGCCCAATCGGTGATCGCCTGGTTGCGGGCGATCTGGGCGGACCGGTAGCGGACCAGGAAATCCGCGGAGAACGGCGGCCCGTTGTGTTCGTCGAAGAGGTCGAGCGCGGGATCGGTTGCCACCGGATCATTTTCGTCGGTGACGGCGCCGTCCATCCAGGAGGTGAGTACGTCAGGACGCCCGGGATGTGCGGCGCTGGCAATGTAGCCGTCAGCGGGTGGCAGTTCGCTCAGCCCCGCGGCGGGCCGCAATCCTTCCAGCGGTATGACATTGGGGTCGACAGCCTGCGACTGATAGGCCGCCATCAACGAGCCGCCACCTGAGTTGCCGAGCAGAACAACCGTTTCCACTCCCTGCACGTCGCGCAGCCAGTGCACGCCAACACCGATGTCGACCACTGCGTGGTCGAGCATGAAGCTGCTCTCGAATCCGCGGAACCGGGTGTTCCAGCCGAGGAAGCCGACGCCGCGAGTGGCCAGGTAGTCGGCGAGGTAGTGCTCGGAGAAGTCGATCTGGTAGTGGGTGGCGATGACGGCGACCTTGGGTTTGCGGCCCACGCCCCGGTGGTAGAGGCCCTGGCAGGGATGTCCGCCGGCTCCCGCCCGGCGCGCGGTGGGGGATGGCACCCCGATGAACTCGCGCACGACTCCGGGCGTTGGCATGTCGTGGCCTCCTCTGGAGTAGATCGCTCATAGACGATATTCGCCAGCGCCGATGTGCACGCCTGAATCCGGTGTTAGTTTCGGTTGGGAGAGTTGACCAGCATCTGTGGGGGCACGCCATGATCAAGCCGCACAACACCAACCCGGAATTCGAGCTCGGGGGCATCAATCACATCGCGCTGGTGTGCTCCGACATGGAGCGCACGGTGGATTTCTACTCAAACGTGCTGGGTATGCCGCTGATCAAGTCGCTGGACCTGCCCGACGGCATGGGGCAGCACTTCTTCTTCGACGCCGGCAACGGCGACTGCGTGGCGTTCTTCTGGTTCGCCGAGGCACCGGACGGCACAGCAGGCAGCACCCTGCCGGCCGCACTGCCCGGCCTGGGCTCGATCGTCAGCGCGGTGGGCTCGATGAACCACCTGGCCTTCCACGTGCCGGAGGAGAAGTTCGACGAGTACCGCCGCCGGCTCAAGGAGAAGGGTGTGCGAGTCGGACCGGTGCTCAACCACGACGACAGCCCCCAGGGCGCCACCCGAGAGCTCCATCCCGGGGTGTACGTGCGGTCCTTTTATTTCAATGACCCCGACGGTATTGTCCTGGAGTTCGCCTGCTGGACAAGAGAATTCGCCGAGAATGAGGCGGGAACCGCCCCCAAGACCGCGGCTGACCGCAAGCAGCCAATATCGGCCGGTTAGTCCCGGAACAGTCGCGGGTCGCCGAGCTCGTCGATGATCGCCGTGAGCTGATCGGCGAGTTCGGTGGGGGTCAGCGTGATCGCCCCCCCCAGCCAGGCGCTGATGGTCTGGCCCACGCCGCCGACGACGAAATGCGCGAACGCCTTGATCCGGTCGTTGGCGGGACGTTGCAGCAGCGCCTCGACGTGCTGGCCTGACAGCATCGCGAACAGCGCGCCGGATTCCTGCCGCTTGCGCACCACGGTGGTGTTGGACAGCTGCGAGCTGAACATCAGCCGGCCGATCCGCGGATCCAACTCGATCGTCCGCACGATGTTGGCCATGGCCTCCCGGTTCTGCGCCTCGACCGGGGCCGTTGCCACCGCGGCCTGCGTAGTGGCGGCCAGATCGGCCACCACCCAGTCGAAGACCGCGGCGACGAACTCGTCCTTGTCGGCGAAGCTCTCGTAGAAGTATCGGGTGGCCACACCGGCCTCGCGGCAGATGCCCCGAACCGTGAGCTCAGCGGGGTCGACGTCGCTGCCAAGCAGTTCCAGCCCGGCCTCCAGCAGACTCGCCCGGCGCCGGGCCAGACGATCGGCGGCGTGAACGCCGCCGTAGGGACGTGCCTGCGTCATTAGCCCATCTTGACATTGCCACGGCTAGGGCGGCAATATTCGGAAACAATCGTTGTCAGATTTTGATAGGTGGCGCGCAGTGGTGATCCGTGAACCCGTCATCAGCCACGTGGATCGCCCGGTCAGTGAGCCGCCGAGGCCGTCCCGGCGTCGCGGCAAGTTGGGGCCCGGCTTCGACGACGGTCTGATGGGTGTGGCGCTGCTGGCCGGCCCGGCGAACGTGATCATGGAACTGGCCCTGCCTGGTGTCGGCTACGGCGTGATGGAGAGCCGCGTCGAGAGCGGGCGAGCAGACCGGCACCCGGTCAAACGGGCCCGAACGACATTCACCTACCTCGCGGTGGCCACTCGCGGCACCGACGAACAGAAGAAGGCGTACCGGCGCGCGGTGAACAAGTCGCACGCCCAGGTGTACTCGACCTCCGACAGCCCGGTGCAGTACAACGCGTTCGACAAGGACCTCCAGCTCTGGGTGGCGGCCTGTCTCTACAAAGGTGGCGTCGACGTCGCCCGCATCTTCATCGGCGAGGCTGATGACGAGACCGCTGACCGCCAATATCAGGAGGCCATGGCGCTGGCCACCACGCTTCAGGTGCCCGCCGAGATGTGGCCGGCCGACCGCGCGGCGTTCGACAAGTACTGGCAAGAGTCGCTGGACAAGCTACACATCGACGACACCATCCGTGAGTACCTGTATCCGTTTGCGGTATCGCGGATCAGGGGGGTGCGACTGCCGAAGCGGGTGCAGGAACCCCTCGAACAATTCAATCTGCTCATCACCACGGGGTTCCTGCCGCAGCGTTTCCGCGACGAGATGCGCCTTGAGTGGAACGCGGACAAGCAGCGCAAGTTCGACCGGTTGATGGCACGTATCCGGTTCGTCAACAACCTGACTCCACGGATAGTCCGCGAGTTTCCCTTCAATCTCCTTCTCCGCGATGTGGATCGGCGCATTCGCACTGGCCGGCCGTTGGTCTGAGCGTCGTCAGAATCCGCGGGTACTCTCGCGATAATGCGGACTGACAACGACACCTGGGACATCACCACCAGCGTCGGCTCGACGGCATTGTTCGTCGCGGCCGCCCGAGCGCTGGAGGCACAGAAACCCGATCCGCTGGCCGTCGACCCGTTCGCCGAGGTCTTCTGCCGCGCCGTCGGCGGGTCGTGGGCCGCATTGCTGGACGGCAAGGAGCCCGAGCATCCGCTGATGTCGGCGGAGTTCGGTCAGCATTTCGTCACGTTCCAGGCCGCGCGGACCCGGTACTTCGACGACTACTTTCACAACGCCACGCAGGCCGGCGTGCGTCAGATCGTTCTGCTGGCCGCGGGCCTCGACTCCCGCGCCTACCGGCTGGACTGGCCGGCCGGCATGACCGTCTACGAGCTAGATCAGCCGCAGGTACTGGAGTTCAAGCGCGACGCCTTGGCGGCGCACGGCGCCACTGCCAGAGCCGAGCGCCGAGAGATCGCCGTAGATTTGCGAGACGACTGGCAACAAGCCCTGCGCGACAGCGGTTTCCGAGCCGACCAACCCTCCGCCTGGATCGCCGAAGGCCTGCTTATTTATCTGCCTGCCAGCGCGCAGGAGCAACTGTTCACCGGTGTTGACTCGCTCGCCAACGCGGGCAGCCACCTCGCAGTCGAAGAGGGCAAGCCGATGGATCGCGATACCTTCCGCGAGAAGGTGCACGAGGCCAAATCCGTCGACGATGAGCGTGGTCAGTGGTGGCAGTTGGTGTACAACGAGCAGCACGCGCCCGCCGCGCAATGGTTCGCCGAGCGCGGATGGGTGGCCGAGGAAACGACGCTGATCGACTACCTGAAGACCGTCGGTCGCTCGGTCGAGTCCGCGGACGCCGAGGCCGCCAACATGCTGGCCAGCATCACCCTGGTGAGTGCCGTCAAACGCTGAGGGCTAATCCCACATCACCGGTCGCAGGAACCGGTTGATCCGGCGCAGGTATTCCGGCTGGCTGACGTGCAGGATGTGGTTACCCGGGAACCAGTGCAGCGCACAGTGATCCCAGTGCTCCCACAGCGCCTCGGCCTGTTCGGGTGGCGCCAGCCGATCGCCGAGGCCGGTGATGATCAGGCGCCGGTCCTTCGGCACCAGCGGTTGGTAGTTCAGCGCGCAGTGGTAGGCCGACGCGGCAGCCGAGTCGTCGCGGCCGATGGTGCCGAACTTTCGGCCGATTTCGATCAGCTTGTTGGCCGGCCACCACTCGTCGAATGCCGACTCGGGGGTGACCACCGGTACGTTGGGGATGACCGCCTCCAGCCGATCATCGGCCGAGGCGACCAGGGCTGAGGTGTAACCGCCCAACGACATTCCGGTGAGCGCGATGCGGTCGACGCCGGTGTCGCGCAACCAGTTCAAGACCGACCGGAAGTCGTGCACGGCCTGGCCCATGGTCTCGGCGAAACCGGCCATACCCTGCGAGAAGAAGCCGTATCCGCTGAAGGGCGAGCCTTTTTCGGCCCGACGACCGTGGAACGGCAACGTGTAGAGCAAGACGTCGTAACCGGTCTTGTAGAACCACGGCAGCGAGAAGAACAGCCCGTTGAACAAGTAGGGCGAACCCATGAAGCCGTGGATCACGCACAACGTCGGCCGCGGACCGTCGTCGTGACGCCAATGCTGCGCCCACACAACATTGTTGCGTTCCAGCCGCTTCCACTGTTTACGCATGTCCGGGTTTACCGGTTCGAAGCTGCTGTCGAACCGCATGTTCTGGACGTTGCCATGGGCGATGTACTGGGCGATCGGGTTCGCAGGCCGGGTCGTGATGGTGGGAACGTCGGTGGGCGCCGGGAACGACGCCGCCGGGTCGTGCCGGGCCGCCAGTTCGGCGTAGAACTCCAGGTTGCTGCGTTCCCGGTGCAGATCTGACCGGCGAACAATGCTCTTCGCAACGGTGGGCAGCATGGACGCTCCGACCAGCGAGGCGATCGCGGTGCGCAAGCCGATGTCGGCGACCGCCGAGGCGTCTACAGTGAGCCGCTGCAGCGCGGTCAGATCGGAGCGCTGTGGCAGCCCTTCGTACCCGGCGTCGGCACCCGGCACGTCGGGTACCGGCACCGGGATGGGCAGGTCGACGTTCGACGTCATTGTCGCGGCCTTCCGGTTGGACATCGGTATTTCGATGCTAACCGCGCCGACGCCTCACACAGGCGATATACCGTCGCGTACTTTCTGTTCCGCCGAACATCGTCGTGGCTCAGGTCGGCAAGCCATCTCGTTCCGCGTCGGCGCGGTAGCGGTCCACCCATTCGTCGGAGCGCTGATCTGCCTGGCGTTCCAGGACCGGCGCGGGCGCCAATCCGCGGTCCAGTCCGAGCGCTTCGAGCACCTGGCCGACGATCTCAGTCAGGTTGCGCCACAACACCGGATACGGAACGTCAATGGGGTGGACGTCCTCCTCGGCGAACCAATTGCGCCAGCCTTCCTCCTGCGCGCGAAGCATCCGCACCACGTGGCCGATCGCCGCGGCGTGATACTCGGCCCTGGCGTCGCGCACCGGGTCCGGACGGCCACGCCAAACGCGGGTCTGAACCGCACGCCAGAAGGACACCGCCTGCGACACCACATCAGGTCGATGTACGTGGATCAGTACCGGATCGCTGCCGACGACGTCTCGGATCGCCGACCGCAGGCCCGATCCCGACCGTTCGGGCAAATCCTTGGCGCGGCTGAGCAGCAGCGGGGTCTGGTTCCACATCAGCTTGCCGCCCCAAATGCCGTTCGGGGTACGACCGACGGTGCGGATATAGTCCCGCCAGATCTCGGCGGGAGCCAGGTCGGGCTTGCCCTCGATCAAGGGATCGAGCAACCGCAGAATCGACTCGTCGTCGATATCGGCGAACCACTCTCTGGGCTGCGGGGACATGCTGGTGTCGGGCAGGTACTGGAAGAATTCTTGAGGCTCACCGGCGACACCGGTGGCTCGCAACGACTCGACCAGCAGCGTGCTACCGCTGCGCTGGGATGCAAGCACAACGTAGGCGGTCGGACGATCGGGCATGCTCCGAGCGTAATGGCCGTCAACCCCAGCTGCTTGCTCTAGAAATTAAACTCTCCCTGACGAAAACTATTGGGGGAAACCAACTTCATCATCTAAACCTCGTTCGGAGGCCGCTGCCGATCGGCTTGTCAGGGTGAAGCCGTTGATCTCGAAATACGTCTCGGTGTAACGGGCCGCAATGCGGGTTCCGGCGAACTCGGAGGGAATGACATCACCGGTCTTCTGACGCCAGTCGTTGAGGTGGACCGCGAGTTCTCCGGCAATGGTCTCGGCTTCCTCACTTGAACCTTCGGCCAGCAGGTTATTCGACTCGGCGGGGTCGGCTTCGAGGTCGTAGAGCTCGCGCGGCGGGCGGGGAGCGTTGATGAACGGCTCGACTGCTTGGCCTGACGGGCTCTCCTCGATATCCAGCGGCAGGTCCAGCAGCGGTCGCTTGGCATAATTCTCGATGTAGCTGTACCTCTTGGTGCGGATCGCCCGGATGGGGTCGTAGGAATCGTGATACGTCTTCTCGGTGTAGACGTGATCACGGACGCTATTATTCTGTCCGACAAGAAGATTGGCCGCGTGGGACAGACCTTCCACATCCGCGCCGGGGCTGATGCCGACGAGGTCCAGCAAGGTTGGCATCAGGTCGACGCCGCTGAACAGATCGTCGTAAACCAGTGGTGTGCTGTGCAGCCGGCGTGGCGGCCGGATGATCGTCGCGATCCCCGTTCCGGCGTCATAGAGAGTGGACTTCGCGCGTGGGAACGCCGGGCCGTGGTCGGTCAGGAACACCACCCAGGTGTTGGCGGCCAGTCCCGTGTCGTCGAGGGTGTCCAGCAAGCGGCCGACCGCGGCGTCGGCGACGGCGATCGAGCCATAGAAGTCCGCGAGGTCACCGCGCACTTCAGGGGTGTCGGGGAGGAAATCGGGGACGTCGACGTCGGCGGTGTCGGCCGGCTCATAGCGATCACGCGGATACGGCCGGTGCGTTTCAAAGAACCCGGCGGTCAGCAGGAAGGGGTTGACCTGCGCCAGCGGTGCGCTCTCGGTCAGCCATTCCTGAGCCCGCTCGACGACGTATTCGCAGTACGAGTTGGACACATCGAACTCGTCGTATCCCAGCCGCGCCGGGAACGAGGTCTCGTGTTGCATACCGAAAAGTGCTGAGTACCAGCCATTCTCGTGAAGAATATGGGGAAGCGTGCGTACGCCGGCGCGGTATTCGAAGCCGTGATGCGCCAAGCCGACTAGTCCGTTGCTGTGCGGATACCGGCCGGTGAAGAGGGATCCGCGCGCCGGCGAACACAACGGAGCGGTGGCGTGCGAGCGGGTGAACAGAATGCCCTCGGCGGCGAGCTGGTCCAGCCGCGGGCTCGACACTCCCGGATATCCGTAGGCACCCAGGCAACGGCCCAGGTCATGCCAGTGGACGATCAGCAGGTTGTCCCCGCTCACGAATGCCTCCGTTCGACTCCTCGGGTCTAGCTTGCCCGCCGGGTCACGGTGCCCGCATCCGGCGCCGGGCGCAAGGGTTATCCGCAGCCCGAATCTGCGTCGCCGCGCGATTCACGGATTGTGTGGCACTCCGACCGAGCGGTAGACGTATTCCGGCGGCACATCGAATGCCAGCTGTCTGGCTGGAAGTCGGCTCAGCGCCTCGTCGGGAATGGCCACCTTGTACGTCATCGACAGGTGACCGCTGAACTGTGGATCGACGTCGGCGACATCGAGGTCCAAAGTGATTCCACTGCCAGATATTTCGACCTTGGCAGCGCCCTCATTGTGATCGCTCCAGCGGACGTCCATGGTTCGCCCGGCCACTTTGGGAACACTCGACAACGTTGCGACGGCACGCTGCGAGGTGAACACCACTGATCCGACATAGCTGGCGAAAGCCCCGCTGGCGCGCAGGCCTGGCACCTTGCCACTGAACCTGCGGCTCACCGCGACATATTCGGCGAGGTAGATGATGCCCTCGCGCTCGAACTCCTCGCGCATCGCACGGGGAAACTTACCGATGCCGAACAATCGTCGTAGGAAGACTGCCACGCCGACGATCGTGCCAGACTCACGTGGTAGTCAAGAAGAGGTGGCAGCGAAAAAAACCTGGCTGATCGCGTCGCTCGTCGTCGCGGTGGCCCTCTACGCGACGATGTGGGTCGGGTACGCCCTGAACTGGGCCTGGCTGGATGCGGTCGACACCGACCTGCTGCAGACGTTCCACAATATCGGTGCATCGCACCCCGGTTGGGTGTCGTTCTGGGTGGTGTTCTGCGTGGTCTTCGGGCCGAATGGCTTTCGAGTGGTCGCGCTGGTGTTGCTCATCGTCGCGTTGGTGCGCCGCAAACTGGCCACGGCGCTGTTCCTGGTGATCAGCATTGGTCTGATGGGCGTCGTCACCGATGTTGCGAAGTATCTCGCCGGCCGCCCTCGGCCCGCGACGGCGCTGGCCCACGGGTCGTCGACGTCATTTCCGTCCGGGCACGCACTGGGTGTGATGGTGGGCGTCCTGGCCATGCTCACGGTGCTGTGGCCGCACCTGCGCCATCGGCTCAGGCTGGTGCTGGGCGTCCTCGGGGGCGCGTTGGTCCTCGTCGTCGGAGTGGCGCGGGTGGTGCTCAACGTTCATCACCCGTCCGATGTACTGGCCGGCTGGGCGCTGGGCTACGTCTACTTTCTGCTTTGTGTGCGACTGGTGCCGCCACGGCCGCTCAGTTCAGTGGCCGAAACACCGGCAGCACTCGATACTTCGCGCTGAACGTCGCCTTCTCATAGTCGTCGCCGATCTCGCCGTCGCGGGCCATCGGGGTCGGACCATCGATGGCCTCGAACGCGAATTCCGGTGCCTGGATCTCGTGGTAGAGCGGGCTGCGTTCGAGGCGGCCGAGTGTAACTGCGGTGAGGATGCGCAGCCGGCTCAGCCGCTTGCCGGTTTCCAAGATGCGGACGTCGATGAGACCGTCGTCCATGCGGGTGCGCCGGGCCGGCGCGAAACCGGATGGCAGATATACGGAGTTGCCCAGGAAGAACAATGATGTCTGAATCGTCTTGTTGTCGAACCGGATTCGGACTGGTGTTCCTTTACGGAGCGCATGCAACATCGCGTACATCCCCGCCAACGGCTTGCCGATCTTGTGCTCGAGCTTCTCCCGGGTCTGCACGAACAACGGGTAGGCGCCGATGCTGGCGGTGTTGATCACCATCTGGTCCTCATTGAGGCAGACCAGATCCACACAGGACACGGTGCCCGCGCGGATGGCCGTGACCGTGCGTTCGACGGTGTCGCAGCCGATGTCCTTGGCGAAGTGGTTGAAGGTGCCGGCGGGAAAGACTGCCAGGGGCAGCCCTTCTGCTATCGCCACCCCGGCGGCGCACGCCACCGTCCCGTCGCCGCCGCCAACCCCGAGCACCTCGGCGCGTTGGGCGGCCGCACGCAAGACTTCTTCCGGGTTGTCGTCCTCGCCGAGTTCGACGATCTCCGCTTTCGGCAGCTTCTCGCGGACCTCGTCAATGACCCGGGTTCCGGTGCCGCTGCCCGAGGCGGGATTGATGACGAGCACGACGCCGTCACCCTCGGGGCGTTCCGGGGTCTCGATCACCAGCGGCTCGGTCGACGGCAGCTTGGCCGGCACGATCGGCGGAACCAGTCGGCCGCCCAGCACCGCGATCGCGGCACCGATGCCGAATCCGGCGAATACGTCGCCGGGGTAGTGAGCGCCGGTGGCCACCCGGGATAGGCCGACCAGACCCGCGAGCAGGGCCAGGCCCAGTCCCAGCGGCGGGTTCTCCAGGCCGACGGCGACGGCGAAGGCAGCCGCGCTGGCCGAATGTCCGGAGGGAAGGGAGTTCGACGTCGGGACCCTGCGAGACCTTCGCACCAGCGGCACCAACGTGCGGTTAGGGCGGGCGCGCTTCCACGCCCGCTTGGCGAACTGGTTGGTCACCAGGCTGGTGATACCAAGCGTGACCACACCGCGGCCCGCTCCCCGGCGAGCGGACGGTGACCCCGTCGCTCCCAGGACGGCCGCGATGGCGAACCACAGCTTGGAGTGGTCGGCGGCGCGGGTGAGGATGGGCATCGCCTTGTCCAGCAGCGCGCTCGGCGATTCAGCGACGGCCTCGAAGACCTCGCGGTCCAGTGTGCCGAGGCCGCCCGTGATCTGACGGATGCCCTGACCTTCTAGCAAGCTTCGCGATGTCATCGCTCCACGGTATCGGGGTCAGGACTTGGGCTCGCCGGATGCCTCGTCTGTTGGCTTGCTGTCGGGGAGGACGATGCGCCTCGTGGCGACAGGTTTTCCGTCGACCTTCTTGGTCACCTGAGGGTTGGCGGGCGGCGGAGTGGTGATGCGGCCTTGAACTGGTGCGCCGTTCTTAACGGTCGGGACGGACACCCGCTTGGTGTCTGCCTTGGCGTCTTTCTCCGACCCGCCGGCGCCGTGCATCGCGCCGGGCGGAACCATTGGCATGCCACCCATTCCGCCAGCGGGTGCTGAGGTCGGCGTCGCCGTGCGCGGCGCCGGCACTTGGGTATTGGCTGCCGACGGCGAGGTGCCTGCGGCCGGGACCGGTGGTGGGCCGAGCATTGCGGTCGGTGTGGTGCCACCGATGCCGCCTCCACCGCCTCCGGATCCGCCGCCGCCAGAACCCGTTTCGCCGGGCGTCTCGCCGAATTCACCAAGCGCAGGATCAGTGAGGCTGGCTTTGTCGAGCTCTGCGGCTTGTCCTCCGGCTTGCTGCATCATGCCCATGCCGGTCTGCATCATTTGTTGTGCGCCTTGCGCGACCTGCTGAGGAATTTGGGCCAGCGGCTGCAGGGCGCCGCCCATCGCTCCCGCCAACGCACCGGCGAGCTGGGAGGCCATCTGTGGAAGCTGCTGGGCCATCTGATCGGCTTGGCCTTGACCGGCGACGCCTTTCATTTCGGCGCTGGCCTGCTCGTCCTGAGCGGGGAATTTCGCCGCCGCCTCGGCGGTCTTGGAGTCGCGCTTGGCGTGCTCCTCGGTGCTTTCGGTGTTGTCCTTGGGGTCACCGAGATTGGCGGCCAAACCGAGGACACGCAGCAGCTGTTCAATGGGTGTCGCGCCGGCGACTAGCGGGTCGGAGGTGATCGGCGGTGGAGGCACATTTCCGGCTTGCGCTGCGGGGTAGCCGCCCTCGGTTACGTTGAGCTGTCCACCAGTCATCGGTGCACCTCTCCCTTCACTGCCAGGTTCAAGGCCTGAAACCACGCGAAGTGGTAGTTAGCAGCGGTCTTCTCGCCCTTGATCAGCGCATCGATGGTCGCCAAGAGCTGCCAGTTGCCGACATTAGCGGTGTCGACGTGGTCGGGGTAGTCACCCAGTGCCTTGTCTGCGACTGTTGCCAGATGGTCGCGGAGGAGTTCGACCTCGGATTCCAGATAGCCGGTGCCGGTTGACGCCGCTTTGGCCAGAGTGTGAGCGAGGCGGGGAAGTCCATCGCGCCACTTGGTGGCTTGGGAGAGCTCCCAGCCGAGGTCCTCGACCTCTTCAGTATCGCGGGCGCGGATGGACATCTGCGTGGGTTGTGCATCCTCGGCGGGCGGGAGGTACTGGCCGGGGGTGTAGGCGGCAGTGAGCGTGGTCTCGCCGAGCAGTGCGTCGAGTGTCTTGCGGCGGCTGCCAGGCTTGAGAAGCTTGATGCCGGTGGGTATTTCGATGTGGGGTGGGATCCAACCGCTGGCAAGGTCGGTGGCGAGGACAGTGCTGCCGTCTTCACGATCACCGATGGCCCAGCGCAGCTTGGGTTCTTGGCGGGCGACTGAGTCGAGGAGTCTGGCCAGCCGCTGCTGACCCTGAGTTTGGGCCGCGCTGGCGCCCGCGAGAGCGCCGGTAGTGGTTGCGGCGACGGCATTTTCGGTGAGTCCAGCAGGTGCCGGGGCGGCGGTTGCGGCACCCGTTGGAGCTTGGCGGACGACGGCAGGCTGGTTGAGTTGGGCGCCTGCGGACGGGTGCACGGGTGCCGAGCCCGGGGATGCTGCGGTCGGCATGGCTGTTGGGCTTGATGGCGCCGTTGCTGCGGGCGGGCGTAGGTCGGCGCCGTAGGCCGGCAGTGGGCCTTGGGGTACGGCGGGGGCAACGGTCGACGGCATGACGGGTGCTTGGGCGGCAGGCGCGGCCACGTAGGCTTGCGGAGCTTCAGCCTGGGGGCCTGCTGGCACTTGCGCTGCATCGTATGTCGGTGCGGCATGGGCTGTTTCGAAGAGCGGCGCTCCTGCGGTCGGCGCTGTCGGCGCCATCGGCGGTGCGGCCATGCTCTCGGGATGGATTGGTGCCTGCGGCTGCATCGCGTGGGATGCGCTGTTGGAAAGTGCTTCAGTGCCGGCGGACATGGGGTTGCCAGATTGGGCCCCTGAGTTGAAGTTCTGGGCGAAGCCTTCGGGGGAGAGTGCGTTTGTGGGGGCTGAGGGCAGCGACGAGTGCGTCGCGGCGGACGGATTTGGTGCGCTCATGTTGAGGGCGGACTGCGTCATCGGTGTTCCGGTAAGCGCTGGCGACTGAAATCCGCCTGCGACAGATTGCTGTGGCGCGGGTACAGGCGTCGAGTTCGTCGAAGGGGAGACGAAGGAGTCTTGACCGGCACTTGTCGTTTGCGTCGTGCTGGGCAATGACATCGCAGTCGGCTTACCCGGTGGAGGCGCGACTAGGTTGTCCTGCCCGCCAACGGTAGTGCCGCTAGCGGACGACGGGGACGTGGTGGTCGGCGTGGCTTGCGGGACACCTGGATGGGCGTCCTGTCCCCCTGAGAAGTAATCGCTACCGGAGGAAGGAGTACCCGTCTGCGGTGCCGTCTTCAACTGGTTGTACAGCGAAGTGACGCCCTGCCGAACATCTTCTTCTTTAGGTGTTCGGAACGCATCGGCGAGATCAACGCCGTTCCTGTTCGCGAACTCTTGGGCCGATATTGGTGATCCTTCGCGGTCAAGAACTCTATTGACCGCGGCGAGCAGATTCGAGCTATGTGCTGCGGCTTTGATGTTCGCATCAGTCTGGGACTTCACCACTACATCAACTATCTCAGCGATCTGAACAGGTGCCGGTTTCTTTGAACTAGTTATGGAATGAATGGCGGCGTTCCCGTCCGCTGCAATGGTTGTCAGGTCGTCGCGGAGCGACTTGGCCGAGTCGCCTCCTGACCTATAAGCAGTACCTTTATCAGTGTTCTTCGACCCGATCTCACGTGCACGGCTTTCGCCCGTCGCGAAAGAATCGCGTGCGTCTTCTGCTGTATACCCCTCTTGGTCGGCGAGTGGTCCAGCTCGTACAGCTTGCAGTGCGTCGGCGTATCGATCGAAGGCTTCTCCAATTGCCTGTCTATTACTAGCCGCCCCTACCATCGTCGCAATTGACGCTGCGCTTGGCCATTGGTGTCCAACGAGAAGCGGAGACCAGCCGCCGGGCGGTAAGTCACTCATTGGCAGGCCTGCCCCGAGGCTGTTTGAAGTGCGTCGGCTTGCTGATAACTCTTATCGAGCTCACCCTGGTCAGCGTCGCCGATCTGCTTCATGACGATTCCCCTGTAGGCATTGGCTAGGTCGCTGATCTTCGACAACAGATCGGACGGAAGCGCCGGGTGACTATCCACAGCCTGAGCCAGGTAATCGGCCGCGGTCTCGACCGCCAATCTTGTGTTCACGGCCACGGCGAAGCTATCCGCAGGATTGACGCTGGATTTCCTCTTATTCGCGTCCAACGTATGAATGACGTTTTGGAACGCGTCGCACACAGCCTTCTTCGCGTCAGCGACTTCCTGATCGCTATAGGTTTTGGCGGCAGGCGCCTCAGGCTTCGGCATGGGCCGGAACCAAGCACCGATCGCGACCGCGATCGCGCTCGCCGCAATGACGATGGCAATGATCGTCGGCAGCCGCGACGGGCCGCCTGCAGACGGCGGAGGTCCCGCCCACGGAGTTGGTCCAGTTGGCCCAGGTCCGTACGGTCCTTGCGACATGTCGGAATCGTATCCCTTGCGTTTGCCGGTTCGCTATTCACTAATTGGGGGCAATATCTGCCGCGACCAGCCAGTACACGCACTTCCAGCACATGTAGAACTGGTGTCGATTCACCCGAGTCGGCCACGCATCGTTAGCTGGCCCAAACTCAATCGTCACCGAACCTTGACTTGACCCGCCAGGAACTTCACAGGGACCATGAACCGATGCGCCGAGTCGTCGTCTCGATCTGTGCTGCCTTCAGCGCAGCACTGCTGGCGCTGTCCTCAGCCCCGCCCAGCCACGCTGAAACGCCATGGTTCCAAGCCAACGTCGGCAGCGCCAGCCAGGTCCTCTCCGTCGTCAGCACCGGCGGCTCGACCGCCAAGATGGACGTCTGGGAGCGTGGCGCCAACGGCTGGCAGCCTGTCCTCGTCGGCGTCCCCGCCCACGTCGGCGCCAACGGCATGGTCGCCCAATCGCATGACGGCGAATCGAAGACGCCGATGGGCATCTTCACCCTGGACTTCGCCTTCGGCACCCAGCCGAACCCGGGCGGCGGTCTTAAGTACGTCCAGGTCACGAAAGATCACTGGTGGGACGGCGACATGAAGAGTCCGACCTACAACACCATGCAGGTCTGCAAGACGGCCGACTGCCCGTTCGACACCAACCCGGCCAGCGGCACCGAGAACCTCGACATCCCGCAGTACGCCCACGCGATCGTTATGGGGGTCAACAAGGCTCGCGTCCCCGGCAATGGCGGTGCTTTTTTCGTCCACACCACAGACGGCGGGCCGACCGCCGGCTGCGTGTCCCTCGACGACGGCACGCTCGTCAAGATCATGCGCTGGCTTCAGCCTGGCGCGCTGATCGCCGTCGCGAAATAGCGCACCGAGCGTGCGGGTTGTCGTCGACTGGATCGGGCATCGTCGACGATTAGCGACACGCTCGACGAACTAGGGATTCTGGTTGATCGCCTTGCCCGGCGTCGCTTGGAAGTTCAGCGCCTCAGTCGACATCGTGATCTCGTAGGTCCGGTCGTATCCGGTCTTGCTGATCTTCCAGCCGTCGGGCGTCTTGCGGTAGCGGTCGCGGTAGAACGCCGCGCCCTCCAGAACGAAGTTGAACTCCGGCACGATCACCCGGTCCTGCAGGTACCAGATGGCTTCGGCCTCATCACCGTCGACGCTGATCTCCGGATGCGTGACGCGATGCTCGGTGAGCACCCCGGCCGGCATCGACTTACGCATGAACTCCACCAGATCCTTGCGGTTGGTGAAGCGGTGCTCCTCGCCGAGTGAGGAGCCGTAGTCGCCGACGATGTCCTCAGTCAGAGTGTCGGCGAAATCGTCCCAATGCTTGGTGTCCAGCGCCCGCAGATAGCGGTACTTCACCTGTTTGATCGCTTCGATTGCTTCCGCATCAGCCATGTCGGTCATTGCAGCACACCGATTCTGTCGACGGGGGCGGTTGTCCCGGTGACAATGTCCCCATGGCTGAACCGGACAACCACGACGCCACCGTCCCGCGAACCAACTTCATCGACGGGTTCCTGCGCTCGCCGTTCTCCGGCATCGCGCCCTGGATCGTCATGGCCATCATGTCGGGGCCGGGCCGCTTCGGACAGGCCGCAGCCGCCGCGCTGGCCCTCACGCTCATCGTCATGTGGGCCGGCAGCCGCCGCGCCATCAAAGTGCATTCCCTGGAAGTGTTCGGCGCCCTGGTCTTCGCGGCGTTTGTCGCCTTGGGAATCTTCGGCTCGCCCACGCTCGTCAACTGGCTCGAGCTGTGGGCCGGCGAGATCACCAACGGACTCCTCGCCGCCTACGCGTTGGCCACGCTGGCAATCCGTCGTCCGTTCACCATCGCCTACGCCCGCGACACCGTCGACCCCCAACACTGGAACAGTCCGCTCTTCATTCGGGTCAACTACATTTTGAGCGCAGTGTGGGCCGGCGCCTTCGTGATCAACACGCTCGTCGGAACCTTCGGCGACGCGGTGCTGCACGACGGCGACAACTTCTGGACCGGTTGGATCGTGCAACTCGCGGTGACCCTGGTCGCCGTCGCCATCACCGAGTTCTACCCTGACTATGCGCGGGCTAAATTTCTGGCGGCCAGCGGCGAATCGGAGGAAGCGCCACCATCATTCGGGAAACTTCTCGACTGGCTTCCCGGATTCGTGATCGGCATCGGCATCGCCGGCTGGGTCAGCGGATCGTTCGCTGCAGGCGTCGGCATCACGGTGATCATTGTCGGCATTATCGCCGGCGCGGTGATGCGAAAGTTGTTCCCCGAGAAGGGCTCAGATCAGCGGAGCCCGTCTTCGTAACGCTGGGCGATGGCCACGAGTTCGTCGCGAACCGTCGACTGGGGGAGAGCATTGATCCGGGCATGCAAACGACGTCGCCGCATGGACCGCTTCATATCATCGCGAAACTGGGCGATGGACATAACTTTTCAACTCCTTGATGACCCCCGGGTCTTCAGGGGTGTTTGCTACTGATAGTCGCCGCGTAGGGATCGCCTACGATCTGATCAACGACTCGATGGTGCGCGTTAATTTCGAGTAAATCAACTTTGGGCGTATGAGATTGGCAACAGCTGTCTTTCGGCGGTGTGGCGGCGCGCACGATCGCAGCCCGAGTGTGACGGGGTTCGCTGACTCAGCCCTGCAGATACCGCGTGACCATGTCGACCAAGAGCCGACGTTCCCGGTCCCACTCCAGATGCGAGTCGACGATCATCTCGACCAACACCATGCCCCGCAGCGACGACCAGATCACTTCGGCCACGCCCGGATCGTCGGAGATCAACCGGCCCAGCTGATTGATTGCGGTATTGATCTCCATCAGGTGCCGTCTGGCGCTGTCGCCGTGCGTTCCGCGAGTGGCCCGCAGAATCTCGAACGCCGCCAACGATGTCGGGCTGCTGTAGCAGCGGAACGCGGTCTCGACGACGACCTCGATCCGCTCGCGCAAGTCGAGATCCGCGACCTCGGCCTCCTGAAGGCTCTTCAGCAATCCGGCGACACCCTCGTCGACCACCGCCATGAGCAGACCGTTGCGGTCGCCGAAGTGGTACTGGATCACTCCCCAGGTGACCCCCGCGCGCTCGGCGACATGCTTGGCCGTCGCCGCCGGGAAACCCTCTTCAACCACGCAGCGCACGGTCTCGTCGATGATCAGGGCCCGGGTGTCGTCGCCCCGTTTGCGCGGCGCCTGCGTCTGCCGCGTGGGGGGAGTGCCGAGCGCCTTCACATTGTTGACTTTATAACATTGAGCCAACTATGTTTCGCGTATGAGTCAGCCCCTCAGCCGTTATGCCCAGTTGTCCCGGGCCGAACTTGCCACCTTGGTGCCAGAACTGCTGTTGATCGGCCAGTTGATCGACCGTTCCGGGATGGCGTGGTGCATCCAGTCCTTCGGCCGGCCCGAGATGTTGCAGATCGCCATCGAGGAGTGGGCCGGTGCCAGCCCGCTCTACACCCGACGCATGCAGAAGGCCCTGAAGTACGAGGGCATCGACATCTTCACCATCTTCAAGGGACTGCAGCTCGACATCGGCGCCCCGCCGCAGTTCATGGACTTCCGCTACACGGTGCACGACCGCTGGCACGGCGAATTCCACCTCGACCACTGCGGTGCTCTGCTCGACGTCGAGCCGATGGGGCCCGATTACGTCCAGGGCATGTGCCACGACATCGAGGACCCCACGTTCGATGCCACCGCTGTGGCCACCAATGCCAAGGCGCAGGTCCGCCCCATCCACCGCCCGCCGCGCGCGCCTGCTGACCGCACGCCGCACTGCGCGTGGACCGTCATCATCGACGAGTCGTACCCCGAGGTGACCGGTATACCGGCCGTTGCCGTGGTGGCCGAAACCAAGGCCGCCAACTGGGAACTGGGACCGATCGATCCGAATGACGAAGGGCAAGCCGACTATTCGGGCGTGCTGGTGTCTGACGTCGACTTCGGGGCGTTCTCGCACTCCGCGCTGGTTCGCATCGCCGACGAGGTGGTGCTGCAGATGCACCTGCTGAACCTGTCCTTCGGCATCGCGGTGCGCGTCCGTGCCGGTGACAACGCCGAGCTGGCCACTGACATCTGCACCAAGCAACTCACCGGTATCGCCGGCGTTGCCGCCGAGCGAATTCAGCGAGCCCTCAAGCTGCCCAACGACTTCGACGGCCTGGTCAAGGTTCTCGAGCTGCACCCGCTGTTCAACCCGGCCGGCTATGTCGTCGCCGAGGTCGAGGGCGGCCGGCTGCACGTGCATCCTTCTCCGTCGCACGAGGACAGGTCGTGGATATCGTTGTGCTCGCCGGCCTCCCCCGCACCGCTGCAGGCCATCGCCACCGCCGTCGACCCACACATCGCCGTGCGCATCTCCGGCACCGACGCCGACTGGACCGCCGAATTCGAGAAGACTGATACCGCGGCCAAAGATTCACCAGAGGTCGAGGTCACCAAGTTCAGCCACGGCGTCACCTTCGTATTCGAAGAGCGGCGTTCGCTTCCTCTGACGGTGCTGTAGCCGTGGCCTACCGCGTCGTGCAATGGGGCACCGGTGCGGTGGGCATCGAAGCCATCCGCGGCATCCTTGACCACCCGGATCTGGAACTGGTTGGCGTCAAGGTCTATTCGGAGGCCAAGGCTGGGACCGACGCCGGAGTATTGGCCGGGAGGGATCCGATTGGGGTCACCGCGGCGATCGACGTCGACACCGCTGGCGTCGACGCCGTCGTGTACGCGCCGCGCCATCCGTCGGTCGACGACGCCGTCGCGATCTTGGCGTCCGGCGCCAATCTGGTCACCACGGCCTTCGCGTTCCACCCGGCGCGGATGGAGCCGACCGATCGTGACCGACTTCAGCAGGCTTGCACACAGGGCGACAGCTCGCTGCACGGCACCGGGCTGAACCCTGGCAACCTCGGTGTGGTCGTGCCGTTGGCGCTGACCGGACTGTCGCGGACCATCGATCACGTCAGAGTGCAGGAGCGTGCCGATTGGTCGATGTATGACAGCACTGACATCACCTTCGACCAAATGCATTTCGGCAGTCCACTCGACGAGGTTGGTGCTCAAACAGAGGGTCTTCGGTTCACCAGTCAGCTCTTCCAGGAACAGGTCTGGCTTCTCGGTGATGCTCTGGGCCTGGATGTCGACGAGGTCACCACCGAGCTGGAAGTGATTCCCGCCAGCGCCGATCGCGACGTGTGCGGCCGCACCCTTCGAGCCGGCACCGTCGCGGGTCAGCATTGGCAGTGGACGGGCAGGCGCGACGGCATCCCGGTCGTTGAGGTTGAAACCCTGTGGACCGTAGGAGAACGCCAACCGAAGCACTGGCCGACACCGCAGCACGGGTGGACCGTCACCATCGAAGGAACCCCGTCGATGCAGGCGCATCTGATGACGCTGGCCAGCTTTCGCCGGGATGTCCCGCTAGCTGAGCACGTTCGGTCAGCCAGCGTGGCGACCGCGATGCAGGCGGTGAACGCCGTTGGTGCTGTGTGCCGCGCTGCTGCGGGCTTCGTCACCATGGCGGACCTGCCGTTGAGTCTTTACCGCGGCCGTCACTGAAACAGGCTGTCCGGCAGCAGAGTTGATGTTTGTGATCGCCGTGTTCACCGCGGTGGACACCTGACCGCGTGCGACGTTGAGCACCGAACGAGCCTGCGTGAACCCAGCAGTGAGTGCGGTGCGCACATTGCCGGTGCTCGCCAGCGTCGTCGCCGCGGCATTGGCGGTCTGAACGAGCCCCAGCAGCAACGTCTCGCCGGCCTGGAAGGCCACCGCGGAGGCGACGTTGATGCCCTCGACGGTGGCGACCTGCAGAAGACCATGCGCCCCGGTCGGAACCGTCGGCTGACCAGGTGGTTGATTCAGCGCCTCGAGTATCTTGTCGCGCGCTGCACCGAGAGTCGTCTGGCCGGACAGCACGTCCATCACCTGGACGACAGCGACCTCCAGCGTGTTTTGCGCCTTGGGCAGAACCAGATTGAGGTCGTTGCCGATGATCTTTTCGACGGCGGTATCGGCCGGCGTGGTCACCCCTGCCGCCGCCGTACCAAGCGATCGGACGAAATTGCCGGTCTGCACGAGGGTTTCGAGGAAGACGGCCGGAGCCTCGGCAACACCGATCGGAACCGTGAGCCCGCCCTGCACGATGGAGGGGCAGATCAGGCTGCAGAAGGTGAGTTGGTTGCGCAGGAACGCCAGCGGTATCGCGCCGATCGGAGCGGCTGTCAGGTCGATGTCGGAGACGGCGACGTTGGCGATATGGGCTTCGACAGGCGGCGCCAGCGGAACGATCGCGATCGCGACCATCGCGGTGGCCGCGGTGCTGCTGAGGAAACGGGTTCGCACGGACGCAGACATATTCGGGACACGGTTTCGCCGTCCGCGAAGTTCACCTTGTCGACGGGACGGCGATCTGCGCGCACACTGGCAACTATGGAGAACAACGGACCGTTCGGGTTCGATCCCGACGACATCGACCGCGTGGTCAGGGAGGCCAGCGAAGGCCTCCGCGACGCCTTCGGGCGATTCCTGAACAGCTCGGGGCAGGGTGCTGCGTTCGGCGGGCTGTTCGACGAGTTCACCCGCCAATCACGGCCACGGTCGCGGCCGGAGACCGCGGGTGAGGCCGGCGACGGGGTGTGGGCGATCTACACCACCGATGCCGACGGCAAGGCTCACGTCGAGCAGGTCTACCGAAACGAGCTCGACGCGTTGCGTGCCAACAAACACAACACCGATGCCACCCGTAACGTCCGGTTTCTGCCCTACGGCATCGACGTCAGCGTCCTCGACGCGTCGGAGAACGCGGACGGTACCGAGGACCAGCCCGAGTAGCTACATCGTCAGGACCATGCGGTAGCGCGCACGGCCCTCGTCCATCGCTGCGTACGCCTCAGCGGCCTCGGCCAGCGGCCGCTCCTCGATGCGCGCCCGCACACCGGACTGCAGCGCGAAATGCAGGGTGTCCTCGACGTCGGCCGATGTGCCCGACGGATGCCCGACCACACTGAAATTGCCGAAGATCAATTCACCCGGGGTGATCGGCAGCGGATCGAACGTGGCTCCGATAATCACCAGCTCGCCCTGCGGCGCCAGACCCGGGACGGTGGCCGCCATCGCCTCCGAGTTGGCAGCGGTGGCCAGCACCACCTGGACGCCACCCAGCGCCTGCAACGCCTGGCCGACGTCGCCGGCTGTGGAGTCGACGTAATGGTGGGCGCCGAGCTCTTTGGCGTCGTCAGCCTTGCCCGCTCCACGCGCAATCGCGATGGTCTCGAAACCCATGGCGTGCGCCCACCGCACACCCAGATGCCCGAGTCCGCCAATGCCGAGGATGGCGACTCGGTCCCCAGCCACGGCTCGCGTGGTGCGCAACGCGTTATAGGTCGTGACCCCCGCGCACCCCATCGGAGCGGCTTCGGCGAACGACAGACCGTCGGGAATCCGCGCTAACGCGGTGCGTGGCACGATGACCGACTCGGCGTAGCCGCCCGGATAGTTCCAGCTCGGCACTTCGAGGTTCACGCACTGCATGAACTGGCCTTTGCGACACGGCAGGCACCTGTTGCAGTTTCCGCCGAACCAGCCCACCGCCACCCGGTCACCGACGGCGAAATCCGCTACACCCGAACCTAACTCGGCAATCGTGCCCGCGATCTCGTGGCCGGGAGTGATGGGCCACGTCAGGTTCGGGAAGGAGCCGGTGACGAAGGCGTGGTCGGTGCCGCACACCCCGCATGCGTTCACGGCGATGCGCACGTGGTCCGGCGGTGGGGAGGTGGTCTCCACCTCTGCCAACTCCAGCGGGGCGTTGGCTGATTTTACGTGGACGGCGCGGTGGGTGGCCATAACTCCCTCGATTCGAAGTAAATGCTGGGTTCATTAAGCTGAACCCAGCATAGCGGTACTTATTCCGATTCTGCCTCGCCGGGTCCCGGTTTGAGAACGGTTCGCGGGGTGGGTGGACCGGGAGAACTAGTCGAGGATGCGCCGCGCGACGTTTGTGCTCACCAGGTCCAGCAGTTCGTCAGCGCGGCCGGCCAGGATGGTGCGGATCGCATAGAGGGTGAAGCCCTTGGCCTGCTCGGCGGAAATCGCTGGCGGAATGGACATTTCCTGCCGGGCCACCATGACATCGACCAGTGCCGGGCCGTCGTGGGCCAGCGCGTCGGTGACAGCCTGTTCGAGATCGGCGGGGTGTTCGACGCGGCGCCCGAATAGGCCGATCGCCTGGGCGACGGCGCCGAAGTCCGGGTTTTTCAGTTCGGTGCCGAAGTTGACCACCCCGGCGGCCTTCATTTCGAGCTCGACGAAGTTCAGTGACGAGTTGTTGAAGACGATCACCTTGACCGGCAGGTTGTTCTGTACCAGCGTGAGCAGCTCGCCGAACAGCATGGCCAGTCCACCGTCACCGGCGAGCGCGATCACTTGTCGTCCCGGGTGGGCGGTCTGGGCGCCGATCGCGTGCGGCAGCGCGCACGCCATAGTCCCGTGGGTGAAGGACCCGGTGAGCCGTCGCCTTCCGTTCATCGTCAGGTACCGCGCCGCCCAGATGGTCGGCGAGCCGACGTCGAAAGTGAATATCGTGTCGTCATGGGCGAACCGATTTACCACTCCGGCAACGTATTCCGGACGGATCGGGGTTCGGTCCCGGTCGTTGACGGCCAGCGAGTCCAGGGACTTGCGGGTGCGCTGGTAGTGGTTGAGCGAGCGGTCCAAATGAGTGCGATCGGCCTTGGGCGACAACAGCGGTAGCAGCGCATCGATGGTGTCCTTCACCGAACCGACCAGACCGAGGTCGACCGGTGTGCGCCGGCCGAGGTGGCTACCGCGAATATCGACCTGGATGATCCGGGCGTCCTCGGGATAGAACTGCGAGTACGGGAAGTCGGTGCCCAACATCAGCAGCACGTCGGCTTCCTTGATGGCCTTGTAACCGGAGGCGAAACCCAGCAGCCCTGTCATCCCGACGTCGTACGGGTTGTCGTATTCGATGTGTTCCTTGCCGCGAAACGCATGCACGATAGGCGAATTCAATGTTTCGGCGAGCTGGATCAGTTCGGCATGTGCCCCGGCGGTTCCAGCGCCGCCGAGGATGGTCACTCGCGTTCCGGCGTCGAGCATGTCCGCGGCGCGCCGCAGCGACTCGTCGTCAGGGCGCAGCACCGACCGGGTCGGCAGCACCGGTTTGGTGTTCCATTCGCGGTCCGGGAGCTTGGCCAGGAACACCTCGCCGGGGATCACCAGGACCGCGACACCGTGTTCCTCGACCGCGGTGCGCATGGCGATCTCGACGAGACGCGGGGCCATCTCCGGGGTACTGACCAACTCGCAGTAGACGCTGCACTCGCGGAACAACTCCTGCGGATGCGTTTCCTGGAAGTACCCGGTGCCCACTTCGCTGAGCGGGATGTGTGCTGCGATCGCCAACACCGGCACACGAGTGCGTTGCGCATCGTAGAGACCGTTGATCAGGTGCAAATTGCCCGGACCGCAGCTACCGGCGCACACCGCCAACCGGCCGGTCAGCGCCGCCTCGGCGGTCGCGGCGAAGGCGGCCGTCTCCTCGTGGCGCACATGCTCCCAGGCCATTGCCTCGGAGCGTCGGATCGAATCGGTGAAGCCGTTGAGACTGTCGCCGGGTAGCCCGTAGACGCGGTTGATGCCGCTGGCTGTCAGCGCCGCGATGAGGTGCTGGGCGACGGTCGGCACAGCGGCAGTCTAGACCTCAGCAGCGACGGTGACCGGGGGATGAGCGGGCCGGGGGTTATGCTCCTCGGTACGGTGCCGGTCGATGGCAAAGCACAGCAGGCTGGCCAGGAACGCGACGATCGTGATCGCCGCAGCGAGTGCTGACGGGCCTGAGCCACTGGGTGACAATGTGCTCAGGAACAGCGCGAACGCCACGATTGCCGATAAGTTCAGCATCAGGCCCAGCGTGCGGAGAACCTCGCCTGAAGCGTTATCCCCGTTATTCATTGTTGCTCCCCAGTGGTCGAGTTCTGCTGGCTTAATATCCCCGCCTGACGGCCGGTCGAAACCACGTTTTTCACCACTGGTTGTCTCGCCGCTCTGCCGAGTCGCAGAGCGGCGTCAGCGCACCGGGGTCAGACGGTTGCCAGCCCCGATTGGCCGGGCACGTGTAGGTAGCCGTTGGGATCGACCTCGTCCCACACCGCGGCGTAGATCTGCACCTTGAGCGCTTGTGCCGCCGCTTCGACGTTCAGCAGGTCTGCCAGCTCGTCGTAGCCGTAGTACAGGATCGACAACGCCGTGGTGGCCAGCAGCACGTTGTTGATCACGACCTGCGCGGTATCCCGGTGGCCGATGGCGGCCTGGTACAGGGCCGGCAGCAGCTGGGCGATCGGCACCGCGGCGCTCAGGCCGGGCACCATCTGGGTAATCCGCCAGCTGGCTTCGTAAAGCTCACGCACGACAGGACGGACCTCAGCGGGAAAGACTGCGACCAAACCCTTTTCGGTGTTGTACACCGCCGCAGGCATGCCGTAGGGCTGCGGGTCGTCGGCCGGGAACGGATTCGGCACGTCCGGCAGGTTCAGGTCAGGGATGGTGACGTCATTGGCCGACGGGGCCACCGCTGCGGTGAGCTGGGCGGCTCCCGCTTCCGGAACCTCGTCGTAGGGCGGCGGCGTCGTCGTCGACAAGGGCAATCCGGACTCACCGCGGTTGTGTAGCAACGCAAACGGATCGAAGATGTTCCACGCCGTGGCGATGGCCCAGGACTGCAACTGCAGGGCGGGCTCTTCCAGATTGAGGACGTCGGCGATCTCGTTGTAGCCGTAATACAGCACCGCCACCGGGTGGATCGTGGCAATGAGATTGTTGACCACCCGCTGGGCGGCCGCTTTATCGCCCTGGAACGCGTCCGGCAAATCGGTGATGATATTCGTCACCGGGACGATGATGTTGACCCACGGGATCATCTGAGTCAGGCGATAGCCGAGCTCAAAGCCTTCGCGGGCAACGGGTTTGGCGAGGTCTGGGAAGACGTTCATGAAGGATTCTTCGAGCGCCCAGATCGGGCCCGGCATGTCCTGCGGCCGCGGCTCCGGCGGCAGCCACCGGAACGGGTTGGGGCTATACGGGACGGTCGCGTTGGCGGTGACGCCGGCCGTGGGCGTCGCCGCGGTTGACGTGGTGTCGGCGATTTCGGCGGCTGCGGCCGGCTTCCGTGCGCTGCTGCCCTTGAAGAGTCCCTCCAGCTTCTTGACTTGGGCCGCCTCGAAATCGACGGCGGTGGTGTTGACGCTCGTGAGCGTTGATGCGACCGACTTGGAGTCGGAAGCCGCTGCGCTGCTGACCTTGTCGGCAGGCTTCGAGACCGGCTTGGCACGCTTGGCGGTGCCGGCCGTGGACTTCTTCGGTCCGGCGTTGGGCTTCGCCGCCTCCGAGGCGCTCGACGAATCTGATTTGCCGGTGTCGGCGCTTGCTGCACCCTGGCTTGCTGCGGCAATGGCCGCGCCAACGCCGACCGCAACCGCGACTCCGCCGACATACCCAACGTATTTGTGTGACCCCATTTGCTGACCCTTCGTTAGCTCTAGGGCATCGTAAAGGAGCGGGCTGGTCAGGGCGACCCGTAATGGTGGACGACACGGTTCTGAAAGCTTGCCCTTGGTCGACCCGCGGGTCGCCCGGCGGCCTCACGGGAACTCGTCATTGTCGGTTCGACCGAAAAAGAATCCGAGGTCATCGCATGTTTGCGCGGAGGGCTCAGCTCGGCGCCGGTCTTGTTGGAATCAACTGTCATCAATTAGCGGCGACGTAAGGGAACTGTCGGCGTTGCGGGGAGCGTTCGCGGCGACATCGCCCGGGCCGGAGACGGATATTTGCTGGCCTGTTAATGCTGGTCAACGGGCCGTTCACCGCAAGTTTCGCAAGCCGGACTACAACAGATGGCCCCCGTTACAAGCTCGATCTCGATTCCGCTTTATGGTTTAGCGGTGCCAGATATTGATCGTCGAAGCCTGATGCTGATGGCTGGGTTCGGCGCGGTCGCCGCCGCGCTGCCGATGCCCGTGGCAGGAGCCACGCCAAGCCGCCCCCAAGCGCCGGCGCCGAATGCCACGTCCACCACGTATCTCTTCCACGACGAGTTCGACGGACCGGCCGGCTCGGCGCCCGATCCCTCGAAGTGGCGCATGGCTCAGGCGCGCGAACTCATCAAGAACCCGGTGTTCTGGGATCGCCCCGAGAACATGGGCCAATACCGCGACGATCGTCAGCACGTTTTCCTGGACGGCAACTCGAACTTGGTGATCCGCGCGACGCGCGACAACAACAAGTACGTCAGCGGCAAGGTCATCGGAAACTGGTGGGGCGGAATCGGAACCACCTGGGAAGCCAGGATCAAATTCAACTGCCTGACCGCGGGATGCTGGCCGGCCTGGTGGCTGATGAACGACAATCCAGAAGTCGGTGGCGAAGTGGACCTCGCCGAGTGGTACGGCAACGGTGAATGGCCCTCTGGTACAACCGTTCACGCACGACTTGATGGGACGTCGTTTGCGACCCAGCCGAATCCGATTGACGGAAACTGGCATACCTGGCGGGTCACCTGGAATGACTCGGGGATGTACTTCTGGAAGGACTACGTCGACGGCGCCGAGCCGTACTTCACGGTTCCGGCGAACTCCCTCGACGACTGGCCGTTCAACTTTCCGGACTACCGGCTGTTCCCGGTGCTGAACCTGGCTGTCAGCGGCTCGGGTGGTGGCGATCCGCGGCCGGGCACCTACCCGGCGGACATGCTCGTCGACTACGTGCGGGTCTGGTAGGCCGGCGGGCGTCAGCTCATGCCGGCGGCGATCACCTCGTCGACCTCGGTCGCCCGCGCCGCCATCTCGGCGTGTGCCTTGTCCAACGACTCGGCCTGATCCTCGTCAGCCTTCATCAGCGCCTCGATGTCGAGGCCGGCCAAGTCGTGAACCCCCATGTCTCGGAAGGCCTTTTGCACCTTCTCACCCCACAGTCCGATGTCCTTGACGATCGGCACGATACGGCTGAACAGGTGCGAGCGGAACTGAATCATCAGTGGGGAGTGATCGACCCACTCGGCGCACTCCTGGACGTCGAGACCGAGTCTCTCCATGACCTCCTCGCCGCGGAACCGATCACGCATCAGGTAACAGGCGTCCACGACGAACTCTTCGCGGTCGTCGCGCTCGGCGGTGGTCAGTTCGGAGTAATAGTCCTTCAACGAGATTCGGCCGAAGGCGACGTGCCGGGCCTCGTCCTGCATGACATAGGCGAGCAACTGCTTGGCGAGTGAGCCCTCGGGTGCCAGGTCGCGCTGCACCCCGAAGGCGGCGAGGGCCAGACCTTCGATGAGGACTTGCATACCGAGGTAGGGCATGTCCCAGCGCGAGTCGTTCAAGGTGTCGGCGAGCAGCGCGGACAGGTTGGTGTTGATGGGGTAGACCAACCCGACCTTCTCCTGAAGGAAGCGGGAGAACGCCTCGACGTGGCGGGCCTCGTCCATCGTCTGAGTGGCGGCGTAGAACTTCGCATCCAAGTCGGGGACAACCTCGACGATCTTGGCTGCGCACACCATCGCCCCCTGCTCGCCGTGTAGGAACTGCGAGAAGTTCCAGGCCTGGTTGTGCTGGCGCATCTCGGCGCGACGTTTCTCGTCTGCTGACTCCCACGCCGGGCTGCCGAACAGCGGATGGAACTCGTCGGGCATCCCAATCGGGTTCATCGGGTCGACTTCCAGGGACCAGTCGATGCGCGACTGAGCATCCCACTGCTTGTCCTTGCCCTTCTGATACAGGGAAAGCAGGCGGGACCGTCCCTCGTCGTACTCCCAGGTGAAGCGGGCGTCACCGGCGCTCGGGACTTCCCAGGAGTAGGGCGAGGGTATTTCGGTGTACTTGTCTCGCGTGGTCATGGGCTGCCGCCTCTTCTCCTGGGCCGGTGACGTGTTTTCACACTGCGCCTGATTCAGCGGCGCCGTCAAGGAACAACCGCGAAGCCGTGAATCCACGGCCACGAACTGTGCTGACGGCAGATACGGCGTGAAGCCGGGGACACGCGGCCCAGCCGTCAGTAAACAAGGCATGGAACGGTCCGCTCCGGTATTTGCCGCACCGCAAAGGTTGCACATTGCTATCCTGATCGGGCGATCAGTGAGATACCCGGGGGGCATATGTCTGCAAGGCACCGCGCGGTAGGCGGCACCAAGGTCAAAGCCCAGCGCACAGGGGGCCGCCATCGTATTCGGCGTTCTCACGGCGATGTCTCGACCTGGCTCGGGGCCGGAACCCTCAGCGTTGGCGTCGTCTCGCTCCTGACCGCCGTACCGGCAGCTGTTGCCCACGCCGATTCAGCTGGCGTCGGCTCCGCGTCGTCCAGTCACAACACCGCGGGACCCAATGCAGGCGTCAGCGGCCGCTCGACGGTATCGAGCCGAATTGTCAAAGCGCCCAGTGCGATACGAGCGTCATCTGGCGACACTCGCTCCCCGAAGTCCGCCGTTTATGCGGTGCCGACGCCTGCGACCGCCACGAGTGTTGTCGCTGCGGATCCCGCTGCGGCGCGCTCGGTCGTCAGCAGGGGCGACACCCGCTTGTCGATAGGACACTTTGCGCCGTCCGCACCGAGCAATCGCCTGTCGACGGCATCGGCCAGCTCACGGACATCCGCGACCGCCGCGCCCACGGCCGCGAGTACGCCGATGGCCGCGGTCACGATCACGAGCACGTTCCCGACAGTGCAGCAGATCCTCTGCAACCTTTCACAGGGAATCATCGATAACACCGGACCCACGCTGCTCAGCATCTTGGGCCCTCGGCAGCAATTCAGTCTTGAGGACGTCATCACCGCGATAGTCACCAACCAGTGGGATGGCCGCCAAATAGTCGGCAATGGTGCGGACGGGACAGCGGACAGCCCAGATGGCAAGGTCGGCGGGTGGTTGATCGGCAACGGCGGCAACGGCTATTCCCCGCCGGCTGGGTCTGGTCTGGCCGGCGGCAACGGTGGTAACGGCGGGCTGATCGGCAACGGCGGCGCAGGCGGCACTGGCGCGGCCGGTCTGGGCGGCAACAACGGACAGAACGGCGGAACCGGTGGTGCGGCGTTCTTGTTCGGCACCGGAGGTACCGGCGGTGCCGGTGGCGCGGGCGGCCCGGGAGATGCCCTAACAGCGCCTGGGAACGGTGGAAACGGCGGAGTCGGGGGAGCCGGGGGCCTGATGGTCGGTGCCGGCGGGACCGGTGGCGCGGGCGGAACGGGCGCTACCGGCGGCAATGGCGGCGCGGGCGGCGTTGTGCTGAGCCTCGGCCTCGGATACTTCACCGGAACGCCGACTCTGTTCGGCAGGGAGTACCAAGCCGGAACTGTCGTCGGCGGGACTGGCGGTGCGGGTGGCACCGGAACTAGCGGTGCCGGCGGGACCGGAGGCGCCGGCGGCGCGGCAATGATCTGGGATTGGTCGTATACGAACTACTTCGTGGCTGCGACGACGCAATTCACTGGCCTCGGCGGAAATCCTCTGACTGCCATCGGTGGCACGGGAGGGGTCGGCGGCGACGGGACCCTGCTTGGCGGCCAGGGCGGTGCCGGCGGTGATGCATACGACTTCCTGGACAGTGGATCCCTCGTCACGGGACAGGCCATCGGTGGGACCGGTGGAGCCGGCGGCGGTGCCTCAGCTCTCTTGGGATTGGGCGGCCCCGGCGGCAAGGGCGGCAACGGTTACGCGAATTTCCCCGACGCCGCTTCCGGCGGAGTCGGTGGTGCCGCAGGGGCCGGTCTGGCCGGTCTGGGCCTTCCTGGGCTGCCCGGCGTCGGCCTATCCATACCTGCACTCTCAACGGTTACGTGCCTGGTGAATCTCTGCCCCGCCTGAACGGCCGACGCGCAGCGCACGAGCCGCTTCAAATCTTGTGCGGGACACCCGCGCGCAAGTCGGTATCGAAGCCGCTACTTCCAGTGATCCTCGAGCAGTGTCGACCACGCGTGGCTGACCTGCTTCCACTCATCGGTGCACCCTTGGGCCCGGTCTTCAGGCAATCCGTCTTTGGTGACAATGTCGGCGTTGGCCTGCGGGTTGGATCCGTAGATCCAGCACTGCAGGTTGTAAACGCGCTGCTGGTCCAGCGAGTGGACGTCGGCCATGTCGGCGGCACCCAACTCCGTGCGCGCCGCGGCTGAGGCTTGGAAAGCGCGCGCAAAGTTCGTAATGGCCTTCAGCGACTCCGAGTCGACTTTCCCGTTGTCGCCCGGTGTCAGAAGGATGTAGGCGGCCAGCTGATCGGCCGCGTCCTCTTCCTTGCCGGTGATCGGCAGGTTGTAGAGCGTGATCGCCATGTGGCCGGCCTCGTGATAGAACGTTGCGTCTTCGGAGCCGATGGCTGATGCGATTGGGTCTTTATCGCCGGCCTTGGTGAAGATCTTCTGGCCGAGATCGGCGTCCTCGTAGCAGATGGTGATGGTTTTCTGGCTCGGGCTCCAGAACGCGTTCGCCTGATCGCATTGCGATCCGTGCAGGGGGATGTCGATGGGCAGCTTCAACGATTGGTTGATGTCCTCGGCCAAATCTTCGAGAACGTGGTTGTCCTGCAACAGCTTTTTCCCGTTCTGCGCATCGGGACTTGCCGCGTCGTCATACGTGACGGCCATCTTGCCGCCGCCGGCATCTGACGCGGGAGTGTCACTGGGGCCGTTTGCTTTTGATGTTTGCGATGCCGCGGATCCGCCCGAAGACTCGGCCTTCTCTTCGGTGCCGCCACCGCCGCATGCGACCACGACCAAGCCAATGGCCAATACCGGCAGAATTCGAGCGCGCATGTCCGACCTCCGTCACCACCACCTAGTAATTGACACAGTCGCAGATTCAGTCGGTGGGCGGAGCAGGTTGGGCTAATTCATCGCCCGCGCCGGGCAGGTCAATGCGTGGCCGGTGACAACCCGTATCGTCGAACCACGTCGCCGAGCCAGTCCGGCGTGCCATACGTCAGCCCGTATTTGGCTGCCAGATCGATGAAGTCCGCCGACTCGTGCAGGGGAACACCGGGATTCGCCATCTCCTCGCCCGACGTGAGAAGCTCACCCAATTCGCGGAAGTAATTCTCGAAACCATTGCCAGGAGTGATGATTTCGATGATCCTGCCGGGTTCGCTCCCGGCATTCCACATGGCGTGGATCTGGCCGCGAGGCTTGGTGATGTAGCCGCCCGGGCCGAGCACCACTTCGCTGTCGTCGGAGCGGAAGCCGATTTCGCCGGCGAGGACGTAGGAGTGCTCGTCTTCGCGGGTGTGTCGATGCGCGGCGGTGATGGTGCCGACCGGGAACGGGTGCTCGACGATCGACACCAAACCGCCGGTTGTCGGGCTAGTCAGCTTGAACACCGCACCGAATCCGGGGATGGGCGCGACGGCGCCTTGACCGGGCTGCACCACAGTCAACTCGGCGCCATGGGCCTCGTGAATGTCCATGTCACTGCTCCTCTCCGCTACTCGGGCCAACTATTGGTCAAGATCAGGTCGACGAAGTCCTGCCGCTTGAACGTCGGGTCGAAGTGCGCGAGCACGTCGGCGTTCATCGTCCCGAAGGTGCTGTCGGGTCGGTGCTTCATTCCGTCGTTGAACGCGGTCAGGATTCGCTTCTTGAAGTCGGGGCGGGGATGAGCTGCGGTAACCACGTCGATCGCCTCCGGTGAGAGTTCGTCGCGCCCGATGCCGACGACATCAACCTCCACGCCGGCATTGACCAGGGCGATTTCGGGCTCGACGAATTGCGGGACGCCCGGAGTGGTGTGCAAGGCGATGGCCAGCCACACCTTCTGGGCGTCACCGGAGTCGACGTCGTGTTGCAGCAGGAAGTCGCGTGCGGCGTTGGCGCCGTCGACCTCGAAACGCAGATCGGAGGTGCGGTAGCGCTCGGTGAGGCCGATGTCGTGGAACATCGCCGCCACGTAGAGCAGCTCGAGATCGGGTTGCAGACGCAGGTGCTTGCCGCGCAATGCACCGAACAGGAACACTCGCCGCGAGTGGTCGAACAGCAGATCGTCTTCGGCGTCGCGGATGTATTCGGTGGCCGCGCGCACCATCGTGGTGTCGGGGATTTCGATGCCGGCGATGGTCTGGATGGACTCGATACTCATGATCAACCTCCTGCGTTGGGCTCTTGCGACTCAGTCAACGCAGGTCGCGGGTCGATCACACACAGCTATTGCGCCGTTCGGCCCACAAAATGCGACACAATGGCGCCGTGGTGCCGAGCGCTCCTTCGCGGGTGGTGGTAATCGTCGTCTTCGACGACGTGACGTTGTTGGATGTGGCCGGAGCCGGTGAGGTGTTCGTCGAGGCCAACCGGTTCGGCGGTGACTACACGATCAAGGTCGCGTCGGTGGACGGTGGGGATGTGCGGACCTCGATCGGAACGCGACTGGGCGTCACCGGCAGCGTCGAGTCCATCGAGTCCGCCGACACCGTGTTGGTCGCCGGCAGCGATCGCTTCCCGGGCCGGCCGATCGACCCCGTGCTCGTCGAGGCGGTGCGATCGGTGGCGGGCCGCACCCGCCGGCTGGGTTCGATCTGTACCGGCTCGTTCATCCTGGCGCAGGCCGGTCTGCTCAGTGGCCGGCGGGCCACCACGCACTGGCGAGAGACACGACGGCTCGCTCGGGCGTTTCCCGACGTCACTGTGGAGCCGGACGCCCTCTTCGTGCGCGACGGTGATGTGTTCACTTCGGCCGGGGTGTCATCGGGCATCGACCTTGCTTTGGCATTGGTGGAACAGGATCACGGTGCCGACCTGGTGCGCGATGTGGCGCGCTGGTTGGTCGTATACCTCAAACGGGCCGGCGGGCAATCGCAGTTCTCGACCCTCGTCGAGACGAATGCCCCGCCGCAGTCCGCACTGCGGGTGGTCACCGAGGCGATCGCCGCGGACCCCGGAGCGGATCACAGTGTGAAATCGCTTGCGCTGCGGGCATCTTTGAGCACGCGCCAGCTGACCCGGTTGTTTCGATCCGAACTCGGCACGACGCCCGCCGAGTACGTCGAGATGGTGCGACTCGACGCCGCCCGCGCGGCACTGGACGCTGGGCGTACCGTCAGCGAGACGGCGCACCTCGCCGGCTTCGGCAGCACCGAGACGCTTCGCCGGGCGTTCGTCGAACACCTCGGCGTATCGCCGAAGGCGTACCGCGACCGGTTCCGCACCGCGATCGGAAACTAACCCATGCTGGCGAGTTCGACTGCCCGACTGAGCGTTTCGCGGTCGACGACATCGGCGGCATTCATGGGCCTGGTGAGGACGCCGGACTCGCTCGCGATGTCGATCATGAATTTCACGCTGTCGACGGTGAGGCCACCTTCGTCGGTCCAGAACGGGTACTGCTGAATGAGTGCGAACAACTCCCTCAGCGATTCTTCGGACGGTGTCGGGTCGATGTATTCGTTGACCGCGGTCCTGAACAAGGCGTAGTCGCTCTTCAGTGCCTTCATCGCACGCAGCGTGGTGGCGCAGTACCTGGCGGCGAGCTCGCGGTTCTGTTGGAGCCAGTCCGCTTTGGCGGCTTGAGCCACCTTGATGAATTTGGGGGCATTGTCGTAGAGGGTGCCAATCAGCACCGGTCGGTTCACGGTGGCTTGGGCGCTGTCGTACTGCGTATCGTGGATCACCGTTGCGTCGAGCGCGCCTGCGGCCCACGCTGCCGTTCTGGCGCTTGAGCTTTCGATGATCGCCTGATTCGGAATTTCATCGACGTCGCGTTGCTCACCGAGGCCGCTCAACAGCGAATTGAGGACGATGGCTCCAGCGCCTCCCGGGCTGTCGATGCCCACCCGGGTCGACGGCTCGAACAGCTGAGTGGCGTTGTTCACGCCGTTGGCGCCGGCCAAGACAAAGTCGTCCATGCCGACGTAGGGGCAGAACATCTTGATGTCCTCGCCCTGCTCGCGCGCATCCAAGATCGCGGAGACTGAGGTCGCCAGCACCTGGGCCTTGCCGGCGAGCGAGGTCTGCACCGCGCTGGTGTGGGAATCGAATTTCGCGACGTTTCGTTCGACGCTGATCGCCAACCCGAAGTCGGCTCCGTAGTGGTCTACGCCGTAAACCAGCGGGATCTGCGATGCCTGTGGTTGTGAGCCCAGCACGATGCGCAGGCGACTCGCCGCTGCTTGGCGTGACCGGTTCGGCGGCGGCAGACGCGCAGCCCGCCAGGGCGAGTGCGCCGGCGGTACCGATGGCGATCAAGCGCGTCGTACGTCCTCGACGACTCTCGGCTGACATGGGCCTCTTTGTTCCTTCGCTGGGTCGGATCGACCGTACGCATAGTGAGCAGGCCAAATACCGAAATTGCTTCAAACCCAGCTGATCGCCGTTGCATCAAATTGTTCAGTTCGCTGACGGTCAAACGGCGGTCAACGGTGCCTCGCGACAGCGTCCAATGGGAATTGCTGGGGGTCTGAATGGGATTTCAAGTGAGAGCCGATGACGGGAATCGAACCCGCGTATTCAGCTTGGGAAGCTGATGTTCTGCCATTGAACTACATCGGCCTGGTGCTGACGAAGGATAGCAACCGCACCACCGCCGCTGCGCGGCTATACGCTCTTCGCGTGCTGCTCTCCGATCGAGATATTCGTGCTGCCGTCGCCGACGGCCGACTGGGCATCGACCCCTTCGACGACGCCCTGGTGCAACCGTCGAGCGTGGACGTCCGGCTGGACAGCCTGTTCCGGGTTTTCAACAACACCCGCTACACCCACATCGACCCCGCCAAGCAGCAGGATGAGCTGACCAGCCTGGTGGAGCCGGCCAAAGGTGAGCCGTTCGTACTGCACCCCGGCGAATTCGTCCTCGGCTCGACCCTCGAGTGCTGCACCCTGCCCGACGACCTCGCGGGCCGCCTGGAGGGCAAGTCGTCACTGGGTCGGCTGGGCCTGCTGACTCACTCGACCGCCGGCTTCATCGACCCGGGTTTCTCCGGGCACATCACCCTGGAACTGTCGAACGTCGCCAACCTGCCGATCACGCTGTGGCCGGGCATGAAGATCGGCCAGCTGTGCCTGCTGCGGCTGACCAGTCCCGCGCAAAATCCGTACGGCAGCGCGAGCGTCGGGTCCAAATACCAGGGTCAACGCGGCCCCACGCCGTCGCGGTCGTATCAGAACTTCATCCACTCGAAGCCCGGCGAGTAACCTCGAAACTCCAGGGTCAGATGCCCCCCACCAGCTAATCCGTTTGGCTGTAACAACGCCGCTACCTGCGGCGATGAACTCTACGGTTAAGCGGCTCTAGCAAGGTGGAGCGCAGCAACGGGTCGGGGAGATCCAGCAAACATCCTTGGAGGGGTAGTGGACATCGCACTAGGTGTGTCCATGACGCCGACGGCGGTACGCATGGTGCTGGTCGAAGGCGAGAAGGCCGACGGCGTGACCGTCGATCACGACGCCTTCGACATCGAGACCGGTGAGGGTTCAGCAACCGCAGCCGATCAGGTCGTCGCGGCGATTCTCGGTACGCGGGAAAGCGCTGCCGAAGGCGGGCACCGCTTGGTGTCGACAGGTATCGCGTGGACCGATCATGCCGCGGCGGCCGCAGTGCGTGACGCCCTCGCCGCACGCAAGATCGACGACGTCGTCCTGGTGTCCGAGCTCCACGCCGCCGGTGCGCTGGCGCAAGCCGTCGGCCAGACCGTCGGCTATGACCGCACGGCCCTGATGTTCCTCGAGCGCGACACCGCGACCGTCTCGGTGGTGGACACCGCCTCCGGCGACATCGTCAAGGTGCAGACCGAAGATCTGCACGCCCGGGACGCAGTGGCCGAACTGCAGCGGATGATCGCCGGCCTGGAAACCATCGCGGAGCCGCCGCAGGGCGTGTTCGTCCTGGGCTCCGGCGTCGACGTGGCGGCGGTGAAATCCCAGCTCGCGCTGGGCACCACGCTGCCGGTGCACGCTCCCGACGAAGCCGAACTCGCGCTGGCCCGCGGCGCCGCACTGGCGTCCGCGACGGCACCGCGCTACGACGCGTCGACCGTTGGCCTGGCCTACGCCCAAGATCCCGACGGCACCACCGCCGGCAAGGTCTATCCGGCCGCCGGTATCTACGCAGCAGGCGCGAGCACCGAGATGTCTGAAGCCGGCACTCAGATGGCCGCCGCCGGCTACATGGCCCCGCTTGGTTACAGCGAAGTGCTCGACGAGCACGACGGTGATATCAGCTATGACTCAGTCGGCTACGACGCGGTTCCCGAGGAGCTCGACTTCGCTCCCGACGAGTCCGGGCGCAAGCCGTTCCTCTTGGTCGGCAGCGCACTGACGTCGATCTTCGTGGTCGGCGTTGTGGCGCTGGTGATCTCCCTGGCGGTCAGCATCCGCCCGACCGTCGATCAGCGGCCCAGCCCGGCAGAGAGCGTGATCGTGCCGAGCGGGCAGTCGGCCGCACCCGCCGTTCAGCAAGCCGCACCGCCGGCTCCGCCGTCGGCCCCGTCGGTGCCCGACACAATCCAAGAGCCCATTCCCGTTGTGCAGCAGGCTCCGCGGACCGTCTTTGTGACGCCGGCACCGCAAGCTCCGGCACCGCAAGCTCCGGTGCCGGTGCCCGCTCCGGCGGCGCCCGCGCCTGCTCCGGAGGCGCCGGCTCCCCTTCCGGTTCCGATCGCTCCGGTGATCCCGGCGCCGATCCTGCCGCCTCCGGTCATCGTGTTGCCGCCGCCGATCTTGCCGCCGTTCCTGCGGCCGCCGCGGCAGCGGGATTACCCCTCGTACCCGTCGTCGCCGAATTACCCGTCGTATCCTTCGTCGCCGCAGACGCCGACGTACCCGTCGACGCCGCCTACGCAGCAGCCGTCGTATCCGTCGACGCCGCCTACCCAGCAGCAGCCTTCGCAGCCGTCGGCGCCCGTTACGGAAGCGCCGAGCTATCCGGCTCCGGCAGCTGGTGGTTCCGGCGGATACGGCGGGGGTTCGGGCGGTTACGGAAGTGGCTCGGGCAGCGGTTCAGACTCGAGTTCCGGGTCCGACGGCTCGCGGTCCAGCGGTGGTTCCGGTGGATCGCGCAGCGGTGGGGGATCGCAGAGTCCCCTGTGGCCGTTCCCCAGTTTCGGGCACTGACGTCGGAGTTCACCGGGCGTTAGCCTCGTGCTAAGAGCGACGATGCGCGCAGCTCAGTTTCGATGACTCTGACCGCCTATAAATAAGGCATGAAAATCACAGTCCTCGGCACGGGCTACCTCGGCGCCACCCACGCCGCCGGGATGGCCCAATTGGGACATGAAGTCGTCGGGGTAGACGTCGACCCTGCCAAGGTCGCCAAGCTCGCCGACGGTGATACCCCGTTCTATGAACCTGGCCTGAAGAATGTGATTAGCGATAACATCGTTGCAGGTCGCCTTCGGTTCACCACGGATTACCAGATGGCTGCTGATTTTGCCGATGTGCACTTTCTCGCTGTCGGCACTCCGCAGAAGAAAGGTGAATACGCCGCCGATTTACGGCACGTCAACGCTGTCATCGACGAACTGGTGCCGCGGCTGACCCGGCCTTCCGTGATCGTCGGCAAGTCAACGGTTCCGGTTGGGACAGCTGCCGCGCTGAGCCGCCGCGCCCAGCAGCTGGCAGCCGACGGCGTCGACGTCGAAATAGCCTGGAATCCGGAGTTCCTCCGCGAGGGCTTGGCGGTGCAGGACACCCTGCATCCCGACCGCATTGTCGTTGGCGTACAACCTGATTCGCGACGCGCTGAGGCGGTGCTACGGGAGATGTACGCACCGCTGATCGCCGAGGATGTGCCGTTCCTGCTCACCGACCTGCAGACCGCAGAATTGGTCAAGGTCTCCGCCAACGCCTTTCTGGCCACCAAGATCTCGTTCATCAACGCCATCTCCGAGGTGTGCGAGGCGGCCGGCGCCGACGTTCGTTTACTGGCCGACGCGCTGGGATACGACCCGCGCATCGGACGGCGATTCCTCAACGCGGGGTTGGGTTTCGGCGGCGGCTGCCTGCCCAAGGACATCCGCGCCTTCATGGCCCGCGCCGGTGAGCTCGGCGCCAATCACGCGCTGACGTTCCTGCGTGAGGTGGACAGCATCAACATGCGCCGGCGCACCCGGATGGTCGAGCTGGCCACCACCGCGTGTGGTGGTTCGCTGCTCGGCGCCAACATCGCGGTGCTCGGTGCCGCCTTCAAGCCCGAATCCGACGACGTACGGGATTCCCCGGCGCTCAACGTCGCCGGCATGCTTCAACTCAACGGCGCCACCGTGAACGTCTACGACCCGAAGGCCATGGAGAATTCACAGCGCTTGTTCCCGACCCTTAACTATTCGACCTCCGCCCTGGAGGCCTGCGATCGCGCCGACGCGGTGCTGGTGCTCACCGAGTGGCAGGAGTTCGTCGACATCGATCCCGACGGCCTGGCACAAACGGTCCGAGCCAGAGTCGTTGTCGACGGCCGCAATTGCCTGGATGCGGCACGCTGGTCAGCGGCGGGATGGAAGGTATACGCGTTGGGCCGCCCGGCCTTGACGTAGGTTCGGGTGCGTGGACCTCGCAACAGCCCTGATCGCCGAGAACGCCGCGTTCGCTGATCTTCTGCGCGATGCCGACCTGTCGATCCCGGTGCCGACATGCCCGGAGTGGACGCTCGAACAGTTGATGCGCCACGTCGGGCGCGGTGACCGCTGGTGCGGCCACATCGTTGCGGAGCAGTCGATGGACTTCATCGACCCGCGCACCGTGGAGGGCGGCAAGCCCCCGGCCGGCCGGGACAACGAGATCGCTTGGCTACAGGCCGGTCCGCGGCAACTCATCGACGCCGTCGCGGCCACCGGTGCCGAAACTGAGGTGTGGACCTTCCTGGGTCCGCGGCCCGCCCAGTGGTGGATCCGGCGGCGCCTTCACGAGGTCGTCGTGCACCGGGCCGACGCTGCAATCGCATTGGGGGTCGATTACATCGTGGAGCCCGCCTTGGCCGCCGACGCCATCACCGAATGGCTGGAACGCATCGAGATTCAGGCCGACGACGAGGGCCCGGCCGGCGGCGACCGCCCACTGGGAGATGAGCAGTCGATACACCTGCACGCCACCGATTCGGGGCTCGGTGAGGCCGGCGAATGGACGATCCTCGGCCGGCGCGACGGCATCGCCGTCGAACAGGGGCACGGCAAGGCCACGGTGGCGCTTCGGGGGCCTGCACGCGACCTACTGCTGGCCGTCGTTCGTCGGCGCACTGCTGCCGAGGAAGGCATCGAGATTTTCGGTAACGCGGGTGTCTGGGACACCTGGCTGGCCCGCACACCTTTCTAGACCGGTAGTTTGAGCGAAATGAGTACTTCAGAGATCGCCACCGTGCTGGCCTGGCATGACGCGCTGAGCACTTCGGACCTGGACACGCTGATCTCGCTGTCCAGCGACGACATCGAGATCGGTGACGCCGACGGCGCCGCCCAGGGTCATGCCGCACTGCGGGACTGGGCGCAGCGATTGGCCGCGACCGTCGAAGTGGGCCAGATCTATTACCGCGACGGCGTCGTCGTCGTGCAAGAGCGGTTGACCTCCAACACCGACCCGTCCGCCGTACGCACGACGGCGGCGGCACTCCGGGTGGTGCACGACCACGTCACCTCGGTGTTCCGCCACGACGATCTGGCCTCAGCGCTCGCGGCCACCGACATGTCCGACAACGACTTGCAGGTCTGACCGACTACCGCGGAATCGTCCTGTCCGGCGCTCGACCAGGGGTAGCCAGCACCGCGGCGATCGCGGTGGTCAAGGGAACCGACAGGGTCAGCGCGATACCGCCTACCGCCGAGCGTGCGATCTCGATCGCCACGCTCTCACCGGTCAGCACATCCGACAGCGAGCGCTTGGCCACACTGAACAGCAGCAGCAGCGGCAGCGAGCTGCCGGCGTAGGCCAGCACCAGGGTGTACACCGTGCTGGCGATGTGGTCACTGCCGATCCGCATGGCGCTCAAGAAGATTTGCTTACGCGAACCGTGGCCTGCATGTGCGAGTTCGAACACCGCCGAGGCTTGGGTGATGGTCACGTCATTGAGCACACCCAATGAGCCGATGATGAACCCGGCCAGCAGCAAGCCCTGGATCGACACGTGGCCCATGTAGGCGGCGACCTCGTTGTTCTTGTCCTCCGACAGGCCGGTGAGGTGTGCGAGTTCGATTGCTGCCCAAGACAACCCGACCGCCAGGAACATCGCAGTCAACGTGCCGAGCAGGGCGGCACTCGTACGGAGGCTGACCCCGTGCGCCAGGAAGATAACTGCGTAGAGGATCACCGCCGACGCGACCACAGCCACCGGGACCGCGGGCGCGCCGTCCCGCAGTGCCGGAAGCAGGAAGACCACCAAGACCAAGAAGGCCACGACGATTCCGACGAGGGCACGCAGCCCGCGCCATCGGGCGACCGCCACGATGACGACTGCGAACGCCGCCGCCAGCGCGATCAGCGGCCAGCTGCGCTGGTAGTCGTAGAACGCGTAGCTGGTCGTACCCTGCTGGTCGACTTGGCGGAAGATCCGAATCGAGTCACCTGCCACCAGGTTTGGCTGGCCCGGACCCGGAGAGAACTCGAGCATCGTGGAGGCTCCCCGGTTGGGCCCGCTGTCGATCGCCACCACCGTTTGTACGCAGCTGCCGCTGCCGGCGATCCCCGGCGTCGGCGTGGTGGTGAGTACCTGGCCTGCCGACGGGCTGCCGCAATTGGCCAGGCTGCTGGACACCACGTGACCACCCTCGGTGGTGACCGCCCCGCCCGCCCCGTTCTGGAACGGCAGCGGTATGTCGACCTTCGAGCCGTCCGGCCACAGCAGCACCGCTCCCATCAGCACTGCAAGACCGATTACGGCCAGCGCGATAACGACGATGCGGGCGGCCAGCGGACTCAGCGGCGCGGGGCCGGTGTGCGAATGGGAATGCGCCACCCGGTCAGAGTAGAGGCGTTCATTGGGTGGTAGCTGATGGCCTTGAGTGGAAAGCCCGGGAAATTGAGTACCCGACGACGCTAAAGCGGCTTCGGTGACGACCCGATGCTCAGGTGACCAGGAGGTCAAGAAGGAGCGGATGGCCGTCGTCGGAGACCATGCCATTGTTCTCGGTGGTCGAGCGCGACGGTCTGCCCCGTGAACCGGTCAATCGGCGCGGGGTCCCGCAGGGCCGGGCACGTCCACGCCCTGCTCGGGCGCGGCGGGCAGATCATCGACGAGCTCTTCCCGGGATTTCTTCGGGACCTCGACCCGTCGACGCGACTTCTGAACCCGGCGTTCATCTTTGCGCTGTCGACGGCCAAACTGCGCCGACGGCGGCGCGGTGAGCTACTGCCGGTAGCTGGCCAGAAAGTTGCCTAGCCGTTCGATGGCACTGCTCAGATCTCGCGCCCAGGGCAGCGTGACTATTCGCAAGTGATCGGGTGCCGGCCAGTTGAAGCCGGTGCCTTGAGTGACCAGAATCTTTTCCTGCAGAAGGAGATCCAGTACCAACTGCTCATCGTCGTGAATTTCGTGGACCTCGGGGTCGAGTCGCGGGAACGCGTAGAGCGCGCCGGTGGGCTTGACACAGGACACCCCGGGAATCTCGTTGAGCTTCCTCCAGGCGACATCGCGTTGCTCGAGCAGGCGCCCGCCCGGCAGGACCAGGTCGTCGATGCTCTGGTGACCGCCGAGTGCAACCTGAATCGCATGCTGCGCAGGTACATTCGGGCACAGTCGCATGTTGGCCAACAAACTGATGCCTTCGATGAAGCTGCTGGCATGCTCCTTGGGTCCGGTGATGATCAGCCAGCCCGATCGGTAGCCGGCGACTCGGTAGGCCTTGGACAGCCCGTTGAACGTCAACGTCAGCAGATCCGGCGCGAGCGTGGCCAGGCTGGTGTGCGTGGCGTCGTCGTACAAAATCTTGTCGTAGATCTCATCGGCGAGCAGCAGCAGTTGGTGCTTACGCGCCAATTCGACCATCTGCTCGAGGATTTCGCGGCTGTACACCGCGCCGGTGGGATTGTTGGGGTTGATCACCACGAGCGCCTTGGTGCGGTCAGTGATCTTGGATTCCAGGTCGGCGACGTCGGGCATCCAGGCGTTGGTTTCGTCGCACAGGTAGTGCACCGGGGTCCCGCCGGCGAGTGCTGTCGACGCCGTCCACAACGGGTAGTCCGGCGCGGGGATGAGGACCTGGTCACCGTTGTCCAGCAGCGCCTGCAGGGTCATCGTGATCAGCTCGGAGACGCCGTTGCCGAGGTAGACATCGTCGATGTCGAAGCGAGGAAACCCGTCGACCAGTTCGTAGCGGGTGAACACCGCGCGGCGCGCACTCGGGATGCCTTTGGAGTCGGAGTAGCCCTGAGCGTCGGGCAGGGCGGCGATCATGTCGCGCATGATCACGTCCGGCGCCTCGAAGCCGAAGGGCGCGGGGTTTCCGATGTTGAGCTTGAGGATGCGGTGGCCCTCGTTCTCCAACCGGTTGGCGTGCTCATGGATCGGGCCGCGGATCTCGTAGAGAACGTCCTGCAGCTTGGTGGATTGCGTAAACGTACGTTGCCGAGGGTGCTGGCTGGTGCCATGCCACGGTAACTGGTGCGTACTCACGGATTAAGTGTCCCATTCCGATGCAACTTGGTTTCCCTCGTATCGTTTTGTGCCTTTGCTGTGACGAAAGAAGTCACGGTTCGAATTCAATTGTGGGACGCCTCGGATACAACTGTGATTCTGCTGTGCAGCTGCGGTGATCCAGCGGCGAACTGACTGCTAACTTGAGGCCCTCACTACGGCGCAAAGGGATGAACGTGGAGATCACACGCACGCTGACGAGCGCCGCTGCGGCAGCAGCGGTTATCGCGATGGGCTTTGCTGCTTCTGCGTCGGCCGATCCGGCGCTGATAAATGGCACTTATGCGATTCAGGACGGCGCTCAGGGAGCCGTCGTGACGGCGTCGTCCAACTGCGTTCCTGTGGTCAACGGCTGCACCGCGAACCTCAGCAGCACCGTGGGCTGGACGAGTGTGGCCACTTTGACTGACGGCCGGTGGAATTTCACGGTTACCAAGCCCGACGGGGTGGTCTGTGAGGACGGTTCGTACGCGCCTGTGCGCATCGCCTACTCGGTAGACGCCGCGACCCTGGCGGGAACGGTTACTGCGGACTCCAACGGTGACTGCCCGGGCGGGCAGATCACCCAGGCTCCGTTGCAGCTGGTCAAGGTCGGCTGAGTCCGCATTGTCGCGTCGGCATTTCTGTCAGACGCCGGTAGTAATCTTCGAACATGCGTTCGATGGATGCGGTGCTGGAGGTGCTCGACGATGTCGTCGAGTCGCTGGCCTGTGTCGATCTTGATGCGCTTGATCCGCCTGAGCGATTCGCGGTGTTGGAGCGGTTGGAAACCGCGCGGCGGCGTCAGGTCGCGGTGTCGCACGCATTGGTGGCCCGGCTGGAGCAGTTCGAGGGCTGCCCACCGGTGCCGATCACGCTGGCCGATGTCCTGCGGGTCAGCCCGCGGGAGGCCAAGCGCCGGATCCGCGATGCCGAGCAGTTGGCACCGCGGCGTTCGTTGACCGGTGAGCCGCTGCCACCGCTGTTGCCCGAGACGTCGAAGGCCTGGCACGCCGGACAGTTAGATGGCGAGCATCTTCGGGTGATCCAGAAGTTTGTCCGCGACCTGCCCGAGCATGTGCCGCCGGCCGAGGTGGAGAAGGCCGAACGCTCGCTGGCGCAGAAGGCGGTGGTGTTGCGGCCCGATCAGTTGGAGAAGGTCGCTCACCGGCTGTCCCTGCATCTCAATCCTGACGGGACGTTTTCCGATGAGGACCGAGCCCGTAAACGCGGATTTGTGTGGTGCGGCGGGCAGCAGGTCGACGGGATGAGTGTGGGCCGGTTGGTGGCCGATCCGGAGTTGCGCGCCGCGCTTGATGCCTGGCTGGCGAAGTTCGCCGCGCCGGGGATGTGCAATCCCGCCGACGACGCACCGACAATGACCCCTGGTGATGAGGTGGCTGAGCGGGATTCGCGCAGTTATGCCCAGCGCCAGCACGATGCGCTCAAGGCATTGGTGCGCGGCGCGCTTGGGGATCCGAAGTTCGGTCAGCACAACGGCTTACCCGTCACGGTGATCGTCTCCGCCACGCTGCAGGACATTCAAGCCCAAAGTGGGCAGGCGGTTACCGCCAGCGGTGCGCTCGTTCCGATTCCGGACGTCATCCGGATGGCTGCCCACGCGTTTCACTACCTTGCCCTGTTCGACGGCGTCGACGGGCGGGGGTTGTGGTTGGGCCGCACCAAACGCATCGCCTCAGCAGATCAGCGAATCATGTTGTACAGCAAGGATCGCGGTTGCACCAGACCCGGCTGTGACGCGCCCGGCTATCACAGCGGGGTGCACCACGCCGCCAAAGACTGGAAGAACGGCGGCAACACCGATATCGACGATCTCACCCTCGCCTGTCCACCGGACAACCAACTCGTCGAAACCGGCGGCTGGACCACCCGAAAACGCCCCGACGGCACCACCGAATGGATTCCACCACCAGCACTACCGATGCTGCGCGGCGGCACCAACGACTACCACCACCCCGAACGACTACTGGGGAACGACGATGACGACGCGGCCTAGCGCTTGCCTGGGGGCCGTGCTCCCTTGGCGATGCCGAGCCCCTTCACCGGCGGCTCGTCGGCCTTCGGCTCGTCGGCCTTCGGCTCTGGCGCGGCTGCAGCTTCCGGCTCGGACTTAGGCTCGGCCGCGGGTGCCACAGCTTCGGCCGGAGCGGGTGCCGCGGCAGGGGCCTTCTTGGCGCCCGGACGACGAGCACCCGCGGCGATGCCGAGGCCCTTGACCGGCGGCTCCGCCTTGGTGGGCTCGACCGTTTCAGCCTTGTCCGGATCGACGTTGGGCGGCTGTTTGACCGTGGCGGCCTCCGCCTTCGGGGTCTCCGCAGTGGCGGCCGCTGGTGCACCGGCCTTCTTCGCCCCGGGGCGCTTGGCGCCCGCCGCGATGCCGAGGCCCTTGACGGCCGGCTCGGCCTTGGCCGGAGCCTCGGCAGCGGGTGCCTCCGTGGCGGGTGCGGCGGCGGTCGGCGCCTCGGTGGCAGGTGTGGCAGCCTTCTTGGCGCCGGGTCGCTTTGCGCCAGTAGCGATTCCGAGGCCCTTGACCGGTGCGGCGGCAGGTGCCTCTGCAGCGGGAGCCTCGGCGGCAGGAGCAGCGGCAGCCGGCTTCTTGGCGCCGGGACGCTTGGCCCCACCGGCGATGCCCAGACCCTTGACCGGTCGGGCTTCCTTGGCCGGAGCGGACGGCGCGGCCGCGGCCGGCTCCGGTGCCGACTCTGGCTCGGCCTCCGGAGCGGCGGGTGCCTTGGCCGGTGCCGTCGCGACGGCGGCTTCGGCCTCGCGCGCAGCGGTGCCCTTCTCCGGCAACGTGACCGTGCTCTGGTCCAGGGAGCCCAGCAGCAGCTGCGCCACGTCGAGCACCTCGACTTCGTCGGCCTTCTCCCGGTCGCCGACACCGTCGGTGATCATCACGCGGCAGAACGGGCAGCCGGTCGCGATCTTGGCCGGATCCAACGTCAGCGCCTCGTCGACACGCTCGTGGTTCACGCGCTTGCCGATGTGCTCTTCCATCCACATCCGCGCGCCACCCGCACCGCAGCACAGACCGCGCTCGGCGTGCCGGGGCATTTCCGTCAGCGTCACGCCGGAGGCGTTGATCAGCTCACGCGGTGCGTCGTAGACCTTGTTGTGCCGGCCCAAGTAGCACGGATCGTGATAGGTGACGTTGGCTCCACCATCGACGGCCTTGACCGGGACGAGCTTCTTGTCGCGAACCAGACGGTTCAGCAGCTGGGTGTGGTGCAGCACGGTGTAGCTGCCGCCGACCTGCGGGTACTCGCGGCCGAGCGTGTTGAAGCAGTGCGGGCAGGTCACGACGATCTTGCGGTCGACCCGCTCGACGCCCTCGAACAGATCGTTCAGCGTCTCGACGTTCTGCGCGGCCAGTTGCTGGAACAGGAACTCGTTGCCGGAGCGACGAGCCGAGTCACCGTTGCAGGTCTCGCCGTCGCCGAGCACCAGGAACTTCACGCCCGCGGTGGCGAGCAGTTCGGCGACAGCCTTGGTGGTCTTCTTGGCGCGGTCTTCGTAAGCGCCCGCGCAGCCCACCCAGAACAGATACTCGAAGCCGGCGAACGACTCGACGTCCTTGCCGTAGACCGGGATGTCGAACTCGACCTCGTCGATCCAGGTAAGACGTTCCTTGGCGTTCTGACCCCACGGATTTCCCTTGGCCTCAAGGTTTTTGTAGAGCACACCAAGCTCGCTGGGGAACTCCGACTCCATCATCACCTGGTAACGACGCATGTCGACGATGTGGTCGATGTGCTCGATGTCGACCGGGCACTGCTCGACGCAGGCGCCGCAGGTGGTGCACGACCACAGCACGTCCGGGTCGATCACGCCGAGTTGTTCGGCAGTACCCACCAGCGGGCGGGTTGCCTGCGCCGGGCCGGAGCCCAGGACGCGTTCGAAGCCGGATTCCGGTACGGCGTGGTGCTCGTCGTCCTTGGTCTCGATGAAACCGCCCTCGGTCGAGACGAGCTGCTCGGCTTCGTTCTCGCCGTCGGGCATCGGCTTACCGCCGATGATGTAGGGCGCCTTCGCGAAGAGGTGGTCGCGCAGGTTCATGATCAGCAGCTTGGGAGACAACGGCTTCCCGGTGTTCCACGCCGGGCACTGCGACTGGCAGCGACCGCACTCGGTACACGTGGTCAGGTCGAGGTAGCCCTTCCAGGTGAAGTCCTCGATCTTGCCGCGGCCGAGCACGGCGTCCTCGGGGGGATCCTCGAAGTTGACCGGCTCGCCCTTGTACTCGACGGGCAGCAGCGGGCCCAAACCATTGGGCAGGCGCTTGAACGTGACATTGATCGGAGCCAGGCCGATGTGCAGATGCTTGGAGTGCAGCACGATCAGCAGGAAGGCCAGCATGACGCCGATGTGGGCCATCAGCGCGATGGTCTCGATCCACACGTTCGCGGTCTGCCCGAGTGGCGCCAGCACGACTGCCATGCCGTGGGAGAAGAAGGCGCCCCAGCCGTAGGGAAAGTGCTCACCGAGGGCATTGACTGAAGCGCCGCGGAAGAACGCGAAGGTCACGATGACCAGGAGGATCATCCAGAGGATCAGCCAGGCGCCACCGGTGTGGGAGCCGTAGAACCGCGAATCGCGGCCGTACTCCTTGGGCTCCGAGCGCAACCGGATGATCGCGAAGACGATGATGCCGAGCAGCACCGCGACAGCGAAGAAGTCCTGCAAGAAGCCGAGCGCATCCCATCGACCGACCAACGGAATATGGAATTCCGGGTTGAACAGAACGCCGTACGCCTCGAGATACACGCTGGCGAGAATGAAGAAGCCCCACATGGTGAAGAAATGCGCGAGGCCGGGGATCGACCATTTCAGCAGCTTCCTCTGCCCGAAGACTTCGGTGATCTGAGCCTTGATTCGAGCGGGGATGTCGTCTTTGCGGCCGCCCTCATCGCCGACCGGTTGGCCCGATCGGATCAGCTGGTACAGGAACTGCACACGCCGTGCGGCAAACACCAACACAATGGCGGTGGCCAGCAGGCCGATGATCAGCCGAGCCCAGTCGAGAGTGGTCACGGAGAGCCTCCCTGTCGTAAGTTACCCCATGGTAACTTAGCGTAAGTTACTGACCAGTAACTTAACTTCGATCCAGCTCATAGTTGCATCTACGCGATTAGCACCGCTACAAAGGCTGCCCTAAGTAGCCAGAATGCGGCTGGGGTCTAAGCCTGAGGCGACAAAATCGCGCGCAGCATCGACAGCATTTCCGAGCGGGACTCCGCGCCGAGACGACGACGAATCCTGGCGACGTGGTGTTCGACAGTCTTCGCCGAAATAAACAGCTGCGCGCCGATATCGCGGTATGGCATGCCCAGCAACAGCAGCTCGGCCACCTCGCGCTCGCGGTCCGACAGCGGCGAGGACATCGGCCGCGCACCCGCCGGTGCCGGCCGGGATGGCTCCGGCACCGATGGCTGCCCATCGGTCCCGCTGTCGCCGACCGACAGTTTCAAGTCGCGGGCCACCTGAAGCATGAGCCCGGACACCTTGGGATCGGAAGTCTGCAGGGCCGCCTGGCCGGCCAGCCTGGTGGCGTCCGCGGTCAGCCCAAACTGGGCCAGCCCGCGCGCGGCAGCACCGACGTCGTCGCCGTCGACCTGCCCGGCGAGTACTCGCAGCCAGGTCCGACCGGCCACCGCCAGTGCCGTGGCGAACGGGCTCTGCGCCGCGGCGGCCGTCAGGGCCTGGCCGTGTGGCGCCACCGCGGCGGGATCGTTGGCCAGGATCCCGGCGTGCACCCCGGCCCAGTGCAGCGGAACCGACCAGGTGGGCGGGTTGCCCAGGGAGTCAAGCAGCCCGAACGCCTGCTCGAGCGCAGGCGCCAGCCGATCCTGCTGGCCGATCCGGGCCGACGCCACCCAGAGCTCACCAAGCGGCAACAGCGAGAACAGGTCGACCGAATACTCGACCAGCACCTCCAACGCGGCATACCAATACTTCTGCAGTGCGCCGGCATCGCCGCCTCGGCGCGCCAGCGCGGTGCGCAGGCCGGCCATCCAGAAGGCATCCCGACGATGTATGTGATCGATCCCGGTGATGTCGCCGGCGGCCGCCGTGAATTGGCCGTCCTGCATCTTGGTCCAGCCGAGTAGTAGGCGGTGCCGGTGCGTATACAGCGGGTCCTGGCTATCCCGGTCGGCGCGCACCGCCCTCGAGATGACACTGCGCGCGCGGACCGGGTCGCCGCCGTGCAGTGCCGCCAGCGTGACCAACGCCGCCGGACTGTCCGGCAGCACCTGGGCCGCCGAGTAGTCCGCGGCCATGGCTGCCCCGAGTTTGAGCGCCGCCGTCGAGTAAGACCCCTGCAATGTCGCCAGCAGCCCCTCGGCCAGGGTCCGCGCGGCGCGGGAGGCCGCGGTCGGCGGCCCCGCCCCCGGGACGGCCAGCGCGCGTTCGGCTGCGGCGCGATCACCCGCCGCGGTCAGCACGATCGCCGCCGCGGCGCTCACCGCAGCATCGGGGTACGGGCCGAGCCAGCCGAACAACTCGGCAGCCTGCGCGGAGTTGCCGTTGAGCATCGCGACGCTGGCCGAGACCCGGACCGCCGCAGCCCGCTCGGCGGGGTCGTCGGAGGTCAGAAGGGCGTCGGCTTCGGTTGCTGCCGCCGATGATTCACCGGCCAGTGCTAACGCGTCGGCCAGCTGCGCCCGCAGTTCGACAGCGCCGGCGTCGACGGCGGCCCGGTAGAGGGCGACGTCGGCGCGTCCTGCACCGGCTTGTCGTCGCAATAGCTCGGCGAGTTGTTCGTCCCGGACGCCGTGTTCGGCCAGTCGTAGCGCAAGGTCGGGCGACAGCGTCGACATCGCGATCTGTGAGCGCAGCAATGCGGTCTCGACGTCGTGATGGCGGGCGTTGCCGAGGATCTGGGCGACCGCGCGGTGCACCGCGCGCAGAAAATGGTGGCTGTGCGCGGGCTCGATCAGTCCCGTGGCGCGGGCCTGGTCGATCAATCGCCTGGCGTCATCGGCCGAAACATCGAGCGCTGCAGTCAGATCGGCGGCCCCGAGATCACGGCTCAGTGAGGCGATGAGCAGTGCGTCGAGCTCGGGTTCGCTGAGCCGGCGCAGCCGGTCGATGAGCGCAAACAATGCGGCCTGCGCGATCGGGTCCGCCGAGTACGGACGAGCCGACGCCAGCGCGGCCTCGATCAAGAACGGGATGCCGGCCGTCGCGACCAAAATGCTGGTCACCAATTCGGTACGTGGGGGATGGCCGGACGGATCGGTCATGAGCCGGGATATTTCCGCGGAGGTCATCGGTGCCAACGAAATTCGAGGCCGTTCCCGGTCGATCGCCGTCATCAGCGCTTGTAGCTCGTCGTCATGGTCACGCGGCTGCGCCGCCACCACGACCGTCGACGCCGGCTCGGCGACGAGCTCGGCTAGCCGATGAAGTTCGGCCCCGGCCAGCAAGTGCGCGTCGTCGACCACCACGGCGGCATCGGCGGAATCGCTGTCGGCCGGCGGTCGGGTCAGCACCGCGGTGCCGGCATCGCGCAAGGCGTCACGGACCGCGCCGAGCAGGGTGCTTTTACCGGTGCCGATGCCCCCGGTCACCAGCAGTTTGACCGGACCGGACCGCACCGCGCCGACCGCCTCATCGGCGGCCCGCGAAAGCCCCTGCACCGGAACCGAATCGGCCACCCTCGGTCATCCCACCGGCGGTGTGGTCACGACGGGCGGAATTACTCGACTCGTCGGCAGCGCGGCGGTGGTCGTCGGCGGAGGTGCGACCGTGGTGGTCGGCGGGGCCGCCGTCGTCGTCGGTGGTGCGACTGTCGTCGTGGTGGTCGGCGGCTGGGTCGTGGTGGTTGTCGGCGGTGTTGTGGTCGTCGTTGTGGTGGTTGTGGTCGTCGTTGTTGTCGACGGTGTCGTCGTTGTGGTGGTCGTAGTGGGTGCGGTCGTCGTGGTCGTCGGAATGACGGTGGTGCTCGCCGGGATCGTCGACTCGGTGGGCACTCCGTCCGAACCGGTGATCGTAACCGTCTGCGGCGGAATGACACTCGTGGCCGGAGCTTCGGTCGGGTCACCTGGCTTGGTGACCCGGGTGGTCGTGGTGGTCGGCGTGCTGTCCGCACTGGTGAGGGTGATCGCCAACCCGCCGACTGCGACCGCCGCGAGCGCTGCGGCAATGCCGAACAGCAGCGGCGGGCGCCGGTACCACGGCACCGGCGCGGCGACCAGTTCGGTCTCCTCGTCCTGCTGCTCGAACTCGACCATCGGGCGCATCCCGGTGGCACCCGCCTGTTGGGCGTAATCGAACGTGTAGTCCTCGCCCGAATACGGGACCGGCTCTGCGCCGGGCGCATCGTCCTGCGACCACGCCAGCGCGCGGAACGTCGCCGACGGCGATCCGTCGGTCGCCGATTCCGTGGCGGCCACTCCCGCTGCCCCGGCGGCCCACGCGGCCGGCGCGAGTCCGGTCGGCGCGTCGGCGGCGGCCACCGCCATGCCCGTCGGCGCATCCGGTGCGCCGCCGCGCGCGGCGATCACTGCCGAACCGATCGCCGCGTTGAGGCCCGGCAGCGGTGTGGTGATGACGGGAACGCGCAGTTCCTCGGAGAGTCGTTGTGTCAGAATCGGTATCGCCGCACCGCCGCCAACCGTTGCCACCGCGGCCAGGTTGACCGCGGGGATCCTGTTGCGTTCCAACACATCTCCGAATGCGTCCAGGAACCCCGCGAGCGGCTCGGCGAGCAGCGCCTCGAGTTCCGGACGGGTGACCCGGACATCGGAGCGGAAGCCGGGCAGTTCGGCCGGCACCACGGTCGCCGTCTCCGAGGACAGCCGCTCCTTGGCTTGGCGGCACTCGTCGCGCAGCCGAGTCAACGGGCCGACGGCGTTGGTGCTGGCCGGATCGAGGCTCGCCTCGTCGCGGATGCCGGCGAGCACCTGGGTCAACAGTGCCTGGTCGAGCTGGTCACCGGAGAGGTCGGTGAAGCGCACCGTCTCACCGATCGGCTGCAGATTCGCACCGGCGTCGGCGAGCGTGATGTTCGCTCCGCTGCCGCCGAAGTCGCACAGCGCGATCACGCCTTGTGACGGGAGACCCGGATCGGCCTGCAAGGCGGCCAGAGCAGCCGTCGCATCCGAGATCAACATCGGCGGAATACCGTTGGGCGACAAGGCAGGTCGCGTACGCAGCGCACCACGCAGGGCGCCCACCGCTCCGGCGCTCCAGTACGCCGGCACCGCGACAACCAGATTGGACGGCGGCGAACCGTCGTCGACCGTGCGGGCCATCGCCTCGAGCGCGTCGGCGACAAGGTCCTCGCCGCGGTGCGGTGAGCCATCGGCTGCCACCAGCGGCACCGGATCACCCACCCGCTCGACGAAGCCGCGGAACACCTGGCCCGACGCGGTGAGGTTCGGGCTCGTCAGCTCCGGGTTCTGGGAGGGGACGCCAACCTCGGCGGGCCGGTTGTCCCACAACGTCAGCACCGACCGGCGGGTCACGGGCTGACGGCCCGGGCGCGCAGCCGCCAGGTTGGTCGCTCCGATCGACAACCCCAGCGATTCGCTCAATTCGCACATCCCTTCGCCGACTGGTCGGCAGCCGTCATCACGATATCCCCTAATGTCTTCTGAACCCCTAAGGCTGCACCCCCTAATGGTGCCGCGGTTCGAGTGGCTTGCACACCGATCACGGCGCCCCCGTCCGCCGATAACATTCTTGGCAGCAGCTGGGATTCCACTGTGACTATCGGTGGCAGGAGAGAAGGCGTTTCCATGGCAAATTCGTTGCTCGACTTCGTGATGTCGCTCGTGCGAGATCCCGACGCCGCCGCACGCTACGCCGCGGACCCGGCCGGTGCGATCGCCGGCGCCCACCTGACCGATGTGACCAGTGCCGACGTCAACAATCTGATTCCCATGGTGGCCGACTCGCTGTCGGGACCGCTTTCCGGAACCGGTTTCGGCCCGGCAGCCGGCGGCGACGGCAATGTGTGGGCGAGCGGTGCGGCGACGGCGGCGTTCGACGCCTTCGACCACCTGCCCGCGACCACCTCCGCACCCGACGTCCACTCGGTGATCACCGATGTCGCGCAGCATGCGGACCAAGCCCCGACGTTGGTCACCGATCTGGGCGACCCGGGCGCGCTGAGTCTCCCGGATGCCGCGGCACAGGTCACTGACACCCTCCTCGACCACGGAGTGACTCCCGATGCCGGCCATGACTGGGTGGACCCGTCCACCTGGGACCACAGCCACGTCGACGACAACCATGGCGCAGTCGACCACTCTGGCTTCGACCTCTTCTGATCCCCCGGCAAATCCCCACGTCCTCCGTGACGTGGGGATTTGTCGTTTCCAAGGGGTTCCCTAGGGATCCCCTAATCCCCTACGGATACGCCCCAGGCCGCCCCTAGCAGTGGCTGCCTGACGAGGGGTGGCGACCCCGTTTTCGCCCGTCGGCGGCGTCCATAACGTGGTCTCCAGATCGCCGGAGACACCGGTGAACACACGAAAGGCCCGACAATGCTCTCTCTCCTCGACTGGATCCTTGACCTGTTCCGCAACGAGGACGCCGCACGTGCGTTCGTCGCCGCGCCGGAGCAGACCATGCGCGACGCCGGCTTGGCCGGTGTGTCGGCAGCCCAGGTCTCGACGCTGGCGGCCACTGCCGTGCCCGGGCTGGTGCTCGGCGGCGGCGACCCGATCGTCGGCCTGCAGCGCGCAGTGTCCAACCAGTACGGCTTCGCGCCGGCCTATCAGCCGGTGTTCGCGCCGTCGCCGACATTCGCCCCGCAGACTGATCTGGCCAGCCACAACGACACCTCGCTGCTGAGCCCCGATCAGGCTGCCGGCGCCAACGCCCAGCAGGGCGCCTTCAACCTCGGCTTCGGCGACATCACCTTCGGCAACAAGACCACGAACACCGCCACGAATGGTGGCGTGGTGGTCGACGGCCAGAACAAGGGTGACATCGTCAGCGGAGACGGGGCTGTCCTGGGCAACGGCAACGACGTCAACAACGGGCACGTGGTGGCCGGCACCGGCTCCAATGTCGCGATCGGTCACAGCCACGTCTCTGACAGCGGCACCACCGCCGCCGGCGGCAGCACCGTGATCAAGGACAACAGCGGCCCAGTGCTGCACGATGTGGACGCCAGCGCCGGTAACGGCGGCGGAGCCTCAGCGGGCGGCAGCCTGATCGGCCTCGGCGGCGGACACGCTTCCGGTGGCAACGCCGGCGGTGGCGGCATCACCATCATCGACAGCCACCCGTCGACCAACAGTGGCAACACGGCCAGCTCGCCGGTCAACACCGCGACCGAAACCCACACCAGCACCACCGTTGTCGATCACTCCGACAACTCGGTGCACCAGACGAACGACAGCTCGACGCACGATTCGTCCAGCCACTCGCTGTTCGACGCCGGCCACGACACCACGCTGGTGAACAGCAACCTGGACAACAGCCACGACATGGCGCTGGCGTCCGGCAACCACCTGCTGGGTTTCTGAGTTATCCGGCGACGGCGGGGATCTCCAGGATGTCTGGAGGTCCCCGCCGCTCCTGTGCGTTTACGGTGGACCACTGGGAGGACATGTGACGCAACCGCAGCAGGACCCGCGCAGGGTGAACGTGATCGTCGAGCTGATCGATCACACCAGCGCGATCGCCGACCTCAACGACCGAGGTGACCTGGTCGCGCGGCTGGCCGTCGCTAAGGAGCGCATCACCGACCCGCAGATCCGGGTGGTCATTGCCGGCCAGCTCAAGCAGGGCAAGAGCCAGCTGCTCAACTCGCTGCTGAACATGCCGGTCGCCCGCGTCGGCGACGACGAGACCACTGCGCTGGTCACCGTCATCAGCTACGCCGAGCAGCCGTCCGCGACGTTGATCGTCTCGGTGGGCGAGGGTGTGCCGCCGCAGAGCATCGATATCCCGATCGACGACATCGCCAACGACCTGCGCCGCGCGCCTCAAGCACAGGGCGGGGAGGTGCTGCGCGTCGAGGTCGGCGCACCCAGCCCGCTGCTTCAGGGCGGTTTGGCCTTCATCGACACGCCCGGTGTGGGCGGGCATGGGCAGCCCCATCTGTCGTCGACCCTGGGTCTGCTCCCGGATGCCGACGCGATGCTGATGATCAGCGACACCAGCCAGGAATTCACCGAGCCCGAGATGCGGTTCATCCGCCAGGCCCACGAGATCTGCCCGGTCGGTGCGATCGTCGCCACCAAGACCGATCTCTACCCGTTCTGGCGCGAGATCGTCTCTGCGAACACCGCGCACCTCCAGCGTGCCGGACTGCAGCTGCCACTGATCCCGGCGTCCTCGCTGCTGCGAAGCCACGCCATCCAGCTCAACGACAAGGAACTCAACGAGGAGTCGAACTTTCCGGCGCTTGTGGCATGGCTCTCGGAGAAGGTGCTCTCGCGCGAGAACGATGCAGTCCGCGATCATGTTGTCAGCGAAATACGCTCCGCAGCGGAGCATCTCAGCCTTTCGGTGAACTCCGAACTGTCCGCCCTGAGCGACCCGGACCAGGCTCGCCGGCTCACCGAGGACCTCGAGCGCCGCAAGCAGGAGGCCCAGGACGCACTGCAGCAGACGGCCCTGTGGCAGCAGGTCCTCAACGACGGAATCGCCGACCTGACGGCCGATGTCGAACACGATCTGCGCGCCCGGTTCCGGGCCATCACCCAGCACATCGAAGGCGTCATCGACGACGGTGACCCCACCCAGCACTGGGCGGAAATCGGTGCGGAGGTGGAGGATTCGGTGGCCAACGCAGTCGGTGACAACTTTGTATGGGCCTACCAGCGCGCCGAGATGCTGGCCGAAGACGTCGCCCGGACCTTCGTCGAGGCCGGCCTGGATGCCATCAAGATGCCTGAGGTGAGCGCGGCCGAGATGAATGCCGGTCTGGGCCGGCTCAAATCGCTGGCACGGTTGGAATCCAAGCCGATTGGCAAGGGCCACAAGGTGATCACCAGCATGCGTGGTTCCTACGGCGGTGTGCTGATGTTCGGCATGCTCACTTCGGTCGCCGGTCTGGGCATGTTCAACCCGCTGTCGTTGGGTGCCGGTCTGCTACTCGGGCGCAAGGCCTACAAAGAAGACATGGAGAACCGCATGATGCGGGTCCGTAACGAGGCCAAGACCAATCTGCGTCGCTTTGTCGACGACGTGTTGTTCGTGGTGTCCAAGGAATCGCGCGATCGGCTCAAGAACGTCCAGCGCCAGCTCCGTGACCACTACCGTGAGATCGCCAACCAGACCACCCGTTCACTCAACGAGTCGCTGCAGTCCACACTCGCCGCCGCGCGGATGGAGGAGACCGACCGCAACAACCGCATCCGCGAGCTCGAGCGGCAGGCCAACATCCTTACTCAGGTCATCGACAATGCCGAAAAGCTGGTTCCTGCAAGAACTCTCTAGGGTGAGGACGACCGAGTCTCGTTGAGTCGCGGACCCGACCGGGTCCCGGGCGGGTGGGTGACGCGGGTCGGGAAGGTGCCCGGGAATGTCGGAGCGACCCGCTCCGACGGTGGTACTTCCGACGTGGTCTCGGTGCTCGAGGATGTCGTGCTGCTGGTTGTGCTTTCGCCGGGCAGCCCGATGTCGGTGGTCGACAGCCGCGCGCTCGGATAGGACGTGCTCGTCGACCCCGCGGACGTCTTCGCGATGTGCGGCGCATCCGGCAGGCGTGTGGCGGGCGGAAGCACGGTCTCGTTGTCGGTCGTGCTCCACGTGCTCGACATCGTCACCACTGCGTAGACCAGAAGTGCGACGACCGCCAGCCCGAGCAGCCCCGCCACCGAGGTGGCCGCCGCCGAGCGGTACCACGGAGCCTTGTGCTGGGGCATGGCGGCTGATCCTAGCCGTCATGCGCGCGGGCCGCCGGACCGTAGACTCGTCGTTCGATGAGCACCAGCGATCAGGTTCGCGCCATCCTGGGCGGCACCCGTCGGGCATACCAGGGTGAACCGGCGTACCGCGAGCGGCCCGATGTGTGGGGCGAGCTGGACCGCATCGCCGGACGGCTCAACCAGCCGATTCGCATCGCGTTGGCAGGCACACTGAAAGCCGGCAAGTCGACCCTGGTCAACGCGCTGGTGGGCGAGAACATCGCGCCCACCGACGCCACCGAGGCCACCCGCATCGTCACCTGGTTCCGGCACGGCCCAATCCCGAAGGTCACCGCCAACCATGTCGGTGGACGGCGCTCGAATGTGCCGATCGCTCGCGGCTTGGCAGGTTGGGCGGGACTGACCTTCGACTTCGGCCAGCTCGATGCCAACGACATCGTCGACCTCGACGTGGAGTGGCCGGCCGGCGAGTTGATGGACGCGACGATCATCGACACGCCTGGCACGTCCTCGCTATCGCGCGACGTGTCCGAGCGGACCCTGCGCCTGCTGGTCCCCGAGGACGGTGTGCCGCGGGTCGATGCCGTGGTGTTCCTGCTGCGCACCCTGAACGCCGCCGACATCGCGCTGCTCAAGCAGATCGGTGAGCTCGTCGGCGGGTCATCGGGAGCGCTCGGCGTCATCGGGGTTGCCTCCCGTGCCGACGAGATCGGCGCCGGCCGCCTGGACGCGATGATGTCGGCCAAGGACGTCGCGCAGCGGTTCACCGGCGAATTGGACCGGACCGGCATCTGTCAGGCGGTGGTCCCCGTCTCGGGCCTGTTGGCGCTCACAGCGCGGACCCTGCGTCAGAGTGAGTTCGCCGCGCTGGAGAAGCTGGCGGCCGTCGACGCGAACGAATTGAACAAGGCGATGCTGTCGGTGGACCGGTTCGTCCGCGAGGACAGTGCACTGCCGGTCGACGCGCAGACCCGCGCTCAGCTGCTCGACCGGTTCGGCATGTTCGGCTTGCGGATTTCGATCGCCGTGTTGCGGGCGGGGGCCGCAACCGATTCGGTCACTCTGGCTGACGAATTGCTCGAACGCAGCGGGCTGATCGCGCTGCGCGATGTGATCGACCAGCAGTTCGCGCAGCGGTCCGAACTGCTCAAGGCGCACACGGCGCTGGTCTCGCTTCGGCGGTTCGTCGAGATGCACCCGATCACCGCGACGCCGTACATCATCGCCGACATCGACCCGCTGCTGGCCGACACCCATGCCTTCGAAGAGCTCCGGCTGCTCAGCCAACTACGTTCTCGCCCCACGACTTTGACTGAGGATGAGATGGCGTCGCTGCGACGGGTCATCGGGGGATCGGGCACTGACGCCGCAAGCAGGCTGGGGCTGACGCCGGAAACGCTCGACGACGGGCCGCGTGCCGCCTTCGCAACGGCGCAACGCTGGCGCCGGCGTGCCGAACACCCGCTCAATGACCCGTTCACTGCCAGGGCGTGCCGCGCCGCAGTACGGAGTGCCGAGGCGCTGGTGGCAATGTACGCCGCTCGCGCTTAGCCGCCCGGCCGCGGGAAGCCCGGGATCGTCGGCAGCACCCGCTGGGTGGTCGTCACGGTCTGGGTCACCGTGCTCACCGAGGTGGACACCGACGTGCTGGTGCTGGTGCTCGTGCTGGTGCTCGTCGACGGCGCTTCGGTGGTCGTCGTGGTGGTCGGTGCCTCCGTCGTCGTGGCGGGTGCCTCGCTGGCCGTCGGCGATTGGGTGACGGTCTGGGTGACGCCCGGTGCCGGGGCCACCGTCGCGGAAGTCGCGGCGGTTGTCGACGTTGTCGGGGAAATCTTCGTGGTGGTCGCCGGGCTGGAGCCGTCACCGCTGGTGAACTTCACGATCGCGTAGATCAGCAAGGCCAGAACGAGCGCGGTCAGCACACCGAGACCGACCAGCGCCGCAGGCCTGCGGTACCACGGGGTCGGCTCGGGCGGCGGTGGGTAGTCGCCGTAGCCGGTCGGCCCTTCGTAACCAGATTGCTGATAATCGCTGTAAGCCTCGCCGCCGGTGCCGCCGTAGTTTGCGTACTGCGTCGGGTCACTGTCGGAGTAGTTGTTCGGGTCGTCGGGGGAACCGTCACGCGCCACGGGTACAGAGTCTAACGGTCAGCCGCTGCCTGGTTGATTGGGGAACGCCGGACGGTGGGTGGGACGCACGCTGATCTGCGGCGGCCTCGTCTGTGGGGTGGTCACGTTCGGGCGCTCGCCACCGTTCTGCTGGGGGTAGCGCGGCGACCAGGTGCCCTGCGGCGGCGCCGGCGGTGGGCTCTCCGGTGGTGGCGGGGGAGGCGGCGGGGGTTCGGGCGGCTGCGAACTGGTCAGCGTGGTGGTCGTCGGCGTACTCGTGACCGTCGACGACGGCGTGGTCGTGGAATGCCCGGGGTCATCGGAGTCCAGCGCCACCAGCAAGACCACAGCTATCAGGATCGCGACCACGCCCGCGCCGATGGCGCCCAGCGCCAGGGTGGCCTGCTTTCTGCGGTACCACGGCCGCTCTGGGAACCAGAACGCGTCGGGAGCGAACGGGTCGAACCCCTCCTCGGCGGCGAGCACCGGTAGGGCGGGATCCGTCGGTGGGTCGGTGTCGTCGTCCACCGGGCTGTCGTCCGGGCGCGCGGACCCCGGATACGGCTGCTGCGGATACGGCCCGAACGGGTCACCGAACGGGACGGGCGATGCCTCGTCGACATCCCCGGCGGGGTTGTGCTTCGCCACGGCTATTCATGCTAAACGCCTCGCCAGGGCCTTTGCAGGGTTCGGCAATCAGGCGAGTTGCGGAACCACCTCGGTGGCGAACAGTTCGACGTGGTCGAGATCGGAGATATCCAGCAGCTGCAGGTACACCCGCTGCACTCCGGCTTCGAGGAATGGCCCCAGCCGGTCGACGATTTCGCCGGGCGTGCCGACCAGCGGCGTGTTGGTGCGCAGCTCGTCGACCTCGCGCGAAATGGCCTGCGCGCGACGGCCGATCTCGGCGTCGTTGCGGCCGGCGCAGACCACGAAAGCCGCCGAGTACACGATGTCGTCGGCTGCGCGGCCGGCTTCGGCCAACGCGGCGCGCACCCGGCCGAGCTGTGGTGCGACGAAGTCCAGGTCCGGAAACGCAAGGTTGTATTCGGAGGCGAATCGGGCGACCAGCGCCGGCGTCCGCTTGGGTCCGTTGCCGCCGATGATGATCGGCGGATGTGGATCCTGCACCGGCTTGGGCAGGGCGGGTGAGTCCTTGACGGCGTAGTGCGTGCCGTCGTAGTCGAAGGTCTGGCCCGCGGGTGCGGTCCACAGGCCGGTGATGATGTCGAGCTGCTCCCGCAGCCGCTCGAACCGCTCGCGCAGCGGCGGGAACGGGATCGCGTAGGCGAGATGTTCCTTCTCGAACCAGCCGGCGCCGATGCCGAGGTCCACCCGGCCCGAACTCATCGCGTCGACCTGCGCCACCGAAATCGCCAGCGGCCCGGGATGACGGAAGGTCGCGGAAGTGACCAGCGTGCCGAGCCGGATCGTGCTGGTCTCCCGGGCGATGCCCGCCAGCGTCAGCCAGGAATCGGTGGGCCCGGGCAGGCCGTCACCGCTCATCGCCAGGTAGTGGTCGGAGCGGAAGAAGGCTGAATAGCCGAGGGATTCGGCGGCCTGAGCCACCGCGAGCTGATCGGCGTAACTGGCACCTTGCTGGGGTTCGACGAAGACGCGGAAGTCCATATCGCCCAGCTTAGAAAACCTCGGCCCCCTGGGTGCCGACGCGCATCCCGTGCCCGGTGCCGTCATTGGTGAAGCGGGTGCCGTCGGCGCCGGCTTCGATGGTCCAGCCGACCGCGTGATAGGTCGCGTAGTCCAGAGTCGTGGTCGGGATGTCACCGAGGTTGCCGGAGATCCAGCGCAGGCTGCCACCTGCGGTCACCTCGACGCCGTTGGCGGGGGTTCCGTTGACGGTGGGCGGATTGGTGAAGTTCGATTCGCAGCCGACCGATTTCGCGTTGATCTGACAGCGGGTCTGACCCGACTTGGTTTCGATGTAGACGTAGCCGGTGTCGCTGGGCGTCAGCATCTGGCCGCCTGGGTTGGGCAGCGAAGGCGACGGCGACGGCGTGGGGGTGGCCGACGAGGCGGTCGTCGGCGTGGACACGGTCGGCTTGCTGGTGGGGAAGCTCGGCTCACCGCCCGGTCCGCAGCCGGGACACCGGGCCGCACCATCGGTGGTGTTACTGCATCCGACTGCGGCAACCAGCCACACCACCGCCACACCGGCCCTCACGCCGTTGGATACCCGCACACCGAACTCCTGCCGTCGGATGTCAGGGTACGCATGTGGTGACGGAAGTGACTCGAGTGACTCGCGGCGTGAGGCTGGTCGAGCCTGACGAACCTTCGGCCCCGCGACGGTGATCGCGTTAGATTCGACGCAGCGACGAAAGAGTGAGTCATGACCGACACCGGCGGCCTGTTGTTCAACCCCAATACCTATGACCCGCGGCAGTTCGACGCCGAGACCAGGCGTCAACTCACAGCGTTGATCGAGTGGTTCGAGGAGCGCGGCAAAGCCCGACTGCTCCAGGACGACCATGACGCGGTGTGGGTATCGGACTTCTTGGACTTCATCGGGCGGGAGCGCATCTTCGCCACATTCCTGACCCCCTCGGAATTCGGCCTCGGGGATGACAACAAGCGCTGGGACACCTCCCGCAATGCCGCGCTGAGTGAGATCCTCGGTTTCTACGGGCTGGCGTACTGGTACGCCGAGCAGGTCACGATTCTCGGATTGGGCCCAATCTGGCAGAGCGACAACATCAAAGCCAAGGAGCGGGCCGCCGCGCAGCTCGACGCCGGCGGGGTGATGGCGTTCGCCCTTTCCGAACGGGACCACGGCGCCGACATCTACGACACCGACATGATCCTCACGCCGGCCGACGACGAGGGCCTCGCCTTCCGCGCCAACGGCGAGAAGTACTACATCGGCAACGGGAACGCGGCCGGCATGGTGTCGGTGTTCTCCCGCCGGTCCGACGTGGAGGGGCCCGAGGGGTACGTGTGGTTTGTCGCGGACAGCGCCCACCCGGCCTACGAGTTGATCGGCAACGTCGTGCGCGGGCAGATGTTCGTCAGCAATTTCGCGTTGCGCGACTACCCCGTGCGTGAGGAAGACATCTTATGCACTGGGCCAGAAGCGTTTTCGGTGGCTCTCAACACCGTCAACGTCGGCAAGTTCAATCTGTGCACCGCCTCGATCGGGATGTGTGAGCACGCGTTCTACGAGGCGATCAGCCACGCCAACAACCGCATCCTGTACGGCAATCCGGTCACCGACTTTCCGCACGTGCGGGCCGGGCTGGTCGACGCCTATGCCCGGTTGGCGGCGATGAAGTTGTTCAGCGACCGCGCGATCGACTACTTCCGCAGTGCCAGCCTCGAGGACCGTCGCTATCTGCTGTTCAACCCGGCAACCAAGGCGAAGGTGACGTCCGAGGGTGAGAAGGTGGTGACCCTGTTGTGGGACATCATGGCTGCCAAGGGCTTTGAGCGCGACACCTACTTCACCCAGGTCACTCGACTGATCGGTGCGCTGCCGCGGCTGGAGGGCACGGTGCACGTCAACGTTGCGCAGATCCTCAAGTTCATGCCCAACTATCTGCTCAACCCGGTGGACTATCCCGAGATCGCCACCCGCGACGACAGGTGCGACGACACATTCTTCTGGGCTCAGGGCCCGGCACGCGGCGCCTCCAAGGTGCAGTTCGCCGACTGGGCACCAGTATTCGAAAGGGCCTCGGCGATACCGAATGTCGCACGTTTCTTCGAGCAGGCGCGGGCACTTCAGCAGCTGGTGCTCACCGCAGCGCCCGACGCCGAGCAGCAGCGCGACCTCGATTTCATGCTCGTCGTCGGCCACCTGTTCACCCTGGTGGTGTACGGCCAGCTGATCTTGGAGCAGGCGCAGTTGCGTGACCTCGATCCGGATTTGGTGGACCAGATCTTCGACGTGCAGGTGCGCGATTTCTCGGGCTACGCCGTCGCATTGCACGGCAAGGCGAGTTCGACTCCAGCGCAACAGGAGTGGGCGCTGGGTGCGGTGCGAAAACCCGTAACCGACGCTGGCCGGTTTGAGCGGGTATGGGAACAGGTCAAGGCGTACGACGGCGCGTATGCGATGCGGCCGTAGTCCGTGCTGCCAGTGAAGTGAAACGTCAGCGCGGCGGAGCGTGGGTGACGTGTTGACAACGTGAGCCGCGCGAATTGGCCGCGGTGGCCCGCACGTATCGAGGCCGGATCCCAGGTGTTCAGGTCCGTCAGCGAAATCCCCACAGCCAGCAAACCCACCGGAGCTACAAGCGAAGACAATTCACTTCGAGAACCGTTTGAACTTCCACAGATAAGGCACCAGCCGTCGGGCCGGAAGGGGACCGGGCCAGTCGTCTGCGCGGAAATACGCGTCCGATCCGCCGTCGACGAAAAGAACACTGCCGCAGAGAAAATCGGCGGAATCTGACAGCATGAACACCACCCAATCGGCGAGATGTCCGGGGTCACCGAAACCGCCGATCGGCACCGGGAAGGAGTGGATGGCCTTGGCTTCTGCGGGGGTGGCGAGCTGCTTTTCCAGTAGTGGCGTGAGAATGGCTCCCGGGGCGATGGCGTTGAGCCGGATTCCGGCGCCTGCCCACTCGCGGGTCACCGCATGGCGGCGAACCCAGCGGCTCACCGCGACCTTCGAGGCGCCGTAGGCCATCGACGACGCCACATGGCCGAAGATCCGCAACGTACGAACGGCCTTCTCGCCGTCACCGGCAAGCATGGCCTTGATCGCTCGACCGGGGATCGCCGGGATCGTCGTCGTCGAATTGCTGGAAAAAACCACGACTTTGGCGCGTTCAGCGGCTGCCAGCGCCGCTCGCCAGGCCTCCAGCAATTCGACGACACCGAAGTAGTTGACCTGGACGATCTTGTTCGGTTGATCACGGCCCGGAGTGGGTCCAAGCCCGGCCCCCAGTACCGCACCGTCGAGGTGTCCGCCGCAGGCGCTGAGCACGGCGTCGGCCGCGGCACGGCGACCCGCCGGCGTGGAGAGGTCGGCCACGACGTCGGCGGCCTTGATATCCACCCCGATCACGGTGTGCCCGTTGGTCCGCAACCGCTCGGCGACCGCCCAACCCATGCCCGACGCGGAACCGGTGACGACGTAGGTGCCCATTGAGCGAGTATGGCCTACCGGTGTCAGTGCGGGGGAGCGGCCGGGCGTAACGTGCCAGCCGTGGACGTCGACGTCATGACCACCGCGCTGCCGCTGAAAGAAATCGGCAGCCTCGCGCAGCGTACGCAGGCCGCCGGCTTCTCCGGCATGTTGTTCACCGAGACCGGCCGCACCCCGTACCTCAACGCTGCGGTGGCTTCCCAGGCCGCGCCGGGTTTGGAGCTGTCGACTGGTGTCGCCGTGGCGTTCCCGCGCAGCCCGTTCATCACCGCGGCCACCGCCTGGGAACTTCAGGAGGGCACCGGCGGACGGTTCCGGCTGGGACTCGGAACCCAGGTCCGCACCCATGTCGTGCGCCGCTACGGCACGCAGTTCGAACATCCCGGCCCGCGACTGCGCGATTACGTGCTGGCCGTCAAGGCATGCTTCGCCGCCTTCCGCACGGGCACCCTCGATCACCACGGCGAGTTCTACAACCTTGACTTCATCACCCCGCAATGGAGTGCTGGACTCATCGATGCGCCGGACCCGAAAGTCGACATCGCCGCGGTGAACCCGTGGATGCTGCGGATGGCCGGCGAGGTGGCCGACGGCGTGCACGTTCACCCGATCGGTGAACCCGGCTACATCGCTCGCCATGTGGTGCCGAAAGTGGCTGAGGGAGCAGCGAAGTCGGGGCGTTCCTCGTCCGATATCGCGCTGATCGTGCCGGTGATGACGATCGTCGGCGACACCGACGAAGAACGCGCGGCCGAGCGTGAGCGGGTGCGGTTTTCGATGAGCTTCTACGGCAGCACGCCCAACTACGCGTTCATCTGGGACGAGGCCGGCTTCGAGGGCACCACCGCCCGCATCCGGGAGAGGCAGAAGGCCGGCGACGTCAACGGGATGGCGGCGCAGATCACCGATGACCACATCGCCACGTTCGCCACCGAGTCGACGTGGGACGGGCTGCCGGAGGCGCTCTCCGAGAAGTACGGTGACACCGCGGCCCGCATCGTGCTCTACAACGCACTCGGTGACGTCGAGCGATTCGAGCGGTACGGAGAGGTGGCGCGACAACTCTCGCAAGGCAGCGCACCCAAGGGTTCAGCGCGGTAACCTGCCGCCATGCCGGCGTGGATGTGCCCATGAGCACGCATCTCGCGGTCATCGCGACCCTCGCGTTGGCGCTGCTGTTCAGCCCGGAGACCCTCGTCCTCGGTCTGGTTGTCGCCAGCGACGGCAAGGTGCCCCGGCAGGCAACGCTGGCCTTCTCTGGCGGCGCCATCGCCGGCATCGCGTTTTCCACGGGCATCGGCGTGGGCATCGCGGCGCTGACCGGGGCACCCGGCTCGGCCGGCGACCATGCCTCGTGGCCGAGTTTCATCGTGCGGATCCTGATCGCGGCCGCGCTGTTGGCGATCGGAATCCGCCGGGCGATCGGCGCGGTCCTGCACAAGCCGATCACCGACGCTTCAAAGCCGCAGCGCCAGCGGGGCCGGTTGCGCACCCGGCTCACTCGACAATTCCCCGGGCTCAACCCGAGAGCTGATTTGCCTGCCCGCCAACGGATCACCCGCGCCGCGGCCGCCGGCTTCGCGATCTGCGGCCTGCATCCGAAGGTGTTTCCGATCGCGATCGCCGCCGGACATCAGATTCTGGAGATCGGTGATCGCCCGGAACGCGCGCTGGGTGCCGTGGTGTTCGGCGTGATCGCGGTCATCCCCGCACTAGCCCCGACCGTCGTCGAACTCGTCCGGCCGGGGTCGGCCGACCGCATCAAGGAAGGCTACGAGCGCATCATGAAGGTGCACGGCCGCTGGATCGTGGCGGTGCTCCTGCTGGCCGCGTCGGCGGTCGTCGCGTTCAACGCGTTCGATCATCTGCCACGCCGCAGAGCGACACTTGTTGGACCGGAGCAACTCTCGCTATGAAGCGGCTTTCGAGGTGGGGCGGTCGCCGGGCGGTACTGGTGACTCGAACCTTTAGGCCGCGTCGATGGTGATGGTCGACGGGTCGACGGTCGGCAGCGACAGTTCCAGGTTCGATACGGTGACGGCGCCCAGCGCCCCGACCGCGCGGTACGACGCCGACGACCCGAACACCTGCAGCATGACGTTCTGGCCGGGTTGGAGCGTCTGGGCCACCATCTCGAGGTCGACGTCGGCGATGCGCTGGGTTCCGTCGAGCGTCACCGCGATCGGCGTGACCTGGTTGCCCAGCACCTGGCCGGTGGAGCTGTCGACGAGCTGGGCGTACAAATGATCCCCCGAGCCGGTGCCGGAGTACGTGAAGGTGAGGTGAGGCGCACCGACCACGTAGGTCGTCGCGGTGACGGCCGGAGTCGTGTAGTTCAGTGCATTGATCGCTCCGGACGACCCAATGGGCAACACCCCGAACAGACCACCCGCGCCCAGGAAGGGCACCAGTGGCAAGGTCCGGCTCGTGGCGCTGGACAGCACCACCGGGTCACTCCGCATCAGGTCGTAGGAGCCCGACGAAAGGTGTTGGCCCCCTTGGTCAACCCACTCGAACTGTGGGCCGGTGGCCACGGCGTCACCCATGACGTAACGATCGAGCCATTCGAGGGTGCGCTGTTGCACCAGCACTCCGCCGGTGTTGAACAGATCGTTCGTGCACACGCCGTGACCGCCACAGAACCAGATCACCTTGGTCGGGACTTTGCCCATGAGCACCTGCGCGTTGGCGTCTGCCTCAGCCAGCGTGAAGAGCGTGTCGACGGTGCCCTCGATCAACAGGGTGGGCGCGGTGATTTGGTCGAGCAGATTGTTCGGGCCGCGATCCGCCAGCAACGCCACATCTGTCGGTGTCAGCTGGCCGGTGATGTCGCCGTAGATGGTGGCCGGAATGATGGCCGGGTTGGTGCGGGCGAGCGTGAGAACCAGCACGGCGGACAGCAGCGTTCCCCAGCCGCTCTTGAACGACTGGGCCTTGTACAGCGAGGTCGTCAGACTGTTCCACGCGATGGTCGGTACGATCGCGTCGACCCGGTGATCGGTGGCCGCCGTGACCAATTGGATGCCTCCCCCATAGGATGCGCCCACCATGCCCATTCGTGGATCGAGGTTGGCCGGATCGCCGTCGAGCTTCACCTCCGGCTGGGTTGCGGCCCAACTGATGATCGCCGACACATCGCGGGCCTCGTAGTCCGGCGAGTCGATCTGCAACTGGCCGCCCGAGAAGTATTCGCCCCGTGGGTCCCACGTCACAACGTTGTAGCCGGCATTGCGCAGCGCGAGGATGCTGGGCATGCCCAGGGCGTTGGTGAGTACCCCGTCGAGCACGGTGCCGTCGATGCTCGTCTGGCCGGGCATCCCCAACCCCGGACCGTAGAAGATCGTCGGGGCCTGCACGCCCTCCTGTAGCCCGGTGGCCGGCATGAAGTGGACGTAGATCTGGGTGCCGTCGAACGACACGACCTTGACGTCACGCGGCCTCGCGGCGTTGGCCGGCGCTCCCGGCTGCACCGGGTAGCCGAACAGCGGATGAAGAATGTCGCCGAGGACCGGGATCTGATGGATGAACGCGACGATCGGGGTGAACAACACCGGTCCCAAGACGGGGATGTGTTGCAGGAATTCCAGCGGCGGTGTCTGCGGGATCGCGACGACGTTGGTGGGAATGGCGGGCACATCGGCGGCGGCCGCCGTGGTCCCGGCCGCGGCCAGGGTGTGCGGGGTGGCGCCGACGGACTCCCGGCGGGTCGCCACTGCGGCCAACGCCAGCGTCACCGGAGAATCAACCGGCGCCGCCGGGTCGTCGGTCACGGCGCGTGTTGCGGTGGCCGTCGCCGTCGCTGTCGCCGCCGTCGTTCGCGGCGTCGTCACTGACTGAACGGTCGCCTTCGAGGTGGCCTTGCTGCTCGCGGCAGGGGCGGAATTGGTGGTGGCTTTTCGGGCGCTCGTGGCCACGCCGCTGTGTTGCACCGAGGATCGTGACCCGGCCGCACTTGACGATGACGCATCCGAGGAGCCGGTCGGCGCGGCCGAGGCCTGCCCGGCTCCGGAAACGACCGCCACCCCGATTCCCAGCGCTACCGCGAGCCCACCAAGCCGACCGACATACGCCCCTGCACCCATTCGTCTATAAGTAGCTTGACGTGCCGGATGTGTCTGGCGGTTGGCCCAACCTGTGACAAGTCTGACGATGTCGTCAAAAATGATTCCCGAACTTGCCCGACCGTGTCCGTCGGGTTGCCGCAAGCTAGACGCGATCGGCCGCGGTGACGCTGTTCGACATGGGAAAAGCGTGCGGCAACAACAACCGGAGGAGTCCGCAATGCCGACCATCACCACGTCCGACGGGGTCGAGATCTTCTACAAGGACTGGGGCTCAGGGCAGCCGATCGTCTTCAGCCACGGCTGGCCGCTGACGGCCGACGACTGGGACGCCCAGATGACGTTCTTCGTGCAGCAGGGCTACCGGGTGATCGCGCACGACCGGCGCGGGCACGGCCGATCCGACCAGGTCGGCACCGGCAACGACATGGCGCACTGGGTTGCCGACCTGGCCGCCCTGACCGAACAACTCGACGTGCGCGATGCCGTCCACATCGGCCACTCCACTGGTGGCGGGGAGGTCGCTCGCTATGTCGCTCGCCACCAGGAGCGGGTCGCGAAGGCCGTTCTGGTCGCCTCTCTGACGCCAAACATGTTGCGCAGCAATGAAAATCCTGGAGGACAACCGCGGGAGTGGTTCGATGAGGTTCAAGCAGGCGTGTTGGCCAATCGGTCGCAGTTCTACCGTGACGTGCCTGCGGGCCCCTTCTATGGATTCAACCGCCCGGATGTGGAGCCGTCGGAAGCGGTCATCGCGAACTGGTGGCGACAGGGCATGGCGGGCAGCGCGCAGGCCCACTACGAGACCGTGTTCTCCTGGCTCGAGGACTACAGCGACGATCTGCGGAAGATCACCGTCCCAGTCCTGGTGATGCACGGCGACGACGACCAGATCGTTCCGTATGCGAGCTCGGTGCCCCGTGCGGTCGATCTGCTGCAGAACGGCTCCTTGAAGACCTACCCCGGCTATCCGCACGGCATGCTGACCACGCATGCGGACGTCCTCAACCCGGATTTGCTGGCGTTCATCAGGTCCTAGCGATCTCGACGCGGGAGGTGCGCACGCCGAGACCGACTACCGCAAGCACAAGGGGCGCCATAACATTGTGCGATCAGCACTCGGGGAAGGATCGCCGTGGCCGATGAGCTGAAAGTCGATGTCGACGGGTTGATTCGCGCCGGAGCCGACGTCGGCGAGCAGGCAGCAGCCCTGTCGGCTTCGCACCTGCAGTCAATGGTCGGGCTGAGTGACTCCGAACCCGGATGGGTGGGATCGTCGGCCGACGCGTTGGTGCGAATGTCTGAGACGTGGCAGCGGGTTTCCGATAACCACCACACGGCGCTCACTGAGCAAGCCGCTCATGTCGCCGAAGCAAGCCAGCGTTTTCGCGCCATGGACGAGCGCGGCGCCGCTGACCTCGAGCAGATCGTCGACCAGGCAGACGGCGTCAACTAGCTCGGTACGCGCCCAAGCCGGGAACCCTACGTGAGCAAGAGAATCGGTACGAATACCGCTTCGAAAGCCACTACCCCGAGACATGCGTAGAACGCGCCGCGGGCGACTTGCCAGTGACTCTTGAAGGGGAGCATCGCAGCAATGCCCGCAACAACGGCGGGAAACAGTGGAGCGAGCGGCCACAGGAATCCGAGCGTCAGAATCACCGATGCGAAGCCGACGAAAAGCCCAACGAGGAGTGCGACAGGGTGCTGCTCCTCGGCGACGGTGAGGTCGGTTGTCGAGTTCGGCGGTGTGTCTATGGTAATCACCCTCTCCACGAGGTGGCGTGTGTCAAGAGGCCGGGCAGCCAAACAATGAGCACCGGCGTCACACCGGTTAGCGGCGCCAAGATCAATCCAATCCCGAAGGCGCCGTTGCGCGGATTGCCACCGCGGTGGTACACGAATGCGCCGGCAATCACCATGACCGCCGCGGTCACGCATATCGAGATGACCGCCGTTGCTGACGCCTTTGAAACCAGGATGGCACCCGCTGCGAGCCCCCAGAACACCCCACCTGCGAGCGCGCCGACCAGAGTTGCCCTGCGCCAGTCGAGGACCCGTCCTGCCATGTCAGTGCCTCCATTGTTCAGCGAGCAATGAATGTACTGGGGCGCGCCCACCAGCGGCCCTCGAACTTGCCATTGTCGTTACTCCTGACTTCAGCGCGGGGCAACGAACTCGTCGCCCCGCAATGGTGTGTACGTCCGTATCACCGGAACGTCACCTGCATTCACTGGTCCGAAGGAGGTGAAGTTGCCTGGCGAGATAATCGACATCGGCGGCGTGATCGGCACGGCTTGTGGTCCGTGCACCGGCCCAATCTGCGGAGGCTCGATCTGCGGTACGACGCTATTGAAACTGGTGATGATCGTGGGGTCTCCGATGTCCTTGTGAGGAAGTAGACCAATCATCGGCCCGGACGCGTCGTCGGTGAAGCTTGGCCAGGATTGCAGCAACGGCGTGGTCGTTCCGTTCAGGTCACTGTAAATCTCAAGCGCAGGAAAGGAAGTGACGTTGCCACCCACCCGCGGCCCGTCAGCTCCTGGGCTGATGGCCAGTGTGCCGTTAACGCTGAATGGAATGGCTTTCGCGGGCACTTCGCCACCTGGAGAGAAGGGATCGGCGGCGTTGTAACGCAGCAGGACTGCACCGTTTGTTTGTTGTACTGCTGAAACGTCGGGCGTGCCAGCCCTGACTTGGCCGGTATCGGCATTCACTGACGGGTTTTGGCGGGCGACGATGATCCCGTTTTCGAAGTCGGTGTAAACGGCGACGCGCGACTCTTCGGGTCCGATGTAGGGCGAGAAGCCGCGGTTATCGCCGACGTTGTTGTCGTACGGCAGCATGTGACCGTTATCGAAGGGCGGGAGTTCTATTGCCGGCGCCCACACGTCTTTACTCGGAATGAACAGGTTCGTGCGCACCACACCTTGGCCCGGTACCGGCTTTATCCGGGCTACCACGATATTTGCATCCACACCTTGGTTTTTCGGGTTGTAGCTGTGCGGATCCAGAGCGGCGGCCGTCGTCCAGTCGCTTGTGCTGGCCGGGTCGCGTCCGAACGTCCTACGGAACGCGTCGATTTGGTTGCGCTTCTGCTCGGAATCAGGAGCTATCGGCGCTTCGGCGCTATCACCGTCGGCGATATCTGACGTCGCGTTGTCGACGGCGGTGGCGAGGTGCCGATCGGTCGAATCAGCGCGCCGCAGGAGATCGACAATCGCATCGCGGACGATCTGTAGGTGCCGCTGGTTTTCGGCCTCTTGCTTGGGGTCTGCCGAGTGGAAGCACTCGAGCGAGCTGGTCGCTATGTCGATGGAGATGCCCCAGCGGTCGGCCATGCGCTGGATACGGGTCCACTCCGCCTTGATGGACTCCACCTCGGAAGCCGCGGACGAGACGTCACGCCCTGCTTGGTCGCATTCGTCGGCGTGGTGGAGCAGGCTGTTGCCGATAACTTGTGCCCTGGCAGTGGCCGCCTCCTGCGAGGCGCCTTGCCATTCCAGTTTTGCGATGATCGCGCCTTGGTTGTGTGCGACGTCGCGGAAGTGAGTCGCCCGCTCGGTCGCTGCGTTCGCAACCGAGCGCATAGACCCTGGATCCCACCGGTCGAGATCCGCCAGCGAAATGCCCACGGCTAGCAAATTACTGGTGTTAGTGGCTCACCGGTATTCAGTGGGGCACCGGAATCGAGATCGACGCTGGCGCGGGAAAACGCGAGAGCGGGACACGCTGGCGTCGATCTCGGCGTTGCCGCCGGAGGCTGACGGGAACAAATCCGGAACACCCGCCGTTGGGCCTTTTGACAACTTGAGTGAAATCGACTCAACTCTGGCTTGACAGCCGCCTGGCGGCAGGGGCAGTCTTGAGCCTGGTTCGCTCAGACCCAAAGACGTAACTATCAGGAGGATTCAACATGGCTCGTGCGGTCGGTATCGACCTCGGGACCACCAACTCCGTCGTGGCGGTACTGGAGGGTGGCGACCCCGTCGTCGTCGCCAACTCCGAAGGGTCCCGTACCACGCCGTCGGTGGTCGCTTTCGCGCGCAACGGCGAAGTGCTGGTCGGCCAGCCCGCCAAAAACCAGGCAGTGACCAATGTGGACAGGACGATCCGGTCCGTCAAAAGGCATGTGGGCACCGACTGGTCCGTCGAGATCGACGGCAAGGACTACACGTCGCAGGAAATCAGCGCCCGCGTGCTGATGAAGCTGAAGCGGGACGCTGAAAGCTACCTCGGCGAGGACATCACCGACGCGGTCATCACCGTGCCGGCGTACTTCAACGACGCCCAGCGTCAGGCCACCAAGGAGGCCGGTCAGATCGCCGGCCTGAACGTTCTGCGCATCGTGAACGAACCGACTGCGGCGGCGCTGGCCTACGGCCTCGACAAGGGCAGCAAGGAACAGACCATCCTGGTCTTCGACCTCGGTGGCGGCACGTTTGACGTCTCGCTGCTGGAGATCGGTGACGGTGTCGTCGAGGTCCGTGCGACCTCCGGTGACAACCACCTCGGTGGCGACGACTGGGACGACCGGATCGTCGAATGGCTGGTCGACAAGTTCAAGGGCACCAGCGGCATCGACCTGACCAAGGACAAGATGGCCATGCAGCGGCTTCGTGAAGCTGCCGAGAAGGCCAAGATCGAGCTGAGCTCCAGTGGCAGCACCTCGATCAACCTGCCCTACATCACCGTCGACGCCGACAAGAACCCGCTGTTCCTCGACGAGCAGCTGACCCGCTCGGAGTTCCAGAAGATCACCCAGGATCTGCTCGACCGCACGCGTGCGCCGTTCCAGCAGGTCATCAAGGACGCCGGCATCTCGGTGTCCGATATCGACCACGTGGTGCTGGTGGGTGGCTCCACCCGCATGCCCGCGGTGACCGATCTGGTCAAGGAACTCACCGGTGGCCAGGAGCCCAACAAGGGCGTCAACCCGGACGAGGTCGTGGCCGTCGGTGCCGCGCTCCAGGCGGGTGTCCTCAAGGGTGAGGTGAAAGACGTTCTGCTGCTTGATGTCACCCCGCTGAGCCTCGGTATCGAGACCAAGGGCGGCGTGATGACCAAGCTGATCGAGCGCAATACCACCATCCCGACCAAGCGGTCGGAGACCTTCACCACGGCCGACGACAACCAACCGTCGGTGCAGATCCAGGTCTACCAGGGTGAGCGCGAGATCGCGGCACACAACAAGCTGCTCGGCTCGTTCGAGCTGACCGGACTGCCGCCGGCTCCGCGCGGCGTGCCCCAGGTCGAGGTGACCTTCGACATCGATGCCAACGGCATCGTGCACGTCACCGCCAAGGACAAGGGCACCGGCAAGGAGAACACGATCAAGATCCAGGAAGGCTCCGGCCTGTCCAAGGAGGAGATCGACCGGATGATCAAGGACGCCGAAGCGCACGCCGAGGAAGACCGCAAGCGTCGCGAAGAAGCCGACGTCCGCAACCAGGCCGAATCGCTGGTCTACCAGACGGAGAAGTTCGTCTCGGAGCAGCGCGAAGCCGAAGGCGGCTCGAAGGTTCCCGAGGACACCTTGACCAAGGTCGACGCCGCGATCAACGAAGCGAAGACGGCACTGGCCGGCACCGACATCGGTGCGATCAAGTCCGCCATGGAGAAGCTGGGCCAGGAGTCGCAGGCTCTCGGTCAAGCCATCTATGAGGCGACGCAGGCAGATCAGACCGACGGGCCGTCCGGCGGTTCGTCCAATGACGATGTCGTGGACGCCGAGGTCGTGGATGACGATGATCAGGAGCGCAAGTGAGTGAAGGTCGCGAGGAAGAACCGGTAACTGTCACGGACAAGCGCCGAATCGACCCCCTGACCGGAGAAGTTCGCGAGTCCTCCGGCCCGGCCCCCAGTGGGTCGGCGCCGGAGGCGGCGGACGCCGGCGGGGAGCAGGCCGACAAGGTCGCCGAACTCACCGCCGATCTGCAGCGTGTGCAAGCCGACTTCGCCAACTACCGCAAGCGCGCGCTGCGCGATCAGCAGGTGGCCGGCGAACGGGCCAAGGCCGCCGTGGTGAGCCAGCTGCTCACCGTGCTCGACGACCTCGACCGCGCCCGCAGCCACGGCGATCTGGAGACCGGCCCGTTGAAGTCGGTCGCCGACAAGCTGACGGCCGCTCTGGCCGGGCTTGGCCTGACGGCCTTCGGCGCTGAGGGCGACGAGTTCGACCCGTCGCTGCACGAAGCTGTTCAGCACGAGGGTGAAGGCTCCAAGCCGGTGCTGGGCACCGTGATGCGGCAGGGCTACCGGCTCGGCGATCAGGTGCTGCGGCATGCGCTCGTCGGAGTGGTCGACACCGTCGACGACGGCACCTCGACACCTAAGAACGCCGACACGCCCGTCAACGGCGAGCAGACTGGCGCGCAGAACGCAGAATCGAATTAACGCAGGATCGGATCAACAACGTGACAAACGGTGAGAGGGGGTGACGCGGCATGGTTCAACGCGAATGGGTTGAGAAGGATTTCTACAAGGTGCTCGGCGTCTCCTCCGACGCCAGCGAGGACGAGATCAAGCGGGTGGCCCGCAAGCTGCTCGCCGAGAATCACCCGGACCGCAACCCCGATAACGCCGCAGCCGACGAGCGCTATAAGGAGGTCGGCGAGGCCAGGGACGTCCTGACCGATCCGGCCAAGCGCAAAGAGTACGACGAGACCCGGCGGATGTTCGCCGGCGGTGGTTTCCGCCGCGGCAACGGCGGCGGCAACTTCGGCGGGTTCAGTGGCTACGGCGCCGACGGCGGCGAGTTCAATTTGAACGACCTGTTCGACACAGCCAGCCAGACCGGCGGTACCAACATCGGCGATCTGTTCGGTGGACTGTTCGGACGCGGAGCTCAACCACGGCCCAGCCGGCCGCGGCGCGGCAAGGACCTGGAGACCGAGACCGATCTCGATTTCCTGGAGGCGACCAAGGGTGTCGCCATGCCGCTGCGGCTGACCAGCCCGGCGCCGTGCACGAATTGCCATGGCAGCGGCGCGCGTCCGGGTACCAGCCCCAAGGTGTGTCCGACGTGCAACGGCTCCGGGGTGATCAACCGCAATCAGGGCGCGTTCGGGTTCTCCGAGCCGTGCACCGACTGCCGGGGTAGTGGCTCGATCATCGAGCACCCCTGCGACGAGTGCCATGGCACCGGGGTCACCACCCGGACCCGGACGATCAACGTCCGGATCCCGCCGGGCGTCGAGGATGGTCAGCGCATCCGGCTGGCCGGTCAGGGCGAGGCCGGGTTACGCGGTGCGCCGTCGGGTGATCTGTACGTCACCGTGCACGTGCGGCCCGACAAGGTGTTCGGCCGTGACGGCGACGACCTGACCGTGACGGTCCCGGTGAGCTTTACTGAACTAGCTTTGGGGACAACGCTTTCCGTGCCAACCCTGGAGGGCAAGGTCGGTGTGCGGGTGCCGAAGGGCACCGCCGACGGCCGGATCCTGCGGGTGCGTGGGCGCGGTGTGCCCAAGCGCAACGGCGGTCACGGTGACCTGTTGGTCACCGTCAAGGTGGCGGTGCCACCCAACCTCGAGGGGCAGGCGTTGGAGGCGCTGGAGGCCTATGCGGCCACCGAGCGGTCCAGCGGTTTCGACCCCCGGGCGGGATGGGCGGGTAACCGCTGATGGCCGCCGCCAACGAGTCTCGGGAGACCCGGACGTTCCTGATCTCGGTGGCCGCCGAGCTGGCCGGTATGCATGCGCAGACCCTGCGCACCTACGACCGGCTCGGTCTGGTCAGCCCCCGGCGTAGTTCCGGTGGCGGACGGCGCTATTCGGAACGCGATGTCGAGCTGTTGCGCGAAGTGCAGCGGCTGTCGCAGGACGAAGGCGTCAACCTCGCGGGGATCAAGCGGATCATCGAGCTGACCAATCAGGTCGAGGCTCTGCAGTCCCGCCTCCAGGAGATGATCGGCGAGCTTGAGGCGTTGCGCGCCAACCAGCGTCGTGATTTGGCGGTGGTGCCGAAGAGCACCGCCCTGGTGGTCTGGAAGCCGCGCGGGCGCTAGCGCACGCGAATCGTGAACACCGAGACTGCGGGTCGCCCCGGCGCCGCGGCGCGGTAGAGACCGGCACACAACGCATTGGTCGGCGCGGCCATCGGCTCCAGACCCACGACGTCGTCGTTGGCCGGTGCGAAGATCTGCGCGGCCGGGAACCCGTGGTCGAAGACCACCTCGATGCGGCGGTCGCCGCCGGCGAGTGCGAACACCCCGCCCGGCGGCACCGCGTCGTACCCGTCGTCAAATGTCCTGTCGCCCAGCTTCTCCGAGTAGGCCGGCCAGTCCTCGACCTCGCCGGTCGGGATACCTCGTTCGTCCACCGGCAGATGGTGCAGCGGCGGCGTCTCCAGCGTCCACTCTGATCGTGGGACCCCGGGAATGGTCAGGTAGGGGTGGAAGCCGTAACAGAGCGGCACCGCCGCCGAGGTGGTGGCCGTGACCGTGGTCTCCACCGTCAGTGCCCGATCAGTCAGCGTGATCTCCAGGGTGACCACATGCGGGAACGGAAAGCTGGCCAGCAACGCCGGCCGGCTGCCGTAGTCCAAGTCGGCGATGAGCCGGTTCTCCGATTGCTCGGTGACCAGCCAGCCCGGGTAGGCCGCAAGGACGCCATGGATCGGCAGGCCGTGCGGGTCGGTGCGCACGCCCCCCTTCCCCGGCGTCAACGTCACCGCGCCACCGTCGACCTCATAGGTGTTGGTGCTCAATCGATTAGCCCACGGGTACAGGATCGGGATACCCAGCGTCTTACCGTCGCTCAGATAGGCCTGCAGGCCCCGGCGCTGGCCCAGTAGCTCGACTCCGTCATCGGACAGTGAGGTGCAGACCATGCCCGCAGACGGCACATAGGTCGCCGTCAATGGTGAGGACGGATCATGCAGAACAACGGACGGCGGCTCGGCCATCGTCCGATCCTATCGACGCGCTACAGGCTCGGTGGGGAGAGCACACCGTCGCGGCGGGCTCGGCCGAAATTCGCCATCACCCGATCCACCACGATGGCGTAGGCGCCACCGCTGTTGAGGATGTCGTCTCGATCGTGACGACGAAGGTAGGTATCCAACCGGCGCTCCAGCGGCCAGTCCCAGTACGTCAGTTCGGTGTAGGGGGAGCAGAGAAATTCCCACGCGATGGCGTCGAGTTCCCGGACGCCGTTCTCGTCGGCCGCATCGGCAGGTGTCATCACAGCCCCTCACTGGTGCCACCCCGCCCTCAGACATTCTCGTCCTCGAGCCCGCACATAGGAAGGGGTAAATATTGGCGAGCTCTCAGCCCGGCGGATCGTGCTGGATGCGCTCGGCCGGTGCGCCCTTGGCCAGCAGAGCATCGCGGGTGGCACGCACCATCGCGGGACCGCCACAGATCAGGATCTGCCGGTCGCCCCAGCCGCCGTACTTGGTGACCACCTCGGGCAGCCGTCCGGTCTGGCGCACATGAAGTCCGCGTGGCGGCTGGACGTCGGGATAGTCCGCTGCCCACGGTGGGTCGCTGGAGTACTCCGACACCGGCGACACCGACAGCCACGGGTTGGAGGCGGCGATCTCCCACAGGGTTCGCAGGTCGTACAGCTCGCAGGGGTAGCGCGCACCGAAGAACAGGTGCACCCGCGGGTTCTCGCCGAACCGGCACAGGTCCATGATCAGTGCGCGCAGCGGGGCCAGGCCGGTACTGCCTGCCACCATCAGCACATCACCGCCGTCGCGGTCGACCTCCATCGCGCCGTGCGGGCTGGACAGTCGCCACCGATCACCGGGCCGGGTCTCGGCGACGATCGAATTGCTGACCATGCCACCGGCCACCGAGCGGACGTGGAACTCGATGAAGCCGTCCGGGTCGGGCGGCATGGCAGGGGACAGGAACCGCCAGCGTCGCGGCCACTGGGGGACCTGGACGTTCACATACTGCCCCGGGTGATACGGCATCGGCCGGTCCAGGTGCAGGCGGACAACCGCGAGGTCGCGGGAGACCCGGTGGTGTTCGAGGACGGTGCCGTCCCACCACGCCGGGCCGTCCTCGGCGTCGGCCGCCCCGGCCATGATGCCGGTGATCAGATTGATGGCTTGGACGGCGGCGTCGTCGACGGCCGGTGTCCAGCTGTCGCCCAACCGGCTGCGCATCGCGGAGTACCACGCTTGCCGCATGCTGTCGTAATGCCGTTGTGTGACACCGTATTTGCGGTGATCCCGGCCGAGTTGGGCGAGGAAGGCGACCGGCGCCTGGGCGCGCTGCGCGACGAATTCGCCGAACACCCAGTGCATCGCCTGCCCGAAGGCGGCCCGTTGCGGTGCTAGTTCGGGCGGGAACAGGTCGCGCACTTCGGCGTCGAGGGCGAACCACCGGGTGTAGAAGCCATGGAGTAGCTCGTGGGATGCGGACTGTGGCGCCCCCGAATCCTCGAACGCAGCCTGCAGCACCGCAAGCGCATCACGATCCTCCAGACCCACGGCCGCGAGTCTAGGCGCGCGGGCTACAGACCGTGAATGCCCTTGTACAACACCATGACGCCGATGACGATCAGGATCGCGGCCACCAGCGTCGCGTGCTGGGCCTCCATCCAGTCCTTGAGTTTGGTCAGCGGTTCGTCGAGGCGCTCACCGGCCACCAGGTAGGCCAGCACCGGCAGCGCCACCGAGGATGCCGCGACGGCGGTGAACACCGCGTCGGCTGTCCAGGCCCCGGTGGTCCCCAGCCCCGCCGAGCCGATCGCCAAACCCGCTGCGGCACACATGAACAGGACCTTGGGGTTGACGACCACCAGCACGAGCGCGGTCACAAAAGCGCGCGCAGGGCCGATTCTCGTCATGGATGTCAGCCACTTCGGTGTGTGCTGCGAGCGCTTGCGGGTGAACCACCGGTAGAGCCCGAACACGATCAGCGCCGCCCCGATCACGATGCGGAAATACGGCGCCCACGTCGGTTGTCTGTTGAGTCCCCCCAGAGCGTTGGACACCAGCACGAGGACCGCGGTCAGACCGCCGATGCCCAGCACCCAGCCGGTCAGGAACGCCATGCTGGTCGGCCGGGGCGTGGGCGTGTGCAGCATCAGGATGCCGGGGATGATCGTCAGCGGCGACAGCGTGATGACCAGCGCAAGTGGGATCAGTTCGGTCAATTCCGAACCCAGACCGGTCGTCACAGGTACCTCCTGGCGGTAGGCGGACAACGCACGGTCACGGCTGACCGTACTATCTCTGCCCGTGGGCAAGGATGCCGACGAAGAAAAGGGTGATGGCGGGTCGCACACCCTGGTCTACGTCTCCGGGGTGGCAGCGCTGGTGCTGCTGGCGATGCTGGTGTACGCGGTGCTCGACACCGCCGAGAGCTCACAGCAGCGCGACGGCCCGGTGACGTATGCGCCGGCGATCAGCACGACGACGACGTCTACGAAGACGTCCACCACCTCCCGAACGTCGCCGCGGATCTCGACCACCGACATGAACCCGGGCTCCTCGTCGTCGACATCGACGTCTCCGTCGGAGACCTCGAGCGAAGTGGTCGTTCCATCGGAGTCTGAGTACTCCACTCCCACCACGACGACCACGCTGACCAACCCCTACGCAACGACGTCGGCACCGAACGCCGGACGAACCTAGGACTATGAGCGCAGCGACCGTCGTCACGATCTTTCATCCGTCCAACCATCCCGCTGATTTCACCGTGTGGGCCGATGGGTTGCGCGCCACCGCGACCGAAGCAATTGACTTCCGGATTTCGGTACTGACCGATCCGCATCTCGATTGGGGAATCGCCGTCACCTTCGCCAGCGCGGGGGCCCTGCATCACTGGCTGGACAGCACCGCACGACAACGCTCGATGAGTGCTGGGCGGGAAAACGGAATATTGTGTGCCACAGCAGATATGGTGATCGGCGAATACGGCGGGGTGCCGGCCGGAGTGGGGTTCTTCCGGCACAACGTGGCGCTGGGCCGTGCGGACGAATTCGTGGCGGCCGAGGCGCGGCTGGCCGAGGTGAGCGCGCGGTTCAGCGGGTTCGAGGGATGCTGCACCTTCCCTCCAGCGAACGGTAGCGAGGCATTCGCGGTGCTGCGATTCCGCACCGAGCACCAGCTCGTTACTTGGTTGGAGTCTCCAGAGCGGTTGGCCGCACTCGGTCCGCTGCGGTCAAGCCTGACGCGTGAATTCTCGCTGGTGTCCTCGACGACAACATTCGGCTCCACGGTGCGAACCGAAAACGGCCAGACCGCGGTCACGCCGAATTGGAAGACCGCGATGCTGATCCTCTTGGTGCTCTATCCGACGGTGATGCTGCTATCGCGGTTCATGGGCCCGATCCTCGACGGCTTCGGTGCTGCGCCCTGGCTGGCATTGTGGCTGAGCCAGGTAGTCAGTGTCGTTGCTCTGCAATGGGTTCTGATGCCCTGGGCCGGACGGTTGTTCCGGCGCTGGCTGGACCCGATCGACGGTGCGGGGACTCGCATCACCGTCATTGGTGCGGGCCTGCTGGTCGTCGGCTACCTGGCGACGCTGGGCTTGTTTGCGGCTGTGCAATTTCTGCAGTACTGGGATTATGCGAAGCGCTGACGTGCGCCCGGGTCGCCCACGTACGGCACGCTTTCAGCCGGGCTTTCGCCGCAGCGTCCAGGCGGGCACCCAGTGTGTCACCGTTTTGCCGCGCGATCCGTAAGCGATCTCGTAGGTCACCAGCCCCCACCAGTCGCCCTGCTCGCAGATACCCCAGCAGCTCAGCATCCCGGTGACGACCTTGTGCATCTGCAGGCCGTGCGGGTGATAGCGGCCGGTTCGATGTGGCTGGCGGGGGAACAGCACCGTCAGGTCGATCAATACCGGGACCGGTGGGCGGACCACGCGAAACGGGTCGCGGACGGGTTGCCCCGTGTAGCCGATCGATACGCGGTCCACCATCTTTCGATCATATGTTCGAATATCCAGAAGCCGACGCAGAAGCTCTTTCCCAAAATTTTCCAAAAGAGTTAAAGTTGAGCGGAACAGACTCAACCTTGACGATGTTGAACAAGGCGACAAGCATTTTGCCGTGGCCTGCTGATCGTTCGCGGGCACGGCCTGACTGAAAGTGAGGTGTCGTGGACTCTTTCAACCCGACAACCAAGACTCAGGCGGCGCTGACCGCCGCGTTGCAGGCTGCCTCGGCCGCCGGCAACCCGGAGATCAGGCCCGCCCATTTACTGTTGGCACTGCTCACGCAGGCCGACGGTATCGCTTCGCCGTTGCTCGAGGCTGTCGGTGTCGATCCAGCCACGATCCGCACCGAGGCACAGCGGCTCGTCGACCGGCTGCCGTCGAGCAGCGGTGCCACGTCGCAGCCGCAGCTATCACGCGAGTCGCTGGCGGCGATCACCGCCGCCCAGCAGCTCGCTACTGAGATGGACGACGAATACGTCTCTACCGAGCACCTGATGGTCGGCTTGGCCACCGGTGATTCCGACACGGCGAAGTTGCTCACCGGTCAGGGCGCCTCCCCGGAGGCCCTGCGGGACGCGTTCGTGAAGGTCCGTGGCAGCGCCCGGGTGACCAGCCCGGACCCCGAGGCCAGCTATCAGGCGCTGGAGAAGTACTCCACCGACCTGACCGCCCGTGCCCGGGAAGGCAAGCTCGACCCGGTCATCGGCCGGGACACCGAGATCCGCCGCGTCATCCAGGTGTTGAGCCGGCGCACCAAGAACAACCCGGTCCTGATCGGTGAGCCGGGTGTCGGTAAGACCGCGATCGTCGAGGGCCTGGCCCAACGGGTCGTGGCCGGCGACGTGCCGGAGAGTCTGCGCGACAAGACCGTCATCTCCCTGGATCTGGGGTCGATGGTGGCCGGCGCCAAGTACCGCGGTGAATTCGAGGAGCGGCTCAAGGCCGTCCTCGACGACATCAAGAACTCGGCCGGCCAGATCATCACGTTCATCGACGAGCTGCACACCATCGTCGGCGCCGGTGCCACCGGCGAAGGCGCGATGGACGCCGGCAACATGATCAAGCCGATGCTGGCCCGTGGCGAGCTGCGGCTGGTCGGCGCAACCACGCTGGACGAGTACCGCAAGTACATCGAGAAGGACGCCGCCCTGGAACGCCGCTTCCAGCAGGTGCTGGTCGGCGAGCCGTCCGCGGAGGACACCGTCGGCATCTTGCGCGGCCTCAAGGACCGCTACGAAGTGCACCACGGCGTGCGGATCACCGACTCCGCTCTGGTCGCGGCGGCCACCCTCTCCGATCGCTACATCACCAGCCGGTTCCTACCGGACAAGGCCATCGACCTTGTCGACGAAGCCGCGTCGCGGTTGCGGATGGAGATCGACTCCCGGCCTGTCGAGGTCGATGAAGTCGAGCGGCTGGTCCGCCGGCTGGAGATCGAGGAGATGGCGCTGGCCAAGGAAACGGACGCCGCGTCCGTCGATCGGCTGGAGAAGCTGCGCGCTGAATTGGCCGACAAGAAGGAGCAATTGGCCGAGTTGACCACGCGTTGGCAGAACGAGAAGAACGCCATCGACATCGTGCGGGACTACACCGAGCAGCTCGACAAACTGCGCGGTGAAGCCGACCGCGCCGAGCGCGACGGCGATCTGGCCAAGGCTGCCGAACTTCGGTACGGCCGCATTCCCGAGGTCGAGAAGAAGCTCGACGCGGCGTTGCCCGTGGCCGAGGCGCGCGAGAACGTGATGCTCAAGGAGGAGGTCGGACCCGACGACATCGCCGATGTGGTGTCGGCGTGGACCGGTATCCCGGCCGGCCGCATGCTCGAGGGCGAGACCGCCAAGCTGCTCCGGATGGAGTCCGAGCTGGGCAAGCGCGTCGTCGGACAAACGAAGGCCGTCGCTGCGGTTTCTGATGCCGTGCGCCGCACCAGGGCCGGCGTTGCGGATCCGAACCGCCCCACCGGGTCGTTCATGTTCCTCGGACCGACCGGCGTCGGTAAGACCGAGCTCGCAAAGGCGTTGGCGGAGTTCCTGTTCGACGACGAGCGGGCCATGATCCGCATTGACATGAGCGAGTACGGCGAGAAGCACTCCGTTGCGCGTCTCGTCGGTGCGCCGCCCGGGTACATCGGCTACGACCAGGGTGGTCAGCTGACCGAAGCGGTGCGGCGGCGGCCGTACTCGGTGGTGTTGTTCGACGAGGTCGAGAAAGCACACCCTGACGTATTCGACATCCTGCTGGCGGTCCTCGACGAGGGCCGGTTGACCGATGGTCAGGGCCGCACGGTCGACTTCCGCAACACCATCCTGATCCTGACCAGCAACCTCGGCGCCGGTGGCACCGAGGAGCAGGTGATGGCGGCGGTGCGCTCGGCGTTCAAGCCCGAGTTCATCAACCGGCTCGACGACGTCATCGTCTTCGATGCCCTGCAGCCTGAAGAACTGGTGTCGATCGTCGACATCCAGCTGGCCCAGCTGCAGAGGCGGTTGACGCAGCGACGCCTCACCCTCGAGGTGTCGTTGCCCGCCAAGCAGTGGCTGGCCGAGCGCGGATTCGATCCGTTGTACGGCGCCCGTCCACTGCGCCGCCTGATCCAGCAGGCCATCGGTGACCAGCTGGCCAAGTTGCTGCTGGCCGGGGACGTCCACGACGGCGACGTCGTACCGGTGAACGTCAGTCCGGACGGCGAATCGCTGATCCTGGGCTGAGTCTCGACGGCCGAGCAGACGCAGAATCGCACAATCCGCACCCCGCGGATGCGAGTCTGCGTCTGCTCGCGTTGGGGGGCCTCTGCTATTGATTGATGGTGCCGACCACTGATCCCGTCATCACCGCGGTTCCCGGACAACCGAACCTGCTGCTCGGGGCCTACGACCTCGCAACGCTGGGGTACCGCGCCGACGAGTTCTTCGTCGCTGGAACCGCGGCCTCATTCGCACCGGCCGGGACTGCCGAGTACAAAACCCGGATCGTGGTCCTTCGACCGCTCGACGAATCGGCCTGGAACGGGACGGCCATCGTCGAATGGCTCAACGTCAGCGGCGGCATCGACGCCCCCGCCGTCTGGTTCATGGCGCACCGCGAGATCGCCCGCGCCGGCTACGCGTACGTCGTCGTCTCCGCCCAGCGCGTCGGAATCGAGGGCGGCCTCAGCCTGATCGGCGATGCATCTCTGAAAAAGCTTGATCCGCAACGGTATTCAGAACTCAGTCATCCGGGCGATGCATACGCCTACGACATCTTCACCCAGGTCGGTCAGGCCGTTCGCGCCGGTGTGATCGATGGCCTGGCACCGGAGGTCGTGCTCGCCGCGGGGGAGTCGCAGTCGGCCACGTTCCTGACCACCTATGTCAACGACGTCGACCCGGACGCCGCGGTGTTCGACGGTTTCCTGGTCCATTCCCGGTTCGGCTCGGCGGCACCGCTGGACGGGACGTCCCTGCTCGACGAATCCGGGGCGTTCCACTCCGTGCCCGTGCCGTTTCGCGCCGACCTGCGCGTGCCGGTGTTGACCGTGATCACCGAGACCGACCTGCTCGGCGCGCGACTGCTGGGCTACAGCCACGCCCGCGTGCCGGACACCGAGCACCTCCGGGTCTGGGAGATCCCCGGCTCGGCGCACGCCGACAACTACACGATCCGGGTCGGGTTCATCGACAACGGCACGGTCCCGCTCGATCAGATCGTGGCGGCCTATGCGCCGACCAATGACCTGATGGGTCAGAAGCTGCCGCACTTCATCAACTTCGCCCCGCAGCACCACTACGTGTTGCAGGCGGCTATCGCGCAGTTGCACGGCTGGGTGCGCACCGGTCGGCCGGCGCCGAGCGCTCCGCGGATCGACATCACCGACATCGAGCCTCATCAGACCCTCGTGGACTCGAATGGTCTGGCCACCGGTGGGCTGCGAACCCCCTGGGTGGACGTCCCGACGGCCCGGACATCGGGTGCCGGCGCGGGAGACAACGTGCTGCTCGCGATTTTCGGCTCGGGCGAGCCGTTCGACTCCGAGACCCTGGCCACCCTGTACCCCGGCGGAGGAGCCGAATACCTGGAGCGGTTCACCGCGGCCCTAAACGAGGCGATCGCCGGCGGCTTCCTGCTCGCGACCGATCGCGCGGAAATCCTCGAACTCGCCGCGGCGACCGGCCCGTAATAGGTCTGTGACCTGCTGGAGTTCTCGCAACCGGGCAGTGAGCAGATACGCTAGGCGTAATGGTTCCGTTCTGGTTCACGCTGTCCGCGCTCTGCTTCGTGGGTGCGGCGGTGTTGTTGTACGTCGACCTCGGCCGTCGGCGTGGTCTGGGCCGCCGCCGTAAATCCTGGGCGCGGTCGCACGGGTTCGACTTCGAACCCGAGTCCGCCGAGATCGTCGGCCGCTGGAAGCGCGGCGTGATGTCCACTGTCGGCGATGTCAGCGCCCGCAACGTCGTGCTCGGGCAGATCCGTGGCGAAGCGGTCTACATCTTCGACCTGGAAGACGTAGCCACCGTGATCGCGCTGCACCGCAAGGTCGGCACGAACGTCGTGATGGATCTGCGGCTCAAGGGCATCGCCGAGCCGCGGGAGAGCGATGTCTGGCTGCTGGGCGCCATCGGCCCGCGGATGGTCTACTCCACCAACCTCGACGCCGCCCGCCGGGCCTGCGATCGCCGGATGGTGACCTTCGCCCACACCGCGCCGGACTGCGCCGAGATCATGTGGAACGAGCAGAACTGGACGCTGGTCTCCATGCCGATCTCGTCCTCCCGCGCCCAGTGGGACGAGGGCCTGCGCACCGTGCGGCAATTCAACGACCTGCTGCGGGTGCTGCCTCCGACCGTGCAGCCGGCGCTCCCTGCGTCCGCCGGCCGTCGCAACGCCTCCCCAGGTCGCCCGCTCGCGCCCGCCGGCCGTCGCGAGCTGCCGCCGGGTCATGTCGACGCTCCGCCGCCGCTGCGCCCGCAGCAGCCGCGCAATTCCAGCCCGGCCGGCCAACAGGCTCCCAACTACCAGCGCTGAGCCGGTAGGGTCGCGGCGTGCCTCGTCCCGTTGCCCTGATCACCGGCCCCACCGCCGGCCTCGGTGCGGGCTATGCCCGCCGCTACGCGCGCGACGGCTACAACCTCGTTCTTGTCGCCCGCACCGTGGATCGGCTTGACGACCTCGCGGCCGAGTTGAGGGCCGCCAACGGTGTCGACGTCGAAGTGCTGCGCGCCGATCTCACCGACGCGGCCCACCGCGCCCGGGTCGCCGACCGCCTGTCCGCCGGAGTGCAGGTGCTGGTCAACAACGCCGGATTCGGTACCTCGGGTGAGTTTTGGACCGCCGACCCCGCCCAGCTGCAGGCCCAGCTCGACGTCAACGTCACGGCCGTCATGCACTTCACCCGTGCGGCGCTGCCGTCGATGATCGCGGCCGGCTCGGGCACAGTGATCAACATCGCCAGCGTCGCGGGCCTGCTCTCGGGCCGCGGGTCCACCTACTCGGCGTCGAAGGCCTGGGTGGTGTCGTTCACCGAGGGGCTGGCCAACGGACTGGCCGGCACCGGTGTGAGCATCCACGCCGTCTGCCCCGGATTCGTGCGCACGGAATTCCACGAGCGGGCCGGCATCGACATGACGTCGATCCCAAACTTCTTGTGGCTGGGCGTCGACGACGTTGTCGCCGAAAGCCTGGCCGATGTGGCCAAGGGCAAAATCATCAGCATTCCCAGCCTGCAGTACAAAGTGCTGACCTCGGTCGGCCGGCTGGTTCCGCGGGGTCTGGTCCGCGCGGTCAACAACACAATGGGACGAGGCCGTGGGCGCACCTGAACTCAACGCATCCGAACGCGCCGAACTCGCCGAACTGGTGCGCCAGTTGTCGGTCGTGTTCGGCCGCGTCACCCTGTCGTCGGGCAAGGAGGCCGACTACTACGTCGACTTGCGCCGCGCCACGCTGCATCACCGGGCCGCCCCGCTGATCGGCCGGCTGGTGCGCGACCTGACCGTGGACTGGGACTACGCCGCCGTCGGGGGGCTGACCATGGGAGCCGACCCGGTGGCCAGCGCGGTTATGCACGCACCGGGACGCCCGATCGACGCCTTCGTGGTACGCAAGGCGGTGAAAAGCCATGGGATGCAACGACTTATCGAAGGTGCCGAGATTTCGGGCAAGCGAGTGTTGGTGGTCGAGGACACCAGCACGACCGGTGGATCGGCGCTGACCGCCGTGCAATCGGTGCGTGAGGCGGGTGGGACCGTCGTGGGTGTCGTGACGGTGGTGGACAGGGCCACTGGGGCGGCTGAGGCGATCGAGGCCGAAGGCGTTCCCTACCGAAGCGTGCTGGGTCTGTCCGACCTCGGCCTGCCGAGTTCCTGACTCTTCCGATGAGTATCGACGAGGAGCCCATCGAGGCTTCGGAATGGCAGTGGGACGACGTCGTCGACGTGATCTGTGCCGGGGCCGGACCCGGTGCGTTCGCGCACGCGGTCTGCTGCGCCGACCAGGACCTCGACGTCGAACTCGCTGACGCCCAGATTTCCTTGCAGACAGTCGATTCCGCCACCGCGGCTTATCTGCAATCGATGACCGAGGACCTCGGATTGGCCGACACGCCAGCTCCCGATCTGGAGCTGTCGACCGTACGAGCCCAGCCGGTCCCGGCCAGGACCGATCGCCGCGCGACGATCGAACCGTTCTTCGGATCTCGGCTGCGGGACTGGTCGGTGCGCTGCATCGCTTCGCCGTTCGGCGTGATCTACACCCAGATCCCCGACATGATGACGACCATGCGCGCCGATGGCGGTGAGACCATCCGGGTGGCAGCGCTGGGCGACTACCGGCCCGAAGGAGATCGCCCCGGCGTCGCGCTGACCGAATGGCTGCGCCGGCAGGTGGCCGAGCGCGACATCTTCGGCGAGGTCGGTATGGCGTTGCAGCGGTTGATCTTCGAAGAAGGGCGCGTCGCGGGCGCCGCCCTTTCCACGCCGGACGGAACGCGGCTGATCCGTGCGACCCTGGGTGTGGCACTGTCGATTGGCGCGCTGCCTGACGACACCGGCTGGCCGGTCCAGACCGGGCTGCCCGACGGCGCGCAGGTGGCGGTGGTGAGTCGCACCGCCAGCCGATTCGGCCGCGTCGAACTGCTCTACGGTTCCTGAGTCAGTTCCTGCTCGGTGCTGAAAAGTCCACCGGAATGAACTTTTTGGCGAAAAGCTCGGCCATCGCATCGGCGGGGATAGGGCGGGACAGCAGGAATCCCTGAGCGCGATGACAACCGTGCTGGAGCAAGGTCATCGCCGCGGTCGGCAGCTCTACGCCCTCGGCGACCAGCTCGAGGTTGAATGCCTCGGCCAGCGCGATGATCGCTCGCACGATCGCCAGATCCTCGGGGTTGGTGCCCAGTTCGAGGACGAAGCCCTTGTCGATCTTGAGGGTGTCCACCGGCAGCGACTTCAGATGGGTGAGCACGCTGTAGCCGGTGCCGAAGTCGTCGATGGCGATCCGCACGCCGACCTCTTTGAGCCCGGCCAGCGTGATGCGAGTGGTTTCGATATCTTGCACCACAACGCTTTCGGTGATCTCCAGGCACACCGACCTGCCGTCGAGTCCGAACTCGGCGATCGTGTCGGCCACCGACTCGACGAATCCGTCGGCGACCAGCTGTACGGGGGAGACGTTGATCCGGATGACCGCGTCCGTGGCGATGCCGCTGGCGTGCCAGAGGCTGAACTGCTCGCAGGCGGCGCGCATCACCCAGCGGCCCAATTCGCCTGCCAGGTTGATGGATTCGGCGACATGGATGAACGAATCCGGTAGCAGCAGGCCGCGGGTCGGGTGCTGCCAGCGCACCAGCGCCTCGGTCGCCAGGATCTTCCCGGTGCGCATGTCGACCTCGGGGAGATAGTGCAGGATCAGCGAACCGGTATCGATCACGTTCTGCAGGTGCAGCTCGATGTCGTTGCGGAATTCGCTCTTCAGCGACATCTCGTCGGTGAAGACCGCGATCTTGTTGCCGCCGGCGTTCTTGGCGTTGAGCACCGCCTGGTCGGCACGGCGCAACAGATCCGATGTGGTGTCCCGGCCCGGAACGCCCAGTGCGACACCGGCACTGACGGTGCGGGTCAGCATCTCGCCGCCGATCGTCACCCGGTCACGGAGCGCGTCCTGCAACCGATGGGCCAGCGCCTCGGCGGTTTCGGCATCAACCGGCCCGGCCGGCACGATCACGAACTCGTCACCACCGAGGCGCGCGATAACGTCGCTGTCCCCGGATTCCTCTCGCAACCGTTCGGCGAAGGCCTGGATGAACCAGTCCCCGGCGTGGTGGCCCAGGTAGTCGTTGATCGCCTTGAGCCGGTCGAGGTCGAGGAACAGCACCGACACCGGACCGGACTCACCGGCGCGCAACCGCTCGTCGAGGTGGGCCAGCAGTGCCCGGCGGTTGTGCAGTCCGGTCAGGTCGTCATGCTCGGCCAGGTAGCGCAGCTGGTCCTCGGCGACCACGCGAGCCTGCACCTGGGCGAACAACGAGGCAATCGCCTTGAGCGCGTTGAGTTCTTCTGGCGACCAGTCCTTGATGCCGAACTTGATGAATCCGATGCAGCCCGTCGTCGTATCACCGGACAGCAGTGGAACCGAGGCCATCGACGTCAACGCCATGCCGGTGCCCTCTTCGACGAGGCGTTGGTATTCGTCCTCGGGGATCGGATCGGGGCGGAAGAACACCGGTTCCTTGGCGTGCTCGGCGGTAGCGAAGACCGGGTCCGCGTCGGTGAAGTAGATGAGTTCGAGGGGGTCCGGATCGCGCTCGTGGGGTGGCCACTCGGCAATCAGTCGGGTCGCTCGAATGCTGTGATCGTTGTAACGAAGGAAACAAACGTCCACGCCGAATGACGATGACAGTTGGCCGAGAACCACTTGCGACACGTTTGCCGATGTGGCGGCATCGACAGCCATCAGCTGCGTCGCGACATGCGTAACGAGATTCTCCAGGCTGTCAGCAGTCCCGGTCTCGGAAGGTGTGGTCATCATGCCATCTCGTGATTAGTGGAGCTTAGGAGATGGTATCGGTTTGTTGCTATCTCGCTAGCTTCCGCTCCCGGCCAGCAAGCCGAAGCCACTGAACTCGTCGGAGATATCGGCCAGCATGCGCATTTCCTTGACGATCTTGGCCAACTGTTTCGGCTCGGCGTGGTTGGCGAAGGTGCGCCGGTCCCACCACATCATCTTGGTGCGGTAGCGGTCGCTCGGGTACGCCGCGGCCGGGATCTTTGTGGCCACCACGCCACCCGAGGAGCTCCACCGGTCCAGGACGTGCGCGGCCGCGGTTGCCAGGATGAACTGTGCGCCCAGCAGGGTCATCGTCGGGAATGCCGTGCGCGCGAACGTTCGAGTGAGTTCACCGCTGCGGGCGGGATCGTCACTCACCCAGGCCGACTTCATCTCCACCACGCCGAACGGCAGCCGGTCGGTGATCATCTTGCGGACGGCGTCCTGGCCAGGCTGGCCAGCCCATTCGACGATCGCGTGCGATTCGTCGGCGCCCAGGTATGGGCCCTTCGCCCGCAAACCGCCGAGCATCTTCCCGTTCTCATCGAGTGCGGTGTAGAACAGCGTCGTGTCGCGGCCGTCGCGGAACGAGTCAAGATCCAGGGCCGCCTCCACACCGTGCTTCTCGTAACTCTGCAGCGCTCCCTGCAGATAGTCGTCCCATAGCCCGGGTTCGCTGTCGGGTTGGGCGAGCACGATCGTGCATCCGGTATCAGTGTCGCGCCAGCTAATGGTCTCGGGCAGGCTGTAGAGCTTTTGGTCCGGAAATTGCAGCACTGAGGCGTTCATCATTTCCCATCTTTCGGGGGCCCTGCGGTAGGGGTACCCGCAGCTGATACCGGGGTTGCGCGTGGTTTATTTACTCGAACTTGCAAATATCAGTATCTCGCCGGAAGGTGCCAAGGAGCTAGCCGTTAGCCGGAAAAGCGCTGGTTACCGAGGGGTAGCCGACGAAATCCGTCGAAAGCACCGCCCTGGGACACCGCTTGCGTGAACACCTGTGCGCACAGAATTCCTGGTCAAGTGCGGCGCCGCTGCCAAGCGAACTGGTGACCCTAGACTCTTCATCGGCGGACGCCGATTTGGTATTACGGGCGCCCTGGGGGGCGGACGGTATGTGCGGAGCGTGATCTGAGGGGCAGAAAGGGCGTTGGGTGAGCTGTATCGCACGGTTGTCGCAACCCCGCGAAGGTGCGGCACCGCGGCGGATGGTCACGGCCCTGATCGCGGCAATTCTGGCTGCCGCCAGCGTCATCGGAGCAGGCGGCTGTTCGGGCGCCGCCAGCAAATCAAGTTATGGCACTGCTTCGGCAAAGATCGGTGAATCGCTGGCCCTGTTGGGGTGGAATGTCAGAGTTGCTGAATTTCGCTGGAACGGTGAATTTGTGCTCGTCGACATCGACGCTGCGCCCAGGGATCCAACCGCGCCGCACGCAAAACCCGAGGACATCCGATTCGGTCTTTACGGAACCCTCGCGCATCCGGTTGAAGCCACCGGGCTCGGGAGCTGCGATCTGGTGCAAGGGGTCACCAGCACGCCGCTGGCGGCATCGCCGCAACGACTCACCGGCACCGTTTGTCTTGGCCCGGTCAAGGAACACAGCGCGGTGCGTGGGGTGTACGGGTATTCACCGCACGACCGCATCGCGGGGACCGCGGCGGCTTACCCGGCGGCGTTTCCGGTCGGCATGATGCCGACGAACAAGAACGACACCGGGCTCACGGTCACGACCTCCAGCGTCGACGCCTGGCGTGCCGACGGTACCCAGCTGACCCAGCAGGCGCTGGGCGACCCAACGGTGTTCACCGGCAAGGGCTACATGCTCCTGGGATTGCAGGCCGACGCCTCCGCCGCCCAGTACCGGGACGACTCGGCGCAGCGCGGCGGTCCGATGATGTTGGTGGCGGCGCCAAGCCTGCCCCCGCCCGGCCTGAATCCGGCGTGCGCGGCCTACGGCGCGTCGGTGCTACTGCTGCCCGACGCATCGCTCGACGCGGTCCACGTCAACGCGTCACTGTGCACACAGGGTGAGATCAATGACGCCCTTCTGAACGCGACGGTGTCGGTGGTCGGTACCCACGCCGCGCTATGGGTGACCCGTGACTGACGCCGGCCCCACCGAGTGGAGCACCGGTGCCCCCGGCGTCGGGCCCTGGGTCGGGGAGTTGCCCGACGATGTCCGCTACGACACGGAACTGTTGCGCCAGGGCGACACTCGCAATGTGGTCGACGCCTACCGGTACTGGACGCGAGAGGCGATCATCGCCGACATCGATCGGCGTCGGCACACCTTGCACATCGCGATCGAGAATTTCGGCAATGACGCCAACATCGGCGCGGTGGTCCGCACCGCCAATGCGTTCGCCGTGGACACCGTGCACATCGTCGGTCGACGTCGGTGGAATCGGCGCGGGGCCATGGTCACCGACCGCTACCAACGGCTGGCCCACCACGAGAGCACCGAGGATCTGCTGGTCTTCGCCGCCGGCGCCGGGCTGACCGTCGTGGCGGTCGACAACATCCCCGGCGCAGTGCCGCTGGAAACCACCACGCTGCCGCGGGATTGCGTGCTGGTGTTCGGCCAGGAGGGACCGGGCATCTCCGAGGCAGCCCGGGCCGGGGCCGCGGTCACGGTGTCCATCGCACAGTTCGGTTCGACGCGCAGCATCAATGCCGCCGTCGCCGCCGGCATAGCGATGCACGCCTGGATCAGACAGTGGGCCGATCTATCGCAAGCCTGGTAGGGCAGGATTGACGGCATGGACCAGCTGTGGGCGAACCGCGCTGCCAGTGCCGAAGCGGCGATCGCGAAGCGACATCTGCGTCGGCTCTGGGGTCTGCCCGGTACGCAGCTCGGAGTCGTGAGTTGGCCGTCCACTCGCCGCGACCGGTGGTTCGGGACATGGCACTACTGGTGGCAGGCCCATCTGCTCGACTGCCTGGTCGACGCGCAGGTGCGCGACCCGCAGCCGAACCGGCTGGGTGAGATCAAGCGGCAGATCCGCGGGCATCGGCTGCGCAACAACGGACGCTGGACCAACAGCTATTACGACGACATGGCCTGGCTGGCCCTGGCGCTCGAACGCGCCGAGCGGGTGGCCGGCGCCGACCGGCCCCGCGCACTGAAGACGTTGTGTGAACAGTTCGTCGCGTCGTGGGTGCCCGAGGACGGCGGCGGAATCCCGTGGCGCAAACAGGATCAGTTCTTCAACGCTCCAGCCAATGGCCCGGCCGGAATCTTCTTGGCCCGCTACGACAACCGGCTGCGGCGAGCCCAGCAGATGGCCGACTGGATCGACGAAACCCTGATAGACCCCGAGACCCACCTGGTGTTCGACGGCATCAAGGCCGGATCGCTGGTACGCGCCCAGTACACCTACTGCCAGGGTGTCGTTCTGGGACTGGAGACCGAACTGGCCGCGCGCACCCACGATGATCGACACCCGGCGCGGGTGCGGCGCCTGGTCGCGGCGATCAGTGAGCACATGGCACCCGACGGAATCCTCAAGGGGGCCGGCGGCGGTGACGGCGGGCTGTTCGCCGGGATCACCGCCCGGTACCTGGCGCTCGCCGCAACCACCCTGCCCGGTGAGGCCGACGATGCCCGGGCGATCGTGCTGGCCTCGGCTCAGGCCGCGTGGGACAACCGCCAGAGTGTCGACGGGCTGCCGGTTTTCGGCCCGTCCTGGGGCAGCACCGCGGAGATCCCCACCGCGGGAGGCGGACAGGCGCAATTCGTCGCGGGTGCGGTGAACTCGTCGCAGATACCCGAGCGGGATCTGTCTGTGCAGCTGTCCGGTTGGATGTTGTTGGAGGCGGCGCATACGGTGACAGCGTGAGAGGCAGCCGGCTGGGTAGGGATCCGACAGCGAAGCGCTTTGGCGAGAACGCCGCCGCGGCATTACTGCTGACGTTCACTCTGGTCGCGATCCTGTGGGCGAATTCACCCTGGGCACACACCTATTCCGAGTTCTGGGGAACCCACGTCGGGCTGAGCTTCGGCAGCATGCACGGCGAACTGACGGTCAAGGAGCTCGTCAACGACGCTCTGATGGCGTTCTTCTTCTTCATCGTGGGCCTGGAGGTCAAGGCCCAGTTCACCATCGGTGAACTCACGGAGCGCTCCCGTGCCCTGGTGCCGGTGGTCGCCGCGGTCGCCGGGCTGACGTTGCCTGCGCTGATCTTCCTGATGTTCAACCCATCCGGCGACGACGCCAGCGCGTGGGGTGTGGTCATCTCCACGGACACCGCCTTCCTGGTCGGGGCACTGGCGATCATTGCGCCCAAGTATCCGGCGCGGCTGCGGACCTTCCTTCTGACGTTGGCGGTCGTCGACGACGTCGGCGCACTGGCAGCCATCGCCCTGTTCTACTCCGAACAGATCCGAGTCGTCCCGCTGGTGGTCGCCGTCGTTGTCGTCGCCGCGCTGATCGGTGTGCGCTACCTGCCCGCCGCGATCCGTGGGGTGGCGTATTCGATTCTCGCGGTTGCCCTGTGGTTGGCGCTATTCGCCGGCGGGGTGCACCCCACCCTCGCCGGCGTGGTGGTGGCGCTGGTGATCCCGGTGTTCACCCCCGAGCGCCAGCGGGTGGAGGCCGCCGTCGACGTGATCCGGGCGTTCCGCCAGTCGCCCAATTCGGAATACGCCCGCGCCGCAACTCGCAGCCTGCGTGACTCGATCTCGATCAACGAGCGGCTGGTGACCGGGTTCGGCCCGTACGTGTCGTTCGGTGTGCTGCCCTTGTTCGCGTTGGCCAATGCCGGTGTGCGGCTGGACGCCGACACCGTGTTGGCGGCCGTTCATTCACCGCTGACCTGGGGTGTGGTGGCCGGTCTGGTGCTCGGCAAGTTGATCGGCATCACCGGGGCCACCTGGATCGTGCAGCGCATCGGTCTCGGCCGGCTGTCGCCGGGATTGACGTTGCGGCGCATTGCCGGTGGCGCGGCGCTATCCGGTATCGGTTTCACCATCTCGCTGTTCATCGTCGATTTGGCGATCACGAATCCGCGTTCGGCCGACCTGGCGCGCGTCGGTGTCCTGGCGGCGTCGGTCATCGCCTTCACATTGGGTTGGGCGGTCTTCCGGCTAACCGACAAGCTCAGTCCGCCCGTTGCGGTGGGTCACAAGCTGGTGCGTGACGTCGACCCGGAACGCGACCACATCCGTGGGCAGGTCGACGCGCCGCTGACACTGGTCGAATACGGCGACTTCGAATGCCCGTTCTGCAGTCGGGCCACCGGATCGATCGACGAGGTCCTCGCGTACTTCGGCGATGAATTGCGTTACGTCTGGCGCCATCTGCCACTCGAGCGAGTGCACCCGCGGTCCGTCGACGCCGCCCGGGCCAGTGAGGCCGCCGCCCTGCAAGGCAAGTTCTTCGACCTGGCGGTGATGATGTTCGAGTTCCAGGACTACCTGGAATGGCAGCACATCTACCGCTACGCCGACCAAGTCGGTTGCAACATAGCCCAATTCGATGAAGATCTTCATTCGTCACGGGTTCTGCACCGGGTCGACGACGACGCCCAGGACGCCGAGCTGATGGATCTCAATGCGACGCCGACGTTCTTTGTCAACGGTGTTCGGCATCGCGGTCCGTGGGATGCGGCCAGCCTGATCCGTGCCTTGGAAGCCGGCCGACGTACCCGGACCTGACTCAGTTCGAACCCAGGAGTCGGCGTCGCCGACTGCGGGTCGAAGCCGGCCCCCCGGCATGCGCCAACCGGAGGATCAGAACCAGTGATTCACCGGGTTGAACTCCGGTCAGTTCACTGAACTGTGATTTGAGCTCACCGAGTTCGGGTGCGAAACGTGGTGACAGCTCGGAGAGTTCGTGACGATGCACGGCATGCAGGAATACCGGCGAGATGGGATGCACCGCCAGCCCGTGTTGCTGGGCGACGATCCAGACGGCTTCGGCCGCCGCGCCACCGTGGGCGTAGTCGATGAGCTGATCCCCGCTCGTCGTGATCACGGCCACCGCCGACGTCGCGCGCACACGGTCAGCGACATCGTCACCGAGGGCTTCCCCGGCGTCCCAGTCGGCGAGTAGACCCATCACATCGGGGCGGCGAAGAATGTCCATCACCGCGAAGTCACCCGGAGCGAGTTCCAATCCACGCACGTCGATTCCGCTGTCCCCGGGCTCATCGCCGGGCCAGCGCATCTCGGAGATCATTTCCCGGTGCAGCCGCGGGGTGAGGAAGCGCAGCCGATCCGTAGCGGCCAGAATCGTTGCCACCCGGTCGATATCGCTGCGCTCGGTGAGTAGGTGCAGCCCGGCGCCTTCGCGGATCGCCCACCGGTGTAGGGCGTCGGCGGTCTCGCTGGGCAGCGGTTGGGGATTGCCGTGGCGGCGATTGGTCTCCCGGCGCAACATCGGCTCGTACAGTCGGCTGAGGTCGGCGTCGCCTCCGGCGCGCAACCGTAACGTCGCCTCGAGCGGCGTCGAGCTGTCCGTCGTCCACTCGACCGGACCGAGCACCCCGGCGTGTGCCGCCGCCACGCGCGCATTGAAGATGGCCGCGCCGATGGCCACCGCGCTGCCCCGGAATGCGACGTCCATCATCGACTTATATTGCGGCGCAAGCCGAATCCGCACCGTATCGGCTGCGGTCTCGATCTCCCAGGGTTGGGCGTTGCCCCCCGAGGGGGCGCGGACCGCGGCGCGGGCGATGTCGGTCGCCGGGTCAGCCGGCTCGACTACGTCCGGCGGCGGTCCGTCGCTGTCAGGTTGCGCCGGTTCGGCAAGATCCGGTTCGGCGATCTCATCGAGCGCCTGGCCGATGTCGATGCGGACCTGGCCGGACGCCAGCGGCTCACCCAAACCGATGCGCCGGGCGCCCTCGGCGACGATGGTGGCGCCCAGGGTGACCTCACCGGCCAGCTGCGGCCAGGTGGACAGGGTATGGCCCACTTCGACCAGCGATGCGGTCAGGCGTCCGGATGACCGGCTGGCGTCGAGGTGGCGCAGCATGTAGGGAATGCGGTCCTGCTGCGACAGAGCGGCCAACTGCGCCGAGTCCACTCCGCCGAGGACGCCGTGCATGACGGGACGGTCCGGTTCGAGATCGAAGCGCTCCACGTCGATGAGTCCGCGATCGCTGGTCGCCATGAGAACCGGAAGCCGCCGGTCCCGGGCCGCCTCGCGGATCCGGACCTTCATGTCCAGCGAATCGCATTCCTCGACCACGATGTCGATGTCGTCGAGGAATTCGTCGAGCGAGTCTGCGCGCACACCCGAGGTCATGACCTCGACTCGAAGGTAGGGGTCGAGCTCCGCGATGCGCCGAGCGGTCACGACGGCCTTGTTGAGCCCGATGTCCAGGATTGTGGCTGGAACCCGATTGAGGTTCGAAAGCTCGAGGTGGTCGAAGTCGGCTAGTCGCAATGTGCCGCAGAGCCCTTCGGCGGCAAGCGTGTGGGCGATCACATGGCCGACGCTGAGTCCGGCGATCGCGATCCGCACGGTACCGAGCCGCCGTTGTTCGGCGGTGGTGATCAGGTTTCGGTTACGGTCGGTGCGGACCGCCCGAAACCCATTCGGTCCCAGAACGGCAACGACGGTCCGCCGCCAGGGGTAGTGAGCCCAGTGAGTCGGCTCGTCGAGCAACTCGGCGCCCGGTGACGGCGCAAGCTTGCGGAGGTCGGCGCGCAGTGCCGCACGGTGGTCGATGAATTCGACGCCGGGGTCCCCGCGGAGCGCATCGAGTGCGGAATCCCCGTCGCTGAGGATGATGGCGGAGTAGCTCGCTGTTTCGTCAACGGCCATGTGTCAGCGCTTTCGGATTCGGGCGCGGATCGGCGCGCCTGCGATCATCGTGAAATGCAGGGCAAGTGGGAAATCTGCGTCGAGAGAGGTGATTTCGGCCCCCCGGATGATGCTTGCCAAAGCGAGCGTGACCTCCAGCATCGCGAAGTGGTCTCCGATGCAGGAACGGGGGCCGCCGCCGAACGGAATGTATTGCCACCGTTCGAGCTTCTTGGCGGTCTCTGGTCCGAACCGGTCGGGATCGAAGCGCAGCGGGTCATCCCACAGCGCCGGGTCGCGCTGGACTGCCATTCTGCCCAGCACCACCATGGTGCCGGCCTCCACTCGGTAACCGCCGACTTGGAGGTCGCGGCAAGCCATCCGGGTACCGGTTGGCGCGGGCGGACACAGCCGCAGCGACTCGCGCACCACTTGTGCGGTATAGCTCAGGCTGGACAGGTCGTCGGGACTCAGCGGTCGATCCGGCAGGGCCGCCACCTCGGCGACGACGCGGTCCTGGCAGGCGGGATCGTGGCCGAGCGCCCACAACGCGTAGGCAAGCGTGGTCGCGGTGGTGTCGTGGCCGGCGAACAGGAAGATGATGATCTCGTCGCAGATCTCGTTGTCGGACAGCCTTTTTCCGGTCTCGGGGTCCTCGGCGGCGATCAGGGCGTGGACCAGGGGCGCCACCCGGTTCGGATCGCGACGGCACTCGCTGACGATGTCACCGGCCAGACGGTGCAGCTTCGCACTGGCTTCCCGCGCCCGGCGGCGCGCCGGTGTCGGCAGCCAGCGCGGAGCGCGGATCGGTCGGGTGGCGCGGCCGATGGCGTAGGACAGTGCGACGCGCAGCGGCTCGGCGACATCGTCCGCGCGCGCTTCGAGGTCGATCCCGAGAACCGAAAGGCCCAGGGCTCGCAGGGTGAGTGCACGAGATTCGGCGTCGAGGTCCACGTCACCGCCGTCCGGCCAAGCGGCACAGACCGAGTCGGCGGCTTGCGCCATGTGGCCACCGAATTCGCGGACCCGCTGCTTGGTGAATACCGGCTGGATCGTGCGCCGCCGTGGTCGCCACGGCTCGTAGGGAAGGTCGGCCAGGTTTGCGCCGATGATGCGGCGCATCTCGTCGAAGACGGGGCTGGTCTTGTCGACCGATCCGTCCTTGATGCTCAGCACGTCGCGCAGTGCAGCCGGCGAGGTGACGAGGACCATCGGAGGCATCAGCCAGCGCGGGCCGACGGTGAACCGCGTGACTGGTCCACCGGCGTCGCGCAGTCGCTCGGTGCCGGTGCTGAATTCCTTGACAGCTTTGAGCCGCTGGCGCAAGGGCATCGGGTTGACCGGTGCCAGCGGCAGCGAGGCGAGGCCGCCGCTGGAAGGGGCCTGAGTCACACGGTCCTCCCACTATTTCACTGAGGAACGAAGTGTACCGAGTGAGTCCGGGTTTAATGATGGGGGCGTAAGTCGCGCGGGAAGAAGGTTCGTCAATGGGGATTCGACCGCTGTGGCGGATACCGGGCATCGTCGTGCGCGAGCGGCTGCATTCGCCGGGGCGCGAACGCATTCCCGAACCGATGGTGATGGACGACGCCGAATCCGTTGCCTACTTCCACGCGGGCGGTGGCGCGAACCCGGGCATGCAAGCTGTGTATGACCTGTGTGCCCGGGCGATCGACATGATGTTGCCCCCGGGCGGCCGGCTGCTCGACCTCGGCATCGGCTCCGGGCGTGCACTGAGCGCGGTGCTGCGCCGGCGCCCGGACATCAGTGCCGTCGGCGTCGACCTGGCGCCCAATATGCTGGCGACGGCCCGGAATCTGTTCGCGGCCGAGGGGATCGGTGATCGGGTGGAACTGGTGCACGCCGACATCACCGCGCTGCCCGAGTCGCTCGCCGGGGCGCCGTGGGACGCGATCTCGTGCATGTGGACCTTGCATCAGCTGCCGGACGCCGACGTGCTCAGCGCCGCATTGCGCCAGATCGCCGCCGTCCGGCGGGACAGCGGTGCATCATTGTGGATTTCTGATTTCGCCCGGCTGCGTGATCCGTCGGCATGCCCGAACATGCTGGAATGCGTGGACCCGGGCTCGCCGATGGGCTTGCGGCAGGACGCGATCGCCAGTGAGGCGGCGGCATTCACCCGCGACGAGCTCTCGGCGGCGCTGGCGCTGGCAGGACTGGACGGACTGAGCTCCGGTCACGCGATGCCGCTGCCGTATCTGCAGGCGTACTGGAAGTTCGGCGCGAAAGGCAAACCCGCTCCTGCCGCCAAGCGACCCCCGCAGCTGCACGGTCAGGCGCGGCGTGAGGCCGCCCTGCTGCGCTGGGGTTTCACCGCCAAACCGTTCTGATAGCTAGACGGGAAGCGTTGTACCGGTTTCTTTTTCGGCGAACTGCACAACCTGAGCGGCAGCGTCGTAGTCGCATGCCTTGGGTGAGCGACCGATCAACGCCGGCTCGCCGCGCAATGCCAGCCGGGCGCTGACCCCGACGTAGCTGCCGGGCGGGATCGGCTCGCTGATGCAGTACAGCGTCGGTGCCGCGCCCTCGTCGATGTCGTTGGCAAACCGGTCGGCCACCCCCTTGGCCAGCTTGTGCGCCAACGACATCAGCATCGAGTCGGACGTCTGCGTCAGGTTGGAGGCCACCCACCCGGGGTGAACCAGCTGGCTGGTGACGGCGGAGTCGGCGGCGCGCAGGCGCCGGTCGAGCTCGAGGCCCCACAGCATCATCGCGAGCTTCGAATGGGTGTAGGCGCCCATGGCGGTCCACTTGGTCCGACGTAGGTGCATGTCGTCGAGGTGGAGCGTCGCGGTGCGATGGCCGTCGGAGGCGACGTTGATGATCTGCGAACGCACCCTCGCGAGCAGGAGGTTCGTCAGGGCGAACGGGCCGAGCAGGTTGGTGCCCATCGTGGTCTCGAAACCGTCGACGGTCTCGCGCCGCTTGTCGGTGAGCGCGCCGGCGTTGTTGATCAGGATGTCGACGTCGCCGTCGAACCGGTCACCGAAGCCGCGAACCGACGCGAGGTCGGCCAGATCGAGCTCGACCACCTCGGTGGATCCATTGATCTCGCCGGCACGCTGGGCGCCCAGTTCGGTGTTACGGACTGCCATGATGACGTGCGCACCCGCGTGGGCCAGCGCCCGCGTCGTGCCCAGCCCGACGCCGTTGGTCGCGCCTGTCACGATGATCCGTTTTCCGGCCAGATTGCCGAGCCGCGCCGGCGACCACTGCGTCACGCGGGGAGCATAGCGGGAATTCTGGACAAACAAGACCATCTAAGCAATTGCTCTGCGATCATGCCCATTGACATGAGTGACAGTGCGCAGGCGATCACGAACCTCATCTACGTCTATGCCGAGCTGATCGACGCCGGCGACCTCGACGCGGTCGCCGACTTGTTCATGCACGGCCGGATCTGCGGGGTGGAGAACGGCCCGCCCGAGACCGTGTTCGACGGCCGGGAGCGGGTCCGCGAGATGTATGAGATGGCGACTCGCCTCTACGAGGACGGCACCCCGAAGACCAAGCACAACACCAGCAATGTGCAGCTCCACATCGACGACGAAGCCGGAACGGCACGCAGCAGGTCGTACTACTGCGTCACCCAGGCCACGCCGGATCTCCCGCTGCAGGTGATCGTCACCGGCCACTATCACGACACCTTCCACCGGGTCGACGGCCAGTGGTGGTTCGACTCGCGGACCATGTTCGTCGACCAGGTCGGCGACGTCAGCCACCATCTGAAGTTCTGAGCTCATGGCCGACACGGGCACCTTCGCGATGGCGGGCGTCCTGGCCGACGCGCAGCGCAAGGAGGGGCTGACCGAGTGGGGCCCGGGCGACTTCGAAGAACCGCTCGGCGTCCTGCTCGACGACTATCCCGGTGCGGGGCTCAACGCGATCGGTGAGCACATCCTGCGGTCGGGAATCGTGCACAGCCTGCGTATGCGGCTGCGCACACAGGAGTGGATCCGCCGCCACCCCGAGATTCTCGACGAACAGATCGAGGCGCCCATCGTCGTCGTCGGGATGATGCGCAGCGGCACCACGCTGTTGCAACGCCTGCTCGCTGCGGACACGGGGCTGCACTGCGCCCGCGGCTGGGAGGTGGTCGAAGCTGCGCCCAAACTGGAGCACGACTTCACCGGCACCGACCCGCGGATCGCGATCAGCGAAGCGCGGGAGAACAAGTCGCGGGAACTGATGCCCGAACTGTTCGCCATCCATCCGATGTATGCCCGGGAGGCCGAGGAAGAAATTGTCTTCCTCGCCGATGCATTCCTGTCCCATGTTCCGGAGTCCGGGGCCAACCTAGCGGGTTACCGATCATGGCTCAACACACAGGATTTCGCGCCCGCCTACCACCATCTGCACCGCATGTTGCAATTCCTGCAGTGGCAGCAGCGCCGGCGCGGGGTCACCGGCGGACGCTGGGTGCTGAAGTCGCCGGCTCACCTCGGTTACCTCGACGCACTGCGCGACGAGTTCCCGAATGTGCACGTCGTCCACATGCACCGCAGCCCGGGCACCACCATCGCCTCCGGCGCCAGCCTCAACGCGACGTTGCATGCCATGCACGCCGACAATGTCGACTTACACCGGGTCGGGGCACAGTGGCTGGAACGGATGGGTTGGACCAATGACCGGGCGATGGCCGTGCGCGACGGTTGGGCCGACGAGTCGTCGCGGGTCACCGACATCCAGTACGAGGACGCGGTCGCCGACCCGATCAGCCAGGTGGGCCGCGTGTACGACGCGATCGGCTTGGACTTCACCGAAACTGCGGTGACCGCGATGACCGAATGGCTGGCCAACCGGCCGCGCGAAGTGCGGCGCCCACCGTACGACCTGAGCGCCTACGGTCTCACCGGCGGACAAATCGACGAGCGTTTCTCGCTGTACAACAAGCGTTTTCGAAAGGACAGCCAATGAGTGCCGACCATCCGATCGCGACACCGTCGCAGCACGAGCAGGAGTTGGCCGCGCTCGAGCTGACCGAACATCCGACCGTCAAGGAGGCCTACCGGACGGTCGCGGAGAACTGGTTGAGCCGCGCCAAGGCCTCCGACGTCATGCGGGAGAGGTTTGACGCCGCCTTCGCCGAGGTGATGTTCTCGGCGGCGGTGTGGTCGTCCAATCAGGACAAGTTGCGGCCCAAGGTCAGCTGCATCACTCGGTTGGCCCATTCGGTGGGTGATCGTCACATCCCCGGAACACGTTGGGGCATAGACAATCCCGACACCGTCTACCGGGTCATCCCGATATCGGGCGACGAGCGTTACGTGATCCGCGGGCGTGTTGGTGAACACCGCATGACCGAGAACTACTTCACGCTCTGGGATGCCAGCATGGGAACCGTGGCCGTTCTCAACGGCAAGACCATGGACGTCGACAGCGACGGCAGTTACACCATCACCGTGGATTCCGAGCCCGCCAACGGTCGGAAAAACCACGTCCAGAGCACCTCCGAAGCGCACGAGTTCTACATCCGCGACGTGCTGTTGGACTGGGCCAGTGACGATCCCAACCACATCACGGTTGAGCGACTCGGTGCAGCGCCGGGCACACCGGCCCGCACACTCGACGAACAGGCCGACGCGACCGCGGCGATGATGGCGTACTTCGCGAACTTCACCGGCAAGCTCAGTCACGGGATCTACAAGATGCCGGCCAATCACTTCAACCTGGCCTGGTCGGCGGACAAAGTGGGCGCCATGAAGAACCAGGTGTACGTGATGGGCCGGTTCGACCTCGGTCGTGACGAGACGTTCGTGGTGGACGTCAAAGACGGTGGCGCTGAATATTTCACGGTTCCGTTGAGCAACATCTGGGGCACCACGCTGAACATCGTCGACCGCACCGGCAGCCTGAACAAGGCCCAGTCGGTGCCCAACGACGACGGCAGCTACACCTACGTGATCTCTCCGGTTGATCCCGGGGTGGCGAACTGGATCGACTCCGACGGCCTGACCGAAGGCGTCCTGACTCTGCGGATGGCGGAGTTCGGTGAGGGCGGTCCGACACCCGATCTGGGTGCGACGGGGCGTGTCGTCGCCCTCGACCGGCTCGAGGACGAGGTGCCCGGCCTCACGAAGGTGACGCCCGAGCAACGAGCTGAACAGTTGGCGCTGCGGCGGCAGGCTTATCTGCGCCGACTACCCGAAGGCACGCCGAACGAGAGGACCAACTGAGATGCCACGCTGGTTGATCACCGGCTGCTCCACCGGTTTCGGCCGCGAGATCGCCCGTGCTGCACTGCAAGACGGCCATCAGGTGCTGGTGACCGCCCGGCGTGCGGAGGTGGTCGCCGATCTGGTCGAGGAGTTTGGTGACCTGGCCGTGTCCGCCGCGCTCGACGTCACCGACACCGGTCAGATCGAAGCCGCGGTGCGGGCCGCCGACGAGGCCTTCGGCGGCGTCGACGTCCTGGTCAACAATGCCGGTCACGGCTACCTGTCGGCCGTCGAGGAGGGTGAAGACGCCGAGGTGCGAAAGCTGTTCGACGTCAACTACTTCGGCTCGGTCGACATGATCAAGGCGGTACTGCCCGCGATGCGCGCCCGTGGCTCGGGGCACATCGTCAACATCTCTTCGATGACGGGATTGGTGGCCAACCCGCCGAACGCCTACTACTCGTCCACCAAGTTCGCACTCGAGGCCGTCAGCGAGGCACTCGCCGCCGAGGTGGCGCCACTGGGTATCAAGGTGACGCTCATCGAGCCGGGGGCCTTCCGGACCGACTGGGCGTCACGGTCGATGAAGGAGTCCAGCGCGCCGATCACCGAATACGCCGACGTGGCCGCACGCAAGGACCTCATCAAGCAGTTCGCCGACCACCTGCCGGGCGATCCGCGCAAGGTAGCCGAAGCCGTCCTGATGGTGACCAAGCTGGAGGATCCGCCGCTGCGGCTGCTGCTCGGTCGCGACGTCCTGAAGGCAATGCGCGACAAGATCGCCGCGTTGTCGGCATCGATCGACCGGTGGGAAGCGGTCACCAAGGACGTGAACTTCACCAGCTAGCCGGCAGTCGATAAGTGCGAGGCAAAGACGCGCTCCGCCATTGCTTTTCACGAATGTGTGCCATCCGCCTCGGATCCGCTTACTTTTGATGTTGTGCAGGACGTTCTTTCGGAGCTAGCGGCGATCTGGCGGACCGGCGAGACTGCCGGCCTCGCCACTGTCGTGCGTACCTTCTCCTCGGCGCCGCGGCAGCCCGGCGCGGCCATGGTGGTGGCACCCGACGGCTCTGTCAGTGGCTCGGTGTCGGGCGGCTGCGTCGAGGGCGCGGTCTACGAGTCGGCCACCGAAGTCGCCACCATCGGGGCACCCCGGCTGGAGCGGTATGGGGTCAGCGACGATGACGCCTTCGCGATAGGGCTGACCTGCGGCGGAATTCTCGACATCTTCGTCGAGCCGATCTCCCGTCGCAGCTTCCCGCACCTGGACCGAGTCGTCGACGCGATCGCCGAGCACCGGCCGGTGGCGATCGCCACCGTGATTGCGCACCCCGACCCGGACCGGCTCGGGCAGCGGTTGGTCCTCGGACCGGAAAGTGCCGACGGCACGCTGGGTTCGGCGCGTGCCGACGCCGCCGTGACGGATGACGCTCGCGGCCTGCTGGCCGCCGGTCGCAGCGAGGTGCTGACCTACGGTCCGGACGGCCAGCGCCTTGGCGAAGGCATGGAGGTGTTCGTCGCCAGCCATGCGCCCCATCCACGGATGCTGGTCTTCGGTGCCATCGACTTCGCCGCCGCCGTGGCTGCCCAAGGTGCCTTCTTGGGGTACCGCGTCACCGTGTGCGACGCCCGCCCGGTGTTCGCGACGCCCGCCCGATTCCCGACCGCCCACGAGGTCGTCGTCGAATGGCCGCACCGCTACCTGGCCGCTCAGGTCGACGTCGGGGCGATCGACTCGCGCACCGTGATCTGCGTGCTCACCCACGACGCCAAGTTCGACGTGCCGCTGCTCGAGCTGGCCCTGCGGCTCGACGTCGGCTACATCGGGGCGATGGGATCGCGGCGGACCCACGACGACCGGCTGGCCCGGCTGCGCGAGGCCGGCCTGACCGACGCGGAGCTCAGCAGGCTGGCCAGCCCGATCGGGTTGGATCTCGGCGCCCGCACTCCCGAGGAGACCGCGGTGTCGATCGCCGCCGAGATCATCGCCCGCCGGTGGGGTGGTGGCGGACGTCCGCTGTCGGCGACCAGCGGCCGGATCCATCACGACGACAATCACGACAGTCCCTCGGCGGCAGCGCAATTGAGCGATTATCTGAGTCGCTAGCCACGCCGCTCTATCACATCAGGGGCCGTGCATCGGCCCACCGCAAGGCCCTGGCAGGCTTGTCCGCAACGAGTACTGCACCGCACTCGCCACCCGATGAGGAGAGCCCATGAAGATCGACAACGAGTTCACCGTCAGCGTCCCGATCGCACAGGCCTGGGAAGTCCTGAGCGATATGAACCAGGTGGTCCCGTTGATGCCGGGTGCGCAGCTCATCGGCCAGGAGGGCGACGACTTCCTGGGCAAGGTCAAGGTCAAGGTCGGGCCGGTCACCAGCGAGTTCAGCGGCAAGGCGCACTTCGTGGAGCGCGACGAGGCCCAGCACCGGGCCGTGGTCGACGGCCGTGGCAAGGACACCCGCGGTTCCGGCAACGCGGCGGCCGTGGTCGTGCTGCAGCTGCACGAGGCCGGTGAGCACACCCGGGTCTCGGTTGAAACCGAGCTGAAGATCGTCGGCAAGCTGGCCAACTTCGGCGGCAGCATGCTGCAGCAGGTGTCCGAGAAGCTGCTCGGGCAGTTCGTGGACTCGCTGGAAGCCAAACTGGCGGCGGGCGAAGGCGTACCCGAAACACCGGAGAGCGCCGTCGAAGCCGCCTTGGCCACCCCGGCCACGCCCGGTGCCGCAGGACTGGGTACGCCGGCGGCCACGGCTACTCCGCGGGCCGCGCCCGCGTCCACGCCCGCACAGGAATCGGAGCCGATCGACCTGCTTGCGCTGGCCGGCGGCACGCCGGTGACGAAGTATGCGGCGGCAGGCATCGCCGCCCTGGTGTTGCTGATCCTGATCGCGGTCGTCAGCCGACGACGCGGTTGACGGCCGGTAACTACTTTTTGGTCTGCGGGGTGGCGACCATCAGGGGGCCGTTCATCGTCCCGTCGACCGCCGACTTGTACTCGCCCTGAGTGCCGTCGGAGTCGATCGCTGCACCGCCGGCACCGCTGTCGCCGTCTTGGACGGCGAGCGTCGATGACGGGCTGGCCACAGCAACGACAGCCGGGCCCAACGCGGTGGCCACCGCGATCGCGGCGACGGCGAACGCTCCCTTGAGAATTATCTTCATAGCCCCCGTGTCCTTTCGCTCAAGCAGCGAAAACTACCCACGGCTTCTGTGAGGATCGCTGTGCGTTAACTGACAATCTGCTGCAGCGAATACCCAGACACGGGTGAGATCAGACCCGACCAGCAACGATCGTCAGGGTCCGCCGACCGGATCAGCGGTGTTTCGGGCGGCCTTGCGGCGCTTGTACCACTCCCAGATCATCGGCGCGATCGACGCGAGCGCGATGAGGATGAAGATCGGTTCGAGCAGCTTCTGAATGATCTCGAACTGCCCCAGCCCGTAACCCAGCAGCGTGAGACCGATACTCCACAGCAACGCGCCGATGACGTTGAACAGCGTGAAGACCCCGTACTTCATCTTCGCCGCACCCGCGGTGATCGGGGCCAGCGTCCGCACGATCGGGACGAAACGGGCCAGCACGATCGCGAACGGCCCGCGCTGCTCGAAGAAGATGTGTGCCTCGTCGAGGTAGCGCTGCTTGAGTATCCGCGCGTTCGGTTTGAACATCGCGGTGCCGAGGAAGCGGCCAACGAGATAGCCCACCTGGCCGCCGAGGATCGCCGCGATCGGGATGAACACCAGCAGTTGCCACAGCTGGAAGTTGGCGCTCAAGTCGGCGCCGTGTGCCGCGGTTCCCGCGGCGAGCATCCCCGCCACGAACAGCAGCGTGTCGCCGGGCAGCACCGGGAACAGCACGCCGGACTCGATGAAGATGACGACCAGAATGCCGACGAGGGCCCAGGTGCCGAACTGCTCTATCAGCTTGAGCGGGTCGAGAAAGTCCGGCATGAGCGCCAGCGTGGTCGTGGTCACGACGCCCAAGGGTACCGGTGGCGGTCATCAGCGACCTGTGCCAGTCGGTCGGCTTCTTGTCATACTGACTCCACTTACCAGCGTGAGAGGAAACGCCATGCCCATCGCTACGCCCGAGGTCTACGCGGAGATGCTGGGCCGCGCCAAGGAGCACTCGTTCGCCTTCCCGGCGATCAACTGCGTCGGCTCGGAGAGCATCAATGCTGCCATCAAGGGTTTCGCCGACGCCGGCAGTGACGGCATCGTCCAATTCTCCACCGGCGGAGCCGAATTCGGCTCTGGGCTGGGCGTCAAGGACATGGTCACCGGCGCGGTGGCGCTCGCCGAGTTCGCGCACGTCGTCGCCGCGAAGTACCCGATCACCGTGGCTCTGCACACCGATCACTGTCCGAAGGACAAGCTCGACACCTATGTCCGCCCGCTGTTGGCGATCTCAGCTGAACGAGTGGCCAAGGGCGCCAACCCGTTGTTCCAGTCGCACATGTGGGACGGCTCGGCGGTCCCGATCGACGAGAACCTGTCGATCGCGCAGGAACTGCTCAAGCAGGCGGCCGCCGCCAAGATCATCCTCGAGATCGAAATCGGGGTCGTCGGCGGTGAAGAGGACGGTGTCGAGGCTGAGATCAACGAGAAGCTGTACACCACGTCGGACGATTTCGAGAAGACCATTGAGGCGCTCGGGGCCGGTGAGCACGGGAAGTACCTGCTGGCCGCGACATTCGGCAATGTGCACGGCGTTTACAAGCCCGGCAACGTCGTGCTCAAGCCTGAGGTGCTCGCCGAAGGCCAGAAGGTGGCGTCGGCCAAGCTCGGTCTGCCCGCCGGGTCCAAGCCGTTCGACTTTGTCTTCCACGGTGGCTCGGGCTCGCTGAAGTCGGAGATCGAGGACTCCCTGCGCTACGGCGTGGTGAAGATGAACGTCGACACCGACACCCAGTACGCTTTCACCCGGCCGATCGCAGCGCACATGTTCTCCAACTACGACGGGGTGCTGAAGGTCGACGGCGAGGTGGGCAACAAGAAGGCCTACGACCCGCGCAGCTACCTCAAGAAGGCCGAGGCTTCGATGTCCGAGCGCGTCATCGAGGCGTGCAAAGACCTGCACAGCGCCGGCCGCTCGGTCTCGGCTGGCTAATTAGCGATTTCGGCGCGTTTCCGTTCGCTCAACGGCGGTTAACGCGCCGAAATCGCTCGTTGGACGAGGGCGATGACGCGTTCGGGATACTCGGTCAGGTCCAGCCAGGTGAAGCGCAGTACTTGGTAGCCCGCAAGGACGAGGGCGTTCTGTTTCATGCGGTCTCGCTCGAATGCCTCCGGGTCGATGTGGAAGGCGAATCCGTCGACCTCGACGACCACCTTCGCAGCGCGGAAAAGCACGTCGACCTCGTAGCCGATCACCTTCTGGTTCGCCTTCCACCCGGAGATACCGGAGACGTTGAGCAGCCTGGTGAACAACCGCTCGGCTGTCGACTTGGTGCCGTCGTCGGCCGCCTGTAGGAGCAGACGCCCCGCGGGAGACCCGTATCTGCCCGTGTTGCGGAGATGAGCCGCCCACAGATGACGCAGTTCGGCATGCCGCTGTAGAGCTTCGTCCATCAACTTGGGGCCGCCGCCGCGGCGTACCGCGGCCTCGATCGCCGTGAGCGGAAGCGCGGTGACACGCAGTCCGCGGTCCTCGGCGAGGTCGAGTGGGTTGAGGTTGCGCCGCCGCACGCGAGTTCCGTCGTGGCGTCGGCCGTGGCTGTTCCGCGGCACCGTCACCTCGACGATGTCGGGCGGGAACCGGGTCAGCGCGAGCCACCACGCTGCCGCCAGACCGCTGGCACACGCCGAGTGTCCGTAGCCCCAGACCGCCGCCCGCACGCGAGCCGCGTCGGTGAACTCGCGATCATCGACGAAGAAGACCCCTCGTGAGCACCGCCGCCAATGCCCCGCGCGGACACGTCGCCGTACAGCTTGTTCGGTGAGGCCGGCGTCGTTCGCCTGGGCCAGGGTGACGACGCCGTCATGGCGGCGCAAGAGATCGTCGAGCACATCGAAGTTGGACGCCTGTGGCACCCCGATCGGTTCCATCCACTGTGATTTCGGCGCGCGAACCGCCGCTGAGCGAACGGAAACGCGCCGAAATCGCTCAGGACGCCTGGCAGATCTTCCACTGGTTGTCGCGGAACTGCAGGTCGAAACTGCGGGTGGACCGCGTCGCGGGATCGAACGCCATGAACGAGGTGACGTTGGCCTCGGCGTGGTCGCCGTTGACGACCACGTGGTCGATGCTGGCCACCACAGGGTACTGCCGGGCCGCGGCCACCCGCGCATGGGTGTCGGACCAGGCAGCGTCGTCGTATGTGACGTAGCCGTCCCGGGTGTGACCGCAAGTGATGCCGCGCAGGGCGGCCAGGTCGCCGTTCTGCACTGCGCTGTCAAAATGCTGAATGGCCGAGCGGACCATGTCCTCCTGCGTCGCCGTCGCGGAGTCGCGGCGGGTGAGCAGGACGGTGACCAGGATGGCCACGGCAGCCAGCGCCGCGATCACCGCGATCACCGCGAGCACCAGCGCCCAGCTACGCCGGCGCGTCGCCACCGTCCGCGGAGGGATGGCCTGCGGCCCGGTTCGCGGTGTGCCCGACGCCGGGAACACTTCGGTCGGCGCCGAGAAGATCTCGGTTTCCGGATCGGGTTCGCGGTGGATGATTTGTGTCGACCCTGCATCGAATCCCGGTGCGGTGAAACGGCGTTCCGCCGGCGGGTCGGTGGCCCCGAACACCTCGGTGGCCGCATCGGGCTCCTGAGGCGCCTGCTTATCGCCGGTGGGCGCGACGGGTCCGGTGACCTCGTCGTGGTCGGGCCCGGATGGCTTCGACATGGGGTGCTGCCGTCCTCCTGAAGTACTGGTCCTTCTGACCCTAACCGCTGGGTCTCGCCGTCGGCTGGCGGCGGCACCGGCACAATAGGGCAATGACATCGTTTGGTGACCTTCTGGGGCCTGAGCCCGTGCTGCTGCCCGGGGATATCGAGGCCGAAGCCGAGCTGCTGGCGGGGGAGAAGGCGGCGATCGTCGCCGCGGCTCATCCAACCGCGTCGATCGCGTGGGCCACCCTGGCCGAGGAAGCGCTGGCCGAAGACAAGGCCATCACCGCGTACGCCTATGCCAGGACCGGCTACCACCGCGGTCTGGACCAGTTGCGCCGCAACGGCTGGAAGGGCTTCGGTCCCGTCCCGTATCGCCACGAACCCAACCGCGGCTTCCTGCGTTGTGTGGCGGCGCTTGCCCGGGCCGCCGACACCATCGGGGAGACCGACGAGTTCGCCCGCTGCCTCGACCTGCTCGATGACTGCGATCCGGCGGCGCGCGGCCAGCTCGGTCTGGCCTAACGGTCCTGCGCCAGGGACTGGCGTAGTTCGGTGACCTCGTCGGCCAGGAACGGCAGCGGATCGCTGCGCTCGGGTGCCGGCGCACCGGTGCGCACCGCGCCCGCCAACGCCGCAAGTGCCTCGACATGCGGTTGGGCCGACCGGCCGCCGAACAGTGAGCGGCCGAACTCGACACCATCGGCGCGGTGCTCGATCGTCCAGCAAGCCGCGATCGTGCGGTACGCCAACTGTTCAGTCGCTGTGACCGCGGGCAACAACTTCTCGGCGACCTCCTTCTGACGTGCCGACCCGGCAAGCGCGGCTTCGTCGGATTCCCGAAGGGCGATCGCGGCCAGCTGCAGGTCTCGGCGGGCGGCCCGTGCCGCCGGCCCGGTCGTGACACCGCCGGCGACGTAGGGGAGCACCTGTGCAGCCGCTTCCAGCGTGTGCCCGATTGCGTCGGTCAGCCGGGTGGATTCCTGCCAGCGCACGGCGACCAGATAGACCGCCACCCCGATTGCGCAGCCGATCAACGTGTCGATGCCGCGGGCCAGCAGCAGGTGGCCGACGTCGACCGCATGGGTCCCCGAGGAGATGGTCAGCGCCGCGGTGGTGATGAAAACCGTTGCCAGTGCATAATTTCGGACCACGAGCACTTCGATGACGAAGTTCAGCAAGGCGAGCAGCAGCACCAGCCAGAGATCGTGAGGGTGCAGCGACAGGATCAATCCCGCCAGTACGAGGCCCACCCAGGTGCCCAGCAGTCGCTCGCCGCCGCGGCGCAAGGTGCGACTGCGGTCGGTGCCCTGATGCAGCACGAGCACCGCGGCCGCCATCGCCCAGTACGCATGGTCGACGCCCAGGGTCATCGCCGCCGCACCGGATAACAAGGCGCCGACCGTGACGCGCTGCATGATGTGGCGCACCGGCGATCCCGGGCTTATCGCCCGCCGCAGCAGGGTGACCAGCGGCGGGCTGCCCAGCGGAATCCGGTCGGCGTCGCGGCTCGCGATGACATCCGGCGGCAACTGCAGCGCACCGAGTTTGCGAGCCTGCTCGGCGGTCTCCGGCGCTGGGGCGGTTCCCTGCGCGGCGGCGGTGACCGCCATCGTGAACAGCACATGTACCGCGTGGTTGGCGGCGCGCAACCGATGCAGGACGCTGCTCGGACGTGCTTGCAGCGGTTGATAATTCACCAATACGCTCCACGAGCGGTGCAGCGCGCTGGCCGCGCGGTGGCGGGTCGCGCGTTCCTGCGGCGAGTGCGCGGCCTCGATGTAGCCGGCGACGGCCTCGGCGGCGGCCGCGACCGCCACCCGTTCCGGCTTGCGAAAGTGAAACAGCGCGCCGGCCATCTGCACCAGCCAGGCCACCGCCCCACCGGCGAGCACCAGCAGTCCGATCGTCCACGGCGTCAAATGTGCTGCGGAGACACCGATTCCGGCCGCGCAGGCGACGACGAAGATGTAGGCGCCGGGCGGACCGACGGTCAGCGCGTTGCACAGCCACACCGCCGCGACCGCGACCGATGACACCACCAAAACCCCGAGCCACGGCACCTGCGCCGACCAGTCGCCCAGGGCGACGGCCGCGGCAAGGGACACCACCACCGTCGCCAACTCGATGCCGCGGTTGGCATAGGGGCGGTCGCCGCCGAACCGCGACGTGAAGGCACCAAGGGTGGCGATCAGGCCGGAACTCATCGCGCCCGCAGCCCAGCCTGTCGTGACGGGGATGGCTGTGCTGATCGCGGCGCGCAGGCCGATGGGCCAGCGCGGCGGAGTGTTCAACAACTCACCAGTCGGTCTGGCCCGGGCAGTCGTCGGCGCAGCCGGGTGGTTCGACCTGCACCGTCGCGTGTTCCAGCCCGCGGGCCGACAGCACGGCCCTGGCGTCGTCGAGCACCCGGTCGGAATCCCCGCTACTCGTCAGGTGCGCGGTCACCATGTCCTTACCCGGCACCAGCGTCCACACATGCAGATCGTGTACTTCGGTGACGCCGTCGACGGCGGCCAGTGCGGCGCGCAGCTCGTCGACGTCGATGTGGGCGGGCGAGGATTCGGACAAGATCCGCAGAGCGGCGCGGGCCAGCCCGATGGCTCGGGGCAACACCCAGATTGCGACGAACACCGCGACCACCACGTCGGCATACGGCCAATGCGTCGTCACGTTCACGATGCCGGCGATCAGCACCCCGATGCTGCCGACGGTGTCGGCCACCACCTCCATGTAGGCACCCTTGACCGCCAGGCTCTCCTCGGACTGCGAACGCAGAAGCAGCACGACGGCCAAGTTGGCGACCAGACCGGCGACGGCGACCACGATCATCGGGACGCCGGGGATCTCCGGTGCGTTGCTCAACCGCTCGATCGCCTCGTAGAGGATGAACGCGGCGACCCCGAGCAGCAGTACGGCGTTGGCGACGGCGGTGAACACCTCGGCCCGGTGCCAGCCGTAGGTGCGGGCCGCCGAGGCCGGACCGTGGCGCGCCAGCAGCACGGCGGTCAAGCCCATGAACATGGCGACCAGGTCGGTCAGCATGTGACCGGCGTCGGCCAGCAGGGCGATCGAATTGATCGTCAGCGCGGTGGTCAGCTCGATGACGAAGAAGACGGTCAGGATGCCCGCGGCGATGAGCATTCGACTCACCCGCGTGTCACCGCCGTGGCTGTGGTCGTGTCCGGCTCCCATGCGAGAAATATATGCAGAAAAGCGCATATGTCGCAACCATTGGCGCGTCGCGTGAGTGACGTCACTAAACTGACGAATGCGGTAATTTCTTCCAAGTCACTCCCGGACGGCGGCCACCTGGCTAAGTTGATGTTTGCCAACCCGGGGGATGGACTGAGCTGGGGGGCAACGACGGAGGGGATCGCTGCCCCCCGTCTTGGTGTCCGGATCAGGTGAAGGCAGACCAGAACCGGGTCAGCTGTGAGCCGATCGAGGCCAGGCCGCCCGGAACGCCGGACAGATCGAAGAACCAGAACACCAGGCCGAAGAACCATTGGTTCAAGGCCGGGGCCAGCAGCAGAAGCAGCAGGAACAGGAAGCCGAACTGCTTGGCCGGCGCCACCGCACGCTGCGTCTCAGGGCTGAGATGCGGCTCCAGCGCCCCGTAGCCGTCCAGGCCCGGAATCGGCAGCAGGTTCAGCAGCAGCGCGGTGATCTGCAAGAAGCCCAGGAACGCCACCGCCGACCAGAACACGCCGTGGCCGTGGTCGTAAAATATCCGGGTCACCGCCAGCAGGACGACGGCCAGCGCGAGGTTTGCCGCAGGACCGGCAAGGCTGACGAGGGTGCGCTGACGCGGATGCATGAACCAGGTGCGAACGTAGACCGCGCCACCCGGTAGCCCGATGCCGCCGAGCGCGATGAACAGTAGCGGCAAGCCCAGCGACAGCAGCGGGCTGGAGTACTTCAGCGGGTTGAGGGTCAGATAGCCGCGGACCGCGACGTCGTGGTCACCGAAGCGCCAAGCCGTGTAGGCGTGGCCGAATTCGTGCAGGCACAGCGACACCAGCCAGCCGGCGATGACGAAGACGAAGACCCCGACGTAGGCGAGCGGCCGCACGGTTTCGGCGGCCAACCAGGCCAGCACTCCGCCGGCGACGGTGATCGCGACGATCACCAGGAAGACGGGGCTGGGCCGCACCGACTGGCGTGTGATCATTGGCCCACCTTTTCACGATGCCGGCGGTGGTCGGCGACTGACAGCTCACGGAATCGTTCGTCGAACGCCATGGCGACGTATCAGAATGGGCATACAGGTCGGATTGCGGAGGGAGCGCACTTGAACCCGACCGAAAACACGGCGGGCGGCCCGATGGCGATCCGGAAGTGGTGGGGATCCGCCGTCGCGCGTGCAATGGGCATCGCGCGCGGGCGGCGGCAGCACGACCACCGTGCCGAGGCTGACCGATTGTTGCGGGAATATTCGCTCGATTCGGTCATCACCGTCGACACGGCGGGCCATCTGGCGCTCGTCGGCGGCGCATCGATGTCGATGTTCGGCTACCGCGCAGAGGATCTGATCGGCCAACCCTTCACGATGCTGGTTCATCCGGACGATGTCCCGCGGGCGCAGCGACACTTCCGCGAGACTTTGCACCAGGGTGATCACGGGCGAGTCGAACTGCGTTCGCTGCACCGCTGTGGGGAGGCCCGTGACACAGAGTGGTCGGTAGCGGCCGTCGAATCCGGCGCCGTCACCTTCATCGGCCGCGACATCACCGACCGCAGACGGGTCGAGGCGAATCTGCGCCGGGAACGCGACTACCTCGACGCGGTGATCAACAGCCTGCCGGGCGTCTTTTTCCATTACGACCAGGATCTGCGCATGGTGCGCTGGAACCGCGCCACCCTGGAGTTGACCGGCTATTCGGTCGAGGAACTCTCCACCAAACATCCACTGGAGTTCATTGTTCCAGCCGACCGGGCGGGGCTGGGCGATGCGCTCGCCGAGCTCCTCCGGAGCGGTAAGACCGAGGGCGAGGGTCGGTACCGGTTCAAGGACGGAACGACGGTGCCCTATGTGTTCAATGCCCTGCGGTTCGATCACGACGGCCAGCCTGGGTACGTGGGCGTCGGCCTCGATATCAGCGACCGCAAGCGCGCCGAAGAAGCCTTGCGCCGGGAGACCGCGATGTTCGAGGCGGTGGTCGACACGGCCCCGGATGGCCTTCTGGTCGTGGACCGTCACAACCAGAAGATCATCCAGAACCAACGGCTCATCGACCTGTGGGACATTCCGCCGGAACTCAGCGCTGATTGCGACGCCGGTCGGCTGATGCAATTCATAAGCGGCCGCACCGCCGAGCCGGGCGCCTTCCTCTACGGACTCGAAGGACTTCACGACGACCCTTCAAAGCGCACTTCTGACGAGGTCCACAGCATTAAAGGCAGTGTGCTGCACCGCTTTTCGAAACCTATGTTGGACGCATCGGGAACCCATTACGGCCGCATCTGGGCATTCCGGGACATCACCGACTTCCGCATCGCCGAGCAACGGCTACGGCACCTGGCCACCCACGATCCGGTCACCGGGCTGCCCAACCGGACCCTCGTCGAGCAGCGAATCGAAGACTTCGTCGCCCAAGGTCGCGACGCCGGCCGTCTGGTTGCGGTGTTCTATCTCGACCTCGACCGATTCAAAGTCATCAACGACGGTTATGGCCATCCCTTCGGCGATGCGGTCCTTGCTGAGGCAGGCAAACGGCTGGCTTCACTGGTACGCCCCGGCGATGTCGTGGCGCGCTACGGCGGCGACGAATTCGTGATGCTCCTGCCCGACCTGTCCGATCCCGACGATGCCCGCGTGTTGGCTCAGCGGATCATCGAGAACCTCCGGAGTCCTCTCCGGGTCGACGACCGGGAGGTCCATTTGTCGGCCAGCCTCGGAGTCAGCCTCTTCCCCCAGGATGGCCAGACCTCGGACGTCCTACTCGCCAACGCCGACGTGGCGATGTACCGGGCCAAGGAGGAGCGCGGCGACGGCTATCAGGTTTTCAGTGCCGAGATGGGTGACCAGGCCCAACTTCGGCTGGACCTCGAGGCGGGTCTGCGCGGTGCGGTCGCGGCGGGCCAGCTGTGGCTGGCATACCAGCCGAAGGTCAGTCTGGTCACCGGTCGTATCACCGGCTCTGAGGTGCTTTTGCGTTGGGAACACCCGACCCTCGGCCCGGTGCCGCCCAGCAGCTTCATTCCCATCGCCGAGGAGTCGGGGCTGATCACTTCGATCGGGCAGTGGGTTCTGCACGCGGCCTGCCGGCAGGCGAAAGCGTGGCTCGACTCTGGGCTGGTGGGTGCAGACATCGCGGTCAACATCTCGCCGCGACAGTTCCTGCACGACGACATGGTGCCGTGGGTCCTGCGCACGCTGGATGAGATTCGGCTGCCGTCGAAGCATCTGCATCTGGAGCTGACTGAAAGCCTCATCAACAGGGACGCCGAGCGAGCGATCGCCAAGGTGAATCACCTGCGATCCGCCGGAGTGAGGTTCGCGATCGACGACTTCGGGACCGAATACTCCGGCTTCGCCTATTTGCGGCGGTTCCCGGTGGACGTGCTCAAGATCGACCGCTCCTTCGTGGGCACCATGCTCACCGAGCCCGAAGACGCCACCATCGTTCGGTCGATGGTGTCGATGGGCCACGATCTGGGGATCACGGTGGTCGCGGAGGGCGTCGAAACCGAGGAACAGTTGGCGTTTCTGCGGCGCATCGGTTGTGACGACGTGCAGGGGTATTACCTCGGCAAGCCGGTACCGGCCGGGGAGTTCGAGGACTTACTGCGCAGCGGACGACCGCTGGTGTAACTGCTCGGCTCACGAGACCCGCAGCCAGCCGGTGGTGTGCCGGTAGAACGCCGAGCGCTTCGCTTCGCGGGGGAGCAGGACCCCGTCGCGCATCACCCGGGCACCGGTGGCGCCCAGCTGGACGGCACGGCCGGTCAGCCAGCGCCGTGGCCGCATCCGGCCGGTGAGCACCGCGGCCCGCAGGCCCGGCATCGAGGCGGTCGGCTCGATCCGCACGGCCGTCGCCTCACCGTCGAACAGCACCTGGTCGTCGACGACGGCTTCACCCTGGATCACCCGGTCCTCGCCGGGCGGCAGCCAGAACGCGGCCTCGACGACAACCGATCCGGTCTCATCACGGATCAGTGGAACCCGTTGAGCCACACCGGTGATTGCGCGCCGGGCGCCACGCCACCGCGGGACCGGGGCCACCTCGACGTCGAGTCGTTCGATGCGCATCAACCGGGTCAGCACCACCGCCAAGTCGGCCGAAGACCCCACGACCACCACCCTCGCCGCCACCTGTGCCGCGGCGTCGATCCCGGCCGTGTCGTCACCGTTGTGGCAGGGCAAGGACGCCAGCGCGCGGGGCAGTCGGCGGCCCCCGAAACGCAACACGGCGATGTTGATGTTGGTCAACGACACTCCTCGTGCTGCGCTCCGATAGGGTAGGTCACCGGCTGCACCACAATAAGCAGGAGAAATACCATGCCGGCAATCGTCCTCATCGGCGCCCAGTGGGGTGACGAGGGCAAAGGAAAAGCCACCGATCTGCTCGGTGGACGCGTGCAGTGGGTGGTGCGCTACCAGGGCGGTAACAACGCCGGGCACACCGTGGTCCTACCCACCGGCGAGAACTTCGCCCTGCACCTCATCCCCTCCGGGATCCTGACCCCCGGGGTCACCAACGTCATCGGCAACGGCGTCGTCGTCGACCCGGGTGTGCTGTTGGACGAGCTCGCCGGACTCGAGGACCGCGGCGTCGACACCTCGGGTCTGCTGATCTCCGCGGACGCGCACCTGCTGATGCCCTATCACGTGGCCATCGACAAGGTCACTGAGCGTTACATGGGCAGCAAGAAGATCGGCACCACCGGCCGTGGCATCGGCCCCTGCTACCAGGACAAGATCGCCCGGATGGGCATCCGCGCCGCCGACGTCCTCGACCGTGACCTACTGGCCGCCAAGATCGAGGCCTCCCTCGAGCTCAAGAACCAGGTGCTGGTCAAGATCTACAACCGCAAGGCGCTGGACGCCGACGAGGTGCTCGAGACGCTCCTGGCCCAGGCCGACGGCTTCAAGCACCGCATCGCCGACACCCGCCTGGCCCTCAACACCGCGCTGGAGGCCGGGGAGACGGTTCTTCTGGAGGGTTCGCAGGGCACGCTGCTCGACGTCGACCACGGCACCTATCCGTACGTCACCTCGTCGAATCCCACCGCCGGCGGCGCCGCCGTCGGGTCGGGCATCGGTCCGACCCGGATCACCACCGTGCTGGGCATCTTGAAGGCGTACACCACCCGCGTCGGATCGGGACCGTTCCCCACCGAGCTGTTCGACGAGCACGGCGAGTACCTCGCCAAGACCGGCGGGGAGATCGGCGTGACCACTGGGCGCCGCCGGCGCTGCGGCTGGTTCGACGCCGTGATCGCCCGTTACGCCACCCGGGTCAACGGCATCACCGACTACTTCCTGACGAAGCTCGACGTGTTGTCCAGCCTGGAGACGGTGCCGATCTGCGTCGGCTACTCGATAGACGGAAAGCGCACCGACGAGATGCCGATGACCCAGAGCGACATCGCCCGCGCCGAGCCGATCTACGAAGAACTGCCCGGCTGGTGGGAGGACATCTCGACGGCACGCGAGTTCGAGGATCTGCCGGCAAAGGCGCGTGACTACGTGCTGCGGCTGGAAGAGCTTGCCGGAGCCTATGTTTCGTGCATCGGCGTCGGGCCGGGCCGGGACGAGACGATCGTGCGCCGCGATGTGCTGGCCCCGCGATGACCGATCGTGCCGAACACGAACTCGACCCTGACTACTACAAACACGGCGGCTTCCCGAAATTCGAAGTTGCCCAGCCAGGCCCGGGATTCGGGCGGTTCCTGACCGCGATGCGCCGGGTGCAGGACCTTGCCGTGTCGGCCGACCCGGACCCCGACACCTGGACCGCGGCCGCTGACCGAGCCGAAGAACTGGTGCGGCTGCTGGCGGACTTCGAGGCCCCCGAGGGGGTTGGCCCGGCCAATCGGGTGCCGAGCCTGCCCGGCGCAGGCAGCTTGCTGATGCCGCCCTACCGGGTCACGCAATTCGATTCCGAAGCAGTGGAATTGACCGTACGGTTCAGCCGGTTTCATGTCGGCGGCAACTACGCCGTGCACGGCGGTGTGCTGCCACTGACGTTCGACTCGGTGTTCGGGATGGTCATCCACGCCACCGGACGCCCGATCAGCCGGACCGCGTTCCTGCACGTCGACTACCGCAACGTCACCCCGATCGACACCGAGTTGACAGTGCGTGGCTGGCTACGAGAAGCCGAGGGTCGCAAGGCCTTCGTCAACGCCGACATGAGAACCCCCGACGGCACGCTCTGCGCCGAAGCGCACGGGTTGATGGTGCGTCTGCTGCCCGGACAGCCCTGAGTCTGTCACCATGACCGGGTGGCCGACTCCATCATCAGTACCAAAAGCTCGTCAACCCTGAAAAGCCTGACCACGCCGCGGGCGGCCGCGGCAGCGGGCGTCGCGTTCGCGTTGTTGTTCGGCGCGAACCTGATCCTGATCCGGTCTTCGCTGCCAGAAGGCGCGCAACCCGGTTCGCAGTGGCTTGATGGGGCCGGCGGAAAGATGAAGATCGCTGCCATCCTGATGCCGTTCGCAGGTATCAGCTTCCTGTGGTTCATCGGCGTTGTGCGCGACGGCCTGGGCCGGTTGGAAGACAAGTTCTTCTCCTCGGTGTTCCTGGGCAGCGGGCTGCTGTTCCTGGCGATGATGTTCATCACGAGTGCGATCGGGGCGGGCCTGGCGGCCAGTAATTCCGCTGTTGGACACGAGCTGCTCGGCCATACCGAGGTGGCGATGTTCGGACAGATGGTGGTGCTTGCGCTGGCGAAAACCTACGCACTGCGGATGGCGGCGGTGTTCATGATCTCGCTGGCCACCATCTGGCTGCGCACCGGGCTGATGCCGCGCTGGCTGGTGTACGTGAGCTATCTGCTCGCCGTGGCGCTGCTGATCGCCAGCGATGTGAGCATGTGGCTGACGCTTTGCTTCCCGATCTGGGTGCTGGTGGTGAGTCTTCTGCTACTCGCGCGCGCGGGCGTGTTCGAGGATCACCAGGCGACAGCGAGGGAACGCAATCCGTAGATGAAGTGAAACGGCTTGAACTCGACTTCGTCGAACGGCTCGGCGAGCGTCAATGCCGGAAAGCGACGCAGCAGGGCGGGGAACGCGATCCGCATCTCCATGCGCGCCAACGGTGCACCCAGGCAGTGGTGTACGCCATGGCCGAATGCCAAGTGGTTCACCATATCTCGCTTGATATCCAGTTCGTCGGGATCGTCGACGAACGCGACGTCCCGGTTGCCCGACGCCAAGGACGCCAGCACCAGGCTGCCTGCCGGTATCGGAACCCCCGCGACCTCGGTGTCAGCGGTGGCGAGCCGGGGGATGCTGCTGTGCACGATCGACAGCCAGCGCAGCAGTTCCTCGACGGCCGGGGCCACCGCATCGGGGTCGTCGCGTACCGCGGCAAGCTGATCAGGATGGCGCAGCAGCGCGAGCGTGCCTAATCCCAGCATGTTCGATGTGGTCTCGTGGCCGGCCAGCAGCAGCAGCGCCGCGATCCCGATCAGCTCGTTGTCGCTGAGTTCGTCGCCGTGCTCGCGCACCAGCATCCCGAGCATGTCCGCGCGGGGCGCGCGGCGAGCCGAAGCCACCAGGGCGCCCATGTAGTCGCGGCCCTGGCGCACCAGCTCGAGTCGTTCCGGGATCGGGATGGACAGATCGAGTTGGCGGGCGCTGCGGCGCTGGAAATCGTCGCGGTCGGTGTAGGGCACTCCGAGCAGCTCACAGATGACCAGCGATGGGATCGGCAGGGCGAACTCGGCCACCAGATCGGCTGGCGTACCGGCAGTCTCGAGCGCATTCAGCCGCGCGTCGACGATCTCGACGATCCGCGGCTCGAGCGTCTTCATCCTGCGCACGGTGAACTCGCCTGTCAGCATTCGGCGCAGCCGGGTGTGCTGGGGCGGATCGAGGGCCAGCAGGTTGCCGGCGCGCGCGCTGGCTTGCTCCTCTGCCGGGAGCTGTGGGGCGCCGGGCACGATGAACCCCGGCGGTCTGCCGTTGGCGAAATGCTCGTGATCGGACAGCACCGCCTTGACGTCGTCATAGCGGGTGATGAGGTACACCTGCATGCCGAATGCGTTGACGGCGGTGATCACGCCGCTGCCATCCCGGATGTCGCGCAGTTCCGGGGTCGGGTCGAACCCGTTGCGCCGCATGTGCAGTGGCGGCAGCGCGGCGGCGGATGTCATGCCACGACGTTACGCGCCCTCTGCGGTATCGAGCTCGGAGCGCGAAAACGCCGGCCACCAGATCGCAGGGCCGATCAGGGTGAACAGTGCCGGGATGACCACCGTGCGAACCACGAAGGTGTCCAGCAGGATGCCCAGACCCACGATGATTCCCAGCTGGGTCAGCACGATCAGCGGCAGCACACCCAGCACGGTGAACACCGCCGCCAGCACGATGCCGGCACTGGTGATCACGGCTCCGGTCGCCGACACCGCCCGCACGATCCCGCCTCGGGTGCCGTGCTGCGGTGTCTCCTCGCGAGCCCGGGTCACCAGGAAGATCGTGTAGTCCACGCCGAGTGCGACCAGGAACAGGAAGGCGAACAGCGGTGTGGTGCTGTCCAGCGCGGGAAAGCCCAGCAGGTGCACGCTGACCCAACCGCCCAGCCCCAGTGCGGCCATCGTCGACAGCACGGTGGCGGTCACGAGCACCAGCGGGGCGAGCGCGGCCCGCAGCAGGATGTACAGCACGGCGAGCACGACGACCAGGATGGCGGGGATCACCACCCAGCGGTCGTGCACGGCAGCATTCTTGGCGTCGAGCGCCTGCGCATCCGATCCGCCCACCAGCGCGCCGGGATCGGCCCGGTGTACTGAATTGCGAAGGGCGGCAACGCTATCAAAGGATGCATCCGAGGCGGGCTCGGCAGCGAGCACAACCTGCCATTGGGTGAGGCCGGTAGCCGACTCACCCGCTGGATTGACCGAGACGACACCAGGAGTGGTCCGGATGGCCTGCTCGAGCGCGGCACCGGCGTCGGTGTGACCGATGACCCGTGTCGGATCGGTGAGGCCGCCGGGGAAGTGGGCCGACAGCGCCCGGTAACCCGACACCGAGTCGGCGCTGACCCTGAACTGATCGATCTGGTTGAGCCCCACCGGCGTTGCCAGCAGGCCGGCGGCCAGCGCGATCAGCACCGCGGTGGAGGCGACGGTGACCCGGCCGGCGTGATTCGACACCCAGTCCGCGACCCGATGCCACGCGCCGGTCGCGGTCAGCTGTTCACCGTCGGCGCGAGGGATGAACGGCCAGAACAACTTCGGGCCGAACAATGCCAGCAGCGGCGGCAACACCAGCAACACGAAGACGGCGGCGACCACCAGTCCGGAGGCGGCCTGGACACCAAGGCTGCGGGTGCTCGGTGATGATGCGAACAGCAGGGTCAGCAGGGCGAGGACGACGGTCGCATTGCTGGCCGCGATCGCCGGGCCGGCGAACCGGACGGCGGTGCGTAGTGCGCTTCGATGATCAGCGAAGGTTCGCAGTTCCTCGCGGTAGCGCGAAATCAACAGCAGCGCATAGTTCGTCCCTGCACCGAACACCAGCACGCTGGTGATGCCCGACGTCGAACCGTCGGCGGCCATGCCGGTGGCTTCGGCGATCGCGGAGCCCAGCACCGCTGCCACCCGATCGGCGAACGCGATGACCAGAAGGGGCACCAGCCACAGCACCGGTGAGCGGTAAGTGATGATCAGCAGCAATGCGACCACGGCCCCGGTGACGGCCAGCAGGGTGATATTGGCACCGGAGAACGCGTTGGCGATGTCGGCGCCGAACGCCGGGCCACCTGTGACATTGGCCGTGAGGCCGTCCGGCAGTCCCGACTTGGCCGCCTCCCGCAGCGACTTGACTTCGTCGTTGAGTGCGAAGCCGGACAGCGTCGGGTCGACCGGCACCGGCGCCAAGGCGGCCTTGCCGTCGTCGGACGCGGTCACCGGAATGGGCGGGCCGCCCTTGCCGGTGGTGGCGACCATACGGCCACGGGCCGCCTCGACGGCGGCCAGGTCGGCCGGTGTCAGCGCCACACCACCCGCCCGGCTGACGACGAGGATCACCGGGGCCGCACCACCGCCAGGGAAGTCCTTGAGTAGCGCGGCCGCCTTCGCCGATTCGGCACTGGGCGGCAGCGAGACCGGCGACTGGTCGGCGCCGGAACTCTGGCCGATGACGCCCATCAGGCCGCCGCCGATCACCGCAATGACCAGGGCTAAAAGCCAAGAATGTCGGTTGCTGACGAGCTCGCCGATGCGGCCCCAGACGGGACGCCGGCCGTCGAGTCCTTGGTGCATTACACCAACATAGCTTCAATTTCTTAACATTTCATCTTCTTAACAGATATCCTGGCCCAATGGATTCAGATGGCCGACCAGCCCTGGAGTCGGCGGTGGTCGCCGATGTCCAGGCGTTGTCGGCCGAGTCCGATCAGATCGGCCGCGCGTTCGCCGGGATCCATCAGCTGTCGGCCACTGACTTCCGCGCGCTGGTGCACATAATGGTTGCCGAGAACGCCGGTACTCCGCTGACCGCCGGCGAGCTGCGCACCCGGATGGGCCTGTCGGGGGCGGCCATCACCTATCTGGTCGAGCGGATGATCGAATCCGGCCATCTGCAGCGCGACTCGGATCCGGCCGACCGGCGCAAGGTGATCCTGCGCTACGCCGATCACGGCATCGAGGTAGGCCGGGCGTTTTTCACACCGTTGGCCGCCCACACCCATCGCGCACTGGCCGAACTGACCGATCGGGATCTCGCGGCCGCGCACCGGGTCTTCACCGCAGTTCTCGAAGCGATGACAGCGTTCCGCGCCGATCTGCGTTCATAGCCGGTCTACTCACGGTCGCGTCATTTTTTCCGACTTTGCTGCGGACCATGCCCAAGTAGGCAAAACTACTGGCGTCTAACGGGTCTTGGGGAATCGAGTGGGGTCAATGAAGAGAACCAAACAACTCTGTGTGGGAGTCGCCGCCGCGGGCATCTTCGGCCTGGGGACGACGGTCGCCGCCGCGGTCGCGTACGCGGATTCGACCGATTCCAACCCAGGCCCGTCGGCGAGTTCCTCGAATGCCGGCACGTCAAATGCCGGGCCGAAGGCCCGCGCGCGCTCACAGAGTCCGGCATCCCAGCCGGCGGCCAAGGCCAGGAACGCCGGCACGATCAGCCAACCGGCCGTGGCGTCGGCCAGCCGCAAAGCGGCTCCTGCTGCGACATCACCAGCAGCAGAAGCGCTTTCGTTGGCCGTCTCGACGCTCGGCGTCACGCCGGCCGCCTCGGCCAGTGCAGTGTCGAGCCCGGCATCGCCCAAGTTCGCGCGCAGCCGCCGCGGCGCTGTCATCACCGCAACGGCATTGCCCGCGGCCGGTGGGGGCGGATCGGTCAGCACACTGGGAGTGAGCACTCCGACGCATGTGTTGGTGATCGGTATCGACGGCACCAACCTCAGCGCGATCCTCGCCGATGACGCGAACGTGAACCTGCAGGCCCTGATGAGCGGCGGGACCACCGCCGCGTCGACGATCGTCGGACACACCACGATCTCCAATCCCTCGTGGACGGGAATCCTCACGGGCGTGTGGGGTGAGACGGCCGGCGTCATCAACAACGTCTTCACGCCGTGGACGTACAACAAGTGGCCGACGGTCTTCAATCAGCTCGAGGCCTATGACCCGAACATCCAGACCACGGCGATCGCCGACTGGGAGAACATCGCCCAGATCGCCGGCGCCGGCTTGCTCCCAGCCGACACGATCAAGTTCTTCCCGAAGTATCAGAACAGCTGGCTGAAAACCGACGACCTGGTGGGCCAGGCGTCCGTCGACGCGATCAACGCCACCACGGCCGGGGTTTCGAGCTTCCAGTTCAGCTACTTCGTCGGCGTCGACAACACCGGTCACGAAACGTCGGCCGGATCGCCGGAATACGCTCAAGCGCTGCGCAACGCCGATGCGAACGTCGGCGACATCATGACGGCGGTCGACGCGTGGAACACCGCGCATCCGACCGAGAAATGGACCGTGCTCGTGACCACCGACCACGGCCAGGTGCCGTGGCCGACCATCCGTATCGGGTCCGACATGCGTGCGCACGGCTTCCAAACACCTTGGGAGACGACGACGTTCGTTATCGCGAATGGTGCCGGCTTCACGGCGGGCGCGATCAACAACACCTACCTCAACATAGACGTCACCCCGACGGTGTCCGCGCTGTTCGGCCTGGCGCCGGAGCCCTACTCCCAGGGCAAGCCCCTGATGGAGCGCGCCGCAAATGATTACAAGCCGGTCGTGGCCGGTCAGGCAGCGCTCAATCAGGCCCTTACTGACGCGATCGACATGTACGGCTATCCCGATATCGCCACCAACGCGGCGCTGGTCGTCCGGACCATTGCCGCCACCATCCCGTATGTGGTGTACACGCTGTTCAATGGCCTCACCGCCGACATGTCGTCACCGCTGAAACTACCCATCCAGTTCGTCGGTGCGGTCCTCTACCAGCTGGCCAACATCCCGGCGCAGATCATCGCGCGGCTGACCGGTGTGACCGGCAACGAGATCATCCCGCCGGACCTGTGGCCCTACACACCGGTACCTGGCGTTCAGCCGCTGCCGCCGGCCACCGCGGTGCCCACACCCATGGCCATTGCCGTCTAACTCCCTGTCGGCAGGTCCTGGTTAGGTGAGGGCGTGCTCGACACCGTCGCCGTGGAGAACTACCGATCACTGCGCCGGCTGATCCTGCCGCTGCGCGGCCTCAACGTCGTCACCGGACCGAACGGCTCCGGGAAGTCCAGCCTGTACCGGGCGCTGCGGCTGCTGGCTGATTCGGCGCGCAACGGCGCGGTCAACGCGCTGGCCCGGGAGGGCGGCCTGAGCTCGACGATGTGGGCCGGTCCGGGCAAGAAGGGGCCGGTAAGCCTCAAGCTCGGCTTTGCCGGGGACGACTTCGGCTACGCGGTGGACTTCGGCATGCCCCAGGAGACCGAGACGGCCTTCAACCTGGACCCCGAGATCAAGTCGGAGGCCGTCTGGGTAGGTGCGGCGCTGCGGCCCTCGGCGTTGTTGGCCCAGCGTTCGGTGCGGACGGTTCTGCTCCGCGATGCCGACGACGGCTGGCGCACGGCGGCCATGCTGAGGCCGTTCGACAGCATGCTGAGCGAGGTCGCCGACCCGCAGGCGGCGCCTGAACTGCTGGCATTGCGTGAGCGGGTCCGGTCCTGGCGGTTCTACGACCATGTCCGCACCGATGCCGACGCTCCTGCCCGCCGGCCACAGATCGGCACTCGGACAATGGTTTTGAGTCATGACGGTGCCGACCTGGCTGCGGCGCTGCAAACCATCGCCGAGATCGGTGACGCCGATGCGCTGCACCAGGCCGTCGACAACGCGTTTCCAGGCAGCCGGGTGGAGATCCCAAGCGCCGACGGCCGCTTCGAGTTGACCCTGCACCAGCCCGGCATGCTGCGGGCGCTGACGGCGACTGAGCTGTCCGACGGCACGCTGCGCTATCTGCTGTGGGCTGCCGCCCTGCTCACGCCGCGGCCTGCCGAGCTGACCGTGCTCAACGAACCGGAGTCCAGCCTGCACCCCGACCTGCTGCCCGCACTGGCCGCGTTGATCGCGCGGTCCGCGGAGCGCGCGCAGATCATCGTCGTCACCCATGCCGCCGCGTTGGTCGAGGCGCTGCGCGCCCAACAGCCCGACGTCAACGCGATCGAACTCACCAAGGAAGAGGGCCGGACCGCGATCGTCGGCCAGGGCCTGCTCGACGAGCCGCCCTGGCACTGGCCTGCTCGGGGCTGAGCCCACCTATCCTTGGGCATCATGCGCGTGATGCTGGTCGGGTCGGGTGAGCTGAGTCGGGAGTTGGTGCTGGCTTTCCAACGGCTCGGAGCCGAGGTGGTCGCCGTTGATCGGTACGCCGACGCACCGGCCCACGAGGTCGCCGACGAGGCGCTGGTCGTGAAGATCACCGATCCCGAGGAGCTGACCGCAGCCATCGCCCGCGTCCAACCGGCATACATCGTGGTCGACACCAACGCCGTGGCCATCGACGCGCTGCGCGCGGCGGCCGATAGCGGAACCACCCAGGTGGTTCCGGGTGTCTACGCCACCCAGCTGAGCCTGGACCGGGAGGGGATGCGGCGGCTGGCCGCCGACGACCTGGGCTTGCCGACCGCACCGTTCTGGTTCGCCGGGTCGGTCGACGAGCTGACCGCCGTCGCCGACCACGCAGGCTTCCCGCTGGTGGTCAAGCCGGTGATCGGGGTGCCCGGCCAAGGCCAGTCGGTGCTGCTGCGTCCCGACGACGTGGAGCCCGCGTGGCAGCGCGCCGTCGCCGCCGGTGGGCGGGTACCGCACAACCGGGTGCTGGCCGAGACCGTCGTCGAGATCGACTACGCGGTCACCTTGCTGACCGTTCGGACCGATGGTCCAGCCGGACCGACCCTGCACTTCTGCGAGCCGATCGGGCATCGTCAGGTCGACGGCGGAGTTCTGGAGTCCTGGCAGCCGCAGCAGATGACCGTGGCAGCGCTGGGTGCAGCGAAGTCGGTGGCCGCGCGGATCGTGCGGGCACTCGGCGGGCGCGGGGTGTTCGGGGTGGAGCTGCTGGTTCGCGGTGACGAGGTGTACTTCTCCGATGTCAGCGTCCGCCCGTACGACAGCGGCTTGGTCACGCTGCGAACCCAGCGGTTGTCGGAGTTCGAGCTGCACGCCCGTGCCGTTCTGGGGTTGACGGTGGACACCATCATGGTTTCGCCCGGCGCAGCCGAGGTCACCTACGGCGGTGCCGAGGAGAACGCCGGCAGTACGGGCATCAATCCGGCAATTCTGGCCGAGGCGTTGGTTGTGCCGGAAAGCGACGTGCGGCTGTTGGGCCGGCACGAGGGTGCCGCGCGGTTGCGGCTCGGGGTCGCGCTGGCCACCGCCTCCGACGTCACCACCGCCCGCGACAGGGTGCGCCAGGTGTCGACCGCTTTGCACCGGGTGTGGCGGCAGTGACCGAACCCGAGGACGACGGCGCCAGTCCGATGCCGATTCTGATCGCCCTGGCCGTAGCGGTGCTGGTGCTTGCCGCGGTGGGGATCGGTTGGTTGGTCAACAAGAAGCCGATGAACGAGGACGTCAAGGTCGGCCGCGCCGCCGTCGGCCAGAACGACGCACTGCAGCGCGACAACTACCCGGACTTCCGTAAGTACACCTGCGCCGCACAGCAGGGTGCCGAAGCGAATGTCCTTGCCGACCAACAGAAGTCGAAAGCCACGCACGGCGCACGGTACGTCGACGACATCACCGATGTGAAAGTCGACGGCGATAAGGCCACCGCGACCGTCACCTACCACTTCGAGCACGCGGCCGATAACAAGCTCAAGACGCCGATGACCTTCGCCCGCGAGAACGGGGAATGGACGGTCTGCTCGCCGGGGCCCGTCTAGGTGCGCGCGGTTCGTCCAAGGTAGTTGTGGGAGACTCGGGCACGTGAGCTATGCAGGAGATATCACCCCTGAGGAGAGCTGGAAGTTGCTCAGCGAGAACCCCGACGCGGTGCTGGTGGACTGTCGCACCGACGCCGAATGGCGCTGGGTCGGCGTGCCCGATCTGACCAGCCTGGGTCGCAACGTGGTGTTCGTCGAGTGGAATCGGGGCAACGGTCAGCGCAACGAGAACTTCGTCGCTGAACTGACCGCCGCCGGTGTCACGCCCGGCGAACGTCCGGTGGTGTTCATCTGCCGCTCCGGCAACCGTTCCATTCCGGCGGCCGAGATGGCGACTGCCGCGGGGATCGCGCCGTCCTACAACATGCTTGACGGGTTCGAAGGCCAGCTCGATTCCGACGGCCACCGCGGCAGCAACGGCTGGCGCGCGCTGGGTCTGCCCTGGAAGCAGTCATGACCGACTCGGCTGATCCGGTGCCCTCGGTCCGCATTCCCGCGCCGCTGCCCGATGGTGTCAGCCAGGCGACCCTCGGCGTGCGGGGCGGTCTGTTGCGCTCCGGGTTCGAGGAGACCGCCGAGGGGCTGTACCTCACCTCGGGCTATGTGTACGCCTCGGCCGCTGAGGCGGAGAAGTCGTTCACCGGTGAGATCGACCGGTTTGTGTACTCGCGCTACGGCAACCCGACGATTTCGATGTTCGAGGAACGTCTGCGGCTGATCGAGGGCGCGCCTGCCGCGTTCGCCACGGCGTCTGGCATGGCTGCGGTGTTCACCTCGCTGGGTGCACTGCTGGGTGCCGGGGACCGGTTGGTCGCCGCGCGCAGCCTGTTCGGCTCGTGCTTCGTGGTGTGCAACGAGATCTTGCCGCGCTGGGGTGTGGAGACCGTCTTCGTCGACGGCGACGACCTGTCGCAGTGGGAGCAGGCGCTTTCGGTGCCCACCCAAGCGGTGTTCTTCGAGACCCCGTCCAACCCGATGCAGTCGCTGGTCGACATCGCCGCGGTTTCCGAGATGGCGCACGCTGCGGGTGCAAAAGTGGTGTTGGACAACGTGTTTGCCACTCCGCTGCTGCAGCAGGGCTTCCCGCTCGGCGCAGATGTGGTGGTGTACTCGGGCACCAAGCATATCGACGGTCAGGGCCGGGTGCTCGGCGGAGCGATCCTCGGCGACAAGGAGTACATCGACGGCCCGGTGCAGAAACTGATGCGCCACACCGGACCCGCCCTGTCGGCGTTCAACGCCTGGGTGCTGCTGAAGGGTTTGGAGACGATGGCGGTGCGGGTGGACTACTCGAACCGCTCCGCGCAGCGGATCGCCGAATTCCTGGAAGCCCAGCCGGGTGTGAACTGGGTGAAATACCCGTTCCTGGAATCGCATCCGCAGTTCGACTTGGCCAAGCGCCAGATGCGCGGCGGCGGCACCGTGTTGACGTTCGAACTCGATGGCGGGAAGGAGCGGGCGTTCGAGGTGCTGGACAAGCTGCAGGTGATCGACATCTCGAACAACCTCGGCGACGCCAAATCGCTTGTCACGCATCCAGCTACCACCACCCACCGCGCAATGGGCCCGGAAGGCCGCGCCTCGATCGGGCTCGGCGACGGGGTGGTCCGGATCTCGGTGGGGCTGGAAGGCACCGACGATCTGATCACCGACCTGGAACGTGCGCTGGGCTAACATGTCCCGCAACTCCGACGCAAAGAAAGCTCGCCGCAAGAAGCGGCAGTCCGGCCGTGACGCACGGTGGCTTCCCGACGATGTGGCGGCCACGGTCGACGACGTCGATGTCGAGCTCGCTCAAGCCGTCGAGACCTTCGACCAGTGGATGACCTCTCGCGGCTGGACATTCGACGCCGAGTTCTCCACCGACACGCTGATCAGCTGGTTCTACGAGCCATCGGCCGCCGCGGTCCCCGACGAGAGGTACGAGCCGGTCACTCGGGTCTGGATCACCGCCTCCGGCGCAGAGGACGACTTCCCGGAGAGTGTCAGTGCGGTGCTGGTCGGCACCGGCGAGGAGCGGGGCGCGCTCTACACCATCGAGCCGGAAGTGCTTCTCGCGCAGATCGACTCGGTCGAGTCATATCGCCCCGGCGACGCTGTGCCGACGCTCGGCTGATGTCGGTGAGGCTGTAGGTGCCGTCCGAAAGTGCGAGCAGGCGTGTCGATACCTACAGCCTGGACGCTTTGTGAAGCTAGGAGACGAGCAGCAGCGCCGCTATCGCGAGCATGACGATGGCTGTGCCGCCGTGGACACCGAAAGCGACCGGCTTGGGGCCGTCGTTCTTGAGCACTATCGCAGCGTCGGCCGCTGGAATCACCGTGGCGGCCAATATGATCCACCCGAGTAGATGCGTAGCACCGGCGAGCATCAAGATGGCGATGAACAATCCTGAGGCGATGTCTCGCACGCCCTTGGCGCTCAGATACGCGCGCACGAATTTCTGGTCTGGGCCGGGCGGCACCCCGTAGCCGGCGGCGGCTATCGCGGGCGTGATGAGGAACCGCGCGCCGATGAAGACGATGGCGACGGCAATGAGTCCGGAGAGTGCGTAGCCAGTGATCATGGTGAGAGTCCCCTGATGCATCGTCAGATCGCCAGCGCTACGCAAAGGCCGGCTACTGCGAGCCCTTGCAGGATCGCGCGGGCATTGATGACCTGATCCCACTTCGCCTGCAGTGCACGGCCGTTGGGTAGTGCCTGGCGGTCGACAGCGGCCACCGTCATTTGGCGGTTGATCGGTGCGCTGACCCGGGTGTAGATCGTGAGCCAAACCAGCAGCAGAACCAAAGCAATGGTTGCCGCGATTGCCTGCGCGCGGTGGTCGGCCGCCGCTGCCAGCACTGCACTTACCACGGTGGCCAGTACGCCGAGTATGCCCGGCACCGGCATTCTCCGGTCGCCGTAGCGGTGCACCAGACCCGCGACCGAAACCAGCGCGCCGTCGTCGACCGATGCCAGAGCAGGCCGCAGCACGATCGCGCAGAACACGTCAGTGCCGTACACCACCCCGGTCGCCAGCACCGCGACCACTAGTGCGAGTCGGCTGATGAGGTCGTAATCCATGTTGAGCTCCCTTCCGGGCCAGGTGCTAGCAATGCTAACTCCCAAAGGGAAGGTGCGCAATAGCGCCGCTATTTGTTCTAGCGGTGCTATCGTGCGGTATGGCCATCGATGATCGCCGCGAGCGCGACCGGACGGCACGCCGGCGGCTGATCGTCGCTACGGCCCGCACCGTGGCCGAGGCGGAGGGCTGGGAGGCCGTCACCACCCGTCGCTTGTCGACGGAGATCGAGTACAGCCAGCCGGTGTTGTACAAGCATTTCAGCGGTATGGAGCAGATCGCGGATGCGGTCGCGCTCGACGGATTCGGCGAACTCGCGCACGCGATGCGGGAGGCCCGCTCGAGTCCCGACCCGAGCGGCAACGCCCTGACCCGGATCGCGCATGCCTACCTGGACTTCGCTCGCCAGAACCCAGCGGTTTACGACGCGATGTTCACCCGCGCCACCGGACTGCGCTTCGCCGCAGCCGAAACCCCACCCGAGCTCGAGGCGGCCTTCGAGGAAATCCGTTGTGGAATAGCCGAGGTCACCGGTGATCGGGACGCCGACACCCTCACCGAAGTGTTCTGGGCGGCGCTGCACGGACTGGTCACGCTCACCCGGGCCGGCCGACTGCGTCCCGACTACGACGCCGAGCGGGTGCGGCTGCTGGTCGACGAGTTCACCGACCAACCGACGGGCTAGGGCTTGTCCGGGGTCTCCACCACACCGGTCGCGCTCTGGGCCCGCTTCTCGTAGGCGGCGCGGGCGCTGGTGTCGAAGTCGAGAAACACCCGGTCGGTGCCCATCCGCGTGGACAACCAGCGCCGGCCGCGCGGCGGCAGGAACATCACCGCGGCAGCCAGGAAACGCGAGAAACCGGGAACAGAGATCGACGTCGTCGGCTTGTCCAGTGCCTTGACCACCGCCGCGGCGATGTCCTCGGGCTGCACCGGCTTGGTGGCGGCCGTGGTGTGGGTGCCCGAGATCAGCTCGGTGTTGGTGAATGTCGGCATGACACAGCTGATTTGGACACCCTGCGGCGCGTACTCGTCGGCCAGCCCGGTAGACAGTCCGACCACCGCGAACTTGGTACCCGCGTACAGCGCCTGCCCCGGCACCGCGAGCATGCCGGCCATCGAGGCGATGTTGACGATGTGGCCGCTGCGGCGCCTGACCATTTCGGGAAGCACCAGCCGGCAGCCGGTGAGCACGCCATAGAAGTTCACCTCGACGGCGGTGCGCACCGCTTGGTCGGTGTGGTCGAGGAAGGGCCCGACCGGCATGACGCCGGCGTTGTTGATCAGTACGTCGATGTGTCCGCCGCCGTCAGCGCGGGCCTTGTCGAGGAAGGTTGCGAACGACTCGGGGTCGCTGACATCGAGCGGATAGCCCGAGACCGGCCCGAGCTTGCTGAGCTGGGCGACCGCCGACTCCTCGAGCGCTACATCCCGGTCACCGATCACCACCCGTGCGCCGCGTTGCAGGAGGGCCCGTGCGGTGGCGAAACCGATGCCTCGCGCAGCGCCGGTGATCGCGATGGTCTTGCCGCGGATCTTGTCCATGGCCAGGGACTTTACAGGTGTCAAATATTCGGCGAAAGGTTGTTGTGCGATCGACCGTGTACTGAGGGCTTCGAGCGTGCGTCCAGGCCGAAATTTCTCCCGAACCGTCGCCCTCAATGCACGCTCGCCGCCCTGGCTGCACACTCGACGGGGTGAACCGATTGCGCTTCGTCCCGGTCGACGAGGACGACCCGCTCGCACAGCCGCTGCTGGCCGAACTCGCCGTGGAGTACGCGACCCGCTACGAGGCTCCCGAATCGGCGGTCGCGCGGTGGCTGCGCAATCATCCGGCCGAACAGTTTCGCTCGCCCGGCGGCGGCATGCTCATCGGACTGCTCGACGATCAGCCGGTGACCGGTGGCGCGTTCTGCCGCTTCGATGACGACACCGCCGAACTCAAGCGGATCTGGACCGACAGCCGGCACCGGCGCCAAGGCCATGCTGCGACGCTCCTCGCGGCGTTGGAGGCCGAGATCGCCCGCCGTGGCTACCGGCGCATCTATCTGACCACCGGCAACCGGCAACCCGAAGCCGAAGCGCTCTATGGCAGCGCCGGCTATAGCCGGCTGGACGAGCCACTACCCAGTGACTCCGAGCAGTATCCGATCGCGTTCGTCAAAACGCTCACTGTCTCGAACTGAATATCCAGCGGCACAAGCCAATTCGGTGACTCAAGCCGAGGTCGCCTGACGCGCCGCCTCGCGAACCGGCCCGATCCACAGGTCGCCGTGCCCGGGGATCAGCACATCGGTTTCGAGCATCGCCAATTCGGACAGACTGCGCACGCAGCCCGGCTCGTCGTGGTTGAACACCCGGTGTAGCAGCTGCGGACCCTTGTTCGGGGACAGCGGATGTCCGGTCACCAGCGCGTCACCGGCGACCAGGACGCCGTCGACGATGTAGGAACAGTGCCCGCCGGTGTGACCCGGCGTCGGCACCGGCAGCGGCCGGCCGGGGAGTTTCTGGGCGATGTCGTCGGTGAGCACACCCGCGGTCGGAATGCCTTCATGAGTCAGCGCCCCCTTGCGCATGATGTCCAGCGACCACTTCACCCAGCGCGGCCGCCAGGCGTGCAGCATCAGATCGCGCGGCGAGGCCTGCTGCAGATACTCGCGCTTGGCGTGGCCGACCTCGTCGGCGTGGCAGTAGACCGGGGTGCCGTGGGTCTTGGCGAACCAGATCGCGGTGCCGAAGTGGTCGACGTGCGCGTGGGTCAACAGGATTGCCGTCACGTCGGCCGGACCGAACCCGAGTTCGCGCAGTGACGTCAGGACGTCGTCGCGGCTGCCGGGGAAGCCGGCGTCGATCAGCATGACACCCGCATCGTCGGTGACGATGGTCCAGTTGACCAGCGGCGTTTGCGCCATATGGACGCGCTCGGTGATAGCGGTCAGGGCCACGGCCATGACGCAAGTCTAGGCGGGTGACCGTGAATAGGACTCGGCCACTCGCTGTCCACCGAAGGGGAGTAGAAACGAGGGCGTGGCTGAACTGAAACTGGGTTATAAGGCATCGGCGGAGCAGTTCGCGCCGCGCGAGTTGGTCGAGCTGGCGGTGCTGGCCGAGGCGCACGGAATGGACAGCGCGACGGTGAGCGACCACTTCCAGCCGTGGCGTCACGAGGGCGGGCACGCACCGTTCTCCCTGGCGTGGATGACGGCGGTGGGCGAGCGCACCAAGCGGCTGATCTTGGGCACATCGGTGCTGACCCCCACCTTCCGCTACAACCCGGCGGTCATCGCCCAGGCGTTCGCCACCATGGGGTGCCTGTACCCCGACCGAATCTTCCTCGGGGTTGGCACCGGCGAGTCGCTCAACGAGATCGCCACCGGTTACGAGGGTGAGTGGCCGGAGTTCAAGGAACGGTATGCGCGCCTACGCGAATCGGTGCGGCTGATGCGCGAGTTGTGGCTGGGCGACCGCGTCGACTTCGAGGGTGAGTACTACAAGACCAAGGGTGCCTCGATCTACGACGTGCCCGAGGGCGGCATCCCGATCTACATCGCCGCGGGCGGCCCGCAGGTGGCCAAGTACGCCGGCCGCGCGGGTGACGGGTTCATCTGCACCTCCGGCAAGGGCGAGGAGCTGTACAAGGACAAGCTCATTCCCGCCATGAAAGAGGGCGCCGAGGCGGCGGGCAAGAACCCCGACGACATCGACCGGATGATCGAGATCAAGATCTCCTACGACACCGATCCCGAACTGGCGCTAGAGAATACGCGGTTCTGGGCACCGCTCTCGCTGACCGCCGAGCAGAAGACCAACATCCACGATCCCCTCGAAATGGAGAAGGCCGCCGACGAGCTGCCCATCGAGCAGGTCGCCAAGCGGTGGATCGTTGCCTCGGATCCCGACGAAGCGGTCGAAAAGGTCGGCGATTACGTCAAATACGGGCTGAACCACCTGGTGTTCCACGCGCCCGGACACGACCAGCGCCGGTTCCTCGACCTGTTCCAGAGGGACCTGGAGCCGCGGCTGCGCAAGCTCGGCTAGGGTCTGGTGGGGTGACCGCCGCCCGCACCACGTCGATCTACATCGCCTCGCCCGAGGGCGACACCGGCAAGTCCACCGTCGCACTCGGGATCCTGCACCGGTTGACGGCGATGGTGCCGCGGGCGGGGGTGTTCCGGCCGATCACCCGACGCGAGAATCGCGACTACATCCTGGAGTTGTTGCTGGCGCACAGCAATGCGGGTTTGACGTATGAAGAGTGCGTCGGCGTCAGCTATGAACGGCTGCATGCCGATCCCGACGGCGCGATCGCCGACATCGTCGACCGCTACCACGATGTGGCCGACCGCTGCGACGCGGTGGTGATCGTCGGATCGGACTACACCGACGTCGCTACCCCCACCGAGCTGAGTGTGAACGCCCGCATCGCCGCCAACCTGGGTGCCCCTGTGCTGCTCTCGGTGCGGGCCCGCGACCGCACGCCGGCAGAAGTCGCTCAGGTCATCGAGCTGTGCCTGGCTGAATTGGCGGCCCAGCACGCCCACACCGCGGCGGTGGTGGCCAACCGCGCCGACCCGGCCCAGTTGGCGGCCGTTGCGGAAGCCTGCGCCGGTTTCGAGCCGCGGGTGTACGTGCTGCCCGAGGAACCACTGTTGGTGGCGCCCACCGTCGCCGACCTGAGCGCCGCCGTCGACGGTGTTCTGGTCCACGGCGACAAGTCGCTGTTGGGGCGCGAGGCGATGGGCGTGCTGGTGGCGGGTATGACCGCCGAGCACTGTCTGGAACGGCTCACCGAGGGAGTCGCGGTGATCACGCCGGGCGACCGCTCCGACGTGGTGCTGGCGGTGACCAGTGCGCACGCGGCGGAGGGATTCCCGTCGCTGTCCGCGATCATCCTCAACGGCGGTCTGCCGCTGCACCGCTCGATCGCCCAGCTGGTCAACGGGCTGCGGTTGCGGCTGCCGGTCATCGCCTCCGATCTGGGCACTTTCGAGACCGCAAGCGCGGTGGCGAGCACCAGGGGTCGGGTCACCGCCAACTCGCAGCGCAAGATCGACACCGCGATCGCCCTGATGGAGCGCTACGTCGACATCGACGAACTGCAGGACCGGCTCAGCTTGCCGATCCCGACGGTGACCACGCCGCAGATGTTCACCTATCAGCTGATGGAGCGGGCCCGAGCCGACCGCAAACGGATCGTGCTGCCCGAGGGGGATGACGACCGCATCCTGCGCGCGGCCGGACGGCTGCTCCGCCGCGGCGTCGCCGATCTGACCATCCTCGGCGAAGAGTCTCAAGTGCGTTCTCGCGCAGCGGAGTTGGGTGTGGATCTGGCGGCGGCCACCGTACTGAACCCGCGCACCAGCGAACTGTGTGATCAGTTCGCCGCCCAGTACGCCGAGCTTCGCAAGAAGAAGGGCGTGACGGTCGAACAAGCCCGCGAGATCATCCACGACGTGTCCTACTTCGGAACCATGTTGGTGCACAACGGCATTGTCGATGGCATGGTCTCCGGCGCCGCCCACACCACCGCGCATACCGTGCGGCCGGCCTTCGAGATCATCAAGACCCAACCCGACGTCTCGACGGTGTCGAGCATCTTCTTGATGTGCCTGTCCGACCGGGTGCTGGCCTACGGCGACTGCGCGATCGTGCCGGACCCGACCGCCGAGGAACTCGCCGACATCGCGATCAGCTCGGCCCGCACTGCCGCGCAGTTTGACATCGATCCGCGGGTGGCGATGCTGTCCTACTCGACCGGCAGTTCGGGCAGCGGCAGCGGTGTCGAGAAGGTCAGGGCGGCAACCGAATTGGTCCGTAAACGCGCACCGGAGCTACTGGTGGAAGGACCGATCCAATACGACGCCGCCGTCGATGCCACCGTCGCCGCCGCCAAGATGCCGGGCTCTGAGGTGGCAGGCCGGGCGACGGTGCTGATCTTCCCCGACCTCAACACCGGAAACAACACCTACAAAGCCGTGCAGCGCAGCGCGGGCGCGATCGCGATCGGTCCCGTGCTGCAGGGGCTGAACAAACCCGTCAACGACCTCTCCCGCGGAGCGCTGGTCGAGGACATCGTCAACACGGTCGCGATCACCGCCATCCAAGCTCAGGGACTGTGATGACCGATACCGTTCTGGTACTCAACTCCGGTTCGTCGTCACTGAAATATCAACTACTGGAACCTGATACCGCGACATCGCTGGCGCACGGCATGGTCGAGCGGATAGGCGAGGAGACGTCGACGGCGACGCTGGCGTCGGGTACCAGCGAGATCCGGCGCGACGGCCCGATCACCGACCATGAAGCCGCCCTTCGTACCGCGTTCGACCTGTTCGCCGAGGCCGGGCGGGATTTGGGCGACATGGGGCTGGTCGCCGTCGGCCACCGGGTGGTCCACGGCGGCGAGGATCTGTACCGGCCCACGGTCGTCGATGACGCGCTGATCGCCAAACTCCAGGAACTGTCCGCGCTGGCACCGCTGCACAATCCGCCAGCGGTGCTGGGCATCGAAGTCGCCCGCCGGGTGCTGCCGGACCTGCCGCACGTCGCGGTCTTCGACACTGCCTTCTTTCACGATCTGCCCGCTGCCGCGGCGACGTATGCAATCGATCGGGATCTGGCCGGCCGCTGGCAGATTCGCCGCTACGGGTTCCACGGCACCTCACACCAGTACGTGAGCCAGCAGGCGGCGCAGTTCCTCGGTGCTCCGATCGAGTCGCTGAACCAGATCGTGCTTCACCTCGGCAACGGCGCGTCGGCGTCGGCGATCGCCGGCGGCCGCCCGGTCGACACGTCGATGGGGCTGACGCCGATGGAGGGCCTGGTGATGGGAACACGCTCCGGCGACATCGATCCGGGCGTGCTGGTGTACCTGTGGCGTACCGCCGGCATGAGTGTCAAGGAGATCGAGACCGTGCTCAACCGGCACTCCGGAATGTATGGGATGAGCGGCGAGATCGATTTTCGCGCCATCCATCGGAGGATCGAAAGCGGCGACGAGGCAGCGCAATTGGCTTACGACGTGTACATCCACCGGCTGCGCAAGTACCTCGGCGCCTATCTGGCCATCCTGGGCCACACCGATGTGGTGACATTCACCGCGGGGGTGGGTGAGAACGATGAGCGGGTGCGTCGCGATGCGCTGACCGGGCTGGCGACGTTGGGGATCGAGCTCGACGAGCATCTCAACGACAGCCCGGCCAGGGGTGCGCGACGGATCTCGGCCGACAAATCCCCGACGACCGTGCTGGTGATTCCGACGAACGAAGAACTGGCGATCGCGCAGGCCTGCCTGACCGTGCTCTGACTACGGTGCGCCGGGCATCGGGATCGGCTTGACGCCCGGGGTGCCGATCCTGCCGGCCAACCATGGCAGCGCGTCGGCGAAGGCGTAGCCGGCGCCCTGGAAGTCATGGGAGGCATGGGTGTTCACCACCGCGCACTCGATGCCGTAGCTGCTCACCAGCGAGCACAAGGCGTGGGCGATGTCCGCGTGGTCTTCGGAGTTGGTATCCCATGCCGCCGGTGGCGTGGGTGGGCTACCGGTGTGTGCGCCGGGCCGGTGTTCGGCGGTGGTGTCCGATGACACCGCGAACCACGCCGACGTGCCGACATAGGGCCCGTGCCGGACTACCGTGGATTTCGGGTCGAAGGTCTCCCAGGCGGTTTCATCGCCGCCGAACAGCCGCGCGATGGTCTGCTCCCGGGTTCCGGCATTCGGCCCGAGTTGACCGTCGATGTCGACGATCGTGCTGAACACCTCGGGGTGCATGACGCCGAGCATCAACGCGCAGGTGCCGCCCGACGACCACCCGGCAACTCCCCAATTCTCCGCCTTCGGGCTCACGCCGAAGGTCGAAACCACATAGGGCACAACATCCTTGACGAGATGATCGGCGGCGTTGCCCCTGGTGCCATTGACGCACTCGGTGTCGTTGCTGAATGTTCCGCCGACGTCGGGAAAGACCATCACCGGGGCGTTGCCGTGGTGCCGGGCGGTGAATTCGTCGAGTGTGACAAGCGCGTCGGCCGACCGCAGCCAGTCGTCGGGACGGCCGAACTCCCCGCCGAACATCATCACCGCGGGCAGCTGCGGCGGTGGTGAGGTCGCAAACCATGCCGGCGGCAGGTAGACGTACTCCTGCCGGTGCGAAAAGCCCGATGCCGCATCGGGGGTGGTCACCTTGACCACGACACCCTGGGTCGGCCGGACGCCGTTGCGTTGCATGTCGGCCACGGTCGACTGGTCGATCCAGCGCGGTGGCTCGGAACCGCTGAGCCGCTCCCAGGCGGACTGGACGGTGGGAAAGTAGCCGACCCAGGAGTTGACCGCCAGCGCGGCGCACAGCAGACACAACGGCACGGCCAGGATTGCGGCGCTTCGGCGCGGCCAGCCGGTGCCGGCCCAACCGACGATCAGGACCACGACGGCGACCCCGACGCCGACGATCCACACCCAGAACGTCGCTGGAGCCGGATCCTGCGACATCCCCTGGTCATGGATGAACCAGAACGTCAGCGCCGCACAGGCAGCGCCGGTGAGCACCGCGACCGGAAGCCAGACCCGAAGCCACCGTGGCGATCTGCGCCCGATCGCGGCCAGCAGGACCGCTCCGGCGAGGACTTGCAGCGCGATCAACAGCCAGCCATGCGTCAGGCTCACGATGTATGGCCTCCGCAATCATTGGGTGCCGGAACGGAATTGACGCGCTGGTTCATCCAGTCCAACGCCTCGGTCATGTCGAGTTGGTCCGGCGCGCCGTCGGGAAGGCGGCGGATGGTGATGACGTCGCCGAACTTGCAGGCCCGGTTCAGCGCGGCCTCGGTCCACGCCGCCGGAACCAGCGGATCGTGATCTCCGTAGATCACCAGCATCGGAGCCTGCGCGGGCCCCTGCGGAAGGCTGCTCTTCTTCAGAAAGCCCCGAAGGGTGTCTGCCGCAGCCGGGGAGTGGGGTTTGAGATCGTCGGGGGTGATCTGAGCCGCGATCGCAGCGCGCGCCTGTTGGCCCGCGGGGTCGCAGCCCAGCAGTTCATCCCACTTCTGCGCGACGATTCCGCTGCGGTAGTCGTCGAGGTGGAAGTCGTCACGGTAGGAGTTCTTCACGCCGGCGAGGAAGGCTTGGAGGTCGAGCTGTTGCTGATTGTTGAGGGTGCCTGCCTGGGCCGCATCAGCGAGACCGGTGATGTCCGACACCGGCGAGATCGCGACCGAACCGAGCAATGTCAGTTTTTGACCCTGATTTGCCATCAGTTCGTTGGCAGCCCATGCGGCCTGCCCGCCCTGACCGATACCCAAGGCAAGCCACGAGGTGGACGCCGGCGTGACGGCACGCTCGATGAGCTTGCGGGCGGCGCGCACCGAATCGATCAGGTTGTAACCGACCGTCGTCGAGTCCAGGTAGGGATGGTAGCTGTCCCGGCCGGGCCGATCCTTGATCTTGTCGAGGCTGCCCAGCGCCTGGTAGTCCGACATCACCACCGGATAGCCGGCCTGCAGCAACTGCTGCAACACGGCTGGGGAACTCAGCAGAGGCGACGTCGAGGGGCCACAACCTGGCAGACTCCCGGTTGACGGATGGCCGAACGCGACGACGCGCCAACCCCCTTCAGGCGGGCGGCCTTTGGGGGCCAGGAGTATTCCTGTGACGTGAGTTGTGCTGTCGTTGATTCCCGATCGTGACGCATAGGTGAAGCGCTGCGCCCATCCGGCTGCCGATTGCAGCGACGGATCGAGATCCGTCACTGCGTCGCTGGTGACAATGTCACCGTAGTTCTCTGACGGGGTGTTTTTCTCGGTGGGCCGTGGTGGGCGGCTACTGCACCCGGCAACGATGAGAGCGACGATGATCAATATCGACAGTGCCTTCGCGGCCGGTATTCGTCGCACAAGGGCTGATGCTAGTAGCCGCAGGGGGCAGTTTGCCCCGAGTTTGCCGCGGGTCGCTGGTCGAATGCCTGGTTCAGCGCGGTGGCCGGGGATCGTCTGGGTCGTCGGGATCGGGATCGCCGAACCACCTCGACGGGGTGTGATCGGGGTAGCTGTCGTGCCAGGCCCACCACTCGTACGGCTTGTTCTGCGGATAGCCGTGCGGTGAGTCTTCCCACGTCTCCTGGCGTCCCAGTGCCGTCATGTCGAGGAAATGCCATGTGTTGACGAAGATTTCGTCACCACGACTGTCGATGAAGTAGGTTCGATAGATCTGGTCGCCGTTACGGATGAAGGCGTTGGTGCCGTGCCACTGGTCGACTCCGAAGTCGACGTCGAAGGCACCGTCCGGCCCGGGCAGCATGGTGTACCAGGGAATGTCCCAGCCCATCGTGGCCTTGATGCGCGTGATGTCGGCTTGCGCTCCCCGGGACGCATAGACCAGCGTGGTGTCGCGGGCGTTGAGGTGGGCGAGATTGCCGATATGGTCCGCCATCAGGGAACATCCGACGCAACCGTGGTCGGGCCAGCCGTGCACGCCCGGATCGAGGAAGGCGCGGTAGACGATCAGCTGGCGGCGGCCGCCGAACAGGTCGAGCAGGCTGACGGCGCCGTCCGGCCCCTCGAACTCGTAGTTCTTCTCGACGGGCATCCACGGCATGCGCCGGCGCTGCGCCGCAAGAGCGTCGCGAGCCCGCGTCAATTCCTTTTCCCTGACCAGCATCTGGTGGCGGGCGGCCTCCCACTCGGGCGCCGACACAATGTCGGGAGTCTTCATGTGGTGCTCCTTGAAAACGTTCAACAAGTTAGTTGAGGATCTGACTTCAGCGAACCACGGTGAGCGGCTATAGTCAACAAGATGGTTGAAGATCAAGTCTTGGACCGTGCCTATGCGGCACTGGCCGACCCGACGCGTCGCCACCTGATCGAGACATTGCGCGGCGGCGATGCCCGGATCACCGACCTTGCCGCGCCGCTGCCGATGACGTTCGCCGGCGTATCGCGTCACATCGGAGTACTCGAGTCGGCGGGGCTCATCCAGCGGGAGGTGCGGGGACGTGAACACTGGGTATCGCTGCGACCGGAAGGACTTGATGCCGCCCAACATTGGATCGACGAGCAGACGCGGTTCTGGTCAACGCGGGCCGATGCGTTGGCCGCGCGGCTGCGCCGCAAGAAGGGCGAGGGCCGATGAGTGAGACGGTGACTGTACTCGTGCAACGGGTCATGCCCGCCCCACCCGAGATGGTGTTCGACGAGTGGCTCGACCCCGAGGCGCTGAAGGCATGGATGTGCCCCGACCCGGTGCGCGTCGTCGACGTCACCGTCGAGGCGCGCGAGGGTGGCATGGTGCGCTTCGACGTCGACGATTCGGGCATCAGGGTGTTGATCAGCGGGCAGTTCCTGACCATCGATCGGCCGCATCAGCTGCGGTTCACCTGGAGCAACTCGAATTGGGAGGACCCGACACAAACGAGCATCGTCAACGTGACGTTCGAGCGGGTCGGGGTGGACGAGACGCTGATGTCGATCGAGCATTCCCTGCTGCCGACAAGCGAATTCGGGCCGTTCCATAGCGGCTGGATCGCCACATTCGAGCAACTCGCAGACAGGCTGAAATCGACTGTGCGCTGAGGGCGCCGACTGTGTCTCCAGGGCGCGACTTCCGTCCTCAAAGTCAAGCGGTTAGCGCAACGCGGCTAGGCAGCTTGGTCGAGGAGTGCGGCTAAGCGTTGGGCTGGGGTGTCGAGATCGAGCGTGGGCCGGGGC
>NZ_NPKT01000029.1 GCF_008329565.1 Mycolicibacterium sp. P1-5
GCGGCTGGAGCACCCGAAAACTCCCCAACGGCGACACCGAGTGGATACCACCACCCCACCTGCCGCTGCTCATCAGCGGCGTCAACACCTACCACCACCCGGAACGCTTCCTGCCGAAAGACGACGAGAAGGGTTAGTTCCCCTGCCCGCCGCGTCCGAGCGAAGCCAGGTCCGCCACCGGGTCGGTGCCGTTGATCAGCCAGTCCCCGACGATGCGGGCCTTGTACACCCGGGGATTGTGCGAAGCCAGTGTCCGAGCGTTCTTCCAATGCCGGTCGAGGCCGCGACGTTCGGACACCCCGGAGGCCCCGAGGGCATCGAAGATCCGGGTCGTCGCCGACAGCGCCGCCGCGACGATGACCAGCTGAGCTTGGTCGACGGCGACCGCCGCGTTGATCAGACTTCGTCGGGCACCCGGTTCGTCACCGGCGAGTCGGCCCTCGACGATGCGGTCCAGCGTGGCGGTGCTACGAGCCAACGCCGCCTCCGCGGCGAACGCGTCGGCCGACACCTCGCCGATTACCTGTAGCAGCTGCGGATCGACAGCGGGCACGGTCGCCAGCCCCTGCGGATAGTTGCGGATCCGTTCGGTCAGGGCGGTAGAGCCATCGCGCAGAGCGGCTTTGGTGATCCCGGTCAACACCGCGTGCATGGCGGTCTGATAGAAGTGCGCCTGATAGCTGAAGCGTTCGATCGCTGGGAACACATCGCCGCGGTCAGCGCGGGCGCGTTCGTAGCGGGCGGTGCCGCTTGCGGTGGTTCGCTGGCCGAAACCCTCCCAGTCGTCGACGAGGGTCACCCCGGCGTCATCCCGGCGGACCAACGCCGTCAGCAACTCGCCGTCGCCGCCACGTCCGAGCACATCGAGCCAGTCGGCGTAAAGGCTGCCGGTTGCGTAGTATTTCGCCCCACTCACCACCCAGTGGTCGTCTTCGGCGTTGATGGTCGTGGTCAGGTTGGCCAAGGTCACGTTGTTGGCCTCGGTCCATCCGCCACCGACGAATTCACCGCTCACGAAACGTTTGATCCAGGTGTCGCCTGCGTCCGAGCGTGGCGCGTTGAGCCGATCCTCGACGAATGCCAGATGGTTGCGCCAGATGTGCGCGACATTGGGGTCGGCTTGGGCGAGCTCGGCCAACAGGGCGAACGTCTGCTCGAGCGATGCGCCAAATCCACCATGCGCAGTGGGGATTCGGACCGTCCCGAAGTCGACGTCAACCAGCCAGCGCACCTGCTCGTGCGGGAACACCCGGCCCCGTTCCCGTTCGAGGTTGCCGTGCGCGATCTTGTCGAACACCGGCCGGAAGACGGCGAACAGCTCATCGTCGGAGGCGGTCGGCGTGGCCAGATACGTCGATTCTCTGGTCATTGTCCCGGTCCTGCAGCGTCGATCCGATAGGAGTACTGCTCTTCGACCGCAACGTATCCGAGGCGGCGATACAGCAGATGAGCCTTACTGCGGTTGTTGATGTCAGTGCCAAGCGAGGCAACGGTCAGTCCACGGCGCAGCGCGGCGAGCCAGACGTTCCGAAGTAGCAGCTCGCCAAGGCCGTGTCTGCGTAGGTCTGGCCGCACGCCGATGTAATCGGTGTGCGCACTCAACTCCTGCGCGCGGGCCACCCCCGAGGTGAAGGTCGAGCCGAGCACATAACCGACGACGTCACCCGACTCGCCGAGCGCAGCGATGCTGAAGTCCGGGGTGAACGCCCGGCTGCCGATGTGGTGCTCCCAGTCGTCGGGGCTCTTGGACATGTTGCCGAAGTGCTCCAGGAAGGTGCTGTGCTGTAGCTGGCGAACCTGTTCAGCCAGGCCTCTTTTGACGACCTCCGGCCAACTGATCACCGTGATGCCCGGGGCGCCGGCGCGTTCCAGGGCCCCGCGGTTTTCGTTGTGCAGCGGCTTGCGGGTGCGGATGAATTCGGCTTCGCGGTGGGCACCGCGGCGGGTGAGTGCGTCGATGACGGCCGGCTGGTTGGCGCCGGTGATCACCCGCAGGTACGCCCCGGGAAAATTCCCCGCCGCCTGCTCGAACCGGTTCACGACCGCGCGGACGACGTCGTCGATGATGTCGGACGGGACGGCGGGATCGATGACGATGTTGCCGGCGATCTCCGGCTCGCTGCCATGCGGGTGATGCACGGCTGCGTAGCCGCGCACTCGGCCAAGGCCGTCCCGCAGCACTGTGGTCTCTAGTGCCGATGCGAGTTGCTCGGCGACGTCGCGGGAGTCAGCGTTGAACTTGCGGCCGCTCAACCCGTGGGTGGTGGCGAGGAAGTCGGCGATCGGCGGATGGTCGACAGTGTCGATCGGTGTTGCCGACCAGTGTTCGGTGTCGGGAACGTCGAGCAGGGTCATCGGTTGCTCCTTGGCGGCGGCACCGAGGCGAGTTGTCGCAGTCGGCTCACGGCGCCACCGCCTCCTTGTCGCGGTCCGACTGCGCGATCTCGGGGCTGAGCACGTCGAGGATTCCCTCGTCGACGAGCCGCTGCTGTTCGGCCTCCGACAGTGTCTGGATGCTGCCGAGCCGGGCCGCCACCTCTGGTCGACTCCACCGCAGGTACCAGTACCACACCAGCCCGAGGAACAGTAGGCCCAAAAACACGAACGGCAAGATGTTGAACGGGAATTCGGGCACCGGATAGAAATTGGAGAAGATCACATAGCTGATCCCGAGTGCGGCGGCCACCGATACGACCAATCGAGTCGTGTTCAGCGCCTTTATCTTCCGCAGCCACAGCGGGGTGGCGACGACGACCAGCAGGTAACTCACCAAGAAGCCCCAGTTCGCTACGTAGCCACCGTAGACGTCGAACACCAGCCGGCCCACGGAGCTGAAGGTCGCCGTCACGGAGAACACGAAGGCCAGCCCCCCAACCAGCATGATGCCAACCCACGGGGTCTTGTGCTGAGCGTGCACTTTGGTCAGCGCCTGCGGGAGCGCACCTTCGTGCGCCAGGGTGAACAGCGAGCGCGCGGCAGCGGTGGTGACTGCGGTGACGAACACGATGAATGCGATGGCCACCGCCGCACTGACCAGATAGTTGACCCAGGACACCCCGGTCACGTCGGCCAGCTGCGGCAGAACCGCCTTGTCGCCGTTGATGTCACCGAAATGCAGGATCTGCGGATAGGTGGCGAAGATGTAGAGCACACCGATCAGCAGTACCACCCGCAGTAGCGACCGGGCGATGTTCTGGTGCGCGTTCTTGGCTTCCGCGCCCAGCGAGGCGACACTCTCGAAGCCCGCGTAGGAACCGACCGCAGTGACCGCTGCGATGAAAGTCGCGCTCGACCCCAGGTGCGCCGGACTGAACTGCTCAGCGTCGATGTGGAACCCGTAGCTGATGTAGGAAGCCACGATGATCACCAGGATAGAGGCGATCGCCAACACTTCGAAGGCCAGCTCGTACTTGGCGGCGATCGCGACACCGCGGAACGGCAGATACGTCGCGGCGGCTACTACCACGATTACCAGCAACAGGCGGAACCACGTTGCCTGCGTTCCCAATCCGAGAGACTCCAAAAACGAGTCCAGATACAGGACGCCACCGAGCGTTCCGGTGATCGCGAAGCCGATGTAGCCGAGCAGCAGGCTGATGCTCGCCGCATAGGCGAAGCCCGGCCCCAGGCCGTTATCGGTGTAGGTGCCCAGCGAGCCCGACGACACGGTGCGCTTGGCCTGGAAGCTGATCGTCGTCGCGATGAGAATGGTCAGCGCCAACCCCACGAGAACCGCCCAGGAGGCGCCCTCGCCCGCCGCGACGAACAACGAGTAAGGCACGACGGCCAGGGCGACGCTCGGAGCCGCCGCCGCAAGACCTTGGGCGAAAACGCCCCACGGCCCCAGCGCTTCTCGCTCCAGACCGGTCGACTCCGCCGACGTCAGTGGACGGCCGCCGAGGCCGAGTTGTGGTGTGGACATGATGCCGCCTTCCCGCCCGCGTGCGCCGTCAACGTGCTATGCATTCGCTCGGCGCACAGGGATTAACGTGGTACCGGATACGGTGCCGAAAAAACCCGTCCGGCGTGAGCTATCGGATCGCTGAGATTCTTTCCCGCGCTGCAGATGCGGGGCCCGACAACTCCTGACGTTGCGGGACCGGCAAACCGAGATGCGCCCGTAGCGTGGTGCCGCTGTACTCGTGGCGGAACAACCCGCGCTTGCGCAATATCGGGACCACCTCGTCGACGAAATCCTCGAGCTGCCCGGGCAGCCCGGAATCGGTCAGCACGAAGCCGTCAGCCGCTTTCGATTCGAACCATGTCTCGATCTCGTCGGCAATCCGTTCCGGTGTGCCGATGACCTCGGCGCCCCAGCCGTTGATGGTGCGGTACAGGAACTCCCGCACTGTCGGATTGCCGTCCCGGGCCAATGCGCGGTAACCCGCCAGCGCGGTCTGATGCGTCTCGGTGCTGTCCGGAAACGCCGAGTCGGGCACCGGGCCATCCAGGTCGGCGCCGACCACATCGACGTCCACCTCGAGCAGCCAGCCCGCCTGGTACTCAGGACTGAAGTACTCGAAGGCGGACCGCTCGATCCGACGCACCTCGTCGTCGGTAGAGCCGACGAGGAACCGCAGCGACGGAGTGATCAGCGGCCCCGGCCGACCAGCACGGCCGGCCTCGCCGTGGATTTGGCGGTAGAACTCCTGTGCGCGGGCGATGGTGCCCTGCCCGGTGAAAATGACTTCGGCGTGCCGGGCGGCGAACTGCCTTCCACGCGGCGAGGATCCGGCCTGGAAGATCACCGGCTGGCCCTGCGCAGACCGGGCGGCGCCGATCGGTCCGGCGACGTCGAAGTAGGTGCCGTGATGGTTTGCGACCTGAATAGCGTTGATATCGCTATAAATTCCCCGCGCGCGATCCTCGACGATCGTGTCGGGTCCCCAGCCGTCCCACAACTTCTTGACCACCTCGATGGCCTCGTCGGCGATCTCGTAGCGGATGTCGTGCTCGACCACTCCCCTGTCGCTGAAATTGGCCGCTGCCGCGGCGGCGAAGCTGGTCACCAGGTTCCAGCCGGCCCGGCCACTGCTGAGGTGGTCGAGCGACAACAGCTGTCGGGCAAGGTGATACGGGTGCGCCAAGGTCGCCGAACCGGTGACGACCAGACCGATGTAGTCGGTTATCGACGAAAGTGCCGCGGTCGCCGTCAGCGGTTCGAAGTCCTCAGTCGTCTTGTACGCCCACGTCTCCGGTGGGCCGAAATTGAGACCGTCGGGAAAGAACAGCGCGTCGAAGGTGCCCTTCTCTGCGATCCGGGCGCGCTCGACGAGCCGCTGACGCACGGCCGCCGTGCTGTTGTCGATCTCAGGGTGTCGCCACGGGCCCGCCGAGCGGGTGCTGCCGAATGCCAGGAGGTGCAGTTCACGAGACACCCTGGGTAGCCTAGGTTCGCCACGCACCCGACCACACCGGTTAAACCCGCGCCGAATTGAATTGCCGCCCAGCGGGAAGCGGGAAGATTACTTTTTCTGGGCCGCGTTCTTGATCATGTCTGCGGCGATCGTCCTGGCCTCATCGGCAATCGAGTTGCTGCACGCCCAGGCCTCGACGACCACGTTGGATACCGTGGTGAGCGCGTGCTGGCATCCCCATCCGCCGGCGTTGCGCTGGGTGGAAACCTGGGTCAGGATGTCGCCGCTAACATCGGGCTGGTCGATTTTCCAGGTGGAGTGCACGTCGGAGTTGTCGATGTCGATCGAGCTACCGCCGCACTTCTGCCAGGTGGCGCGGGACTTGTCGACGAACGCCTTCGCCTTCTCGGCAGACCCGAAGAGCACCACGATCTGTTCGACCCAGTGCGCGTTGTCGGTACTGGGTTCCTGAAGGACTTCGTCGCGAAGGGAGGACCAGTCACTGCCGCGGTAGACCAACTGTTCGGCGCCGTAGATCGCGCCGAGGCAGTCGACGTCCGAGACCCCGTCGGAGTTGTCGCTCATGTTCTGCGAGGACGCAGTCACCCGGATCCCGGTGGCACCCATGACACCGTTGACCTCGCCTGCGGTGAGCAACACCTCGTCGAGGTCGGATTCGGTGAGTGTGGCGACGTCAGAAGTGGCGGGGCTCGCGCCCTGGCCGCGCAGTGCCGCTCCACCCACCGTGGACACACATCCGGACAACATCGCGCTGACCAGGACGGCGGTGCAGAACACGGGCGCGCGGCTCACGGTCGACATTGTCCCGCGGTCCGCCCGTTCCGGTGGCTCAACGGCGGATCATCGTCTGTGAGTGATGTTCTCCAACATCGTGGCGGCCAGCCTGGTCGCCCGGCCGGTGGCGCGCTGCTGCTCAGGTGTGCCGCCCGTGACCGCCGCGTCCACGTCGACAATGCAGTCGGCGGCGACCCCGATGGACCGCTCGATGGGAAACGGCGCGTCACCCTGATCGTCGGTGTGGACGACAGTGGCCGACAGCACCGAACCGTCGACCTCGACGGCGGTGACCTTCTCGTAGATCTCGACGTTGGGCAGGTGCAAAGTCACGGTTCTGCCTTCGCACGCCTTCCACTGGCTCACGAACGCGGAGAACATTCGTTGCGCCTCGCCGTCGGACGTGAATGCGACGACACCGGCGTTCACACTCGAAACAGCTTGGCCATCAGCATAATTGGAAAATTCCTGCCAAGCGGCAGCGCGTATGTCACCGCGTTCGTAAACCACGCGCATGAATGGTGACACCGGCCCGAGGCATTCGATAGGGCTGGCGGTGTCGTTGTCCCGAATTCCGTTGGTCAACACGTCGATCCCGCCGATGGCGGCGGGACCGTCGTAGGTCAACGGGTTTCCGGCCGCGCGCGTGACATCCGCAAGGCTAGGCAGAACCGTCGCAAGGTCACGAACGGGGACCGCCGAGTTGTCGCGCGCCGCGGATCCGCCGACCGTACTCGAACAACCCGACAGCACAGCGATGGCCATCGCGGCACCAATAATCGATCGCCCCCGAACGACAGCTTGGTCGCGTGTGATGAAGCCCCCTACTTCTTGGCCTTGTCGCCGGCCTTGTCGCTGCCGGCGTCGGTGGACAGCGCGGCGACGAAAGCTTCCTGGGGCACCTCGACCCGTCCGATCGTCTTCATCCGCTTCTTGCCTTCTTTCTGCTTCTCCAGCAGCTTGCGCTTCCGCGTGATGTCGCCGCCGTAGCACTTCGCAAGCACATCCTTGCGGATCGCGCGAATGTTCTCGCGGGCAATAATTTTCGAGCCGATGGCGGCCTGTACCGGCACCTCGAACTGCTGCCGCGGGATCAGCTCCTTTAGCTTGGTGGTCATCTTGTTGCCATAAGCCTGCGCCGAATCCTTGTGCACGATCGCACTGAACGCGTCGACGGCCTCGCCCTGCAGCAGGATGTCGACCTTGACCAGCGCGGCCTCCTGTTCGCCGGCCTCCTCGTAGTCCAGGCTGGCATAACCGCGGGTGCGTGACTTCAGCGAATCGAAGAAGTCGAAGATGATCTCGCCCAACGGCATCGTGTACCGCAGCTCAACACGTTCGGGCGACAGGTAGTCCATGCCACCGAGTTCGCCACGCCGGGACTGGCACAGCTCCATGATGGTTCCGATGAATTCGCTGGGCGCGATGATCGTCGTCTTCACCACCGGCTCGTAGACCTCGCGGACCTTGCCCTCGGGCCAGTCCGATGGATTGGTCACGATCAGTTCGGCACCGTCGTCCTTGATGACCCGGTACACGACGTTGGGTGAGGTAGAGATCAGGTCGAGATCGAACTCGCGTTCCAGCCGTTCCCGGGTGATCTCCATGTGCAGCAGGCCCAGGAAGCCGCAGCGGAACCCGAACCCCAGCGCCACCGACGTCTCCGGCTCGTAGGTCAGCGCGGCATCGTTGAGCTGCAGCTTGTCCAGTGCCTCACGAAGATTCGGGTAATCGGAGCCATCGACGGGATAGAGCCCGGAGTACACCATCGGCCTGGGTTCGCGATAGCCGGTCAGCGCCTCGGTGGCGCCGTGCCGGGCGGCGGTCACCGTGTCACCGACCTTGGACTGGCGAACATCCTTCACGCCGGTGATCAGGTAGCCGACCTCGCCCACCCCGAGGCCCACGCTGGGTTTGGGATCGGGTGAGACGATGCCCACCTCGAGCAGCTCGTGAGTGGCACCGGTCGACATCATCTTGATGCGCTCGCGCGGGGTGATCTTGCCATCGACGACGCGAACGTAGGTCACCACGCCGCGGTAGATGTCGTACACCGAGTCGAAGATCATCGCCCGGGTCGGGGCATCAGCATCGCCGGTGGGCGCAGGCACCAGGCGCACCACCTCGTCGAGCAGCTCGGCGACGCCCGCACCGGTCTTGCCGGACACCCGCAGCACGTCGTCGGGCTCGCAGCCGATGATGTGCGCGATCTCGCCGGCGTAGCGCTCCGGGTCGGCGGCGGGCAGGTCGATCTTGTTGAGCACGGGAATGATCGTCAGATCGCGGTCCAGCGCGAGGTACAGATTGGCCAGGGTCTGCGCCTCGATTCCCTGGGCGGCGTCGACCAGTAGCACCGCACCCTCGCAGGCCTCCAGTGCGCGCGACACCTCGTAGGTGAAGTCGACGTGGCCCGGGGTGTCGATCAGGTGCAGGACGAACTCCTCGCCGTTGCATTCCCAGGGCAGGCGCACGTTCTGGGCCTTGATCGTGATGCCGCGTTCCCGCTCGATGTCCATCCGGTCCAGGTACTGCGCACGCATCGACCGCTCATCGACGACGCCGGTGAGCTGCAGCATCCGGTCGGCCAACGTGGACTTGCCATGGTCGATGTGGGCGATGATGCAGAAGTTCCGAATCTGCGCCGGCGCAGTGAAAGTCTTGTCGGCGAAACTGCTGATGGGAATCTCCTGGTCGGGTGGTAATTCGAGGGGCCCCTCGGGTCTGTCCAGGGTATCGAGTAGGGCCCTGCCGGACACAATCGCGCGCCGCGAGCCTCTGCCGTTCCGCCTATGCTGTCGAGAATGGCGTCGCAGTGGAGGACGTTCCAGAAGATTGCAGAGCACCTCGTCTTCAACGAGGCGCCCAGATTCATCCGGCAACTGCCAATACCCCAGGCCGTACCGCGAACCATCCAGCAGGGCCTCCGATTGGGCATCGAAGTGCTGGCTGCCAGTACCGTCGCCCCCGATCAGCCCGCCGCGATCACTGCGGGCCGACCGGTGACCGACAACAGCGTCCCGACCGCGCACCGCGCCCGCCGACTGGTCTACGCGCCCGATCTCGACGGTCGCGCCGATCCCGGCGAGGTGGTCTGGACCTGGGTGGTCTACGAGGACGACCCCACCAAGGGCAAGGACCGCCCGGTGTTGGTGGTCGGCCGGGACAGACGCACGCTGCTGGGCCTGATGCTGTCCAGCCAGGACCACCACGCCGGAGACCGGAACTGGATCGCGATCGGCTCGGGCGGCTGGGATTACGACGGCCGCCCCAGCTGGGTGCGGCTCGACCGGGTGCTCGACGTTCCCGAGGAAGGTATTCGCCGCGAGGGCGCGATCCTGGACCAGCAGACGTTCGAGCTCGTCGCCGCGCGGCTGCGCGCCGAATACTCCTGGAGCTAGCCGCCCTGGGTGATGTAGGCCTGCAGTTGTTCCTGCTCGGCCTGCAGCTGCTCCATCCGGTTCTTCACCACGTCACCGATGCTGACGATGCCGACCAGCCGATGGTCCTGCATCACCGGGACGTGCCGAACGCGGTTATTGGTCATCAACGCGCTCAAGTCGTCGATCTGGTCGTCGGGTGAGCACGTCACCAGGACCTTGCTCATGATGTCGGCGACCGCGCTGCGCAACAGTTCAGGGCCATGGTCGTGCAGCCTGCGCACGACGTCGCGCTCCGAGACGATGCCCACCACACCGCCGTCGGGACCGACCACGACCATTGCACCGATGTTGTGGATGACCAGCTCGGCGAGCAGGCCAGTGACCGTGGTGGTCTCGGTGACCGTGGCCACCGTCGCTCCCTTGCTGCGAAGGATGTCGGCGATACGCATCGCCACCCCCTTGTGATGGATGTCACACCAGGCTAAGGCTTATTGCGGCGCTGCGGAAGCAAACCGCAGTGGTTGCGTTAGGGCAGGAACCGACTGGACGAGGAGTACTGCATGAGCACGCTGCCGAAGACGGAGTTGGGCGATGGTTTGACGGTCAGTGCGATCGGATTCGGCGGCATGGCGCTGACCCCGGTCTACGGCGCGGTCGACGACACCGAATCGCTGGCGACGCTGAACCACTGCCTGGATGTCGGGATGACGTTCATCGATACCGCCAATGTCTACGGCGGCGGGACCAACGAGCGGCTCATCGGCCAGGTGCTGGCCGACCGCCGCGACGAGGTGACGCTGGCGACGAAGTTCGGGATCGAAGGCGACCCGACGACCGGCAAGCTCAAGGCCCGCGGCGATGCCGAGTACGTGCGACGGTGTGTCGACGAGAGCCTGGGCCGACTCGGCACCGACGTGATCGACCTGTATTACATGCACCGGCGCGACGTCTCGCTGCCGATCGAGGAGACGGTCGGGGCAATGGCCGAGTTGGTCACCGCAGGCAAGGTCCGCCATCTGGGGCTCTCGGAGGTGACCGCCGACGAACTGCGCGCCGCGGCGGCCGTGCACCCCGTCGCCGCGGTCCAGAGTGAATGGTCGATCTGGAGTCGTGACGTCGAACGTAACGTGGTGCCTGCGGCCGCCGAACTCGGCGTCGGCTTCGTCCCGTATTCGCCCCTGGGTCGTGGATTCCTCACCGGCACGATCCGGTCGGCCGCCGACCTCAAGGCGCCCGGCGACTTCCGTAGCCGCATCCCGCGGTTCGCCGACGATGTTCTGGACGCCAATCTGGCTGTCGTGCAGGTGGTTACCTCGATCGCGCAGGAGGTCGGCGCAACGCCGGCACAGGTGGCATTGGCCTGGCTGCGCCAGCGCGCCGAGGCACTCGGCGTGGCGTCGGTGCCGATCCCTGGCACCCGGCGTGCGGCGCGGGTCGACGAGAATGCAGCGTCACTGTCGGTGCAGCTCAACCCCGATCAGGTGGTGGCGCTGGAAGCGGCCGGTGCGAGCGTCTCCGGCCACCGGTCGATGGATCCGAATTGGGTGTCGTCCGCACGCGAATAAGTGATTTCGGCGCGGAAACGTTCGCTGAGCGAACGCAAACGCGCCCGAATCGCGCACAATGGCCAGATGATTGACATCACGCTGCTGGGCACGGGAAGCCCGATGATCGACCCGAATCGCGCCGGACCGTCCACGCTGGTCAAAGCTGGTGACTCGGTGTTCCTGGTGGACTGCGGACGCGGCGTGCTCATGCGGGCGGCCGCGGCGGGCGTTGGCGCGGCCAACATCACCGCGCTGCTGCTCACCCATCTACACAGCGATCACATCACCGACCTGTCTGATGTCATCACCACCCGTTGGGTGACGACCTTCGTGCCGACACCGCTGCCGATCATCGGCCCGCCCGGCACCAAGGCGGTGGTCGACGCGACGCTGGCGGCGCTGGCACCCGACATCTCCTACCGCATCCACCACCACGCCGACATCACCGAACCACCCGCGATTCAGGTCCACGAATACACCGAGGGCCAGGTGTGGGATGACGGCGGTGTGCGGATCACCGCAGCTCCCACCGACCACCGCCCCGTCGAACCGACGCTCGGTTTCCGCGTCGAATACGGCGGCGCCTCAGTGGTGCTGGCTGGCGACACGGTGCCCTGCGCCGGTCTGGACGAGCTGGCCAAGGGGGCAAACGCCTTGGTGCACACGGTGATCCGTGCGGACTTGGTGCAACAGATGCCGGTTCAGCGGATCCGGGACATCCTCGACTACCACTCGTCGGTCGAGCAGGCCGCTGCCACCGCCGCGCGGGCCGAGGTCGGCACGCTGGTGCTCACCCACTACGTGCCGCCGCTGGTGCCCGGGCAGGAGGACCAGTGGCGCGCGCAGGCGGCGACCGAGTTCAGCGGCCCGGTCGAGATCGGCAACGATTTGCTCCAGGTGTCAGTCGGGAACTAAGCCACGCCATCGTCCGACCTATGGGCGATGACGACAACAGAGACCGCCGCGCGCCGCGGTGATGCGGCTGTTTTGCGCCGGATCTGGCGCCTGCATTTCTGGGTTGGGCTGTTCGCCGCCCCGGTGCTGGTGGTGCTCGCCTGCAGCGGTCTGGTGATTCTGTACAGCCAACCGCTGGACGCGCTGCTGAACCGGCACCTGCTGGTGGTCGAACAGGGACCGCAGACGGTTCCGCTTGACGCGCAGGTAACCGCCGCCACGCAGCACGTCGGCGCGGGGCACACCCTGGAAGCCGTCACCCCGCCGGACGGCCCACACTCCTCGTCCCGGATGGACTTCTCCGACGCCGACGCCAAGGGCTACCCGCAGGCCGAAGCCAACGTCATCCAAGTGTTCGTCGACCCCTACACGGGCGCCTATCTGGGACAGCGCACCCAGCTGTCCGGATTGGTCGGCTGGGCCAACCAGCTGCACCGGATGTTCGGCAACGACGGCCCGCAGATCCAGCTGCCGTCGCTGGGACACCTGATCAATCCCTCCGCCTATCCGGAGCCCACCATCGGCGCCGGGATCGGCAACCTCTGGATGGAGCTCACCGCGATCTGGATCGTGGTGCTGCTCGGCAGCGGAATCTATCTGTGGTGGCCACGTGCAATTGGAGCTGGAAAACCGCTGCTGAAAGTGCGGTGGCGCGAGGGTGGCCGAATCCGGTGGCGCGACGTGCATGCCCTGACCGGCGTGGTGATCGCGGTCGTCGGTATCTGCTACATCCTGTCGGGGATGACATGGACGCGGTACTGGGGAGAGAACTGGCGCGCGGTGACCGCGACCGTCACCCCGTCAGCCGAAATCGACGCTCCCTCAACGCCGGTGAAGCTCGGCGACTTCGACCGGCTGGGACGCCGCATCGCGTGGGCAGCCGTCGACGACCCAATCTATGCATCGCAACCCACCGCGGGCGCCGCCCGACTGTCGTACAACGACATTGACCGGATCGCTGAAGACGAGCACATGGTGCCCGGTTATACGATCTTCCCGCCGCGGGATACGTCCAAGGACGGCACCACGACGTACGGCAGCTACACGGTGGTCAACCGCTGGCCGCAGCGAGTGTCCGAACAGCGGACGCTGTATCTGAACCAGTTCACCGGCGCCACGATCACCGACGCCACCGCCGCCCGGGATGGCGCGCTGTCCCGGCTGACGAGTTTCGGGATCGCCATGCACATGGGCAATCAAATGGGTTGGCTCACCCGCATTTCCGCCACCGTCGCCTGCCTCGGGGTCCTACTCAGTGCGGGGACCGGGTTGCTGATGTGGTGGAAGCGCCGCCCGGCCGGGCGTAGTGGACTGCCCGGTCCGACCAGCGAAACCACCCGGGCGAATACGCCGAAGAAGGCGATGATCACGGTGACGGTCGCCGCGGTCATTCTCGGAATCCTGTTCCCGGCCTTTGGCGTATCCCTGCTTGTGGTGCTGGTCGTCGAAGGGATCATCTCCGCCCGGCGCCCACCGCCTGATCAGGCCAGCCTGGTGACCTCCACCACCACATCGAGATCGGTGGAGCCCTCGCCCGAGTAGATACCCTTCAGCGGGGTGACATCGGCGTAGTCCCGGCCGACACCGACGCTGATGTACTGCTCATTGATTTCCGTGTCGTTCGTCGGATCGTAATTACGCCAGCCGCCGGTCCATGCCTGGATCCAGGCGTGGCTCTGCCCGTCGATCGTGTCGCCTATCACTGCATCCTGATTCGGATGCAGATAGCCGGATACATAGCGTGCTGGAATCCCCATGCCCCGCAACAGAATCAGCGTCAAGTGCGCATAATCTTGACAGACGCCCTTTCCTTCGCGCAACGCATCGAGACCCGACGAGTGAACGCCCGTGGTACCGGGAACGTAGTTCAGTTCGCTGTGCGCCCACTGGGCGGCGGCGATCACCGCCTGCTGCGGCTCGTGCTCTTTGATGATGCGGTTGCCGACGCGCTCGAGTCGCCGGCTCGCCGGCGTGTAATGCGTGGGCGCGAGTACCTCGTCGAAGCGGTCCCGCACCGCGTCGAACTCCAGTTCCTCCCACGACACCCCCTCGGCCGGAGCTTCCGCCTTGTCGGTCTCGACCACCGAGGACGCCGTCACCTCCAACTCAGTGTGCGGAGCGTGCAGATCGAAAGCCGTTACCGCCGTGCCCCAATAGTCGACGTACCGGTAGTTGCGGGTGGCCGGGATGGTCTCCACGCGGTTGAGGATGACGTTCTGCCGGGAGTCCGAGCGCGGCGTCAGCCGCGCTTCGTTGTACGAAGCGGTGACCGGCGACTTGTAGGCGTATCCCGTGGCATGCACGACCCGCATACGCCACATCAGCTGATTCTCTTCGCGCAGGCGCTCATCGTCAGATCTCCCCTTCCTCGATGACCAGCGCGCCGGGCTGCCCGGCGTCCGACCAGGCGACCCACGGCGCGGAGTGGAAGTACTGCAGCGCCACCGCTTCTCCGACATCACGACAGGTTTCCTGCAGGGCCGCCAGCCGTTCTTCGAGCGACTCGAGCAAGACACCGGGCTCGATGAATTCCAGCTCGCTGCGAGCCCGCCCGAGCAGTCGCTGAGCCTCGGCGGTGGATCCGATCCGGTTGTGCGGGCGGTGCATGAGCTCGTCGAGGCTGTGCTCGGCCAGTTTGAGCGAATAGTAGATCGATCGCGGGAAAAGCCGGTCCAGCAACATGAATTCGACGACGCGGCTGGCGTCGAGCACCCCGCGATAGGTGCGCAGGTAGGTGTCGTGGGCACCGGCCGAACGCAACACCGTCACCCAGGCCGGCGACGACGCACTGTCCCCGACCCGGGACAGCAGCAGCCGCACCGTCATGTCGACTCGTTCGATCGCGCGACCCAGCACCAGGAATCGGTAGCCGTCGTCACGGGACAGCGTCGAGTCGGCCAGGCCCGCAAACATCGCCGCCCGGCCCTCGATGAAGCTGAAGAACTCGTGCGGGCCCAGCCGGCGAGCCGCCCGCTCCCGTTCAGCCAGCGCGTTGTAGGTCGTGTTAAGGCACTCCCACATGTCAGTGGACGTGACTTCTCTTGCCGAACGGGCATTTTCGCGCGCCGCCGAGATCGCGTCGACGATCGAACAGCCACCGGTCAATCCGCGGTCGAACGCCACGAGATCGGTCAGCGACCACAGGTCAAGCTGATGCTTTGGCGGCTCCATACCCAAGACCTGCAGAAGGATTCGGGATGTCTGGTCGGGGTCGACGCTGGAGTCCTCGAGCAGCTGATGGACCGTCACGTCGAGAATGCGGGCCGTGTCGTCGGCACGCTCGACATAGCGTCCGATCCAGTAGAGCGCCTCGGCGTTGCGGGCCAGCATCAGCGCGTCACCGCCTGCTGTTGTTGCTGGCTCTGCTGTTGTTGACTCTGCTGCTGACCGGCAGTCGGGTCGGCGCCCTTCTCGGCCGGTGCTGCCTTGGCCGGTTTGGGAAGCTTGCGCACGATCTCGGCGTCGCCGAGTTCGCGGGCGGCCCCCGAGCTGCGGGAGGCCAACACCCAGGTGTCCTTGGAACCGCCGCCCTGGCTGGAGTTGACCACCAGCGATCCCTCGGTAAGCGCGACGCGCGTCAATCCGCCGGGCAGCACCCAGACGTCTTCGCCGTCGTTGACCGCGAACGGTCGCAGGTCGACGTGGCGGGGCGCAAGGGCGTCACCGACTTTGGTGGGCACCGTCGACAGCTGCACCACCGGCTGGGCGATCCAGCCGCGGGGATCGGCGATGACCTTCTTGCGGATGGCCGCCCGCTCCTTCTCGGAAGCGTCCGGCCCGAACACGATCCCGTAGCCGCCGGAGCCTTCGACCGGCTTGATCACCAGCTCGTCGACCCGGTCGAGCACCTCGTCGCGCTCATCGTCGAGCCAGCAGCGCATCGTGTCGACGTTGGCCAGCAGCGGCTTCTCGCCGAGGTAGTACTCGATGATCGTCGGCACGTAGGTGTAGACCAGCTTGTCGTCGCCGACGCCGTTGCCGACCGCGCTGGAGATCACGACGTTGCCGGCGCGGGCCGCGTTGAGCACGCCTGCCACGCCGAGCACCGAGTCGGGGCGGAACTGCATGGGATCGAGGAAATCGTCGTCGATCCGGCGATAGATGACGTCGACTTGGCGCTCACCCTCGGTGGTGCGCATGTAGACCACGTTGTCGCGACAGAACAGGTCGCGGCCCTCGACGAGCTCCACGCCCATCTGGCGGGCCAACAGGGAATGTTCGAAGTAGACGGCGTTGAACGGGCCCGGGGTGAGGACCACGACCGTCGGATCGGCCTCGTTGGTGGCGGCCGCATTGCGCAGTGCCCGCAGCAGGTGAGAGGAGTAGTCGCCGACTGCGCGCACCCGGTGGGTGGCGAACAGGTTCGGGAAGACCCGGGCCATGGTGCGCCTGTTCTCCATGACGTAGGAGACGCCCGACGGGGACCGTAGGTTGTCCTCGAGCACCCGGAAGGTGCCCTGTGCGTCGCGGACCAAGTCGATGCCGGCGACGTGGATGCGCACGCCGTTGGGCGGGTTGATCCCGGCCGCCTGCCGGTGAAAGTGCTCGCAGGACGTCACCAGGCGGCGCGGGATGACCCCGTCGCGCAGGATTTCCTGGTCGCCGTAGATGTCATCGAGATACATCTCCAGCGCTTTGACTCGCTGGGTGATGCCGCGTTCGAGCCGGGACCACTCGGCGGCGGAGATCACCCGCGGAATCAGGTCGAGCGGGAACGGCCGCTCCTGACCGGACAGCGAAAACGTGATGCCCTGGTCGATGAACGCCCGGCCCAGCGCCTCGGCCCTGGCCTCGAGCTCCTCGGCGTCGGACGGCGACAGTTCAGCGAAGATCCCCTTGTACGGCCCGCGCACGTTGCCCTGGTTGTCGAACATCTCGTCGAAGGCCTTGGCGTAGGAGCCCAGCTTGTTGTAGCCGCCGAAGATATGGTCGTGGCGCCGCGGTTGTCGTGAACCGTTGCGCGACGACCGGCTGGTTTCCGAAGGCAGGGTACGCAGACTCACGGGTCACACTCTGCCTGACCTTCGGCATTTCGGCAGGCCAGTGACCTTCGTTTTGGGAGTTCAGGACGCTGGCTGGTACCCTGAGCAGTCGCTGCCCGAGGGCCTACGGCCCCGGTAGGACTACGACCCCCAAGCTTGAAGACGAGGAACTAACGCGTGGCCAACATCAAGTCGCAGGAGAAGCGCATCCGCACCAACGAGCGGCGCCGGGTGCGCAACAAGTCGGTGAAGAGTGCGCTGCACACCGCGATCCGCGGGTTCCGTACCGCGGCTGCCGAGGGCGACAAGGACAAGGCCGCCGAGCTGCTCGTGGCGACCAGTCGCAAGCTGGACAAGGCCGCCAGCAAGGGCGTCATTCACAAGAACCAGGCGGCCAACAAGAAGTCCGCGCTGGCTCAGACCTTCAACAAGATCTGATTCAGTCCCGGCCGCTTCCGGCGGCCAACTGCGCGACCTTGCGCACCACATCTTCCAGCACGTAGTCAGCGTCGGCGGCTGCCCCTTTGACGTCGGCGTTCAATGCTGCGACCAGCCGCATCGCCGTCGCCACCTTGTCGCGTGACCAGCGCCGCGACTGCTTCTGCGCCTTCTGGATCTTCCACGGCGGCATCCCCAACTCGGAAGCCAACCGATACGGGTCACCCGAGACCGGACCCACGCGCGCGATGGTGTGCACCGCCTCGGCCAGCGCGTCGGCCAGCACGACGTGCGGCACGCCGCGCAGCATCGCCCACCGCAGTGCCTCGGCCGAACCGGCGACATCCCCCACCACAGCCTTATCGGCGATGTCGAAGCCGGAGACCTCCGCCTTACCGCTGTGATAACGCCGCACCGCCACCGCGTCGACATGGCCGCCGGTGTCGGCCACCAGCTGTGAGCACGCCGAGGCGAGTTCCCGGATGTCGGAGCCGACGGCATCGAGCAGGACGCTGACGGTGTTTTCGTCGACCTTGACCTTGTGTCTGCGGAACTCCGCGCGCACGAAGTCGGCCCGTTCGGCGGCCTTGGTGATCTTGGCGCACGGGTGCACTTGGGCACCGAGCTTCTTCAGCTGATCCGCCAGCGCCTTCGCGCGACCGCCACCGGAATGCGCGACCGCCAGCACGGTGCCGGGCGGCAGATCGGCGGCTGCCGTGGCGATCAGCTCGACCGCCTCCTTGCCTGCCTCGGCCGCGGACTCGAGCACCACAACCCGTTCGTCGGCGAAGAGCGACGGGCTGAGCAGTTCGGCGAGCTCGTTGACCGACACGTCGCCGGCACGCAGCCGGTCCACCGGAACGTCGGTATTGCCCGCCGCGTCACGGGCCAACCGCAGCACCTCGGACACTGCGCGGTCGACGAGCAGCTCCTCATCACCGAGGATCAGATGCAGGCCGTCCACCGTCGCGCTCACCGGACGATCGTTTCATGAGCGGCCGACACCGGCCGACACCGACCTTCAACCCGCGCCACAGCGCCACCGCGGCCAACGTCGCTCCCCCGACTGTCGCCACCCCGCCGAATCCGGACGGCACAGTCAGCGCGGCGCCGGGCACTTCCGCAGCGGTGGACGCGACGTGCAGCAGCCACCACAGCTCCGGACCAGTGAACCGGATCAGCAACCCGGCGCCCGGTGGCAGCACCCAGCACAGGGCGGCGGCCGCGGTGCCCAGTACGGTGATCGGCGGGATAATCACGGCCACAGCCAGATTGGCGAGCACTCCGATCACGCTCAGCTTGCCCGATATCGCGGCGACCAACGGTGCGGTGACCAGTTGGGCGGCCAACGCGATGCAGAATGCCTCGGCCAGGATTTTGGGCCAGCCGCGGTCGATCAGCCGTTCCGACCAGCCCGGCGCCAGGACGATGAGTGCGGCGGTCGCGGACACCGACAGCGCGAAACCTGCGTCAACTGCCAATTCCGGTGCCACGATGAGCAATCCGAGCACCGTGGCCGCCAACACCGGAATCGCCTGCCGTCTGCGGGCGCTGGCGATGGCCACCAGCGCGATAGCACCCATGACCGCGGCGCGCAGCACACTGGCCGTCGGCTGCACGACGACCACGAACGCCACCAGCGCGAGCGCGGCCAAGCCCACCGCCGTGCGCGGTCCGACCACCCGCGCCGACAGCAGCACCGCACCGCAGACAATCGTGACGTTGGCGCCCGACACCGCGGTGAGATGGGTGAGCCCAGCGGTCTTGAATTCTCTTGTGGTGGTGGCTGATACAGCCGATGTGTCACCCAGCACCAGCCCCGGCAGGATAGCGGCGTGATCGGGTGGAAGCACCTCACGAGCCACCCGCGCGAAGCGGGTGCGCACCGCCCGGGCCGCGCGCTGCAGCGGTGACGCCCGACCCAGGGTCGGCTTGTCGATCGCATTGAGCACAGCCACGGTCAAATCGCGCCGGGTCGGCCTGCCGATGCGGGCCTTGAAGCGAACCGGCTGGCCGGCCATCAGCTCGCCGAAGCCCTGCGCCGGAGCGAAAACCACCGCCCTGCCGGACATCTCTGCGCCGTCCAGCTGCGAGATCGTGGCGCGGAACATCAACCGTCCGCTGCCAAGCAGTCGGGGGTCCTCCCCCGGTGTCACCGTCACGCGCGCCACCGCGCCGAACCGCTGTCCGATCGGATGCTCACGGACCGCGTCGTTGCGCATCCCCGCCGCCAACGCAAATCCCGCACCGACGACGGCGGCCCCGATCACCGCTACACCGGTCGCCCGCAGCGTCGGCCGCCACTCCCCGCGCCACCGGATCAACGCCGCCCAACCCAGCCCGACCACCGCGCACCCGACAGCCAGTATCGGCCCGACCGCCCAGGTGATGCCCGCCGCCGTCACGGTCCAGGCGGTGAGCGCTGCGGGCACCAACCGTAGATCCAAGCGCGCACCGGCATCCGTCAAACGCGTACCAGCGCCCGCAGCTTGTCCAGCCGGGCCGGCCCGATGCCGTCGACATCGCCGAGTTGGTCGATGCTGGTGAACTTTCCGTTGGCATCGCGCCAGGCGATGATCGAGGCCGCCATCACCGGCCCGATACCGGGCAGCGCGTCGAGTTGTTCGACGGTCGCGGTGTTGAGATTCACCGGCTCGGCAGGTGGCCCCTTGCCCGGGGTTACCGGCGGAGTGGACCCGGCGGGCGGCCCGCCGCTGACCGAGCTGCCCAGCGCGGTCGGCTGGCCGGCGGGGGTGCCGATGCCCACGACGATCTGTTCACCGTCGGTGAGGTGACGCGCCAGGTTGAGGCCGAGCGTGTCGGCGCCGTTGAGTGCGCCGCCGGCGGCCGACACCGCGTCGGCGATGCGGGCCTCGGGCGCCAGTGTCACCAGTCCGGGTTTGGTGACCAGCCCGACGACGCTGACAACCACCGGCTTATTCGTATCCGGGCCGGGCCGCGGGGCGGCCGAGGACACCATTTCCACCGGCGGCAGCTTGGCCGACACAATGGGCGGCGGGTCATCGCGCATCAGCGCGAACACCGTGATGAGTACGGCGACGACGGCGATCACCGCCAGCGCGATCCCGCCGGAGCGGCCGGGGTCGGCGCGGATGGCGGTAAGCCAGCTTCTGCCCCGGTCGGTGTTTCCGTCCGGAATCCAGCTGGGCACCGGGATCTCGTCGTCATCGTCCTCAGCGGCGGCGGATTCGTCGTCGGTGTTGTGCGGGCGAAGGCGGCGGTGCAGGCTGGCCAGCGGCTGCTCGGATCGCATGCCACGACCGTATGGCCCGCCGGCCACCCGAATCCGCTGTGCGGGACGTCCGGTGGCGAATCTGTGGATGAATCCGGAACTGTGTACGCAGCGTCTAGCCAGGGAGGACCACCCATGACCGCCATCACCGACCGCCCCATCCGGGTCATCCAGTGGACCACCGGCAATATCGGCCGCCGGTCGCTGCACGCGATCATCAGCCGGCCAGACCTGGAGTTGGTCGGGGTCTACGCGCACGGCGCCGACAAGCTCGGTGTCGACGCCGCCGAGCTGTCGGGCTGGCCCGAACCCACCGGCGTCACCGCGACCAACGACATCGATGCGCTGCTGGCGGCCAAGCCGGACGCCTGCTGCTACAACCCGCTGTGGCCGAACGTCGACGAGCTGGTGCGGCTGCTGGAGGCCGGGGTCAACGTGTGTTCGTCGGCGGCCTGGATCACCGGCGGCAAGCAGAGGCCCGAGGATCGCGCCAGGATCGAAAAGGCATGCCAGCAAGGGAATTCCACGATCTTCGGCAGTGGTGCGCATCCCGGCATGACGAATATGGTGGGCATGGTGCTCTCCGGCTCCTGTGAACGCGTTGACGAAATCCGCATCACCGAGTCGGTGGACTGTTCGACGTATGAGTCGGCGGGCACCCAGTCCGCGATGGGCTTCGGGCTCGACCCCGACACCGAGGGGCTGGCCGAGAGTGTGCGCGTGGAGAGCGAGGTGTTCGCCGAGTCCGCAGCCATGATGGCCGACGCCATCGGCGCGAGGCTCGACCGGATGACGTTCGACGTCACGTTCACCGCCGCCACCGGAGACAGCGACCTCGGGTTCATGACGATCCCGGAAGGCACCGTCGGCGGGGTGTACGGCTACCACCGAGGCTGGGTGGGTGAGCGCAACGTGGTCAGCGTCGGCTTCAACTGGATCATGGGCAATCACGTGGTGCCGCCGAAACCACTCGAGCACGGTCACGTCATCCAGGTGTTCGGCGTGCCCAACATGCGCACCGTGCTGCATTGCCTGCCACCGAAGAACTGGCCGGAGCCGGGCTTCATGGGACTGGGCATGATCTACACCGCGTTGCCGGTCACCAACGCTGTGCCCGCCGTCGTCGCCGCACGACCGGGCATCGTCACGCTGGCGGACCTACCGCCGGTGACCGGCAGATTCGCACCCATCTGACTGGACGGGAATTAATCCGGACCACGGTCCGGTTACTCCTTGGTGACGCGCCGCGCAGAAGGCACGGCGCCACCGATCAAGGAGACAACCATGACCGCACCGGCGCAGACCACCGACCTCACTGGGACCTGGGCGATCGACCCCATTCATTCGTCGATCAGCTTCTCGGTACGCCACCTCGTCGTCAGCAAGGTCCGCGGCACGTTCGGTGCGTTCAGCGGTGCGGTGACCGTGGCGGCCGACGGCACCCCGTCGGTGTCCGCTGAGATCGACGTCGCCTCGGTCAATAGTGGCAACGAGCAGCGCGACGCCCACCTGCGCGCGGCCGACTTCTTCGACGTCGAGAAGTACCCCAGCGCCACCTTCGTGTCAACGTCGGTGACTCCGGACGGCGAGAACTACCGGGTCGAGGGCGATTTCACGCTCAAGGGTGTGACCCGCCGGATCAGCCTGCCGGTAGAGTTCAATGGTGTGAACCCCGGCATGGGGCACGGCGCCGTCGCCGGCTTCGAAGCGTCGGTCGTGTTGAACCGCAAGGACTTCGGCATCGACATCGATATGCCGCTGGAGACCGGTGGGGCGGTCGTCGGCGACAAGGTCACCATCACCCTGGAAATCGAAGCTCTCAAGCAGGCGTGAGGCGATCCGGCGGGGTGGGATCGAGGGCAACCACGATTCCCACCGCGCCGGCGCCGACGTGCACCCCGAGCACCGGGCCCAGGTCGGTGACGACCGCCGGCCCGCAGCCCGGTAGAGCCGCGGCCAGGGTGGCAGCCAGTTCGCCTGCAGCGGCGAGGTTGTCGATGTGGTGGACCGCCAGTGCGGCCCGCCGCTCGCCCACCACGTCGAGTACCTGCTCGATCATCGCCGCCTGCGCTTTGGATGCCGTGCGCACCCGCTGGGCCAGCACCAGCCGGCCCTGTTCATCGATGCGCAGTAATGGTTTGAGTGCGAGCGCGGTGCCCAACCATGATGCGGCGGTCCCGATCCGGCCGCTACGGCGCAGATTGTCCAGCCGCTGCACCACGATGTAGGCACGGACCCGCGACACCGCCGATTGCGCCTCGGCCACAACGGCTTCCAGATCGGTGCCGGTGCATGCTGCGCGCGCGGCGGCCAGGGCCACGAAACCGGTACCCATCGCCGTCGATTTCGAATCCACCACCCGCACAGCCCCGCCAAACTCCCGCGCCGCGTACTCCGCGGCACCCAGCGTGCTGGACAACTCACCGGAGATGTGCACGGCCACGACGCCGTCACCACCGCTGTCGCGCAACGCTTCCCGATAGGCTTCGGCCAGTTCGCCAGGGGTCGCGCCGGCGGTCGTCACATGCCCGCGCTGGTAGAGATCGGCCGGGATCGCGTCGATCCCGTCGCGCAGGTCGGAGCCGTCGACCAGGATATGCAGTGGCACGACGCGGATACCGCAGGCGCGGACGTCATCGGTCCGCAGCCGAGCCGACGAATCGGTGACCACGACGACAGCCACGGATCAGTCTCGCGGGTTGCCGAGCGCGACGCCGGCTTCGGCGAGCGCTTTGAGCATCATGTCGGCGACGCATGCGTGCGCTTCGAAATTCCAGTGGATGCCGTCGGGATTGCCGCGGCCGGCCAGAACTTCCTCGCCCACTGCGGCCTTCAAATCGACCACCGGAATATCGTGCTGTGCCGCCCATTCGTCGATCGCTGCGACCGTGCCGGGCCGGCCACGATGGGACATCCCATACGTGGGGGCGATGTGCACCGAGGGCACCGATGCAACCATGGGGATACCGGGACGATTGAAGTCGATTGCACCACGGGTCATTTCGAGGTACTCCACCGTCAGATGCGGTGGTAGCGCCGGCCGCGCGATCGGTGAGAATCTCGGCTGCGCCCAGCCATACCCGTCCCGAACCCACCGGCGCAGCCACGACGGCCGGACGTAACGGATGAGCTCACGCAGCGCGGTCGGCAACGGCGAGGGCAGCGAGTCCATGCCACTCGTCGCGAATATCACCGCACCGGCGCGAGGGAGTGCGGCCCACGCTCGCGGATCCTGGGTAGCCGCCCACCACACGTCGCGGCTGGTCCAGCCGATCCGGCCGATCAGCTCAACATCCCAACCCAGTTGCTGCCCAACAATATTGGGCCAGATTCGCGGGTCGTCGGAGGGCAGGCCGCCCTCCGGTCCGTAGTAAGACAGCGAGTCGGCGAAGATCAGCAGGGTTCGGCGGGCTGGAGCGGAGCGACCCGGGGATTTGTCGCGGCGCTCAGAGGACATCGTTGGCCACCTGCGCCGAGGCATTCCACACATCCAGACGCCAGCGGATGTCGGAGAATGCGGCGTCGTCGGCACTGTTCCCGGACAGCTGTGCCCAGCTGGCATTTCCCATTCCGCCCAGCACCGGCCAACTTCCGACGGGCAGCCCGAGTAAACCCGCGCACAGCGCAGCGATCAGGCCGCCGTGCGCGACCAGAACCAACGGGCGGTCGGGCGCTTCGCAGCCCCAATCTTGTTCTGCAGCAACCAGTTCAGCCACCAAGGGGATGCTTCGCTGAGCGACGTCAACCCGACTCTCGCCACCGTGCGGGGCCCAGGTGGCGTCGTCGCGCCAAGCCAGCCGGGCTCCCGGTGCGGCGGCGTCGACCTGGTGGTGAGTAAGCCCCTGCCAGTCGCCGAGATGGGTTTCCCGCAGCCGGGTGTCGACCTCCACCCGCAAACCCGTCCGCTCCCCCAGCGTCACCGCGGTGTCGTAGGCGCGGTGCAGATCCGAGGAAACGATGCGCAACGGCTGGCGCTTGGCCAGCACCTCGGCGGCGGCCACGGCCTGCGCGCGGCCCAGATCGGTGAGCTCGCTGTCGAGCTGCCCTTGCATACGGCTGCCGGCGTTGTACTCCGTCTGTCCGTGGCGCAGCATGACCAGCCTGCGCACCCTCATGGAGTGCCCTCTACCTGAACGTCGTCCAGGTTCACGCTCACGAACGGGCAGTCGCGCCATAGCCGGTCCAGGGCGTAGAAGTTGCGCTCCTCCTGATGCTGGATGTGCACGACGATGTCGACGTAGTCCAGCAGCACCCAGCGGCCTTCGCGAGTGCCTTCCCGGCGCGCGGGCTTGTACCCGGCCAGCCGCATCTTCTCCTCGACCTCGTCGACGATCGCGTTGACCTGGCGCTCGTTGGACGCCGACGCGATCACGAAGCAGTCGGTGATCACCAGTTGGCCGGACACGTCGATGACGACGACGTCCTGTGCGAGCTTGGCAGCGGCGGCCCGCGCGGCCACTCCTGCCATCTGGACGGCTTCGTCGGACGCGGTCACGTGTGGGTCTCCTCGCTTGTGGTGACGGGCAACCGGCCCGCCTGGCCCAGGTCGCGGTAGAGACCGCGCTTGGACACGTACTGCACAACGCCGTCGGGCACCAGGTACCAGATCGGCCGGTTCTTGGCCGCGCGGACGCGGCAGTCGGTGGACGAGATGGCCAGGGCCGGCACTGATACCAGGCTCAGGGCCTCCTCGGGTAACTGGTCGAATGCGGCGACGATGTGCTGGCCGTTGAGTTCGTAGCCGGGCCGGCTGACACCGACGAACTTGGCCAGCGCGAACAGCTCCTCCCAGTTCTGCCACGACAGGATCGAGGCCAGTGCGTCGGCCCCGGTGATGAAGTACAGGTCAGCGTCGGGATTGACTGTCCGCAGGTCGCGCAGGGTGTCGCTGGTGTAGGTGGGTCCGCCGCGATCGATGTCGACGCGGCTCACCGAGAACCGCGGATTCGAGGCGGTCGCGATGACCGTCATCAGGTAGCGATCCTCGGGCGGGGTCACCTCCCGCGATTTCTGCCACGGCTGACCGGTGGGGACGAACACGACCTCGTCGAGATCGAAGAGATCGGCCACCTCGCTGGCCGCGACCAGGTGGCCGTTGTGGATGGGATCGAACGTCCCACCCATCACGCCGAGCCTGCGCCGAGCCGAGGAAACCACGATTGACCAGCTTACGGGAGGCACTCGGCTGTTTCCGGACGCTCGTGGCCCGTCGCGGAGTTTGTGCTCTGGCAAAGGCCTATGAGGCATATCGCTCCGGTTCAGGTACCATTTTGGGCGAGTCGAGTTATGCCGATCAGGGGGCCAGTAATGAAGAAGTTCGGTAGCCGACGTATGAGTGTGCCTGTGATGAGTGTGGCGGCTGTGGCCGCCGCTGTTGCGGTAGGGCTGACCCCGACGGTGTCCTCGGCACCGGTGCTCACCGCCGCCACCGTGGATTACCTGCGCGGTACGAACATCGGCTGGACCCCCAGCGACCAGCAGTACCGCGACTTCATCTCGCGGGTGCTGGACGGCACCAACACGGCCGCAGACACTCCCACCCCGGCCGGCAACGTCCCCTATAACGCCGGTTTCTGGCCGGTGTCGAACAATTACCTCTTCGATAAGACGTGGAATCAGTCCGTCGCGGAGGGCGTGGCTAATCTCGAGGCCCGCCACCCGCAGGGCGATGTGATATTCGGACTCTCGCAGGGCGCAGTGGTCATCTCGCGCTATAAGGCCGCACATCCGGAGGGGACCGGAAACACGTTCGTCCTCGTCGAAAACCCGAGCCGGCCCAACGGTGGAATCCTGGAAAGGTTTGCCGGACTGTACATCCCGGTCCTCGACATCAGCGTGAGCGGAGCAACCCCCGACAATGGCGATACGACGGTCGACGTCGCCCGCCAGTACGACGGCTGGGCAGATTTCCCGACGTACCCGTTGAACATCCTGGCGACGGCCAACGCGATCGCGGGCATGATCCTGGTCCACGGGCAGACGCAGACCGAGCTCAGCGCCGCCGATCTCGAAGCGGCCAAGGCCGCAGGCGGCATCTACTACCAGGAGCACGGCAAGACGACGTACTACCTCATCCGGACTCCGCTGGTGCCGCTGTTGATGCCGCTCAAGGGAATCGTGCCCGACCCGATCCTGGGCGCGATCGATCCGGTCTTGCGGACTTTCATCGAAATGGGTTATGACCGAACTGATTACAGCGCGCCGACGAGGGCGCAGCTGTTCCCGGGGATCAGTCTGCCCAGCTTCCCCAGCCTGCCCGGCGCTCCCAGCGCCGCACAGAAGGCCGTCACCCCGGTGTCGACGGCTAACACCGCCACGGCGGCGGCGATCGCCGCACCGCAAGCGGTCAGCACGCCCGAGGTCAGCAAGCCTGAGGCGAGCACGCTGGCGCCTTCGACGACGCCGAAGACCAGCACACCGAATAAGAAGGCAGTCACCGGCGTGAAGAAGAGCACCGCCTCGACGGACGCTGCGGGCAGCGATGCGCCGAAGAAGTCCACCGGAGGCAGCGCGCGGCCGTCGGCGAAGAAGGCGAGCTAGACCGGCAGCAGCTGGTCGATCACCGCGGCGAGTTGCTTGGCCGAGCGGCATTCGTGCATGGTGATGACGTCCTCGTAGCGCGGTACTGCCGAATCACCGCTGCCCCACAGGTTCCGTGGCTCCGGGTTGAGCCAGTGCGCGTGCCGGCTCGAGGTGACCATGTGGGCCAAGATGTCCACGGCCGGGTTGCGGTAGTTGGTGCGTCCGTCGCCGAGCACCAGTAGAGAACTGCGCGGTGACAGCACGTTGTGGAAGTTCTCGGTGAACGAGACGAACGCGTTGCCGTAATCGGAGTGGCCGTCGCGGGTGTACACCCCCGCCTCCCGGGTGATGCGCTGGATCGCGACCGCGAGGTCGGCGTCCGGGCCGAACAAATGCGTCACCTCATCGGTGGTGTCTATGAAAGCAAAGACGCGAACCCGCGAAAATTGCTGACGCAGCGCGTTGACAAGCAGCAGGGTGAAGTGGCTGAAGCCCGCGACGGATCCCGAGACATCGCACAACACAACGAGTTCCGGCCGCGCCGGACGCGGCTTGCGTAGCACGACGTCGATCGGCACACCGCCGGTGGACATCGACTTGCGCAGCGTCTTGCGCAGGTCGATGGACCCGGAGCGGGACCGACGGCGGCGGGCCGCCAGGCGGGTGGCCAGCATCCGCGCCAGCGGACCGACGACCTTGCGCATCTCGCGCAGCTGGTCTCCGGATGCGCGAAGGAACTCCACGTTCTCGGCCAGTTGAGGAATGCCGTACATCTGGACGTGGTCGCGGCCGAGTTGTTCGGCGGTGCGCCGTTTCGTCTCACTCTCCACCATCCGGCGCAGCTGCGTGATCTTCTGCGCGGCAAGCGCTTTCGCGATCTGCTCCTGGGTGGGGGTCGGGTCGTCGTCGTGGGGAGCCAAGAGGCCGGCCAGCAGCCGGCCTTCCAGTTCGTCGAGGCCCATCGCCTTGAGTGCCTGATACGACGAGTACGACGGGCCACGGCTGGAGGTGTAGCGCCCGTAGGCCTCGACGATCTGGGCGATCATCGCGACCAGTCGCTCATCCATGTCACCGATGTCGGGATTGTCGGCGAGCAGGTCGAGCAGCATCTCGCGCATCGCCTCGATGTCCTCGGGCGGCAAGCCCTCCTGCGTCTCTTCATCGGCGTCCTCGTCGACCAGCACGGTCCGGCCGCCCAGCGCGGCCGGCCACCACAGGTCGAACAGCGCGTCGTAGGTCTGCCGGTGGTCGGCGCGGCGCAACACCGCACAGGCCAGCCCCTCCCGCAGGGCCTCGCGCTCACCCAACCCCAGTACGGTCAGTACGCGACCCGCGTCGACGGTCTCCGACGGTCCCACCGAGATACCTTGAGCGCGTAGCGCTTCGACGAATCCGACCAGATGGCCGGGCAGCCCGTGCGGGGCCAGCGGCTGAGGGGGACGCACCCTGCGGACGGCCATCGGCCTAGTTCAGCCGAAGTTCGCCGGTGGCGCGCTGCTGATCGGACTGATGTTTGAGCACCACTCCGAGCGTTGCAGCGATGGTCGCGTCGTCGATGGTGTCCATGCCAAGGGCCAGGATGGTGCGGCCCCAGTCGATGGTCTCGGCGACCGACGGCACCTTCTTGAGCTGCATGCCGCGCAGCACCCCGATGATGCGGACCAGTTCGGCGGCAAGTGATTCGGGCAGCTCGGGCACCCGGGACAACAGGATGCGCCGCTCGAGATCGGGATCGGGGAAGTCGATGTGCAGGAACAGGCAGCGCCGCTTGAGCGCCTCGGACAGCTCCCGGGTGGCGTTGGAGGTCAGCACCACGAACGGGGTGCGCGCCGCGGTGATGGTGCCCAATTCGGGGACAGTGACCGCGAAGTCACTGAGCACCTCGAGCAGCAGGCCTTCGATCTCGATGTCGGCCTTGTCGGTTTCGTCGATCAGCAGCACGGTGGGCTCGGTGCGCCGGATCGCGGTCAACAGCGGGCGCGACAGCAGGAATTCCTCGCTGAAGATGTCGGACTTGGCCTGGTCCCAGTCGTTCGATCCGGACTGCATCCGCAGGATCTGTTTGGCGTGGTTCCACTCGTACAGCGCCCGGGCCTCGTCGACGCCCTCGTAGCACTGCAGACGCACCAATCCCGACCCGGTGGTCTGCGCGACCGCGCGGGCCAGCTCCGTCTTGCCGACACCGGCCGGCCCCTCCACGAGCAACGGCTTGCCCAGCCGGTCGGCGAGGAACACCGCGGTGGCGGTGGCGGTATCGGGCAGATAGCCGGTCTCGGCCAGCCGCTTGGCGACATCGTCGATGTCGGTGAACAGCGGCGCCGGGCGGGCCGGGGTTTCAGTCACGGATTCTCCTGTTGTTGCCTCAGGCAGGTCGGATGTGGCCGTCTCCCCAGACGATCCACTTGGTTGACGTCAATTCGGGCAAACCCATCGGGCCGCGGGCATGCAGCTTCTGGGTGGAGATGCCGATCTCGGCTCCGAAGCCGAACTGCTCGCCGTCGGTGAACGCCGTCGAGGCGTTCACCATCACCGCGGCGGCGTCGACGCGTTCGGTGAAGCGTTGTGCCGCTTCAAGATTGGTGGTGACAATGGCCTCGGTGTGCCCGGTGCCGTAGGTGTTGATGTGCTCGATGGCGGCATCGAGGCCGTCCACTGTGGTCACCGCGATGTCCAGCGACAGGAATTCCGCCCGCAGGTCGTCGTCGGTCGGGTTGTCGTGGACCGTGACGCCGGCCTGCTGCAGGGCCGCCACCAACCGGGGCAGCGCGGTGGCCACGAGTGCCGAATCCACCAGCAGGGTCTCGGCAGCGTTGCAGACGCTGGGCCGACGGGTCTTGGCGTTGAGGATGATCCGCTCGGCGACGTCGAGGTCGGCCGCGGAGTGAACGTAGACGTGACAGTTGCCGACGCCGGTCTCGATGGTGGGCACCGTGGCGTCGCGCACGACGGCGTCGATGAGGCCGGCGCCACCGCGCGGGATCACCACGTCGACCAGGCCACGGGCCTGGATGAGGTGGGTGACGCTGGAGCGGTCGGTGCTGGGCAGCAGTTGGACCGCGTCTTCGGGCAGGCCTTCGCCGGCCAGGGCGCCGCGCAGCGCGGTGACCAGTGCGGAGTTGGAGTGGGCCGCCGAAGAGCTGCCGCGCAGCAGGACGGCGTTGCCCGATTTGAGGGTGAGGCCGAAGGCGTCGACGGTCACGTTGGGCCGGCCCTCGTAGACGATTCCGACCACGCCGAGCGGAACTCGTTGCTGGCGCAGTTGCAGCCCGTTGGGAAGGGTGCGGCCGCGCAGCACCTCACCGATCGGGTCGGGCAGCCCGGCGACCTGCCGCAGGCCGGCGGCGATGCCGTCGATGCGCTGCGGGTTGAGCGCCAGGCGGTCCAGCATCGCTTCGGCGGTGCCCCCGGCGCGTGCGGCGTCGAGGTCGGCGGCGTTGGCCGCCAGGATCTGGTGGGAATGGGCGAGGACTGCGTCGGCGGCGGCGTGCAGGGCGCGGTCTTTGGCGGTCGTCGTGAGGGTTCCGAGAGTGCGCGAGGCGACCTTCGCCCGGCGAGCGGCATCGTGAACCTGACCGCGCAAGCCCCCAGCAAGGGATGGCGCTTCGACAGTCATCTCCCCAGGGTATCGGGCTCCCTACCAACCGGCAGGTGGGGGCCGGTCTACGCGGGCCCGGCCAGCGGGTCATCGCGGTGCCGGGCGGCACCGTTGGTACCGCCGCCGGCCGCGGCGTAAAGGGCCCGGGCGTCGTCGGTGATCGCGCGCTGGAAAACCGAGACGATCGGGGCATGCAGTTTGGCCAGGACGTCGGTGATGACGCCAGGCTCCAGACGGACGAACTCCTCGTTGCCGGCCTCGTAGAAGCCGTCGAGGTCCAGGCCGAAGAACGGCCCGGGCTGGAAGGGCCGCCGGCGCAGATGCTGCGGCAGTGTCGCGGATCCATTCGTGAACGCGGCATATTGCACATTGAGGCCGGCGCGCCCGCCGAGATCGAACGCGGCGACCCCCTGGATACCTCGGGACGGAACGTGATCGGGGGCGATCGCCAGTGGGCCGAGCAGGCTGCCATCGATCCACGTGGCCCACCCGCGTGCGTCAGCCGGTGGTTGGGGCACCCGGATCTCGGCGATGTACCGCAGGCCGACGCGCTGCAGTCCGGAGGTCACCTGTGCGTCGATCAGGGCGTTGCATCCGGCGGTGATCGCGGTGTGGATCGCGTCGGGCCCGGTGTAGTCGGTCGTCTCGTAGCTGAGGGTGGTCGCGGTCAGCGTCAGCGATTCGGTGGCGTCGGCGTTGCGCAGCAGGATTCCCTGCCTGGGCTCAACCCGGGGCGGAAGACCTGGTCCGGCGTTGGCCAGGTTGACGCCGGTCAGCGGTTCGTTGACCGGGAAGCGTCCCTCGACGGCGATGGCGACGGTGTCGAGGGTCTCCTGCTGGCGCAGCCGCGGTGCATCGGTGAACCGGATTTCCGCGATGACGGCCACGACAGCTGCGTTGCCGGCCGTTTCGGCGTTGGGGTACATAAGAACCCAACCTACCGATTGAAGATGCCTGAGAGTTGGCTGCCGGCGTTGGCCAGGCCCGAATCGAGGGAGCCGGAGTTGAGGGCCCCGGAGTTGCCGCCGGTCCCGCTGTTGAAGAAGCCTGACGACGGGTTAGCGGTGGAGTTGAAATAGCCGGGCGTTTGATGGAAGTCGATGACCTCGAACTCGAAGGGACCCAATGTCCCGTTGCCCATGAGGTCGATGAGGCTTTGGAACGCGAAGCTCAGGGCCGTCGGGTCGAGGATCGCGGTTTGGTCGATGGCCTCCGAGATAGTTCCGCTGTAGAGGTCGATTGGCGCGTACCAGCCGCCGACGTAGTAGCAACCGCCGCCGATGCCGGCACCGGCGCAACCGCCCGTGCGGTTCCAACTGGTGATGACGAACGGAATCGAGATGTCGAACTTGCTCAGGTTCAGCGCTTCGACAGTGCCGGTGATCGGGATGTCGATCGGAATGTGGACGGCGTAGTGGTAGTCGATCTCGGAGATCTTGATCGAGTAGGTGAAGTTGAGGAGTCCCTGGTTGTCGCCGCGCCAGAACACACCGTTGCTGAAGTTGCCGCCGATGAAGGCGCCGGTGTTGACGTTGCCGGAGTTGGCGAAGCCGGTGTTCGAGTTGCCGGTGTTGGCGAAGCCGGTGTTGGTGTCGCCGGAGTTGAAGCCGCCGGTGTTGGTGTTGCCCACGTTCAGCACGCCGCTGTTGTTGTTGCCCGTGTTGCCGTAGCCGGTGTTGGTGTGCCCGACGTTCAGCAGGCCTCGGTTGAGGTTGCCGGCGTTGCCGAAGCCCCAGTTGTTGTTGCCCGAGTTGAAGAACCCGACATTGCCGTCACCAGTGTTGAAGAACCCGATGTTGTTGTTACCCGAGTTGAACAACCCGATGTTGCCGGTCCCGGTGTTCCACCCACCGAACCCAAACTGATTCGTCCCCGTCAGCCCGAACCCGATGTTCCCGGTGCCCGAGTTGCCGAACCCGATATTGCCCGACCCGACATTGCCGAACCCAAAGTTGAAGTCCCCCAAGTTACCCCAACCAAAGTTCGAGCTACCCAGGTTCCCGAACCCGACGTTCGAACTGCCGTTGTTACCCGAACCGATGTTGCCACTGCCGAGGTTGCCGGATCCGATGTTCGAGCTGCCCTCGTTGCCGGAGCCCAGGTTCCAGTCGCCGACATTGCCCCAGCCGGCGTTCAGCCCGCCGAGGTTGCCGAACCCGAGGTCGAAGTGGGTGCCGGTGGCATCGCGGAACCAGCCCGCCAACTGCGTTCCGGCCGTGTCGATTCCAGAGACGAACGCAGGCGTGGACACGGGGAGGGTGCTGGTGTTGAACCAGCCTGACACCGCGCTGCCCAGATTGGAGAACCCCGACGTGAAGGCGCCGTAGTTGAACAAGCCCGATACCCCGGAGCCGACCAACTGCGACATCGCCACATTCCACAACCCGGACGAATCCGGGCCGGAATTGAAGAGCCCGGAACCGCCACCGGCACCGCTGTTGAGGAAGCCTGATGTCGGGCTCGCCGTCGAGTTGAAGAATCCCGGCGCCGCCGGAAGATCGAACAGTGTGATCACGATCGGGCCGACGCCACCCGTTGCAGTGATGGGGATGGAGGTGGTCGGGCCGCCGATCGTCAGGGTTGCCGCTTTGTTGTCGGTGAAGCCGACGCTGATCGGCCCGACGGCGATCGGACCGAAGGTGGCACTGAGCCCGACCTGGTCGATGACGCAGGCAATGGTACATACGCCGATGGACGCGCCAAGGACCGGTCCAGGTCCGACAGTCACTGCGGGGATGGTGATTTGGGGGATCTCGACCGGGGTGGCGGTGACCGCGATGGGGATGTTGATGGGGATGTTGACGTCGAGGTGGCCTGGGATCTGGGCGATCGTGATGGCGATGGTGCCGCCGAATTGGCCTTGGTTCTCGCCGCGCCAGAAGATTCCGTTGCTGTAGTTGCCGCCGATGAAGACACCGGTGTTGACGTTGCCGGAGTTGGCGAAACCGGTGTTGGAGTTGCCGGTATTGGCAAAGCCGGTATTGAGATCACCCGGGTTGAACCCGCCCGTGT
>NZ_NPKT01000030.1 GCF_008329565.1 Mycolicibacterium sp. P1-5
CTACCAACTCCCCAATCCACGCCACCCGCCGGGCGGCATCCTGAGCCTCGGCCCGCGCGAAACCCACAATGGACTCCACCACCACCGCATCACCCACCAACCCAACATCGAACATACATTCGAGTATGCCAGGTCGGTGTGACAGAAAACTCAGCGCCGAACGACAGCCGTCCCCGTCAGCCGATCCTGCAGACCACGGCCATCGGCGTCGGTGAACAGACCGGGAATGACCAGGGAAAGAAGAAGCCCTCGTCCAATCGCCCGACCGCTTCCGACGTGCTGACGGTTATCCACCGGAATCACCATCAACCCGAGCGCGTACTGCCCCGGCGTGAACCCGAACAGCCGCACCGACAGCACACCCAGGACGAACCAGATGCCCAGGACCGCGGTCGACAGCACAGAAGCACTGATGAAACCCAGCGTCATCCCCAATGCCGCCAGGCCGTAACCAATCAGCCAGTCGATCAGCAATGCGAGGAACCGCCGACCCGACCGCGCCAGCGAACGTGGCCCCGATTCCGGCAGTCCCAACATCCGGCCAGGCCAGTCAGCGGTGTCACCCGGGTTCACCGGTTCCGGTCCGGACAGCCAGGATCCGATCTCGCGCGCCATGGCCCCAGGATATGTGGACAGCGGCAACCCCCTGTGTCGCACTCTCGGTCCATTGCGTAACGTCGGCGCAACATGCGCTTGACGACCGTGCAACATCAGATCCATACCGTCAGCCCCGGGTTTAAGTACCACCGAAGGAGTAGTAAGTGGCAGAAAAGAACGCTGACGACCTGTTCAAGCTGATCAAGGACGAGACCGTCGAGTACGTCGACATCCGGTTCTGCGATCTGCCTGGTGTGGTCCAGCACTTCTCCATCCCCGCCGCAGCGTTCGACGAGAGCGTGTTCGAGGACGGCCTGGCGTTCGACGGTTCCTCCGTGCGTGGCTTCCAGTCGATTCACGAGTCCGACATGCTGCTGCTGCCGGACCCCGTGACGGCGCGCATCGACCCGTTCCGGCACGCCAAGACGCTGAATCTCAACTTCTTCGTGCATGACCCCTTCACCCGTGAGGCCTACTCACGCGACCCGCGCAACGTGGCCCGCAAGGCGGAGAACTACCTGATCAGCACCGGGATCGCCGACACCGCCTACTTCGGAGCCGAGGCCGAGTTCTACATCTTCGACTCGGTGAGCTTCGACTCGAAGATCAACGGCACGTTCTACGAGGTCGATTCCGAGTCCGGCTGGTGGAACACCGGCGAGCCGTTCGAGGCCGACGGGTCGGCGAACCGCGGTTACAAGGTCCGCCAGAAGGGCGGCTACTTTCCGGTGGCGCCCTACGACCACTACGTCGACCTGCGCGACGACATCACCACCAACCTGCAGAACGCCGGCTTCACGATCGAGCGCGGCCACCACGAGGTGGGCACCGCCGGCCAGGCCGAGATCAACTACAAGTTCAATACGCTGCTGCATGCGGCCGACGACGTGCTGCTGTTCAAGTACATCGTCAAGAACACGGCGTGGGCGGCCGGCAAGACCGTCACGTTCATGCCGAAGCCGCTGTTCGGTGACAACGGCTCGGGCATGCACGTGCACCAGTCACTGTGGAAGGACGGCAAGCCGCTGTTCCACGACGAGTCGGGCTACGCCGGCCTGTCGGACATCGCGCGCCACTACATCGGCGGCATCCTGCACCACGCGCCGTCGCTGCTGGCGTTCACCAACCCGACGGTGAACTCCTACAAGCGTTTGGTGCCGGGCTATGAGGCTCCGATCAACCTGGTGTACAGCCAGCGCAACCGGTCAGCCGCCGTGCGTATCCCGATCACCGGCAACAACCCGAAGGCCAAGCGCCTCGAATTCCGTGCACCGGACAGCTCGGGCAACCCGTACCTGGCGTTCGCGGCCATGATGATGGCCGGCCTGGACGGCATCAAGAAGAAGATGGAGCCGCAGACGCCGGTCGACAAGGACCTCTACGAGCTGCCGCCGGAGGAAGCCGCCAACATCCCGCAGGCGCCGACCTCGCTGTCGGCGGTCATCGACCGCCTCGAGGAGGATCACGAATACCTCACCGAGGGTGGGGTATTCACCCCCGACCTGATCGAGACGTGGATCTCCTACAAGCGTGAGAACGAGATCATGCCAGTTCAGATCCGCCCTCACCCCTACGAGTTTGCGCTCTACTACGACGTCTAAGTCTGCGTCGCAATAACCCGATTGAGTCCATCCGTTCGGTTGCCATCGAGCACCGAACGGGTGGACTCTTCGGTATGGTCGGGCCATGGCGACCAACTTCGATGCGCGGCTCGCAAACTACTCCCCTACTCTCTTGAGCATCTTCCGGATCGTGTTCGGACTGGCGTACACGATTCACGGTTCCCAGAAGCTGTTCGGCTGGCCTGTGGCGCCCCCCGGACCCATCTCGGTCGGCGACTGGCCGATGTGGTGGGCGGCCTTGATCGAATTCATTGCGGGACTTCTGATCACGGTCGGGCTGTTCACCCGGATAGCGGCGTTCATCGCGTCCGGCGAGATGGCGGTGGCGTACTTGTGGATGCACTGGCCGCCGCTCGAGGGACCCAAAGGCAGCTTCTGGCCGCTGGCCAACAACGGCGAGCCGGCGCTGCTGTACTGCTTCGGCTTCCTGGCCATCGCCGGGCTCGGCGCGGGCACCCTCTCGGTTGACGCGCGCCGCCGGGGCCGCATCGGCGCCGGCGGCGTGGCGTCCAACCGGGTCGTCACCGGCACAGCGGCACCTACCGGCCACTCGACCGGACGACCCATCCGGCGGCCCGGCCTGTTGAGCAGGTTCCGCCGCCCGAGGTACTGAGCCATGACGCAGAGACTTGACGATCGTATCGACCGTTACCAGCCCGCCGTCCTGTCCGTGTTCCGGGTCTTCTTCGGACTGCTGTTCCTGTTCGAAGGCCTGTCGAAGGTCTTCAATTGGCCCGCACAGTATTCCGTACCGACCGGTTCGTGGCCGGTCTGGTATGCCGGCATCCTGGAACTGATCCTCGGCACGTTGATCACCGTCGGCCTGTTCACCCGTATCGCCGCATTCATCGCCTGCGGGCATATGGCCGTGGCGTACTTCAGCCAGCATCTCGGACAGAACCCACACAACGCGCCCGGCGGCGGCTTCTGGCCAGTCGTCAACGGCGGCGAACTGGCTGTCGCACTGTGCTTCGGATTCCTGCTGCTGGTCTTCACCGGCGGTGGCGCCTACTCGGTGGATGCCATCCGCGGTCGGCGCTAGGCGTCCAGCGCCAGATCCTTGCGAAAGCGCCGCATCCCGTCGATCTTGTCCGCCAGCGAGGCGTCGGGTCCGGAGTAGAACATCCACGGCATCGTGACGATGCCGGTGATGCCAGCGGCAGCGGCCCGCTCGTAATGCGGGATCGTGAACGCGTCGGTCAGCGGAGTCAGGATCTCGAAACCGTCCATGTTCAGCCCGTTTTCGGCACGTAGCTCGCGCAGCTTGTCGACCCGGAGAATCGCTTGGTCGAGACTGATCAGGTCGCCGATCCAGCCGTCGAGTCGGGCGGCCCGGCGCAGCGCGATGTCCGACAGTCCCCCGCTGTAGATCGGGATGTGCGGCGGAGTGGGCATCATCTCCAGACGCGGGGTCTGGTAGAACTCGCCGTCGAACTCCGTCCACCCCGGCTGCCACAGCGCCCGCATCAGTTCGATCATCTCGTCGGTGCGCTTGCCGCGCTTGGCGAACTGCTGACCCATCAACGTGAACTCTTCTTCACACCAGCCGACGCCGATACCGAGTTCGACCCGCCCGTCGGCCAGATATGCCGCGGTACCAATGGATTTCGCCGCCGAGTAGGGATCGCGCATACCGGGGATGTATACCGTGGTCACGAACTTGATCTGCCGGGTGGCCTGCGCCAAGGCACCGACGAGCACCCAGGGATCCGGCCAGTCGGTGAACGGCTGCCAGCGCCGCTCGCCGTTCTTGGTGTACGGGTAGGGCGTTGCCAGGGTCTCCAGGTTCACCACATGGTCGGGAATACCGAGGCCTTCGTAGCCCAGGTCGTCGGCCGCCTTCGCGATCTCGACAACTTCGCGGGTCTCCAGAAACGCAACGCTCACATAGAATTTCATCCGGTAACTACCCCCGTGTCGCTTCGCTCCTGCCCGCCGGCGTCCCTCGCCCATGCCGGCATGATGAAAACCCCTTCTGCCTCCACGGTCGGCCCCTGTGCGTCGGCGAGAAATCCTCGGGCGTAGGTTTTGTAACCTTCGGTGCGTTCGTGCCACGCCTCACCCCGCAACGGGCCAAGCGGCGTGCCGCGCAGATACTTCAGCGTGATCGTCCCGGTGAATTTCGGCTTGGCGAGCTGACTGGTGGCGGCTTCGCCCAGCAGCTGGTCGAGCAACAGCGCGCAGATGCCGCCGTGAACCAGCCCGGGCGGCCCCTCGTACACCGGGCCTAGGGTGAATTCGGTCCAGCACCGGTCACCTTCATGGTGGGTGATCATCGGCGGGGCGAGTGGATTATGGCGTCCGACAGCCGGATTGCGCCATACCACCGGCAGACCCGAGTCCTCATGCCGCAATATCCGCGGCCGATCGGCTGGCGTGCGTTCCAGGAGCTCGCTGACCTCATCGATGGTCTGGCGCGCTCGCTGAATGGTCTCGGCATCGGCCCCACTGTGCAGGCTGGCGTCAATCAGCCTGCGCACCGCCTCCGCGAGTGGCTCGTGCAACGCCTTGACCCGGTCATGCTCGTCGGCGCTGATCACGCCAAATTCAAAATCCATTCCCTGACCCTTAACTCCCGAACACCTTGAGCACCACGGCTTTTGCGCGCCGAGTCACCCGCAGGTAGTTGTCCAAAAACTCTCCGCCGTCGTCGTTGTGCCAACCCGCTGCCACGGCGACCGCGTTGAGCTGCCGGCCGGGGCCGGGCAGCTGGTCGGTCGGCTTGCCACGCACCAGCACCAGCGCGTTACGGGCGCTGGTCGCGGTCAGCCAGGCCTGGCGTAGCAGATCGATGTCGTCTTCGGCCAGCAGTTCGGCGGCGCCGATGGCGTCCAGCGTCTCCAGTGTCGAGGTGTTGTGCAGCGAAGGCACTTCGTGTGCGTGCCGCAATTGGAGCAGCTGCACGGTCCACTCGACATCGGCCAGGCCGCCACGGCCGAGCTTGGTGTGGGTGTTGGGATCGGCGCCGCGCGGCAGCCGTTCGGCGTCCACCCGCGCCTTGACCCGCCGGATCTCCTGCACGGCTTCGGCGGAAACGCCGCCAGCCGGGTAGCGCGTCGTGTCCGCCATCAGGACGAAACGATGCCCCAGTTCCAGATCGCCTCCGACCGGGTGTGCGCGCAGCAGCGCCTGAATCTCCCACGGCTGCGCCCACTGCGCGTAGTAGGCCTCATAGGAGGACAGGGTGCGCACCAGCGCGCCCTGCCGACCCTCCGGTCGCAGGTTCGTGTCGACCTCCAAAGGCGGGTCGGCACTGGGTGTTCCGAGTAGCGCGCGCACCTGTTCGGCGATCAGCACCGACCACTTCACAGCGCGGGCTTCCTCCACCCCCGGGTTCGGCTCGCAGACGAACATGACGTCCGCATCCGAGCCGTACCCCAATTCCTTGCCACCGAGCCGACCCATCCCGATGACCGCGATCTTCGCCGGCACTACACCGTCGGCGGGGGTATTGGCACGAGTCACCGTATCGAGCGCCGACTGCAGCACCGCGACCCACACCGATGTCAGTGCCGCACACACGTCCCGAACCTCGAGCAAGCCCAACAGATCGGCCGATGCCACCCGCGCCAACTCCCGGCGCCGCAACGTGCGTGCTGCCGCGATCGACCGCATCGGATCGGTATGTCGGGCGCTCGACGCGATCAGCGCCTTGCTCACGCTCTCGAGGTCGACGTCGCACAGCTTGGGTCCGGACGGGCCGTCGGCGTACTGCTGGATGACCTCCGGCGCGCGCATCAACAGCTCCGGCACGTACGCCGAGGTCCCCAGTACCCGCATCAAGCGCTTGGCGACCGCGCTCTCGTCACGCAAAGTACGGAGATACCAACGATGTTCGGCCAAAGCCTCGCTGATTCGGCGATAGGCCAGCAGTCCGCGGTCCGGATCGGGCGTATCCGAGAGCCAGTCCAGCAGCCGCGGTAACAACACCGATTGCACCCGGCCGCGACGGCCGCTCTGGTTGACCATGGCACTCAGATGCGTCAAAGCGGTCTGCGGGCTGTCATAGCCCAGCGCCGCCAGTTGCCGCTCGGCGGCCGCAGGCGAAAGTCCTGCCGCGAAGCCTTCGACCGACGAACCGACCGACTCGAGCAGCGGTTGGTAGAAGAGCTTGGCGTGCAATCGCGATACCCGCATGTTCTGGCGCTTGAGCTCTTCGCGCAGCACGCCCAGCGAGTCGTGGGTTCCGTCGGGCCGCATGTGCGCCGCGCGCGCCAGCCAGCGCAGCGCCTCCTCGTCCTCCGGAGGGGGCAGCGTGTGAGTTCGCTTGAGGCGCTGCAACTGCAGACGGTGCTCCAGCAGCCGCAGGAATTCATAGGATGCGGTCAGGTTCGCGGCATCGTCGCGCCCGACGTAACCGCCTTCCGCCAGCGCCGCCAGCGCGGTAACCGTCGAGGCCACGTGTAATGACTCGTCGGTACGGCCGTGCACCAATTGCAAGAGCTGAACCGCGAATTCGACGTCACGCAGGCCGCCCGTCCCGAGCTTGATCTCCCGGTCACGAAGTTCGGCGGGCACCAGTGCCTCCACCCGCCGCCGCATCGCCTGCACCTCTGGCACGAAATCCTCACGCTCACAGGCACTCCACACCATCGGCATGAGCGCCGCGGTGTACTGCCGCCCGAGTTCGAGGTCGCCGGCAGCCGGCCTCGCCTTGAGTAGCGCCTGGAATTCCCAGGTCTTGGCCCACCGCTGGTAATAGGCGATGTGCGAATCCAGGGTCCGCACCAGGGCACCCTGTTTACCTTCCGGCCGCAAGCCCGCGTCGACTTCGAAGAAGGTGTCCGACGCCAGCCGGATCATTTCACCGGCAACGCGAGTGGTCGACGCATCGGCGTTCTCGCCGACGAAGATGACGTCGACGTCACTGACGTAGTTCAGTTCGCGTGCACCACATTTGCCCATCGCGATGACCGCCAGCCGAGGTGCCGGGGTGTCGTCCTTGCAGACCGTGGCCACAGCGATTCTCAACGCAGCACCCAGCGCGGCGTCGGCGATATCTGAGAGATGTTCGCCGATCGTGGAGAAGGCGGGCACCGGCTCATTTTCCACCGTCGACGCCGTATCGAGTGCGGCCAAAGCCAACAGGCGGTCGCGGTAGACGGTACGCAACTGCGGCATGACAGTCATTGGGTCCGTACCGAATTCGGCGATGCAGGCATCGAACAACCGATTCAGTTCAGCAGCGTCCGGCAGCGTCACGTCACCGGCGAGCAGACGCCACGAGCCCGGGTTGGCCACCAGGTGATCGGCGAGTGCCAGTGACGAACCGATGACCGCGAACAGCCGGCCCCGAAGTCCACGGTCGGAGAGCAGTGCGGAATTCAGCTGCGACCAGTCGTCGCCCAACGCGTCGGCGAGTCGGACCATCGTCTGCAGGGCCGAGTCCGCATCCGGAGCGCGCGACAGCGACCACAACAGTTCGACGTGCTCGTCGGTGTACCAGCCCAGCGCCTTCAGGTCGGCTGCGGCCGTCGGCTCGACCAGACCGAGCCGACCCACACCCGGTACGCGCGGGCGCTGCGTCGCTGGTTTGGCCACGTGGATGACGTTATCGCACGGGTGTTGAGCGGTCGGCTACAGAGACAGGTAAGCCTTCAACTCGTAAGGCGTGACGTTGCTGCGGTACTCCTCCCACTCCGCGCGCTTGTTGCGCAGGAAGTAGTCGAAGACATGCTCGCCCAGTGCCTCGGCGACCAGTTCGGAGTTTTCCATCTCCGCCAGCGCCATTCCCAGGCTGGACGGCAACTCCCGGTATCCCATGGCGCGGCGTTCCTCGGATGTCAACGTCCACACGTTGTCCTCGGCCTGCGGGCTCAGCGCGTAGTTCTTCTCGACACCGCGCAGCCCGGCCGCCAGTAGCACGGCGAACGTCAGATACGGGTTGCAGGCGGAGTCGGGGCTGCGCACCTCGATGCGTCGGGACGACGCCTTGCTCGGGGTGTACATCGGCACCCGCACCAGTGCCGAGCGGTTGGCAGCACCCCACGACGCCGCGGTCGGGGCCTCGCCGCCGTGCACCAGCCGCTTGTAGGAGTTCACCCACTGGTTGGTGATCGCACTGATCTCACTGGCGTGCTCCAGAATGCCTGCGATGAAGGACTTCGCGACATCGGAGAGCTGCAGCGGATCTTCCGCGCTGTGGAATGCGTTGGTCTCGCCCTCGAACAGACTCATGTGGGTGTGCATGGCCGAGCCGGGATATTCGGCGAACGGCTTGGGCATGAATGACGCCCGCACGCCCTCGCCGAGTGCCACCTCCTTGATGAGGTAGCGGAACGTCATCACGTTGTCGGCCATCGACAGGGCGTCGGCGTACCGCAGGTCGATCTCCTGCTGGCCGGGCGCGCCCTCGTGGTGGCTGAATTCGACCGAGATACCCATCTGCTCCAGCGCATCAATGGCGTGCCTGCGGAAGTTCGGCGCTGAATCGTGCACGGCCTGGTCGAAGTAGCCGCCGTTGTCGGCAGGCACCGGCACCGAGCCGTCGTACGGGCCCGGCTTGAGCAGAAAGAACTCGATCTCGGGGTGCACGTAGCAGGAGAAGCCGAGATCGCTGGCCTTGGCGAGCTGACGACGGAGCACGTGCCGGCTGTCGGCCCACGACGGCGAGCCGTCGGGCATCGTGATGTCGCAGAACATTCGCGCCGAGTGGTGCTGGCCCGCGCTCGTCGTCCACGGCAACACCTGGAACGTCGACGGGTCCGGGCGTGCGACGGTGTCGGATTCGAAGACCCGCGCGAAGCCCTCGATCGACGACCCGTCGAAGCCGATGCCCTCTTCGAAGGCGCCTTCCAGCTCGGCCGGCGCGATCGCAACGGACTTCAGGTAGCCGAGCACGTCGGTGAACCACAGCCGGACGAACCGGATATCGCGTTCCTCCAGCGTGCGCAGCACGAATTCCTTCTGGCGGTCCATGAATGCGAGCGTATGCAGCGGGTGTTAATTCCGTGTTACGGCGCTGCTGCGGCTCGCAATCAGCAATGCAGGTTGCTCGGCACGATCTGGTCGACGAAGTACTTCACGATCGTCGAGTCGATGCATTGATTGCCGTTGAACACGGCCGTGTGCTGAGTGCCCTCGAATGTGATCAGTGGCGCGTTGAGCTGGCGGGCCAGGTTGACGCCCGCCTCATACGGCGTGGCCGGGTCATGCGTTGTGGACACGACGACGACGCTGCCGAGCGGAGCGGGCGCCGCCGGGTGGGGTTGCGAGGTGGGCGGCACCGGCCAGAACGCACACATGTCGCGCGGCGCCAGCCCGGTGAACTGACCGTAGGACTGGAACGGCGCGAGTTCGCGGGTGCGCCGATCGATGTCGGCCCATGTCGCGGGATCACCGGGAGTCGGGCCGTCGACGCAGCGGACCGCGTTGAAGGCGTCCTGCCCATTGCTGTAATGCCCGTAGGGATCGCGGCCCTCGTATTCGTCGGCCAGCATCAAGAGGTCACCGGCGTCGGTCTTACGCTGCAAGCCCAGCAATCCACTGGTCAAGAACTTCCAATACTGCGGTGTGTACAGCGCATTGAACGTGCCGGTGATCGCGTCTTGATAACTCAGGCCGCGCGGGTCGGACGTCGGACCCGGCTTGGTCACCAGCGGGTCGACCAACTGGTGGTACCGGTCGACCCAGTGCGCCGGGTCGGTGCCCAGCGGGCAGCCCGATGACTTCGCGCAGTCGGCGGCGTAGTCGTTGAACGCCACTTGAAACCCGGTCATCTGCTGGATGATCGAGTCGACGGTGTTCTCGGTGGGGTCGATCGCCCCGTCCAGAACCATCGTGCGAACCCGGTCCGGGAACTTCTCCAGATACGCGGTGCCCAGCTCAGTGCCGTAGCTGAACCCGAGGTAGTTGATCTTGTCGTCCCCCAGTACCTGGCGGACGGTATCCATATCCTTTGCGGCCGAATCGGTTCCGACTCCCGCCAGGAACGCGGCACCCATCTTGTCGGCGCACTCTTTGACGTAGTCCCGATTGATCTGTTCGATCGCTGCCACCCCGGCCGGGCTGTAGTCGACCATCGGGTTACGCCGCCACGCGTCGAACTCGGCATCGGTTCGGCAGCGCACCGAGGGCGTCGAGTAGCCGACACCCCGCGGGTCGAAGCCCACGAGGTCGAAGTGTTCGGCGATCGGGCTGCCTGCCAACGCGAACGCCATTCCGGCGGCTGAGTTCACGGCCGAGGCGCCCGGCCCGCCGGGGTTCACGAACAGCGCGCCGATCCGTTGACCGCTTGCCGGAACCTTGATGACCGCCAACTGTGCTTGCGGGCCAGCGGGATCAGCGTCGCTGAACGGCACCGGCACGACTGCACACTGCGCGTTCGGGACGTCGTGGGCATTGTCACCCAGGAAACGCTGGCAGTTTCCCCACGTGACCTGTGGCGCCGTCGTCTGACCGGCTCCCGGGTTCGGGGCCGCGACAGCAGGCGACGCCAAGACACCGGCCGCCAGCGAAACACAGAGTGAACCCAAGAACACAGCCGAGCCAGGCCGACTCGTGCGTCCCATGGCTGTCATCGTCGCACGGCAGCGCACTCGGTATGACGGCGAGCCGGTCACACTCCGATCTCAGATGCTCATCACCGGCGGGTATTTCGCGTCAGCATGTGGCGCCGGGCGGTGGCAGCTTCAGGTCGACGAGGTACGCGGCGGCGTAGTTGTCCACGCAGGTGTTGCCCTGGAAGACCACTGTGTGCTGAGTTCCGTTGAAGGTCAGCAGCGATCCGCCGAGCTGCTTGGCCAGGTCGACGCCCGCCTGATACGGCGTCGCCGGATCGTTGGTGGTGGATACCACCAGGACCGGCGGCAGCCCCGGCGCCTTGACCGAGTGCGGCTTACTTGTCGGCGGCACCGGCCAGAACGCGCATGTGCTCAGTGGGGCATGTCCGGTGAAGTCGCCGTAACTCATGAAGGGCGCGACCTCGCGCATCTTCTTGTCTTCGGCGATCACCTTGTCGCGGTCGGTGATCGGCGGCTGGTCCACGCAGTTGACCGCGATGCGGGCGTCGGTGGCGTTGGTGTAGTGACCCTTCGAGTCACGGCGCATGTACATGTCGGCAAGCGCCAGCATGGTGTCGCCGCGGCCGTTGGTCATCTCGGTCAGCCCCTGTGTGAGGTGCCGCCACAGATTCGGTGAATAGAGGGCCATGATCGTGCCGATGATCGCGTCGCTGTAGCCCAGCCCGCGCGGATCGGAGGTCGGCAGCGGTTTGTCGACGAGCGGGTCGACCAGGCTGCGGTAGACGTCGACGGCCTTGTCGGCGTCGTTGCCCAACGGGCAGCTCGGGTCTTTGACGCAGTCGGCGGCGTAGTCGTTGAACGCCTGCTGGAACGCCGCGGCCTGATCGATGTCGGCCTGGATCGGATCGGCGTTCGGGTCGACGGCCCCATCGAGGATCATCGCCCGCACCTTGTCCGGGTACGCCTCGGCGTAGGCCGAGCCGATCCGGGTGCCGTAGGAGTACCCGAGGTAGGTGAGCTTGTCGTCGCCGACGGCGGCGCGCAGCGCATCCAAATCCTTGGCGACATTGGCGGTACCGATGTTCTCCAGGAAGTCCTTGCCCATCTTGTCGACGCAGCGCTGGACGAAGGCCTTGGTCTCGCCCTCGATGTGCTCGATGCCCTTCGGGCTGTAGTCGACCTGCGGGTCGGCTCGCAGGCGGTCGTTGTCGGCATCGGAGTTGCACCACAGCGCCGGGGTGGACGCGCCGACACCGCGGGGGTCGAAACCGACCATGTCGAACCCCTGCCGCACATTGCTCGGCAGGTTCTCCACGATGCTCGACGCAGCTTCGATACCCGACTCGCCGGGGCCGCCGGGGTTGATGATCAGTGAGCCGATCTTCTGACCGGTCGCCGGGAAGCGGATGAGCGCGAGCGTCGCCACCGGACCGTCGGGCTTGGCGTAGTCGACGGGCACGGCGATCTTGCCGCACTGGGCACCGGCCGGGATCGGCAACGCGTTGCCGCCACCGCCACCGCCTGACCGGCATGGACCCCACTGCACCGGCTGACCGACCTGCGGTCCGGCGAGCACGGCAGTCCCCGTCACTGTCGAGCTGCAGCCGGCACTCACGACGAGAGCGGCCACGGCGGGAAGCACCAGGGCGGTGCGGACAGCGCGCGGTCTCCTGGCAAGCCTCATGGCAAACATGCTGCCATGCTCAGCTGGGGTGCCTCGCACACCGACCCGCTCCGGGCGGCTCATCTGGTGGCGTCGAGCAGTTCCTTCATGCCGACAGCGAAGTCATCGGCGAGATCCCAGAGATCCGGCAACAGTTCGGGGCAGCTGATCAGACCGACGTCGAGTTTGCCGTTCAGCGACATGACCGTGATGTTGAGACCCGATCCGTGGAAGATCGGTCCCAGCGGATACATCGCGCTCACCTCGGCGCCCAGGAAGTACAGCGGAATCTGCGGCCCGGGCACGTTGGACACGACCAGATTGTGCACCGGCCGGGACTCGGTCAGCCGACTCCGGGCATAGACCCGCATCGCGACACCGAAGACGGCGGGGCCGGCGAATTGGCTCCAGTCCTGCAGCAGGGTGGCCCCGATCGCCGAACTGTGTTCCTTGGCGGTGGTGTTCGCTGCGGCGATCGCCTTGAGACGCTCGCCCGGATCCTCGATCTGGGTCTCCAGCTTGGTGAACATGCCGGACACCTGATTGCGGCCGGGGCGGTCCGATCGGTCGTGCACCGATACCGGAACCATCGCCACCAACGACGACTCGGGTAGCTCGTCGCGGTCCAGCAGAAACTGCCGCAACACCCCGGCCACCAAGGCCATCACCACATCGTTGACCTTGACGTTGAAGTGGTTCTTGACCGTTTTGATGTCCTCGAAGTCCAGCTCGGCGAACGCGACGTTGCGATGGGCCGTGACGCTGGCGTTGAACTTGGTCTGCGGCGCGGCGAACGGGGCCGCCATCGCGCGGCCACCGACCGCCCGCTGGACGGTATCGACGACCGTTGTGATGGTGCCGGGCAGCACCTTGGTGGCCAGGTTCAGCGGCCGGGTTGCGAACCGGCCCAGCCCGCCGAGCGCGATGCGCAGCTGATTGGTGTCACCGTGACCTTCGACCGGCTCGGGTGCCGGCGAGTCGGGTTCGGTGCTGCACAGCTGAGACATCAGGTTGGCGCCGGTCACCCCATCGACGGCGGCATGGTGCACCTTGGTCAGAACCGCCAGCCGTCCGCCACTGCGCGCATCGGTACCGCCGACGCCCTCGATGACCCAGGTTTCCCATAGCGGGTGACGGCGATCCAGGGGCAGGGACGCGAGATGTCCGCAGATCTCTCCCAATTCGACCCGCCCACCGGGTGCGGGTAGTCCGATGCGATGCAGATGGCGGTCGATCTCGAAGTGCTCGTCCTCCACCCACACCGGATGGTCGAGATTGAGAAAGCTGTTGGCGAGTCGTTCGCGGAAACTCGGAATTGCCTTGACCCGCAAGGCCAATTCATCACGTAGCCGCTCGAAGCTATAGCCCCCGGGGATCGTGGAGGCGTCGAGCTCCAGAATCGAACACACATGCAATGGCTGGGAGGGCGTTTCGAGGTAGAGGAAGCTGGCGTCGAGACCGCTGAGCCGCTGCAGGTGTTGCACCATGCCGCCGATGGTATGCCGGTGAACCGAGCAGAGGTGTGAGAAAGTCCACTTCCCTTCTCCGTTCACCTTGCAGTCCGGGGGTGGCACACTTGAGGGCGTCAACGAACCCGGGGACCCGGATGGGCCTCGAGGATCGACAAAGACGATCTTAGGGACACCGATGTCTGAACAGACTGTCTACGGCGGCGCTACCCTGCCGTCCGTTTCGCGCACCAAGGTCCGCACCCATCACCTGCTGAAGTGGAAGTCCGAAGGACACAAGTGGGCGATGCTCACCGTCTACGACTACTCCACCGCCCGAGCGTTCGACGAGGCCGGCATCCCGGTTCTCCTGGTCGGCGATTCCGCCGCCAACGTCGTCTACGGCTACGACACCACCGTTCCGATCTCGGTCGACGAGCTGATCCCCCTGGTCCGCGGTGTCGTCCGCGGCGCCGAGCATGCGCTGGTCGTCGCCGACCTCCCGTTCGGCAGCTATGAAGGAGGCGCTGCGCAAGCTCTCCAGACGGCCACCCGATTCATGAAGGAGACCGGTGCGCACGCGGTCAAGCTCGAGGGCGGCGAACGGGTCGCCGAGCAGATCGCGACGCTGAGCGCTGCCGGCATCCCGGTGGTCGCTCATATCGGGTTCACCCCGCAGAGCGTCAACGGTCTTGGCGGCTTCCGCGTCCAGGGCCGCGGTGACGCCGCCGAGCAGACCATCCACGACGCGATCGCGGTCCAGGAGGCCGGCGCCATCGCCGTGGTGATGGAGATGGTGCCCGCCGAACTGGCCACCCAGATCACCGGCAAGTTGACGATCCCGACCATCGGCATCGGCGCCGGGCCGAACTGCGATGCGCAGGTGCTGGTTTGGCAGGACATGGCCGGACTCACCAGCGGCAAGACCGCCAAGTTCGTCAAGCGATTCGGTGACGTCGGCGGCGAATTGCGCCGGGCAGCAACGCAATACGCCGAAGAGGTGGCGACCGGTACGTTCCCGGCCGAGGAGCACAGCTTCTAGCTGTTGCGATCTCGGTAAGCCTCCAGCAGCCGCAGCCAAAGCTCACTGACCGTCGGAAAGCACGGTACGGCGTGCCACAGTCGGCCGATCGGGACCTGCCCCACGACGGCGATGGTTGCCGCATGCAGCATTTCGCCGACTCCGGGACCGACCATCGTGACACCGAGCGGAATCCCACGGCTGTCGTCGACGACCATTCGAGCCCGGCCGCGGTAGCCGTCCGCATAGAGCTTGGCGCCCATCACCACGTCGCCGATCTCGATGTCGACCACTGAGACCGAATGTCCCGCCGCGCGAGCCTCCCCTTCGGTCATTCCGACCGAGCCGGCCTCCGGATCGGTGAAGAACACTTGCGGCACCGCGAGTTTGTCGGCAGTAGCGGTGAAGGGGCTCCATGCGCTGCTGTCCACCTCTGCTGACTGCGCGCGCGCCGCGATCACATCAGCGGCAATTCGGGCCTGATACTTGCCCTGGTGGGTGAGCAACGCCCGATGATTCGCGTCGCCGGCCGCGTAGAGCCAGTCCCCCGAAACCCCCGTGACCGTCAGGGTGTCGTCGGTGTCCAGCCAGGTCCCCGGAACCAATCCAACCGTGTCGAGACCCATGTCGCCGGTGAGCGGAGTGCGCCCCGTCGCGAACATCACCTCGTCCACCTCGGCCGCAGCACCGTCTTCGAGTTCTACGACGACTGCGCCCGAGCCCGCATCTCTGTGCAGTCGACGGACAGCGGCTCCCACCCGTACATCGACTCCTGAGTCGCGCAGGCCGTCTACCACGGCCTCGCCGACGAATGGTTCCATATTCGCGAGGACGCGAGACCGCACAAGCAATATGACGGCGGAGCCAAGGCCCTGCCAGGCTGTGGCCATTTCGACGGCGACCCCACCCCCGCCGACGATCGCCAGGCGGCGCGGCACCTCGCGGGAATCCGTAGCCTCACGGTTCGTCCAGGGCCGTACCTCGTCCAGGCCGGGCACACTGGGGATCGCGGCACCGCTGCCCGTGGCGATCACCACGGCGTGCCGTGCGCCCAGGAGCACTTCCTCGCCGTCAGGTGTCGCAACTCGCACGCGCCGAGGCCCGTTCAATCGGCCGTGACCGCGAATCAGGTCCGCGCCCATTGCGGTCACGGCGCTCGCCTGGCCGGTGTCGTCCCAGTCGCTGACGTACCGGTCCCGCCGCCGGAACACGCCTTCCGGGTCTACGGCACCGGTCACCGCCTCTCGCGAACCGTCCACCCGCATGGCGTCGGCGAGCGCCAAGACCGGACGCAACAACGCCTTGCTCGGCACGCACGCCCAATAGGAACATTCACCGCCGACCAATTCGCGTTCCACCACGGCGACGCGCAGCCCGGCGGCACTACACCGATCGGCGGCGGTCTGTCCGACTGGACCGGCCCCGATCACGATGACGTCGTACTCGATCTCGGTCATAAAGCCTCCACTTGTCTTTCATCGCAGCTCGTCCGGATCGAGCCCGCGGTCGATACCGTGCGGAAAGACCGCTTGCCCGGGCTCGAGTCGTAACCGGACATCATCGAGATCGACATCGATCTTGTCGGGCTCGAAGGAGACCAAGTCGTTCACGGAAGAGGCCTCGGGCCACGCCTCCCGGTAAGACCACGCACATCGCGGCCTGTCGCCGATCGAGTAGTAGCTCGCCAAACCCTTGTACGGGCAGAACGTTTTACCTTCGACCGCTACCAATGCCGATTCGTCGACGTCCTCGCGTCGGACATACCAGCGGGGAGCAAAGCCCGATTCGTAGAGGACAACGGGTTGCCGGGTATCAGCGACAACGCGCGATCCGTCTCGCGCGATCAGGTGCCGCGACGTGTTGCGAATGTCGATGCGGTGGTATGGATCAGCGGCATGCCCGACGATACGGTCGTCTTCTTCATAGAACGCATCCATCGCACGCCATGCGAAAGCAACGCGCCCTGTCAACACGCCGGCGTGCTCGGGCAGGGCGCTGTGGGACCACGCGGCACGGCGCACCCGGTGCTCACCAGCGGTCACCGCGAACCACGTTGTCTCACCAAGATCTTGGTGCTCAGTCTGTTGTCCTTCTACCGCAAGCACTCCCGGCGCGATGGCGTTCCGCGGGAAGTAGGCCACCGGATACCGGCCCGGTTCGTGAAGCAGCACCACGTCTTCGCTGTCGACAATCCAGCGATCACCGAAGCGCACTCTCATCCGACGCCGCAGTGGTTCAGCGTACAACAGTCGCGGCGGAAGGGGCCCGGCGGCCAGGAAGTGACCAACGGCGCCGGCGGCCAGAGGGCCCTGTTGCCATGCCAGTCCCATGCTCAACGCCTTCCCCGGCAAGATTGATTGGGCTACCTGTCCCATTATTATGGGCCGTCCGACCCAGGGATGTCCACCCCTGTCAGCGTTGGCGCTTGGACGCCGGGATCGCGAAGGACCGCACATACTCGACGACCTCAGTGAGGTTGTCGCGCAGCGGTTCCGGGCCACCAGTGATATGGGTCAACATGGCACCACCCTGGTGGGCGATCACCAGGCTCACCGCAAGGTGCCGAGGAGATGCATCGGCAACCAGGTTGCCTCGATCCCGCATCGCAGTCAGACCTCGGGCGAATATGTCGATCCACTCGTCGTATCCGGCGGCAAGGTCACCGCGGGTGGCTTCGTCGGAATCGATCAGTTCGCCGGCCAGCGATCCGTACACACAACCGCCCAGGCGATACACCGCGTCGATGTCGGCGACGCACGCATCAGCCCACTTCCGCAATGCGGCGATACTGTCGAACGTGCCGAACTTCGGGTCGGTGTGGAACCTGTGGACCTGGCCGCGGCGAGAGGCGATCACAGCGCGAGTGAGGTCGCTTTTGTCGCGGAAGTAATGCGACATCTGCGACCCGCTGACGCCCGCCGCCGACCGCACGTCCTCGACACTGGTCCCACCAGCCCCATGCTCGAACATCAGGTCCGCGGTGGTCTCGACGATCCGGGCCCGGGTGTCCAGTCCCTTGCGGGTGAACCGGATATCGCTCGAGGACTCCCCGCCGGATGGGCTGGTGCCGCGGCGAACCCGGCGCGCCGGGCGCGGCGCACGCTCGGCGGGGTCCGCGGCGAACGCCCGAACACGGTTGACGGCAAACCGCAGGCCATCGGCGAGGGGCCACTCCTCATGGTAAGTGAATGCCATTGCGCCGCAGGCCTGATGCGTCGCTACCAATACAGTCGCCAGCGACCGTGGGTCCGCCCTCGCCACCAACACTCGGCGGTCCTTCATCTGCTGGATTGCCTTCTCGAAAAACGAAACCCACGCCCCGTACCCCTCGGCGAGGATGGAACGCATCTCGTTGTCGGACTTCGCCAGTTGCGCGGCCAGGGCGTGATAGGTCGGGGTGCCGGCATAACCGATGCGCCTCAGATAGCGCAGGTTGAGGTTGATCCAGGTCTCGAAGTCCTCCAGCGACTCCAGCCCACGTAGCCGTGGCTGGCGGTGGAAATCCAGCACCACTTCGATCTGCTTGGCCAACACCGCCCCGATAAGCGCCCGCTTGTCGGGGAAGTAGTGCGCCAGCTGCGACCCGCTGACCGAAGCCGCACGACGAACTGTTTCGTTGCTCAACGCCGACAGGCCGTCCTCGACGATGACATCGGCGGCAGCCGCGACGATACGGTCCCGAGTCACCCTGCCTTTGCGGGTGAGCCGGCGGGCTTCCTGGGCCGGCGGCGGAGCCATCGGCCCAGACTACCGGCAGTTTTGCAGCATCAGGCGGCGCACGAGTCTGTGTCGTAGTCATCCGGAGGTCAGCGTGCGGTCCAAGAAGTCGGTGATCAGTGCCGCGGATTCGTCGAGCGCCGACTCCAGCAGGAAGTGCCCGCCGTCGAGCAGGTGAATTTCTGCGCTGGGCAGATCCTTTGCGAATGCGGCCGCCCCTGCCGGACCGAAGATCTCGTCCCCCCGACCCCACACCGCAAGCAGCGGCACCCGGCTTTGGCGGAAGTACTCGTGCACCTTCGGATAGAGCGGAGGGTTCGTCGCGTAGTCGGTGAAGAGTTTGAGTTGAATGTCGTCGTTGCCGGGGCGAGACAGAAGCGCGTAATCATGACGCCAGGTCTCCGGATCGATGAACGTCTCGTCGGCCACCCCGGTCACGTATTGCCACCGGGTTGCTTCCATGGTCAGGAATTGCCGCAGTGGCGCTTCGGTTTCGGGCGTCGGCGACTCTTGGCATGCCCACACCGCCTTCCAGAAATCTTCGACAAAGCCCGCGTCGTACGCATTGCCGTTCTGGGTGATGATTCCGGTGATTGCCGATGGGTCGGCCAGTGCCAGCCGCCAGCCGATCGGTGCGCCGTAGTCCTGTACGTAGATGGCGTACCTATCGACCCCGAGCGTGCGCAGTAAGCCAGCGGTCAACAAGGCCAATGCATCGAATGTGTAGTCGAACTCGCCGGCGGACGGGGCGTCGGAGAGCCCGAAGCCCAACATGTCGGGGGCGATCACCCGATAGCGCTCGGCGAGAATTGGGATGAGCTGGCGAAACATGTAGGAGCTCGTCGGAAAGCCATGCAAGAGAATGACTGTGGGCGCCTCCCGCGGGCCGGCTTCGCGAAAGAACAGACGGTGCCCGTCAACGGTGGCGTAGCGGTGGTGAACGATCGGCATGCTGATGCCTCCTGCAAAATTCGGCTGCCCGATTGGGACGGATAGCCCATTGTGCGCCAGGATGCGCTGCCGTGCCAGTCTTCCCTATTGACGACTCGCGGCCGACCGCATATTTTGGGTTGGTCAACCCATAATTTTGGCGGGAGTCATGCAGGCGCCACAAGCCACACCCGAGCGGGTCGGTCTGTTCTCCGACGGCGTCTTCGCGGTTCTCATCACGGTGTTGGTGCTCGAACTCAAGGCTCCGGAGCTGACGGGTTTCGCCGCCCTGCTCCCGTTGTGGCCGACCGGGTTGAGCTATGCGATCAGCTACTTCTTCATCGGAATCGTCTGGGTCAACCATCACCACTTGTTCACATACGCCCAGGAGGCCAGTTCTCGGCTGATCTGGTGGAATTTCGCCCACCTGTTCGCGGTGTCGCTGATCCCGTTCACCACGCAATGGATCGCTCAGAGCGAGCTCGCGGCTGCCCCCGTCGCCCTATATGCGTCGGTTTTCGTGCTGGTGAACGTGACCTATCTGGCGCTGTGCTGGGAGGCCGTCGACCGGCCCTCCGGGCTGAAGGTCACCGCGCGAGTACGCCGAATGATGGGGATGCGCTCATTCGTCACGATAGGTGTCTTCGCGAGCGCGGCGGTTGTCGCGCTCCGCTGGCCGTTGGTTGCCACCGGTTTGGTGGTCTCGTGCCTGATCGGCTATCTACGGCCAGACATTCCCGACGCGAAGCGCTAGCTGAATTCGGGCGCCCGCTTGTTCAGGAACGCGTCGATACCCTCGCGGCCGTCCGCACTGTCCGCGCACGCCGCGATCAGCCGGCCTTCGAGTTCCATCTGCTCCTCGAGCCCGCTGCCGAACGTGGTGAGCATCAACTTCTTCACCGCTCCGCTCGAACCCTTTGCCGCAGAAGCGATCTGCTCGGCCAACGCCTGAGCCCGAGCTTCGAGGTCATCGGCCGGCACGACCTCGTTGACCAATCCCCACTCCGCGGCGTCAGCCGCTTTCAACGTCCGGTTGGTCAGCATCAGCTCCTGCGTCCGGCGCACACCGATGATCCGCGGCAGGAAGTACGAGGAGCTGCCGTCCGGGCTCAGCCCGGCTTTGGTGTAGGCCATCGTGAACGACGCGGTGTCGGCTGCCAGCACCAGATCCCCCGCGATCGCCAGGCTGAACCCGGCGCCCGCGGCCACGCCGTTGACCGCGGTGATCACCACGGCGTCCATCCGGGCCAGCGTCGAGATGGCACGGTGCAGGTCATCGGCGATGCCCTTGACGAACCGACCCGGACCCAGCGGGGACGCCGCCATGGCCTTGAGGTCTCCCCCGGCACAGAAGAACCGGCCGGCTCCGGTGAGGATGACGGACTTCGTCTCCGCCACGTCGCAGCGCGCGGCAACGTCTGCGAGTTCGGCGGTCATCACATCGTTCATGCCGTTGGCGGCTTCGGGCCGGTTCAGCACGATCCGCGCGATGGGGCCCGACTGCTCGAAGGACAACGTCTGGTAGTCGCTCACGGGTGCGAACGTTAGCAACCCAGGATTCGCAGGCCGGCAGCGCGTCGAGGATCTATCCCCGGCTAATACCTGTCACTTGATCGACCTCCAGTGACGCTGACCCGGTGTTCACCAAAATGTGACACCCTGTGCGACATGGGTTCGGGCACTGCGGGCAAAAACCGTCATGTCGAAGTGGAACGCAAGTACGACGTCTCCGTGGGAACGGTGTTCCCGTCCTTCGATGGCCTCTCGGCGGTGGGGCGGGTCGAGCGGCAGCCGGCGCAGTCACTCGACGCGGTGTACTTCGACACACCCGACCGCGACCTGAACGCCCACCGGATCACCCTGCGCCGCCGCACCGGCGGCCCCGATGCCGGCTGGCATCTGAAGCTGCCCGCCGGGCCCGACGCCCGCACCGAGGTGCACGCGCCATTGGACAGCACCGCCGAGGGCGGCGACTCGGTGCCCGCCGATCTGCTCGACATCGTGCTCGCGATCGTGCGGGACCGTCCGCTGGCGCCGGTGGCTCGGATCTCGACGACCCGCAACGTGGTGATGCTCTACGGCGGTGACGGCACCGCGTTGGCAGAGTTCTGCGACGACGAGGTGAGCGCCTGGGCGCTCGGCTCGGGTGACGGCGAGGCCGCCGAAGAACAGCGCTGGCGCGAGTGGGAGCTGGAGCTCGTCGACGGTGAGATGGACGGCGGCCGCGACGTGCTCAAGCGGCTGGGCAACCGCCTCCTCGACGCCGGCGCGGCACCGGCCGGCCACGGATCCAAGTTGACGAAGGTGCTGGAGACCTCCGGCTCGGGACCGGACGCACCCGAGGACAAGGGGCTGCCCGGCGATCCGGTGCATCAGGCAGTCGCTGAGCAGGTCGACGAGATGCTGGTGTGGGACCGCGCCGTACGGGCTGACACCTACGACTCGGTCCACCAGATGCGCGTGACCACCCGCAAGATCCGCAGTCTGCTGCAGGCCTCCGAGGACGCCTTCGGGCTGACGGATGACGCCTGGATTCTCGACGAGCTGCGCCAGCTGGCCGGTGTTCTCGGGGTCGCGCGGGACGCCGAGGTGCTGGCCGAACGTTACGAGGCGGCACTGACGGCACTGCCGGCCGATCTGGTCCGCGGGCCGGTGTACACGCGGCTGGTCGAGGGCGCGAAGCGCAGCTATCAGGCCGGCTTGCGGCGCTCGCTGGCCGCGATGCGCTCGACGCGCTACTTCCGGCTGCTCGACGCGCTGGAAGGATTGGTGGCCGCGCAGCCGCCCGCCGCCGCGCCGGGTGAAGAGGCCAAACCGGTCAACATCAACTCGGCGTACAAGCGGGTCAACAAGGCGGCCAAGAACGCGGCGCAAGCCACCGAGGATCGTGACGAGGCTCTGCACCGGATCCGCAAGGGCGCCAAGCGACTTCGCTATGTTGCGGCCGCCACGGGTGAGCCCAAGGTGTCCGATCGGGCCAAGACCATCCAGACCTTGCTCGGCGAGCACCAGGACAGCGTGGTCAGCCGCACCCACCTGGCTCAGCAGTCGCTGGCGGCGCACGCCGCCGGCGAGGACACGTTTACCTACGGCCTGCTGTATCAGCAGGAGGACGACCTCGCGAATCGCTGCCGTGAACAACTCGATGATGCGCTGAGCGCCTTGCGGAAGACGTTCAAAAAAGCGCACTGAGCGCCATTGCCCGCATCGCCACCTCGACCCGCGGTTCGCCAACCCCGCTCATCTGACGCCCGGGCACTTCACGCCGCACGCGGCCACCCCCCGTTCCGCACGGCAGCCGCCACCGCCTGGGCTAGGGCTAGGGCTAGGGCGAACGAGTTGGCCTGTAAGCCGGAGTCTGTTATCTGGGCGTTTGCACCGTTTGCTGTATTGACTTCGTCAGAACCATGCTGGTTACAGCGTTGGCTGTGTTGGCCGAATGACGGCTGCCGCTAAATCTGCTGCGGACCAGAACCGGCGCCCTGCACACCGAGGGCGCGCTTGCCGGCCCGGCGTCGGTGGACGCTCGATTGATCGCCGCGGCGGTGTCGTTCGACGTCTGCAATGCGGCTGATTCTGTCGGATCGCTGCGCCGTCGTGCCGCCGCGGGCCTCGCTGCGTCGACCCAGCAGGCGTCGCGCAGGCGCTCGACACCGCGACCGTGGGACGTGCTGTGAGGCAGCCGACTCGGCGATTGTGGTTCACCCGGGAGATACCAGATCGTCGGCACGACGTGCCCGGTTCCGACTGGAATTTTCTACATGGGTGTCAGTTCCGGTCGAAAAGTGAGCAGGTGATTCCGGTCGAAAAGTGAGCACCCTTCTGATTGGAGAGTGATCACTGTGGAGGACTGGGCCGAGATCCG
>NZ_NPKT01000031.1 GCF_008329565.1 Mycolicibacterium sp. P1-5
AATCCTCCCGGACCTACCGCACCCGAGAACCACAACCGGCATCATCGATGTACGCGATGTCTTGAGACATATGTGTACGCGATGTCCCGAGACACCACACGCCGCTGAGCGAACGAAAACGCGCCGAAATCGCGGGGGAGCTAGGCGCTCTTGAGTCGGATCTTCCACCGCACCAGCGACAGATACCCAATGCACAGCACCCCGAGCATGCCCATGTCGAACCACCACGCCGACGCGGTGTGATCCCAGTGCCGGTCCTTGGGTGTCAACGGACCGGGCACCAGCTTGATCAGGTCGACGGTCGAAGCCGACGCGGCGAAACCCCAGCGGGCCGGCGTGAACCAGGACAGCTGATCGAGCACCAGACGGCCGGTCACCGGGATCATCCCGCCGGAGAACACCAGCTGGCTCATGACCGCGACCACGAGCAGCGGCATGATCTGCTCGTTCGACTTCGCCAGCGCCGAGAGCGCCAGACCCACCATCGCCGCGGTGACCGTCGTCGCGGCCATCACGACAAACAATTCCAGCGTCGGACTCAGGAAGGTCAACGAACCCTGCGTCGGGCCGCCCTTGCCCGCCACCGTGATCGCGGTGACGATCGTGGACTGAACGATCGCGAACACCGCGTAAATACAGACCTTCGCCAGCAGGTACGCCGTCGTCGACAACCCGACGGCCTGTTCTCGGCGGAAGATCGGACGTTCACCGATCAGGTCGCGCACGGTCAGCGCGGTTCCCATGAAGATCGCCCCGACGTTGAGCAACACCAGAATCTGGCCGGGCTCGTTGGGGGCGTCACCCATCGGATTGGGCACCCCGAAGCCGACGGTGCCCGGCACCGACAGCGACAGCACACCCATGATGAATGGCAGCATCGCCAGGAACGCGAAGTAACCGCGGTCGGAGATGATCAACCGCAACTGGCGCCGCGCGATCGTCGAGAACTGGCGCAGCAGGCTGGTATGCGTCGGCGCGCCCATCGCCGACGGGGTTTCCACCGGCGGCGGTGGGGGAGTCGGCCCGGTGTGCTGCAGGTAGCGCTGGTAGGCGGCGTCCGGATCACCGGCGACTGCGCTGAAGATGTCGGCCCAGTTGGTGGTGCCCATCGCCGGACCGATCTGGCTGGGCGGACCGCAGAACGCGGTCTTGCCACCGGGCGCCAGCAGGAGCACCTGGTCGCACACATCGAGGTAGGTCAGCGAGTGCGTGACCACCAGCACCACGCGGCCGGCGTCGGCCAGCTGGCGCAGCATCGTCATGACCTGACGGTCGAGTGCGGGGTCCAGACCGGACGTCGGCTCGTCGAGGATCAGCAGCGACGGGCCGGTCAGCAGCTCGAGGGCAACCGAGGCGCGCTTGCGCTGTCCGCCGGACAGTTTGTCCACCCGGGTGTTCTGGTGCTGGGTCATCTCCAGCTCGGCCAGCACCTGGGCCACCACCTGCTGGCGGTCCTCCTTGGTGGTGTCCGGCGGCAGCCGCAACTCGGCGGCGTACATCAGCGCCTGATTGACGGTCAGCTGACCGTGCACCACGTCGTCCTGCGGCACCATGCCGATCCGGGATCGCAGCGATGCGTACTCGGCGTGGATGTTGTGACCCTCGAAAGTGACTGTGCCGCTTGTCGGATGGGTGTAGCCCGCTACCAGCCGCGCGAAAGTCGACTTGCCCGCACCGGACGGCCCGATCACCGCCGTCAGCGTGCCGGGGCGCGCAGTCAGCGAGATGTTGTCCAGCAGCGTCTTGTTGTGCTCGATCGTCCACGTCACCCCGCGCACGTCCAACCCGCCGGTGGCGGTGGCCGCCTCGGTCTCGGTGCGTCGGACCAGCGTGCCGCCGGAGAAGACGAGGTCGATGTTGCCGATCGTGACGGTGTCGCCCTCGTTGAGCATCGCGGTGTCGACCCGGCTGCCATTGACGAAGGTGCCGTTGATGCTGCGGTTGTCGACGATCTCGGTGCCGCCCGGCGTCGGGATCAGCGTGGCGTGGTGGCGCGAGGCGAGCACGTCGGGAATGACGATGTCGTTGTCGGTCGCGCGCCCGATCTTGATCCCGCCCGGCGGCACATCACCGGGCGCGCCCGGGCGCAAAATCTTCAGCATCGACGTCGCGAGGTTCGACGACGATGACGGCGCCGGCCTGCCGACCGCCGGGCGCATCTGGGTCGGCGCCGCCGGCGTGGATCCCATCGGCCCCGTTGAGGCGGGCGGGTGGTATGTCGGCTGGGCCCGCGAGCCGCTGGTGGGATATGCCGGCGGCTGTTGCCATGCGCCGGCGGTGGCCGGCCCCCGGCTCGGGTTGGCCGGCCACGACGACGGTGCGGACGGCGGGGCAGAGACCCGCACCCCGGACGTCTGCGGCGGGCGCCCCACCGAACCCTGGTGGCGGCCGAGCCCGAAACTCATCGGGGGTCCGTCGGGGTTGCCGACGTTGACAGTCAGGCCGTCGCTGATGTCGACCGACGGCACTCGACGGCCGTGGACGAACATGCCGTTCAGGGAGCCGTTGTCGATGGCCATCCACCGGCCATGGTCGAACCGCAGCACCAGATGGGCACGGGAGATCAAAGGGTGGGCGATTCGCACGTCGGCACGGAGGTCGCGGCCGACCACGACGTCATGCCCTGCGGCGAAAGTTCGCTCCGACCCGTCGTACCGAACTGTCAGATCAGGCGCGGCTGGTCGAGTCATCGAGACCAACTCTATCGGTAACGGCGCCGTCGGCTCGTCATGCCGGACCGCCCGTCACCACGCAGACGGTCCGCGAGTAGATGGTCGGCATGCATTTGTTGCAGTGCGTGCACTGTGACTTCACCGAGTGCGCGTCACCGTCTGCCTGGATGCGATTGAGCAGATCGGGCTCGGCCAGCAATGCCCGGCCCATCGCCACGAACTCGAAGCCCTCGGCCATCGCGCGGTCCATGCTCTCGCGGTTGGTGATGCCGCCGAGCAGGATCAACGGCATCTTCAGCTCCTGGCGGAACTGCTCGGCGTCACGCAGCAGGTAGGTCTCGCGGTACGGGTATTCGCGCATGAACTTCTTGCCGGTCATCCGCATGCCCCAGTTCAGCGGCCACTTCTGCGCCGCGGCGAACTCCTTCACCGGGGCGTCGCCGCGGAACAGGTACATCGGGTTGAGCAGCGAGCTGCCAGCGGTGAGTTCGATGGCGTCCAGACCACCGTCTTCCTCGAGCCACTTCGCGGTCTGCAGCGACTCCTCGATCTGGATGGAACCGCGTACCCCGTCGGCCATGTTGAGCTTGGCGGTCACCGCGATCGGGGCGGGTCCGAGCCGCTCGACTTCGCGGCGCACAGCCATGACGATGCCGCGAGCCACCTTGGCCCGGTTCTCCAGCGAGCCGCCGAATTCGTCGGTGCGCCGGTTGATCATCGGCGACAGGAAGGAGCTGGCCAGATAGTTGTGGCCGAGGTGGATCTCGACGGCGTCGAAACCGGAGTCGATGGCGAACCGGGCCGCCGAGGCGTGCGCGGCGATGACGTTGTTGATGTCGTCGCGGCTGGCGTGCTTGGCGAATTTCATCGACAACGGGTTGAAGAACCGGACCGGGGCCAGCGCGGTCGCCTTGTTCGAGCGGGCATTGGCCACCGGGCCGGCGTGGCCGATCTGGGCGCTGATCTTCGCCCCCTCGGCGTGCACCGCATCGGCGAGGCGCCGCAGGCCGGGAACCGCTTCCGGACGCATCCAAATCTGGCCGCCGTTGGTGCGCCCGCCCTGGCTCACCGCGGTATAGGCGACGGTCGTCATGCCGACGCCGCCGGCGGCGATGGCCCGGTGGAAGGCGATCAGGTCGTCGGAGACCACGTCGTCGGGGGTACGGGCCTCGAAGGTCGCCGACTTGATGGTGCGGTTGCGCAGGGTGATGGGGCCTAGTTGGGCGGGGCTGAACACATCGGGCGCACTGTTCATCACCGCAGCTGACCACGCTGTGAACAGTGCTGTCAACGACGGCGTTCGGTCAATGGAACAATACGGTCCGTGGTCGCGATCAGCCTGGACGGCAAGCTCACCCGTGACGAGATCTTCGTCGATCTGAAGGACCGGGTGGCGGCACTGACCGCGGCCGGACGAACGCCGGGACTGGGCACCGTCCTGGTCGGCGACGATCCCGGTTCGCACGCCTACGTCAAGGGCAAGCACTCCGACTGCGCGAAGGTCGGCATCACCTCGATCCGGCGGGATTTGCCCGCTGACGTAAGCCAGGCCCAGCTCGACGACACCCTCGATGAGCTCAACGCCAATCCCGAGTGCACCGGCTACATCGTGCAGTTGCCGTTGCCGCGCCATCTCGACGAGAACGCCGCGCTGGAGCGGGTCGACCCGGACAAGGACGCCGACGGGCTGCACCCCACCAATCTGGGTCGGCTGGTGCTCGGTAAAGAAGCGCCGCTGCCGTGCACGCCGCGCGGGATCGTGCATCTGCTGCGCCGCTTCGACGTGCCGATCGCCGGCGCGCATGTGGTGGTCATCGGCCGCGGTGTGACGGTCGGCCGTCCGCTGGGCCTGCTGCTCACCCGTCGCAGTGAGAACGCCACAGTAACGTTGTGCCACACCGGAACTCGTGATCTGTCTACGCTCACTAAGCAGGCTGACATCATCGTCGCCGCGGTCGGGGTGCCGCACATGCTCACCCCCGACATGGTGCGGCCCGGTGCTGCCGTGGTCGACGTCGGCGTGAGCCGGGTGGAGGGCAAGCTGACCGGCGATGTCCATCCCGAGGTTTGGGATGTCGCCGGGCATGTGTCGCCGAATCCCGGCGGGGTCGGTCCGCTGACCCGGGCCTTCCTGTTGACAAACGTCGTCGAACTGGCCGAAGCGGCCCAGTGACGGCTCGGGCGAAGCGCCGACTGCCGACCCGCGCGGAGGCGGCGGCCTTCACCGGGCGGGTGGTGCGTTCGCAGTGGCCGATCCTCGGAGTCGGGCTGATCTTCGTGGTCGCGTTTGTTCTTGTGGCGGCCGGGTTCTGGCGCCGCGGTTCGCTGCTGATCGGCATCGCGGTAGGCGTGGCCGCCGCGATGCGACTGGTGCTCTCCGATGACCGGGCCGGCCTGCTGGTGGTGCGTTCGCGGGGCATTGACTTCGCGACGATGACGACGGTCTGCGTGATCATGGTGTACGTCGCCTCCACGATCGATCCGCTGGGCACGAGTTAGCAGTCCGGGCGCTCCAGGTTATTGCCTGTCAGGCAAACTTGCACGGTATGCAAGTTAGTCGTACGGTGGCGGTATGGATGGACTGCGCGAGCGTAAGAAGGCTGACACCCGCCGTGCGCTCAGTGACGCCGCGTTGCACCTGGCCTTCGAGCGCGGGATGGACAACGTCACCCGTGAAGCCATCGCGGAGCGCGCAGGCGTTTCGCTGCGCACCTTCAACAACTACTTCGCCGGCAAGTACGAGGCCATCGCGTACCGCCAGATCGAGCGGATGCGCAGCAGTCTCAATTCATTTCGTGACCGGCCCGCGGAAGACCCGTTGTGGACGGCTATCGCCGAGTCGGTACTCGAGCCGCTGCTCGCCGAGACGGGGGAGAACTACGCGCCGACGCGCGAGCAACTGGACCAGCTCGTCGAGTTGAGCATGGCCGTCGAGGTGCGTAATGCACTGGCCAACAACCTGATGACGGAATGGATCGAGGCCATCGCCGAGCGCACTGGCACCGACCCGGTGCGCGACATGTATCCCCGGTTAGTGGCCGCCGGCATCCGCGCCGTCACCGAAGCCGCCATGGACACCTACATCGCCTCCGACCCACCGGTTCCCATCGTCGGTCTGATCCGCCGCGGTTTCGCCGACATCGCCGCCGGCCTGCCCGAACCGACAAGAAAGTCGTCATGACCGCCGTCGTCATTTCCGGCGCCGGACCGAACGGTCTGATGCTGGCGTGCGAATTGGCTCTCGCCGGTATCACCCCCGTCGTCCTCGATGCGCTGCCCGCCGCCAGCGAAGAGCCGAAGGCCAACGGCCTTGTCGGACAAGTTGTTCGGATTCTCGACATGCGCGGCCTCTATGCCGCATTCACGGGCGAGGCAAAGCCACCGCCGCTGAGCGCCTGGATGTTCTCCGGGCTGCAGTTGCAGTACCCCGATCTGGCCACCAGCCCGATGCACGCGATGATGATGCCGCAGCCGCGGCTGGTCCGGCTGCTGGAAAAGCGCGCCCGCGATCTCGGTGTCGACGTGCGCTGGGGCCACGAACTCATCGGTCTCGAGCCTGGCGATAACAGTGTCACGCTGACGATTGCCACCGCCGACGGCGACTACAGCCTGACCGCCAATTATCTGGTCGGCGCCGACGGCGGTCGCAGCCTGGTCCGTAAGAGCGTCGGCATCGACTTTCCCGGCACCACCTCGGATACCGTCGCGCGACTCGCGCAGGTACACGTCCCAGACGAGTTGCGTGCATCCGACGGTGGCCTGAACATTCCCGGGGTGGGCCATGTTCCGTTCGGGCACAACCGGTTCGACCAAGGCATGGTGCTTGTCGGCAGCTTCCAGCCGGATGTGCTCTTGGTCGGCACGAGGGAAGACGGGCGCGCCGCCGACGACGGTCCGATGTCGATCGACGACCTGCGCGCCAGCCTGCGCCGAATCCTCGGTGTCGACGTGCCGCTCGAAAAGCCGCGCGGCCCGGGACCGCATGCGCTGCGCCGCATCGACGGCCAGAACACTCGGCAGGCCGAGCATTACCGGGCAGGTCGGGTGCTGTTGCTCGGCGACGCCGCCCACGTGCATTCGGCGATGGGCGGGCCCGGGTTGAATCTCGGCCTGCAGGATGCCGTCAACCTGGGCTGGAAGCTCGCCGCCGAGGTCAACGGCTGGGCGCCGGCCGGGCTGCTCGACAGCTACGAGACCGAACGCCACCCCGTCGGTAAGCGCGTGATGATGCACTCGATGGCGCAGAGCGCGCTGATGGCGGCGGGGCCCGAAGTCGCCCAGCTGCGAACACTTTTCACCGAGTTGATCGCGATGCCCGAGGTCAGTCAGCATATCGGCCGATTGCTCGCCGGCTCGGATGTCCGCTACGACATCGGCGACGACCATCCGCTGGCCGGTTACCTGGTGCCGGACCTGACGCTTGACGACGGACGCCGCGTGGCGAGTCTGCTCCACACCGCCAGGCCGGTGCTGCTCGACCTGTGCGGCGGCGTGGCCGCCGCCCACGCACAACCCTGGGCCACCCGCGTCGATATTGTCGGGGGGCAACTGCCGGGCGGCCCTGCGGCCATCCTCATCCGACCCGACGGCTATGTCGCCTGGGCCGCAGATGATTTCGAGCAACAGGACGCGCAGAACCTCCAAGCCGCACTGGCCAGGTGGTTCAGCTCGACAACGTTGCCCGAATCCCCACCGTGATGTAAGGCAGCGCCAACCCGGTCGAGTTCGCCAGTGCAGGATGCGTGTTCAGCAATTCGCGAACCTCATCCAGCGTCTGCGTGCGCACGTCCGCCGGTGAGGTGATGCAGTAGCTGCGCGAAGCCACCAGGTCGATCAGCGCCTGCGGCGTCAGGTAACTCGTCCACTCGACGCGGCGGTGCTCGACATCGTTGAACGGCTCGGGCACCGTCGTGGTTTCGTTGAATTGAGCGTTCTCGTGACCGATGATGTGCCCGAGATCCTTGACCCAGCCCAGGCGTTCATCACGGGCATTCCACACCAGCCCGAGCCGGCCGCCCGGTCGGAGCACCCGGGCGACCTCGGCGACCGCCCGCTCAGGATCGAACCAGTGCCAGGCCTGCGCCACCAAGACCGCGTCAACACTGTTGTCGGGCAACGGGATCTGCTCAGCCGTGCCCAGCAGTGCCGGGGTGTCGGGTAGCGCGGAGCTGAGCAACTCCAGCATTTCGGCCAACGGGTCGACCGCCACCACATCCAGGCCGCGCTCGACCAGTCGGGTGGTCAGCTTGCCGGTGCCGGCACCCAGGTCCAGCACGTCGCGCACACCGGGGGGCAGCAGCCAGTCGATGGCTTCCGGCGGATACGACGGGCGCCCGCGCTCGTAGGCGGCGGCCTCAGACCCGAAGGACAGTGAACGTTCACGCCGCGACTCGGTCACGGGGTGCGCGAACTCTCGGCCAGGTCGAGTGTCCGGCGGATCAATTCGCCTACCGCCTCGGTCTCGACGAGGAAGCCGTCATGGCCGTAGATCGAGTCGACGACGTTGAGCCCCGCGCAGTTCGGCAGCAAGCCGGCCAGCTCCTGTTGCAGCCGCAACGGGTAGAGCCGATCCGAGGTGATGCCACCGACCACGGTCGGCACCGGGCATGAGCCCAGCGCGGCGGCAACACCACCGCGTCCGCGTCCGACGTCGTGGTTGGACAATGTCTCGGTCAGCGTCACGTAGCTGCCGGCGTCGAACCGGTCGACCAGCTTGGCGCCCTGGTATTCCAGGTAGCTCTGCACGGCGTACCGGCCGCCGGCCAAAGTGTTCTCGTTGCCCTGCGCATCGTTGCCGAACCGGCTGTCCAGCTCGACCTCGCCACGGTAGGTGAGGTGAGCGAACCGGCGGGCCAGCTGCAGCCCGACGTCGGGATTGCGGCCGGTGCCGTGATAGTCGCCGCCCTGCCAGTTCGGGTCGGCCTTGATCGCCGCGATCTGGGTGCTCTGGGTGCCGATCTGGTCCGCCGTCGCCCGGGCGCCGACGGCCAGCACTAGTGCGGCCCGCACCCGGTCGGGGTAGCCGACCATCCACTCCAGCGCCCGCGCGCCGCCCATCGACCCGCCCACCAGCGCGGCGACGTCGGTGATGCCGAGCGCGGTCAACGCCGCCACGTCGGCGTTGACCTGGTCGCGCACCGTGATTATCGGGAAACGCGAACCCCAGGGCCTGCCGTCGCGGGCGAGTGAACTGGGCCCGGTCGAACCGCGGCAGCCACCCAGCACATTGGTGGCGACCGCACACCAGCGGTTGGTGTCGATCGGGGCGCCGGGGCCGGCGACGCCGTCCCACCAGCCCGGGGTGGGATGGCCGGTGCCGGCAGGTCCGGTCAGATGCGAGTCACCGGTCAGCGCGTGCAGCGCGACGACGACGTTGTCACGGTTGGGCGAGAGCTCACCCCAGCGCTGCACCGCGATCGAGACATTTTCGAGCACCTCGCCGCTTTCGAGCGTCAGTGGGCCGATATCGACGACCCCGATCTCACCCTCGGCTGGCAGGGTGACTACGCGTTCATCACTGATAGTCATGTCAGGCTCACTCAAAAGGCCGCCACGGCCCGCGGGTCCGACTGTCCATCCGAGATGGACTTGGCGGCTGCGAACCCGCGCTCCAGATCGGCCAGGATGTCGTCGATGCCCTCGAGGCCCACGGCGAGGCGCACCAGGCCGGGCGTTACACCGCTCGCCAGTTGCTCGTCGGCGGACAGCTGCTGGTGGGTGGTGGACGCCGGGTGGATCACCAGGGAGCGCACATCGCCGATATTCGCGACATGGCTGTGCAACGTCAGCGCGTTGACGAACGCCTTGCCAGCCTCGACCCCACCGGCCAGCTCGAAGGCCAGCACCGCGCCGGTTCCCTTGGGCGCCAGCTTCTTTGCACGCTCGTACCAGGGCGAGGTGGGCAGGCCCGCGTAGTTCACCGACACGACGTCGTCGTGACCGGCCAGGTATTCGGCGACCTTCAGCGCATTGGACACATGCCGCTCGATCCGCAGGCTCAGCGTCTCCAGGCCCTGGGCGATCAGGAAGGCGTTGAACGGCGACGCCGCCGAGCCCAGGTCACGCAGCAGCTGCACACGCGCCTTGAGCGCGTAGGCGGGCGCGCCGAGTTCGGCGAACACCACACCGTGGTAGCTGGGGTCCGGCGTGGTGAAACCGGGAAATTTGCCGCTGGTCCAGTCGAACGTGCCGCCGTCGACGATCACCCCGGCGATCGCCGTGCCGTGGCCGCCGAGGTACTTGGTCGCCGAGTGCACCACGATGTCGGCGCCGTGGGCGATCGGCTGAATGAGGTATGGCGTGGCGATGGTGTTGTCGACGATCAGCGGTACCCCGTTGTCGTGGGCCACCTTCGACACCGCCGGAATGTCGAGCACATCTATCTGTGGGTTGGAGATGGTCTCGGCGAAGAACGCCTTGGTGTTCGGCCGCACTGCCGCCTGCCACGACTCCGGGTCATCGGGGTCGGTGACGAACGTGGTCTCGATGCCCAGCTTGGGCAGCGTGTAGTGCAGCAGGTTGTAGGTGCCGCCGTAGAGCCGCGGGCTCGCGACGATATGGTCGCCGGCATTGGCCAGGTTCAGGATTGCCAGGGTCTCGGCCGCCTGGCCGGAGGACAGAAAGAGCGCGGCCACACCGCCTTCGAGGGCGGCGATCCGCTGCTCGACGGTGTCCTGGGTGGGGTTCATGATGCGGGTGTAGATGTTGCCCGGCTCGGCCAGCCCGAACAGCGCGGCGGCGTGCTCGGTGCTGTCGAAGGTGTACGACGTCGTCGCGTAGATCGGGAGTGCCCGCGCGTGCGTCGCCGAGTCCGCGGTCTGCCCGGCGTGGATCTGTTTGGTCTCGAACGACCAGTTGGCGGTGGGATCCTCGGTGTCTGGCGTGCTCATCTGAAACGAACCTCCATCTATGTCTGGGGGCCCGTCACGTGCGGACCCGCGCTTGCCGGTAGCCGCTATCGACTACTCAACCTGGTCTTCACCCGGAGCACCCCACCGCGGTTGGAGGGTTGCCGGCCAGCAAGCCGGGGCTTAATGCTGGCGCTCATGACCGAGACAAAGCATAGCGGACCTTCGTAACACGAGGCCAGCGGGATATCGGGTGCAGCGTGGGTACGCACTGTGACGTATACCTCTGCGCAGATCCGACAACCGCGATCACGTAGCGTCGGAAGCGACGCGATACTGATAGCCGCCACCGCACCTGAACGCCCAGGAGACAACCGCACATGAGCGCCGAGAATCCGACCATCATCTACACGCTCACCGATGAGGCGCCGCTGTTGGCGACGTACGCGTTTCTGCCTATCGTGCGCACATTCGTCGAAGCGGCCGGCATCGACGTCAAAACCAGCGACATCTCGGTCGCCGCTCGCATCCTCGCCGAGTTCAGCGACCGGCTCACCGACGAGCAGAAGGTGCCGGACAACCTCGCCGAACTCGGCGCGCTGACCCAGGATCCGAGCGCCAACATCATCAAGCTGCCCAACGTCAGCGCCTCGGTACCGCAGCTGGTCGCAGCCATCAAGGAACTCAAGTCCAAGGGTTACGACCTGCCGGACTTTCCCGGTGATCCGAAGACCGACGAGGAAAAAGAGATCCGCCAGCGCTACGGCAAGATACTGGGTAGCGCAGTGAATCCGGTTCTGCGCGAGGGTAACTCAGACCGGCGCGCCCCCAAGGCTGTCAAGGAATACGCCAAGAGGCACCCGCACAGCATGGGTCAGTGGTCGCAGGCATCCCGCACCCACGTGGCGACCATGAAGACCGGCGACTTCTACCACGGCGAGAAGTCGATGACGCTGGACAAGGATCGCACTGTCAAGATGGTGCTGACCCCGAAGAATGGCGAGCCGATCGTGCTCAAGCCCGAGGTCAAGCTCGACAACGGCGACGTCATCGACAGCATGTTCATGAGCAAGAAGGCGCTGATCGACTTCTACGAGAAGGAGATCGAGGACGCTTACAAGACCGGTGTGATGTTCTCCCTGCACGTCAAGGCGACGATGATGAAGGTATCCCACCCGATCGTGTTCGGCCACGCGGTCAAGGTCTTCTACAAGGACGCATTTACCAAGCACGGCAAGCTGTTCGACGAGCTCGGCGTCAACGTCAACAACGGATTGTCGGATCTCTACGACAAGATCGAGTCGCTGCCGGCGTCACAGCGCGAAGAAATCATCGAAGACCTGCACAAGTGCCACGAGCACCGGCCCGAACTGGCGATGGTCGATTCGGCGAAGGGCATCTCGAACTTCCACTCGCCGTCCGACGTCATCGTCGACGCCTCGATGCCGGCGATGATCCGGCTCGGCGGCAAGATGTACGGCGCCGACGGCCGCACCAAGGACACCAAGGCCGTCAACCCGGAGTCGACCTTCTCCCGCATGTATCAGGAGATGATCAACTTCTGTAAGACCCACGGCCAGTTCGATCCGACCACGATGGGCACCGTTCCCAACGTCGGTCTGATGGCGCAGAAGGCCGAGGAGTACGGCAGCCACGACAAGACCTTCGAGATCCCCGTCGACGGCGTCGCCGACATCGTCGACGTCGACACCGGCGAGGTGCTGCTGTCGTGGGACGTCGAAGAGGGCGACATCTGGCGCATGCCGATCGTCAAGGACGCGCCCATTCGCGACTGGGTCAAGCTGGCCGTCAACCGGGCCCGGCTGTCCGGTATGACGACGGTGTTCTGGCTCGACGACGAACGGCCGCATGAGAACGAGCTGCGCAAGAAGGTCAAGGCCTACCTCAAAGAGGAAGACACCGAGGGGCTCGACATCACGATCCTGCCGCAGGTGTGGGCCATGCGGTACACCCTCGAGCGGGTGATCCGCGGCCAGGACACCATTGCCGCGACCGGCAACATCCTGCGCGACTACCTCACCGATCTGTTCCCGATCCTGGAGCTGGGCACCAGCGCCAAGATGCTGTCCATCGTGCCGCTGATGGCCGGTGGCGGGCTGTACGAGACCGGGGCCGGTGGCTCGGCACCCAAGCACGTCCACCAGCTGGTGGAGGAGAACCACCTGCGCTGGGATTCCCTCGGCGAGTACCTCGCGATCGGTGCCAGCCTCGACGATCTGGGTAACAAGACCGACAATTCCAAGGCCAAGGTGCTGGCGCGCACTTTGGACAACGCGGTCGGAACGCTGTTGGAGGAGAACAAGAGCCCCTCGCGCAAGACCGGCGAGCTGGACAATCGCGGCAGTCAGTTCTACCTCGCGCTGTACTGGGCTCAAGCGCTGGCCGAGCAGACCGACGACAAGGAACTGGCCGAGCATTTCGCGCCGCTGGCCAAGACTCTCGCCGAGAACGAGGAGACGATCGTCGCTGAGCTCAACGAGGTGCAGGGCAACCCGGCCGACATCGGCGGTTACTACTACCCGGACCGGGAGAAGACCACCTCGGTGATGCGGCCGAGCAAGACCTTGAACTCCGTGCTCGGCTAGCCGGCTCCGATCTCTGGCTGCCGCACCGGCGGGATGTGGGCGTCGACCCACTCGCTGATGAGGTTCGTGATCCGCTCGGGTGCCTCGAACATCGGGATGTGTCCGACGCCGTCGAGATGCGTCACCTTGGTGAGCTGCGGGATGTGCGTGCGGAAGTGTTTGGTGAACCGGGGATGCGGCAGCACCCGGTCGCGTTCGCAGATCACCAAATGCGTTGGGACCGACAACTCGGTCAGCTCCATCAGCCCCGGCATCAGCAATGCCTTGATCAGCAGCTGGTAGTAGGCCGGGCAGTGGGTGACGTCGTCGAGGATTTCCTGTAGCTGCACCTCGGTCACCCCCCGTGGAGTGGCGCTGATCGGCACGGTCGCGGCGGCCTTGACGCCGGGCAGACGCATCGCCCGCTCGCCCAGCAGCCGGGCGGTCAGCCAGACCGGGAGCCCCGCGACGAACTTGCCGACGATCTCGTACTTCACCGGAGACCAGCGGTGCCAGCCGCCGGCTGGGGCGATCCCGGTCAGCGTCCTGGCCCGGCCGCGACGCTCGAGCTCGAAGGCCACCCAGCCGCCGAGCGAGTTACCGACGATGTGGGCGGTGTCCCAGCCCAGATCATCGAGCTGGCGCTCCACATGGTCAGCGAGGGTCTTCGAGTCCAAGATCCAGGACCGGTTGCGCGGTCCGCCGTTGTGCCCCGCCATCGACGGCGCAAACACCTCGAAGCGGCCGGTATCAGCCAGCGCGGGTGCGACGTCGGACCAGACGTAGCTGGACATCATGAACGGGTGCAGGAGCAGGATCGGTTCGCCGGCACCTAGATGAATCGATTCGCGGGTCGCCACAACCCGACCGTAAAGGTGATACCGCCGGTACCGCAAGATAGGTTTTCTTCCGTGAGCGTGAAGTCACGCATGTTCAGCACGTCTCGGCACACAACGCACTACATCGAGACCGGGCCGGCCGACGGGCCGCTGATGGTATTTCTCCACGGCTGGCCGAGCATCGGGCTGATCTGGCACGCCCAGATGGGCGCGTTCGCCGCCGAGGGCTGGCGCTGTGTCGCCCCCGACCTCCGCGGCTACGGCGGATCCTCGGCCCCGGCCGCCAGCGACGCCTATGCGATCTCCGAAGTCGTGGCGGACATGGTGGAGCTCCACGACCACCTCGGCGGCGAGGCCGCGATCTGGGTGGGCCACGACTGGGGGAGCATCGTCGCCGGTGCGTTGGCCGCCCATGAGCCCACGCGCTGCCGCGGTGTCGTGCTGGTGTCGTGGGCGTATTTTCCCGACTCGAACAGCCTGGCCACGCTGGTGCCGCTGGTCGATCGAACGATCTATCCGCCTGAGGTGTATCCGGATGGCCAGTGGGACTACTACCGCTATTACACAACGCATTTCGAGGCAGCGGTCAACGACCTCGATGCGGACCCCGCGGCATCGCTCGCGTCGATCTACCGATCCGGCAATGCCGAGGCCGTCTCGGCAGTCGCGCCGACCGCGACGGTCACCCGCAACGGCGGACGCTTCGGTGCCGCACACCGCGCCCCGCCGACTGCACCGGACCCGGCGCTCTGGCCGCCGGCGGACTTCGAAGTACTGGTCCAGGCATTTGCGGCGCACGGCTTTCGGGCGCCGTGCGCGTGGTACACGAACGACGACGCCAACATCGCCTACGCACGCACGGCGCGCGTAGGCGGCGGTCTGTCGCAGCCGGTGCTGTTCGTCAACGGGAAGTGGGACGCCATCTGCAGCATCATCGGAAATCGTCAAGGCGACCCGATGCGGGCGGCCTGCGCAGACCTCAGCGTGACGGATCTGCCGGCCGGGCACTGGCTGCCGGTGGAACGCAAGGTGGAACTCACCGACGCCGTCCGCACCTGGCTGCGACGCAAGAACCTTGACTAGGGTTCCGTGCTGATGAATTCGATAAGCGTCAGCACCATCAATGTCAACGGCGTGCGCGCCGCAGTGCGCCAGCGTTCACCGGAAAATCTCGGCCTGCTGGCCTGGCTGTCCGAGACCGGCTCCGATGTGGTGTGCCTGCAGGAGACCCGCTCCGACGACGAGCAGATCGCCGAGGCACTGGCGCCGGCCGTTGCCGACGGCTGGCACCTGGCATCGGCCACCCCGCATGTCAAGGGGCGCAGCGGGGTTGCGATCCTGTCCCGTACACCGTTCTCGGCGGTGCGGATCGGCTTGGCCGCAACTGAATTCGAGCTTCACGGCCGCTACGTCGAAGCAGATCTGGCGAGCGGCCACACCGTCGGCAGTGTCTACGTCCACACCGGTGAAGCCGGCACCGACCGTCAGTTGGAGAAAGAGCGGTTCATGGCCGCGTTGGCCAAACGGATGGCGGAGCTAACCGCCGACGGCCGAGATGCGGTGATCTGCGGTGACTGGAACATTTGTCACCGTGAAGCGGATCTGAAGGCCTGGAAGGCCAACGTCAAGAAGGCCGGGTTCCTGCCCAGCGAGCGGCAATGGTTGACCGACGTGCTGGACTCGGGCTGGGTCGACGTCATGCGCAAGCTCAATCCCGATGTCGCCGGCCCCTACAGCTGGTGGTCGTGGCGGGGCAAGGCGTTCGACAACGACGCGGGCTGGCGCATCGACTACCACCTGGCCAGCGAGAGCCTGGCGGCTCGGACGGTGGCTGCCCGTGTCGAGAAGCCGGCCGCCTATGCGTTGCGCTGGTCGGATCACGCCCCGGTGACGGTGGAGTTCGGTCAGTAGCTCCCGGTCACCCAAGCGCCCCACGGGATGTACGTCGGGGCCGGGTTGGCGTAGGTCGTCGGGGCGTAGAAATTGCCGCTGGCCGAGTCGTCGGAATACGGGGAGTAGCTGTTCAAGCTGGTCGACGCGCTGGCCGGCCCGGCCAGGGCGAGGCCGGCGCCACCGATGACAGCAGCGGCGACGGCGGGGGCGGCGATCAATGCTTTGAAGCGGTTTGTGGTCATGAGGAAAATCATTCGCCATCGAGGCGGCTTCGGCGATCGGCTGACCAGGTGTTTTTCGCGTCCACCGATTGGGGGACACGCCCCGGTGACTCAGCAGCCCTGCCGGGTGGGTCCGTCGAGCGACTTTGGCGCATCGTCGATCGCTCTGTGTACGACCTCGAACACCTGCGGGTCCCACGTCAGTGCCGTCTTCTGTTCCAGCCCAGCAAGATTGGACACATAGATGCTGTGGGTGTCGTCGAAGGTGAAGCAACGTCGGTGCGCCAACACCGGGTCGCTGATGTCCTTGCCCAGCGCGCTCTGCAGCGCCACGATGCCGTCGTTCGGCCACACCGCAGAGTTCACCGGCCCGTCGCTGCTGGATTTTGGGGCGTTGAACTTCTTGCCGCCGATCAGCACCACCGGAATCTTGTTGAGCACACCGGACTGGTATTCGTTCCAGCCGTTCTTGCCCATCAGGAAGGCCTGATTGACCTCTCGGCCCGAGCCCGTCACGAGCCGCTTCACTTCGTCGGACATGCCCTTCATCGAGGTCTCGCAGAACGTGTCCCCTTTGCAGTCGCTCAGCGGGATCAGCCCGTTGGCGAAGTCGGACAGGTACGACCCCTGCCACGGGGTGCCGATCGTGGTCAGCGATCGAACCTTCAGCCGCGAGTTCGTCGACGCCAGAACGCGAATGGCCGCGCGGGAGTACAACCCGCCCATCGAGTGGCCGACGAAATCGACCTCGTCGACGCCGCGGTCGGTGTGCAGCCAGTTGAGGAACCGGGCCAGATGTTCCCCGGCGGTGTCGATGCTGCCTGTCGAATCAACGGTCATGATCTCCGGCAGGGTGATCGGGCAGACCCCGAACGGTCCGAACCCGGTCTGGTCGACCACTTGTCCGCGGCCGGCCATCGCGGGGGAGGTGTACACGGTGTAGCCCTTGCCGAGTAGGTACTCCCGTAACGCGGTGTCGGTGTTGCCTGCAGCCAGCCCGGTGGCGCACGCCTGGTCGGGTCCCGTGAAGGGGGTCGTCGCGTCACCACCCGAAACGATCACCACCGCGGTCGAGGCCGGGCGCTTCTGCTCGGTCCCGGCGTGCGAACAACCCGCCAGCAGGATCGCAGCGACCAGCACCAGAAGTCGTCGCATGAAGCAGGATGCTAATGCCGAGCCGGCGCGTGACAGGATTGACGCACCATGAACAGCTCATCTCGTCGTGTCGTCTTTTCCGGCGTCCAGCCGACTTCCGATTCGCTGCACCTGGGCAATGCCCTCGGCGCAATCAGGCAGTGGGTAGGGCTGCAGGACGACTACGACGCGTTCTTCTGTGTGGTGGACCTGCACGCGATCACCGTGCCGCAGGACCCCGTCGCGTTGCGGCACCGGACTCTGGTGACCGCGGCGCAGTATCTTGCGCTGGGCATCGACCCGGAGCGCGCGACGATCTTCGTGCAGAGCCATGTCCCCGCGCACACCGAACTGGCCTGGGTGTTGGGCTGCTTCACCGGGTTCGGTCAGGCGTCGCGGATGACACAGTTCAAGGACAAGTCTCAGAAGCAGGGTGCGGACTCGACGACGGTCGGCCTGTTCACCTATCCGGTGCTGATGGCCGCCGACGTGCTCCTCTACGACACCGATCTGGTACCGGTCGGTGAGGATCAGCGTCAGCATCTCGAGCTGGCTCGCGATGTCGCACAGCGGTTCAACGTCCGCTTCCCGGATACGTTCGTGATTCCGGAGCCGATGATTCCCCGAGCGACCGCCAAGATCTACGACCTGCAGGACCCGACGGCCAAGATGAGCAAGTCGGCGGCCACCGAGGCGGGCCTGATCAGCCTGCTCGACGACCCGAAGGTGACGGCCAAGAAGATCCGCTCGGCCGTCACCGACAGCGAGCGGGAGATCCGTTTCGACGTCGAGGCCAAGCCGGGGGTGTCCAACCTGCTGTCCATCCAGTCGGCGGTCACCGGCACCGACATCGAAGCACTGGTGGCCGGTTACTCCGGCCGCGGTTACGGCGACCTGAAGAAGGACACGGCCGACGCCGTCGTCGACTACGTGACCCCGCTGCAGCAGCGCGTCGACGAACTGCTCGCCGATCCGGCCGAGCTGCAGGCGATCCTGGCCAAGGGCGCCGATCGTGCACGGGAAGTGTCTGCGAAGACCGTCGGACGGGTATATGAGCGGTTAGGGTTTTTGCCGACGGGTCCGTAGGCGTTGCGGGGAGGCTGGCATGTCAGAACCGGCCGAACCGGGTCGCCTGGACCGATTGCGGGCGCGCTATCACTGGCTCGACCACCTGATCCGCGCGGGGCAGCGCTACCAGAACGTCAAGGGCGACTTTTACGCCGCGGGGGTCACCTACTTCACGATCTTCGCGCTGTTCCCCTTGCTGATGGTCGGTTTCGCGGCCGCTGGGTTCGTGCTGGCCAGTCAGCCGCATCTGCTTGCCGACATCGAAGGCCGGATCAAGACAACGGTTTCCGGGGATTTCGGTCAGCAGTTGATTTCGCTGATCGATTCGGCGATCGGCTCCCGCACATCGGTCGGGGTCATCGGCCTCGCGACCGCGGCGTGGGCTGGGCTGGGGTGGATCGCGAATCTGCGTGAGGCACTGAGCCAGATGTGGGATCAGCGCATCGAGGAGCAGAACTTTTTGCGCACCAAGCTATCCGATCTGGCGGTGCTGTTGTCGGTGTTCGTTGCGCTCATCCTGACGATCGCATTGAGCGCGCTCGCCGATCCGTCGCTGATGACCAATGTGCTGGAGTGGATCGGTGTGCCGCACGTGGTCGGGCTGGGTGCCGTCCTGCGCGTTGTTTCGCTGGTGATGTCGTGGGCGGTGTCGTGGTTGCTGTTCAGCTGGATGATCGCGCGGTTGCCGCGGGAGTCGGTGAGCTTCCGCAGCAGTGTGCGTGCCGGGCTGATGGCGGCGGTGGCATTCGAGCTTTTCAAGCTGGTCGGTTCGATATATCTGCGCGCGGTGGTGCACGGTCCAGCCGGTGCGACGTTCGGGCCGGTGCTGGGTCTGATGGTGTTCGCCTACATCACCGCTCGGCTGGTGCTGTTCGCCACCGCGTGGGCGGCGACGTCGAAGGAGAACTTGCGTCCGGCACCGGTTCCGGCGCCGGGTCCGGCGGTCATCTCTCCGCGGGTCGGCCCGGACGAGGGATTGAGCACCCGGCAGACGCTGGCCGCGATGGCGGTGGGAGCGGTTGGCGGCCTTGGTGTCTCACGGCTCTCGCGCCGTCGCCGCCCGTGATTTCGGCGCGGAAACCGCCGCTGAGCGAACTGTGGTGTCTCGGGACATCGCGTACACATATGTCTCAAGACATCGCGTACATCGATGATGCCGGTTGTGGTTCTCGGGTGCGGTAGGTCCGGGAGGATT
>NZ_NPKT01000032.1 GCF_008329565.1 Mycolicibacterium sp. P1-5
CGTGGTTCGCGCCGTCAACTGCTCGGCATCACGCACCCGGCGCTTGGCCGCCGCCCGGCTGATCCGCAACACATCCGCCAACACAATCGGAATCGGCGGGCAGCCCTCGTATCGTTCGAGGTGAGTGGTCTGGTCGTGCGAGATGGCTACCTGCTGCCGAATCGCCTTTTCCAGCCGCTCCAGCGCAGCAGACCGCTCCGGCGCGGGCAATTCCTCGATATCAGCGGCACCCAACATCTCGACCGCCGCATCGAGCGCATCCAGCGCCGCAGTGATCGAACCCATATCCGAATGCTATGTCGACGCACCGACAAATTCTGCGCGCCCGACCGGACCTGTTGATGAACTCGGATATGTGGAAAACGTTGCGCTGCTTCGCAGTTGATGTGCACGGCACGGCGCCCACCTGAGAGAAGCCTAGTTGGTGAAGGCAATCGGCAATCTCAGCGGTCCCCGGATGGCGGGCGTATCGCGCCAGGCCGGTTCGCCGCAGAGCGCCGGCCTACGAACCATGATGTGCTGTAGGGCGGTGGTGATTTCGAGACGAGCGAGCGCCGCCCCCAGGCAGTGGTGGGTGCCGTATCCGAATGACAGGGGCGCCGGACCGGAACGGCCGGGAGAAAAGTCGTTGGGCTGATGAAAAATGTCCGGATCTCGGTTCGCGGCAGCCAATACCGCAAGCGCCGGCTCACCGGCGCGAATGGTGACACCGTCGATCACTTGGTCAGGTGGCGGTGCGCGCCACTGCCTGGATGGGACCGTCGAGACGAAGTAGCTCGGCCGCCGACCAAGACCGCGACGTCGTAACGGCCCTCGCGGTCAACGCACTACTCGGCACCCGGTTGGCCACCGGCCTGTTCAACCAGAGGGTGCCTCGAGTCCCGGACGACCGCTATCTGGCCGAGTGGACTGCGCTGCTGGCCAACCGGATTCGGGTGTCCGGCTAGCTTCACTCCGTCGGCGTCGTCCACACCTTGTCGATGCTTATCCGCAGCCGCAGGTTGAACCCTGCCATCGACTCGGTGAGGCCGAATTGATCTGAAATAGCCCCGTATTTGGCCCAATAGGGTGTGTCGTGCCGGGGATCGGCATCCTCACCGTCGACGGTGGCGGTGCCGCCGACGACGATGATGCCGCCGCCATTACCGTCGGAGTCCAGGTTCAGGCTCACGCGCGGATGCACTTGGATGTGGCGCACCTTGGCCGAGCTCGGTGCGGTGTAGACGATGACGTCGGTGCCGTCGAAGAAGAACCACACCAGCTTGGGCACCGGCTGGCCGGATTTGGCCACCGTGGTCAACCAGCCATAGGCGTCGGTGTTCAGCCGATCGGCCACCTCTGAAGTCAGTTCAGTTGCCATGGGCCCGAATGTAGTCTCACCCTATGACACTCGATCTGACCGTTGATGAACTTCTGACCTCCACCCGATCGGTGCGCAAGCGGCTCGACTTCGACCGGCCGGTGCCGCGCGAGATCCTCATGGAGTGTCTGGATCTGGCCCTGCAGGCACCCACCGGCTCGAATGCCCAAGGTTGGCAGTTCTTGTTTGTCGAGGACCCCGCGAAGAAGAAGGCGCTGGCCGATATCTACCGGGCGAACGCCACTCCTTATCTCGACCTGCCCAAGCCGGTCCGCGGCGATATGCGCGATCAGCAGATGGATGCCGTGATGAATTCGGCGAAGTACCTCAACGAGAACCTCGAGAAGGCGCCGGTGTTCTTGATCCCCTGTCTGGAGGGCCGCCCGGACGGCGCCCCCGCAGGCATGCAGGCGTCCTACTGGGGGTCGCTGATTCCTGCCGTCTGGAGTTTCATGCTCGCCCTGCGCTCGCGCGGGCTGGGCTCGGCATACACGACGCTGCATCTGATCGGCGATGGCGAGAAGCAGGCGGCCGAACTGCTCGGCATTCCCTTCGAGCACTTCACCCAAGGCGGGCTGTGGCCGATCGCCTACACCAAGGGCACCGACTTCAAGCCCGCCAAGCGGCTGCCGGCAGAGCAGCTCACACATTGGGACAGCTGGTGACGTCGCCGTCCTAGCGTCCGCCGCTGAACCCGTGCTGGCGCCACGCCTCGTAGGCCACCACCGCAGCGGCGTTCGACAAATTCAGTGACCGTCGGCCCGCCAGCATCGGAATCCGCACCTGTTCGGTGATGTGTGGGTCGGCGAGCGTCGCGGCATCCAAACCCGTCGGCTCCGGCCCGAACAGCATGACGTCGCCCGGCTCGTATGCGATGTCGAACGACGACCGTACGGCGTGCGCGGTGAACGCGAAGACCCGCGCGCCGGCCACCGCCGCCCATGCCTGCTCCAGGTTCGCATGCACCGTCACCGATGCCAGGTCGTGATAGTCGAGACCAGCGCGGCGCAGCTTCGGTTCGGAGAGGTCGAACCCCAACGGCTCCACCAGATGCAATTCACATCCGGTCGCCGCGACCATACGGATCGCATTCCCGGTGTTCGGCGCGATCCGCGGTGAATAGAACATCAGTCTGAACACTGCCGCCCTCCAGACGCGGGGATAATGGCGGCATGGTCGAGACCAGTATTTGGATGCAGAAAGTCGCGGCTGATCCGGGACATTCGAGTTGGTACATCGAGCGTTTCCGCGCGATGGCCCGCGCCGGCGACGATCTCGTGGGTGAGGCGCGCCTTGTCGACGCCATGGCCAAGCGCGGCTCTCACATCCTCGACGCGGGCTGCGGTCCCGGCCGACTGGGCGGATATCTGGCTACCGTCGGCCATCAGGTGGTTGGCGTCGACGTCGACCCGGCACTCATCGAGGCGGCCGAACAAGACCATCCCGGCCCGCGCTGGCTCGTCGGCGACCTCGCCGAGCTGGACTTGGCTGCGCGCGGCATCACCGAACCGTTCGACATCATCGTTTCGGCAGGCAATGTCATGACGTTCCTCGCGCCGAGCACGCGGGTGCAGGCGCTGACTCGGCTGCGTGCTCACCTCAAGTCCGACGGACGCGCGGTCATCGGCTTCGGCGCCGGGCGCGAGTACGAATACAGCCAGTTCCTCGGTGACGCCGCCGAAGCCGGATTCACGCCCGATCTGCTGCTGTCCACCTGGGATTTGCGGCCGTTTACCGATGACTCCGACTTTCTCGTCGCGCTGCTCAAACCAGCCTAGGAATTTCGTGTGAGTCGATGATCTCAGTTGTGCCGCAGCACAATTTGCTCGGCACCCCCCAACGCGAATTGACGTGGGGTCACCGGTATCTCTCTGTTCAGTAACGACTCTGGAGATGCTGGGCGTTGGCTGTCATACTCGACGAATTGCCAGGGGTTATGCGCAGCTCCGTTGTGGTCAACACGGGCAGCGATGACCAGGAAGTCCGGATGAATCAGAATCGACAGCCGACAGCCGTGCCGCCGAAGCGGCCGTCGCGGTGGTCGCTGGGCAACTGGCCGGTGCGGGGCAAAGTGTTCGCGATCGTGGCCGTTCCACTCGCGCTCGCGCTCGCCTTTGCGGGCGCCCGCATCTGGGATGGGGTGAATTCGGCGCGGGATATGCAGGTCGCCGCCGATCGCGTCCAGATGATTCCCGTGATCGAAAGCTACGTCGGCGCGCTGCAGGACGTTCTTCTGGCGTACTCGTCGAACGGGGACACCCAGGTCAAAGCAAACGCATTCGACAAGAACAAGGCCGCGCTGCAGGACAAGCTGAATGCCACCGACGTCGCACCCGATGTCCGCACCGGCGTGACCAACCTGCTTACCGGCGGTCAGCAGCTGGTGGCCGCGGTATCGGCGAACACGGTCGGGCTGCGCGACCGGATTACCACCTACGCGCCGATTCTGTTGACCGCCGAGGACGCGATCAACGGCTCGGTGCGCCTCGACGACGAAAGACTGCGTGCGCAGACCCAGGGCCTGAGCCGCGCGATCGGCGCCCGCGGTCAGATGTTGATGCAGGAGCTGCTCGTCGAACAAGGTGGCGACCTGCCCGAGCCGGAACTGCGGACCTCGATGATCACGCTGGCCGGCACCGAGCCCTCCACGTTGTTCGGCATGAGCCAGGTGCTCGGCGTTGGCTCCCCGGACGCCAAGACGCTGCAAAGCGAGATGGTCCGCCGGATGAGCATCATGTCCAACCCGGACGCGGCGCTGGCCGGCAACGCCGACCTGCGTCAATCGCTGAAGGCCACCGACGTCATCGCGGAGAAGGTCGTCTTGAGTACGACCGACCAGGTCACCGCGTCGGTGCAGCAGCTGGCGACCGACCGCCGGCACGCCGTCATCCGTGACGCTCTGCTGGTGCTGGCGGCGTTCATCGTCGCGTTGATCGTGGTGTTGTTGGTGGCGCGGTCACTGGTCAGGCCGTTGCGCGTGCTGCGTGATGGTGCACTGCGGGTTGCGCACACCGATCTGGAGCAGGGCATCGCCCGGGTCCGGGCCGGTGACGAGCGCGAACCCGAGCCGCTGCCGGTCTACACCACCGAGGAAATCGGTCAGGTCGCCCATGCGGTGGACGAGCTGCATACCCAGGCGCTGCTGCTGGCCGGTGACGAGGCGCGGCTGCGGCTGGTGATCAACGAGATGTTCGAAACCATGTCGCGGCGTAACCGTTCACTGGTCGACCAGCAGCTCTCACTCATCGACCGGCTCGAGCGCAACGAAAAGGACCCCGAACGGCTCGACAACCTCTTCCGGCTCGACCACCTGGCCACCCGGATGCGCCGCATCGGCTCCAACTTGCTGGTGCTGGCCGGGGCGCAGGTGTCCCGCGACCACCGCGAGGCACTGCCGTTGGCCAATGCCGTCAACGCTGCGGTCTCCGAAGTCGAGGACTACAAGCGGGTGGAGATCGGCGAGCTGCCCGACTCGGCCCTGGTCGGGCGGGTCTCCGCCGACGCGGTCCACATGCTGGCCGAACTGATCGACAACGCGCTGCGCTATTCACCGCCGATCTCGCCGGTGCGTGTCAGCGCGGTGCACACCAGCAAGGCCGGGGTGTTGATCGAGGTGCACGACGACGGCATCGGGATGACCGGCAGCGACCTCCGGATCGCCAACATGCGGCTGCACGCCGGTGGTGAGGTCAGTCAGGACAACACCCGGCACATGGGGCTGTTCGTGGTTGGCCGGCTGGCGCACATTCACGGGATGGAGGTGCGCCTGCGCAACGCCGTCGATGGGGAGCCGTCGTCGGGCACCACCGCCGAACTGTTGATCCCGGCCAAGCTGCTGGAGCACGGGGAATCGATCGGTACTGACGCGGTGCGCTACGACGCGCCGGCGCAGGCGTCCGGCGGGGATGACCCGTATGCCGCCCGGTTCACGGCCGCCGTCGCCGATCGGTCGGCACCCGCTGATGAGACCGGGTTGCCACGCCGGTCGCCGGGGTCCAGCGGAATCACCGGGGCGCCGGCACCCGAACCCGAACCGCAGCCCTCGCTGTGGTTCGCCGACGCGGAATCCGTTGCCGGGAATGAGCACGCGTCGGACACCTCACGCTTCTTCACCGCCCGTGCCCGCGCCGAGGAGGCGCGCGAGGAGCACCTCGACATCAGCGATATGGATGTGTTGGCGGCTGACCTGTCGGCACCCGATTTCGAGAACACCGACACCGACTTCATCTACCAGAAGATGCTCAACGAGCTGATGGTCGACCCCCACACGATCGCGGTGCCCCAGGATTGGAAGTCGGTGTGGGACAACGGCTGGGAGACCGCAGGCGAGGTGGACAGTGTGCCGGTGCAGGACCACACCGAACACGGCTTGCCGATGCGTGATCCTGGTGCCCGGCTGGTGCCGGGCGCCGCTGAGCCGGTCTCGGCGCCTGCACTGCCCCAGCGTGACCCCGACGCGGTCCGTTCCTCGTTCAACAGCCACTTCGGTGGCGTGCGGGCCGCGCGTTCCGACCTCCAGGGGAGTTCCGCAGAGAACGGAAAAGACCACACATGACCTTGCCCCAGCGGCCACAGAACAATTCACTCGACTGGCTGGTGTCCAACTTCGCCCGTGAAGTGCCCGGTGCTTCACACGCGGTGCTGGTGTCGGTCGACGGCCTGCTGATCGCGGCCAGCGAGCAACTGCCGCGTGAACGCGCCGAACAGCTCGCCGCGGTGACGTCCGGCCTGGCCAGCCTGGCTGCCGGGGCCGCACAGCTCTTCGACGCAGGCCAGGTCCTGCAATCGGTGGTCGAGATGGCCGGAGGCTTCTTGTTGGTAATGCGGGTGGGCGACGGGTCACACCTGGCCACATTGGCCGCGCCCAACTGCGACATCGGCCAAATCGGTTATGAGATGGCAGTTTTGGTTGAGCGAGTGGGCAACGTAGTCTCATCGTCGCGGCGGGCCGCGCAACCGTCGTGACCGGTGATGCCGAGGCGAATCTGGTACGCCCCTACACGCTGACCGCGGGACGCACCGACACCTCCGTCGAACTTCCGATCGAGGCCCCGATTCGAGCCGTGCCGTCCGCGCTGGCCCACCATTGGCCGACGGGCGACGTGCGCGGCCGGATCTGCGAGCTGTGCACCGACAGCCCATCGGTGGCCGAAATCTCGGCGCTATTGGATCTTCCGCTCGGCGTCGCGCGCGTCCTCGTGGGCGACCTCGTGACGGCGGGTTATCTTCGGGTACAGACGACTTTGTCCGACCGCTCGACGACGGACGAGCGCCGCAACCTGATAGGAAGGACCCTTCGTGGCCTACGAGCCCTCTGAGGGGCGATCATCCGCCTCGACGAAGATCGTCGTTGCGGGTGGCTTCGGTGCAGGCAAGACCACATTCGTCGGGGCGGTGTCGGAGATCATGCCGTTGCGCACCGAAGCCATGGTGACCGACGCTTCGGCCGCGGTGGACGTGTTGGACGCCACACCGGGCAAGTCGACGACGACGGTCGCCATGGACTTCGGACGCATCACCCTGGATCAAGACTTGGTGCTCTACCTGTTCGGCACCCCGGGGCAGCGCCGGTTCTGGTTCATGTGGGACGACCTGGTGCGGGGCGCGATCGGCGCGATCATCCTGGTCGACGTGCGCCGCCTGCAGGACAGCTTCGCCGCCGTTGACTTCTTCGAGCATCGCAACATGCCGTTCCTGATCGCAGTCAACGAATTCGACGGTGCGCCAAAGTATCCCACCGATGAAGTGCGTCGGGCGCTGACCTTGCCGGAGACCACTCCGGTGGTGACCGTCGATGCCAGAGACCGCAAGTCGGCGACCGATGCGTTGATCGCGATCAGTGAGTATGCGCTGGCCGGCCTGGCCAGTTAGAGCAGCACGTGCAGCATTGGACGGATCGCGAATTCGTCGGCCACGACTTTCGTGACGAGGATCTCTCCGGCCTGCAGACCGAGCAGGTGGTATTCACCGAGTGCGATTTCGGCGGCGCGAACCTGTCGGAGTCGGTGCATCAGGGGTCGGCGTTCCGGAACTGCCGGTTTCTGCGGACAACCCTGTGGCACAGCACTTTCCGCAACTGCAGCATGCTTGGTTCGACGTTCGAGAACTGCCGCCTTCGTCCGATCGTCTGCGACGAAGTCGACTTCACGCTCGCTGTGCTCGGCGGCGCCGACCTGCGCGGAGTCGACCTGTCCGGATGCCGGCTGCGCGAAGCCGGCCTGGTGCAAGCAGATCTGCGCAAGGCGGTGTTGCGCGGTGCGGATCTGACCGGCGCGCGCACCAACGGGCTGCGACTCGAGCAGGCCGACCTGCGGGGTGCGCGCATCGACCCCACACTGTGGACCACCGCCGCGTGCCGGGGCGCACGCATCGACGTCGCCCAGGCGCTGGCGTTCTCGGCCGCGCACGGCCTCGACGTGAGCTAGCGATGTCGGCGGCCGTAGTTGTTTCCTGGCGACTTCGATTCACCTTGCTTTTATCCGTTTTCCCGGCCGTGGGGCATTGCTAGTTTCGTTGTCGACCCCACGCCCAACGGATACGAGACAACGTGGCAACCCGCCAAAAACGAATATTCGACGACGTCACACGAACGGTTGGGAACACGCCCCTCGTGCGTCTGGCCAACGACCTCGCAGTTGACGACATCGAGCTGCTCGTCAAACTCGAGTACTACAACCCGACAGCCAGCGTGAAAGACCGGCTTTCCGTCGGTGCGATCGACTTCGCGGAGAAGAGCGGACAGCTGCAGCCAGGCGGCACGATCGTTGCAGCCAGCAGCGGAAACCTCGGCATCGGGCTTGCAGCGGCCGGAGCTGCGCGCGGCTACCGCGTCGTCATCGTCATCTACGAAGACACGAGCTACGAGCGAAAAGTGGTCGTACAGAACCTCGGTGCTGAGCTTGTCCTGACGCCGAAGGAAGACGGTGTGCGCGGGTCGGTGGAGGAAGCCGAAAGAATCGCCGACAGCACACCTGGTGCATTCTTTGTCAACCAGTTCATCATTCCCATCAACCGCGAGATACACCGAAGGACAACCGGACCCGAGATCTGGCGGGACACAGACGGAGACGTGGATGCAGTGGTCATCGGAGTCGGCTCGGGCGGGACGATCAGCGGTGTTGGAGCCTTCCTGAAGGAGAAGAATCCGGGAATCAAGATCTTCGCGGTCGAACCAGACAATTCTGCGGTTCTCAGCGGCGAGGAATTCAATCCGCACAAGATCTACGGCCTGGGCCCAAACTTCAAGAGCCCGAATTTCGCAGACGACGTCGTCGACGAGATTCTCCGTGTCACCGAGCACGATGCGGCCGACACTGCCAGGGAACTCGCCAGGCAGGCCGGAATTCCCGCCGGGCTCAGTGGGGGAGCAGCGGTAGCCGCTGCCAGGCAGGTCGCCGGCCGCCGAGATCCGTCCATCCGCACGATCGTCACGATCGTGCCGGATTCCGCCGATCGCTACATATCGAGCTTCCTGTTCCAGGACGCTTTCGATGTGAACGGAGTTCACCGCGAGCATGTCGGTGTCTGAGCAACAGCTGGAAGAGCGCGCCGCACGTCTACGTCAACCGGGCAAACAATTCACCCTGGGATTCTTCACCCAGGTGCCCAGTCCTGCCGACCACCGGGCACGGCGCACGTACGACGAACTCATCGAAAGCATCGTCGCTGCAGAGGAACTCGGATACGACAGCGTTTGGATCGGTCAACACCACTTCAGCCCCGAGGACGGCGGTGTCCCATCTCCGCTCATCGTGCTTGCCGCCGCGGCGGCACGCACCAAGCGGATCCAGCTCGGCACCGCGGTCGTGGCATTGCCCTTCGAGCATCCGATAAGACTCGCCGAGGATCTGTCGGTGCTGGACGAGATCTCCGATGGCCGGGTACAAGTCGGATTGGGCGGAGCCAGAGGAGATCTACAGGCATTCAACACATTCGGGGTCGACTTCTCGGCTCGGCACGAGGTGTTCGACCGCAACCTCGACATCCTCCATCATCTGTTGGAGGGCCGGGAGTGTACGGAGTTCACCCATGCCCGCGTTGATGCGTCGTCACCCACGCAACTATCCGCATCTGATTCGGTTGCCGGGCAACAGGCTTCGGCGGACGTCGAGCCGAAGCGGCTCTTCCCCAGCGTCCCGGGTCTGCGGGGCCGGCTCTGGCAGACCGCCAGCAGTGAGGACAGAGCCCGAAAGATCGCCCGCAATGGCAACGGGCTCATGATCGGGGCGTTCCACGATCATGTCATCTTCCACCAGTTGTGTTTCATCGTCGGCTATCTCGAAGAATGGCTGGCGATCTACGGGAACCTCGAGGACGCCCGAGTGGGGGCGCAGCGATTCACCTTCCACGGTGAGAGCGTCGATGCGATTGTGGATGAACTGGGACCGCACGTCGCGGCCACGCAGCGCACTCTGGATGACCGTTTCCCGCAACTGGGGGCGCTGTCGCCGAAGCAGTATCTGCAGACCGTAACGCGAACCGGCACCGCACCGGACATTGTTGCCCAGCTTCGGGAGGATCCCGCACTGCTGGGGTTCGTCACCGACTTCTTCCCAACCACCGGGCTGTTCCCCTCGGTCAGGACCGGCACCGCCGGAGCGGATCTCGACATCGAACGATTGCGAATCTTCGCCGAGGAAATTGCACCGGAACTCGGCTGGAAACCCGCGGCTAGCCCCTAGCCCACCACTTCATCACCCACACAAGGAGACCGGCTGTGCCGCACCTCGAATTCATTCAGCAGTCGGGCGCATTGGGATATGCGCTGCTGTTCGGTCCGGGCATCGTCCTGTTGCTCATCGCCCTCGCTGTGAAGGGGGCCGTCAAGACGACACACAATTTCGTGATCTCCGGGCGGCTGCTCGGCTTCGGGTTCGGGGTGGCGTCGCTCATCTCGGTGTGGACGTGGTCGATGGCGGTGATGCTGTCGTCGGCCCAGGCCTACACCTGGGGCACCTCGGGCCTGGTCTGGTTCATCGTGCCCAACGGGCTCGCGGTGATCATCATGGTGCCGTTCGCGTTGAAGCTCCGGCAGAAGATGCCATCCGGATACACACTCGCCGAGTTCATCCGCGCGCGGTTCCAGAACACGATCAGCAGTGTGGCGACCCTGATCTTCCTGATCGGCGCGCTGCTCGGCGTCATCATGATCAACCTCGCCGGGCTGGTGCTGGTGATGAACAAGATCTTTGGACTCACCCCGATCGGCATCGTCATCACCGGCATCGTCGTGGTGACCGTGTACTCGTATTTCGGTGGGTTGACGACGTCCGCGGTCACGGGCACGTTGAACACTCTGCTGCTCGGTGTCGGCTCGTCAGTTGTGGTGCTGTTCGCGCTGGCCAAGGCCGGTGGCGCCGACCTCATCTTCACCAAGGTCCACGCGCTGGGCGACCAGCACCTGAACCCGTTCGATCCGGTCACCGCGGCGAGCTTCGGTCTCGCGTTGGCTCTTGGGCTGCTGACGAATGTCATTGCCGATCAGTCTTTCTGGCAACGGGTTTGGGCGATCAGGCCGAAGGATCTCGGCCGCAGCTTCCTGTGGGCAGGAGTGTGGTTCTACCCCATCCCGCTTGCACTCGGCCTGCTCGGCTTCATCGGCGTCGCGTACGGCGTGACGCCTGAGCAGCTGGGCTCGCTGGGTGCCGGAGCGATCGGCCCGCACGTCATCGCCAGTCTCGGTCTGCCGGTGTTCATCGTCGCCCTCTACACGCTCGTGGTGGTCAATGCCTGCTTCGCGGCCATCGACGGCGCCCTCTCGGGGGTGACCTCGTTGGTCGCGGTTGACATCGTTCATCGGTACTGGCCCAAGGTGTCCGAGCGCAGGCTGCTCACTATCACCAAGGCCAGCATGATCGTCGCGGCGGTGATCGCGGGTGGTGTGGTGCTGACCGGTATCGACTACGTGAATCTCGTGACCACGGTGTACTTCTACGGCACCAGCCTGCTCATCCCCGTGACCCTCAGCATCTTCTGGTCACGCATGACCGGGACGGGGTACGTCGCAGGGGTGCTCGCGGGTATCGCCGTCGGCGGCCCGCTGCGGGAGACACTCGGGCCGACGTACGGACCACTTTTCGGAATCATCGGGCTGATCGCCGCGTCGGCGGTCGTCTCGGTCGTGGTGAGCCTGCGTGGCAACACCCGATTCGACTTCGACAGCCTCGCGGAGGGCAGGGCGGCCCTGCTCGAACGCGACGCCCCGAGCCCGGCCACGGAGCCGCCCGCCCCCGTCGTCGCCGGCCAGCAGTAGAACCCGAAAGGCATTGTTGTGACTCTCTTTTACCTCGGCGCGGGTATCGGCGTGATACTCGCCGTCATATACCTCACCGTCGGCACACTGAGCTTCCTACGGATCCGACGAGAGTTGGCCGCCGGCAAGGGAATCGACGCGTTCGACGAGCAACTCGACTCCTCGGAGATCGCACTGGTTCCGGGCTTCACGTGGAAGGCCTCACTGGCGGTCCTGACGTCCTTTGTCCTGTTGGTCGTCGCGTCCTATAGCGGTGCATTCTGGTACGTGCTGGCGTTCAGCGGACTCGGTACCGCGGCCGCGGTGATCGTGGCCTTCGTTCTCGAGCTGCGCAGTGACCGTGCGGGGTCCGCCTCGTGAGCAAGAAGAAGGCGCACCTACTGGGGTTCGTGCAGCACGGCGTGATGAACCACGCCTCCACGATGTGGGCACACCCGCGGGACAAGGTCGGCTACCACTGGTCGCGGCCGGAGTATTGGCGCGACCTCGGTCGCACCATGGAGCGCGGTCTGTTTGACGCGATGTTCATCGCCGACGAACTCGCGCCGTATACCACCTACAAGGGCAACTCGGATCCCGTGGTGAAGTTCGCGGGTCAGTGTCCGGTGCATGAGCCCGCGAGCGTCGTCCCGATCGTCGGCGCCTTCACCCAGCACCTCGGTATCGGCATTACCTTGTCGACTTCCTTTGTGCCGCCGTACATGATGGCCCGCCAGCTCTCGACGCTGGACCACCTGACCAACGGCCGCGTCGGCTGGAACATCGTCACGTCATACTCGAAGAGCGAATTTCAGGCGATGGGCAAGGAGAACCTGACGCCGCGTGACAAGCGCTACGAGGTTGTCGAGGAGTACATGCAGCTGCTGTATCAGCTGTGGGATTCGTGGGATGACGACGCGATCGTCTACGACCGGGAGAACGGTGTGTTCGCCGACCCGGCCAAGGTGCGCGAAGTCGACTTCCAGGGCGAGTTCTTCAAGTCCAAGGGCCGCCACTTTGTCGCCCCGTCGCCGCAGAAGCGACCGGTGCTGTGGCAGGCAGGATCGTCGGAGCAGGGCCGCGATTTCGCGGCCAAGCACGCCGAATCCGTGTTCGGCATCTTCCCGACACCTAAGAGCATGCGGGCGTACGCCGACGACATCCGCACTCGTGCCAGCGATGCCGGCCGCGACCCGGAGGCGGTGAAACTGATCTACGGGTTGCAGACGATCATCGACCGCGACAAAGGCCGCGCCAACGACCGGTATGCCGAATTCGTCGAGAAGGTTCAGATCGAGAGCGCGCTCGGAATCCTGTCCGGCCACACCGGTTTCGACTTCTCGACGCTCGGTCTTGACGACAACGTGGTTGACGCCGACGTGCAGGGTATCCGCGGCCTGTTCGACGCGATTCTGGAGGCCAAGGACGGCGCCCCGGTGACGGTGCGCGAGGCCGCGCAGATCTACGGTGTCTCGATGGGTGCGCCGGTGGCTGTCGGAACGCCGTCCGATGTCGCCGATCAGATGGAACAGTACCTCGACGAAGGCGGCTGCAACGGCTTCATGATGCTGGCCACCGATACGCCGGGCTGCTTCAACGACATGACCGAGCTCTTGGTGCCCGAGCTCCAACGGCGCGGTCGATTCCGCACCCGCTACCCCGGTACCACTCTGCGAGAAAGCCTGCAGGAGTACTGATTACTTCCAGACCAGCAGGTCTTCGACGCCGTTGTTGTAGACCACCGAGGTCGGGGCCGGGCCAGTAACGTCGAAATACAGCTTGCCTGAGGATGAGTCGCCCTGCTGCAGCGTCGCCCCACTGATGCCCTGCTGCGTGGCGGACTGCCACAGCACCGGGTAATTGGCACTTCCCGCCCGAGCGTTGAAATCCGGGATGATCGGCGTCACCGAACCTTTGGCGGCGCGCACCTTGGCGGTGGCCTCCCACAGTTTGCCGGCCAGCGGATAGCCCGGGATGGTATCGGTGCTGGGCTTCAGGTTCGAGACTTTCCAGACCGTGATCACCTGGCCGGCGTTGTCGACAAGGTGATTCCAGCCGCCGAACTTGTCGACGCTCGGATCCGCCGCCGCGGTGGGGGCGAGCACGACCGACAGGCTCACTGCTGCGGTCAGCGCCGCCGCTTTCATCCTCATGGGCCGAAACGCTATGGACGTCGGATGAACGGCAGTCAACCGCGACACGAACTCCAGTCATCTCCGTGATTTCGGCGCGGAAACCGCCGCTGAGCGAACTGTGAAGTCTCAGGACATCGCGTACAGGGGTATGTCCCGGGACATCGCGTACACCTGATCGGGCTGGGATCCAGAGTGGTTCATGGCCCAGAAGGTGACGGCGATGGATACGCGTGCGTTGGTGGCGGTGGTCGGG
>NZ_NPKT01000033.1 GCF_008329565.1 Mycolicibacterium sp. P1-5
CGCCGACGACCACTCTGCGGCGGTGCTGCGGATCTTGGAAGACGGCCGGATCGGGGAGACCTACCTCATCGGCGCCAACGGTGAGAAGGACAACAAGACCGTCGTCGAACTGATCCTGACGATCATGGGCCGGCCCGCCGATGCCTACGAGAACGTCCCCGACCGCGCGGGTCATGACCTGCGCTATGCCATCGATGCGGCCAAACTGCGCGAGGAACTCGGCTGGCGCCCGCAGTATCCCGACTTTGAGCACGGGCTCGCCGCGACGATCGAGTGGTATCGCCACAACGAAAACTGGTGGGCGCCAGCCAAAGACGCCACCGAGGCGTTCTACGCCCGGCTCGGGCAGTAGCTCAGCCGTGCCGGGGCAGTCGGACCACCTCGGTGGGCTGCTCGAACCGCTCCCGCCGCCACCGGCTCTGGGTTTCCTCGGCGGCGCGTTTCATCCGGGCGATTTCCTCGCGCAGGACGTCGACGCGCGTCTCCTTGGTGGCGAAATGGAAGTAGTCGAGCACGTTGCGCAACAGTTCGAGCTTCTCGCGCTCGCGCCGGGCCAGATCGTGACCGGTCATCATCTCGACGCGGTGAACCGGTTGCAGGGTGTCCCAGTCCAGGGCCACCTTGGTGCGGTACACCGCGCGCTTGCGTCCGAAGGTTTTGGCCCACCAGCCCTGCGGCTCGGGCTGGTCGTGGTAGGAGACCACCCCGTCGAAGCGTGAGTCGATCGACTCACCGAACTGGCTGCGATCCAACGCCGAATCCCACACCGTGCGCCACTCCTGGGAGGGTGCCAGCTCGGGAAGACGTTGGGGCAGAGCCAATTCCACGATGTCGGTGAACCCATCCTCGGCGTGTTCGTAACGGGCCACGGTGGGTGGTTTCGGAAAGGCGAAGCCCACGTCGTAGGCCGCCGTGCTGCCGTAGTTGCGGACGACCAGTTCGATGACATGCCAGTCCGCAGAATGCGGCTCCATGAACATCGCGACGTGCGGCCGTGCCTGCTTGGCGTTAACTCTCTGTTGTCGACGAATCTGCCGATGCGCATAGATGAGCGCCGCCAGCCCGAGCAACACTGCTGCCCAGGCGGCTACCGCCAACCACGTGCCGGCCCCGACTCCGGTGACATCTCCCCACAGATTCGCGAGATCACTCGCGTTTTCCACCCCATGCTTATATCACAGCAAACTGTCGTCTTCAGTATTGACGAGGTCGAAAGTTGCTGCGGCTCTGGCCTAGCCGGCGCGGGGCGGAGAATGGGCTTGCCGCCGCCGATGCCCGCCTCCGGCGTGCCGCCAGCGCGACCGGCAGCACCGGGGCAATGCCGCAGGCTTGCGCGAACTGCTGCGCCGTCAGCCCGTCGGCGGAGTTCATGTCACAACTGCCGAACGGCGGCGCCCCTTCCGGCAGTCCGCCGCCGTAGCCCTGGCCGTCGGTGTACTGATGCGCGACCTTGCCCGGATAAGGCGGGTTCGAACCATAGGACGCGACGACCAGGCGGATGTCCTCAGGTTTGTTGGGCCACAAGCGATTCAGGTCACCGACGTTGCCGTACCCGATCACCCTCGCCGTCGAGCCGACGTAGGCGCCCACCTCCTCACAGGCGGCGTTGATGCCGGCGGACTGGTCGCCCGAGATCTGTCCGCCCCAGGATTCGACGTCGATCATCACCGCCATCCGCGGATGTGGGGCTCGCACTTGGGATTTGAATGTCTCGACGGTTTCCTGCCAATTGGGTCGCCACACGAAGTAAACGATGAAGAAGGTCAGGAGCCCGCTGTCGACATTGCTCAGACACCAGCTGTAGTTGTTCACCCACCGGCGGTCGCGGTAAGTGCCGTCATTCGAGCGGATGCACAGCACGGGGTACGGGTAGGTGTCGTTGACGCCGACCTGCCACTCGGAGACATCGGCATAGAGGGTGTCCGGCATGCCGAAAGGCCTACCCGCCAAGCGGTCTGGCGAACCTCACGCACCCATCAACGTGCGCCACTGGTCCAGGTTCGACGCTTTGTAGACGTAATTGGACCGCTTGACCTCTGAAAGGTTGGCGCTGGGCTCGACGGAGTACCAGTGCCCGGGAAACACCGTCGGGTCACCGGAGAGCGCGGCCAGCTGCTGCAGGCTGCGGAACATCTCGTCGACGTCGCCGCCCGGGAAGTCGGTGCGTCCGCAGCCATCCAGGAACAGCGTGTCACCGGCAACCAGCCGTCCGTCGAGCAGGAAGCACTGGCTGCCGGGGGTGTGACCGGGGGTGTGCAGCAGCTCGATGTCGATGGCGCCGACGGAGACCGTGTCGCCGTGCTCGTGCGCGGTCAGGCCGCTCATCGGGATACAGGTGACCCGCGAGACCCAGAGGGCTTCGTGGGTGTTGACGTGGACGGGGACTTCGACGCGCTCGAGCAGCTCGGCCAGCCCCGCCAGGGTGAAGCCCATCATCGACCCGCCGACGTGGTCGGGGTGGTGATGGGTGACCAGAACGCCGGACAGGTGCATGCCGTCGGCCTCGAGTGCGTCGACCAGGTCGCCCGCAGCGTAGGCCGGGTCGACGACGACGGCGTCCCCGGTCTCCCGGTCCCCGATGAGGTAGGCGAAGTTGCGCATCTGCTGCGCCATCATGTCGCCGGCGGCGAAATCCCGGCCGGAGAGCAGCTGGCGAAAATACAGACGGTCGGTCGATACCATGGCTTAACAGTAATAGGAGGCCGACGAGCGGTTTGGCTGAGCCGAGCCGCAGGTTGTACCCTCTTTAAGGCCCGCGGCGGATTGTCTCTCGCGGGTCAGGCCCCCTTAGCTCAGTCGGTAGAGCGTTTCCATGGTAAGGAAAAGGTCAACGGTTCGATTCCGTTAGGGGGCTCGGTGGACACTCGGATCTCGTGGCTGACCTCTGGGCCCCGCGGAGCTCCGCAAGTGCCTATCGGGGCGGTGTAGCTCAGCTGGTTAGAGCGCACGACTCATAATCGTGAGGTCGGGAGATCGAGCCTCCCCACCGCTACAGGCAGACGCAAACGAGAACGTGAAAGAAGGCAACAGACGTGGCCTCCAGTACCGACGTACGGCCGAAGATCACTTTGGCCTGCGAGGTGTGCAAGCACCGCAACTACATCACCAAGAAGAACCGTCGTAACGACCCCGACCGTCTCGAGCTGAAGAAGTTCTGCCCGAACTGCGGCAAGCACCAGCCGCACAAAGAGTCGCGCTGATTCGTCCGGCCGGTCTGCACGACGGTCGGTGAACCGTGCCGAGGTTGACTAGATAGGTCCTGCTCCGTGACTTTGTCCCAAGATTGCGTCGGGCAGCATTTTCGTGACCCCGGCGCACGGGACAGACATCATTGTCACCAAGGACCTCGTCAACAATCAGGACGACGAGGTAGTACAGGAGACCTACACGACGCTTGCCGGGCGGAGTGAGGGAGACGGAGAGAGTGGCTTCAACGATGGCACTGCGAGAGTTCAGCTCGGTCAAAGTGGGTGAGGAGCTGCCTGAAAGGGTCATCACCCTGACCCGCGCCGACCTGGTCAACTACGCCGGCGTGTCCGGTGATCTGAACCCCATCCACTGGGACGACGAAATCGCCAAGCAGGTCGGCCTGGACACCGCGATCGCCCACGGGATGTTGACCATGGGCCTCGGCGGCGGCTACGTGACGAGTTGGATCGGTGACCCCGGCGCGGTCACCGAGTTCAATGTGCGATTCACCGCGATCGTGCCGGTGCCCAATGACGGCGTTGGTGCCGAGATCGTGTTCACCGGCAGGGTGAAGTCGGCGGACCCCGAGACCAAGATCGTGACGATCGCTCTGACCGCCACCACCGGCGGGAAGAAGATCTTTGGCCGTGCCGTCGCGATAGCGAAGCTGGCGTAGCCGTGGCGCTCAAGATGGATATCAGGGGAATGGTCTGGGAGTACCCCGACACCTTTGTGGCGGGACGCGAGCAGATCCGTCAGTACGCGAAATCGGTGAAATGCACCGATCCGGCCTCGATCGACGAGGAGGCCGCCGCCGAGCTCGGCCACCCCGGCCTGGTCGCGCCGCTGACCTTCGCGTCGATCCTGGCGGTGATGATTCAGCGGCACTTCTTCCAGAACGTGGATATCGGCCTGAAGACCTTGCAGATCGTCCAGGTGGACCAGAAGTTCAAGTACTACCGGCCGATCGTCGAGGGTGACGCGGTGCGCGGCACCATGTACATCGAGACCGTCAACGAGCGCTTCGGCGCCGACATCGTCACCACCCGCAACGTCCTGGTGGACCAGCACGGCGAGGTGGTCATGGAATCCTTCACCACACTGATGGCACATGAAGGCGAGAACTCGATCTCGGCGGGCTGGGACCCGGAGACCGGTCAGGTGCTGCGCAAACCGGTCGTGCACGACTCGACGGATTAACACCTGGTTGGTGTGCCGTTGTACACTCGGACCTCGGGGTTTTCCCAGATAAAGCGCGCTGTCCGTCGGTTCGGGTTTTGACCGAACGGGGAGCGCGCGAATTATGTGGGGACTTCCCGGTACAGCGATGACGACGAGCCTGAGCTTGCGAAGGTGAGGAGTGTCGCAATCAGACAGAGGGGCGTAGCTCAACTGGCAGAGCAGCGGTCTCCAAAACCGCAGGTTGCAGGTTCAAGTCCTGTCGCCCCTGCTCCAACTGAATAAAGCTGCAATGAACATGGTGGACACTGGAGGGTGCACACCGGGCTGGGGACTCCAGCCCACACGTACTCGACACGAAGGAGCATGCGGTGAGCGACGAGCGCGAGAGTGCTGACGCCGCAAGCGACGGCACCTTGGCGGGCAACGAGGACACAAGCGGCGGTCAGACCGTCGTCGTGACCCGACCCACGCGTCCCACCGGCAAGCGGTCCCGGCGCGCCGGGGCCACTGCGCTGGCCGAGCCGGAGGAAGTCGAATCGAGCGCCGAAGAACTCGGCGTCGAGGACAAGCCCGGCAAGAAGGCGAAGGCCAAGAAGAAGAAGGCCAAGTCCGGGCCGTCGCGCAACCCCATCCTGTTCGTCTGGAACTACATGAAGCAGGTCGTCGCCGAGCTGCGCAAGGTGATCTGGCCTAACCGCAAGCAGATGGTCAGCTACACCACCGTGGTTCTGCTGTTCCTGGTGTTCATGGTCGCCCTGATCGGCGGGGTCGACCTCGGCCTGGCCAAGCTTGTGCTGTGGGTGTTCGGCTAACGAACGCTGACGTTTTTAGAGAGGACTGACTACCGTGACTACCCCCGAAGGCGATACGCCCACGGGTGAGGCGCTCGTCGATGTGATCGACGAGGACACTGCCGCACCTGAGCCCGAGGCGGCGCCTGACGCTGAGGCGACGGAAGCCGCCGGCGAGGTTGCCGAGGAGGAGCTCGATCCGGCCACCGCGCTCAAGGCCGAGCTGCGCAGCAAGCCGGGCGACTGGTACGTCATCCACTCGTATGCCGGTTACGAGAACAAGGTGAAGGCCAACCTCGAGACCCGCGTGCAGAACCTGGACGTCGGCGACTACATCTTCCAGGTGGAGGTGCCCACCGAAGAGGTCACCGAGATCAAGAACGGCCAGCGCAAGCAGGTCAACCGCAAGGTGCTGCCGGGCTACATCCTGGTGCGCATGGACCTGACCGACGACTCGTGGGCCGCGGTGCGCAACACCCCGGGTGTCACCGGATTCGTCGGCGCGACGTCCCGGCCGACCGCTCTGTCGCTCAACGATGTGGTGAAGTTCCTGCTGCCGCAGGGCGCGGCGAAGAAGGCCGGCAAGGCGGCGTCCACCGCCGCGGCCGCGTCTTCTGAGGCCACGCTGGAACGCCCGGAGATCCTGGTGGACTTCGAGGTGGGCGAGTCGGTCACCGTGATGGACGGTCCGTTCGCGACGCTGCCGGCATCGATCAGCGAGGTCAACGCCGAACAGCAGAAGCTCAAGGTGCTGGTGTCCATCTTCGGTCGCGAGACACCCGTCGAACTGACCTTCAACCAGGTCGCCAAGATCTAAGACTGCAAAGAAAGAAAAGGAACGAACAACAATGGCCCCGAAGAAAAAGGTCACCGGGCTGATCAAGCTGCAGATCCAGGCCGGGCAGGCCAACCCCGCCCCGCCGGTCGGCCCTGCGCTCGGCCAGCACGGCGTCAACATCATGGAGTTCTGCAAGGCGTACAACGCCGCGACGGAAAACCAGCGCGGCAACGTCATTCCCGTGGAGATCACGGTCTACGAGGACCGCAGCTTCACGTTCGCGCTGAAGACCCCGCCGGCCGCCCGGATGCTGCTCAAGGCTGCCGGCATCCAGAAGGGGTCGGCAGAGCCGCACAAGACCAAGGTCGCCAAGGTGACCTGGGATCAGGTGCGTGAGATCGCCGAGACCAAGAAGGAAGATCTCAACGCCAACGACATCGATCAGGCCGCCAAGATCATCGCCGGCACTGCCCGGTCGATGGGCATCACTGTCGAGTAGCTTGCGGATCGACCAGACAGAAGTCGAGTAGTTCGACTACGTGGGAGAGCCCGCTTCGGCTCGCAACCACAACCTCTGAATCAAGGAGACACCAATGAGCAAGACCAGCAAGGCATATCGCGAAGCCGCCGAGAAGGTGGACCGCGCCAAGCTCTACAGCCCGCTCGAGGCGGCCAAGCTCGCCAAGGAGACCTCGTCGAAGAAGCAGGACGCGACCGTCGAGGTGGCGATCCGGCTCGGCGTCGACCCGCGCAAGGCCGACCAGATGGTCCGCGGCACGGTCAACCTGCCCAACGGCACCGGTAAGACCGCGCGCGTCGCGGTGTTCGCGGTAGGGGAGAAGGCCGAGGCCGCTTTGGCTGCGGGCGCCGACGTTGTGGGTAGCGACGACCTGATCGAAAAGATCCAGGGCGGCTTCCTGGACTTCGACGCCGCGATCGCCACCCCCGATCAGATGGCCAAGGTCGGTCGCATCGCCCGCGTGCTGGGCCCGCGTGGTCTGATGCCGAACCCGAAGACCGGCACCGTCACCCCGGATGTGGCCAAGGCCATCACCGACATCAAGGGCGGCAAGATCAACTTCCGCGTCGACAAGCAGGCCAACCTGCACTTCGTGATCGGCAAGGCGTCCTTCGACGAGAAGAAGCTGGCCGAGAACTACGGCGCCGCGCTCGACGAGGTTCTGCGCGCCAAGCCGTCGTCGTCGAAGGGTCGCTACCTGAAGAAGATCACCGTGTCGACGACCACGGGCCCGGGCATCCCGGTCGACCCGGCCGTCACCCGGAACTTCACCGAAGAGGCGTAAGACTTTTCGACCAATGGCCACCTGCTGCGGTAGGTGGCCATTCGTCGTTTTGGAGTCGAGGAGGACTTGCTCTGCACGTCTTGTTTGTCTGTACGGGGAACATCTGCCGTTCGCCGATCGCTGAGCGGCTTGCAATGTTGTTCGCTCAGCAGTCGCAGCTGCCGAATTTCTCGGCGTCAAGCGCAGGAACGCGAGCGCTCGTCGGGTACCCGATTCATCCGGACTCGGTACGGGTGATCGAAGGCCAGGGCGGGGACGCGTCGAATTTCAGTGCACGACGGTTGTCCTCGAAGATCGCGTCCGGGGCCGATCTGATCCTGACGATGACACGTGCGCACAGCGACATGGTGCTGGAAACCGCCCCGCGACAACTGCGCAGAACTTTCACGTTGGCCCAAGCGGCGAGGCTCGTCACCGAGTTCACGCCGGATAGCGTCGCCGACCTGGCGATGCTGCGTCCACACTTGGCGGCTGACGAGGGGTGGGACATCGCGGATCCCATCGGCCAGAAATCCGAGTTCTTCACCGAAGTCGGCGCGCGGATTGCCGATCTGCTGCCGCCGATTGTCGAGCTGTGTCAGCGCTCGGAGTAATCCTCAGTAGGCGCCGGTGTGACTCAAGATGGCTTTGAAGGTCTTCAGCGCGATGAGCAGGTCGGAGATCATCGACCAGTTTTCGACGTAAAAGAGGTCGAGCCGGACCGAGTCTTCCCACGTGAGGTCGGAGCGTCCGCTGACCTGCCACAGGCCGGTGATGCCGGGGCGGACCAGCAGGCGGCGCCGGGTGCAGTTGTCGTAGCTCGCGACTTCGCAGGCCAGCGGTGGCCGCGGGCCGACGACGCTCATGTCGCGTTTGAGCACATTGATGAACTGCGGCAGCTCGTCGAGGCTGTACTTGCGCAGGATGCGACCGATCGGCGTGACCCGCGGGTCGCTGTGCATCTTGAACAACACGCCGCTAGGGCTGTCATTGAGCGAAACGAGCCCACCGAGCATCGTGTCCGCGCCGTCGACCATCGTGCGGAACTTGATCATGTGGAAGGGCCGGCCGTCGGCTCCGATGCGCTCTTGCCGATAGAACACGGGGCCGCGGCTGGTCAGCTTGATGGCAAGGGCGATGAGGGTGAGGATGGGAAGCCCGCAGAGCAGGACCATGCTGGAGAACACCACGTCGAAGAGCCGCTTCTCGAACTGTTTGGCGCCGTGGTACGTGGGCTTTTCGATGTGGATCAGGGACAGGCCGGAGACGGGACGCATCTGCAGTCGCGGACCGGCAACGTCGATCACGCCGGGGGCGACGAACATGTCGATGTTGAGACCTTCGAGCTCCCAGGAGAGCTCGCGCAGCGCGCGGCCATCGAGATGCTCCGAAGCGGTGACGGCGACGGCAAAGCTGTTGGTCTCAGTCGCGGCCGCGACGATGTTCGACTCGTCACCGAAGGTGGGGATGGTTCCCACTCCCGGGACGTCGAGGTTCGTTCGCATGGCTCGGCCGGGAAGACACGCTCCGACGACCTCGTATTCGGACCCGGAGTCGGTGGTGAGGGATCTGGCCAAATCCCGGACGGCTGACGGGTTACCGACGACCAGAATGCGCGTGATGCAACTGCCGTACCGCTTTCGCGCTTCCAGGACGACGCGACGTGCAAGCCATCGGAAGAGGATCAGTAGGAGGATCCCGCTCGGCAGTGCGATCAGCAGATAGCCGCGGGCGATCTCGAGCTTGAAGGCCATCGAGATGATCGCAATGCTGCCGAACGTCGCGGCGGTGCTGATGAACACGCGCCGGTACTCTTCGACACCAGAGCCGACGATGCCGGGCGAGCGCGAGCGATTGATCGACAGAACCAGCATCCAGCCGACGATGATGAGGGCAGACACCACCAGATAGTTATATTGAGAGACATACAACACAAGAGAGTTCGAAGGGCGGCGTGGGCGTGCAATTGCGATTGGTCCGCCGAAGCGCAGCCACTGGGCAAGAGCCACTGCCAGGAAGACTGCCACGAAATCAACTGCGACCAGGCGTCCGGCGTAAGTCTCATGCCAACCCAACGACCGTGGTGCGACGTGCGTTCTCTTTGCCGGCTGACCAAATAGGTCGCCCATGGCCGTCATATGTCCCCCAGACCCGCTTTGTCCCCCCAAGGGACCTTCGATGATGATAATCGCTGCGGCGCCCGAATTCATAACAAAAATTAATGTTGACAGGAGGCGTGCAGGTCACAGCGTTTGCACCGACGCGGGCAGGCTGGTCCGGCTGGCGTCACTCTCGCAAGGACACAATGTGGTCGCGGTACCAGGACACGGTCCGTTCGATGCCTTCCTGGAGCGTGATCTTGGAGGTCCAGCCGGCTTCGGCCAGCTTGGAGACGTCGAGGAGCTTCTGCGGGGTGCCGTCAGGTTTTGTTGTGTCCCAACGGGTTTCACCTTTGTAATCGACTACCGCTGCGATAGTGTTGGCGACCTCGCGGATTGTGACATCCGTGCCGCTGCCGACATTCAGTTGCTGAGGTCCGTCGTAGTGCTCGAGCAGGTGCAGGCATGCGTCGGCCAGGTCGTCGACGTGTAGGAATTCGCGCCGCGGCGTGCCGGTGCCCCAGTTGGTGACCGACTCCGCCTGCGTGGCGGCCGCCTCGAGGTAGCGGCGGATCAGTGCCGGAAGGACGTGTGACCCTTTGGGCGAGAAGTTGTCGTTCGGCCCATAGAGGTTGGTAGGCATCGCCGAGATCCACGGCAGTCCGTATTGCCGGCGTACGGCTTGAACCTGGAGGATGCCGGCAATCTTGGCAATGGCGTAGGCGTCGTTGGTTGGTTCGAGGTGTCCGGTGAGCAGTGCGTCTTCGCGGATGGGCTGGGGCGCAAACTTCGGGTAAATACACGACGAGCCCAGGAACAATAGGCGCTCGACATCGTTTTCCTGCGCGGCGTCGAGGACGTTGAGCTGGATGCGCAGGTTGTCGCTGAGAAAGGCGACGGGGTAGGTGCTGTTGGCCAGGATGCCGCCGACTTTCGCCGCCGCGAGCACGACATATCGCGGCTTGGTCTCGGCGAAGAACGCGAAGACGTCATCGCGGCTTCGCAGGTCGAGCTCAGACGAGGTCCGCCCGATGATGGCGTCGAAGCCGGCTGCCTGCAGTCGTCGCTTTATCGCAGAGCCGACCAAGCCGCGATGGCCGGCTACGTAAAATGTTGCGCCACGGGAGAGTTCGCCGGGGGAGAACTGAATGTCGGCGGCCATCTCAGATCGTGCCGGTGGCCATCGGTGTGCTCCAGGAGGGCAGCTGGACCTTATCCACCCATGGTTGGCCCGCGTGATTGAGCGCTTCGATGTCAGCGTCGACCATCAACCGGGCAAGCGCCTGGCCATGCACTGTGGGGATCCAGCCGAGTTGATCACCCGCACGACTGGGGTCGCCGATCAAAGCGTCTACTTCGGTGGGACGTAGGTAGCGCTCATCGAAGCGGACATGATCTTGCCAATTGAGGCCTGCATGCTCAAAGGCGATCTCGATAAACTCCCGCACCGTGATGCCGGTGCCGGTGGCCAGGACATAGTCGTTGGGTTCGTTGGCTTGCAGCATCCGCCACATGCCCTCGACGTATTCGGGGGCATATCCCCAGTCGCGGACGGAGCCGAGGTTGCCCATGTAGACGTGTTCCTGCAACCCGGCCTTGATGGCGGCAACAGCTCGGGTGATCTTGCGGGTCACGAAAGTCTCGCCGCGACGGGGTGATTCGTGGTTGAACAGAATTCCGTTCACGGCGAACATGCCGTAGGCCTCGCGATAATTCTTCGTAATCCAGAAGCTGTATAGCTTCGCCGCCGCGTAGGGCGAACGCGGATAGAACGGTGTGTCCTCGTTCTGTGGCGGCGGCGTGGCGCCGTAGAGCTCGGAGGACGATGCCTGATAGAAGCGCGTCTTGATGCCGGACAAGCGCACCGCCTCAAGCATCCGGATCGTGCCGGTGCCGGTGGTGTCGGCGGTGTGCTCGGGCTCGTCGAACGACACCCTGACATGGGACTGCGCCGCGAGGTTGTACACCTCGTCGGGGTCGATGCCGGCCAGCAGCGTGACCAGGCGGGCGCCATCACTGAGGTCACCGTAGTGCAAAAACATTCGCGCGGAAGAGGCGTGCGGATCGACATAGAGATGGTCGATACGCGACGTGTTGAACGTCGACGCACGGCGGATCAGGCCGTGTACTTCGTAGCCCTTGCTGAGCAGCAGTTCAGCCAGATACGACCCGTCTTGCCCCGTGATCCCCGTGATCAACGCGCGCTTCGCCATTCCCACCCACTTTCCGGGCACCCAGCCTACTGTGCGGTGTGTTTTTTGCGGTGCGTACTCATCGGACTTCCATGTCGAATGCTGCAACGAACCAGGGTGTCAGCGCCGTAGACCACCCTGACCGTCTCAAGTGCTGGAACCAATTTCTCCATTGATATGGCATCCTCGACGACCGCCAGCGACTGTGCGGGTAGCCGCCCTACTGCGACACCGTGAGCCCTCGAGGGAGCCCCCCTCGTGGGTCGGGCGCCGACTTTGGCCGCTGGTTCCGGTGCCGCGCGGTGACAGTCTGTGAACCAGAAGGTCGCTCGCGCTGAAAGCGGCAAAGCTTCTCGACGTTGTGTTGCCTATATGTACGGGCTCTGAAACCGCCGCGTGATGCGCGTCTGACGGCGCTGGCACCAGGAAAAGGTCCTTGATGGGTCTCATCGCCATTGAAGGCCGGCTCTCTTCATCGAACCCGTTACTGCAAGAAGCACTGGACGCACCGGTGCGGCGTGGCGGAAATGTGCGAAGGGACTAACAGATTGCATTACGGCACAGGCGGTGCAGATGACGATATGGCTCCCTGAAGGTCCACGTCATCGTGTTAACGGAAATGGTCGACACCGCCGCTGCGCTCAATATTCTGGTCGCCGCTGCCGATGAGGGACCGTCGGCGATGAGTTAAATGGGTAATTCGGATCCCGGTCTCATCGCCGTCGACCCAAAACCGGTTCTTACGATGGAATCGGGCCACCGCACTAGGGGGCCATCTGTGACCGGTATAGCGCAAGGTGTCAGCTCCGGTTGAATTGTGAGCAGCCTGTTCCGGTCGAAAGGTGAGCAGGTGTGCTTACGGGGTTGAGTCTGCCTGACGGTCGACCTCCACGGAGG
>NZ_NPKT01000034.1 GCF_008329565.1 Mycolicibacterium sp. P1-5
TGCGGTGGATGCCGGTGATGTTGTGCTGTCGATTGTTTCGGAGAAGACGGGTTATCCGGTGGACATGCTCGGGTTGGGCATGGAGATGGAGGCCGAGCTCGGGATCGATTCGATCAAGCAGGTCGAGATTTTGGCGGCGTTGCAGGCGAAGTTCCCGGGTGCTCCGGAGATCCCAGCTTCGGAGCTGGCGAATCTGCGCACTCTGCAAGACGTCGTCGACACCGTCTCCGGCTTCGCCTCCGGTGGTCGCACCGAGACTGCCGCAGTGCAGCATGCCGCGCCGGCGTCCTCGGCGCCGGTCGGTCTGTCCTGCACCGAGGCGGAGCTGCGCGCCGCGCCGCCCACCGGTCTCGCGATGGCGGGCCTGCGCGACGGCGTCGTCCTCATCACCCGTGAGGACCCCGCGTTCGCCGATGCCCTCCAGTCGGCACTGGTGACTCGAGGCATCGACGCCAGGGCCGTCGACGAGGTGCCCGCTGACGCGGGCGCCGTGATCAGCCTGGCGCCGTTGGGGGCGGCTCGCACGCCCGAAGAGTGTGTGGCCATGCACTTGCGCGCGTTCCATGCGGCCCGCAGCGTCGCCAAGAGTAGTGCCGCTACGCGGCTCTTCGTCACCGTTCAGTCGACGGCGGCACGGTTCGTCGCTGCCGACGTGCCGGTTGGGGTCGCAAGTCTGGTGAAGACGGCCTGCTGGGAATGGCCGAATGCATCGGTTCGTGCCGTCGACATGGAAAGCCTTGACGCCGAACGACTGGCGTCCGAACTGCTTGAGGGCGGCAGCGGTATCGAGGTGGCGTTGCGCGCGGACGGCACCCGGTTGGTGGCCGTCGACGATATCGAGTCGTCGGTCGGCGAGGGTGAGACGATCAGCGTCACCCCCGGTGGCGTCGTCCTGGTCACCGGTGGTGCGCGTGGCGTGACGGCGGAGTCTGCGCTGGCGCTGGCCAAGCGCCACGGTCTGCGGCTCGCGCTTCTGGGTCGCACACCCCTGCGGGCGGCGACTGCGGACGAACCGTCCGGCACCACGGCCGCGGAGATCGCCACCGCGCTGGCCGCGTCCGCGCGGGCCCGCGGTGAGCAACTGAGCCTGCCGCAAGCACGCGCGCAGGCCGAAACCCGTTTGGCCGAGCGGGAAGTCCGCGCCAGCCTGGCGATCGCAGAGCGGCAGGGCACGCCGGCGCGCTACTTCGCGGCCAGCATCACCGATCGCGCCGCGCTGGACAGCGTGCTGAACGACGTCCGGACGAACTTCGGACCGATCGTCGGTGTCGTCCACGGCGCCGGTGTGCTCGCCGACAAGCGTCTAGAAGACCTGGACGACGACGGATTCGTCAAGGTGTTCAGCACGAAACTAGTTGGCGCGGAAGCACTTCTGGACGCGACCGCATCGGATGAGCTGCGCTTCATCTCGTTGTTCTCGTCGATCGCGGCTCGGACCGGCAATCCCGGGCAGTCGGCGTACGCGTCGGCAAATGCGGCACTGGAAGCCATCGCGGCCAGGGAATCCCAACGTCGCAATGGCGAGTGCGTGGTGCGGGCATTCGGCTGGGGCCCGTGGGACGGCGGAATGGTCGATGCCACGCTGAAGAGCCGGTTCCTGGCCGGCGGTGTGGGTGTCATCCCGATCAACGAGGGTGCACAGTTCTTCGCCGAGCACGCGTTGTGCCGGTCGTCGGCCACCGCCGTGGTGGTGGCTGCTCCGGCGGCCCCGCGGCTGCGGGCAACGCGTCTGGAGTGGAACGTGTCGGTCGAGGATCTGCCGGTGCTCACCGATCATCAGGTCCGCGGCAGGGTCGTGGTTCCGGTGGTGATCGCGCTCGACGCGATCCTGCGGGCGGCTCGAGGACTAGTTGCCGACACGTGCCCGGTGGTCCGCGATTTCCAGGTGCTGTCGGGCGTGACCTTCGCCGCGGATGAAACTCAGACGCTCACAATTTATTTCGAGCCCACCGGCTCGGAGTACTCGGTGTCCATCAGTGACGCGCAAGGACGTGCGCGCTACCGCGCCACCGTCGATACCGCTGCTGTGGCGGATCCGGAAGTGGCGGTTCCGCAGGTATCGGGGTCGGCCTGGCCGCTGAGCGTCGACGAGGCATACGCCGGCACGCTGTTCCACGGCCCGCAGTTTGCGGTGATCGAGCGTCTCGACGCGTTCGGTGCCGAGGGCGGGAGTGCGGACCTCAAGAGCCTGGATGGTCTCGGCTGGCCGCACAACGGCTGGGCGATCGACGCCGCCGGTGTCGACGGTGGGCTGCAACTGGGCATCGTCTGGGCCGGCGCCCAGGGCCGTCCGCTGGTGCTGCCGATCCGGATCGCGCGGGTCGTCCTGCACCGCACATTTGGCGACGGCAGTATCCGGCGTTGCCGACTGGCTGCGCATCCGGTCAACGACAAGCGGGTCGACTTCGACATCGCATACGAGACTTCCGACGGTGCGCTGATCGCAACGCTGGAAGGGGTCGAGTTCTACGCTGCGGGCGGCGCCGCGGACACTTCGGCGTGAGCGGGTTCGAACCCGTCGCGATCGTCGGACGCAGCTGTGTGCTACCCGGCGTAGCTTCACCCGAGGAGCTGTTCGACGCATCGCTGGCCGGACGCTGTCTGCTGACGCCGACACCGCGCGAGCAATGGAGCGGGGTGGACCCGGCGAAGGTGCGGGCCAGCGACAAACAGGGCCTGCGGGTCTCCTCGGCGACCGGTGGTTACGTCGACACGGTGCTCGATGTAAGCCAATTCGCCTCCCGGATACCCGATTTCGACCAGCTTGATCCGATCGTCGGATGGCTCGCTCAGTGCGCGCAACAGGCGCTGGGTGGGCCCCTCGCGGCGCCACGCACGGGCCTGATCGTCGGCAACCTGTCCTACCCCAGCACCATGGGTACCGCGTTCGTCGAGGCTTTCTGGACCGGTGAGGGCAACGAGGATCCGCGTAACCGCTTCTCCTCGGGTCTGCCGGTGCACCTGGTGGCCGCGGCGATGGAGATGAACGGCCCGGTCTTCGCCTTGGATGCGGCATGCGCATCATCGCTCTACGCCATCAAGCTGGCCTGCGACGCGCTGCATGACGGGGATGCCGACGTGATGCTCGCAGGCGGGGTCAACGGCTCCGACGACCTGTTCCTGCACTTGGGTTTCACAGCGCTGCAAGCGCTGAGCCCGTCGGGGCGGTCGCGCCCGTTCCACGCCGAAGCCGATGGGCTGGTGCCTGCGCATGGTGCGGCACTGGTCGCACTCAAGCGCCTCGCCGACGCCGAGCGCGCCGGCGACCACATCCTTGGCGTCATTCTGGGCGTTGGGCTCTCCAACGACGGTCGCCAGAGCGGCTTCCTCGCGCCGGCGGTGGGCGGTCAGACCCGTGCCATGAAATCGGCGCTCGAGCAGGCAGGGCTGATGCCGTCCGACATCGACTACGTGGATTGCCACGCCACCGGCACGCCGTTGGGTGATGCCACCGAGCTGCGCAGCATCGCGGCCGCCTACGGCGACGTACCGCTGAAACTGGGCGCGCTGAAAGGCAATCTGGGCCACACCATCACGGTGTCCGGGGCGGCGAGCCTAGTGAATGTGCTGTCCGCCATGCAGGCATCGACGATTCCGCCGACGTTGTGCGAGAAGCCGACTGACAAGCTCGGCGATACGCCCTTCACGTTGGTGACGACCCCTACGCCCTGGGACGGCCCGGTCAAACGTGCCGCGGTCAGCAACTTCGGATTCGGGGGCAACAACGCCCACCTGATCGTCGAGAACTACCGCGGCCCAATCTCTTCGGCGAGCCAGCCGCTGCCACCCACCGATGACATCGTCATCTGCGGCATCGGTGTGGTTACCGGTGACGCTCGCGATGCCGACGAATTCCGGCGTCGGGTGTTCGGGCCCGAGGCGCAACCCACTGCGCTCGACAGCGTTGCGCTCGACCTTGCCGGACTGGGCTTTCCGCCCAACGAGCTCGCAGGCAGCCTCAGTCAGCAGACTGTGATGCTCGCAGCGGCCGGGCAGGCGCTGGCGAACGTCACCACCGACCCGGAGCACACCGGGGTGTTCGTCGGCATGGGCTGCGACGCCACCATCGCCCGGCAGCGGTTGCGGGTGCTGAACGCCGACAACGACCGGTGGCTGGAGGCCAATACAGCTGCCGCCCCCAGACTCACCGCCGACGGTGTGGTGGGCACCATGCCGAATATTCCTGCCAACCGCATCCACGCGCAGCGGGACTTCCGCGGGTTCGGCTTCACCGTCTCGACCGAGGAACTGTCTGGGATCACCGCTTTGCAGATCGGCATCCGGGCGCTGCGACATCGAGAGCTCGACACCGTTGTCGCGGGTGCGGTCGATATGTGTTGTGAGCCTGCACATTCCCGGGCGGCGGATGCACTCGACCTCGACACGACTGTGGGGCACGGCGACGCGGCAGTGGCGTTCGTGCTCAAGCGGCGGGCCGACGCCGAGGCTGCCGGTGACGAAATCATCGCCCTCATCGACACTGACGATCAAGCTCTTGAGACGGACCCGAACTTCGCGGCCGGCCGAATCGGTCGCACCCATGCGGCCGGCGCCGCCGTGGAGATCGCCGCGCGCGCCGAAGCGGTGCGCGCGCGGGTACGGGTGGACTCCGCCGGTGCGCAACCGGCACCGGGCGGAACCACCGCCGCGGTGTGGGTGGAAGCACTGGGCGGACATGCCGACGGCATCACGGTGTCGGCGGCCGCAGCTGCGCCCAAGCCGTTGGCCGTCGGCGTCGTTCCGGTCTCGCAGCGCTACGCCGCCGACAGCCGGGCCGACCTGCTGAGGCGGATGCAACTCGGCGAAACGGGTGGGGTCGGGCCGGTGCGGTGTTCATTGGTGGGGGACAGCTCGGCGACGCTGGACACGCTTCGGCAGCAGGCGGTGCAACGACTCGAACGCGGCGAGGTGCCTGCTATCCCCGGCATCGCGTTCGCCGACGCCCCGATCACCGGTGAACTGGCCTTCACGTTCACCGGTGCGGCCGCCGCCTACCCGGGCGCTGGACGCGACCTGTTGTTCGCCTGGCCCGAGATCGGTGACGCACTCACCGAACGCTTCTCCGGCGTGGGCGATCTGGCCCGCGCTCTGCACGGTGCCGGGATCACCACGCTCTCCCCGCGTACCCAATTGACCGGCTGCGCTCTCGTCTGCCAATCGCAGGCCGAGTTCTCCCGGACCGTGCTGGGCCTCAAACCGACTGCTGCCATAGGTCTTTCGTCCGGGGAGACGAACGCGCTGATGGCGTTCGGCGTGTGGAGCGACCTGGAACCGATGCTGGATGAGATCGAGGCATCGGGCATGTACGGGGACGAGTTGACCGGCGAATGCCGCGTCGCGGCAGCCGACTGGGGACTGGGTGAGCAACCGGCGCCGTGGGAGTGTTGGCGCATCACCGCACCCCGTGCGCTGGTCGACGCGGCGCTGGCCCTCGAGTCGCGCGCGTACATGACAATCGTTCAAGCCCCCGACGACTGCGTCATCGGTGGAGATCCCGTGGCCTGCCGGCGGGTGATCGACGCGGTTCCCGAGGCCACCGCGATCCCGCTGGGGCTCGACATGGTCATCCACTGCGAGGCTATGGCGCCGTTCGCCGACACCTGGCGCAACATCCACACCCGGGAAACCCATGAGGTCCCCGATATCCGCTTCTACACCAACGCCGTCAACCGCGCCTATGTGCCGACCCGGGAGGCGGCGGCCGAGGCGATCACCCGGCAGGCACTCGAGCCGATCGACTTCCCGGCGACGATTCGGCAGGCGTGGGAGGACGGCGTTCGGATCTTCGTCGAGCACGGGCCCCGCAGCATCTTGACCGGTGCGGTCGGCAAAATCCTCGGCGACCGGCCGCATCTGGCTGTTGCGCTGGATCCGCAGGAGCGACGCGGGCTGAGGGCCTTGGCCGAAAGCGCCTGCAAGCTGTGGGTGCACGGGCTGCCGGTCGACATCGACGCGTTCGAGGCACGGATCCGGCAGTTGCGCCAACAGCGTGAACCGGCGTCTTCGGAAGGTACCCGCAAGTTGACGCTGGCCGCTCATTGGCCAGATATCGTCTCGGCCCCTGAAGTGCCGCTCTCGGCACCGGCGGCCCCCACGACTGTCTCGACGCAGGCGGCGCCCACGAACGGAAGTACACCTATGCCCCACCACGGAAGTGTCCAAGTCATGCCACCCGCGCCGAGTCACCCGGCGCCGCTGGTCGTAGCCCAGGACGTGGCGGTGCAAACCGTCACGGAGACAAGCACTGTCGTCACCCGCCCGGCCGCACCTGCGGTCGCCGCCGTGGCGGGTGGTCAGACGGCGGCGGCGTTGAGTCTGGTCACCTCGGTCGGCGATGCACACGCGGCGTTCCTCGAGCGGCAGGCCGAGGCCCACACATCGTTCCTGAAGTCGCGCGGCGATCTACTTGGCCTGGTATCGGGACGGCGTGGTTCGGTGCCGACGGTGGCGGTGAGCGCGCCCGCAGTGGTCGTACCCGCACCCGCGCCGGAGCGGCCGACGCCCAATGCACCACTTCCGCCGCCGCCGGCACCCCCGGCCCCGCCCACACCGCCACCGGTGACAGCGGCCCCCCCACCCGCTCCCGCCCCGAGCAAGCCGCCACCGGTAGTCAAAGAACCGCTCTGGACGCGTGCACAGCTGGAAATCCTTGCCGGAGGCAAGGTCTCGGAGGTGATGGGACCGAAGTTCGCTGAGTACGACCAGTACGAGCGACTGGTCCGGATGCCGGAACCGCCGCTGCTGCTGGCTGACCGGGTGATGAGTATTAATGGAGGACCCGGCGCCCCAGATACTCCAATGGCTACCGGCACAATCGTCACCGAGACCGACGTCGACCCCGACGCCTGGTACATCCACAACGGCCGGATGTCGCCGGGTGTGGTGATCGAGAGCGGACAGGCGGACCTGCTGCTCGCCTCCTGGTTGGGTGCGGATTTCACCAACCGCAGCGAACGCGTCTACCGTCTGCTCGGTTGTGATCTGACGTTCATGGGTGAACTACCCAAGGGCGGTGACACGCTGCACTACGAAATCCACATCGACGGGCATGCGAAAACCGGTGACACCCGGTTGTTCTTCTTCCACTACGACTGCTACATCGGTGATCGCCTGATGATCTCGGTGCGCAACGGACAGGCGGGCTTCTTCTCCGACGCCGAGCTCGCCGAGTCGGACGGGGTGTTGTGGGACGCCGCCGACGACGCTCCGCGCCAAGGCGCGATCCGTGACGAGCCGGCTGTCGTCACGCAGAAGCGGTCCTTCACCCGGGAGGACGTCGAAGCGTTCACCGAGGGTCACGCCTACCGGTGCTTCGGCCCCGGCTTCGAACGTGCGGCCGCCCACACCCGCACACCGTCGCTGCCGACGGGCAGGCTGCGGCTGATCGACGAGATCGCCGAATTCGATCCGAACGGCGGACCGTGGGGCCGCGGATATCTGCGTGCGACCGCCGCGGTGCCGAAGGACATGTGGTTCTACGACGGGCATTTCAAGAACGACCCCTGCATGCCCGGCACATTGATGGCCGACGCAGCAACCCAGGCACTGTCGTTCGCGATGGCCGCCTACGGTTTCAGCATCGAGCGCGACGGCTGGCGGTTTGAGCCCGTCCCTGATGACATGGCGCGCTTCGTGTGCCGTGGGCAGGTGACGCCGGACGCCGATCACATGCTCGACTACGAGGTCTTCATCGAAGAGATCATCGATGGGCCGACGCCAACCGTCTTCGCCGCATTGCTCTGCCGCAGTGATGGTTTCAAGGTGTTCCACGCCCGGCGCTTCGGGATGCGACTTGTTCCGGACTGGCCGATGCCGCCGGGTGCACCCGGACCCGTGCAGATCCTGGCCGGTACCAACGATGTTCGCGGTGACCAGGGCGCACTGCTGGCCTGCGGGCGTGGCATGCCGTCGGATGCGTTCGGCGCCCTCTACGTGCCGTTCGACGGCACTCGTCGCGCACCACGACTGCCCGACGAGCCCTACCATTTCATGTCACGGGTGCTCAGTGTGTCCAGCCCGCCGGGGGTGCCGACCAAGGGCGGCACCGTCGTCGCCGAATACGATGTACCAGAGGGTGAGTGGTATTTCGCCGACGCCCACGTCGACGCGGTCCCGATGCCGGTGCTCATCGAGATCCTGCTGCAGCCGTGTGGCTGGCTGTCGTCGTACAACGGGTTCGCCGCCAATCGTTCCGACGATGTGGTGTTCCGCAACCTGGACGGCAGTGAGGTCGTCCAACACCGGCCGGCCCGGGTCGGGATCTTGCGGGTGACCTCGACGCTGGAGCGGTTCGCCGACGGCGCCGGCTCGACAATCGTGTTCTTCGAGGTCGTCTGCACCCAGGACGACCAAGTCGTCATGACGATGAAGACGGCATTCGGGTTCTTCAGTCCAGAGGCGCTACGAAATCAAGTCGGGCTACGCATGAAACCAGGTGTGTTGGAGGCGCTTTCCGAGCCCGCTCCGGTCGAACTGTCGTACCGGGCGCCGGAGCTGGACAACGCACCCTGGCTGGACCAAGGTCGGCTTCAGGTGCTCGATCGGGTGAAATTCTGGCCGGGCGGGGGAGAAGCCGGTCTGGGCCGGTTGGTCGCCGAGTACGACGTCACCCCGGAGGCATGGTTCTTCAAAGCGCACTTCTTCCAGGATCCGGTGCAGCCAGGTTCGCTGGGTTTGGAGGCCATGCAGCAGGCGGCCCGCGCGGCGGTACGGCTGGCCGGGTTGGCCGACGCGGGCGACGAATTCGAGTTCGAGCCAGTCGCTCTGGATCAAACGTTCAGCTGGAAGTTCCGCGGTCAGGTGACACCGACCAACAAGCGCACCAAGTCCGAGGTCGAAATCCTGTCCACTCGAAGCGACGACCGCGGAGTGCTGGCCGTGTTCGATGGTCGATTCTGGTGCGACGACCTGTGCATCTACGAGACCCGTGGGATGGGCGTTCGCGTCGTCCGCAAGGCGCCGTGAAGGGCGTCATCTTGGCGGGGGGTTCCGGTACCCGTCTGCATCCGATCACGCTTGGAGTCTCCAAGCAGTTGATCCCGGTTTATGACAAGCCGATGGCGTATTACCCGTTGTCGACGTTGATGCTGGCGGGTATCCGCGACATTCTGGTGATCACGACGCCGCACGACGCGGAAAGCTTTGAGCGACTGTTGGGTGATGGATCACGGTTCGGGGTGTCGATCACGTTTGCGCAGCAGCCGTCGCCGGACGGGTTGGCGCAGGCCTTCACGATCGGTGCCGATTTCATCGGCGACGACAAGGTCGCGTTGATTTTGGGTGACAATTTGCTTTACGGGCCGGGCTTGGGCACTCAGCTCAAGACGTTCGCTGACGTCGACGGCGGTCAGGTCTTCGCGTATTGGGTGGCCGAGCCGTCGGCCTACGGTGTGGTCGAGTTCGACTCCGGCGGCGTGGTGGTGTCGTTGGAGGAGAAACCCAAGCAGCCCCGAAGTAATTACGCGGTCCCGGGGTTGTACTTCTATGACAATGACGTGGTGGCGATTGCCCGCGATCTTTCGCCGAGCGATCGCGGTGAGTATGAGATCACCGACGTCAACCGGGCGTATCTGGATCAGGGCCGGTTGCGGGTCCAGGTGTTGCCGCGGGGGACGGCGTGGCTGGATACCGGAACGTTTGATCAGATGACCGATGCGGCGGATTTTGTGCGGACGATGGAACGCCGGACCGGGTTGAAGATCGGGGTGCCTGAGGAGATTGCGTGGCGGCAGGGCTTTCTCAGCGAGGACGAGTTGCGTGAGCGGGCTGAGAAGCTGGTGAAGTCGGGTTACGGGTCGTATTTGTTGGATTTGTTGGAAAGGGGTTCCTAGTGGCGCAGCTTCTGGTCACCGGGGGCGCCGGGTTCATCGGATCCAATTTTGTGCATTACGCGCATCAGCACACCGACCATCACATCACCGTGTTGGACAAGCTGACCTATGCCGGTAATCGGGAGTCGTTGGCCGGGCTGCCCGAAGACCGGGTGAGCTTTGTGCATGGTGATGTCGCCGATGCCGAGGTGGTGGACAAGCTGGTGGCCTCTGCCGACGCGGTGCTGCACTATGCCGCTGAAACCCACAATGACAACTCCCTTGATGATCCGGAGCCGTTCCTGCACACCAACTTGGTGGGCACGTTCACCTTGCTGGAGGCGGTCCGCAAGTACGGG
>NZ_NPKT01000035.1 GCF_008329565.1 Mycolicibacterium sp. P1-5
GGGTTCCAGGCGCTGCTGAATGCGCTGGGCAACCCGGCGACCGCGTTGGCGGCCGCCTTCCAGGCGGCGCTGGCGGCGTTCCCGAACCCGCAGGCGTTCATCAACGCGCTGGTCAACGCCCTGGGCAACATCGATGTCAACCTGGGTCTGGCCTTGCAGGCCGCGCTTAACCTGAACCTTGGTGGCGCCCAGGCGATCATCGACGCGCTGGCGAACGGTGGCGCTCAGCTGGCGGCAGCGTTCAACGCCGCCGTGGCCAACTTCCCGAACCCGGGAGAGTTCGTCAATGCACTCACCGGAGCGCTCGGCGGCGGCCTGCAGGTCGCGCAGCAGGTGTTCAACCAGGGTGCTGCGGCGCTGGAGGCGGGCCTGAATGCCGGTGTGGCAGTGGGTAACCAGATCATCGGTGCGCTCGGCAGCGGTCTGGTCCAGGGCGGCGCAGCTCTGAACGCCGCGATCAACGCCGCGCTGCGGGCGTTCCCGACACCGGATGCCGTGATCAACGCCCTGGCGGCGGCCAGCACCCAGTTCACTGCAGGGCTGAATGCACTGCTCAATGGGATCAATGCGAGCCTGGGGCTGAACCTCAACATCAACATCGGTGGTATCCACATCGGTGGTGGCCTCAACGGTGGCCTCAACGCCGCTGCCGCAGCAGGGGCGACGGCCCTGGCCGCCGCCGGCGGTACCGCGGCAGCGCTCTCCAAGGTGGCGAGCGTGAATGACACCGCAACGAGCACCACCGGCAATGCGCCGACGGTCTCGCTGACGGTGCCGAGCACCAGCCCGGCACCGGCAGCGTCGAGTAAGGCGACTGCAGCGAGCGTGACGCCGGCTGCTCCGACGCTGAATCTTCCGGCACCGCCGAAGATCACGCTGCCCGCGCCGCCGACGTTCACGTTGCCGGCACCGCCGAAGTTCACGTTGCCTGCACCGCCGAAGATCTCGTTGCCTGCACCGCCGAAGATCTCGTTGCCTGCACCGCCCAAGGTGTCGCTGCCCGCGCCGCCCAAGGTGTCGGTCAAGGGATCGGTGGACGGCAAGGCCGGTGCCGACGCCTCGGCCGGCGCGAGCGGTTCGGCTTCGGCGAAGGCCGGCTCGGCGAAGCCCGGCAGTGCGAAGAAGGGTGCTGCCTAACTAGTACGAAGCACCGTGGCCCCCTCCGAAAGGAGGGGGCCACGGTCGTTTGTTCGACAGGTGAGAGTCAGTCGATGACGGCTGCTTCCTTGCGCTCGGTGATGGGACGGGCGAGGCCCTGCTCGTCACAGATCCGCTGCAGCTTGTCCAGCGTCTCCTCAAGTCCGGGACCCCGCCGCGATCCGGGGGTGAAGTCGGCTGGGAGGTGCTTCATGCCCTGGATGACACCGATCGTCTCGTAGTGAACGGTGCCTTCCGGATCGCAGACGTAGTCCGGCATCCGATCGAGCACGGCGGTGACCATCGACTTGAACACCGTCCGAGCTACGTTCGACCCGACGCATCGATGTACGCCGATGCCGAAGCTGAAGTGCCGGTTTCCTTTTCGGTCGAGCATCACCTCGTTCGGCTTGTCGAACACCGATGGATCGCGGTTGGCCATCGCCCACGACAGCCACAGCCGCTCACCCTCTTTGAACCGGTGGCCCTCGACCTCGACATCCTCGGCGAACGTGCGCCCGTCGCCGGGTGCGGGGGTGTAGTAGCGCAGGAACTCCTCGGTCGCGGGGTCCAGCAGCGTGGCCCGCTCGCGGCTGAGCCGCTCCCGCTCGGTCGGATGCTCGCTGAGCCACTCCAGTGAATGCGCGGTCAGTGCGGTGGTCGTGTCGAAGCCGCCACCGATGATCAGCCCGAGATTGCCCAGGATCTCCAGATCCGGAGCCGGCTCACCGTCGATGCGCAACTGCAGCAGCGCGTTCACCAGACCCGGCCGCGGATTCTCCCGGACCTCCATCATGGTGGTGACCATGTCGAGGCCCATCTGCCGGCTCATCTCGGCGACGCGCGGGGCGTCCGGTGAGTGTTCCGGGGTAGACACCGCCAGGTGGGCGGGCTCGCTGTAGACCGGCCACTTCTTCAGCTCGATACCCATCATGGCCAAGGTGAGCACCGCAGGCACGATGTTGGCGAGGTCGTCGACGAAGTCGATGTGTCCGGATTCGATCTTCTCGTCAAGCGCAGCACGCACGATCTCGTCGACGAACGGCGCCCACCGCTTGACCGCGGCCGGGGACAGGTACGGGTTCAGTACCCCACGGTACGAGCTGTGCTCGGGCTCGTCCATCTCCAGGATGCCGCCGCGAACCACCGTGGCCCGCTGGGCCTTCGGGATAGTGATCCCCTTGTATGGCGTCTCGCCCGTGAGGTCGTGATGGTTGGAGACTGCCGGACAGCGAGCCAGCTCAAAGACCTCTCTGCTACCCGCGGCCACCCAGTGGCCGTCGTAGACGTCGGTCCACGCCATCGGGCACCGGGACTGCATCTCCTCGGTGATCTTCTCGAATTGCTGCCGATACTCCGGCGTGTGCCGATCGAAATGATAGGTCGGCAGCTTTCGTTCGGTGTCGTCGGTGACGTCATCGATACTCAAGGCATTGTCTCCCTTGATATTTGGGGGGCACTGGAGGTCAGTCCTCGTCGATGAGGATCGCCTGTTCGGGACAGGAATGCGCGGCTTCGCGCACGAGCTCGATCTGATCGGCCGGCACCTCTTCGGTGACTGGCGACGAACTGCCGTCGATATCGCTGAGCTCGAACATGTCTGGAGCGATCATGGCGCACAGCGTGTGCCCCTGGCACCGCTCCTGGTCAACCCGAACCTTCACGGATTACCTCTCAAATCTCTCGATGGTTCCGGTGCTTAAACGTGGTAGTCGTACCACTTGAGGTAGCCGCCGGCGTCGACGCGCAGCTGCATACCGGTGACGTAGCGGGCTTCCTCGGACGCCAACCACAGCACCGCGTTGCTGATGTCCAGCGGCTCAACGAAGTTGACCTTCATCGCCTGCTGGATTCCGAATACCGGTTCGGCGTCTGCGCGAGTCGGGTTCTCGAGGTCCGGCCGGAACGACCGGTACATCGGTTCGCTCTGCAACATGTCGGTGTTGCAGTTCGTGGGGTGGACGACATTGGCACGAATGCCGCGCACGGCAAGTTCGGTAGCCAGGTCATGCACGTAATTCGACAGCAGGCGTTTGGCGACCATGTACGACATCCCGCCCGGGTCGGCGCCCGGGTTGTCCTTCTGGTGGGCGTCCATCAGCGCTGCGGTGGAGCCCGTCGCGATGATCGAGGCGCCCGCCTCCAGATGCGGCAGGGCCACCTGGATCGCGTTGATGGTTCCGATCAGGTTGGTGTTGATGACGTCGCACCACGCCTGAAGCGGTGGCTGGCCCTTCATTCCGGCGATGCCGGCCTGGGCGACGACGATGTCGACCTTGCCGAACTCGGCGAGGCCTTGGTCGAGTGCGTCCTTCAGCTGAGCTGCCTCGCGCACATCGGCGTGTGCGGTGACGATGCCGCGCCCGGTCTTCTTGACCAGTTCGGCGGTCTCCTCGAGATCCTCGGGAGTCGCCATCTTGTAGCCGATGGTGTCGATGTCCTTGCACAAGTCGACAGCGACGATGTCGGCGCCCTCTTCGGCCAGCCGAAGGGCATGGCTGCGCCCTTGCCCGCGTGCGGCGCCGGTGATGAAGGCAACCTTGCCTTGGACTCGTCCCACAGGTGTTCCTCTCTCTACTTACGTCTTGTCACGGTGAAAGGTCGTGTCGTGCTTGATGCTCGGGTGTGGCGTCCGCCGTTGACCCCGAGATGGTGTGGAAGACCCCGTGCAAGTTGATGTCGATGATCTTCTTCCACGCCAAGACGCTGATATCGAGGAATCGCTCAAACGAGTCGCGGCCACCGCAGCACCGATCTCCGAACCGCTTGCCAACGCCGTCTTCACCAACGGTCTCCGTCGCGGTCGAGGAACTGGAGACGCGCCTCACCACGGCGTCCGCATCCGGTAGCGTCGTCGATCCAGCGGATCTCGAATCTCAAGAATCTCCCTTTCTGATATGAGAACGCTACTCTCGGTGTGATCCATTTCGCAAGACACTTCGGTGCAATGTGTCTAACTGCGGAGATGCGACGCCGAGCGGTGTCCGAACGCGTCTGTCCGGCATGTGACGTGTTCGGCGAACGAGGCTTGAGTTCTCCCGGGCCGAATGTATGATTCGCCGGAGATGAGAACCGAGTTATCGACTGACTGGAGGAGTTGCTGATGCCGGCCCAGGACACGACGGCCACCATCGCGAGCGGCGAGCAAGCGGAGGACAGCCAGGGGTCCGAGCGGCAGATGCTGATCGATGGTCAGCTCGTCGGCGCTGCGCAGTCCTATCCGTCGATCAATCCCGCCAACGGAGACGTGGTGGGCAACGCGCCTAATGCCGCCGTCGCCGACGCCGAGCGCGCGATCGCCGCGGCCCGCAATGCCTTCGACAACACCGACTGGTCCACCAACGTGGAGTTGCGGACCCGGTGTCTGGAGCAGTTGCACAACGCGCTCGTCGAGCACAGCGAGGAACTGCGCGCGCTGACGATCGCCGAAGTGGGCGCGACCAAGGCGTTGACCGAGAGCGCCCAGCTCGATGACCCGATCCGGATCGTCGGCTACTACGCGAACCTGCTGAAGACCTATGAGATGAGCGAGGACCTCGGCGAGATCGAGAGCCGCGGGCAGCGCCACCACCGCTGGGTGGAGAAAGAAGCCGCGGGTGTGGTGGCGGCGATCATCGCCTACAACTATCCGAACCAGCTGGCGCTGGCCAAGCTCGGCCCGTCGTTGGCGGCCGGGTGCACGGTCGTCCTCAAGGCCGCGCCGGACACCCCGCTCACCACGCTGGCACTCGGTGAGGTGATCGCTAAGTACACCGACATCCCGGCCGGCGTCATCAACGTCATCAGCTCCACCGACGCCGCGGTCGGTGCCGCCCTGACCACCAGCCCCGATGTCGACGTCGTGACCTTCACCGGGTCGACGGCAACCGGACGCAAGATCATGGCGGCGGCCAGCGACACCATCAAGAAGGTGTTCCTGGAGCTCGGTGGCAAGTCCGCCATGGTCGTGCTCGACGACGCCGATTTCAACAACTGCGCCATGATGGCCGCGTTCATGATCTGCTCGCACGCCGGCCAGGGCTGCGCGATCACGACGCGGCTCCTCGTGCCCCGCAAGCGCCACGACGAGATCGTCGAGCTGGTGAAGAACTTCATGGGCATGGTCCGCTACGGCGATCCGGCCGATCCGGCCACCTACATGGGGCCGCTGATCAACGACACCCAGCGCGACAAGGTCGACGGCATGGTCCAGCGCGCGGTCGCGGCCGGTGCGACCGTGGTCACCGGCGGCAAGAAGGTCGATGGTCCGGGCTACTTCTATGAGCCCACGTTGATCACGAACGTCGACCCCGACAGCGAGTTGGCTCAGGAGGAGATCTTCGGTCCGGTCCTGGCCGTTCTCGCCTACGAGGATGACGACGACGCGGTGCGGATCGCCAACAACTCCATCTACGGACTTTCCGGTGGGGTCTTCGGCGGCCAGGACCGCGCACTGGCGATCGCCCGCCGGATTCGCACCGGCACGATGGGCATCAACGGCGGCAACTACTTCGGACCGGACAGTCCCTTCGGTGGCTACAAGCAGTCCGGCGTCGGTCGCGAGATGGGTGTGGCAGGCCTGGAGGAATTCCTGGAGCGCAAGACTCTCGCGGCGGTCGTGTCATGAGGCCGCTGGACGGGGTCCGCGTCCTCGAGGTCGCGATGTACGGGTTCGTGCCGTCGTGCGGCGCGGTGCTGCGCGAGTGGGGCGCCGAAGTCATCAAGGTCGAGCACGCCGTCACCGGCGACCCGCAGCGCGGACTGCGTCAGACCGGTCCGCTGCGGGTAGAAGGCGATCCCAATCCCAATGTGGAGCATGCCAATCGAGGCAAGCGCAGCATCGGTCTGGACATGTCGGTCCCGGAGGGCAAGGAGGTGCTCTACGAGCTCGCCCGTCGATCGGACGTGTTCCTCACCAGCTTCCTGCCCGGGCACCGGGCGAAGTTCGGCATCGACGTCGACGACATCCGCGCGGTGAACCCGACGATCATCTACGCGCGCGGCAGTGCCTTCGGCCCCCGCGGGCAGGAGTCGGAAAAAGGCGGTTACGACATGACCGCCTTCTGGTGCCGGGCCGGCACCGCGGCGACGATCACCCCACCGGGAACCGAGGGCATGATCGCCCCGCCCGGACCGGCGTACGGCGACACCATTTCGGGCACCAACCTGGCGGGCGGAATTGCGGCGGCGTTGTTCCAGCGCGAGCGCACCGGCGAACCGTCCGTGGTCGACGTGTCACTGCTCGGCAGCGGCCTGTGGGCGATGGGCCACACCATTGCACTGACCCAGCACCTGGGCGAGCGACTGGTGTCCCCGGTGCCCGGCGTGCACGGCTCGCCGATCAATCCGCTCGTCGGTCTCTACGAGACCGCGGACGGCCGCTACATCTCCTTCGTGATGATGCAGCCGACCAAGTTCTGGGCGGACGTATGCCGCCACATGGACATCACCGAGTACATCGACGATGAGCGGTTCTCCTCGGTCGAGCAGATCGCGGCCAATACCGCCGAGGCCGTCGAAATCGTCGGCAAGGCGATGGCCACCCGGACCTTGTCCGAGTGGTCGACACGGTTCGCCACGCTGGCCGGCCCGTGGGCTCCGGTGCAGGACACCCTGCAGGCGGCGGCCGATGCGCAGGTGCGCGCCAACGAATACCTGGTGCAGGCGGGGGAGTTGGAGCTCGTTGCCAACCCTGTGCAGTTCGACGTCGCCGCACCGCAGACCGGACCGGCGCCGGGATTCGCCGAGCAGACCGACGAGATCCTTACCGAACTCGGCCTGGACTGGGACCGCATCATCGAACTCAAGACCGCCGGCGCGGTCACCTAAGTCGCGCCGGAGAATCCATGCCTTACATCGTCGCCATTGGCACATACCTACCTTCCTGGGGGTGTGATGCACATCGCATCGCCGGCGACGACGAGGACGCGATCACACTCGCTGTTGAAGCGGGTCGCGCAGCGCTGTCCGAAGGTGGCTCCGTCGAACGAGTCGTGCTGGTCAGTCGAGATCTCCCGCTGCTGGAGAGCAGCAACGCCGCGGTTCTGTTGGCCGGTCTCGGTCTGGATCCCGAGCTCGAGGTCGACGAGCGGCTCGGCGGCGCGCCGGCGACGCTGGACGCCGTCAGTTCGGCGCGGCCGCGCACGCTCGTCATCGGCACCGACCTCGATCCGGCTGGGGCAGCGGCGATCCTGACCGGTGAGAACGGCCTGCAGGTTCGCACGGCAGCGCGGGTGGCCCGCAGCCTCCCGGTCCGTACCCGCAACGCAGACGGGGTGGTCCACGACTACGGCGATCCGCGGCTGCTGCACGAACGCGGACTGGTCGCCTCCCTCGCGGCGGCCTGGCTCGACACCCCGGTCGCGCTGGCCGGCGTCGACCGCGACCGCGCGATCGAACTGTGCGGCGGTGAGCCGCCGGTCGTGCCGACGACGGGGGCCAGCGCAGGGCTGTTCGCGTTGGCCGCCCTTGCCGACTCCGGCGCCAATGGTCCGCTGGTGGCCGTCGAGCAGGCCAGCCTGTCCGGCGTGACGGTGGTCGGTGGCGGCGCCGCCGTCTACCGTCGCGAGCCGGCGGCGCGGCCGCGGCCGCAGACCAAGGCCGTCGCCGGCCCCGAGATTCCGATCTCCCTGGCCGCCTATGAGCGGGCCTTCGAAGCCAAGGTTCGCTGGGAGGCCGGCCGCTACAGTGGCAGCGAGGAGCTGGACTTCCCGCCGCGCTACCGCCTCGACGCCGACGGCCGGCTGACCACCGACTACGAATTGGTGCCCCTGCCGCGGGTCGGAACCGTGTACACCGAAGTCACCGTGCACATTCCGGTTCCGGGGCTGCATACCCCCTACTCGCTGGTGATCGTCGAGCTCGACGGCGTCGCCGTCCGCGCTCTGGTGAAGGTCACCGGTGTCGAGGCGGGCGCGGTGCGGATCGGTGATCGCGGGCGGCTTACGCTGCGCCGGGTCGCGATGCGATCCGGCGTGCCGGACTACGGGTACGCGTTCGAGCCGTATCAGCCTGCGACTCCACGGGAGCCGTCCGTTCGGTCGTGGGGTGCCGCGTGAGGCGCGTCGCGATCGTGGGTGCGGGTATGACGGCGTTCGGCGAGCATTTCGCGCTCGGGCTGAAGGACCTGCTGCCGATGGCGTTCGCCGAGTGCGCGGCGCGTGTTGACAAGGGTGTCAACAAGTCTGAGATCGATGCCGCCTGGTTCGGCGCGATGGGCACGCCGGACGGGTTCCCGGCGGGGATCCTCGCCGACTCCCTCGGACTGCCCGATCTGCCGGTGACCCGCATCGAGAACTCCTGTGCGACCGGCAATGACGCGGTCCGCAACGCCCTCTACGGCGTCGCTTCCGGCGCAGCCGACGTCGCGTTGGTGATGGGTGCGGACAAACTGCGCGAGACCGCTTCCAAGCACTTGCTGTGGGAATGGGAGGCCATGGCCCGCGACATGGCGTGGGATTACCCGCTGGGGTTGGTTGCGCCCGCCGGCTTTGCTCTTCATGTTGCGCGCTATTTGCACGAAACCCCAGCGACCCGCGAACACATGGCCATGGTTGCCGTGAAAAACCATCGGCACGGCCTGTCCAATCCCAAGGCGCGGCTCCGGTTCGAGGTCACCATCGAAGAGGTGCTTGCCGCGCCGATGGTGGTCTCACCGTTCGGTGTCTACGATTGCGCGCCCCAAAGTGACGGTGCCGCAGCGCTTTTGTTGGCCGCCGAGGACGTGGTGGATCGCTTCACCGATCGGCCGGTGTGGATCCGCGGGGTGGGTCTGGGGCTGGACTCCGTGATGCACCAACACAAGGCGGACATGACGACGTTCCCGGCGACGATCCGCGCGGCGAAGAGAGCGTTCAGTATGGCAAATTTGTCGCCTGCTGATATCGATGTGGCTGAAGTTCACGATTTCTTCACCGGCATCGAGCTGATCAGCTATGAAGATCTCGGCTTCGCCGAACCTGCGGAGGCCTACAAATTGATGGAGGCCGAGGTGACTTGTGTCGGTGGAGCATTGCCGGTGAATCCAAGCGGCGGTCTGAAGGCCAAGGGCCACCCACCAGGCGCCACCGGGGTGGCCCAGTGCGTGGAGCTCTTCGACCAATTGCGCGGGGAAGCCGGCAACCAGGTGGACGGCGCCCGAATCGGGCTGGCTCACAACATCGGTGGGCCGACGGCAGTCGCCGCGGTGACGATTCTGGAAGGACCGGGTACCGATGGCGGGTAAAGGGGCAGATCGTTGGTCGCCGGGCATTGCTTTGAGTAGTGCTGCGGGTCCGATGCAGGCTATTGGTGGGTTGTTTGCGATGTCTGCGGATGCTGTGCGGTTT
>NZ_NPKT01000036.1 GCF_008329565.1 Mycolicibacterium sp. P1-5
CCCCGTGTTGGGGTGTGGTTTTTTGATGCCAGTTTGTTTGGTGTCTTTTGTTTGGTTTCAGATTGTTCTGATTCGAATTCTGCCTCGTTTGGTCGAGGGGTTTTTGTTTGGAGAGTTTGATTCTGGCTCAGGACGAACGCTGGCGGCGTGCTTAACACATGCAAGTCGAACGGAAAGGCCCTTCGGGGTACTCGAGTGGCGAACGGGTGAGTAACACGTGGGTGATCTGCCCTGCACTTTGGGATAAGCCTGGGAAACTGGGTCTAATACCGAATAGGACTCCGCGCTTCATGGCGTGGGGTGGAAAGCTTTTGCGGTGTGGGATGGGCCCGCGGCCTATCAGCTTGTTGGTGGGGTAATGGCCTACCAAGGCGACGACGGGTAGCCGGCCTGAGAGGGTGTCCGGCCACACTGGGACTGAGATACGGCCCAGACTCCTACGGGAGGCAGCAGTGGGGAATATTGCACAATGGGCGCAAGCCTGATGCAGCGACGCCGCGTGAGGGATGACGGCCTTCGGGTTGTAAACCTCTTTCAGTAGGGACGAAGCGCAAGTGACGGTACCTATAGAAGAAGGACCGGCCAACTACGTGCCAGCAGCCGCGGTAATACGTAGGGTCCGAGCGTTGTCCGGAATTACTGGGCGTAAAGAGCTCGTAGGTGGTTTGTCGCGTTGTTCGTGAAAACTCACAGCTTAACTGTGGGCGTGCGGGCGATACGGGCAGACTTGAGTACTGCAGGGGAGACTGGAATTCCTGGTGTAGCGGTGGAATGCGCAGATATCAGGAGGAACACCGGTGGCGAAGGCGGGTCTCTGGGCAGTAACTGACGCTGAGGAGCGAAAGCGTGGGGAGCGAACAGGATTAGATACCCTGGTAGTCCACGCCGTAAACGGTGGGTACTAGGTGTGGGTTTCCTTCCTTGGGATCCGTGCCGTAGCTAACGCATTAAGTACCCCGCCTGGGGAGTACGGCCGCAAGGCTAAAACTCAAAGAAATTGACGGGGGCCCGCACAAGCGGCGGAGCATGTGGATTAATTCGATGCAACGCGAAGAACCTTACCTGGGTTTGACATGCACAGGACGCCGGCAGAGATGTCGGTTCCCTTGTGGCCTGTGTGCAGGTGGTGCATGGCTGTCGTCAGCTCGTGTCGTGAGATGTTGGGTTAAGTCCCGCAACGAGCGCAACCCTTGTCTCATGTTGCCAGCACGTAATGGTGGGGACTCGTGAGAGACTGCCGGGGTCAACTCGGAGGAAGGTGGGGATGACGTCAAGTCATCATGCCCCTTATGTCCAGGGCTTCACACATGCTACAATGGCCGGTACAAAGGGCTGCGATGCCGTGAGGTGGAGCGAATCCTTTCAAAGCCGGTCTCAGTTCGGATCGGGGTCTGCAACTCGACCCCGTGAAGTCGGAGTCGCTAGTAATCGCAGATCAGCAACGCTGCGGTGAATACGTTCCCGGGCCTTGTACACACCGCCCGTCACGTCATGAAAGTCGGTAACACCCGAAGCCGGTGGCCTAACCCCTTGTGGGAGGGAGCCGTCGAAGGTGGGATCGGCGATTGGGACGAAGTCGTAACAAGGTAGCCGTACCGGAAGGTGCGGCTGGATCACCTCCTTTCTAAGGAGCACCACGAGACCTGGCCGGCCCCACATCGTGTGGGATCAGCTGATTGTCAGGCGATTCGTTGGATGGCCCCTATCACCTGTAATGGGTGTCACCTGTAGTGGGTGGGGGTCTGGTGCACGACAAACAAAGCAGCCAGGAACGGGATTTTTCTTCTGGTGCTGCCAAACACACTGTTGGGCTTTGAGACAACAGGCCCGTGCCCGGTTTGTCCGGGTGGCTCCACGTTGGTGGGGTCGGATTGTTGTTGCTCCATCTTTGGTGGTGGGGTGTGGTGTTTGATTTGTGGATAGTGGTTGCGAGCATCTAGCACGCAGAAGATGACTGCCTTTCGGGGTGGTGGTTTTGTGTGTGTATTTTGATGTGCAATTTCTTTTTTCGAATTGGTTTTTGTGTTGTAAGTGTTTAAGAGCGCATGGTGGATGCCTTGGCACTGGGAGCCGATGAAGGACGTGGGAGGCTGCGTTATGCCTCGGGGAGCTGTCAACCGAGCTTTGATCCGAGGATGTCCGAATGGGGAAACCCGGCACGAGTGATGTCGTGTCACCCATACCTGAATACATAGGGTATGGGGGGGAACGCGGGGAAGTGAAACATCTCAGTACCCGTAGGAAGAGAAAACAATTGTGATTCCGTGAGTAGTGGCGAGCGAAAGCGGAGGATGGCTAAACCGTATGCATGTGATACCCGGCAGGGGTTGTGTGTGCGGTGTTGTGGGACGTTTCGTCTTCTGTCTGCCGGCAGGGGCGGGAGTGATAAACCGTGGTGTTAGGTGAAGTGACCTGGGATGGTCTGCCGTAGTGGGTGAGAGCCCCGTAACTGAAAACATCACGGCTCCTGTGGAACTGTTCCCGAGTAGCAGCGGGCCCGTGGAATCTGCTGTGAATCTGCCGGGACCACCCGGTAAGCCTGAATACTTCTCAGTGACCGATAGCGGATTAGTACCGTGAGGGAATGGTGAAAAGTACCCCGGGAGGGGAGTGAAATAGTACCTGAAACCGTGCGCTTACAATCCGTCAGAGCCTTCGTGTTAAAGCGTGGGGTGATGGCGTGCCTTTTGAAGAATGAGCCTGCGAGTCAGGGACATGTCGCGAGGTTAACCCGAGTGGGGTAGCCGCAGCGAAAGCGAGTCTGAATAGGGCGTATCCACACAGTAGTGTGTGGTGTAGTGGTGTGTTCTGGACCCGAAGCGGAGTGATCTACCCATGGCCAGGGTGAAGCGCGGGTAAGACCGCGTGGAGGCCCGAACCCACTTAGGTTGAAGACTGAGGGGATGAGTTGTGGGTAGGGGTGAAAGGCCAATCAAACTCCGTGATAGCTGGTTCTCCCCGAAATGCATTTAGGTGCAGCGTTACGTGTTTCTTGCCGGAGGTAGAGCTACTGGATGGCCGATGGGCCCCACAGGGTTACTGACGTCAGCCAAACTCCGAATGCCGGTAAGTGAAAGCGTGGCAGTGAGACGGCGGGGGATAAGCTCCGTACGTCGAGAGGGAAACAGCCCAGATCGCCGGCTAAGGCCCCTAAGCGTGTGCTAAGTGGAAAAGGATGTGCAGTCGCAAAGACAACCAGGAGGTTGGCTTAGAAGCAGCCACCCTTGAAAGAGTGCGTAATAGCTCACTGGTCAAGTGATTGTGCGCCGATAATGTAGCGGGGCTCAAGCACACCGCCGAAGCCGCGGCATCAAACTTTGTTTGATGGGTAGGGGAGCGTCCTGCACACCGGTGAAGCAGCCTGGTAATGGAGCTGTGGAGGGTGTGGGAGTGAGAATGCAGGCATGAGTAGCGATAAGGCAAGTGAGAACCTTGCCCGCCGAAAGACCAAGGGTTCCTGGGCCAGGCCAGTCCGCCCAGGGTGAGTCGGGACCTAAGGCGAGGCCGACAGGCGTAGTCGATGGACAACGGGTTGATATTCCCGTACCCGTGTATCAGCGTCCCTGATGAATCAGAGGTACTAACCGCCCAAAACCAGAATCACTGATCCCTTCGGGGTGACGGGTTCTGGGGCTGCGCGGAACCTTCTCTGGTAGTAGTCAAGCGATGGGGTGACGCAGGTAGGTAGCCGTACCAGTCAGTGGTAATACTGGGGTAAACCTGTAGGGAGAAACGTAGGTAAATCCGCGTTTCACATATCCTGAGAGGTGATGCATAGCCGAGTGAGGCGAATTCGGTGATCCTTTGCTGCCAAGAAAAGCCTCTAGCGAGCAGATACACGGCCCGTACCCCAAACCAACACAGGTGGTCAGGTAGAGAATACCAAGGCGTACGAGTGAACTATGGTTAAGGAACTCGGCAAAATACCCCCGTAACTTCGGGAGAAGGGGGACCCCTTACTGTCAACACCCTCGCGGTGGGCAGCGGTGGGGGGTGGCACAAACCAGTGAGAAGCGACTGTTTACTAAAAACACAGGTCCGTGCGAAGTCGCAAGACGATGTATACGGACTGACGCCTGCCCGGTGCTGGAAGGTTAAGAGGACCCGTTAACCCTTTGGGGTGAAGCGGAGAATTTAAGCCCCAGTAAACGGCGGTGGTAACTATAACCATCCTAAGGTAGCGAAATTCCTTGTCGGGTAAGTTCCGACCTGCACGAATGGCGTAACGACTTCTCAACTGTCTCAACCATAGACTCGGCGAAATTGCACTACGAGTAAAGATGCTCGTTACGCGCGGCAGGACGAAAAGACCCCGGGACCTTCACTATAGCTTGGTATTGGCGTTCGATACGGTTTGTGTAGGATAGGTGGGAGACTGTGAAACTCACACGCCAGTGTGGGTGGAGTCATTGTTGAAATACCACTCTGATCGTATTGGACTTCTAACCTCGGACCGTATATCCGGTCCAGGGACAGTGCCTGGTGGGTAGTTTAACTGGGGCGGTTGCCTCCTAAAATGTAACGGAGGCGCCCAAAGGTTCCCTCAACCTGGACGGCAATCAGGTGTTGAGTGCAAGTGCACAAGGGAGCTTGACTGCGAGACGGACATGTCAAGCAGGGACGAAAGTCGGGACTAGTGATCCGGCACCCCCGAGTGGAAGGGGTGTCGCTCAACGGATAAAAGGTACCCCGGGGATAACAGGCTGATCTTCCCCAAGAGTCCATATCGACGGGATGGTTTGGCACCTCGATGTCGGCTCGTCGCATCCTGGGGCTGGAGCAGGTCCCAAGGGTTGGGCTGTTCGCCCATTAAAGCGGCACGCGAGCTGGGTTTAGAACGTCGTGAGACAGTTCGGTCTCTATCCGCCGCGCGCGTCAGAAACTTGAGGAAACCTGTCCCTAGTACGAGAGGACCGGGACGGACGAACCTCTGGTCCACCAGTTGTCCCACCAGGGGCACCGCTGGATAGCCACGTTCGGACAGGATAACCGCTGAAAGCATCTAAGCGGGAAACCTTCTCCAAGACCAGGTTTCTCACCCATTAAGTGGGATAAGGCCCCCCGCAGACCACGGGATCGATAGACCAGACCTACACGCACCGCAAGGTGTTCAGGGAACTGGCACTAACCGGCCGAAAACTTACAACAACCAAAACAAAACACCATTGTTTTCGAACCTTGTAAAGACGCACACCAAAAGCCCGCAACCACAACCACAAACACACAACCACACCCCACCACCAAAACTAGATTCACACTCAACAACGAGTGAATAAAGTTACGGCGGCCATAGCGGCAGGGAAACGCCCGGACCCATCCCGAACCCGGAAGCTAAGCCTACCAGCGCCGATGATACTACCCCTCCGGGTGGAAAAGTAGGACACCGCCGAACACAATTTA
>NZ_NPKT01000037.1 GCF_008329565.1 Mycolicibacterium sp. P1-5
CTTGCCCTCCGCCAGAGCCGACAACACGGCACAATAACCACGACCACGTGGCCTACTTTTCACCGTCGCATCTGGCCTAGTTTTCGACCGTCGTCAACATTCGGAAGTACTTCTCGCTACGACTGGATGAGCGACAGCCGCTGGCCGGGAACGACGTTCGCGCTGCTCAAACCCGCTTTTGGGACGGCCAGCGGACGCCTTGGCTACCGCCGCAGTACGCCTGCAGCTTGGATGCGACGGCGGGACCGGGACGGGACTGTGGTGCGGGCAGTACCTTCTGGTCTATGCCTGCTAGTGACCACGATGCTCATCTCGACATACTCAGCGACTTCACCAACGAGGACCGCGCGCGCATTAACCGCGTCATAGAGAGGATCGGCAATATCCCGTCGAGTATCGAGCCTTCGGAGCGACTACACATTGTTTTGGTTGAGCTTCAAATAGCAGCCGAACGTCGTGCGAACGCCCGGCTTACGGACGCTACTCAAAACCTGGCTGCGGTCACCCAGCAATCGACCCGCGAATTGAAGAATGCGACCGACGCACTCACCGCGGTTACGAGGACGTCTACCGGAGAGCTGAAGACATCCACTGACAACCTCGTGACGGCTACTAATAGCCTTGGGACTACCAGCGATGAATCGTCGAGAAGATTGCTCTATGCCACTTGGGTCCTTGCAGGTGCCACCCTCGTGCTAGCTCTAGCCACGATTGCGCTCGTCTGGGCGACACTGGCGCACGGCGAAAGCTCGTCGTCTGAGTTTCGAAACGGTAGTAGCGCTTCGTCGCTAAATGCGGGCGCCCTGACCACCAGGTAGGGGGACGTCGCCAGGATCTACGCGTCAACTCGGGGCGAGTCTTATGGCTGAGGTTTTGACGTGCTGCCCATGAGATCGTTTATCGAGTCGGCCAATTCGGCCACTGCGTTCGGTACGAGGAGGTGCCTTCGATCCTTGACCACGACGCGGCCGTCGACCACCACGTCGGTCACGTCGCTGGCGGAGGCGGCGAACACGATGTTCTCCACCGTCGCTCCTCCGCCGACGGTGCGGAGTGACTCGACGTCCACTGCGACGAAGTCCGCCCGCGATCCGACGGCAAGTCGACCGGCATCGGCCCAGCCCAGCGCGGCTTGCCCGTCGTCGGTCGCGGACAGCAAAAGCCGGTCGGCGCTGATGATGCCGCGCCGGCCACTATGTAGGCGCTCATCGAGCTCGACTGCGCGGGCTTCTGCGAAGAGGTCGATCATTGCGTGGCTGTCGGAGCCGAGGCTGAATAGCCCGCGTCCAGCGAGCAGCGTTGGGGCAGGGCCGATGCCGTCGCCCAGGTCGCGTTCCGTAGTCGGACAGAAACACACCCCCGTTGCCGTCTGGTCGAGGGTGATCAGATCGCCTTCGGTCAGATGCGTGGCGTGCACGGCTGTGGTTCGGGGGCCCAGCGCACCGACGTCGCGAAGGACCCCGGTGGGGGTTCGGCCATGCGCGGTGAGGCATTGTTCGACCTCCGCCGGCTGCTCCGATGAGTGAACGTGTAAGGGAACACGCTGTCCCGCGGCCCATTCGACAACAGCGGGCATATCTTTGATCGGTACGGCTCGCACGGAATGTAGCGCGGCGCCGATCACGACGCTGGGGCGGTGTGCGTAGTCGGAGCTTAGTGCTTCGACACGAGATGCCCACTGCTCGCCGCTGCCGTCGCCAAAACGGAGCTGCGGGCCGTCGATCAAGGGAGCCCCGTCCGGTCCAGCGGACAAATAGCACGCGTCGAGGAGCGTAATCCGGATCCCGGCATCCGCAGCGCCGTCGATCACGGCGTGGCCCATAGCGTTTGGATCGGCGTAGTGCGCTCCGCCAACGTCGTGATGTAAGTAGTGGAATTCTCCGACCGCGGTGATTCCAGCGAGGGCCATCTCGGCGTACACGGCACGTGCCAGCGTTCGGTAACTGTCCGGATTGAGCCGGTCTGCCGCGCGGTACATGAGGTCGCGCCAGGTCCAAAACGACCCCCGGTCGCGTTGGGTTCGTGAGCGCAGCGCTCGGTGGAACGCGTGTGAGTGGGCGTTGGCCAGGCCGGGCAGCACCAGACCCCTGAGCCGTCGCGCCGTCGGCACGGGATCGGAGTCAATTCGAACGTCGACGATCCGGGCCGATGCGACCGAAATCGTCACGCGTCGAGCGACGCCAGCACCACCGAGCCAGGCGTATTCGCACCACCAGGTGTCTGTCACGGACTGAGACCTCCACCATGGCCTCGGCGGGTAAGTGGGCGAACGGGTTCGGGACCGTCACGGCGAGTCGTCTCAGCCGTCTCTGACGGCAGGCTCGCCGCGCTCGTCATGGCGGAGCCATCTGCATTCGCGAACCCTTCGAGCCTGCCCGACGTGGGTACAACACCGTTCAGGCTTTGGGCGGCCTTTCGGAGGCCTGTCGATCCTACTGTGGATGCCATTTCAGGTAGAAGTGGCTGCCCGGCAGAACAACATCTGTCACTGTCCAAGTCCATTCGTCCGCATCCGATGCATACTTCCCAGGGACCATTCCCGAGGCGCCGAAGCTAGCACCAACGACGTAATCCGCGAGTCCCTTCACCCTGAGGGTAAGACCCAGGCTGGGCGGCGGAAGAATGTCGAGAAAGATGTCGTCGTCTCGACGAACATAGGAAATGCGCTCGGTAACCACCGGAACCGCGTTCGAATGGCCATGCGGAATCTCTACTTCCTCGGTTACGGAGGTGTAAAGCACATCAGTGGTTCCCTTTTTCTTAGCCTGTTTGTCCGCAAGTTCTTTCAGCTCGGTCTCTGAGCGCGTTCGGTCCGCCACCTTCAGTAGAGATAATTTGTTCTCCTCCAAACCCGGATAGTGTGCGTTCTGAACGGCGGTACGAACGTTGAACTTGATGTCGCGGTCGGTGAGGTTCACGATCTCGTAAGTCGTAGTGCACTTTACCTTCAGATACTCGTCAGCATTTGCGCCCGAGATGGCGCCAAATTCGTACGTGAAAACGAGATTTCGCCGCACGAACGGCATCCGGAGGATGTACTGGACGTGCTTCTTGACCTCCGGTGGCAGGGCGTAACCGACTGCGAAGTCGACGGCCTCCCTGGCGACCTCTGACACCAGTTTCTGTTTGACATACTTGTCGACGGCGACCGCCAGAATGGCGGCGATGATAGCCGCATCTCCCAACTTGTTCAGCAGATCCATTAGCCACGTCTGGCTCACCAGCCACACCAGCGCTGGCCATTTCGGCAGCAGGTTCGCTGAATCAGGAAGAGAATCGAGAAACGAGCCCACCAAGAGTAGACCTGCAAGAAAGCCCCAAAACGTACGCCGACTAGTCGTCTGCTCGGCATTTTCCGTCTTGGCCACGACAGATTGTAATGGCGGCAGAGGCGAAACTGCAATGAATGTCTTCAACAATTCATGAACGGAGAGATCCGATAACTCAGGCCCGTCATGTGTGCCGCGATCGACGGCCTCGATTGGAGTCCGCACGTAGGCCTGCTGCTCGGTGATGGTGAGCTGGCCGCGGTGGGTGCTCAAGAATGCCACGGCCCACGAAAGCAGCGTGGTGACTTTGGTATTGAACCCCACTAGGGTCACAAGGTGCAGCGCCAGCCAGGCCAGCCAGGCGATGAAACCGCCGAATTCAATCGAACCGATCTTGGCCACGGCGCTGAAGCGCGACACCGTGGCCATCGACCCCTTGTCGCAGTACTGGAATGCCCTGCGTTGTGTGGGGACGACGCTCTTGCACTCACTCTTTACTGCATTGGCGACGTACTTGGCGCCTTGGATGGCGCCTTGCGCCAGGCCAGGAACACCGTCGATAGTTGCCATGTCGCCGATCACGAACACTTTGGGATAGCCGGGGATCGACAAGTCCGGCAACACTTTCACGCGCCCAGCGCTGTCGATCGCCACCGATGATTGGTCGGCGAGTTGCTTGCCGAGTGAGCTCGCTGAAACGCCCGCCGACCATACTTTGCATGCCGATTCGATCCGGCGCATCGTTCCGTCAGAGTCGGTGACGGTCAACCCGTTTCGGTCGACATCGGTAACCGTCGCATCGAGCTGAATTTCGACGCCAATCTTCTCCAGCCGTGCCATCGTCTTTCGGCCGATTGTCTCGCCCATCGGGCGCAGCACTGCGGGTGCGGCGTCAATCAATATCACTCGCGCCTCGGTCGTGTCGATGTGGCGAAACGCTCCCTTGAGGGTGTGGTATGCCAGCACGGCAATCTGCCCGGCCATCTCCACACCCGTGGGTCCCGCGCCTACGACCGTGAACGTCAACAATCTTTGGCGTTGCGTGGGGTCATCTGATCGCTCGGCCTGCTCAAAGGCGCCGAGCATGCGCCCCCGCAACTCGAGCGCGTCATCAATCGTCTTCATACCGGGGGCCCACTGGGCATAATCATCGTTTCCGAAGTAGGACTGGCTGGCCCCTGCGGCGAGAATGAGTGTGTCGAAATCAGTTTTGTAGGCTTGGCCACTCGATTCTGAGATGACGTATTGACCCGCGAGGTCGATGCGCACGACTTCGCCGAGCAGCACCTCGGCGTTGCGTTGGTTGCGCAGAATCGTTCTGGTCTGCGGTGCGACTTCGCCTTGGGAAATGATGCCGGTCGCAACCTGGTACAACAGCGGCTGAAACAAGTGGTGCGCGGTCCGCGAGATCAACTTGATGTCGACGTCGAGGTGCTTCAACCTCTGAGTCGCGGTCAATCCACCGAATCCGGAACCAATGACAACGACCTGATGTCGTTGTCGCGTAGCTGGGGCCCCGCGCGTTTCGCTCATGCTGAGCTCGTCACAATCGGTGCGGCTCGGTAGCAGCCGTAATGCAATGCGGACATGGGCCGGACGTGTTCCTGGTGTGGTTGTTCGCCGTCGAACGTCGGGGTGATGAGAAAGGCTCTACCATGTTCCCCAGGTTTGCATCGGGGATTGTCCATTACCTGCTCAACAAGTGCGCTTCAGACGGATCGTGCAAAGTGCGACTGAGCAACTCAGGATGGCCAACCGACCCGAGAGCCGCCTAATCTCAATGGGCTCACTACGGCGCAAGATTGTGCGCCGCCAACCGACGTCTGCCCGAGGCGACACTCTCGGCGACGAAACACCCGGTGGTGACATGTACTTCTTGGCCTCCTGGGCCGGAAGTTTGCCGGGAGAGCGCCTCGCCCGCACCCCCTCGCCAGCTAACACGCAAACGCAAAGACTTGTTGACGACGGTTGAGAACCCGGCCAGTCGCGACGGTTGAAAAGTAGGCCACCCAATCAGATTGGATGGGTGATCTCCTTGGAAGACTGGGCCTTGAT
>NZ_NPKT01000003.1 GCF_008329565.1 Mycolicibacterium sp. P1-5
CCCGTACTTGCGGACCGCCTCCAGCAAGGTGAACGTGCCCACCAAGTTGGTGTGCAGGAACGGCTCCGGATCATCAAGGGAGTTGTCATTGTGGGTTTCGGCGGCGTAGTGCAGCACCGCGTCGGCAGAGGCCACCAGCTTGTCCACCAACTCGGCATCGGCGACATCACCATGCACAAAGCTCACCCGGTCTTCGGGCAGGCCCGCCAGCGACTCCTGATTACCGGCATAGGTGAGCTTGTCCAGCACGGTGATGTGATGGTCGGTGTGCTGATGCGCGTAATGCACAAAATTGGATCCGATGAAGCCGGCGCCCCCGGTGACCAGAAGCTGCGCCACTAGGAACCCCTTTCCAACAAATCCAACAAATACGACCCGTAACCCGACTTCACCAGCTTCTCAGCCCGCTCCCGCAACTCGTCCTCGCTGAGAAAGCCCTGCCGCCACGCGATCTCCTCAGGCACCCCGATCTTCAACCCGGTCCGGCGTTCCATCGTCCGCACAAAATCCGCCGCATCGGTCATCTGATCGAACGTTCCGGTATCCAGCCAGGCCGTCCCCCGCGGCAACACCTGGACCCGCAATCGGCCCTGATCCAGATACGCCCGGTTGACGTCGGTGATCTCGTACTCACCGCGATCGCTCGGCGAGAGGTCGCGGGCAATCGCCACCACGTCATTGTCGTAGAAGTACAACCCCGGGACCGCGAAGTTGCTGCGCGGTTGCTTGGGTTTCTCCTCCAGCGACACCACCACGCCGCCGGAGTCGAACTCGACCACACCGTAGGCCGACGGCTCGGCAACCCGATACGCGAAGATCTGGCCGCCGTCGACGTCAGCGAACGTCTTGAGCTGAGTGCCCAAGCCCGGCCCGTAAAGCAGGTTGTCACCCAAAATCAGCGCGACCTTGTCGTCGCCGATGAAATCGGCGCCGATCGTGAAGGCCTGCGCCAGCCCGTCCGGCGACGGCTGCTGCGCAAACGTGATCGACACCCCGAACCGTGATCCATCACCCAACAGTCGCTCGAAGCTTTCCGCGTCGTGCGGCGTCGTGATCACCAGAATGTCGCGGATACCCGCCAGCATCAACGTCGACAACGGGTAATACGCCATCGGCTTGTCATAAACCGGGATCAACTGCTTGGAGACTCCAAGCGTGATCGGATGCAGACGGGTACCGGAACCCCCCGCCAAGATAATCCCCCTCACAGGTCGATCGTATCTCCGTCGAGCGGCCGGCATGCGCAACCGTTCTGCGCCCCGGTCCGGTGCGGCGGAGATTGCCTCTTGGCAATCGGAACTTCGTTACGTAACGTCGGTACGAAAATAGGCGCTGCGACGAAGGAGCATCCATGAGTGGGTCGGTCAGTTACCGCAAGGACGACGCGATCGCCGTGATTTCGATGGACGACGGCAAGGTCAACGTGCTGAGCCCGGCCATGCTGAAGGAGATCAACGACGCGCTGGACCGAGCCGAAGGTGAAAACGCGGCCGCGGTAGTGATCGCAGGCAACGAGCGCGTGTTCAGCGGTGGCTTCGACCTGAAGGTGTTCCGCTCCGGTGACATCGATGCGTCCGTTGAAATGCTGCAGGGCGGGTTCAACCTGTCCCACCGGCTGCTGTCGTTCCCCAAGCCCGTCGTCGCGGCGATCACCGGTCACGCGATCGCAATGGGATCGTTCTTGGCGTGCAGCGTCGACCACCGAATCACCGGTCCCACCTACAACTTTCAGGCCAACGAAGTCGCGATCGGGATGGTGCTGCCCTACCCGGCCCTGGAGATCATGCGGCTGCGGCTGACCCCGTCGGCCTACCAGCAGGCGGTCGGGCTGGCCAAGAACTTCCTTGGCGAGACCGCACTGGCCGGCGGCTGGGTGGACGAAATCGCGCTGAACGACCAGGTGCTGGCCCGCGCCGAAGAAGCCGCCAACGAGTTCACGTCGCTGAGCGCCGGTGCGCACCTGGCCAGCAAGCTGCGCGCCCGCCAGGCCACCCTGGACGCGATGCGCCACGGTATCGACAACATCCGTTCCGAGTTCGGGCTGTCCTAGTCCGTGGCGAGGGTCAAGCAGCGCACTCCCGAGCTGCGCGACCGCGTGGTCGACGTGGCAGTGAGCACGCTGTGCGAAGACGGGATGACCGGCTTCACCACACGTCGGGTCGCCGAACGGGCCGGCACCTCGGTGCCTGCGGTCTACGAGCTGTTCTCCGACAAGGACGGTCTGCTGCGCGCGGTGTTCTTCGAGGGCTTCCGCCGGCTGGGCGGTGAACTGGTCGCCATCCGCGAGACTTCCGACGTGCTGGGCGACCTGCGGGCGGTGATCCCGGTGTTCCGCCGGTTCTGCCTGGACTATCCGCCGCTGGCGCGGGTGATGTTCAGCAGGCCGTTCCAGGATCTCGACCCCGAACCCGAACAGCTGGCGACTGCGCCCCCGGTGCGGGAAATCCTCGTCGCCAAGGTGCAGCGGTGCATCGACGCCGGGCTACTGACCGGCGACCCGGTGGACATCTCGCATGTATTGCTCGCTCTGGCACAGGGTTTGGCCGTTCAGGAGGCCGGGCGCTGGCTGGGCACGTCGGCGGCTTCGGTCAACCGCCGCTGGGATGTCGGGGTGCAGGCCGTGCTCGCAGGGTTTCAAGCCTGACGGCGCTATGACTTCTTGCTCGGGATCACGATGATCACGATCAGCGTGATGATGGAGAAGAACAGCCCGAGGATGCCCCATCCGAACGGATTTCGTCCTTTGATCCCGGCGATCACGGCGCAGATCACCGCGGCGATGATGCTGCCGATGGCGACGAAGATGCCTTTGATGCCGCGCAGGATGAACCCCGCGGCTTCGATGTTGTCGCTGGCCGCCAACACGACGCTGTGCAACATTCGGGCCTCCTTAGTAGGTCGGGTCTGGTTTCCCGTTACGGGTCCAAACTAACCTCCGCGTCAGCTGAGAGTAGTCATCAACCACTGGTCGATGTGGTCGGCGACGGATTCCCAGCCGCGTTCGAGCATCATGTTGTGGCCCATCCCGGCGAACATCACCGGCTCGGTGCGGTAGGCCCGCGCGGTCGCGGCCACTTCTTTACCCGTGAAGAACCCGTCCAGCTCGGCCCCGAGCACCAGCACCGGGGTGGTGACGCGCTTGGGCCGGGCGAGGTGGCGGTAGAGCAGGTCGCGGTACAGCACTCGGGCGCTCTCTGCGCTGAGCCGCGACGTGCAGGCGGTGACGATCTCCTCGGGGGTGGCCGAATGGTAGAAGGTCGCCCGTGAAACACCCGGTGCGGCAAAAAAATCCAGCGGCCTGGCGAACGACCGGGTGCGCATCGAGTCGCGCCGGTGCCGCCAAGCCACCCGCACCGTTGCCGCCGCGATCCCGGTCGGCGGGGCTGAAGCTACCAGGACCGCGCCGGGCGCGTCGTGCACCGCCAGGTACTTCTGCACCACGAACCCACCCATCGAATGACCGATGACCACCGGCGCCACCGGCAGGCGACCGGCGACGGTGGCCACGTCTTCGACATAGTCGAGGACACTGCACGCGTTGATCGACACGGACGACGGGCTGCCACCGTGGCCACGCAGGTTCAGCGCGAGCGCGTGATAGCCGCGGTCGGCGAAGTAGTCGAGAAAGTGGTCGTCCCAGCACCATGCTCCGTGGAAGGCACCGTGTACGAACAACAGCGGTGTGGCGTGGGTGGCACTGGCCCCGCCCTTGTCGATCACCTCGAGCACAGCCGCTGACCCTATCGGCGGCGCCGCAGTTTGGCGGCCGAACGTGCTGAACACCTGGTCTCAGCCAGCGGCGAAGTCATCCACTCCCCGGCGCACAGCCGGGTACCGTGCGCCCCATGGGACGCGTCGACGGCAAGGTCGCCCTGATCACCGGGGCCGCGCGCGGGGTGGGCGCAGCCCACGCCCGGCTCCTGGTCAGCGAAGGCGCAAAGGTCGTCCTCGGTGACGTCCTCGACGAGGAGGGTGCGGCGGTGGCCGCCGAGCTTGGCGACGCCGCCCGCTACGTTCATCTCGACGTCTCCGATCCCGACGACTGGACGGCGGCGGTGGCGCTGACACTGCACGAGTTCGGCACCCTGAACGTTCTGGTGAACAACGCCGGCATCGTCTACCGGCGCACCCTGAAGAACCTCGAACGCGAACGCTGGCAGCGGGTTATCGACGTCAACCTCACCGGAACCATGCTCGGCATCAAGTCGGTGATCGACCCGATGACCGACGCGGGCGGCGGCTCCATCATCAACATGTCGTCCATCCAAGCCATGCGCGGCACCCCGGGTAACCACGGCTACGTCGCATCCAAATGGGCGATCCGAGGGTTGACCAAATCAGCGGCACTCGAGCTGGCGCCCAACAACATTCGGGTCAACTCGCTGCATCCTGGGATGATCCGCACCCCGATGACCGCCCATATGCCCGACGACCTGGTCGCCGCGCCGATGGGCCGCCTCGGTGAGCCGAACGAGGTATCGACGTTCGTGCTGTTTCTGGCCAGTGACGAGTCGTCGTATGCGACCGGTGCGGAGTTCGTGATGGACGGCGGGCTCATCACCGACGTGCCGCACCGCATGCCGTGACTACCAGCTGAACGGGCGGTCCAGCCGAAGAGTCCGTTCGGCCTTGGGATACCAGCCCTGCGGGGCGTGCTGGCTGGTGTGCAGATAGCACCGCACCCGCACGTCCGTACTGCCGGGCGTGAACGTCAGCAGTCTGCTGATCGGCAAGGTCGTACGCGGCATGTGGTGGCGGCTCAGCGATGCGACATTGAGGAACCAGGTGCCCCAGCGCCGTTCGATGTGCGTCTTGCCGCCGTGGTCGTCGTCAGGGTTGGTGTGCGTGTGCCCGGCCAGCCACATCTGTACCCGGCCCGGCCGCTCAGCCAGGAAACTCTCGAAGGCGGCCGAATCCGGTTTGCTACCAACCCAGTACAGGTATGACGCGCCGTGCGGGGTGCCTTCCTCGAACGGTCGATGGTAGTGCTCCTCCCACCGTCCGGCCGCGTCTTTGCGCACGCCCTCCCACTCGCCGGAAGCCACGGTGGTGTCCTTGAGCACGTAGTGGTGCACCGCGACGATGATGGCGTCCGGGTTGGCGTCGACCGTGGAGGTGAACCAGTCGAACGTCTCAGCGCTGACGACACCGCCCGGGTTGCCGCCCAGCGGGCCGCGCCCTTTCGCCTGGGTGGGCTCGTTGCGGTCGCTCATCATGAGGAACAACAGGTTTCCGACCCGGAACGAATAGTGCTCCCAGTTGCCCTCAACGGGGTATGTCCGGGCGGCAGAGTCGACCCCAGAGGATTCGGTGTGCTCGCCGAGCGGGTCGATCCACTTCTGCCACCACCAGCCGTCCGGGTCCGAAAGTCCGTTGCGGTCATGGTTTCCGCTGACGCTGTAGACGTCTTCGCGACGGTGGGTGCGCAGAGCGGAGAACTGCTTGCGGACCTCCTCCCCCTCGGCATCGTCGGGCAGGCTGTGATGAGCACCGGACATGTCGCCGACGTCGACGGCGATGTCCCACTCGAACGACGGACCGCCTTCGGCGCCACCGAACTCCGACTGCGAGATCGCCTCGGCCAGGCTGCTGCGGCCGAACTGCTTGTCCGTGCCGACGTGCGCGTCGCCGAAAGCCCAGAGGCGAAATGGGCCCGATGTGTCGGGTGGCGTCACAGACTGAACTCCTTTGTCGTGGTCATGAACCCGCCGAGTCCACCAAGCCCCAGCGGCGGCGGATCGCTTTGTCCAGCGCGGTGAACAGTGCATCGATGACGATTCCGAGGATGAGGATCACGATCATGATCGCGATCGCGGAGGGCATGTCGGTCATGTTCTGCGCGTTCTCGAGCAGGACGCCGATCGAGGCGCTGTTGGTGACGATCACCACCAGCTCACCCGACATCAGGCTGCGCCAGGCGAATGCCCACCCTTGCTTGAGACCGGCGACGAACATCGGCAACGAGGCCGGCAGGATCAGATGCCGGTAGAGCGTGACGCCGTGCAGGCCCATGCTCTTGGCGGACCGAAGCAGCAGCGGAGGAATGTGATCCGACCCGGCGAGGACGCCGGTCGCGATCGCCGGTGCCGTGCCGATCACGATGACGAACAGGATCGCCCACGTGGTGATCCCGAAGAAGATGATCGCAAACGGGAACCAGGCGATCGCCGGCATGGTTTGCAGCCCGGTGATGATCGGCCCGAACGCTGCTCGCAGCAACCGGTTTCGTGACACCACGACGCCGACCGCCGTGCCGATGACCAATGCCAGTCCGAAGCCCCAGAGGGCTCTGCTCATCGTCGTCCCGATGGCATCCCACAGCACCGGGTGCTGGGCCTGAGACCACAACTGCGACAGCACCGTTGCGGGGCTGGGCAATATGAATGAGGGCTTCCAGCCGCTGAGGTACACCACCTGCCACACCGCCAGCACGATCGCGATGCCGAGGACCGGTGCCCACACCGAACGACCGGAGCGCCGGGTGCGCCGGTTGCCGGCGGGACGGCGGAGTAGATCAGTGCTGACCATTACCGGCGTCCGCCGCATGGAGATGGTCGGTGATGACGGCCGCCAGCTCGGCCACCTCGGCGGTGTTGGTCCTGCGGGGGCGCCTTGCCGGCACGGGCACCTCGGTGATGACCCGCCCGGGCCGGCTGCTCAGCACTACCACCCGGTCCCCCAGCCGCACCGCTTCGGTGACGTTGTGCGTCACGAACAGCACGGTGAGATTGCATTCGCCGACGATCCGCTCGAGTTCGGTGTGTAGATGATCGCGGGTCAGCGCATCGAGTGCACCGAATGGTTCATCCATGAGTAACGTGTCGGCGTCCTGGGCGAGTGCTCGGGCCAGCGCCACCCGCTGTCGCATACCGCCCGAGAGCTGATGGGGTCGCACATCGGCGAAATCGCTGAGCCGCACGGTGTGCAGCAGCTCCTCGACTCGTTCCCGGCGCTGTCGTTTGGGCACACCGCGCGCCCGCAGCGGCACTTCGATGTTTCGGGCCGCGGTCAACCAGGGGAAGAGTGCCGGCTCCTGAAACATCAACGCCGGGCGCCGGTTTCCGCTGACCACTTCACCCGACGAGGGCTGCTCAAGACCGGCGACGAGCGAGAGCAGAGTGCTCTTGCCGCAGCCCGACGCACCGACGATGCAGACGAACTCGCCGACGCCCGCCGTCAAGGAGACACCGTCGAGCGCCGGCAGGGCCGAGCGGCCCTGCCGGAAGCTCTTCGATACCCCGGTCAGCCGAACAGCGACCGCCGACGGTGGATTCGTCTCGGTCAACGTCATGCCCGTGGCGCTGGTCATGCATCGACCTGTGGCTGCCCGGACCCCTTCAGCACGTCGTTCAGCAGGTGCAGGTCGAAGATCCCGTCCAGATTCAGCGGGTCGAGAAGCCCCACCGAAACCGCCTTGTGGACTTGATCTTTCAGCGAACCGGCGCCGGGGTCATTGGTGAACTTCGTCTCTTCGAATGAGGCCTTCAGGACGTCGGGCGGCAGCCCCTTCCCCAATGCGCTCGCCAGAGTGGCATTGGCTGCCTGTGCCGCTGCGTCGGGATTGCTGTGGATGAGGTCGTTGGCCTCGACCTGGCCCTTCAGCAGTCCACTCACCACATCGGGGTGCGCTTGCAGGAATTCCTGTCGCACAACCAGAATGGTGATCGTGTTGGGGTCGTCCCACAGCTTGACACCCCCGGCCTTGACCAGCTGGACATCATAGGGGGCAGACTCGATTGCGCCGTCGATCTGATTCGCGATGAACGCCGGGACGATGGCCGACTCAGGCTTGGTGGGCTTGACGAAGACGTCCCCGCCACCCTGAGGATTGGTCTGCAGGCCGTTGTCCTTGAGCCAGCTTCGCAGGCTGACATCCTGGGTGCCGCCCAGCGCCGGGTCGGCAAGGGTCTTACCGCGCAAGTCCTGGGCATTTTGAATCCCCGGCTTGACGACCAAAGAGGTGCCGCCGCTGGCAGATCCGGAAATGATCTTGATGGCCTTGCCACCGGACTTCTGCCAGGCGTTGAACGCGGGATTCGGTCCGACGTAGGCCGCGTCGATCTGGCCGGCCAGCAGCGCGGTGACCTCTTCGGTGCCCTGGCCGAACGGCTTGACGTCCAGGGTGACGTCGGGGCCGAGGTTCTTGGCGAACAGGCCTTTGTCGAGGCCGACCAGGGCTGAGGCGTGGGTGATGCGGGTCAGGTAACCCAGACGCAGGGTGACCTTCTGGGCGGAATTCGTGGCCGGGGCGGATTGTCCGCAGCCGGCCAGGGTGGCGGCGAGTACGGCGAATGCCAGCGCCGCTCGTGAAATGAACATGCGTCTCGGCATGGTGTCTCCTTGGGTGACAAGTCTGAAAGGATCACGAGCGGTCGATGCCGTCGTGATGCAGGTGTTGGATGTGCGGTGTCAGTGGGTGTCGGAGTGCGCACCGGGACAAGCGGCGGCGATGACACGCTGCAGATCGATGTGCAGCCGGCGGGTGAGATGACATCGCAGAGTCGGTGTCATGCCGGATTCCGATCACGCCGGGATATAAACAGCGGACTGGTCCAGATCTGGTGACCGTCTGCCTGGCGACCCCGGAGGTAGACGGCACTGTCGTTGTCGGGCAAGGCGAGTGCGAGGCGACCCTGGGCGTTGACGGGCAGCGCCGCCGGGTCGGCGATACGTTCCACCCGCAGCGTCAGGTTCAGGCCGCCGACGGCGACGTCATGGTGACCGTCGCGGATCAAATCCTCACCACTGATGGTGAGCTCCGTCTCGTGCTTGTCCTCGATCACTGTGGTGAACAGGTCGAGGCGGGCTTGCCTGAGCTCCGAAAGGCGCAGCACCACACCGATATCGCCGCCGTAGGTGGCGGTGTGCCAGGCGAGTCCGTCGACGGAGCGCTCGAAGCGTTGTTCTGGGTGCGCTGCGGCCCACGGCGTGACCTCATCGATGTCGGCTCCGGTTACGCTCAGCCGACCCGTCCAGGTCGCCCATCGGTAGCGGTCACGGTGGCGTGCACCGCCCCACCGGATCCGGACCAGGGTGTCCGACAACCCGGTCTCGGCCTGGAAGTCGCGCTGCCACAACAACCCGGTGGTGTCACGGATTTCGAGTTCTTCCCACCCGGACGTGCCGTAGAGGGCATAGTCGGCGACCAATTCATCGGCAGTGGTGGTGAATTCGTCACCCATCCAGTGCTCACCGGAATGCAGAAGCGCCACCGCACGTACCCCCGTGGTAGCCCAGGTGCGCCGGCCCCTCAGCGCGCGGCCGACGTCGGCGCGGGTCAGCTCGGCGGCCAGCACCCCGGTGAGTCCGCCATGCCCGCCGAAGATGTTCGCCCCCGGGCTTCCACCGCCCGGTCGGCCCCGGTGTTCGTCGCTGGCGGCACTGGCACCCAGCCGCAGTCCGCGGGCCAGTGCGTCCTCGTAGAACCAGGGGCTCGTTCCCCACGCCGAGTGCACCTCGATGAGGCGCTCGAGATCGGGGTGGTGCCAGTCCAAAACGGCCCGTCGCCCGCCGACGTGGGGAATGAGGAGATACGACTCCGGATCGTGGTCGTAGGCGGAGTAGAGCCGGGTGATCGGCCATGCCTGTGGCACAAGCTCTTTGCTTGCCATGCCCTGATGCCATTCCAGGGACCGGGCCAAGCTGGTATCGGCACCGAGAAACACCACGTTGTGGTCACCGCCCACCCCGGCCGTGCCGCACCACTCCACGCCGGGGTAGCAGACGAACCGGCCGTCGTCGGTCGCATCATCGCACGCGGAGACCACCGCCGCCCACGCCTCGTCGGTGATTTGGAAGTCGTTGGCCGTGTAACCCAAGACATCGAGCGCGCCCACGTCACGGCCGAACGCCAGATTCCAGCCGGTGTTCTGGGTGCCGACGGTGTCGTTGGAGTGGACATGAAGGTCGCAGAAGAGCGCTCGGGGCGAGGGGAATTCGTCGTCGATGACGTCGAGGTGGCAGGTGTCGCTGAGCTGTCCGACGCCGTCGACGTCGGCGACGATCTGGATGATGGCGGATTCGGCCGGCACCGACAGCGTGGCGCACGCCCATCCGGTGGCCGCTGTTGTGGCCCGCGCCACGGTCACGTCGGTGATCGACGCGTGCACGCGTGCGGTGACATCGCGGCAGGCGTTGCCCCAGCGGTCCTGCAGGTGCGTCCGGATCTCTGCGGAAGCCGCGTCGGAGCGGACCACCCGCGGGCCCTGTGCCACAAGACGATCCGGGCTACCGGGGACGACAGACAGTCGGCACACGCCGGCGTGCGCCATGCGGGAGGTCCCCAGCGCGTCGACGAAGAGGTGAACTTCGAACTCGTCTTCGACGAATGTCTGCACCCGGGTGCCCGGCCCACCGAATGTTCGGTCACCGAGCCGGATCTCAATGACATCGCCCGGCCGCAGATACCCGTCGACGGCGTGGATGAGTAGTGATTTCTGGAAGGGGCGTTCGCCACCCTTGACGTCGTAGCGGACGTCGAGGCGCTGAACGGTGGCCATGCCCTGTTCGGAAGCGCCGCCGGCGCGTGAGCGGTGCAGCAACCGCGCCGAGGCATAGTCGCGCCCGTGCGGATCGACGGTCTGCAGATCCCAGTCCGAGTAATAACGGAAGCACAGCTTGAGCCAGCCGCTGTCGGCGATGCCCGAGCGTCCCACGGTGTAGGTGAAGACGAGTTCGTCGGTCGATCCCGCGACGACGGAATCGGTGTCGCACGTCAGCGTGCCCAGGAACGGGATGGCGTCGAGTTCGCCGTTGATCCGGTCGGCCACCGCCGGGTCGGAGCAGTCGTTGGTGCGGACCGCCGTTTGTGGCCGCACCGAGACGCGGGCCACCGACGCGTCGAGGGAAACCGGGACGGACACGGCGATCATTGTGTCCTCACCTGGGCCTACCAGTCCAGTTCATAGATATGATGCGATTAATCATCGAAAGTGATCACCGTGAATCTGCAACAGTTGCGCTACGTGGCCGCCCTGGCCGAGACCCAGAGCTTCACCAAAGCCGCGGAGAGCGCGTTCGTCGTCCAGTCCGCACTGAGCCAGCAGATCCGCAAGCTTGAAGATGAGCTGGGTGTGTCGCTCTTCGAGCGCACCACGCGATCGGTGGCGCTGACACCGGCGGGTGAGGCGCTGATGCCGGTGGTTCACCAGGTGCTGGCCGGGGTCGACAGAATCACGGTCGATGCCCAGGCGCTCAGCGGGACGATCGGCGGCCGGCTGACCGTCGGCATGATGGAGGTGCCGTCGGAGAGCTTGGACGTCGCTGCGCTCATGGCGACCTTCCACGCGCGGTATCCAGATGTCAGCGTCACCCTGCGCAGTGGCGGTAGCGACCTGTTGATCGACGCGATCCGCGACCGCAAACTCGACGCCGCGATTGTCGGCTCGAACGTGTCCGGTGCCCGCGGCCGGCTGGCCCGCACCGAATTGTTCAGCGAGGCGCTGGTTGCCGTGCTGCCGGCGTCGCATCCACTGGCGGCCAAGTCGTCGTTGGCACTCACCCAATTGGCCGACCTGCCTTTCATCGACTTCCCGCCGGGCTACGGGCTTCGTCACGAGACCGACCGCGGCTTCACCGGTGTGCCGCGACGAGTCGCCTTCGAGGTGACCCGGGTCGACGAGGTGATCCAGTTCGTCCGCAGGGACCTCGGCGTTGCACTGCTGCCCGAATCGGTGGCCGCCTCGCGGGTGGGGAGCGACGCCAGCCTCGCTTTGCGTCCGGTCGTCGGCGCCAACCTGCATCGTCAGGTCAATCTGATCGCGCCCAAGAGTACGGCTCGTTCCGCGGCTTGCGAGGCCTTCGTCCGGTGCGTGGAGGACCATGTCCGGCGCACCGACCGGTGACGATCTGTCCGCCCCGCTTTCCGCTCAGCACGATCAGAACTGCGGCGACTGCCGCCGTGGTGGCGCAATGCCCACTGAATCGTGAGTAAGGGCAGGTCTGAGTCCTTCTCGACCGGCGCAATACGGCGGCATGCCGCTGCACCCACGTTCACCCGGCGAGTGGGTGCGCGCAGCGGCTTTACCGTGATTGGCGAGAGACGTGGTCAGTCAGGAGGTTGCGATGGGCGACGCCGAGCCGGTGCCGATCCGCCGCGCGCGGGCCGATCAGGCCCGCCTGGTGGCCGACGTCCTGCGCCATCACATCCATGACGGCGGCTACCCGCACGGTCTACCCACCGAAGCCGAATTGTCGGTGGAATTCGGGGTGTCACGCAACGCCGTTCGTGAGGCCTTGGCCACGTTGAAAGACGAGGGGCTGATCGACCGGGGCCCCAAGGTCGGTACGCAGGTGGCTATCCGTAAGTACGACCACGGCTTGGATGCCCTTGTCGGACTGAAGGAGACGTTCAAGAGCTACGGCGAGGTCCGCAACGAGGTACGCGCGGCGATGTCGGTGGCCGCTCCCCCAGCGGTGGCGCGTCGGCTGCAGCTGCAGCCCGGGGAGCCAGTGCTGTTCATCGAACGCCTGCGGTTCCTCGGCGATCTGCCGCTCAGCTTGGACAAGACCTACCTGGCACCCGATATCGGATCCGAGGTGCTTCAACACTCCTTGGAGAACAACGACATCTTCGCGCTACTGGAAGAGGTCACCGGGCAACGGCTGGGGTCAGCCGGCCTGGCTGTGGAAGCTGTACCCGCCGACGCCCACTCGGCAGCCATCCTTCAGGTGCCCGAGGGCGCTGCGGTGCTGCTGCTGGAACGGCTGACCCACCTCGATGACGGCCGGCCCGTCGATCTCGAATACATCCGCATGCGGGGCGATCGAATCACCCTGCGCGGCAACCTCGTCAGGGAGTTGTGATGACACTGATCAATCAGCGGGCGGACGTTCCGGTCACCATCGACGAATCGCTGTGCATCGACGGATGCACCCTCTGTGTGGACATCTGTCCCCTCGACTCGCTGGCCATCAACCCGGACAACGGCAAGGCGTACATGCATGTCGACGAGTGTTGGTACTGCGGCCCCTGCGCGGCCCGCTGTCCCACCGGTGCCGTCACCGTCAACATGCCCTATCTCCTTCGCTGAAAAGCCCGATCTCTGAGAGTCATTCATGAAAAACCGCTTTGCGGTCGCGCTGGTCGCTGCCCTCGTCCTGACATCTGCCGGCTGCTCGTTGGACTCGAAGGCTCCCGCAGCCGGTGAGGTCACCGTGGTCGTCGGTTACCAGTCCAAGACCATCAACACCGCTACCGCAGGCGCCCTGCTACGAGCCAAGGGCTTCTTGGAGAAGCGCCTCGCCGACATCACCACGCGCTCAGGAGTGAAATACACGGTGCAGTGGCAGGACTACGACACCGGCGCACCGATCACCGCCCAGATGCTGGCCGAGAAGATCGACATCGGGTCGATGGGTGATTACCCCATGCTGATCAACGGCTCCAAGACCCAGGCCAACGAACGCGCCAAGACCGAGGTGGTGTCGATCACCGGCTACAACGCCAAGGGCGCACTGAATATGGTTGTGGTCAGCCCGAATTCGCCGGACCGCAGTCTGACCGATCTGCGCGGTCAGAAAGTGTCGGCCTCAGTCGGGTCGGCCGGCCACGGCACGTTGGTCCGCGCACTGACCAAGGCGGGGATCGACCCCAAAACCGGGGTCGAGGTGCTCAACCAGCAGCCGCAGATCGGTGCTTCGGCGTTGGAATCCGGTCAGGTACAGGCGTTCGCGCAGTTCGTGGCGTGGCCGGGACTGCTGGCCTTCCAGAACAAGGGTCGGTTGCTGTTCGACGGCGCCGAGCTGAATGTGCCCACCTTCCACGGGGTGGTCGTGCGCCGCGCCTATGCGGCCCAGCATCCCGAAGTGCTCGACGCTTTCCTGCAGGCGCAGATCGACGCGACCGACTTCCTGCACGAGAAGCCGCTCGAGGCTGCCAAGCTGGTAGCCGACGGCAGCGGCCTGCCGCAGGAAGTGGTGTACCTCTACAACGGCCCCGGCGGCGCGGTGTCCTTCGACACCACGATCAAGCCGTCACTGGTCGAGGCGTTCAAGAGCGATATCCCCTATCTGAAATCGATCGGCGACTTCGCCGATCTGAACATCGATCAGTTCGTCAACGACGGGCCGCTGCTTAAAGCGTTTACCGACCGAAACCTCAACTACGACAATGCAGTGACGGCAACAACGAACCCGATCACCGTCAGCGGTGAGGATCCGGTCTGCAATATCGCCGTGACCGATCCAGCGTTGGCCGGCGAACTCTGGATCGACGGTCACCCCACCACGCAGCCCGCCGCCAATCCCGGCTGCCTGTTGCGCGCGCTCCGCGAGGCTGACAGCAAGGGTGAGAAGGTGATCGCGGCCTACATTCCGGACACCGAACTGGGCACCCGGTGGTTCGCCGACCGCTCGGTGTGGGTGCAGTCGCCAACCGGTTACCTGCCATTCGACACCGACGCCGGTGCTCAGCGTTACGTCGCCGCGCATCCCGACGCCAAGGTAGTCGACTACCAGACAGCGCTGGCGGGTGCGGTATGACCACCCAACCCGCAGTTCTCGCCGGGCCGGTCACCGTCGGGGTCGATGCGAGCGCAATCCCGACAGCGGCCCGCTCACGGCGCCGACCCTGGGGCTCATGGGCGGTGCGCGTCGCGTCGGTGGCCGCCGCGATCGCGCTCTGGCAGCTGCTCACCGCCAACCATGTTCGGTTCTGGTTGCGCTTCGATACGTTGCCGACGGTGACCGAGATCGTCACTTCGTTCACCAAACGACTTGCTGCTCAGGAGTACTGGCTGGACCTCGGCCAGTCACTGATCAGGATCCTCACCGGCTTTGCACTCGCGGCCGTGGTCGGGGTGGTCACCGGCATTCTGCTTGGCCGCTCGGAAACGTTCGCCAACGTCTTCGGGCCGCTGACCGAGTTGGCCCGGCCGATCCCGGCGATCGCGATCGTCCCCGTGGCGATCCTGTTGTTCCCCAGTGACGAAGCGGGCATTGTCTTCATCACCTTCCTGGCGGCGTTCTTCCCGATCATGGTGAGCACCCGGCACGCAGTGCGCGCCCTACCGACCATCTGGGAGGAGTCGGTGCGCACCCTTGGCGGCAGCAGATGGGACGTTCTGGTTCGCGTGGTACTTCCCGGCATCCTGCCGGGGGTTTTCGGCGGATTGTCGGTCGGCCTTGGCGTCGCATGGATCTGTGTCATCTCCGCCGAGATGATCTCCGGACGGCTCGGCGTCGGCTACCGGACGTGGCAGGCCTACACCGTCCTGGCCTATCCCGAGGTGTTCGTCGGCATCATCACCATCGGCGTCCTCGGGTTCACCACCTCCGCGGCGGTCGAACTGCTTGGCCGCCGGGTCACCCGCTGGCTGCCCCGTGGTGAGGAGAAGGCGCGATGACACTCACCGCCCCGAAAACCGGAATGACGTTGCAGCTGAAGGACCTCGTGCTCAGCTACGGCGGCAAGCCCGTCATCAAACACCTCGACCTGCAGGTACGGCCCAGTGAGATCCTGGTCCTGACCGGGCCGTCCGGATGTGGCAAGTCGACCGTCCTGCGCGCGCTGGCCGGCCTCCTCCGCCCGGACGCCGGCGAGGTCCTCGCCGAGGGTGAGCCGGTTCGCACCACCTCCCGCGACCGTGCTCTTGTGTTCCAGGACAACGCGTTACTCCCGTGGCGCACTGTGCAATCCAACGTCGAACTGGCCCTCAAACTCGCCGGCACGCCCCGAGAAGGACGCCGGGAGGAGGCCCTGCGGTGGATCTCCGACGTCGGGCTGACTGGTTTCGAGAAGTACCTCCCCAAGAGCCTGTCCGGCGGTATGCGTCAGCGGGTGCAGCTGGCCCGCGGGCTGGCCGGAGCACCTCGGGCCGTCATGATGGACGAACCGTTCGGGGCGCTGGATGCACAGACCAGGTCCAGCATGCAGAAGTTGTTGATCGACACCTGGCGCGCACATCCGACCACGATCGTCTTCGTCACCCATGACGTTGACGAGGCGCTGCTGATTGGCGACCGCATTGCCGTGCTCGGTCGGGCGGGTCAACCGCTGCGGGCCCTGCACGACGTCCCGACACCGCGCGATACCTCCGTCGACCGCAGCGCCCTGCGCGCGGAACTCATTGCTGCCCTTGATACCCCGGAGCTCATCTGATGCAGATTCCTGACCTTGCCGACACCGCACGCATGGAGTGTGACGTGCTCGTCATCGGTGGAGGAACCGCCGGCACGATGGCGGCGCTGACCGCCGCCGAGCACGGCGCCCAGGTGTTGCTGCTGGAAAAGGCTCACGTTCGGCACTCCGGTGCGCTGGCCATGGGCATGGACGGCGTCAACAACGCCGTCATCCCCGGCAAGGCCGTGCCGGAGGACTACGTCGCCGAGATCACCCGGGCCAACGACGGAATCGTCAATCAGCGCACCATCTATCAAACCGCGACCCGGGGATTCGCGATGGTGCAGCGACTCGAACGCTACGGCGTGAAGTTCGAGAAGGATGAGCACGGCGAGTACGCGGTGCGCCGGGTGCACCGCTCCGGGTCCTACGTCCTGCCGATGCCGGAAGGCAAGGACGTGAAGAAGGCCCTCTACCGGGTGCTGCGACAGAAGTCGATGCGGGAAAAGATCCAGATCGAGAACCGGTTGATGCCGGTGCGTGTGCTCACCGAAGGCGGCCGCGCGGTGGGAGCCGCGGCGCTGAATTCCCGCACCGGTGAGTTCGTCGCTGTCGCAGCCAAAGCGGTGATCCTGGCCACCGGCGCCTGCGGTCGTCTGGGTCTGCCGGCCTCGGGTTATCTCTATGGCACGTATGAGAATCCGACAAACGCCGGCGACGGTTATGCGATGGCGTATCACGCCGGGGCCGAACTCTCCGGAATCGAGTGCTTTCAGATCAACCCACTGATCAAGGATTACAACGGACCGGCCTGCGCCTACGTGGCCAACCCGTTCGGCGGCTACCAGGTCAACGCCAACGGCGACCGGTTCGTCGATTCCGACTACTGGTCGGGTCAGATGATGGCCGAGGTGAAGCGTGAGATCGAGTCCGCGCGTGGGCCGATCTACCTCAAAGTCAGCCATCTGCCGGATGAGACGCTGACGGCGCTGGAAAACATCCTGCACACCACCGAGCGGCCCACCCGCGGCACCTTCCACGCCAATCGCGGCCATGACTACCGCACCCACGACATCGAGATGCACATCTCCGAAATAGGTTTGTGCAGTGGTCATTCCGCATCGGGTGTGTGGGTCGACGAGCACGCCCGCACCACAGTCCCCGGACTCTACGCCGCCGGAGACCTGGCCTGCGTCCCGCACAACTACATGATCGGCGCCTTCGTCTACGGTGATCTCGCCGGCGAACACGCTGCCTCCACCCTTGCCGAGGTGCAAGCCCCGCAGGCACTTCCCGACGAGCAGCTCCGCGAGGCACACGATCTGGTGTACCGGCCGCTGCACCATCCCGACGGACCGCCGCAACCGCAGGTCGAATACAAGCTGCGGCGCTTCGTCAACGACTACGTCGCCCCGCCGAAGACGGCGACGAAGCTGTCGATCGCCGTCGACACGTTCGAGCGGATGCGCGACGAGATCGAGCAGATCGGTGCCCGCACGCCGCACGAGCTGATGCGCGCGGTAGAGGTGTCCTTCATCAGGGACTGTGCCGAGATGGCTGCCCGTTCGTCGCTCACCCGCACCGAATCCCGTTGGGGCCTTTATCACGATCGTTCCGACGTTCCCGACCGCGACGATGTCAACTGGCGCTACCACCTGAACCTGCACAAGACCGCGGAAGGGACGATGGAGTTCCTCAAGCGGCCGGTCGCGCCGTACTTCGTTCCGGTACCCGGCCTCGACGATCTGCCGACCGGCGAAACCGACCCGATCCCGGTGGCGCAGCCGGCGATCCGCCACGACCACCGGCACTGGGCCTCGACACCCGCGGCCACGGTGATCCAGCCGCCCACCCAACCGCCGTCACCGCGGATCGCCTCCGTACTGGCGTTGGAATCGCCGTCTCTCGACGACCTCGCCGAATTTCTGGCCGATGCCGACCCGTCCGTGCGGCGCACCGCTGTCGCCGCGCTGAGCGAACACCTCTGCGACGGGTATGCGGGCGCGCTGATCGCTGCGCTGGCCGACGGCGACGCCAGTGTCCGCGGTACCGCAGCCGACGGTGTCCGAGAACTTGTCGAGGTCTTGCCCGATCCCGCCGCGGCGCAACCTCTTCTGTCGTCACCGGATCCAGTGGTGCGCAGCGCTGCGCTCTACCTGCTGAGCTTCCGGCGAGTGGGTGAGGTCCACAGCTTTCGGGCTGCGCTCGCCGATCCCGATCATCGGGTGCGGATCGAGGCGGTCCGTGCGCTGGTGTCGGTCGACGACGCTGACGGCGTGGCTTCGGCCGCCCAGGACGAGAACCGCGAGGTTCGCATCGCGGCCGCCAACGGTTTGGGCACGCTTGCCAGCGGATCCGCCGCGGTCCGCCAACTCACCGATGACCCAGACCCATTGGTACGCGCGGCCGCCCTGGCCGCGCTCGGCGAGGTCGGTTGCGAAGACTCCGATTTGATCGTCATCGAGCGGGCACTACGCGACACCGCGTGGCAGATCCGGGTAGGAGCGGTCCGCGCGTTGTCCGGAGCACAGGAGGCCGGCGTGGATCTGTTGACTCGCGCGCTGGTCGACCGGCACCTTGACGTGCGCAAGGCAGCGGTATTGGGCTTGACCCGGTGGGCTTTCCAGTCGACCGCCCGCGACGCACTGATGGGGGCGCTGGACGACATTGACGCCGACGTGCGCGCCTACGCCCGGCAGGCGCTGGCTCGCTCCCCGGAGTTCGCCGACATCTCGGACTGAGTTGGCAGCACACCCACTCGAATTTCACGTTTGGCAGAGAAAGTGCGAGTGGAGCACGACAAAACGTGAAAGTCGATCTCCTACAAACACATCGGTGGGGACCATACGGTCCCCACCGATTCGGTGTCAGGCCTTCTCCGATCAGAACCCGGGGTGGTGATCGAACTGGTTGTGCGCCGACAGGTCGGTGTCCGCCTGGCTGTGTGACGCCGCACTGTCGTGGCTCGTGTCGTACAGCGAGTGACTCGAGTAGTCGGTGCTCGCGTGCGACGACTGGTCGTACGTCGAGTGATCCGGCACCGGAGCCGCGGCAGCCGCGTGGCTCGAGGCGTCGAAGCCCGAGTGCTGGTCAACGGTCGCCGAGGTGTGGCCGCTGTCAACCGAGCTCGAGGTGGCGGCGTGAGCACCGCCCTGCGACGTGGTGATCACCGAGCTGCCGTCGGTGCCGGCAGCTGCCTGCCCACCACCGGCCACCGAACCACCGGTGTGGATCACACTGCTGCCCTGCGACGGAGTGGTCGCCGAGCCATGAGTGGTCGTCGACGCGGACCCGCTGGCACCGGTGTTGACGGTGCTATGGCCGCCCAACGCCGCGGTGTCGTGACCCAGGATGCCGCTCTGGCCACCAAAGGTGTTCTGGAAGGCGGTGTTTCCGCCCGCCGACACGTGGTCGGCCGCTGCGGAGCCGCTCGTCGACGCGGCGCCCTGAACCGAGTTGTGCAGGTTCAGGCTCGTCGCCTCGTGGTTCAGGAAGTTCGCGCTGCCGCCGCCGGAGGCATTGGCACCGCCGGTGATGCTGGAGCCACCACTGATCCCGGTCTGACCACCCAGGTGAGCCGCTGAGGTTTCGGAGGCGGCGACATGGGTCTGCCCAGCGACGACGCCGCCGAGGTTTGTCTGTCCACCGAACCCGGCAGCGACGTTGGTCTGTCCACCGAGAGCCGCACCGTCGTTGTGCAGGAAGCTCGCTGCCGCAGTGTTGCTCGCAACGGCCTGCGCGCTGGCGGTAGCGCCACCCAGCGGGCTGGCGAACGCGGCAGCGGTCGTGCTGCTCGCCGCGGCATTGCCGGCCGCAGTCACGCCGGCGCCACCCAGGCCGATCGCTCCACCACCGGCCGCAGCGGTCTGGTTACCGAACGTCGCTCCGCCGAGCGGGCTGCTGAGACCGACATTGGACGTGCTGCTGAAGTTTGCGTTCTCCTGCGCGCTCAGGCCCGTGCCGACGTTCGCCGAACCGCCTGCGCTGCCACCAACATTGGTGCTGCCACTGAGCGTGGTGCGACCTTCGGCGTCGAGGCGAGCGCGGTCGTTGATTTGCGCGCCGCCAGCGATCTGGCTGCCGCCACCGGCGGCCAAGTTGCCGCCTACGTTGGCGCCGCCACCGAGCTGGCCACCGGCCTGAGCACCAAACCCGCTCTGCGCGTTGATGTTAGCGCCACCACCGAGGCCAGCCGCTGCACCTGCGCCGGCTGCTGCGGCGCCACCGAGTTCTGCGCCACCCTGGAAGCCACCACCAAGTTCGGCGCCACCGTTGAAACCGGTGTTCACACCAAACCCGCTCTGCCCACCAAGCTCAGCACCACTCTGGAAGCCACCACCAAGTTGCGCGCCGCTCTCGAAGCCGCCACCCAACTGGGCGCCACTCTCGAGGCCGCCACCCAACTGGGCGCCACTCTGCAAGCCACCACCAAGCTCGGCGCCACCGTTGAAACCGGTGTTCACACCAAACCCGCTCTGCCCACCAAGCTCAGCACCACTCTGCAAGCCACCACCAAGCTCAGCGCCTGTCTGGAAACCACCACCGAGTTCAGCGCCGCCACCGGCACCAAGACCGGTACCGAAGCCTGTGCCTAGACCAACCCCAGTCTGGCCACCCAGTTCTGCTCCGCCGCCAACTTCCACACCGGAGTTGAAGCCCGCGCCAATCTCAGTACCGAAGCCGCTGTGGAAACCACCACCGAGTTCAGCGCCGCCACTGGCACCAAGACCGGTACCGAAGCCTGTGCCCAGACCAACCCCAGTCTGGCCACCCAGTTCTGCTCCGCCGCCAACTTCCACACCGGAGTTGAAGCCCGCGCCAATCTCAGTACCGAAGCCGCTGTGGAAACCACCACCGAGTTCGGCGCCGCCACCGGCACCGAAGCCAGTACCGAACCCGCTGCCCAGACCAACCCCAGTCTGGCCACCTAACTCTGAACCGGCGCCGATTTCAGCGCCCAGCCCGGCGTTGAAGCCGGCCTCGAACTCAACGTTCATGCCAGCCTGGAACCCCGCACCGATCCCGGCACCCAGGCCGGTCTCGAGACCTCCGCCGGTATTGAAGCCGCCACCGAGCCCGGTGCCCAGGCCGAGGCCGGTGCCCAGGCCGAGTCCGGTCTCGACACCGCCACCGAGAGCCGCACCGAGGCCGGCACCAAGGCTCTCGCCCAGCCCGATCCCGATGCCATCACCGACGGCCGCGGCCAGGTTCGAGCCACCATCCACGCCGAGATTCAGCGCCTGGTCGGCGATTACACCGGCAGCCGCCCCCGGGGCCGAAAGGAGTCCTTCTACGGGTGCGAAGCCGAACTGGTTCGAAACAGCCTGCGCCAGGCCGGACACCGGGTTCGCACCGACGAGGTCGAGCCCAGGAATTGCTGAGGCAGCGACTGACTGAATCTGCTCAGGGCTGACGTTGGATAGACCCGCGTTCGCCAGGGCCGCATTCGGGTCGGCCACGAACGTCTGCGCGGCAGACTCGTTGTTGAACAGGTCAAGGATAAATTGAAGCAGGGAGTCCATTGGACGTTCCTTCCTAGTCTTCGGAAAGCTCGATCGCCGGCCCCGCCCGGTGATTACTAGCAACGGTATGGAGATGACGCGCACCCCGAAATGGGGCGCGGTCCCCTACCCGATACGGGTAGTACCGGGATATCCCAGCAATCCCCATTAGGGGATTAGGGGATCGCTAGGGTCTCCACCGCGACTTCGCAGAACATTGTCAGTCGGATCGGTATAAATACTGTTCACGGCACCAATCATGGGACAAGTGCAAAGTGTGAACTGATTCACAACCGTTACCGATTTATTGACATACAGGTTAGTTTCAGCAAATCGCTAATTCGTAAATCGCCACGTTAAACGCCGTCTTGCGCAGGCACGCACCGGTCCGCACCCGAGCGTCCCGGATGCCGCAAAACAATCCCGCTAAGCCGTGCGGTGGGGCTGGCGGCTGGGATGGTCCGCAAGCCAGCGACGCTCGACACGCACCACCCGGTGATGTTCGGCCATGATCAGCAGCGCGCCGACAATCAGCAGTCCCGCGGCGATCGAACCCAACATCAGCAGCAGCTCGTCATGGTTGTAGGCCAGCGCCGCGATGACGCCCACCAGGCCCACCACCCCCAGGGCGATGAGGAACAAGCCGGGAAGCCACAGCGTGTCGACGAACGATTCGCCGGCATGCGGTTGGGTTGTCCGGGAGTGATCGACCGGATCGCGATAGGCACCCTTCATCACGTCTCCCTTCCGAGCCACGAACACTTTTCACGGTACTCCGCGTGTGCGCCACATCACAGGCCACGTATCCGACGCCGGCTCCCATTGATTTACGCCAGCGTCAACTAAACTTTGCCCCATCGGCGCTCCCGGGGGAAATCAATGAACGGCTCGATTAGCAGGCTTGATGGCACGTACCGAAGGACCGCTGCCGGCATCGCCGCAGCAGTTGCCATATCTCTGTTCTCAACATTCCACGCCGCTCCGGGCACAACAAATCTCGCCATCCCACGGCACACAATCGCGATCGAGGTGCAAACCCATGCAGTCGCCCTGACCGCAGTCGAACAGTTCACCGCCGCGGCAGGGTCAGCGAGCCGGATTGCTGCGGCAAGCCCTCAGGCCAACGCGTCCGGGCCGAGTGTCGACAACCTGGCCAGGGCTGCACTCCTGATCGCGCTGGCACCGGTTTGGTACGCGGCCTTTCCGATCACCCTGCCGGCGACCGTTGCGCTCGTCTACTTTGCAGCAGTGGCGATCTCGTGCATCAGCGCCTGTGGAGTCGGCGTCGATCCCCTCGCGACTCTCGAATTCGGTGTCTCGGCCTGGGCGATGGCCCCCATCGACCTGGTTCAGGATGCGATCAAAAATCTTGTCCCACAACCCGCTTCGGCCGCAGCCGCGCGGACCAAACTGGCGCCGAGCCGGTCGAGAGTAGCTACGTCATCCCTCCGACGCGCCCATCGCGGCGGGCCCGGCACCGCGAACGTCAACGCCAAGCGAGCATCGTCCACCCACCGAGCAGCCAAGAATGCGCCCACTCCCGGCAGCAACGAGACCACCGCGACCGCCGGTTCAGGCCGAGGCACCGGCAAGAAGTCCTGACTCCTACTGCTTTGGTGTCAGTGCGCTGCCTTTGAGCCACTCACCCCACGGCAGCGACCAGTCGCCGTTCTGCCAGATCTCCAGCTTCGGGCCGCCGGTGTTCTTGACCTCCACTACGTCACCGGGCTGGGAGAAATCAAAAAACCACTGCGCATTTTCGCCGTTGAGGTTCAGACAGCCGTGCGAGACATTCGTGTTGCCCTGCGCCCAGGTCGTCTCGTTGAGCTGATGAAGATAGATTCCGTCGGTGCTGATCCGGGTTGCGTAGGGAATCTTCACCTTGTATCCCATCGAGGAGGCCACCGGCAGCCCGTAGGTCGACGAATCCATGGTCACCGACACGGCCTTATCGATCACGGTGTACACCCCGGGCGGCGTCCAGAACGAAAACTTCCGTCCCGCAATGGTTTGGTAGCCACCCTGACCCATCGACGTGGGCATCGCTCGGACCAGCTTGCCGTTGTCGAACACGCTGACCGTCTTGGTGGTGTCGTCGGCGACGGAGACATGCGCGTCACCAATTGTGAAGGTGGCCTTCTGATTCTCGTCGCCGTACATCCCGTCGCCTACGCGTACGCCAAAGATGTTGGCGGCCAACGACACCGTCATACCGGGCGCGTAGTACTTGGTCGGCCGCCAATGCGCGATCCTGTCGTCCACCCAGTACCAGGATCCCTGCACGGGCGGGTTGGTGGTCACCACCAGGTTGCGTTCCGCGGCGGCCTTATCGCTGATGTCTTCATCGAAGCGCGCGGCGATGATGGTGCCGATGCCGTAGCGCATCCCCTCGTGAATCGGCAGGCCGCCCGGCGTCTCGAGATACACATGGGTGAGGTAGTCGGGCGAGGCAGTCGAGAACTTCGTCGTCCGCGCCAGCGGCACGCCGCTGGCGCCCTGGCTGTCCACCTTCATCGTGTAGCTGCGTCCGTACTTGAGCGGCTGAGCCGGCTGCCACGACGCCCGGTCCGGCGAGAGCGTGCCCGCCAGGGTGTTGCCGTAGTCGTCGACCAGCGACACGTTGGTCAGGCTGCCGCCCACGACCTGAGCCGAGACCCGGCTCAGCGGGCTGAGGTCGGTCGAGCCGCTGGCGGGTGTGATGCCGAGCATCGGCGGCTTCGGCGGCGCGGGCGGCAACTGCACCTGGGCGGCCGCGGTGGCGGTCTTGCAAACGCCCTGGCAGCCAGGCAGCCCGGCGACGTCACTCACCAGGACGCCGAGGAGCAACACCCCCACCACGAAGCCGGCGGTGCGCGCACGACGGAAAAAAACCACCGAAAATCACTCCAGAACAGGTCGACGATGAGTTGCGGCGTCACCATTGACGACTGAGATCATAGACGTCCGCGGGCCCTTGTTGTCACTCGATGAGGGCCGCGGCGACCGCCACCTGCAGCAAACATCCATTCATTAGCAATATCTAATCTTCCCGACGTCGAGTCAGCGCAGCGCACTGCCTTTGAGCCACTCACTCCACGGCAGTGTCCAGTCGCCGTTCTGAGACAGCTGCAGGGGCGGGCCGCCCGTGTTCTTGACCTCCACGACGTCCCCCGTCACCGAGAAGTCGTAGAACCAGGCGGCATTTTCGCCGCTGAGGTTCAGACAACCGTGGGAGGTGTCGGTGTTGCCCTGCGCCCACACGGTCGCGTTCAGCTGGTGCAGGTAGATCCCGTCCGGGCTGATACGCGTGGCGTACGGGATGGTCTCGCGGTAGCCCAGGCGTGAGTTGATGGGCAGACCGTAGGTGGAGGAGTCCATGATCACCGGGTTGGCCTTCCCCATCACGGTGTAGACACCGGGCGGTGTCCAGAACGTCAGCGTCTGCCCGCCGATCGTCTCGCTGCCGCCCCTGCCCATCGAGGTCGGCATGGTGCGCACCAGCTTGCCGTTGTCGAACACACTGACCTGCTTGGTGGTGTCATCGGCGATCGATACGTGCGCATCGCCGATGGTGAACGTCGCAGTGGAGTCCTGAGCGCCGTATAGCCCATCGCCGAGCGGCACCCCGTAGACATTGGCGTGCACTGTCACCGAAGTGCCTGGGGCGTAGTACTTTTCGGGACGCCAGTGCGCGGTCTGGTCGTCCATCCAGTACCAGGATCCACGCACCGGCGGGTTGGTGGTGACCGACAGGTGCCGCTCTGCGGCGGCCCGGTCGCTGATCGGCTCGCCGAAATGCGCGACGACGACGGTGCCGATGCCCAACCTGGCACCGTCCAGCGGTTGCCAGCCGGCCGCAGTAAAAGACACCTGCGTCTGGTCGCTGGGCACCAACGTCTGGAAGGTCGACGACATGGTCGACGGCACACCGCCGGGGCCGCGGGCCTCGACGGTGAGCGTATAGGAGCGCCCATAGCCCAGCGGCACGGTCGGCTTCCAGGTCTTGAAGTCCGGAGTGACGACGCCCCGGATCGGTTTGTCGGCGTCATTGACCATCGTGACGTGGGTCAGCACACCGGTCTTGGCCACCACATTGATGCCACTCAGCGGGTCGACGTCGGTGGCGCCGTCACCGGGGGTGAGGGTGACGACGGCCGGATCCTTCGACGGCGCCGGCTGCGGGTTGCGGGCGGCGGCCTCGGTTCGGCAGTGTTCGGGGCAGTGCGGCGCCGAGGAGACGACGACTCCGCCGAGGACAGCCAGCACCGCCAGAACCACGCCGAGGCAGGCTCCGCGAGCACGACGACTCCAGGTCAACTTGTTTACTCCATGCGAACTTACGAGGTTGGCCACTGTTTGCCGGGATACCCAAATCTGCGGGGCTTCTGAAGCATAGACGCAATGAGGGGCCTTCACGTTCGGACAAAGACGCGTGCCGCGTTACAACATGGACAAGACTTGAGCACATGACCGAACCCGGTGCTGCACGCGTTGCGGTGTACCTCGACTTCGACAACATCGTCATCTCCCGCTACGACCAGGTCAACGGCCGCAACTCTTTTCAACGCGATAAGGCCAAGGGCCTGGAGTCGGCCAAGCTGGCCCGCGCGCGTGTTGATGTCGGCGCGATCTTGGATTTCGCATCATCGTTCGGCACGGTGGTATTGACGCGGGCGTATGCCGACTGGTCTGCCGACGTCAACGCTGAGTACCAACAGCAGCTGGTGGGCCGTGCCGTGGATTTGGTGCAGCTGTTTCCCGCGGCCGCCTACGGCAAGAACGCCGCCGACATCCGGTTGGCTGTCGACGCCGTCGAGGACATGTTCCGGCTGCCCGACCTCACCCACGTCGTGATTGTGGCCGGCGACTCCGACTACATCCCGCTCGCGCAGCGATGCAAGCGACTGGGCCGCTACGTCGTCGGGATCGGCGTGGCCGGTTCGTCGAGCCGCGCACTCGCGGCGGCCTGCGACGACTTCGTCATCTACGACTCGCTGCCCGGCGTCCCGGTGTTCGAGCCGGCCTCCATCGAGGATCCGCCGAAGCGGACCAAGCGCACCAAGTCCGCCGACAAGGAGCCACCCGACCCGCAGACTGTGGCCACCGCGCTGCTGCAGCGGGCGCTGCAGATCGGCCTGGGCAAGGACGACGCCGACTGGCTGCACAACTCGGCAGTCAAGGCACAGATGAAACGGATGGACCCGTCGTTCTCGGAGAAATCGTTGGGGTTCAAGTCGTTCAGCGACTTCCTGCGCTCACGCACCGACGTCGTCGAGCTCGACGAAAGCTCGACGACCCGAATGGTCAAGCTGCGTTAGCTTTCGCCGCGCCACCAGCCACGCCTGGCCATCACCTTCTCCAGCGGCCAGAGTCTGCAGGCCGGCGAACGCATCCGCGAGCTCGCCGGCGCCGGCGCGAAACGGCCCCGGCTCGGAGCCGACCTCGCTGAGCACACTGATCGCCAACACGCCGTCGGCCGCCAGTCTGTCGATGATCGCCGGATACACCCCGGGATCGCGGAATCGATGGCACAGAATCATCGCGGCCGGCGGGCCTTGTGGCAGCCCATCGTCGAGGTCGGCTACCGAGAACCGACATCGCCCGGCGACTGCGTGACGCGCCGCCAAGTCGCGCGCCTGCTCGATCGCGGTAGCCGACACGTCGACGCCCCACACGGTCAGGCCATGCTCGGCCAGCCAGACCGATGCCGCCCCGAACCCACACGCCAGGTCCAGCGCCTCCCCCGACCTCGGGATCTCGCTTACGTACGGCGCGAATACGTCGGGCAGTTGCGGCAGACCAGCCGACCGGCCGGCATATTTGCCGTCCCATCGAACACGGTCGGCCTCGGACACACCGCTCACGGTAGCGGCCTGAAATCCCCAACAAAAAGACGATTGGGATCAGTCTTATTGGGTACACCACCGCGTCGTATATTTCACGCGCCCTGAGGATGGAATACCTGTGACGAACCCACCGACTGCAACCTCTCCCCAGTCCCAGTGGCTGTCGAAGTCAGCTTCGCAGACTCGGGGGTCGGACAAGAAAGAAGTCCAGTTCCACTACGACATCTCCAACGACTTCTTCAAGCTGTGGCAGGACCCCACCCAGACCTACAGCTGCGCCTTCTTCGAGCGCGACGACATGACGCTCGAAGAAGCGCAGATGGCCAAGGTCGACCTCGCACTGGGCAAGCTCGGTCTGCAGCCGGGCATGACGCTGCTGGACATCGGCTGTGGCTGGGGCTCGACGATCCAGCGTGCGGTGGAGAAGTACGACGTCAACGTCATCGGTTTGACGCTGTCGGAGAACCAGAAGCAGCACATTGAACAGAACCGGTTCCCGAAGATCGACACCGACCGCAGCATGGAGGTCAGGCTGCAGCCGTGGGAGGCGTTCGACGGGAAGGTTGACCGCATTGTCTCGATCGGCGCCTTCGAGCATTTCGGCTTCAACAAGTACGACGACTACTTCAAGAAGACCTTCAGCTGGCTGCCCGACGACGGCGTGATGCTGCTACACACGATCATCATTCCGGAGGACGAGGAGATCAAAGCCAAGGGTCTTCCGCTGACGATGTCGCGGGTCCGGTTCATTAAATTCATCATGGACGAGATCTATCCCGGCGGCCGGCTGCCGCTCGCCTCGATGGTGCGCAAGCACGCGGTGGACGTCGGTTACCACGTCACCCGCGAGCAGCATCTGCAGCCGCACTACGCCCGCACGCTCGACACCTGGGCAGCAAACCTGGAAGCCAAGAAAGACGAAGCGATCGCGATCACCTCCGAAGAGGTCTACGAGCGCTTCGACAGGTACCTGACCGGATGCGCCGACCTCTTCCGCGAGGGCTACACCGACGTATGCCAGTTCACGTGTGAAAAGGCAATCAGTTAGCCTCCTTTCATAGTCGGCGTCGTTAACGGCGTGCACACTCAAGAAGAGGGGGTCGGCCGACGATGAGGGAAAGTGGTTCCGGTTCAACGCAGCTGCGCCCGGCGTACGAGGATGTCCAAGCGCACTACGACCTCTCGAACGACTTCTTTGCGCTGTTCCAAGATCCGTCGCGCACCTACAGCTGCGCATACTTCGAGCGCGAGGACTCCTCACTCGAAGAGGCGCAACTCGCGAAAATCGATCTGGCGCTGAACAAATTGGATTTGCAGCCCGGGATGACGCTGCTAGACGTCGGCTGCGGCTGGGGTTCGGTGATGAAGCGTGCCGTGCAAAGGTTCGACGTAGACGCAGTCGGCTTGACGTTGAGCCGTAATCAGCGCGCACTCGGGCAAGAGGTGCTCGACGCCGTCGACACCACACGATCTCGGCAAATTCAGTTGCGCGGTTGGGAAGAGTTCGACGAGCCGGTCGATCGGATCGTCAGCATCGAAGCGTTCGAAGCGTTCCCGAAGGATCGCTACGCCGCGTTCTTCGACACCTGCCATCGCGTGATGCCCGACGACGGACGCATGGTGCTGCAGACCATCATGGGTCACCCGCTGAAACGCTGGCCGGAGCTGGGCATCCCGATCGTGATGTCCGATCTGAAGTTCATGCGGTTCATCGCCAAGGAGATCTTCCCGGGCGGCGCGGTGCCGTGCGACGAGGACGTCGTCGAATTCTCCGAGAAGGCCGGGTTCTCGGTCGCTGAGGTCGAGTACCTCACGCCGCATTACGTGCGCACCCTGGACATCTGGTCGGAGCGGCTGGAGGCCGCGCGCGATCGGGCGATCGAGGTGACCTCCGTCGAGGTCTACGACCGCTACATGCGCTACCTCGTCGGATGCTCGGACTTCTTCAGCCGCGGCGTGTCCGAGGTAGGACAGTTCACTTTGGTGAAGCGCTGATCAGGCGGCACCGAACGCCAGCACCACGTTGTAGCCGCCAAGGCCCATCGAGTTGCTGACGGCATAGCGGTAGTCGGCGAGGCGCGGCCGGTCCACCACCACGTCGAGGTCGATCTCCGGGTCCAGATCCTTCACATTGCGGGTGGCCGGCACGACGCCGTCGCGCAGCGCCTGCACGGTGAGTACCGCCTCGATCGCACCCGCGGCGCCCAGTGAATGACCAAGTGCGGCTTTGGGTGCGTACACCGCGGGGTTGTGATCGCCGAAGGCGTGCCGGATGGCACGAGCCTCCGCGAGATCACCGAACATGGTTCCGGTGGCATGCGCGTTGACATGGTCGATATCGGATGGCTGCAATCCCGCGAGATCGATCGCATGGGCGATCGCAGAACCGGCAATCTCACCGGTGGGATCCGGTTCGATGGTGTCGTAGGCGTCGGAGTTCGTCGAGGCACCCATGAGACGAGCCAGGATGGTCGCGCCGCGGGCCTTGGCATGCTCCTCGGTCTCGATGAGCAACATGGCGCCGCCCTCGCCGAGCACCATGCCGTCGCGGTGCCGGTCGAAGGGACGGCATGCCCCGGGCGGATCGTCATTGTTGGTCGACAGGATGCCCAACTCGTTGAACGCTGCCACCGGCACCGGCTCGACCCACGTCTCCACCGCACCGCAGATCGCGATGTCGGCTTCGCCCAAGACGATGTGCCGCCATGCCTGTGCGATGGCCCCGGCGCCGGACGCATCGGCCATGATCGGCGCGATGACACCCGCCTTGGCCTGGCGTTCCAGTCCGACCGCGGCGGCCGGCGCATTCGGCATGAACATCTGCACCGCCAATGGCGACATCGCCTTCAGGCCGCGAGCATGCCAGTCGACGGCACCCTCGGCGATCTCCTCGGTGTTGGCCAGGGCAGTGCCGATCGAGACCAGCAATCGATTGGTGTCCACCTCCGGTGAACCGGCTGCTGACCACAGTCGGCGGCCCAACACAGTGGCCATCTTTCCGAGATAGGACAGGCGCCGAAGCTCGACTCGGTTGAGGTGTTCGTCGAACTTCTCACGCAGCGCACCGCCGATGCGCACCGGTGATTCGTATTCGTCGACGAACCATTTGTCGAGCGGACGAATACCGCTGGCGCCCTCCAGAAGCTGCTGCCAGGTCTCCTCGGCATCGGACGCCAGCGCATTGGTCGACGCCACTGCGGTGACCACTACATCGGCTAGTCCGTGGCCCGTCCGTAACGCTGTCATACCGCTGGCCCCTTACGGTCGCGTCTATTGACGCGAGGGGTACCCGCGTCCGTCGGAAGTTATGCCTAGTGATTGCTGGTATGCTGATGACAACGTTGGCTGCTCGACAGAGCTGCCGACACGTCGTGGAACACCTTCACTTCACCGGCACATCCGCACCGCGGAAGCCGAGTTCAGCTGATCAGTGCAGGCAAGCACACAGTCTCGCGGCGATCGATTTTGCCCACCGGCAATCTCGCCACATCTCGATGCCCGAAAGGCTTCATGACAACCGAATCAACGTTCGCCGATCTCGGCGTGCGCCCCTCTTTGGTGCGCGCATTGTCCGAGAACGGCATCACTCAACCTTTCCCGATCCAGGTCTCGACCCTGCCGGACACTTTGGCCGGCCGCGACGTGCTGGGCCGGGGAAAGACCGGCAGCGGCAAGACGCTGGCGTTTTCCATTCCGCTGGTCAGCCGGCTGGCCGACGCCGCCCGACGGGCCTCCCGCCCTTCGGGTCTGGTGCTGGCGCCGACGCGTGAGCTGGCCACCCAGATCACCGCAGCGCTGCAGCCGCTGGCTGACGCCTGCGGGCTCAAAGTCACCACCATCTTCGGTGGCGTTCCGCAGAACAAGCAGGTCAAAGCGCTTCAGGCCGGTGCCGACATCGTCGTCGCCTGCCCGGGTCGGCTGGAAGACCTGATGCGCCAACGGCTGATCACGCTCGACGCCGTCGAAATCACCGTGATCGACGAAGCCGACCACATGGCCGACCTGGGCTTCCTGCCCGGCGTCACCCGGATCCTCGCGGCCACCCCGGCCGGCGGCCAGCGGCTGCTGTTCTCGGCAACGCTGGACAACGGCGTGGACAAGTTGGTCAACCGGTTCCTCCGCGACCAGGTCTCGCACTCCGTCGACTCCGACCAATCGCCAGTGGACGCGATGACTCACCACGTGTTCCACGTGGCCGGCGTCGACGCCAAGAAGGATCTGGTGCACGCCCTCGCGTCCGGCACCGGACGCCGAATCCTGTTCCTGCGCACCAAACATCACGCCCGTAAGCTGGCCAAGCAGCTCACTCAGGCCGGCATCCCGTCAGTTGATCTGCACGGCAACCTTTCCCAGCCGGCGCGTGACCGGAACCTGGCGGCCTTCACCGCCGGCACCGCCCGCGTGCTGGTGGCCACCGACATCGCCGCGCGCGGTGTCCACGTCGATGACGTCGAGCTCGTCGTCCACATCGACCCGCCGGCCGAGCACAAGGCCTACCTGCATCGCTCGGGTCGTACCGCTCGCGCGGGCCGCACCGGTGACGTGGTGACCGTGGTACTGCCCGAGCAGCGCCGTGACACCCAGGCTCTGCTGCGCAAGGCCGGCATCAAGGCTGTTCCGCAACAGGTATCCGCGGAGTCGGAGTCTGTGCAAGCATTGGTTGGTGAGGTCGCCCCTTACCAGGAGCCGGCGCCCGCGCCGGCCGCAGCGCCGCCGCGGCGGTCCTCTTCGCAGGGCCGCAGCCGCGGTGGGCAACCTCGCGGCGGACAGCCCGGTGGGCAGTCTCGCAGCGGGCAGTCCCACGGTGGGCAGTCTCGCGGCGACCAGCACGGTGGTGGCCAGCCTGGCCGCCGCCGCTCCCGCCGACCGCGTTCGGCGGTTGGCGCGAAATAGATTTCGTTCCGGCGGGCCCGCCGGAGCGAGCACCGGATGCCTTCGGCATCCAACTGAATGAGAGAAGAAGAAATAGATGGCACAGGGAACTGTGAAATGGTTCAACGGCGAAAAGGGCTTCGGCTTCATCGCTCCTGACAGTGGCGAGCAGGATCTGTTCGTGCACTACTCGGAAATCCAGGGCAACGGCTACAAGTCGCTCGAGGAGAACCAGCGAGTCCAGTTCGAAGTTGGACAGGGACCCAAGGGCCCCCAGGCCACGCGGGTTTCCGCGGTCTGACTCGGACCTTAAACCTCAGCAAGGGCTGGTACGGCAATGCCGTACCAGCCCTTCGCTTTTGGTCAGCTACGCGCTTCGATGACTTCTTTGATCGTGGCGCAGACCGTCGCGAGCGTGTGCTCGTCACGCGTCGACAAGGTCAACACGAAGGAACCCTGAATCAGCGCCAGGACCACGTCGGCAAGGTCCTCGGCGGGGCGATCGCGTCTGACGTCGCCACGTTCCTGCCCCGACGCGAGTAGCGCCGAAACCCGCGTCTTCCAGCCCTCAATCTGTCCCGCGAGTTGCGGACGGAAGACGTCGGAGGCCGCGGCCACTTCGGTGGAGAACTTCCCGGTCAGACAGGCCGTCTGGAAACCTGACTTCACGAAGATCTGGGACATGTCCCGGTAGTAACCGGTCACCTTGTCGGCGGTGGACAGGTCTGTTCTGGCCACCCATTGTGCAACCAGTTCACCCTGGAACCCCATGTACCGGTTGAGGACGGCCTGGCCGAACGCGTCCTTGGATCCGAAGTGATGATAGAAGGAGCCCTTCGGTACGCCGGCCTCCGCCAAAACAGCGTCAATCGTGGTTCCGTGGAAGCCGTTTTCATAGAACAACTTCGCGCCGACGCGAAGCAACCGCTCCTTATGCGAGAGCGGTGCTTCCTGCTGCGTTGTCACTCAAACCGCCTTCGAACCATTGATGAACTGCGCTTTCTCAACTATAGAGCGCTGATGGCCGCCGCTAGACGATGTGGCCTAGACCACACCGTCTAGACCAATCAGTCTAGACGATCTAGTCTAGCGCGCAGGGGTTGTACGAATGGAGGACCGAACATGGTCGCTATCGGAGCCGGCGGACTATCGCCGGGACGCTTCCTGAGCCGGATCGCCGCGTGGCTGCGGACCACCGAAGTGGTCGAACGCGAACCGCGGGCGAAGAGGCCGCACTATCCGCCACAGCGTGCCAGCTTCGTCGAGCACGCAACGATGTCGCGAGAGATGTACCGGCTGTAGCACTTCGCGCGCCCAGACTGCACTTGTTTGCACCTCTACTCGCGATATGTGTACAACTTCTGCAGTGTGGGCGCTATCCACAGCCGTGAATAGCCACACCCGCCCGCGGTGTCGACGATATCGGCGTGGCGCAGCTGATCATGGCCGACGAAGCCCTCGCTGCGGGCACGGTGACCCGACGTGAGCTGGCAAGGCGATTCGTCAAGATCCATCGCAATGTGTACACCCCGCGCGGAACTGAACTGACCGCCACGGATCGCGCCATTGCCGCCTGGATGTGGTCGGGCCGCACAGCGACGCTCGCCGGAATCTCGGCTGCCGCTCTGTTAGGTGTGCGTTGGCTGCCCGACGACAGTCCGGCCGAACTCGTGCGAACACAACCTCGCCACCCGTCCGGCATCGTCGTGCGCTGTGGTGCCGTCGCAGACGACGACGTCTGCACGGTGCGCGGTATCAGCTGCACCACTCCCGCGCGGACCGCGTACGACCTAGGCCGCCACAACCCATTCACCCTCGGTGTGGTTCGTGTCGACTCCGTGCTCGCCGCCACCGGTGTCGCGATCGATGAGATCGCGGAGATCGCCCGCCGCAACCCGGGTGCGCGACATATTCGGCGGTTGCGTCGCGTACTCGAAGACGCCGACGGTGGTGCGGAATCACCGCAGGAGACCAGGCTCAGATTATTGCTTGTGCGAGCGGGCTTTCCGCGGCCCGTCACTCAGATTCCGATTCGAAATGCACGCGGTCGGGTTGTCCGGCGGATCGATCTGGGTTGGCCGCAGTGGAAGGTCGGCATCGAGTATGACGGCATGCAGCACTGGACCGACCCGGCTCAGCACGCCGGCGACATCGACCGGCTCGAATTCTTCGCCGACCTCGGCTGGCGGATGGTTCGCGTCAGCGCCAATCACCTCAGGTTCGATCGCGAGGGAATAGTTCGTCGCGCGCGGACTTCACTTACAGATGCCGGTTGCGCCTGCTGATCGCCCAGACTGCACTTGTTCGCGCCTCTACTCGCGCGATGTGTACAACATCTGCAGTGTGGGCGAGCGCTTCGCGCCTAGACCGAACTGGTCAGCTCCCCGTGGCCTGACCCCGAGGACGCTGCCCACAGTGAGCTCTCCGCTCGGGCCGCGCGCATCACATTGTTGGCCGTCTGCAGCACCGGACTGTTCATTTCTTCGGCGCCAACCGGCATCGAGGCGGCCAGGCGCGACACTGTCCGGCCGAGGGTCGCCTTCGCCGAGGATGGCACCACCAGCAGCTTTACGGTTTTCGTTTGACCTGCAATCAGCATCAAGCGCAGGCGCCGATCACTCCAGCCCAGCAGTGTCATCGAGCCGGCGGACAGCGGCTGGCGTGATGTCGGCGCCGGGGTCGACGACCAGTTGAGTTTGATATCGACGATTTCGCCAAGGACCGGATGCAACGCCTCGATGAGCTCGGGCAGCTCACGCGCCAGTCCGGCGGAGTGCGGCCACCACGCGCCGTCGATCTCGGCTCCCAACACCGCGTTGAGTGTCAATCGGACCGGGCTGGCGCAGCGTCGCGCTCCCAGCGAGCCGTTCACGACGGGTTGTGAGATGTGGAGAGGTCGGAGAACACCGGATTCGCGACCGGGCCGGCCTCGTCGGTGTACTGGACCTCAACACGTTCGACGGGTTGAGAAAAAAGATCAGATGTTTCCATTCGCGTGTCCTCGCGTCAGCAGGGGGAATCCGCAGATCTAGCACGCAGCGCAAATGCCGACGGACTAACCACAACTCTACACACCGCCTTCGACGCACCGCTTGGCCAGTGGCCGTAGGGGTTTTCGACCTTCATTCCGCAGACCTGACGCCGGCACCGGCCGGGTATCGAAATCATCTGCGTCCTAACAGAATTCTTGAGATTTCGGGGGCCTCCTACCCAAGCCGGCGTACAGTCGCCGCTATCGGGACCACCACCAGGCCCCCAATGGAAGGCCGGTAATGTCCGATAAGTCCCCTCGTCAGGCGATGACGAAGAAATCCGCCAAGTCCCTGAAAGAAAAGCGGGCCGACAAGCGGGCCGGGAAGGCCGACGTGTCACCGACCGAAATCGCCGTCAATAGCAAAAAGCGTTAGCGTATTGCGCTGACCAGCAACGAGTTTTGTCGCGTTTGGAAATACCCGACCGGCCCTGGCATTTCTGCGAGATGTCACATTACGACCGTAAAAGCGCGCGATGACTTCCGGCGGGCCGGTTCGGACGGTAGCGTCGGAAGCGGTTGATTTCCCAGCCTTCGGACACATCGCGGCGGCGATCTGATTCCCCGCCGTAGGGCCATCGGCTCGCGACAAGTGCCGGCCTATTCCGCGCACTCGATTTCGTTATCCGGGAGCTTGTTTGTATTCTTGTTCATCTGCTGTCGGCGCGGTTAACACCGTGCGTGCCGATGGTTCGATACAGTCTTCACGTCCCGCTTCATCTGGGGTGAGCCCGGGGGTACCGCGGTCTGCAGCCGAATCCCAGCGGCATAGGCAAAGTCGGCGGTCCCGCATATCGGTCCTCCGTCCGAACTATCCCACCACCGCCGCCTGGCGCCCTGTCTCGGCGAATCTCGAGGGGCTTCTGTGAGCAGATTTACCGACACGATGTATGCCAACGCGATGGCCAGCCGAAAAGGCATGGTCACCGGCGAGCCGGGGAGCCCGGTCCGGCATACCTGGCGTGAAGTGCACGAGCGCGCCCTGCGGATAGCCGGAGGGCTGGCCGACGCGGGCGTCGGGCATGGCGACACAGTCGCAGTGCTGGCTGGCGCACCGGTGGAGATCGCGCCCACCGCGCAGGCAATCTGGATGCGCGGGGCGAGCCTGACCATGTTGCACCAGCCCACCCCCCGGACCGACCTCCAGCGGTGGGCAGAGGAGACCGCTGCCGTCATCCTCATGATCAATGCCAAAGCCGTGGTGATTTCCGATCCCTTCATGCCCGCCGCACCCCTACTGGTCGAGTTGGGCGTGCCGGTCCTGACGATCGAACACCTCTTCACCGGCAAGCCGACCGCGCCCGTCGACACCGGCGAGGACGACGTGGCGCTATTGCAATTGACTTCGGGGTCAACGGGATCGCCGAAGGCGGTGCAGATCACCCACCGCAACATCGTGTCCAACGCCGAAGCGATGTTCTCGGGCGCCGAAGTCGACCCCGACAAAGACGTGATCGTGTGCTGGCTTCCGCTCTTCCACGACATGGGAATGACCGGGTTCCTCACCGTGCCCATGTATTTCGGCGTCGAGCTGGTCAAAGTCACCCCGATGGATTTTCTGAGCGACACGCTCTTGTGGGCCAAGCTCATTGACAAGTACCGGGGCACCATGACCGCGGCACCGAACTTCGCATATACGTTGTTCGCCAAACGCCTTCGCAGACAAGCTGTTCCGGGTCAATTCGATCTGTCGACCCTGCGGTGGGCGCTGTCGGGAGCCGAACAGGTCGAGCCGGCCGACGTCGAGGACCTGATCGATGCCGGTCGTCCGTTCGGGCTGCGGCCGGAGGCGGTCGTGCCGGCATACGGGATGGCCGAGACGACAGTGGCCGTGTCATTCACCAAGTGCGGCAGTGGTCTTGGCGTCGATCAGGTCGACGCGGACTTGCTTGCCGTGCTGCACCGCGCGGTACCGACCACCAAGGGCAAGACGCGTCGGCTGGCGACCCTGGGTCCGCTGCTCGACGGGATCGAGGCTCGCATCATCGACGAGGACGGCGCTGTGCTGCCTGCGCGTGGCGTAGGCGTCATCCAGGTGCGCGGCGAACCGGTGACCCCGGGCTACACGACGGTGGCGGGATTCATTGCGGCCCAAGACGACCAGGGGTGGTACGACACCGGCGACCTCGGCTATCACACGGAAGCCGGCGAGATGGTGGTGTGCGGCCGGGTCAAAGACGTCATCATCATGGCCGGGCGCAACGTCTACCCCACCGACATCGAACGCGCAGCAGCGCGCGTGGCGGGCGTACGAGCGGGTTGTGCCGTCGCAGTCCGAATCGACGCCGGGCATTCCCGCGAAACCTTCGCCGTTGCCGTCGAGTCCGCGGCGTGGGAGGACAGCAAAGAGGTCCGCCGCATCGAGCGACAGGTGGCCCACGAGGTCGTCGGCGAGGTCGATGTGCGTCCTCGCAATGTCGTTGTGCTGCAGCCGGGAACGATTCCCAAGACTCCGTCGGGGAAGCTGCGCCGCGCCCACGCGCTGGCCCTCGTTGGTTGAGGCGTCCGACACCGGGCGCGAGTACATTTGTGGTCCAAGATGGCTGACTACGACGCACAGCCGGGACGTACACCGCCCGAGGACGCAAACCTGCCCGCCGAGAAGCGCGACGCGGACGACTTCGACCTGGCCGCCGGGCTGCTCAAAGTAGCCGGAATTGTCGCCGATGCACGGCCCGTCGTCGACTTGCTCGCCGACGTTGCCGAGTTCGCGGCCCAGGCGATTCCGGGTGTCGACGGCGCCGGCGTGGCCGTGGTCGACACCCAAAGCGCGACCCGGCGGGTGCGGACCTGGGCGGCGACGGCCAACCTGGTCCAGGACATCGACGCCGTCCAATACGACGAGCTGAACGAGGGGCCGTGTCTGACGTGCATGCAGACCCGGCGGGCGGTGGTCAGCGGATCCCTGGGTAGCGACGACCGCTGGCCGCACTTCGGTGGCCGGGTCGCGCGCATGCGGGTGCACTCGGCACTGTCGTTGCCCCTGATCGTCGGGGATCAGGTGATCGGAGCGATCAACACCTACGCGCGCAGTCGCGACGCCTTCGGCGAGCACGCTGTTCAATTGGGCTCACAGTTCGCCGGACCGGCCGCGGTGTCGGTCTACAACGCGCAACTGTTGGCCACCGCGCAGGAACGCACCGCGCGGTTGCAGCGTGCGTTGACCAGCCGGGCGGTGATCGATCAGGCCATCGGCATCATGCGCAGTCGCTCGGGCGGCAGCGCTGACGAGGCATTCCAGAAACTAGCCCAGATGAGCCAGGACAAGAACGTCAAACTGCAGTACGTCGCAGAACGACTGGTCGACGAGGCGGTGCGGCGGGCTCAGGCTCGGCGAGGTCAGTGAGCCAGTTCGCCGATCGCCGCCACTAATTCGGCGCGGCGTTGCGGCTCGGACATCAGCTGACGGGCGACGTCGGTCAGATGTACGCGATGGCTTCTCGCGTACGTGCGAAGCAGCTGAAACGCCTCCTCGACCGAAACTCCCAAGCTTGCCCGCAAATAGCCTTTGGCCTGCTCGATGACGACCCTGTTGTTGAGCGCGACTCGAAGCTGAGGCAACACCATCGACGGCGTGGGCGCGCGTTCCTGCAGGATCGCCACACACGCGATGTGCGCAAGGGTCTGCCCGACAAGCAGGTCAGCCTCGTTGAGTGCGCCAGACCGAGTACCGAACAGCCCCAAGGTGCCCAGGACGATTCCCGCGGCGCGCATCGGGACAGCATGCACGGAGACGAAGCCGCCGTCGACGGCCGCGGGCACGAAACTTGGCCACCGTTCAGACTCGGTCCGCAGGTCGGCGATTGACACCGGTTGGCCACTGGCATAGCAATCGACACAGGGGCCTTCGTCGGCTTGCACCTGAAAGAGCTCGAGTTCGCGGGCCTGGTCAGAGGTGGCAGCCACCAGGCGCAGTTTGTGCAGGGGATCCGCGAGCAGGAAGGCAGCGGCAGCGACATCGAGCAGTTCGGCGCTTCGTTCGGTGAGCTCGGTGAGCAAATCCACCACGTCGAACTCGACGAGAATCGAGTCCACTAGCGCCGCCACCGCCTCCATGACGCGGGTTTCCCGAGGGAGTCCGTCCACGTTGCCCTCCTGACGATTTCCTGGCTGCGTCGTCGACATCACTCCGACTCCAATTCGAGCCGGCGGTCGAGAATGTCCCTGGCGACGTCCGTGGCACTGCGACCGACGGTATAGGCGTAAGCCCGCAGGCGCACCAATGCCTCTGCCGGCTCAATACCCAATTGAGCGACAAGCATGCCGGTGGCCTGGCTGACCTCGGAACGGCTGAGCGCGTTGAGCTCAGCCCAGGCGTCGCTGTTGGGCTCGGACACCGCCTCCTGCAAGTCGGCATCCAGCAGGTCCAGGACGGCGATAGCGGCCAACTCGGCGGCGACCAATGCACCGGCCAGCGCCTCGCCACCGAGCTGCACCGGCTCGGCACAGAAAAGATCCAGGGCGCCGACGAATTCGGCCGCCACCACGATCGGTACGGCATAGACAGCGCAGATGTCGTGAGCGAGCATGGCCGGGCCGTAAGCGGGCCAGCGAGGCTCCTTGGTGAGGTCGACGACGTGCATGGGGAGCCGCAGCGTCACAGCGTCCAAGCAAGGGCCTTCGCCGAAGGTGAACTGCAGCTCGTCGTACGCGCGCGCCAAATTGCCGCTGGCCCCGAGTGTTCCGCTGCTGGTGCCGTCGAACACGAGTGAAATTGCTGCCGCGTCGACGGCCAGTAGCCGAACGCAGGCCTCGCACAGCCCGTCGGCGGCTTCGGCACCACGCCGCCCGTCGACCGCGGCCAACAGCTGTTCATGGATCGTCACAGCCTGGGTCGGCTCATTGCCACAGCGTGCTCCATCCAAAGCGGAGATGGCGCTGCGTCTGAACACACAGCCGTTCGACGGCGGCCAGTCTGGCGCTAGCTGCTGAACACCACAGTTGCACCAACGGCCATCTGACAGCGGACCTCTGAACGCAACCAGCTCCGGTCCACCGCTAACTCCAGCGTACGCACCTCGTCCCCGGAGGAGAAGAGCGGATCAGTTACGACGGCCGAATTCCCTTGAGGTTTCGCTCGTCATGACCCACGCGAGACGGTGACGTGCGGCGAGAAGTTGTTGCCGCCCGATGTGCCACCGCCGCTTGCCGGAACATGGCTCTGCCGGATCGGAAACGCCGGCTGAGACTTCGTGCTCGGCGCCGGCGCCGGCGCCGGTTTCTGGACCGTCGCCTTGGGGGTGTACGCCGGCTGCTGGGTGTAGGTCGGTTGAGGCGTGTACGTCTCGGCAGGGGCCTGCACGGCGGTCGGTTCCGGAACCGGCGGCTGCGCCGTGTCCGGTGCAGGAACGGGAGCCGGGGGCGGTTCGACGACGGGCGGCGCCGGCGGCAGATTCACGGCCGGATCGGTCGCCACGGGGTCCAACTGTGGGGGCTCGGCAACAGCGGGTTTGACGGTGTCGCCATAGGCCAACGCCGAAGCGCCCGCCACTCCGGCGATGCCTATTCCGGCCAACGCCCACGAGGTCACGGCGGCCCGGCGGAATCCGGAACGAGGTGAGTCCATGCAGTGATGGTGGCGATCGATTCTTTATGCGCTCAAAGAAACTTGGATGTGCGGTCACCGGCGCCGGTGACGGCCGTCCGAGCGGTCGATGACGAAAGACCCCGTGGCGCTGCCGTGGCGTCGTGCCATTCTGGAACTGTGAGCAACTGGGATGACAGCACTGACACCGGCGAATACTCCGTCGAGGACGACAACCAGCTCCAACCCGAGGACACCCTGGTCGACCGCGGCGTCGACGACATCCTCGACGAGGGGATTTCCCCACCAGAGCGGCCGGTTGCCCGTACGAACCTCGACCACCCCGGACCGGAAACCCTCGACGAGCTGTTGGCCGAGGAGGAGCCCGATCCGACGGCCCGGCTGAACAACGTGCTCGACGAGTTGAACGGCAAGGTCGAGGACGACTCCGACTATCCCGAGGACGACGAGGTCGGCGGGGCCCGGTCGGGCCGGCTGGTGGCACCGGACGCAGGTTTCGGTGAGGACGACGAGTCCGAGCTCATCGCTGAAGACGTCGGCATCGACGGGGGCGCCGCTTCCGCCGAGGAAGCCGCCATGCACGTGATCGACGACGAGGACTGAGCGAGGGCGTAAACCCTTAGTGCACAGCACTATTGATCGACGGCTTGTCGATCATCCCCTTTTCGACGCCCCAGATCGTCGCGATGGGCCCGGTATTCGCCGGCCTGGATTAAGTGCTGATCGGCGATCAGGAGGGTCTTCCGGCCAAAACCGAGACTGACATCGGTGGTTGTCATACGCTCGTCGGCAGCTATCCACATCAGGGGGGTTCATGGCCGCAGGTCCGCGACACCGCGCGAAGCGTCGCAAGGCCACGGCCCGGCGGTGCGGTCTGGCCGCGGCCGCGGTCGGTATCGGTGTGGGGTTGGGAGCCGTGGGCGGCCAATCCGTGGCCTGGGCGGATACCGGCCACCCTGACACGTCGGCCTCATCGGCCTCATCGGCCTCAGCGTCGAGTCATTCTCCGGCGAGCGGGCCGCGGAAATCGGACGGCGGTCACAACGCACGTCGCGCCGCGTCCGCGACGGCGACCAGCCGCGATAAATCGCCGGCTGCGGGGCTGGCGACGAGCCGCCGCAGCACAGCCCACGTCAATTCGCCTGCAACGCAGCTCAATCCCTCGCATACACCCGGCACCACAGCGCCAGCCGAATCCACCGATGCCGTCGCGAGCACCGCGAGAACAACCCCGGCTATTGTCCCGCTCGCCGCGGTGACCACGTCGCTTCCGACCGCTTCCACCCCGCAACCTCCTGGGCCGCTGTCTCCGATCGCCCAACTGATCGCCCTACCCGGGCACATCGTGAACACCGTGCTGCAGGCGCTGGACATGACCGCCGCCGCAAGTGGACCGCAAAGCCCGCTGAACTTCGCACCGATCGACGAACTCATCTTCACGGTGTTCCGCAGGATCGAACATGCGGCGGGACTCGACGCGACGCCGACGGCGCAGCCGGTGCCGCCCGCCCTGATCTACACCGGCCCGACGACGGGACTGACGCCGACGGTGGCCCAGTTCCTCAACGCCGCGGCGGCGGAGTACGTCCTGGGAGGTGTGCCGGGCGGGCTGCAGCAGTTCACCGTCAACGGCGTGCCGATGACGTCCACCAATGTTTTCTCGGGTGAGTCCGCGCAGGTCTGGGTGACACCGCAAAGCCAGATCATCATCGCCTATCAGGGCACCACTGGCGGCACCAACCTGTTGTTCAACCCGCTGATCGCCATCTCCCAGATCGTCACCGACCTGCAGATCATTTTCACCGGAACGACGCCGCGAGCCTTCACCGACGCGCTGGCCTTCGAACAGCGGGTTCAGGACGCCGCGGCCCTGCAGGGTTACAGCACGTCCGACATCTTCGTCACCGGCCACTCGCTGGGTGGCTGGGAAGCCGAATACGTTGCGCAGCAAACCGGATTGGGCGGCATCGGATTCGAAAGCCCCGGTATCAACACCATCGTGGCGGGTAACGGTGCGAACTCCGGGTTCGTCAACATCGAGACGTACGGAGATCCCGCGGCCTACTTTTCCACCGACCTGCCGGGTCTGCAGCCGTTCATGCCCCGCTATGTTCCCGGTGGCGGAAGCAAGCCGCACTACGGGCCGATTGTGATGATCGGCGACCCGAATGCGGTGGCGCCACTGTTCAATTCATCGGCGCTCTGGGGCTACGGTCCCATCGGGGACGTGATCTTCATGATGGACACCCTGGGCAACTTCTTCGAACATCATCTACCCGCTATGCAGGCTTACAACCTCGACGTCAATCCGGACCCGACAGTGGTGCCGTGGTTGGGATTGCCGATGGGCCCGGTTGAGACCGGCTACGGCACATTGACGATCTCTCAGCTGCTGCAGGCGGCCTCCCTGGCAGGAACGCTGATCACGCCGTAGCAAGCACGCTCCGATGTGAATGGTCAATTCAGCTGATCCGGCCAGTGGCCGGTGCCGAACGAGGGTACGCCCTTCGGGTAATAAACGGACCACGGTGTCGCCACCGGAGTGGCGAAGGCTCGCAGCGATAACTGTAAGTCGGCTTATGCACACCGTTTCCGGCGCTTCAATGGGAAGTACTCGCGAGCAATGCGGGCACTGCGGCCGTCATGCGGCAGCTTCCCGCATCCTGATCAGTTGAGCAGTATGTTAATGAATATTCTGCAAAATCTTGACGGTACGACTCGGTCAGTCATACGGTGCACAAGGCACCGAAGAACCCACCGGCTGACGACGTCGGCATCAAGCAGTGAACGGATGTGAATCCCCCATCTTCCGCGTCCAGCAAATGCGCTTGCGCACAGGATCTTTGACACGCGAGGCGTTGGCGACCTCAACGGAACCGGCCAATGCCTAGCGCAGATCTGCCCGCAATCCAACAGCGGAGCGCCGGCGGTGTGCAGGCGATCGAGAACTGGACCGTCGGCTATGTGAAACGACATCCACTCGCCTCGCTGGCAACCGTGGGCGACCAATTCGTCCTGGGCGTGCGGACTCTCCAGTACTTGTTCCTCGACCTGGTCACCGGCCGGTTCCCGCTGCAGGAGTTCGTGCGCCAGGGCGCCTTCATGGCCGGGACTGCAGTAGTGCCGACCGTGCTGGTGGCGCTGCCGGTCGGCGTGACGCTATCCATCCAGTTCGCCCTGCTCGCCGGCCAGGTCGGCGCCACCTCGCTGGCGGGCGCGGCCAGCGGTCTGGCCGTGATCCGGCAGGCCGCGTCCCTGGTCGCGGCGATCCTGATGGCTGCCGCGGTCGGCTCGGCCATCACCGCGGACCTCGGTTCCCGCACGATGCGCGAAGAGATCGACGCCATGGAGGTCATGGGGGTTTCGGTGATCCGCCGCCTCGTCGTCCCCCGGTTCGCCGCCGCGATCATGATCGGTGTGGCCCTCACCGGGGTGGTCTGCTTCGTCGGGTTCCTGGCGAGCTACCTGTTCAATGTCTACTTCCAGAACGGCGCGCCAGGCAGCTTCGTGGCCACCTTCGCGTCGTTCACCACGCCGGGCGACATGGTGCTGGCGTTACTCAAGGCCGTGGTGTTCGGCGCGATCGTCGCGATCGTGTCCAGTCAGAAAGGCCTGTCGACCAAGGGCGGCCCGACCGGGGTGGCCAACTCGGTGAATGCTGCTGTCGTAGAATCGATTCTGATCCTGATGATCGTCAACGTCGCTATCAGCCAGCTCTACAACATGCTGTTCCCCAGGGTCGGATTGTGACGGTATCGGCCTACAGCCCATTCCGGCTCCCCTGGGCTCGGTTCTCCCGGACGCTTGTATCACCGATCGTTCGGATAGGCCACATGCTGGTCTTCTTCATCCGCGCGGTCGCGGCGGTGCCGATCGCATTGCGGCACTACCGTCCTGAGTTCGCCCGGCTGCTCTCCGATATCGCTTGGGGCAACGGCTCGTTGGTGGTCGGCGGCGGCACCGCCGGCGTCGCGCTTGTCCTCGGCGTGACGGTCGGCGCGATCGTCGGTATCGAGGGTTACAACTTCCTGAACCTCTTGGGCCTGGGTCCGGCGACCGGGATCATCTCCTCGTTGGTGAACACCCGCGAGCTCGCGCCGATCGCCGCATCGTTGGCGTTCGCGACGCAGGGTGGCTGCCGGTTCACCGCGCAGCTGGGATCCATGCGGATCGCCGAGGAGATCGACGCGCTCGATTCGTTGGCGATCCGGCCCATCCCCTATCTGGTGACCACGCGGCTGATGGCGTCAGTCGTCGCCGTGATCCCGCTCTACGTCTTGTGTTTGGCGGTCAGCTACCTGACCACACAGATCGTGGTCGAGGTGATCAGCGGCGGATCGAATGGGGCGTATCTGCACTACTTCACGCTGATGCTGTCCGGCACCGACATCCTGTACTCGCTGCTGAAGGCCGTCATCTTCGTGTGGATCGCCTCGACGATCCAGTGCTACTACGGCTTCTACGCCAGCGGCGGGCCCGAGGGTGTGGGCATCGCCGCCGGGCACGCCATGCGTGCGGCCATCACCGTGACGATCGTGGTGAACATGCTGCTGACCATGGCGCTGTGGAGTGTCGACGCGGGCGCGAGGTTCGGCGGGTAGATGGCCAATTCCTTTGACCTGGACGGGCGCGGGCCCTCGGAGCGACAACTGCTGCTCTGCGGGCTGGCCGTCGTGTTGGTCGCTGCCCTGGTGACCACGCTGCTGCTGCTCAAGTCGAACGGCAGGTTGAACGACTACGTCCGGGTGGTCGCGGACCTGCTCAACGTCGGCGACGGGCTGCCGCAGAAATCAGACGTCAAGTATCACGGCGTCTTGGTCGGTTCGGTCGACAGCGTGATCCCCGCCGCCAACGGCCATCCGAACTACGTCCACATCGACTTGAAACCCGAATATGCCGGCTCCATCCCGGCATCGGTGACCGCACGGGTGGTGCCGTCCAACGTGTTCGCGGTGTCGTCGGTGCAGCTGGTCGCCGACGGGGAAGGGCCGGCGATCCGCGCCGGCGAGCACATCCCCGAGGACACCCAGCTGCCGACCGTGCTGTTCCAGACCACGATCAGCAAGCTGCGCGACGTGCTGGCCGCCACCGGCCGCGGACGCGAGGACCGCAGTGTGGGCATCCTGGCCGCGGTCAACGCCGCCACCGAGAACCGCCGCGGCAAGCTGCTCGCCGGTGGTGCACAGCTCAATCGGCTTATGGACCAGCTGAACTCGATCGTCAGCACCGACGACGGACCCTCGACGGTATCCGCGCTCATCGACGCCACCCACGGGCTGTCGGCCACCGCTCCCGATCTCGTCGACGCCCTGCACCAGGCGGTGCAACCCATGCAGGTGTTCGCCGAAAAGCGTGAGGCACTCTCCAATTTGGTCACCGGTGGTTCGCATACGTTGAACACCACCCATACCGCGATCAACAATCACATCGACCAGCTGACCGGTATCAGCCATGACCTGACGCCGGTGTTGGGCAGCTTGGCGATGAATGCGGGCAAGTTCGTGCCGGCGTTCACGAAGATGAATGAGTTGTCCCGCAAGTTCTTCGACGAGGTGTGGATGCCCGAACTGGACACCGGCAACATGCGGGTCAACCTGTCCCTGACGCCGAGCTACGACTACACCCGCGCCGACTGCCCGCGCTACAGCCAACTGTTGGGCCCGAGCTGCTACACCGCACCGAAGATCGTGGTGCGGCCTGACATGCCCGAGATGCTGCTGCCGCAGAATTATCAGCCCCCCAAGGATTTGGCGCCCACGCCGGGGACGGTGGTCGGCGCAGGCGGCAACCTGATCGCCGTCGGACCGCCGTTGGTCAACCCGAACCCGAACCTGGCCGACCCGAATCCGCCGACACCCTGGTGGGCTCCGCCGTTTCCGCGGGTGCCGGGCACCGCCGATCCCGACGACGCGCCTGGTGCTCCGGCGCCTGCTCCGCCGCTGCCCGCCGAAGCCGGAGGCGCCCGATGAGATTTCGCGCTCCATTGATCGGGCTGTCACTGTTCATGGTCGTGGCGGTGACGCTGACGTGGCTGGTGTACGCCACGCTGCGCCGCGACGTGGCCGGACCGACCACCCCGTATGCGGCGATGTTCACCGACGTCTTCGGGCTGCGGGAGGGCGACGACGTCCGGATGGCGGGCGTGCGGGTCGGCCGGGTCGAAAAGATCGAATTGGCAGGCAAATTGGCGAAGGTGTCGTTCGTGGTGCAAAACGAGCAGCATCTGTTCGGCAACACCGTCGCGTCGGTCACGTACCAGAACATCGTCGGTCAGCGTTACCTAGGGTTGTCGCTGGGCAGGATCGGCAGTCCGGGCCCGCTCTCACCGCACGCCACGATCCCGCTCGAGCGCACCGACCCGTCGTTTGATGTCGGCACCCTGCTCAACGGCTACGAACCGTTGTTCAGCGTGCTGAACCCACGCGATGCCGACAACCTGACCAAGGGCGTCATCCAGTCGCTGCAGGGTGACAACTCCTCGATCGTGAACCTGGTCAGCCAGACCTCCACGCTGACGGACACTTTCGCGGGCCGCGATCAGGTCCTTGGCGATGTGATCACCCAACTGAACACCGTGATGGCGAACCTCTCGACGCAGAACAAGAGCCTCGATCAGGTGCTCTCGCAGTCCAGCAAGGTCGTGTCGAACTTCAACGCGCGGCGCCCCGAGCTGGTCGCCTCCACCGGCACGATGGCGCGGGTGCTCCGGCAGCTGTCCACGATCTCTGACACGGTCAATCCGCAGCTGAACGAAATGATCACCCGCCAACCGGGTTTCACCGGTCACCTGGTCGACATCGAACCGCAGCTCGCGTTCACCGGCGACAACCTGCCGCTGATGCTCAAGGGGCTGGGCCGGATCACCAACGAGGGCGCCTTCGGCAACGCGTACGCCTGCGACCTGAACGCCACCGGCTTCTTCCCCGGACTCAACGACATCACGCCGATCATCGTCAACGCGGCGACCCCCGGGAGCAAAGCGATGTACACCCCCCGATGCAGGAATATGGCCGATGGCTAGGCGTCGGCTGGAAAGTTACAACAAGACCTGGCTCGGCCTGATCGCCGTCGCCGTAGTCAGCGTCATCGTCGGCGCGATGCTGATTGCCAACGCGGCCAACGTCGGTCACCGGCACTACACGGCGCTGTTCCTCCAGGCCGCCGCCCTGCAAGCCGGGAACCCGATCACCATCGGCGGCATCCAGGTCGGCAAGGTCACCAGCATGAAGCTGGCCGGCGACCACGTCGAGGCAGGGCTCGAGGTGCGTGATGACGTCGCACTCGGCACCAACTCGAAGGCGGTCATCAAGGTCGCCACGATTCTGGGCTCGCGCTATCTGTCGCTGGAACCCGAAGACGGTGGCGCGTTGCCGAACAACACGTTCGACCTGTCCCACACCGAGGTGCCCTACGACCTGCAGGCCGCGCTGGCCGACGTGACGACCACCTACGAGCAGGTGGACACCGATGCGTTCGCGACGTCGTTGGGCATTCTCGGGAAGCAGATGCAGGGCCTGCCCGAAGTGGTGCCGCAGGCCATGCGGAACATTCAGACGCTGTCGACGGTGATCGCCGACCGGCGAGACCAGTTGGGCGCCTTGCTCAAGAGCACCGATGTGATCAGCTCCACGCTGGAACGCCAGCACGCCAACATCGGGGCGATGATCAACCAAGGCCAGGAGCTGATCAGCCGGTTCGTGGAACGCAGCGCGACCTTCCACGCGATGATGGCGGCGCTGACCAACTTGGTGAACACGATGAGCACCACCGTGGTGGCCAACCGCAGCGAGCTGGACCAGACCGTCAAGAACCTGCGGCAGCTGTCCGATCTGCTGGCCCAGCATGACGATCTGCTGCGCAGCACGCTGCAGGCCGGCCCGGTCGCCTTGCGCGGTTTCGCAAACGCCAGCGGCACCGGCAACGCCTTCGACTTCAATGCGCCCAACGGTTTGGCGGTCGACTCCTGGATGTGCGCGATCAGCGGACGGGCCAAGCAGTTCGGCATGATCCAGTACTTCAAGGATTGCAAGTGAGCGCGCGCGCCAGGCTGCTGGCTGTCCTGACGGTGGTCGTGGTGGCCGCCGCGTCGGCGGTCACCGTGGGGTGGGTGTACTTCCGCTCGACTACCGACCACATCACGCTGACCGCCCAATTCGACAGCGCTGCCGGGCTTTATGTGGACAACACGGTGGCGGTGCTGGGGATGCCGGTGGGCAAGGTCAAAGCGATCACGCCCAAGAGCGGCTACGTGGAGGTGCAGTTCACCGTGGACCGCGGCGTCAAGATCCCCGCGGACGCCCAGGCGGTCACGATCTCGACGTCGATCCTGACCGACCGGCAGATCGAGCTCACCCCGCCCTATCGCGGCGGTCCGGTCCTCAAGGACCGCGACACCATCGGGCTGCCGCGTACCAAGACGCCCGTGGAATTCGCCCGGGTGCTCGGCGTGCTCGACAAGATCTCGCTGTCGTTGAAGGGTGACGGCAACGGAAACGGCCCGGTGGCCGACGTGGTCAACTCGGGCGCGGCGATCGCCGACGGCAACGGGCAGAAAATCAAAGACGCACTGGGCGAGTTGTCGAATGCGTTGCGGCTGTCCGCAGACGGGGGTGCGCAGACCCGCGATCAGTTGACCACGATCGTGCGCAACCTCAGTTCGCTGCTGCAGGCGGCCGCCGACAACGACGCGCAGCTGCGCGACTTCGGCACCACCGTGCGCCAGCTGAGCCAGATCGTCAACGACGAGGACTTCGGCAGCGGCACCACCGGCAAGACGATGAACACGTTGCTCGCGCAGGTCGGCGACTTCCTGGAAAAGAACCGGGACAACATCAAGGCCGTCGTCAACAACGGCAACACCACCGCCAACACGCTCGTCGAACGTCAGCGTGACCTCAAGGAGTTCCTCGACGTCGCCCCGCTGACGCTGGACAACCTGTACAACGTCGTCGACCGCAACAACGGCGTCGCGCGGGCCCGGGTGCTCACCGACCGGGTGTTGTTCGACAACACGGCGACCAAGGAACTGTGCAACTTGATGGGTCTGCGTCAGTTGGGTTGCAGCACCGGCACATTGCAGGACTTCGGGCCAGATTTCGGGCTGAGCTACGTGCTCGACGGTATGGCCGCGATGGGGCAGAAATGAAACGGGCTCTTGCGGTGCTGTTCGTCGCGGTCGGTGCGACGGCGTGCTCGTCCAACGGGTTGTCGAGTCTGCCGTTGCCGGCGCCGACGGTAGGTAGCGGCGGGTACCGGCTCACCGCGGTGTTCTCCAACGCGCTGAACCTGCCGGCCAACGCCAAGGTGAAGCTCGCGGGTGCCGACGTCGGTCAGATGGAGACGATGGTGGCGCGCAACTACACCGCCGTCACCACGATCCGGGTCATGGACGGGGTGCGCTTGCCGCAGGGCAGCACGGCCGAATTGCGTTCGGCCACCCCGCTGGGTGATGTGTTTATCGCGCTAAAACCACCAGCAGCCGCCTCGCCTGCCACGCCGCTGTTGAAGGATGGCGACACCATCGGTTTGGACAACACCGCGGCGGCGGCCACGGTGGAGTCGGTGCTCAGTTCGGCGGCGGTCATGGTCAACGGCGGCGCGGTGCGGAACTTCACCAACATCATCAACGGGTTGGGTAAGGCGACCGGCGACCAGGGCCAGGCGTTCGGCGACATCATCGCCAAAACGAACGGCACACTGTCCAAACTCACGGCGCGCTCGGGCCAGATTTCGGATGCACTCACCGAGACATCGGACTTGGCACGGGAACTCGACGCCAAGAATCAGCAACTCAGCGAGGTCGTGGCCGCCGCGGGGCCAGCGACTGACGCCTTGGCGGCCAACGCCGACAGCGTCGCCGACGTGGTGCAGCAGGCCGGTGACACCGGCACGCAGCTGGAGAAGTTCCCATCTATCGCGGGCACCGACAGCAGTGGGCGCAGCGTGATCGCCGACGCCAACACCATCGCGCGGTCGTGGAACGACTTGGTGCTGGCACCGGACGCCAATCTGGCTGCGCTGAACCGGTTGATGCCGCCGTTCATCAAATCGACTCCCAGCAACGCGATTTCGGTGCGTGCCAGCATCGACCGGCTGGTGCTGGGGTCGATTCCGGACGCAGGGTTCGGCGGTGACGTCGGATTCCACGGGCCGAAGCGGTATGACTGGGCGCAGATGGCCGGCACGTTCAAGTACACCCTGTGGCGGTTGCAGCAGCGCGTCGTCGGGCAGGGCCCGGGTGTTCCGCAGGTTCCCGTGTTGCCCAGCCCTGACAAACCCGGCGAGCTGATCGTGGCGCCCCCGAGCCCCGCTCCTGGGTCGGAGCCGCCGCCATGATCGACAGGACAGCCGACCAGGTCGTGCGGGTGGTCGGATTCGGGTATCGGCATCGATTGTGGTTGTCGACAGCGGGTTTGGTGCTGACCCTGGTGGTCGCGACCGCCTACGTGTTGGTCGGTGCGCTGCGGGTGACGCCGTTCGAGTCGGCGTACCGGGTGACCATCCAGCTGCCGGAATCCGGTGGGCTGCTGCCCAATCAGGACGTCACCCTGCGCGGGGTGCCGATCGGACGGGTGCAGTCACTGGCCGTGACGCCCGGCGGGGTCGCCGCAGTGGCCACGGTGCGTTCGGATGTGCGAATCCCGACCGCGAGTCCGGTGCGGGTGTCGGGGCTCTCCCCCGCCGGTGAGCAGTACATCGAATTCGCGCCGGACTCCGATGCCGGCCCGTACCTGCACGACGGCAGCGTGATCGCCCAGAACAAGACCTCGGTGCCGGTCAGCCTGGCGCAGGTGCTGGCCGACGCCGACGGGATGCTGAAGCAGGTCGACCCGGCCAAGCTCGAGCTGATCAAGAAAGAGCTCAGCCTGACCAATCAGGGTCCGCAGAAGATGGCGAACATCATCGACGGTGGCACCTTCCTGTTGTCGACGCTGGATTCCGTTCTGCCGGAGACCACCAGTGTTTTGAAGACCAGCCGGATCGTGTTGACGACGGCCGCCGACAAGAACCCGGGGATCAAGGTGGCCACCGGCAACCTGGGCCGCACGTTCATCGGGGTGAACAAGATGGTCGACGGATATCGGCGGCTCGTCGACCAGACGCCGCAAACCCTTTCGGCCACCGACAACCTGTTCACCGACAACTCCGACACCATGGTGGGGTTATTGACCAGTATGGCCACCGCGGGGCAGCTGTTGTACGTGCGGGTACCGGCGCTCAACGCGCTGTTCCCGGACTACCGCGGGTCGCTGCTCGATGCGCTGGGCAGCATCATGCACGACCATGGCCTCTGGGTGACCGCGGACGTCTACCCGCGCTACACGTGCGACTACGGGACCCCGCGCCGGCCGCCGTCGTCAGCCGACTATCCCGAGCCGTACCTGTACACCTACTGCCGCGACGACGATCCCGCGGTACTGATCCGCGGCGCCAAGAACGCACCACGGCCGGGCGGCGACGACACCGCCGGTCCCCCACCGGGTGCCGACCTGGGCCAGACCACCGACCCGACACCCAAGGGCCGCTACACCATTCCGACCCCGTACGGCGGCCCGGTGCTGCCGATCGAACCGCCGAGTTAAGGAGATTGCGGTGACCGCTACGACTGACATCGAACCCGAGGTTGATTCCGATTCCGAAGTTGACTCCGAGGTAGAGACCGAGCTTGACGCCGATTCTGAGGTGGACGCCGTCGAGGAGCCGGCCACGCGGCGGCGCTGGCCCCTCGTCCGGCGAGTATTGCTGGGCGCGTTGATCGTTGCGCTGCTCGCCGGCTCGGGCTTTTTGGGCTGGCAGGCGTGGCAGGAGCACCAGGTCGAGGTGGCATCGCGCGACGGCCAGGCTGCCGCGGTCCACTACGCGCAGGTGCTGACGAGCATTGACTCCAACAACGTCGACCAGAACTTCGCCGAGGTGCTCAACGGTGCCACCGGTGAATTCAAGGACATGTACTCGCAATCCAGCGCGCAGCTGCGTCAGCTGCTGCTCGACAACAAGGCCACCGCACACGGTGTGGTGATCGACTCGGCGGTGAAGTCGGCCACGGCTGACAAAGTCGTCGTGTTGATGTTCGTCGACCAGACGGTGGCCAACAAGGCCGCGCCGGACCCGCGGATCGACCGCAGCCGGGTCAAGATAACGATGGAGAAAGTCGACGGGGCTTGGCGGGCAAGCAAAGTCGAACTGCCCTGATGTTGGTGCGGTTGCTCGGCGTGCTGGCTTCGGCCGCGGTGGTCGCCGCCCCGGTAGCTTCGGCGTCGGCACCGGACTTCTGCGGGAGCGTCGGCGCGGACTGGGACGGCGCATACTGCCACACCTCGGTGCTCTCGGAACGCAAGGCCGTCCGTGACATCAAGGTGGCGGTGCCCGGGGATCTCGTCGACAACCCCGTGACCGGCCCGACCATCCGGGACTACCTGACGCAGCTGGTCAGCAACTGGCGCAATGTCGGCGTGCACATGGCCGCCGACAGCTTCGGTGAAGAGAACTTCCAGATCCTGCAGCGCGGCGACGTGCTGAGCGTGGTGTTCCACGAGGACTACCACGCCGACGGACCTAAGCCCAACAATGCCTTTCGCACATTCACGTTCGACATGGGCCGCGGCGTGCGTTTGGGTTTGGCCGATATCTTGAAGTCCGGAGTGGATTTCGGCGCGATCGCCTCGCTGGGTCAGCCGTTCATCACCGACGCGCTGGATCAGGCGCCGCCGGCACACCAGCCGGGCAGCTATCCGTTCATGGCCGATCGCTGGGGCCCGGACAAGGTGTACTCCGGTGGGTACAAGGCGTGGGCGTTGTCGGGTGACGAGCTGATCCTGTACATGCCGGATTATCCGGTCGCCCACGATTCGCCGATCAACTACACGCCGGGCGTCATGCAGTGGTCGTTGGACGGCGGCACCGTGCAGGCGCACATTCCGCTGGCCGCGCTGAGTTCGGTGCTGCGTCCGCAGTTCGGCGGAACGTGAGCGCCCTAGACCAGCCGCTTGCCGTGACGGGCCCGCCAGCGCAGGTCGACCAGCAACAGGTGCGGCCCGGGCTGGCGGATGAACGACGGCAGGAACCGGTTGACCAGCGCGACGAACCGGAAGAGTCTTTCGAACCGGCGTTGTTTCCGCGCGCTCCACGTCAGGCCCAGCGCATCGCGGAACACCGGTGCGAGGAAGCCGGCGGTGAGGAACTTCAGCAGGCGGTGGAAGGGCAAGCGCAGCAACGGGTTGATCATCTTCAGGTCGATCAGGTCGAACAGGTATTCGCGGACGGTGTCGTCGAAGTGGACGCGTTGGCAGGCGGCGTTCCAGTAGTCGTCGAAGTCCACGCGGGTGGGCGGCCACTGGTCTTCGGTGACCTGAAGGGTGGTGCCGAGCGGCCAGGCGGAGCGGTAGAAGCCCTCGGCCTGGTCGGAGGTCATCTCGCCGCGCAGCAGCTGGTAGGTGTCTTCGAGCCCGACGTACAGGCAGGCGGCTACCCACATCTGCAGGTCGCGGTCAAAGGCGTTGTAGCGCACCGGGCTTTCCTCGGTGGACTTGACGTGGCGGTGCGCGGAGTTGACGGCCTCGCGGTACAGGAGCTTGTCGTCATCGGTGCCGAGGACCGCGACGGCGATGTAGGTGAAGGTGGTGCGGGCGCGCTTCCACGGGTGGATGAGCAGGTTGCCGGAGTCGACTTTGGACTCGACGACGCCGTAGCCGACGCCGGGTGCGGACAGTTGCATGATGACGTTGGCAGCGCCGCCGGCGAAGGACCAGAAGTCGAGGGCATCGGCGGCGGTGACAGGTTCGTCGCCCCAGCGAGTGGTTCTTTTGTGAATGGTGATGCGGGTGTCATTGGCGGTCAACGATGACGATTGCATGCGCACATCTCTCCTTGTCTACCTCTATGAAGCGTCTCACAGAGCGGCGATGGGCGGCAAGAAGAAGTGAACTATGGTTCTCACTTCGTTCGACCTTTTCAGTAGTGCAGCCGAGGAGCGACTAGCGTGGAGTCCGTGTCAGAAGGCGAACCCGCCGTCCGGCGGCGGCCGAAGGATCGCAAGGCGCAGATTGCGCGTGCGTCGGCCGACGCGTTCGGGTCGCAGGGCTACCACGCGGTCAGCATGGAGGACATCGCCGCGCGGGTCGGCATCACGCCCGCGGCGCTGTACCGGCACTCGCCGAGCAAGTACGACCTGTTCCGCGACGCGGTGCTGGGACTGGGACAGCTACTCGTCGATGCCACAGCGTTCGCTGACGACCGCGGTGACGACGAGCCCGTGGTGACGTTGCGGGCGTTGACGTCTGCGCTGATCGACACCACGATTGCCAACCGGACGGCGGGCGGGCTGTACCGGTGGGAGGCCCGCTATCTTCGCGAGGACGATCAGCAGCTCTTGGCCGAGCAGATCCGGTTGGTGAACCGCCGGTTGCAGCGGCCGCTGGCGCAGTTGCGACCCAAGCTGACGTCGCGTCAGCGCTGGACCTTGTCGGCGGCGTCGCTGAGCCTGATCGGCAGCATCACCGACCACTCGAACCCGCTGTCGGCCAGCGAGATCCGGGCTTGGCTGATCACCATGGTCGATGGTGTGCTGGCCGCCGAGCTGCCGCCGACCCGGCGCCGGTCGGCAATCACGCGGGAGCGGCTGACGGTCGGACCCGAGGCCGGAATGTACGAGCATGTGCTCTACGAGTCGGTGCGGCTGTTTTACGAGAACGGGTATCGCAACACCAGCATGGAGGACATCGCGTCGGCGGTCGGTATCCAGGCCTCGGGGCTGTACCGGTCGTTCCCGGGCAAGGCGGACATCCTCGCGTTGGCGTATCGGCGGGCGGCCGACCGGCATTCGAGTGATACCGCCGATGCGCTCGGCCGCGCCGACGATCCGGAGACGGTGCTCGACGAGTTGGTCGACGACTATCTGGGGCGGGTGATCGAGTCACCGGATCTGCCGTACGTGTATTACACAGAGCGGCACAATGTTCCGGATGCGGACCTGCGGGTATTGGAGACCATCGAGGGTTCGACGATGGATGCGTGGGCGCGGCTGGTGACGGCGGTGCGACCGGAGATGAAGATGGGTGCGGCGCGGTACGCGGTCGGTGCTGCGTTCGCGTTGACAGTGGACTTCGGCCGGCTGTTCCATCGCGACCCGGCGTCCGGCTCGGTCGCGACGATCCGGCGGCTGATGGAGGTCACGCTGCTGGGCCGGCCGGCGGGGCGTCGGCGGTAGTTGGCTGCGCCGTCGCCGACTGTGAGCCCTTTACACGCAAAATCGCCAAAATGCATGCAGGAGGCTCACAGTCGGCGCAGCCCATACGGCCGATCGTGCGGACCATGATGATGATCTTCCAGAACGCGATATCACCGGCGATATCACGTCCCAGAAACGCGCATCGAGATTGCATACAGATCGCTATTCCCGCGCCCATATGCGATCTGAGCGCAGTTTCGACGAAGCGCGACGCCGGCTACCAGACGCGGATGTAGTCGATCAGCATGTTGGCCGGGTAGCTGCCGCCGGTGGGATCGCCGCCACCAGAGCCAGCGACCGCAAGGTCGAACACCGGCATCAGCGTGTAGCCCGGATTGTTGAACTGCCAGTCCGGCAGTGAACGCGCCGGCACGTTGAAGTAGGGCGCGGCGCCGTCGACGTAGTCCTTGTAGAACCGCATACCCGCGTCGTCCCACGTGACGCGCCACGTGTGCCATGCGCTGTCGACCGCGATGGTCTGGCTGACGTGTTCGCCGCCGTTGAGCTTGGCGTGCACGGCGGTACCGGGCGCCCAGTTGCCGTTGCCGTACCACTCCATGACGTCGACCTCGCCGCCGTTGACGGGGCTTTCGTTGGAGAGATAGTAGGCGGGCCAGCAGCCGGGGGTGAGGCAGTCCATCTTCATGCGGGCTTCCCAGGTGTGGCCGATGCCGCCCTGCCACTTCCCGAAGATCTTGCCGCTGTAGTAGGTGGGTCCGTCTTTGGCGGCGTGGAAGACGAGGTTGGACTTGCCGTCGAGGTACACGTTGCGGCGGTCGTCGCGGTATTGGCCGACGTTCTGGGGCAGCTCCCAGAAGGTGGGGTCTTCCATCGTTTCGCGGGCCAGGGCGGTCGTCCACTTCGACGGGTCGGGAGCAGAGCCGGCGGGGCCGTCGAACTCGTCGTGGAAGAGGTAGTTCTGCGGGGCCGGGGCTTGTGGTGCGGATGCGGTTGGTGTGGCGCTAGCCTGCGGGAGTTTGGTAGCTGCTGCTAAGAGGCCGAAGCCCGCGGTCATGAGCATCTGGCGTCGGTCCATGCCCCCATGAAAGCCGTTTCTCTTGGGGCGGCGCAAGCTCGGGGGCAGCTGTGTGGGGAATGACCTGCGGTTTTCGGGTTTGCGGTCGTACCGTTGTCAGGTGGCAGATCAGACAGCGGCGATCACGCCGGCGCCTCCGCCGGACGCGATCATGCGGGCGGTCAACCCGCTCATGCGGTATCTGTTGCGCACTCCGTTTGCGGGCGGGCTGCGCAAGCAATTCATGGTGCTTTCGTTCAGGGGGCGCAAGTCGGGCCGGGAGTTCGTGCTGCCGGTTAGTGCGCACCACATCGACGGTGATCTGTACGCGTTGGTGGGCTCGGCGTGGAAGGTTAACTTTCGCGGCGGGGCTGCGGCGTCGGTGTTGTACGCCGGGCATACGAGAGCCATGCGCGGCGAGCTCATCGAGGACCGGGAGTTGACCGCTGATCTGTTTCATCGGTGCGCGCTCTCGTATGGAGTGAAGCGCGCGCAGCGGATGATGGGGCTGCAGTTCCGTGATAACCGGATGCCTTCTTCGGAGGAGTTCCGGGAGGCGATCGAGGTGAACAAGCTGGCGGCGATTCGGTTCACTGCCGCCTAGGTTTCTTGCGGGACTTCGCCTGTGGTCTCGATCTCCTGCACTGTCTGATGACCGATGGCACCGAAGGCGGCCACTGCCACCGCACCCGCTACAGCTCCGACAAATCCGAGGGCCACCAGCCAGCCGAGTCCGGGCTGGGAGCTGTCGCCGAGGAACGCTACGCCGACGATTCCGGGGACCACGGTCTCCCCGACGACGAGGGCTGCGGTGGCGCCGTTCACCGAGCCGAGTTGCAACGCCACGGTGTGTAGGTAGAAGCCGCCGACGCCGGCGATGATGACTGTCCACGCCGCCGGGTCGGTCAGCACGATCCAGAGTTGCAGTGGCTCAAGACCATCGAGCACCCTCACCCCGATCGCGAGCATCCCGAAAAGCACACCGGCGATCAGTCCGGCCATGACTGCACTCCGCGACCCGAGGGTGCGGGTGAGAGCGATTCCGCCGAGCAAGATCAGGACCGACACCCCGAGCACGACCCAGTGGACAAGCCGATCCGGGTTCACGGCTCCCCGCTCCCCGGAGGCGAGGCCGAGCACGAACAGTGAGGCGATGACCGCAGCGATAGCGATCCAGTCGCGGTTGCGCAAACCGATGCCCAGGACGGCGATACCGAGCACCGCGGTGACGACCAGGTTGGCGCTGATGATCGTCTGCGATAGGAACAGCGGAATCAGCCGCGCCGAGACCGCACTGCCGGCGAAACCCACGACGTCCAGGACGATCCCGACGATGAACGCTGTAGTGAGCGCGGCGTGGATGGTCGAGCGCAGGGTCGGGCCGCCGGTGGCGGTGACGTGTCCGGTGGCGCCGCGGTCGCGGGCTGCGGCTGCTGATCTGCGGGCGCCGTAGGCCTGCAGTACCGAGGAGACCCCGTAGCCCACGCATGCCAGCAGGGCAGCTACGACACCGATCATCACCGCTTGAGGCTAGCGGTTGGGGTTACGCGCCTGCGCAGACTCCGGACTCGCGGATGGTGTTGCCGTAGACGTTGGCGGTCGCGATGTGGGCGTTGAGCTGACCCGAGGGCATCTCGTGCTTCATGTTGTCGCTGATCTGGGTGAGCTGATACCAGAGGTGGAACATCGAATCCCCGTTGTAAACAGGCGAATACTCGCTCTGGTCGGGGTAGTTCACGATGAACAGGGTGTGCGCGCGGGGGTCGAGGAAGGCCGCGGACTGATCGAGGTTGGCTTCGATGGTGTCGGCGGCTTCTTGGACGCCGGGGGCTTGCCAGACGTCGTGGGCGTTGCCAAGGAAGTGTTGGAAGCCGAGTGTTTGGCTCATGAGCGGGTCGTATTGGGCGTTGAACCATCGGCAGGAGTCGCGCATGGCGGTGACTTGCTCGGGCGTGACGCGGTTCTGCCAGAGGTTGTACGGATAGACGGTGCTGATGGGCTGCCAGTCGGATTCGTGGGGCGCGAACTGCGGCAGTGACGGGGTTGGGTTGTCGGCGTTGGCAATTGGCGCTGCTAGTGCCGCCGTGAGTAGTGCCGTCGCGAGTGCCTGCCACATGCGCATAGGCCATCTTCTCGGTTGACAACCCGCGTTGTCTAGGGGTCCGGGCGACCTAACGTCGGTTATGCGGGCGGCGGGGTTCCCGGTTTGGGTGAGTTGTATAACCACCGTTCATGACCTTGACTGGTAGCCGGGACGCACTTATTCGATTACTGGGGTGGGCATGGCTGGCGTGTTGCGGATGCAAATCGAGGAGACTGTCACAACTGCTCAATCGCTCGCGAACCGCGCCGACGACCTGGGTAGAGAGCTCGCGGACATCGCCCGCAATTGGAGCGACCTGACTGGGACCTGGATCGGCAAAGCAGGTTCGGCGTACGAGGCGGCATGGGATGAGTGGCATCAGGACGCGAAGGTGGTAGTGGCTGTCCTGCAAGAACATTCGAGCCTGTTAGTTCAGTCGGCTGCTCTCCTCGCCGAGCACGAGGATCGGGCCAGTAGCGCCCTTGGCAGGGTACATGACAGTGGTGAACCGACATGAGTCGCTACACGGTGAACCTTGATGAGCTCTTGGCATTCGCCGACCGTCTTGCCGCGTTCAATCAGCGCGCCGAGGAGATCGCCAGGGCTGTAGATCGGGAGATCATCAAGCTCCACGGGACGTGGCTGGGCCAGGGTGTCGAGAGCGAGCGTGAGTATCACGAGACATGGATGCGGTTGGCCGGAGAACTGCGCGAATCCGCCGACTTCCTGCGGGAAAGCGCCAGCCTTGCCCATCGCAACTACACCCGTGTTGGCGAGGTCAACCGCGGAATGTGGCCGTGACGCAGGACGTCGACTCCGAAGTCCTGTTCTCCGCCGCGCGCGTCTTCACCAGCGTCCGCACCTCCGCGGGATCTGCCGTGACCGGACTCGCGAGTTCGTTGAATGGGTCGGCGGGAATGGCGGGAACCGACACTGGCGCACACGCGTGGGCCGTGAAGTATGACCCGTTGGCCAAGTCGCTGATCAAAGCCGCCGCCGCCGACGTCCAGGGCGCCGGCCAATGCTCGGACCTCCTTTTTGCGACCGGGGTGAACCACCTGAATGCCGACGGGCAATCAGCCATCAATAACGAGACGGTGCTTGAGATGCCTCCGATGGGTGCACCGTCTTTCCCGGAGCCTGCCCTTCCGCCCGTGGAGGGCGGCCACGGCGATGTCCCGGAGTGGTGGCACACAATTTCGGCTTACGTCCAGGGCGAGCTGTGGCCGAATGGGCATCAGGACAAGCTGCGCGCCGCCTCGGATAGCTGGACCAGCGCGGCTCGCCAGTTGCGAGCGTCCGCGCAGCTGGTCAACGGAGGGCCAGGTTCGATGGGCGCCATCGCACCGCTGTCGGACCAGAAGTCCCCCGAGTTCCCGGATCTCATCAAGAACTGCACTATGGTGCGCGACCATATGACGAGCACTGCCAACGGATTCGACGACGCGGCCAAGGTGTGCTCGGCCTACGCGCAGACCATCGACGACGCACATTCCAAGATCATTCACGAGATGGTGGTCCTGGGCGCCACGGTTGCGGTATCCGAGGTCATCGCTGCGGTTCTGATTCCTTTCACTGCAGGTGCAAGCGAAGCGGTGTCCAAAGTGGTCGATGTCTCGCGGCTGACGGCCACCGGCGCGCGCATCGCCACGATCATCCGTGAATTCCGTGCTGCCGCTGAACTTTCAGCTCTCCCCGCCGTCAGCGCAGCAGGCGCCGCAGCAAGGTCACTCACCGAACTTGGACCGCTGCTGGCGGCGCGCCCGACAATCTTCGCTGCCGAAGTAGCGGGCGGTGGTGCGGCACGGGTCGAAGCAGCAGAGGCCAGGAAGCTTGGCGATGACAGCGTCAAGGACAAGCTCGAGAAGTACCTACTCAACCCCGACCATCCCACCGGTGGACCGAAGGCGAAATGGTTTGATCAGGCTCTCGGATTTACCCGGGAGAACGCCGCTGATCTGCAAAAGCAAATCGTATTTGATCCCGCCAAGGCAGTGGAAACGGGCGTAACCGAATACGGGACCAAGTACAACCAGGTCATACCTGTTGTGGGGTCGAACGGTAAGACGATCGACGTAACCTTCGCCTTCATTCGGAACAATGACGGCGTGGTCCGGTTGGTCACGGCGATTCCGACGAAGCGATGAGAGAGTGCGGGACATGAGTCCACAGGAATACGACGTCGTCCGCCTGCTACGGCCGTTGCCGCAATACGACCTTGCTGTCGGCGCTCAGGGCACGGTCGTGATGGTCTACCGCAATCCGGGGCTCCCGCCGGCATACGAGGTGGAGTTCGCCGACGACGACGGCGTGACCCAAGCGCTAATCACTCTCAAAGACAACGACGTCGAGGTCACTTGGCGGGCCGACAGCTGATCAGCTCTGAATCCGGATTCAGACCTGGTGCAGTCCATCAATTCGCCCCATGGGGAGCACCTTTGGGCGACGTCCGTGAGCAATGGACGCGTGAGCCAAACAGCTGTGGTTTGCCGAGGCGGGCTGACGGTCTAGGCCTGATCAATCCGGCGGCGGGGTGCCGATAAGCACGGCGGTCATCCGATAGCCGTCCGGGCCGGCCTTCCACGCGTGGTCGACACCGTTCATGACGACCATGTCGCCGGCTTCGAGGCGATGGGCACCGTCATCGAGGATCAGGTCGACGCTTCCGCTGATAACCGTCTCCAAGTCGACGGTGTCGGTGTGGTGCTTCGGAGTTTCAGTGTTGGGGCCTTGCTCGACGACCATCCAGCGGACGAGGCCGGGCTCGAGGAACTGGTCGATGAGATCGGCATTGCCTTGCGGGCGTGCCGGCGGTGGGCTCTGGTCCGTGTTGAACGGAATGGCGATGCCGAAACCGGGTGCGACGGAGTTGATTTCGACCTCATCGTTGCTGACGACGCAAGACTTGCCGTCGGCGTCGACGCCGGTGATGAACAGTCGCATGTGCCGCCTTCCGCTTGTGGTGGTGTCAGCGTAGTCGGCCGGAACGGAAGTGACGCCGACTACGTCAGCGCAGCGAGTACCGGATCGGCAGATGCTTGAGGCCGCCGACGAAGATCGTCGAGATGAACTCCGGGTCACCGGCTAACTCGATGGACTCCAGTCGCGGGAGCAGCTCGGTGAAGAAGCTGTTGATTTCCATGCGGGCCAGGGCTGCGCCGAGGCAGAAATGGACGCCGTAACCGAAGGACAGGTGCTTATTCGGGTCGCGCCCGACGTCGAATGTGTCTGGGTTGTCGAAGATTTCCTCATCGCGGTTGGCCGAGACGTAGGACAACAACACCGACTCGCCCTTGCTGATCGGGACGCCGCGCACTTCGGTGTCGGCGGTGGCGGTGCGCATGAACTCCTTGACCGGGGCGGTCCAGCGGATGATCTCTTCGACCGCCGTGCCCATCAGCTCCGGTTGTGCTTTCAGCCGGGCCAGTTGGTCTTGGTGCTCGATGAGAGCGAGTAGCCCACCCGAGATGGCGGCGCTGGTGGTGTCGTGGCCTGCGCTGGCGACGATCACGTAGTAGGACAGGCAATCGATGTCGTTGAGGAATTCGCCGTCGAGCTTGGCGTTGGCGATCGCCGAGGCGAGATCTTCGGTCGGATTGGCCCTGCGCTCGGCAGTGAGCGCGGTGAAGTATTGGAAGAAGTCGAGGATGACCGCGTGCAGCTCCTCCGGATCCTTGCCGCGGCTGAGCTCGTCGTCGTCACCGCCGAACAGCTCTTGCGTGAGCTTGAGCATGCGCCCGAAGTCCGATTCCGGCAGCCCGAGCAGCGACAAGATGACATACAGCGGGAAGTTGACCGCGACCTCTTGGACGAAGTCGCACTCGGGACCGTTGGCGACCATCTTGTCGACGTAGATCTTGGCCAACTCGTCGACGCGGGTCTTCAGTGCGCGCATGGCCTTCGGCCGGAACCAGTCGGCGCCAATTTTGCGGATGTCGCGGTGAAGCGGGTCATCCATGTGGATCAGCGTGCGCAAGCCGCCGCCGGCGGCGAGGTTGGCCGCCGACAGCTCATCAGTAGCGGCGGTCTGCAGCATCGGCCGACGGGCGTTGATCCACAGCTCGTTGTCGCGTTCGATCGCCATAACGTCGGAGTGCTTGGTAATCGCCCAAAACGGCCGGTAGTCGGGCGCTTCGACATAGGACACCGGGGCGTGTTCACGCAGGTGAGCCAGGGCCTTGTACAGGCGGGCCTCCTCCGCGTAGGCGCGGGGTTCAGCCAGAACCTTGGCAGCGTCATCGACGATTGAACTGGTCATGCATCCTCGCTCACAAAGGACTTGACGGGTGTCAATAAGTGAGCTTATGTGGCCTGCGTCGCACTGACCTATCGGGGTCATCGCTTCCTGCGGAACAGCTCCGCCGGACGGCCTCGTGTTCCGGTGTTCTGCTCCAGGGCGCCGGTGCCGACGAGGCGCGGTTCCATCGTGCGGCGGAACTTATCGCGCTGAAGCGTCTTGCCTGCGACGGCCTCTTGGACCTGGCGCAGGTCTCGCAAGCCGGGGACGAAGACATTTAGTCCGGCCGGGCAAGGTCCTTCCCAGATGTCCGCAATAGAGACTCACCCGAATCGATAAGTCGTCGCAGCTCCGCAACCAGCTGGCCGAGTCCATCTCTCAGGTCGACTCGCTCGGCTGTCGCATCGAGGATCGCCTGCCGAGCCGCATCGGCCAATGGCTCGAACTCGCTCAGCGCCAACGTAGCAGCACGCTCGCCGGTGCGTTCAAGCTCGGCCTCCATGAACTTCCGCTGACGATCGCGTTCCGCTGCGTCCGCCCGACTTTTCAGGAATTTTTCAGCGATCGACGACATCTCGACCACTAGCGGGAGGGTGGCAGTGGCGACCGCAACTCGCTTGCTCATGTTCATCGCTGAGGACGCGGCCGCTTGAGTGGGTTTCTTCAGAGACGAGTACTTCTCGTATTCGGTCAGTGCCTTAAGCGCCGCGTTCGAGACGCGCTCGACGGTTGGCGAGATGACCTCGGTCGTCTCTTTGGCGGACGTCGAGCGATCCGCCTCGACGCGGATCGACTCCGCTAGTGTCTCGAGTTTCTTCCAGGGCGGCCGCTGCTTCTCCAGAGCGATCGTGTCATCGACGTTGCGCAGGAGCTTCTCGACGCTGCGCTCCTGCAGGCCGTACCAGAAGTCAATGGACGTCTTCAGCGATAGCTGAATGGCATCCGCGTCGCGTTGATCGTCGACGGCTTGCCCAATGCACTCCGAGATCTTGCCCCGCAGGTCGGCATCGGCCGACTTCTGGAGTGCCTCCAGCTGGGCCAGCCACGACTGACGCAGTCGCAGACCCTCTTCGGAGAAGTTCTCATGATCAAGATACTTCGCTACTTCGACATTGAGGCCGTCCAGCGAGTTGCCGACCGCCCGCCGCCAGAACCGCTGCGCCGCTGATGCTCTCAATGAGGACCCGTTACCGGAACCAAGGTCGATCAGTGCACTGCGCAGTTCGGCCATGCCGTCCCAGCCACGGCAGTCATCCCACATTTGCGGGTCGGGGTTGCGCTCCGACCCGGCCATCTGCGCGAAGTCCTGGGATACGACGAACACCGGTACGGCATCGTCTAGATCCAGAGCACTACGGAGCTCATCAGTCTTTCGCTTCGACCGCTCCCGGTATCCGTCAAGATCCGACTCCGGGTCCACGCCTGCCTCGTCGAACCGGGAGATGACGAACCACAGCGAACCTGGATCCCATGCGCGTCGCACTAATGCCTGCAAGGCGGGGAACTCGGCGGTCGCCAACTGAGGTGTGACGGTGACGATCACAACATCGGTGAGATCGACGGCGGCGTTCGCCAGTTGGGTGTTCATGTCGGCACGGGCGTCGTCGGCACCCGTGACAAACCCAGGCGTGTCCCGAAGCAGACACCCAGCCACCCGGACCTCGTTGACTTCAAAGGTCTCATGGCGCGCACTGATGGTCAGCCACTCCGGCACCTCGACGCCAGAGTCGACGATGAGCCGTCGAAGCAGCGAGCTCTTCCCTGTGTCGTAAGCACCGTAGACCGTGACGACGGGTTCGCTGATGCTCGCGAACAAATGCCACTGCTGGTCGGCTTCGATCCCGAGTTGGCCACCGGGGATGGCATCGAGCCAGGCCTTCGCTTCGGTGATGTCGATGGGGCTCACAATGACCTGGGTTCCTTCCGCAGGTTGTCAAAGGCGTCGAGCAGCGCGCTAATCGCCGAAAGGCGGCGGTCAGTGCGTGATAGTTCGTAGTCCGCGAGCATCTGTTGATTCTTGTGGTCGTCCCGGATGCCGGCGACTTCGGCAATTCGTTTCTCGAGGTACGCGATCGGGCCGTTTTCACCGCGAAGGAACTCGGCGACATTGTCAGCAACGTTCTGCTCAACGGATCCGACCGCAGCATTGGTGGTCTCGTCCCAGTCCGATCGCCTGCCCTCGGTGCGCACCCAGCTGACGGCGTCCCATGCCACTGCTGCGACCTGCAGCACCACCCGGGCCCGCGCGACCGTCTGGCCGAGTTTGACTGCACCCCAGGGCTTGAAGTTCTTGCCGAGGCCCTTTCCGATGGCATATACGGCATCCCGGGTACCCGCTCCCGTTGCGAGCTTCTGCGCCGACACGGTGAGGAATTCACCCACCCCGAGCACATCCCCGATGGTGTCGTGCGGCGTGTCCTCTTTTTCGGCTACCGGTCTGCCCAACTTCTCGTCGAAGTTGGCGGCTGCTAGCTCACGGTTGATCGCAGACGCGTGGGTCACCGCCCACTCACCGATCTCGACGGTGGCCGACGTCAAGAACACGTCAATCTCGGCGTGCAGATCGGGGTTGTTCCACGAGGCCATAGCCTTGGCCAGCTTCTCGTCGTCTCCTCGCTCCACCTCCCGAATTTTGCTGATGGCGTTGGTCGTGTGTCGCGAGACCGCCTCCGACAGGGTGTGCTCGAGCGTGTCCGATAGGTGTTGAGCATCGTCGAGGCATTCGTCCAGGGCTCTGATCAAGGCATCGTGCTTGGCTGCGTCGGCGCGGTTCGCCTCGTATTCTGTCCGGGTCTCGGTGTTCAAAAGAAGCAGCTCCGCCACCGCATTGTCGAGCGCCGCTACGGCATTGGCCTGCGCGATCTCGCTCGGTGACAATGAACGCAGCGCTTCGAGGAAGGCACCAACGCCGTCCCACTCCCGATTGGCGTTGTATGCGGCACTGGTGACCGGCAGACTACTTCCGACCGCGGAGAAGGGATCGGCAGCGATGCCGTGGATATGGTTCCGTTCGATGTCGATCCCCCGCGACGCCAGCGCGGCATGCAGTTCGGTCGCCTTGCGGTCGCGCCGGTTGAAGTACTCCCCGACCCCGTGGAGCGGATCGACACCGAGCTCGTCACAACGGTTGATGAGGAACAACATCCGTGGCCACTTGCCGGGTGCAGCCTCGGTGCCCTTGACGACGCCCTCGAGGCGGGCCGTGTCTCCGATTAACAGATTCACGTGGAGTAGCACGATGACGAGTGCTGCATTCGTGGTGGCTGAGACCGCTTTGTCGTCGTGTCCGCTACGACCGCTTTGAAGGCCCGGGGTGTCCACGAGGTCGACGCTGCCCAATTGGTAGACGTGCACGTCGTCGGTCGTGGGGTCGGCACGGATGTGAAGCGTCTCAGGGACCTCGCCCTCCATCTCGACCAACAGTCGCTTAATGAACGACGATTTACCCGCACTGAAGTCACCGGCGACAGCGACGGATGGTCGCGCGCCACGCGGCGGCGTCGCGGCCAGCAACGCAGCGCGAAAGGCCGCATCGCGAGTGGCAGTGTCGGCGAGCAGCTGAAGCCAGCCAGCGACACGGGTCATGTCGGGGTGGAGGAGTGCACCGCTGAGCGCACGACGCAACTCGTGGACGTCGGCATCGTGACGAGCACGGCATGCTTCGACAAACACACCGCTCCCGGTGGTGTTAACATCATCCGGCGTGATCGCGACGTCGAACCAGTTCTCACCCAACAGAATTCGCTGCACATCTCGGTGGTCGCGACCGTCGGCCGAAGTGTCGTCGTTCAACAGTGTTTGCAGGGCGCCTTCGAGAACGTCCACACTGGGCGTCGTAGCGATCTTCGAGGCCGTTTCATCAAGTTGTTCGACGATGGACGCGATCTGGTCGCGCAGCCGCGCCAGCACGACGGATTCGCGCAACAGTGTTTTTACGCTGGGCGCGGCTTCCCGCCATGCGGTGGAACGGGCGTTGACGGCAAAGTCCTTCTCAATGCCGTCGAAGGTCGTGCGGATCGCCGTGCGCCCGGCATAGGCAGCCTTGGCCCGCGCTTCGGCCCGCTGCCTTTCGGCTGAGTCGCCGTGCCGACTCCCAACTATGCCCAGTACTGATGACGCAATGCTGATGCCTGCCACCACAATGCCGCCCGCCCACCCAATGGGGTTCCATGCATTCGCGAGGGCGATCACCCCGACGGCAGCGGTGACTCCCGTCAACAGTCCAGTGGCCCGAAACGCAGCCTCAAAGGCCTGCGAGGCTGACCCCGCGGCCCCGCCGAGGCCAGAGGAGTCGCGTTCGGCAGAGAAGTCACTGTGCCGCAGTTCGGCTGCAGCCATGGACAATTCCCGTTCGAGGAACGCCGCAGATTCCGTCCAGACTGCTTCAAGCGCGGCCGCTATTGCCGGCTCGTCAAACACCCTACTGACGAAGGCCTCCTCGTCGACGTCTTCGTGATCGTCGAAGGCCCTGCGTTCCAGACGCTTAAACCGCTTCAGCGCCTCACTGCGTGGCACCGAGAGTTGCGGCTTCAGCAGTGTCCGCAGGTACCGACTGAAGGTGCCGTCGGCCGGCATAAGGTACGGGGCGCCGCGGGCAGTCTCGGCGATGGTGAGCAGATCACCACTCCACTCATCGTCGTGAAGATAAGTCGCACGCTCATCGGATTCCAGGTACCCAAGCACCTCGAGGTGCCTGGAGATGGCCCTTTCGACCTCGTCGATCCGCTCCCCCAGCCGCAGGTCGAGCGCCTTAAGCATGCCGGCTTCGTCCCACAAGATCGCACGCATGCCCTCACGCAAAGACGTGAGCCGAAGCTGCGCGCCTCCGGCTGCGATCCCTGACGTCAAGAGCGACTCGAGGGTACCGAAGTTCGACCAGCGGGCCAGATAATCGATGCCGTGCTGCTCGCGTTCGTTGAGGAAGTCCCGCTTGGCGGGGCCTCGAAAAGGCGTGCTCGCCCGCGCGAATAGTGCCCGCCTGCTGTGGATGGCGACCACAGGGGTCTCTGCTAGTCCTATGCTGGCCAACTCGGTGCGAATATTATCGCTGTGCTGACGCACTGGTTCGGAAATATTCTGCCGCGCAGTCTGATTGGACACTTTCACAGGGTGCCGCCACCGCAGATTGCGGATATTGAGCACAGCGATGGTGGGCTTGCCGTAGTGGCGCACCCAATCTGCGACCTTGGAGAATTCGCTAGCCTGTTGACTCTGACTGTCGAAGCACAACAGCACGACGTCGGCGATCTCGACGGCCCGCCGCGCGGCGGCCTCGAGTTCTGCGCGGCTCTTTAGACGGCCCCATCCGTTGATGCCTGGGGTGTCGTAAAGGCGACAGCCACGCCAGTCGACCGAGCGCACTTCCGTCGTCCAATCGCTGTCACCCGGCGAGACGTCACTTCCGTCCAGGCCGCCAAAGGCCGACAACAACGTGCTCTTGCCTGCACCGGTGCGGCCGAAGAAAGCCACGTTGAAAGTGGACAACACGTCGCGCTGTTCAGAGAGGTGGGTGCGCACTTTGTCCACGAATGCCTCCGGCGCGTTCGACACTTCCCGCCCCAGCGGGCCGAGTCCGTCGACGGTAGGTAGCAAAATCGCATACGAGTCGATCGCGGCTTCGCCCAACTCGTCGAGTAGATCCATCTCGTCACGCCCTGCTGCGAGTGCGCATGCGATTGCACGATCGAAGTCGGTCTCGTGGGAACGCTCCGGCAACGCAACCCCCTAGCCGACGGCTCCGACACTAGGCGCCTCCCGCCTCGTACAAGCGCCTTGAAGTGCTGGCCCGAGCCCGCCATGACTTACCTCGTAATGTCGTTCTTGTTGAGTCTAGAGGTGAAGACCGTCAACGCCTTGGGTGTTACCGCCGCCCACGCGCGACGCGGCGTTGTCGGCATCTCGGTGAATACTCGCAGTTTGGACTTGGAACCCGCGCCGGATTGGTCGCTATCACGCCACAATCCGCCAAGGTCGAAGCACAAGTCAGTAAGTTTGTCTCTGCACACTGTGACGAGGGGGTACCGAACCGGTGAACGACGGCCGCTGGGTCCAGATCGCCGAGTCGCAATTCGCCCACGAACAGCACGGCCTCGACGCCATCAAGGAGGCCCTGCCCGACGCTCCCCCGTTCCGCGCCTGGGCGAACTTCGAGTTTCGCGACAACCGTGGCCGCTGGCACGAAGTCGACCTACTCGTCCTGGCCCGCGACACGCTCTACCTCATCGAACTCAAGCACTACCGAGGCGTTCTGCGCGGCAACGACCACGTGTGGATGCGTAACGGCAACCGCGCCGAGGACTCTCCACTGCTGCTGGCACGCCGCAAGGCCCAGTACTTTGCGTCGCTGCTGAAGGACTCGCTGCGACAGAAAGCAGGACACCTGCCGAAGGGCGTCATCCCCTACGTCCAGGAGTTGGTCTTCCTCAGCCACCCCGAGTTCGTCTGCGACCTCTCACCGAGCACGGCGATCAACCTGTACGGACTCGATGGCGCCACCAAGACCACCGGACTGCCCGGCATCTCCGAGTGCCTGCTCGCCCCCGCCCGACACGAGCCAATCACCGAACACAACAGCCTGCTCATCGCCGGGCTGATGAAGGCGATCGGCCTGGCCCCACGCCGGCAACGCGAAGTCGGCTCGTGGATCATCGACGAGCAACCGCTCGCCGACGGCGACGGCTGGCAGGACTGGCCGGCGTTTCACCACGTCGACGCCGAGCGCCACGCCCGCATCCGCTTCTACCTGACCAGCCAGGGCGCCCCCACCGCTGAGCAGCACGCCCGCACCCGGGCCGTGACCTCTGAGTACCACCTGCTGTCCCGCCTGCGCTTCGACGGCTTGCAGGTACCTGAGGACATCGTCAACGAACCCGAACTCGGTGTCGGTCTGGTGTTCCCGCAACCCAAGGGCGACGTCCCGCTCGATCTCTGGCTCGCGGATCACAAAGGCAAGCTCTCGTTGGAACGCCAACTTGACCTCATCGGCCGCATCGCCGACATCGTCCACTACGCGCATCGCAATCGTGTCGTGCACCGCAGCCTCAACCCTCGCGCCATTGCCATCCGAGAAAAAGGCTCGCAGCTCCTGCCCCAGGTGACCGACTGGGACAGCGCCGGAGTCCTACCCGCCAACCCCGACACCGCCGTCAGCAGGCTCTCCTCCGGTTCACTGAGCCTGATGGCAGCCAGCCCCAGTGATGCCGCGCAGCTGTATTCCGCACCCGAAGGCCACCGCCCCACCGATCCGGCGCGCATCGACATCTTCGGTCTCGGCGCGCTGGCGTTCTTCATCCTCAGCGGTCAGCCGCCCGCCACCGAGCGTGGCGAACTGATCGACCGGCTGCGTCGCGACCGAGGCCTCGACCTCGCCGCCGAGATGCCGCAGGTGCGAACCTCGCTGCGCCAGCTCGTCCTCGATGCCACCAACCCCAGCCCCGCCGATCGAATCGCCGATGTCGCCTCGTTCCTCGAACAACTCACCGCCGTCCGCGAAGACTTGCTGGGCAAGGCCACCGGAACCGACCCGCTGGAGGCAGGTCCCGGCGCTGAGCTCGACGGACGATTCGTCTACCGCCAACGACTGGGTGCTGGCTCGACCGCCGTCGGCATCCTCGTCACCGACAAGCAGGTGGGCGACGCCCAGCGGGTTCTCAAGGTCGCTAAGGACGCCGACGCCGCCGAGCGTCTGCTGGCCGAGGCGAAGGTGCTGGGCAAGCTCGAGAACGAAGAACGCATCGTCACGCTGCACGACTGCCTCGACGTCGGTGGACGCACGGCACTGCTGCTCCGGTACGCGGGTCGAACCACGCTTGCCGAGGAACTCAACAACCGCGGCCGGCTGTCGATCGACGTCCTCGAACGCTGGGGCACCGACCTGCTAACGGCACTGCTCGCCCTGGAACGCGCCGGCGTCACCCAACGCGACATCAAACCGTCGAATCTTGGTGTCTATCAGTCAAGTCCGCGGGCCGATTCGCATCTGGTGATGTTCGACTTCTCGATGGCCGGTGTCGACGCCAAGAACGTCGACGCCGGCACCCCGCCATATCTGGACCCCTTCCTCGGCATCGGTGAGCGCCGACAGTACGACACCGCAGCCGAGCGTTACGGCGCTGCCGTGGTGCTCTTCGAGATGGCGACCGGAAAGACGCCGTGGTACGGGTCCGACGAAAACGCCAATCCCGCCACGGTCGACGACGACGTCACGTTGCGACCAGACATGTTTGAGCCGACGATCGCGCCCGTGATGACCGAGTTCTTCGCCTCCGCACTGTCACGCCGCACAGAGAATCGACCCGACACTGCCGAGGACATGCTCCGAGCGTGGCGCGCAATATTCAGCGCCCTCGCTAACGAGCCGGAAGACCAGGTTGACGGCGAAGCAGCCGAGAACGCCACCATCACAACACTTCTGGCGAATTCTGGCCTCAGCGCTCGAGCAGTGTCGGCGTTGGCGACTGTGCAAGTGACCACGGTCGGCGAACTCATGGCACTCGATTCGACGCGGTTGAATCGCCTGGTGGCCCGCGAGGCCAAGGACACCCGCAAGGAAATCACCACTCGCTTCCGTGCCTGGACAAAGCGGCTGGGCAAGGAACGCAAGCAGGCGTCCGGCGATGCCCTAATGGGGCTCGACGACGCCGTGGGTCTGCTGCTGTCGGCAGTCTCTGGAGCACGCGCATCGACACGAAAGGACGCCGCCGAGTACCTGCTTGGCGCGAAGCCCGGACTCGATGCCTTCGCCAGCAGCACCGAACTCGCCGCCAAACTGGGCAAGGCGGCCCAACGCGGACCGCAGCTGCTCAAGGAGTTACAGGACGACTGGGCTGAACGCCAAGACACCCGCGAACTCTTGGACGCGGTCAGTGAGATTACCCGCCAGGTGCTCTCCGACTTCGGTGGCGTCGTAGCCATCGATACCCTGACCGCGGAGATTCGTGCCCGCCTACCCGAGGCGCCGGTGACGTCGACCGACCTGTCACAGCGAGCGCGCGCCGATCGCGCCGCCGGTGGGCTGCTCCGGGTCGCGCTGGAACGGCTCAGCGAACATGAAACTGCCTCGGGTACCAAGGAATTCGTTCGGCGCAGGCACGGCCGCCGCCTTGCCCTGCTCGCGACCGACGAACTCCTGTTGGCTGCGGCAGAATCGGCAGCTAAGCGCGTCGACGAGTTGGTGGCCGCTGACCGCAACATCGTCATCCCGGGACCGACGGCGGCCCGGGAGCTGGGCAAGGCCTTCCTGGACGGCTACCGCTCGGTCAGTGATGCCGGTGCACAAACCGCGCTGCCCACCGACGGCCGGCTGATCCGCTTGGCTGCGGCCATTTCCAAGCATGCCGCGGTATCCGGGCGCGCCGAGCTGCACAATAAGGACATCGCCGCATCTGCCGCGATTCAGACTGCGCTCACTGGCTTGGCGCAGTCGGAGTCGTTGTCGCCGTCGCAGATCCGTAGCCGGGTTCGCGCCCGTTTCCCCGAACTCGACCGTGTTCCGGCACCACCGCATCTGGATACGTTTCTCAAACAGACGACTTTGGACCTGGAGTGGGACGCCACGTCGAGCACGTACCGGTTTCGGGACGCGCAGCCCCCCAGTGCGACGACGATGCACACCCGCAATCCGACGACGATCCCGCCGACGACCGATCCCACTGCCACCGTCGCGCGAGACGACAGCGATCAACGCGCGACCCTACGGCGTTCACTGGACGAGCACGGCTTCGTCGCGATCGGGGTACCGGTGCCGCCGGACAGGCCCGGCGAGCACGAGCGGGTTGCGCGGGAACTCGCCGACGCCTACGACGGTGTCGTTGTCGATGTCACGACTCGCCTCATCGACTCGATGCGCAATTTGGCTAGCCAACAGGGCATCTCATGGGACTTGGTGCGCAGCGCGGATGCCGCCGATGCCGGCAGCCTGGACGCTCGGGGCTTGCGGGCGGTGATCGATCGTGTGGTTCCGCAGTTGCGCGACGACCTGAGCGCAGAAGTATTTGGCGGCGAGCTGAGTGCTCAGCCGCTGATTCTGACTGAGGTGTCGCCCCTTGCGCGCTACGGCCACCTCGACGTCCTTGCCGAACTCAGCGACCTCGCCGCGCCACGGCGACGCCCGATATGGGTGGTTCTGCCGCAATTGCGCGGCCAGCACGGCGCGTTGGTGGATCGCAAACCGATTCAATTGGGTTCTCCCGGTGGGCAGTTCATTATGTGGCGCCCGACTGCCGATCTCGTGTCTGCGACTGACGATGAAGGAGTGGTGTGATGGCTGCGGCCACGTCGGATCTGGTGGCGGCGCTGCGCCGGCGGGTGCTCGACCTCGAAGCGGATCTGCGCACCCGAGTCGACGGTGCCGACGCTGACAGTCGGCAGGTCGATGTGTATGACGCGTGGAAGCGTGACTACGACACGGCAGCGTCGGCTCATCGCACTGCGGCATCGTGGCAGGAGTGGCGCAACGACCGAGTCACGCAAGCTGCGGTGGCGTGGGTCTTGTTGACCGTTTTCGCCCGCTATTGCGAAGACAACAAGCTAGTGACGCCGCGGTGGATCTCCGGCGCGGACGCTGACGAGCGCACGCACGCCTTGGACTCGCGGCGCGCGTACTTTCAGCAGAACCCCGAAGACACCGACCGCGAGTGGATCGGCCAGATCATCGCGCACTTCGCGAAATTCCCGACAACGGCCGCACTGGTCGACTCATACTCCCCGATCCATCTGGTCGCGCCGTCCGGTGACGCGGCCCGCGCATTGCTGGAGTTTTGGTGGCAACAGAACGCCGACGGTGAACCCGCATTCTCGTTCCGAGGCATGGACACTCGCTTCCTCGGCGATCTCTACCAAGACCTCTCCGAGCACGCCAAGAAGACATTCGCGCTGCTCCAAACACCGGAGTTCGTGGAGGAATTCATCCTCGACCAGACGATGGAGCCCGCGCTGGCCGACCGGCCGCTGCAGGGTTTCACGGTCATCGACCCAACGTGCGGATCGGGGCACTTCCTGCTCGGCGCCTTCCACCGTCTGCATGAGCGATGGCAGCGGCACGCCCCCGCGCTCGGCCCACGCGAACTCGTCGAGAAGGCCCTCGACGGCATCTACGGCGTGGACATCAACCCGTTCGCCGTTGCGATCGCGCGATTCCGATTGTTGGTGGCCGCTCTCCATGCCGCTGGCGACACAAGCATTGAAGAGCGCATCGCCTACCACCCACACCTCGCCGCAGGCGACAGCCTGCTGTGGGGCGCCAATCAGCAGCTGCTACCCGAAGACCTTCTTGCGAGCGGACATTCAGTACGGGCCGACACCACCGAGAACGCCGAAGCTCTGACTGGGATCCTGCAACGCGAACACGACGTCGTAGTCGGCAACCCGCCGTACATCACTGTCAAAGATGCTGCACTCAATGCCACCTATCGTCAGCTCTATATGACCACACATCGTCAATACGCGCTGACTGCTCCGTTCATGGAGTTGTTGTTCCGTCTAGCCTACAGGCCGGGCCGCGAGCGATCCGCCGGGTGGATCGGGCAGATCACGTCGAACTCGTTCATGAAACGCGAATTCGGCTCCAAGCTCATCGAAGGGTTCTTTCCAACCGTGGATCTTCAACTCGTGATTGATTCTGAAGGCGCGTGGATTCCCGGGCACAACATGGACGGAACTCCGACTGCCATGCTCTTCGGGCGCAATCGCCCCCCAGTTGCGGCGACTGTGCGCGCTGTGCTCAGCAAGGGAGTAAGGGAAACTCCCGCCGAAGCAATTGAGTGCGGATACGGCCCGTACTGGGCATCGATCGTTAAGCACGTCGGCCAAACTGGCTACGAAGACGCATATATCAGCGTTGCCGACCTGCCGCGCAAGACACTGAAAACCCATCCGTGGAGTTTGTCGGGAGGGGGCGCAGTCGAACTGCTGCAACTGATTGATGCGAAACCTGCCAGGCTCTCTGAGCATATTGATGAGATCGGCCGAACCACCCACACCGGTTCCGATGACGCCTTCTACTTACCGATGCACACGTCGAACATGCTGAGGCTCACCACCGATGTCGCGCCTGTGATCCTGGGGGAAGACGTCCGCGACTACATGCTAGACGCCAACCTCGACACGATCTTCCCGTACGACGCCACAGGTAAACCGAAGGTTCTGCGCGCCAACACCGTCCACTACCTGTGGCCGAACCGCGCATCGCTCTCACAGCGCATCGACTTCCAGCAGACGCTTGAGGCACGCGGACTAAGATGGTGCGACCATTCGATGTTCTTCCCCAAACGTTTCGCGGCGCCCCTTTCCATCGCCTTCGCCTTCATCGCAACACATAATCACTTCGTGTTGGACCGCGGCGGAAAAGTCTTCAACAGGTCCGCACCGGTGATCAAACTGCCGGCAAGTGCGTCAGCGGACGAGCATCTGAAACTGCTGGGGGTGTTGAATTCGTCGGTGGCGGCCTTCTGGCTTAAGCAGAATAGCCAGCCCAAAGGTGGTGCAGCGGAGCATCCTTGGTCACGAACGTATGAGTTTACCGGGACCACTCTCCAAGGCTTCCCTCTGCCTGCAACTACGCCCGTCCAACGGCCTAGGGTGCTCGACGATCTCGCCCAGGGGTTCCAAGCTCAATCCCCTGCCCAACTCGCCAAGCTCGAAACCCCGGCTGCCGCATCACTCGAAGGTGCCCGCATCGAATCAGATCGACTGCGAAGCTTGATGATCGCCCATCAAGAGGAACTGGATTGGGACTACTACCGTATCTACGGCCTTATCGAGGATGACCTGACCTACGCTGGAGAAGTCCCCGAGATCGCCCTTGGCCAGCGCACCTTCGAGATCGCACTTGCGCGGCGGACGAAGGAGGGCGAGGAGACTGCCTGGTTCGACCGCCACTCGTCGACGCCGATCACCGAAATCCCTAGTCACTTGCCCGCCGACTATCGTGCACTCCTCCAACACCGCCTGGACGCCATCGAGTCCAACCCGCACATCCGGCTATTGGAACGTCCGGAGTACAAGCGGCGCTGGGCGGTCGAACCGTGGGACAAGCAGGTCCAGTCCGCACTGCGTGATTGGCTGCTCGACCGAGTGGAGGACCGTTCGTTGTGGTTCGACCGCGAAGGACGCCCGACCACCATGTCGACTGCGCAGTTGGCCGACGTTCTCGATCGCAACGATGACTTTCGTGGCGTGTTGCGGCTGTGGGCTGGCGACTCCAACGTCTCCACCGGTACCGCATTGGCCAAACTGCTTGCCGACGAGGGCGTTCCGTATCTGTCGGCCTACCGCTACAAACAACCAGGGTTGGAGAAGCGCGCGGTCTGGGAAGAGACCTGGGCTTTGCAACGCCGCGAAGACAGCGGCGAGAAGCTCGACGCTCCGATTCCGGTGCCGCCCAAGTACAAGCCGGCCGACTTCACCAAGACCTCCTACTGGTCACATCGCGGCAAGCTCGACGTGCCCAAGGAACGGTTCATCTCCTATCCGGGTGCGGGTCGCGATTCCGATTCCACTGAACTGCTCGGCTGGGCCGGCTGGGATCACGCTGACCAAGCACTCGCTCTCGCCGGGCTGATCAGCCAGCGCATCGAAGAAGGCTGGGAGACTCCCAAACTCATCCCCTTGCTCGCAGGACTGAACGAGCTCTTGCCCTGGGTTCGACAGTGGCACAACTTGATCGACCCCGAATTTGGCGAGTCCGTCGCCGACACCATCGCCGACGAGTTGACCACTCGTCTAACCGAACATCACCTCACCGTCACCGAGTTAAACAGTTGGCTGCCCGTACCAACGGGTCGAGGACGGAAGGCCCAGACATCGTGACCACACTCCTGCGCGACGTCATCGACATCCCCGAACGCGTCGGCGCCGACGACTACGTCCTGCGCCTCACCGACAGCACCAACGACGACGCCCACATCGAGGCAGCGCTCGACCAGTACGTGCTCACCGCGTCCCTGCGCGACAACTTCAACGCCGCAATCGACATCGTCGCCGACGCATTGACGAAGGACACCTCGCGGGCGGCCTACCTCACCGGTTCCTTCGGCTCCGGCAAAAGCCACTTCATGGCCGTGCTCTACGCCCTTCTCGGGAACCACAAGGCAGTGCGCACCGAGAAGTTTCGAGACCTCACAGGTCGCTATGACGGTGAACTAAACGGCAAGAAGATCCTGCGGCTCACCTACCACCTGCTGGGCGCCAGGAGCCTGGAGCAGGCCGTGCTCAAGGGTTACGTCGAACAGATCAAGGTGCTGCACCCCGATGCCCCGCTCCCCGCCGTGCATGTCTCCGACTCCCTGCTCGACGACGCCGACAATCTCCGTAAACGCATGGGCGACGACGAGTTCCTGGCCGGACTGGGAGCGGGGCAGGGTCAAGGCGGCGGCTGGGGCGGCCTGCTCGGCGCAGCATGGGACTTGCCGCGCTACCAAGCCGCCCGCCACGCCACCGCCGAGGACACCGAACGCCGCGAACTGGTCTCCGCGCTCGTCAACAGCTACTTCACGTCGTTCTCCGAAACCGCCGACTACGTCGACCTCGACCGCGGTCTCGTCGTGATCTCCGAGCACACGAAGTCCCTTGGCTACGACGGCGTCGTGCTCTTCCTCGACGAATTGGTGCTGTGGCTTGCGTTCTCGGTGCGTGACGCCGAATTCTTCGCCCGCGAATCCCAGAAGATCACCAAACTCGTCGAGTCATCGGGACGTCAGCGCGCAATCCCGTTGGTATCGTTCATCTCTCGGCAGATGGACCTGCGGAAGTGGTTCGCGGATGCCGGGGCATCCGGTGCCGAGCAGGAAGCGCTCGACAGCGCATTCCAATTCCAGCAGGGCCGGTTCCGTGAGATTGAGCTTGGTGACGACAATCTCGCCGAAGTCGCCCACTCGCGGCTACTGAAACCTAAGGACGAGGCCGCCCGGAAAATTCTTGACGATGCCTTCGCCAACCTCACCCGCACCGCCGCGGTATGGGATGTGCTGCAGGACAGCCTCAATACCGACGATCGGCATCGGGGCGCGTCCGAACAGGAGTTTCGGCTCACCTACCCGTTCTCCCCAGCGCTGGTGTCCACCCTGCGCAACCTCTCCTCGGTGATGCAGCGTGAACGCACCGCATTGAAGGTGATGCAGCGCATGCTGGTATCCCTGCGCGACACCCTGACTGTCGACGACCTCATTCCCGTCGGCGACTCCTATGACTTCATCGTCGACGGCAGCGACCCCATCGACGGGCACGCCGGTGCAATGTTCAAGGCGGCATCCGACCTCTACAAGAACCGCCTGCTGCCCACCCTGCTCGACAAGCACTCCGTCAGTCATGAGCAACTTGTCAAGGATCCCGCCTCGGTTCCGTCAGGATTTCGCGGTCAGGAACGCATCGCGAAGACACTGCTACTTTCCGCTATCGCACCGAAAGTACCTGCGTTGCGGGACATCACCGCCGCGCGGCTCGCCGCGCTCAACCACGGTTCCATCAAGGCGCGCATGGCCGGCGGGGAAGCCCGCGTCGTCCTCGGTGTCGTCCGCGAATGGGCGCAAAAGGACGTTCCCGAGATCACCGTCTCCGAAGGTGCCAACCCGGTTATCCGGGTGCAACTCGCCGACGTCGACTACCAGTCGATCATCGAACGCGTTCGCGGGGAGGATAACTCGGGTCGACGCCGCGTCCTCATCCGTCGCCTCGTTCACAAAGCGCTCGGGGTTCCCAGCGGGCAGGACGATCTCAGTGGCGCCGCGACACGGACGGTGATCTGGCGCGGATCACGCCGCGAAGTCGACATCGTCTTCGGCAACGTCCGCGACGCCGGGTCCACACCGGAACAGGCCTTCGATCCGAGACCCGGTACCTGGCGCGTGGTGGTCGACTACCCGTTCGACGAGGCCGGATACACCAGCGCCGACGACGTCAACCGCATCGACCGGTTGTTGACCAGCGGCGATCGAAGCACCCTCGTGTGGCTGCCACGGTTCTTCACTGACTCCGCCATGGACGATTTGGCGCTGCTGGTCAAACTCGATTGGCTGTTCACCGGCAGCGGTGACCGTTGGACGGAGAACTCCGATCACCTCTCGGCGACCGATCGAGCCCAGGCCCGCGGCATTTTGGAGAACCTCCTTAGCGGCACGCTGACGAGCCTCGAGAGTCTGCTCAAGCAGGCCTACGGCATCGAACCGGCCGATCTGAAGCGAATCTCGGCAGAGTCAACGCAGTTCGATGTGCTCACGTCGCTGTCGCGAGACTTCAGCCCCGCCTTGCCGCCGGCCGCGAGCCTGGAAGACGCGCTGGTGAAGATCGTCGACCAGGCGTTCTCAGCGATCTACCCGCAACACCCCGCCTTCGATCCCCCGTCCGACGAAGTCAGCGCCCGCAACTTCGAGACGGTCCGCGACTACGTCGAGAGGGCCGCCACCAACCGGGACGGCCGGGTACCCACCGATCCCGGCACCGATCGCAAGACCGTCCGTCGCGTCGCAGGACCACTTCGTGTCGGCAAGGCCACCGAAGACCACTACCTGTTCGGCGAGGACTCCTTCGCATACTGGGCGGGTGAACTCGATCGCGCCGCGCTCACGGCTGACCCGCTGACGGTGGGTGCGATGCAACAGCATATTGAGGCCATCGCCCCGGCGTGGGGTCTACGGCCGGAGGCCCGGGATCTGGTGATCAGCGCATGGGCACTGCTGCGGAAGCGTGCCTGGTTCAATGCTGGCGCAGCCTGCCCACCACCTGCTTTGGGGCGGATGTCGCCCAGCATTGAGCTGCGGGCCGAAGAGCTCCCGGAGCAGCACGCGTGGGACGACGCCCGCTCCAATGCGTCGAAGTTGTTCGGGTACACCATCGCTCGCACCTACCTCACCGGTGCGAACGTCGCCGACTTCGCCACCCAGGTTCGCGCGAACGCGACCCAGAGCACGAACCAATTGGGCTACCTCGTCGAGGAAGTCGAACGCGCCTATCAACGGCTCGGGATGACCCAAGGCCCCGGCGACCGACTCGCCTCAGCCATCGCGTTGCGCAGTCTCACGGAGCGCTTGCAGGGCATGTCGGGGAACGTCGCCGTGATCAACGCCATGGCGGGCGCCGACCTTCCCGTCGCTGCCGAGACCGCAGGCCAGATCCGCAACGATGCGGGCCGGGACACCCAGGCGCTGCGAAGTTTCAAGTGGAAGCTGGTCGAACGACTCCAGCAAGGCGTCCAACGCGGTGACGCAAGTGGCGAGAGTGCGCGTGTCATCGAAAAGGCGCTCCACTCGGCTATTTCGATCCCCGGACGTTCGCTGAGCGACGAACTCGCCTCCGTCGAGAACAAGCTCGTCGCATGGGTCGTCGACGAAGACGGTGGTGGCACGCCTCCACCACCGCCTCCACCGCCGCCAACGGTCAAGGGCGATGCCACGCTAAATACCACCGAGGACATCTCGATATTCGTCGCCGACCTCCACAAGGCAATCGACGAACACGGCAAGGAAGTTCACGTTCACTGGTGGGTCGATTGAGCACCCTGACCGCCACCGAACCGATCATTCGGGCTCGCCTGAAGAAGGCTCGCGACAAGCACTACAAGAGCGGCGTTCTCGGGCTGCGCGCCAAACCGTCATGGAATGGCGACGACTTCGCCTATGAAGGCACACCCGTCACGGTCGTGGCATGTCCGTCGGTGTTGGCACTCTGGGAAGCCATCGACCGGCGCAACCCCGAGCAGTGGACGGTTGTCCTCACCAGCGTCGAGGACGACGATCTCGGTGACACCGTGCTCGCGCATCTGCTGGACGGGCGGCTCATCACGCCCGATCCGTGGGATGCGTTGAAAAGCAACTTCTCTGCCACCACCATTGAGCCGGCGTTGTACCGCACCCATAACGACCGGGCGATTGCCAACGGACTTCTCACCGCGTTGTCCCCCGACGCCTACATCCCCGCACCCGGCGGCGTTCTCACTCGCGACCACGCCATGGCGACGATCGCGCGCGACGTCCTCAAAATCGTCAAAGACGTTGACGTGGAAATCGACACGTTGGCCGTGCTCGAATGGAGCCGGTCCCAAGATGTTACGAACGGACTTGTCACGCTCTCCGCTTCGGGTGGGCCCGAACTCACGTCCGCGTTCCAGTCCTGGTTGTCCGAGCGTTCAGGTCGGCTCCGCAAACCGGTCGATGCACTGTTGGCTGCGCAGCGGATCACCGACCTGGTTCCGCTCGGCATCGTCGCGGGGCTCTTCGACGAATCCGACGGCAAGGCCCTCGGCGTCTTCCTCGGCAGTTACGGACTCAGTGACCTCGACGTCGAGGACTTGAACTCCTGGTACCAGCACACCCGCGGGCTCGTCACCAACTCGCTGAACGCACAACAACAACAGGCCGTCCTGACCACTGCCGCGTCGATCGTGAACGAACTCGGAATCAACGCCGCCGCAGCGGCCTCCGAACTGTTGCCTCAAGGACTCGATGCGCGGCTCGTCACTTTGTCCGATGCGATCACCGAAGCATTGCCGAACCCATTACCGGCCGACCTCGACGCGCGGCTGGTGCACGACGACGCGCTTCGGGCCATCGAAACGCACTGGACGCACGTGCAACAGCACTTCCTCGCGGACCGCGACCACAGCTGTACCGCGTTCGGCGGTGCCGTCCGCCTGGCCCGCTGGCTGGTAGCCCCCGTCACTCCCGCACAGGGGCTCGCCCCGTCGACCGAGCGGTACGTCCGCACCGACTCCTGGGTGGACACCGCACTTGTGACGGCGCGACGAGGGGCCGACCAACCCATCCCCGCAGCGGCCCTACGCGCCATCATCGACGTCACCCTCGCCCGCCGAGCACAGCACGACCGCTCCTTCGCCGCAGCACTGGCCGACGCGCCGACACCGCCCGTGCAGACCATCGAGAACGTCATGCACGACCTCGTCATACCGATCGCCAAAAAGTCACCCACCTTGCTTGTCGTCGTCGACGGGCTATCGATGGCAGCGACAAATGATCTCGTCAGATCCACCCAATTGGAAGGCTGGACAGAGCTTTCCGCGAATCACGATGCGCGCCGCGCGTCGGCACTCGCGGTGCTCCCGACCCTCACGCAACGCAGCCGGTGCTCGCTACTCTGCGGCGAACTGCGCGAAGGCGGCGACGGGCCGGAGCGCTCCGGGTTCCTATCGCTCCTACACAACGCGCAGCTGGAGGCGACGGGTGGTGTTCCCGACCCCATCTTCCACAAGAAGGCGCTCGACGCGGTGCCCAGCGGAGCGAAACTCGCCAGCGACGTACGCAACGCCGTCGCCGACGTCACACACCAGCCGTTGGTCGCCGTCGTCCTCAACTACGTGGACGACACGCTTCATCACACCGATCCTGGCGGTACCGACTGGAACCTGGAGACCATCACCTATCTGGGCCCGCTACTGAATGCCGCCAAGAACGCCGGGCGAACCGTCATCATCACCTCTGATCACGGGCACATCATCGAGTACGGCTCCAGCGCCAAGGTCACCCGCGCCAATACCTACGGACAGCGGGCGCATGGCGATCTCGCGAACGTCGATCCGGACCGCGAAGTCGTCGTCAAGGGTCCCCGGGTAATGACCGAGACCAACACAGTCGTCCTCGCCGTCGACGAGACGATTCGCTACGGCGCTCGCAACGCCGGCTACCACGGTGGCGCAACCCCGGCCGAAGCCCTCGTCCCGGTGGCGGTCCTCGTGGCCGGCGAGCTTCCTGACGGCGCCGTGCGGGTCGTCGGCGCCGAGCCGCCGTGGTGGTATGCCGAGCCCATCAAAGCTCAAGAGGTACCGACAAGTCGAACCGCGAAGCCGCCCCGCAAGCCTGCGCAGGACGGCCCAAGCCTGTTTGATGACGGCTCCGATTCGGGCCTGATTATCGTGCAGCAGAGCCGACTTGCCGCCGACGTTGTAGCGACCAAGGTGTTTGCCGAGCAGCTGAAGCTAGCCGGTCGAATCGTGTTGCAGCAAGCCCAGATCAGGGGACTGCTGCAGGCCCTGGTCGACACCTCGGCGCACGAGGTCACCCTCGCCCAGGCCGCTGCCGCGCTCGGTGTCGCCACCGCCAGCGTCAACGGCGCCCTCATGCAAGCCAAGCGCGTCCTCGACGTTGAGGGCTACGAAGTGCTGCGGGTCGGAAGCGGCATCGTGCGCCTCGACGTCGCGGTCTTGAAGGAACAATTCGGAGTCTCCGAATGACATCGCCGGTCTCTGCCCGACGGCGCCGAGAGATCCTCGATGCTCTACGTCGCGGCACGGTACCGTCCAACGGACTCGACCAGTTGGCTGTCGGCCTCGGTCGCTTCGAGAGTGAACTCGACGCCGAACTCGACGTCGTCGCCGGCGGTGGCGCCGTATTCAAGGCCGTGCGCGGCGAATACGGCTCCGGTAAGACCTTCTTCGCGCGCTGGCTCGCCGACCGCGCGATGAAGAAAGGTTTCGCCGTCGCCGAGGTGCAGATCAACGAGATCGACACCCCGCTGCACAAACTGGAGACCGTCTACCGCCGCAGCATCGAATCACTGCGCACGGCTTCGATACAGCCGAGTGCGCTGCGCCCCATTCTCGATGCGTGGCTGTTCACCATCGAAGATGATGCGCGCCAACAAGACATCGACGTCGACGCGCTCTTGGAGCGACGCCTGGCCGAGGTAGCCACCCGCGCGCCCGTGTTCCCGATCGCCATCCGCGCGTACCGACGTTTCGTTGCGGATGGCGACCATGACGGCGCTGACGGGTTGGTGGCGTGGCTCGGCGGCCAACCCCACGTCGCCGCCTCGGTCAAGCGCCGGGCAGGGATCAAGGGCGACCTCGACCACTACCTCGCCCTAGGGTTCTTGCGTGGATTGTTGGCGGTACTGGCTGATGCGGGAAACCCGGGTCTGTTGCTGGTGCTTGACGAGGTGGAGACGCTTCAGCGTATTCGCAGTGATGCGCGCGCCAAGGCCTTGAATGCACTTCGCCAGCTGATCGATGAGGTCCACGACGGGCACTTCCCCGGGCTGTATCTCTTGATCACCGGAACACCCGCGTTCTTCGAAGGGCGCCAGGGAATTCCCCTGCTACCGCCGCTCGCCGACCGCCTGCACACGGAATTCGCGAAGGATGCGCGGTTCGACAACCCGCGGGCGCCGCAGCTGCGACTGACGGGATTCGACCAGACTCGTCTGATTGAGCTCGGCGCCCGGGTACGGGACCTCTACCTGTCAGGCGTGCCCGATTCCGAACGGGTTGGCTCAGTCGCCGATGACGATTTCCTTGCCCAGTTCGCGACCGCGATCGCCGGCGAACTCGGCGGCAAGGTCGGAATCGCGCCGCGACTGTTCCTGCGCAAACTCGTCGACGTGCTCGACAAGATCGAACAGTTCCCCGACTTCGACCCGACGCGCGACTACGAGATCCGAATCGCCCCCGCCGAGCTCTCCGACGCCGAACGCGCGGCACTTACGGCTGACGACGTCGCGCTCGATCTCTGATGGATGCCTTCGACCGGCTACACCCTGGCTTGCAGTACCACCTCGCGAACACGTTGCGGTGGAACGGTCTTCGCCCGACCCAGGCCGAGGCAGTCGAGCCGATCCTTGCCGGCCTCGACGCCCTCGTCTTGGCTCCGACGGCTGGTGGCAAGACCGAGGCGGCAGTGTTCCCGTTGCTGTCGCGGATGGCAGGCGAGGACTGGCAGGGTGTGTCAGTGCTGTACGTGGCGCCACTGCGAGCGCTGCTCAACAACCTGCAGCCGCGCATCGACGGATACTGCAAGTGGCTCGGCCGATCAGCCGCGGTATGGCATGGGGATGTCAGTCAAGCGATGCGACAACGCATCTTGGTCGAGCGTCCCGACATTCTGCTGACCACCCCCGAATCGATCGAGTCGATGCTGGTGTCTATAAAGGTGGACCCGCGCGTGCTGTTTTCGGGCTTGCGAGCGGTGGTGGTGGACGAGATACACGCCTTCGCCGGCGACGACCGGGGCTGGCATCTGCTCGCGGTACTCGAACGGCTTTCTCGTGTCGCCGGCCACGACCTGCAGCGGATTGGATTGTCGGCGACCGTCGGCAACCCTGACGAACTGATGGCGTGGCTGCAAGGCAGCTTTCACACCCGCGACAAGACGGTCATCACGCCTTCGGACGTGGCCGTGTCGGCCCCACCTGAGATCACCGTCGACTTCGTCGGGTCGATAGCCAACGCTGCCAAAGTGATCGCCTCGTTGCACGCAGGCGAAAAGCGGCTCGTGTTTGTGGACAGCCGGCGTCGCGCGGAGGAACTCGGTGCCGGGCTTACTGCTCACGGGATCGAAACGTACGTCTCGCACTCCTCGCTGTCAGCTGCTGAACGACGACGCTCGGAGGCCGCGTTCGCCGAGTCTCGCGACACGGTGATCGTCGCGACCTCGACGTTAGAGCTCGGCATCGACGTCGGCGACCTTGATCGCGTCATCCAAATCGGCTCGACCAGTACGGTCGCCTCGTTCCTGCAACGTCTTGGCCGGACGGGTCGCCGCCCTGGCACTGCGCGAAACTGCCTGTTTCTTTGTATCGAAGACGAGTCCGTCCTGCTCGCTGCCGGAATGTTAAAACGGTGGTCTGACGGCTGGGTTGAACCCATTACCCCACCACCTCACCCGCGCCACATCGCAGCCCAACAGCTGATGGCGCTGTGCCTTCAAGAACACCGCATCGACCACGGCGCCGTTGCTCAGTGGTGGGGCGACTTGCCGGTGTTCGACGAGACCGCTGCCGAGATACTCGAATACCTAGTTGCGGAGGGCTATTTCGAGTCCGACGGACCATTTCTGCATATCGGACCCGAAGCTGAACGCCGGTTCGGCCGACGGTACTTCTCGGATCTGACTGCGGTATTCACTGCTCCCCCAGAGTTTTTGGTACTGGCGGGCCGCGTCGAGGTCGGCACTGTGGGTACTGACCTGCTGACCGAAGATGTCGAGGGGCCGCGAGTTCTCCTGCTTGGTGGCAGATCGTGGAAGGTCACCCACGTGGACTGGGATCGACGTCGGTGCTTTGTCGAGGTCGCGGATGGCGGCGGCCGCGCGAAGTGGTCAGGCTCAGGGCGCGGCTTGTCGTTCGAGATCACTCGTGGCATGCGCGCAGTCGCACTCGGGGAGAACCCCAAGGGGGTGGCTTTTACCGCTCGCGCCACCACGGCGCTTGAAGCAATTCGTCAATCCTACTGCGACACTGTTCAATCGAACCGGTTCGTTGTCCGGATGCCGAGCGACTCGGCCGGCCGCTGGTGGACGTGGGCCGGAACTGCCGCGAACCGAACTCTTCAAGCGACGTTGCCGGCCATCGTCGATCCGCGTCAAAGGATCGACGAGAAGTCGGTGCGGTTACTTCCGGGCGTCACGATCCAGGAAGTCGGTGCTGCGATCGCCGCTGTCGAATGGCGCGATCCAGCTATTGACTCCAATGCGCTTAAAGGGCTGAAGTTTTCGGCTGCGTTGCCGGAGGGGTTGGCCAAGCAGACTCTAGGCGCTCGCCTCGGCGACGCCGCCCATGCCCACGCAGTGTCAACCGAAACGCGGTCAATCGTGAAGGAGTCACAATGATCGACACCGCCACCCTCGCCAGCATCATGGAATCGCTCGGCTCATGGGACCGTACGGCCGCCGCGAAACGCGAGACGGAATCCGAACAATGCCGGCAGGGATTCATCGAGCGATTCCCGATCGAGAGTTGGCCACAGCTCCGCCTTGAGGATTACGCACTCGGTCAGAATGGACAAGAGACGGTCTCGTGGTGGATGGAGTACAAGCCCGGCCTAACTCCAAGCATGAAAGGCGGCTCGGCCAGCAAGCATCTGATCTTTCTCGATAAGGGCGGCTCATGGCGTTTTCCGCAAGAGTACGAGTCCGTTGACCGTGCATGGTCTGCTATCCGCGACGGATTCGTCGAGATGCTGAGCCTTGCCAAAGACGGTCAGTTCGAGGACGCGGACGATATCAGGGTGCTGACCGGAGCGCCCGCGCTACGTACCAAGTTGCTCTGCGTGTACTTCCCTGAAGAGCTTGTGCCCGTGTCCTCCAAAGCCGATATCGATCACTACTTGCGAGCACTCGGCGAGACCGTGCCGCCGTCCGTGGTGCGATCAAACAGACAACTGCTGAGGGCACTTCGCGCCGTTCCCCCGCTGGCGAGCCTCAATAACCAAGAGCTTGGCCGCTTTCTGTACCACTGGAATAACCCGCGGCCGTCCCAGCGCGTCGTCAAGATCGCGCCGGGCGAGCGCGGAACGTTCTGGGATGATTGCCTGCAGAACGGGTTCATCTGCGTCGGCTGGGACGAGGTCGGTGACCTCACCCAGTACGAGAACAAGGACGAGTTTCGGGCCTCGTTCCGGGAGCATTTCCCCTACAACGGTGTGGAGCAGCAGGTGAGCCGAAAGGCCAACGAACTGTGGACGCTGCTGGAACTGCAGCCCGGTGACACGGTGCTTGCAAACAGAGGCACCACAGAACTTCTCGGGGTGGGAACTGTCAACGCGACTGGCTACGTTTGGCATCCGGAACGTGAGCAGTACAAGCACACCGTTGGAGTGGACTGGGATACATCAGCGGCAAAGCCCATCGACCCCGTCCGCGCATGGGCGACCACCACGGTATCGAAGGTGCCGGCGACACTGCTTCGGCAGATACTTGGAGCCACAACAACGGCGAAGCCAGTGGACACCGACCAGACGTACCTGGATTTGGAGGCAGCGCTCCAACGCCGGGGACAAGCAGTCCTCTACGGTCCACCAGGAACGGGTAAGACGTACCTCGCCGATCGCGCCGCGGTGTGGCTACTCGAGGGAGGCAGCGCCAGCCAGTACGCCAACACGATGCTAGGAGATGCGAGCCTTCTAGCCACGCGCCGGCGCGCCCTCGCCGAGGCGCCGTCGAACAAGAGGGGCGCGGCTAGGTTGACCCGCATCACCTTCCATCCTTCCTATGCCTACGAGGACTTCATCGAAGGCTTCCGCCCGGTGCAATCAGAAAGCGGAACACTGCAGCTGATGCTCAAGGACGGGGCATTCAAGCGCGTCTGTGACGCCGCCAGCGCGGATCCGGAGAACCGGTACGTCGTGCTGATTGACGAACTCAACCGTGGAAACGTTCCCAAGATCTTTGGCGAGCTGATTACGCTGATCGAGAAGGACAAGCGCGGCTTCACAGTTCAACTGTCCCAAAGCGGGGCTAGCTTCTCTGTACCCCCGAACGTACTAATCATCGGCACCATGAACACTGCCGATCGAAGTATCCATCTTCTAGACACGGCCTTGAGGCGCCGCTTTCAATTCCTCGAGTTGCTGCCGGACAGCGACGTGCTTGAAGGAACCACCGTCGGGGCGCTAGCACTCGATGCGTTTCTGGATGGAATCAACGAGGAGATTCGAAAGCGCTTCGGCCGGGACAAACAAGTCGGTCATTCCTTATTCTTCCAAGACGGCCAAATTATCGACACCCCTGAAGATTTCGCGGCAATGTTCCGATATGAACTCCTGCCCCTGCTACAGGAATACCTCTTCGAGGATTACCGGGCATTATCCGAGCTCTTGGGAAAGGTGATCGACGTCGAGGGGCAACGAGTGTCCGACTTGGCCAGCGAACCCGAAGCGCTCTGCGCGGAGTTGGCAGGCAGATATGGAAGCGCATCGGCGTAACCGTGTTTCCAACAATCACGCTCGCCGAGTACGAGACCAAACGCGTTCGTGTACCTGCGGCGACGGATTCGGACTTGGAGCTCGCCGAAGCGTTGTCTGCAGTGGGCGACCTTAGTTCGCGGCTAGACGTGCGGTGGCTGGCCGGCGGACAAGTCGAAGTGACGGCGTCGTCGTGGGCGGGAGTCGTCCGCTTCTCTCAGTTCGAAATTCGAGTCATCCCAAAACTTGTTGGCGGAACGCTGAACGTCCTTCGCATGCTCGAGTACGCGGCCGGCATCCGGCTACTAGCTCGGCTTCCCCACGACGGACGCTTGCCGTCAGAAGGAACCGATCTCTTCGAGTTGATCGTCATGCTGCTGGTTGAGGAGGCCAAGGCTTTACTTCGCGATGGTCTGATCCGCGATTACCGACCGACTGATGAAACGCTCACCGTCATGCGTGGTCGACTACGAATGCGAGACCAGTTCCTCCGTAGGTATGGCAGCCTCGATCGGCTCGAGTGCAGTTTCGACGAGTACGACGGTGACATCCCAGAGAACCAGCTCCTGGCCGCAGCCCTGTCGGCAGCGGGGCCCCGTGTTCGCGGGTGGGATCTCAAGGCGGACGTTCGGATGTTGGATGCCGTTATCAGCGGAGCCTGCGAGCCGACCACTCACGATCCGAACTGGTTCCGGCGGCGAATCAGCTACGGCCGGCGCAATTCCCGCTATCGATCAGCGCATGAGTTGGCACTCCTCGTCCTGGAAGGTCTCGCACTACGGGACCTTTTCGATACTTCGTCGATACGCACCGATTCATTCATGTTGAACATGAACGTGGTCTTTGAGCGCTTTATAAGCAGGCTGGTCGACGAATCGCTCGTCGGGAGCGGTCTGCGACTGTCGACTCAAGAGTCGTTCCGCACGGTCGTCGTCGACGAAGACTCGGGGTTCACCTATAGCAGTGTCAGACCGGACCTGGTCATCGTCGAAACTGCCTCGCGCCGTGCCGTTCCAGTGGACGTTAAGTACAAACTCTACGGGCAAAAGAAGGTCAGCACGGGCGACGTGTACCAGTTATTTCTCTATGCTTACGCGTTGGGAGGCGATTCGAAAACGCCGATGGCCGGAGTAATTTATCCGTCGAACCGCGCGGCCTCGGGGCCGCGTCTAGTAGTGAAGTCGATGGCTGGATCCCCCGGTGCGTACATTCGGGGTCTTGGACTGGACGTGCCATCCGCTTTGCTATCGTTGAATTCCCCTGCGGAGCAACAGCTTCACGCCGATGTATTGATGCACGTCCGAGAGATTACCGGGATGCATGGGGCATGCTCAGTGGGCGACGTCGGGTAAGCAACGTAGACACTCCGCGTTGTGCGCACGTCCTCACTAGAGAGTTGGACCTCACCCAACGCGGGTACTACTGAGGTCAAACCGGCCGTAGTGGCCCAAGTGGTCCGCCCCCTCTATGGCGTAGGAATCGGTGACAAACCTGGCGGGCGGGCTGCCCGACCAGGTTGTTGGTGGAGCCCTTCAGCCCGCCAGCGCGCAAGTCTTGGCCTCCAGGGTGCGGTTGAGGCTCTTCGTGGCCTCGGTGAGCTAGATATGGCGGTTGCGTTTGACCGCGGCGTGGCCCTCGACGGCACGCTGGGTTTTGGTGATCCGTTCGTTGATGCCGCGCAATGTGCGCCGTGCCTAATCGTGGCGGAACTGGTAGCGGGTGACCCGTTCGGGGATGCCGCGGGTCTTCTCGCTGCTGGTGGCCGGCCATAGGTTCGCTGGGCCCAGCTAGCAGTGGTCAATGTTTCCCAGCGGGGCGCCGCCCACAGAATTTTTAGCGACCCTAACGTATTTGTCCCTCGAACTGAGTATCGTCTGTGCGACCGCTCAGTGTTGACATGGAAAGAGCGGGTTAGTTTGCCACGGGGGCCGGGTTTTGGTGCTAGTCGTACGTAGTAGGGGACCGTACTTGGGGCCGCGCCTGGCTGCGTGCGTAGATCAGCCATGAGCACCGCAAACCGCCCGCTTCCTCCGGCTGCGGAAGCTGCGCACCGCATCCTCGCCGAAGATGGTCCACTCACCGCGACCGAGCTTCGCGACCGTCTTCGCAAGGAACATTTCGTCCTCGCACTCGATCGGGTCCTGCAGCTGCCGGATCGGTTCCCACTCCGCTTTCAAATCGCTGCCGACGGCCGGCTGTCGATCGCGGTGGCGGACCGCGACGAGAATCCCGAGGCCGATGAACCAGAGCAAGAAGCTGCGGATTGGTACGTCGCACGGCCGGAGCGCTACCCGCTCGATCGTGTAGCCGTGCTGGACATCGAGACGACCGGGCTACATCGCGCGAGCGACTTCATCACCGAGATAGCGCTCGTCCGCATGGACGGCACGGTCTTGGTCGATGTTGCCGTACAGCTGCCCGAGGGAATCGAACGACCAATGTCCGCCGCGACCGAACCCGTCTCGCTTGAAATCGCTTTGGCCGCCTTGACGACGCAGCTGGGAGACATCGACCTTGTCATCGGCCACAATCTGTTCGCATTCGATCTTCCGTTCATAGCGCAAGCCGCCAGCCGTGCCGGCGCTCCGTCAGTTCGCTTTCCAGTGAGTGCTGACAGCATTCATCTGTCTTTGCTTGTGGACGTCGCAATGCCCAATCGCCAGCTCGCAGATCTCTGCCTGGCCTACGAAGTCAACAACGACAACCCACATCGAGCAGTCTCGGACGCCACCGCGACCGCCGCGGTTATTCGAGCGCTGCTCGCCTCCATCGATGCGAACGATCAAAGCTGGCAGCTCGCCATCGCTGCACTCGAAACCCACGATCACCCCCTCGCGAAGCTCCTCCCCCAGTTGGCCGACGCGCCGACACTGTCAGCGCTGACCCGACCGTCCGATCCCCTACTCGGGGCGACGGGGTCGCCGTCACCAGACGCCTGGTCGGCCGCACGTGATGACTTTCCAACACTCCACATACGCCATGGACTGCGTCCCCGCCCCGCCCAGCAAGAAATGGCGCAGGCTGTCGCAGAGGTTTTCGATCGCGGCGGTCGGCTAGCCGTTGAGGCTCCGACTGGGACCGGCAAGTCCCTCGCGTATCTGCTTCCCGCCCTCGGCCGGGCGTCGCAAGCAGGTCGCCCAGTCTTGGTCGCGACGGCAACGAAGGCACTCCAAAACCAACTCCGTGCCGATGCGACGCGCCTCCACGAGGACGGCTTGTTGCGCGCACCATTTCGACAAATCCAGGGCGTAGGCAACTATGTCTGCGCGCGTGAGCTTGAAATCGTGCTCACTGACACGGAGGCGTCCGGACTTGCACTGGCCGTGGCCATTCGGGGCTTGGCTACATCGCCGTCCGGCACGTGGGACGACGTCACGGATTACACGTTGCGCGGTACGGATGCTCGTTACGCAAAAACACGGGCTCGACTTCGTACCAACTCAGGAGGTTGCGATCGACGAAATTGCGCGTGGGCGAACGTCTGCCCTCTTATGCAGCAGCTGGTAGGTCTCGAGAAGGCGCCTGGCGTCGTGTCGATCAACCACGCACTCATCGCGAGCTGGATAAAGCTCGAGCAGCAGGGTTCGCGAGCCCCAGGAGACGTGCTTGCCGAAGGTCGCGCCGATCTGGTCTTCGACGAGGCCCACGCCCTCGAAGACTCCCTGACCGCCGCCTGGACCGAACGCGTGGACGCCCTCGAGCTTGAGATCCTCGTGAACAGCTTGTCACCACGTTCCAGACTCATCAGAGAGATTCGGTCGAAGGCACGTGCTGAATCGAGCGTTTTCGACGCACTCGAATCAATGGCGACGGTGTCTGCACAGGTACGTTCAACCGCTACACAACTGGCAGAGGCAATCGACACGTACCTTCATGAGTACGCCGGCAAAGCCGACGCTGTAGTACTGCAGGCCGGCGTAGTAAACAACCGCCCGGAGTTCCGAACTCTACGACAAGCTTCATCGACCGTCCGCTACTGGTTGATTCAGCTGGCCAAAGCTGTTATCAGCCTTCGAGACTCGCTGTCAGAGATCAGCGGATTGAGGTCAGCCAAACAACGACTGCGGGGCTACTCCGAGCGGCTCGACAACGCCATCGCCCTCCTAGAAGCCATGGGGACTCTGCCCGACAGCCACCTTTGGGTTTACCGACTCGCTGCGGAAGAAGACGATCCGGCGGCGTGGACGTTTGAGCGCATGCCCATCCACGTCTTCCCCGAGTTCAAACAACACGTAGTTGACCGCACTCACTCCTCGGTGCTCTGTTCGGCAACGCTGACCGTGGAACGCCGCTTCGATTACCTCGCCTCCCGTTTAGGCATCCGTATCAACCCGGAACCTGACGACGACGCGTTCCGGGCACTGCTGTTGTCGTCGCCGTTCGACTATAAGAATCAGTCGATAGTGGTCCTCACCAACCATCTTCCCGTGCCCGTGCCGGTCAACGAACGTCAATTTTGTGAGGAGATGGCCGCGGACCAAGCCGGCTTTCTCTCACTGTCCGGCGGAAAGACATTGACGCTATTCGCTGCCCGTAAGCGCATGGAAGCGGTAGCTCACGGCGTACGGACGAAAGCGACAGAGCTCGCTGCTCGCGGAGTTGAGCTTCTTGTCCAAGGTGAACTTGGACGCTCTCAAATGTCTCATCGCTTCCGGACTGAGCCCGGCACGGTGCTCTACGGGCTGAAGTCATACTGGGAGGGATTCGATGCCCCAGGCGAGACGCTCTCGTACCTGTTCATTGAAAAGCCGCCCTACCCTCATCCCGACGACCCTCTCGTGTCCGCACGGCAACGTGCCATAGCCGAGCGGGGTGGCGACCCGTTTCTCGACTACGTCCTGCCGATGACGGCCATGCTCTTCACTCAGGGCTTCGGCCGGTTGATTCGTTCCGAAACCGACAGGGGCGCAGCCTTTGTATGCGACCGACGACTGCACGCACCCACGCAAGCCCAACGAGTAATCCTTCACTCACTGCCTAATCCCGTTATTCATGAAGCCGTCGACCGTGACGACGCGTGGACACGGGCTATCGAGTTCGTCACCGGCGAGCCGCCCAACCTGTCGGAAGCACTTTCGTTTGGTCGTGACGACGTCACGCAACTACTAGAGTCCCTGAGACTCGTCGAGGGCGAGGATCCCACTGCGAAGCTCACCGAGGCAGCCGAGAAGCTCTTCGGCATCACTAAATTGCATCCAAAGCAGCTTGAAGTAATGCGGGCTATCGTCGATGGCAAAGACGTAATGGCTGTCTTGCCCACAGGGTTCGGGAAGTCATTGTGTTTCCAACTGCCTGCGCTACTTGCCCCACAGGCTCGCGCGACGGTCGTCGTCTCGCCGCTCGTCGCCCTTATCAAAGATCAAGTCAACGACCTCCGCGGTCGACACGGAATCCGACCAGTACAGGGCATCACTGGCACCACCTCGCGAGTGGTTCAAACCGAAATCTTGCGCGATACAGCCAACGGTCAGGTGCGCCTTCTGTATGTATCGCCCGAGCGATTGGCGCGCGATCCGGTCTTGCGCGGAGCCCTCGGTCGCCAGCAGCTCAACCGCGTCGTCGTCGATGAGGCGCACTGTGTGTCCGTCTGGGGACACGACTTCCGGCCGGAGTTCCGGCAAGTCCCTGCGTCCGTTGCAGCATTCGAAACCCGACCGCCGCGAGCGGGTCTGACCGCGACAGCCACAACCGAGGTTGAAGCGGACATCACCACAGCGATGGATATGCAAGATCCCGTCGCCATCCGCGAACCGAGCGACCGGCCCAATCTTCGCTTCCGCGTAATTAGATGCGCGGACGAGCGGGACCGCGCACGGGAGTTACTGCGATTCGTCACCTGGGCGTGCGACAAATCGGGAATCATCTACGTCTCCAAACGTGCTCTGGCGGAGGAGATTGCAGCGCTGCTTCGTCGTGCAGGTCATGCTGCTCGGCCGTATCACGCGGGCATGGTTCCTGAACAGCGCGACGCTGTCCAAGAGGACTTCGATTCCGATACGACGAAAATTATCGTCGCGACCAAGGCCTTCGGGATGGGTATCAACAAGCCCAATATCGGGTGGGTCGCGCACTACGACCTTCCAGATTCACTCGATGGTTACGCCCAGGAAGCTGGCCGCGCCGCCCGTGCGCGCGATATCTCCGGTGACTGCGTGCTGCTGTACACCAACGCTGACCTCACCCGTCGCCGGCGACTTATCGAGGCCCACGGAACTAAGGCCGACGCGACCATAACCCAACAGTTGCTGGCTGCCTTGTGGGACTGCCCTGAACGCGGTGATGGCCGAGTTTTCGATATCGACGAGATGGCCGATAAACTCGGCATCGACGACGACGAGATCAACGTGCACCTCGCTCAGCTCGAACGCGTTCATGCAATCGAACAGGGATTGGACTGCTCGGCACGAGGAATGGTCGATGTCGGGTTCCGGGAGCCCGACGATGAAGTAGAGCGGCGCCTCTTCCGTGACCTCTTCTATAGGGATCACAGGGCTCGTCCCAATGTCCGCATCCAGCTTGACTTCCAACAGCTGAAGGATGAGCACGGATACGATCCCGACAAACTGGAGCAGCAGCTTATTGATTGGTCGCTAGACCGTCTCGTCACCTTCTCCAGCTCGCGCCGACTGCGACGCGTCCGCACGCTTACGCGTGTCGCGCCTACGCAAGCATTGGAAAGCGAATCCGCGCGATGGAAGTGGTGGCAGAAGCGGCGTCTGCAGGCGATGATCGACTATGCCACGGACGATTCATACTGCCGTCGTGTAGCGGTCGGAGAACACTTCGGGGACGCGGTTCCGGATTGCAAGAGCAGGGATGTCGAGGCGTGCGACATCTGCAGCGACCAACCAGCTCCGTGGGCAGCACTGGCGGACCACATGGTGCCAGACCCAGAGCTACTCGTGAACGTCGACCTCATTGTGCTGCAAGCCGTTGCGTGGGCATCCGCCTTCCGCCGTGGGGCATATGGCGAAGCCAGCCTCAAGGCGGCGGTGCTTGGGCGAGAATCACTCGGCGAGGGGCGGCCGCTAGGCGCCGGCGTCCTTAGCTGTCCGCAGTTCGGTGCGCTGCGCCACGTTCGCAACGGTGAGCGTCGCTGGGATGAAGCAGTCGTGAAGCTTATCGGCCAGGGATTGATTGAGCGCCGTGCCGCCATACGCGAAACCTCTCAAGCCGCTTACCAGTCCCTCGCCCTCACGAACCTCGGTGCGAAAACCCTTGGCATCACGGAGCCTCAATGATCGAAAAGCGAATCACACAGCAGCTGCTGGAGACTGGCCAACTCGCTCTAACCGAGCGTGAATGTTCGGTGCTAGCTCTCCCAGAGCACAGCTCAAGCCTTCACCTCGAACTCGAGGGCGAACCATTTCTCGCTCAATGGAGCGGGCGCAGTCGACAACTCACCGGTGAGCTCCTCGCAGAGCGCCTTCAGGATTACGGTCAAGATGGTGGCCTGTTGCGGTTACGCCTCGTCGATCAGGTGTATCGCTTGCAGCTTCTGCCTCCCGGTACGCCCAGCCAGATCAGCATCGCAGCACCGCCACCTGTTCCTGTCGCCAAGTCGAGCGGGGCCAAAGCTAAGCAACGCCGAGCGACCGTAGACCGCCAGTTCCACCCGGACACCGAATATGACTGGGGCCGTGGGTCTGATAAGGCCATCGGCTTCCTCAGCACTGCAAGGGAATTGCTTGCCGAACAACTGAAAGCTGCTGGGTTCGACACGCTCGACCTGGTCGAACTACGCCTGCAGGGCGAAGAGTTGGCAACGCTAGACGACTTCGAGGAGCTCTTAGCGGTCGACGTCTCAAATGTCGACCGGATGCCCCATCAGGAAGCGGTCGCGCGACATGCGTTGTCACGACTACGGGGCCGTGCGGTTCTCGCTGACGAAGTTGGCCTGGGTAAGACAATCGAGGCAGGGCTCGCTATCAAGGAACTCGCGCTGCGGGGTCTCGCAAAGAGGGTGCTCATCTTGTGCCCGGCTCCACTGCGCGACCAGTGGCGTGAGGAGATGAGCAGCAAGTTCGACATGAGTTTTGACGTCGCCGCTCGTGGTCCTGAAGTCCACCAGCAGGACAGGCTGATCCTCAGCTTGCAGTTAGGACGAAACAATGCAGACAAACTCACTAAGAAGCCCTGGGACATTGTCATCGTCGACGAGGCTCACCGCGCGGCCGGCTCTGGCGCGCGCAAGACTCGCGATCTCATCACCTCACTGACTACAGCATGCCGGTACGCCTTCTTCCTGACCGCGACGCCGGTCCAGAACGATCTGCTCGAGCTATACCGGCTGGTCGAACTACTCCGACCCGGCACGTTCAACTCGGTTACCGATTTCAAGCGCCAGTTCATGCGCGGCTACGACCCCCGCACACCAAACGACCCCGCTGCCCTGCGGCGCCTCATCAGCAGCGTGATGATTCGCACCACCCGTGCGCAAGCAGGAGTCGACCGAGTGGTACGTCGCGCCGTCGATGTCCCCATCACGCTTGGCCCTCGCGAGAACGAACTCTACGCGTTGGCAACTCAATTGCTTCGCAACGTGATGCGTGAATCGGGCGACACAATGCGTCGTCGCAGCCTTGCATTACGGTTGACGGCCAGCCCGTTCTCGATGGGAACCACAGCACTCAGAATGGCGGACCGCCATCCCGACGCCCGCGTGCGCGAAGTCCTGCACGAAGTTGGTCACCTTGCCATGGACATCAAGACGTCGGCCCGGGAAGACAAGGCAATTCAGATAACTCGGGATTGGATGCGGGAGCATGGCCGTGTCCTGATTTTCACCCAGCACACAGACACAGTCACTGGGTTACTCCGACGGATGGAAGCCGAAGGGCTCAGCGCGCGATCGTTCCACGGCTCGATGTCTGCCGGCGAACGTGCAGCTACGATAGCTGCTTTCAGGTCCGGCGACGCCCCCATCATGATTTCAACGGACGCCGGAGCAGAAGGGCAAAACCTCCAGTTCTGCAACTGCGTTCTGAACTACGACTTGCCTTGGAATCCCATGCGCATCGAGCAGCGCATCGGTCGCGTGGATCGCCTGACGCAGCCCAAAGATGAGGTGTTCGTCGCCAACCTCTACGCCCAACGAACAATCGACGAAAGCGTCTTCCGGCTACTAGCGGAGAAGCTTCGCATGTTCGAGCTACTCTTCGGGCAGGTCACAACGATCCTCGGAGAACTCGACGACTCAAAGACTGCGAGCTTCGAAACACGCGTCATGGAGGCCCTATTCGCCGAGAGCGACGCGAAAATGAATACCCTGCTTAACAGGCTGGGCACTGAGCTTGTCGACGCTCGCAAGAAGGCATCGGAACTCATTGCTGCGGACGCCGGTATGAGCAAGTGGATGGCGACGGGTTTCGAGCATCGCAAAGAGCTTACGAAGTCGGGCAGCACGGAGCTGACTCCCGAGGTCAGCGAACGTGCACGGATGCGCCAGCGTCGGGTACAGACATGGGTGAGGAATGTCCTCCACGCGCTCGGCGCTGTCATTGTGCACGACACTGGCAGCGGCGACGGAGCATTCATCACTGCGAAGTTCGACGAGGAATTCGACCAGGAACTTGGCGGCCGAACTCTCATGCATTTGGCTTTCGACCGTTTCGGACTGGAACACCATCCTGATGCTGAACTGTGTGCTGTCGGATCACCGGTGTTCGACGAGCTGCTTGGGCTACTTCGTGTACGCGGGGACATGCACGCGACCGTGCCGGTGATCCCCGACGACATCGGACCTAGCCCGTATCGTCATGCGGCCAACATCCGGCTGCTCCGCCGACGCCTTGTCCCTTCCGGCTCATGGAGCGGCCAAGCGACGTTCCGTGCCACCGTCGGCGAAGCGGAGACAACTGAACACCTCATCACGGCGGACCTAAACGGGCACAATGAACGCCGCCTTGCACGACGTCCACTCGAGGACGGAGAATCACTGCCGCCGGCATTCGACACCGCTCCGAAAGTGATCGCTCAGTTTGAACATGCAGCGATCGCCCAGCTCGAAAAGCTTCGTCGTGAACGCTCGACGCTGGTGGAGAAGGAGCAGAGTCAGGAGCTCTCTCGAATCACCACAGGCTACAAAGCCCAGATTGCCGAGGCAGTCGCGGAGGATCGGACACGCCTGCAACGCGCTTTGCGCTCCGAGGAGGCTCGCCTCAGTCGGCGTCCTGACATACGCGCTAGAGCCAAGATCCTCGCGGTAACCCTCGACGAGGACGACTGGTCGGTCGAAGAGACTTGGGTGGGCCCCAGCGGCGACGAAGCTACGTTGACCTACGAGTGGGGCACCACTGAAGCCGTAGCGGTGGAGAGCGACGTCTCCGGTCACGCAATTGAAGTACTTGCTCTGTGCTCCGCGATGCACTGGGTTGACGAATCAGAAGTGAGCGATTGTGAGTCGTGTGGCCGCTCACTGTGTGCAGGCTGCGGCGACGACGCGGTCTTCGCACCTTGCGCCGCATGTGGACAGTCGAGCTGCGCTCAATGCCGTAGCCAGACAGGGGGCCTCTGCCAGGCCTGTGCCTCGCCAGAGCGCGCGCCCGAGCTGGACGACCAGTTCTCCATCGCTTGGAAGCTCAACGGACGCAACATCCTACGAGTAGGCGAGCGAGTCGCCGAATTGGTCCGGTCCAACTCAACATCCACGGTGGTTGTTCCCCAGGCAGACGCAGCGGATCCTCAACGGGTCCGCCTGCGTGCGTACGCAAGACAGAACGGCCTGCCGTTGGACTGCGGCTTGGTTGCCCGGGACCTAACCGGGCGCCGACTGCAAGCGAGCAGCACCCGCGCTCGGCTGCACGGCACCGAAACGGTCACGGTCGAACGGTCAATTGCTTCCGATGCCGGTTCGTTGATCGAGAGTAAGGCCCTAGCCGATCTACCGACCTCAGCAACGGAGGTTCCCGTTACGTCCGAAGTGGAGTCCGGACTTGCCCACCTGCTGCAGAAGCTGCGCGGTGATGTCACGCCGCCACCACGTCCCGCTGTATTGATCACTCGCCGTTCGCATTTCGTAGACACCTATCTCGAAGCACATCAGATCGCGCAGGAGGACTCCTCCGTCAACGACGAAGGAGTCCCCGAGACATCAGATGTGCGAAGTGCCGGTCTTCACTGGCAGGCGCCGTCGACTGACAGTCCTTCGATCGCCACTGCGGAACTCCCGGGACTTCACGTGACCTTGGCACGTAGGAACGAGGCGGTTCTAGTCAGCGCTCGCCACGAAAGCGACGGGGTCGGCACGTGGATCGCATGCCCGCATGGATTCACACCTGCCGAACAGTTGGGTGCTTACGACTATCTCTCCGCGATCGGGATGCCCGGAGGAAGGCTCGGCAAGCGAACCGACGAGATTGTTCAAATTGTCGGAGACTTCCCGTCGCCGTCGGAATGCACACTACAGAAGCGAGACATTCGCCCAGTCGCAGAGCTGGTCGAGCTTACTGCCGATGCAGAAATCGTCGCAGCGGACAACGCTTCGCTTTTAGCGCTGGGTGTGCTCTCCAATCCATCAGCGGCACAGGGCATCTCATTGCTGGCGAGCGAATTAGCCTCGGAACTCATCGCCCAGAGCACGCGTAGCTATACTGCTGCGCTGTGCAATGGCTTGGAAGTTGCGGAGATATGGCAAGGTCATGGCACGGCAACGCACGTCTACCGAACATTCGACGGATCTCCGCTCACTCCCAAGGTGAATGATCTCGGAATCCGGCAATCGAATTTCGGAGTATGCCGCGACGGCCACTTCTACGCCGCGGGGTCAGCGGCGCTGTGCTCATCGTGTGAAACCTGGGCGTGCCGCGCATGCGACGAGTTCGGTCAGCTGGCCTCGCTCACGTGCGGGGGTTGCTCACACGAGGTATGCCGACGCTGCGCGTCATCTGCCCATAAGGTCTCAGCTCTCCGATGCCTTCTGTGTGGTGATCACTCCTGCATTGATTGCGGCCGTGACCCACAAGTCGCTGCATGCACGATGTGCGAACGCGCCATGTGCGTGTCGTGCCGAATAGACGATCTCTGTCCAGCATGCGGCAGAATCGCACCGATTACCGACGAGCAGAGGGCAACGCTTCCTGTAGCTCTCGCGGCGCATGGGGCCACGATTCACGCAGGTACGGACGCCCACGCACTTGTCGTCCTCATCAACCGCGGACGTGCCTACGAGCAAGCCATCATTCGCCATGGCGCTATAACGCGGTGGGTCGCGTTCGGCCGCAGTCACATCGACAACTCGTACCGCTTACGCTTGTCGGCAAGTCGCGCGCTGCAGACACAAGTCGTCCCGGCTGCCCAAATACTCCCGGCCGAGTCGACACGCACAGACCCTCTACTCGTCGTCCACTCGAGACGCGAGTTCCACTCGGTCTGGTCGGCTCCAGAGCTCGACGCCTCCGGGAGAAGCCCCGAATCTCTTTCTTCTCCCTTGGACGACGTGGCTGCGGCGGTCGTCGAACTGTTCCCGCCTTTGGCGTACTGTCCGGAGGCCGCCCTGCAGACCCCGGATCGACTTAGATCTGTTCTGCACGCTCTGCACCAGCCCACGACCACTCCGCTGATCATGCGCTGGGAGCGTTCGGGTTTCGAGGTTGCGATCACGCCTGACGGGATCAGCGAGATGACCATTGTTGACTCGGACGAGCACGAGGTCACCGCAGAGTGGGGTGTGACCGAGTTGAGGCCGCCATGGGTGACTGATGCGTGGAATCCAGAACCCACGGTGCGGAAGATGGCCATCGGAAGTGACACCGAGGCAGTCATCTCCAGCATGGCGAACCTGGTCACCCTTGGTGTGCGTCGACTCGAAGACGTTCACTGGTATCTGATTTCAATGTCTGAGCATGCGCCAGCCGCAACACTCCTGTCGCGGCAGATGGGCCTGGGCGACGCAGACGAGGTCGGTGTCTACACCAATCCGAGCAAGGTCACTTTTTCTGCCATCTCGAACGCCACGGCGGTTGCCCACCATATCGAGCCGCGTGGACAGATTAAGGCCGGTCCAAGGTCGGTCGCGGACGGCACGAGTGATGCGCTCGCCGCGTGGATCCCGGACGAATTGGTCGTCATCCCGCAGATCAGTGATCTACCGCAACGGCTTCGAGGTCTGTTGCAGACGCTCATCCCGCCGACGCCCCGGAACCGCCTGGATATTGGTGCATCGGTAACGCAGAGCGTCACTGTTGCCGGCGGCCACGAGTGGCGGTATGACGTCGTCCTCGCGCCCGGCCAGACCGACGCCCGACGAGCTGATCAGATCAGCAGGCAGATTCTCGATTGGGGCGGGATTGACCGAGAGGGGCATTTCGGATCAGTTGCTGCTGAATGCGATTACTGCCAACAGCCAGTTTGCCCCGCGTGCGCAGAAGGCATTGTTGCGTGTGATTGCTGCGAATTCGCCATTTGCAAGAGATGCGTACACACGCCATTCAGCGGAATGTGGCTCTGCCACGGGTGTTCATCGGCGCGTCCGCCTACCCGTCAAGAAGCTCGCGAACACGGGCGACTCTTGTTCAAGCGTGGCATGCTTATCGGCTTCGATCCTCTGCATACCGTTGTGGTCGAACACTCGAAGTCCCACTGGGAAATTCACGGCCCCGACGGAAAGAAGGGCCTGATAGCCAATCCGTCAGTAGCTCGATATCTCGACCAACGACTGGCGGAGATGAGCTAACACTTGGTGTGCCATTCGTCGACGCGAGAACGGGCGTCGCGCTTATTAAGTTGCACCACGCCGGGCTGCTCGCCATAGCGCAACGTCCATTCGTCTCAGCAGGCTTACCTGCGGAGGCGCGGCCTGGCAAGCTTCCTCGATAGCTCGGCGGCGTGCTGGATCCGATAGCTCGTCATGCATAGTCACCCAAAAGAAACTCTTCGGAGGTTGAAGGTAGTTACGGACCTCATTGTCGAGGATGGGAATCAGCTTGGGTCGTTTCGCCGCCATCAGCTTGCTCGCGACCACCCACTCAACGCCCGGCAAGGTGCGTAGCTCCGCGTGCAATCTGTCGGCGGCGCTTCCTGAGCTGACGTCCAACCGACTCACCTCCCAGAGCTCCTGCTCGCGCGGGATCTCCCTGAGTAGGGAGTTAAAGCGCTCAATCTCCGTAATGAGAAGCGACGCTGCAGCCTCGGTTGGCACCGTTACGCTGAGGGCCTCAACAGCGAGTAGGTCTGGTGCTTCGAACCGGTTCGGATCGCTCATCGCCGCAAGTTCCTCGAACCATCGTCCGGTGAACGGTTGCTTCCCTCCTCCGAAGTACCCGACTAGGTCACTGCGGACTTGGTCCGCGTTGCCGGAGAACCACTCAGCCAGGTCGAACCGAAAATTCGTCATTACAAGACCCCATCACCGAGGACGGCGACTAGAGCATTGCGCAATGCTTGAGCCTGTTCCGTCGACATCTGCATTGCAGTGGGCCAGTGTGGGAAGGCGATGTCCCATGCCGTCGCCGTTCCGTCCGCCAATTCCCATTTGCCTACACAGATGCCCTGGCCTCGAAAGACGACCTGCCGTTCGGGAGTCAAGACTCCACCTTCGGCTGTGGTGGCGCCCAAAGGCATTGCTATCGGCGCCGCCGCAATGCCGACCACGACGTTGTAGCCGGCCGCGGGGTCGGCGGTGACGTGCATGCCAAGTTCGGTGATCCTGCCATCACGAGGGTGCCATGCGCGGTCTGGGTTGGTACGCCCCAGGATTGGATCGAGCGAGTCGATGGTCTGTTTCCAAAGGTTCACCCAATTCCGGCGTGGGCCGACCACCAAGGACAACTCCAACCTGATGGGTCCGTCCGGGAGTTCCACCCCATCAACAACCGCGGCGCGAATCTGCTCCTTGTACGCGACCGTCGTGGCTGACGCGCGTGTCTTTGCAACCCGCACCTCGGCAGGCGGTATCGCCGCCTCCCGGGCGGCTTCGATCCGTACAAACGAATGCTCGCTGTGCTGCTTGGTGCACCAGACGGAAACCAGCCCGGGATCCCTCAAGTGATAGGCGAGCGGATACGCGAAATTGTCCAGATCCGACATGCCAAGGAGGTCCCGCCCGGCTGGCAACCCTACGTCGAGCCTGAGCGCCCAATCACCGTTGATCCTTGACCCGGCGAGGAGCGCCTCGGTGTCATCCAGATAAGCGCGCAGCCGAACCTGATCTGGATCGTCGCTTTTATTCCAGGACGCTAGACGGGGCGCAACCCGGAGGGTGAGTGGTTCGTTTTCCGGTCGGGCGTACCAGCGCATTGCCACAAGGTAGCGCGGCGCACCGACGGCCTACCGGCTGTCCGGTACACGGCCCTAACGCCCTAAGCAGCCACCAACGTAATCGGAATCTGCGACTGCCCAGGCCGGGTCATCTGACAGATCCCCTGCTGGATCGCGGTCAGCTGACCCTGCAACGTCTGGGTGTTCCACGTGAAGACCATCGCGCCCTTGGTCTTGGACTTGTCCGGGCACACCGGCACCTGGCCTATGACCCTCATCATCCAGGTGTGCGCGCCTTGGTAAACGGCCTGTCCGTCGATGAGGGGTGAATGCACGTTGGCCAGACAGCCCGTCTCGATCACGTTGCACAGGTTCGAGATGGTCCAGGTGTCGATCACCTGGTTCGGGCCCTTCACGGTGAAGCTGCCGCTCATCAGGTCGTCGGCCGCATGAGACACCGGAGCCGAGGCCAACGCAAGCCCACACACCACCGCGGCGACAAGCCCAGCGCGCATGAACAACCCCTCTCCCAACGGTCGACAGCTGTCAACAGTATGCAGACAATTCCTGAAACGGCATCCCGAGCACTCGAGCACACCGGCGCGACCGGCCTGTTCAGCCACTACATCGCCCCAGCCTCCGCTACCGTTAACGACATCAACGACGACGCCCTCGCGGCCGCCCGCGCCGCCTACGCAGAAGGCGACTGGCGCACCGCCTACGACCACTTCACGCAGGCGCAGAAAACCCAACAGCTCGAAACCAACGACCTGTCCGATTTCGGACTGGCCGCCTGGCGTCTCGGCCACGGCCGGCACTCGATGCAGCTCTCTGAGCAGGCATTCAACCGCCTCAACGCCGCCAACGACACGCACGGCGCCGCCATGAAAGCCGTCGAGGTCGCCCTGCAGTGGTTCAACGGCGGCGACCTCACCATCACCCGGGTCTGGATCAACCGCGCCCGCCGCCTGCACGACCAGCAACCCGACGACCGGATCCTCGCCTACCTGCTCTACGTCGACTCCCTCGTCGCCATCGATCAAGGCCGCAACGACGTCGCCAAGGACCTGGCGGAGCAACTCCAGGAAGTCACGGACCGACTGAACGACCCCGGCTTCACCGCCCTCTGCTTCACCGCCAGCGGCGTCACCATGCTGCCGTTCGCCCGCACCAGCGAAGCCTTCGCCCAACTCGACGAGGCGATGATGCCCGTCCTCGCCGACCAGGTCCCCGTCGACTGGGCCGGCGACATCTATTGCGCCGTCATCCACGAGTGTCACCGCCTCGCCGACCTCAACCGCATGAAAACCTGGTTCGAGGCCATGGAGGTGTGGCGCAAAGGACCTAAAGTCACCGCCTCCTGGTACGGCACCACCTGCGAGGTCCACAAGATGGACCTGCACAGCGCCACCAAGACCTTCGACGAAGTCGAACAACGACTGCTCGACGCCATCGCCGCCATGGGCGACTTCCCCGGCACCGCAGGCAAGGGCCTCTACGAGCTCGGCGAGATCCGGCGCCGCAAAGGCGACCTCGACGGCGCCCGACAAGCCTTCGCCCAAGCAAGAGAACACAACATAGACCCCCAACCCGGTGAGGCCCTGCTGCGCAGCCAACTCGGCGAGGCCGACGCCGCCGCCACCGATTTGCGCATGCGCATGGACGCCGAGAACGACGACATCAACCGCACCCGCCTGCTGCCGGCGGCCGTCGAAATCGCCTTGGCCCGCAACAAGGTTGACGATGCCGAGCGCTACTGCTCCGAACTCGAAGACGGCGCCGAGAAATTCGACTCCCCCGGCTTCCGGGCTTGGGCCCGTCACGCGCGCGGCGCAGTGCTCGTCAAACAAGGCAAACCGGCCGAAGCCATGCCCGTCCTGCAGGACGCTCTGCGCCGCTACCGCACCACGCAGTGCCGTTTCGAGATGGCGCAGGTTTACGAGTGGATAGCGTTGGCCCGCAACGCGTCCGGAGACACCGATGGCGCTAGAGCTGAAACCGCCAACGCCAACGCCATCTACCAACAGCTCGGAGCCACCCCGAGCCAGGAGCACGCCGAAGCCCCCGGCGGCCTGACCAAACGCGAACTCGAGGTACTCGCCGGCATCGCCGCGGGCGGCTCCAATCGCGACATCGGCAAGCAGCTGTTCATCAGCGAGAAGACCGTCGGCCGCCACCTGGCCAACATCTACGTCAAGCTCGGCGTTTCCTCCCGCACGGCTGCCGCGGCGTGGGCCCACGAGCACAAGGTGCGCCCAGCGTCTACATCATTTGCACCATAGCCTTCCTGCACAAACGCAGCTTTCGCCCGATGTCCGGGGCATCACGCGCGCCATAGGTTGATGAGCATGATCACCGCCGCCAAGCTCGCACTCGCCACCCTCGCTGCCCCGGTGCTGGCCGCACTCGCGGTCGGGCTGGCCGGCCACGCCGCAGCCGAGACGCCGGACGCCGACGGCGGCACATCCTCGGCCAGCGACACACTGACCCAGCTGCGGGACCAGGGCATGCATGTGGTCATCAACAAGACCGGCAACGCCTCGATGGACAACTGCTCGGTGATCTCGGTCCGCCAGGACCGCCACGAACATCACGGCGGGCAAGAGCGCGACGCCTTCGAAACCGCCTACGTCGACGTGTTCTGCCACGAGTGATCATGAAACAGCGCTGGCTCGCACTCAGTGTGCTCAGCCTGGGCGTGCTGCTCATCGGAGTTGACGGCACAGTCCTGGCCGTGGCGACACCCATCTTCGGTCGAGATCTCGGCATGACGACCACCGAGATCCTCTGGATCGGGGACATCTACTCATTCGTGCTCGCCGGACTGCTCGTCACGATGGGCAGCCTCGGCGACCGCATCGGCCACAAGAAGCTGTTGCTCCGCAGCGCAGTCGGATTCGCGCTTGCATCGGTGGTGGCCGCCTATGCCCCGACCGCCGGAACGCTGATCGGCGCCCGCGCGCTGCTCGGCATCGCGGGCGCCAGCCTGGCGCCCTCAACCCTGGCACTGATTCGAGGCATTTTTCCGCAGGCGCGTGAACGTGCTGTCGCCGTAGGTGTTTGGGCCTCGGTGTTCTCGGCCGGCACCGCGCTGGGGCCGGTGGTCGGCGGCCTTCTGTTGGAGCACTTCTGGTGGGGCGCGGTGTTTCTGATCAACGTGCCCGTGACCGTCGTCCTCGTCGTCGGCGGCTGGTTCTTACTGCCCGAGCTGCGCAACCCCAAGGCTGGACCGTGGGATCCGGTCGGCGTGGCCCTGTCGCTGATCGGCATTTTCGGCGTCGTCTACGCCGCCAAGCAGGTTGCCACCCACGGCCTGCACGTGGACATCGTCATCTCCGGTCTGGTGGGCGTGGTGGCGCTGACGTTGTTCGTGCGACGCCAACTCACCGTGCCCCACCCCCTGATCGATGTGCGCCTGTTCGCCGATCGCGCGTTCTGCGGCGTGATCGCCGCCAACATGCTGTCGGTCCTCGGCCTGTCCGGAGTGCTGTTCTTCCTGTCCCAGTTCTTCCAGCTGGTCGACGGTTTCGGCCCCCTGCAAGCTGGGCTCGCCGAACTGCCCGCCGCCCTGGCGGCGACGGCATTCGGTGTGCTGGCCGGAATCGCGGTGCGGTACTGGTCGCCGCGCGCGGTGCTCACGACGGCACTCGCGCTGATCGGTGCGGCGTTGGCATCGTTGACGCTGATCAGCCCGAGCACCCCGTACCTTCCCCTCGGGATCGCCCTGTTCGCCATCGGCGCCGGGCTCGGGCTCGCCTTCACCGTGTCCAACGACCTCATCATCACCAGCGTCCCGCCCGAGCGTGCCGGTGCCGCGGCCGGCATCTCGGAGACCGCCTACGAGCTGGGCATGGCGTTCGGTATCGCGTTGCTCGGCAGCATCATCGCCGCCGTCTACCGCGGGCTGGACAGACCAGCCGGCATCCACGACGACGTCATCGCGCACGCCGAGCAGTCGTTGGTCGCCGCCCACCGGGCGGCAGCAACACTCGGTGGCGACAAGGCGCATGCACTGCTGACCGCGGCCCAACGAGCCTTCACCGACGGCCTCGCCGTCGCCGCGGGAGTGGGCTCCGTCTTATTGCTCGCGTCGGCAGCGGCGGTATGGATCCTGCTCAAGCCGCGCCCGAGTGCGCTTGCGTCCCCTATGGTTGCCACAACTTCGAGGAAGGCCCGATGCCGCAATGACCATTGAATCCACCGACGAGGAAATCCGGCATTCGGGCTATCAGCCCGAGCTGAAGCGAACCCTCGGCGGCTTTCAGGTGTTTGCGATCTCGTTCGCCTTCATCTCGGTCCTCGTCGCGATCTTCGCGACCTACGGTGCCGTCCTCAATTCCTCCGGGCCGGTGGGGATCTGGTTGTGGATCGTTGCCGCGGTCGGCCAGACTCTGGTCGCACTGGTCGTCGCGCAGTTCGCCGCGCGCATCGCGCTGTCCGGCTCGTCGTATCAGTGGGCGTCGCGGCTGGCGAGCCCGAAAGTCGGGTGGCTGTTCGGCTGGCTGACGTTCTGGTTCTTGGCGATTGCGGTGGCGGCGATGGACAACGCGTTGGCCAGTCAAGCACTGATGCCGTTGTTCGGGATGGCGCCCGACGAGGACGTCGCGCGGCTGATCACGTTGGCGGTGCTGCTCACTCAGACCATCCTGGTCATCGCCTCCACCCGCCTGCTCGGCATCGTCACGTCGGGCGCGGTCGGTCTCGAGCTGGGGATCCTCGCGGTGCTGATCGTCGGACTCGGCGCCGTCATGGTGTTCTCCGGGACCGGCACCACCGGCAATCTCGTCTCCCGCGGTGTGGCGGCCGAAGCGCCGAACTACTTCGCGATCGGCGGTCCGCTGATGGCCGGGATGATCATGGGCCTGGTGACGCTGGTCGGCTTCGACTCCGCGGCGAATCTGGCTGAGGAAGCCAAAGATCCGTTCCGCAGCGTCCCCCGCGCCATCGTCTCGTCGGTGGTGGTCTCGGCAACGCTGGGACTGGTGTTCGTAATCATCTTGACGTTGGCGATCAAGGACGTCTCCGCGGTGACGACCAGCGGGTCGCCGGTGGCGACGATCATCCGCGGCCAGCTCGGCCCGGTGATGGAGCGAGTTCTGTTGACCGGCATCGTATTTGCGATGTTCGGCGCAGGCATGGTGATGATCGCCGCCTGCTCGCGTCAAGCGTTCGCCATGGCCCGCGACTCGCGCTTCCCCGGCCACGCCGTGCTGCGTCGGGTCAGCCCGCGCACGCAGACGCCGGTGTACGCGACGATCCTGATCTTCATCATCGGCGTCGTTCTGATGGTCGCGCTGCCCGGTGCTGCGCTGCTGCAGCTGATCGTCGCCTCGACAATTCTGCCGGCGTTGATCTACGGCGGAATCGTCGTGCTGTACCTCTGTGTGCGCAAGCGGCTTGAACGCAAAGAAGGCGGATTCAGCCTCGGCCGGTTCGAAGTGCCGGTGGCCTATACGGCGCTCGTCTGGGTGGCATTCGCCATCTTCGTCCTCGTATCCCCCAGTGAGGCAAGGGTTCCCGGGCTGATCGTGCTCGGCCTGATCGCGGTTGGAGGGCTGTACCTCATCACGCTGTTGCTCACCAACCGCGAGGTTCTGGAGAGCGAACCTGGTGAGTCCGGCGCATACTGAGCTACTATGCACGAACCGAAGTACTGGAATAGGGGTGGCGGCTATGCGAAAGCCTTCTTGGTGCTTGACGTTCGGACTGATCCTCACTCTCGTGCCCGCCAGCCTCCTGCAGGCAACACCCGCCACAGCGGACTGCGACAGCGCCGGCTACGCAACGATATGTGCCCAAGGTGAGGTGCGCGGCGGCGGCCCAACCCCGCCGAATTCCGGGCCGGTCTACCCGGGCTACTGCGCCGATCCTTGGTACTGCGACGACGGCTGGGGCGTCGACATCGACCTCAATCCGCGACCGCCGGCACGTCCGCCCAACCGGCCGGGTCGGCCCGGCATCGGCCCCCGCTAACCTGTCCATCCCACATCGTTAGGAGCAGTCGAATGTCGTTACGAAGCCTGATCGGCGCCGGACTCATCGCAAGCGCCGCACTCGTCGGTACTGCAGCAACCGCCAGCGCCGACGAACCCAACTGTACGGCGGGCGATCTCACGCAGGTCCTCTCCGGCGTCAACGCGGGCATGTCGGTCTACTTGTTCACCCACCCCGACGTGAACGCCTTCTTCACCAGCCTCAAGGGCAAGTCGCGCGACGACATGCACACCGCGGTCGCCGATTACCTGAACGCTAACCCCAACGTCCGCGACGACATCAAGGCTGTGCGGCAACCGGCCGCTGATTTCCGGGCCCGCTGCAACGCACCGATGCCCGACGACATGGGGCCGATGGGCTGAGAGCCCAAACACCCGCGCCGAGATTGACGTTATGCAGACGCGCTCTCGCACTTTGTCTGCGTAACGTCGGTTTCGGCGCTAGCGGTTGCCCCGAGCGCTTCCGCCGGTTCCCGCCTTAACGGACTTCTTCCCGGTGTCATTGGCCTTGGCCGCCGGCGCGTTGCTGCTCGCGCCAGCGGTCGCCTGCGCGCCACCGACGCGGAAGTTGTTGATCGCGATGCCCGTCGTCTGCTTGGTGACGGTTGCACCGTTGGTGAAGATGGTGCCCGCCAGGACAAGCGGTCCCGGGCCCGCGGTCACGGTGTTGGTGCCACCGGCGAAGTTGAAGCCGGCGGTGAAGTTTCCACCGGTGCCACCGGCGGTCACGTGGTTGCCGCCACTGAGCGCATTGAGAGCCACGTTGTAGTTGCTACCCGCGCCGCCGACGGTCAGCGTGTTGTTGCTGCCGACGATGTTGTACACCGCGTTCTGATACCCGCCTTGCGATTCGAGCGTATTGCCGTTGCCGCCCAACAGATTACTGGCGGTGTTGTAGATGCCGCCCGTGATGGTCACGGCATTGCCTGCGCCGAACCAGTTCTGCGCGAGGTTGCCGTTGCCGCCATTGGTCGTAACGGTGTTGTTGTTGCCGAACAGATTTCGGACGGCGTTCGCGTAACCACCGGTGATCGTGACGGTGTTTCCGTTGCCGAGGATGTTGCGGCCCCAGTTCGCGTAGCCGCCCAAGGTCTGAACGGTGTTGTTGCTGCCGAACAAGTTGCTTGCGGTGTTCACCAGGCTGCCGACGGTCGTGACCATGTTGTTGTCGCCGAACAGGTTGGTGGCCCAGTTCGAGATGCCACCTTGGGCTGACACGGTGTTATTGCTGCCAAACAGGTTGGTGGCCAGGTTGATGATGGAACTGTTCGCCGCGTCACCGGATGCGATGAGGTTGTCGCGACCGCCGACGTTGGTGGCGATGTTCAAGAAGCCCTGCGACGTGACATTCATTTTGTTGGCGGCGGACGCCCCGCCGAAGAGATTGGTGGCGATGTTTCCGGCGCCTCCGGTACCGCCGGCGGTGACAGTGCTGCCGCTGGCCGCCGAGTTGAGCGGGGTGATGTTCGTTGCGATATTGAACCCGAGGTTGCCTAGCATGCCGGAGCCTTGAGTGATCGCGGTGCCGTTCGGCCCAAGCTGCGTGGCGATGCCGAACACGCCGTTGGCGGTGGCGACCGATCCGTCGCCCGCCGCGGTGGCGAACGTGAACGCGTCACCGGTGGTCGCGGCGGCGTTGGTCCCGACGGCGAACGCTCCGCCGAACAAACCGGAGGCGTGGGCGGTCGCGCCGTTGCCGACCGCGATCGCGATGCTCAGCGGCGTGCTGCTGCAGTCGGCGCTGTTTCCCAGGCCGAAGAACGAGGCGCAGCTGGCGTTCGCGGTGGGCGCTGACCCCAGTGCGGCACCGGCGAACAAGGCGCTCGCGGCGGCGCCCGCAGCGAGGACGCCGGTGACGGTGTAACGAGTATTTGCGGCGGTATTCATCATGCTCCCCCGATCACATCAAGATCGCTCTTGACGGATTTGCTGTGCGACCGGGATCAGTATGGCTTAACCAAACGCATTTGGCGCCGTTTCCCGGTCAGGCGAGTTGCAGCGTCACGAAATACGAGCTTCCGCTCGGGACGCTCGACGCGGTCAGCGCTCCGGTCAGACCGAACAGGTTCGCCACTCCGAAGCCCAACACCAGAACCAGAGCTGTGCCGATTCCGGCCAGCTGGCCCACGGCAAAGGTGACCGGATTGTCGCCGAGCAGCGCGCCGAATGCTTGCCCCAATGCCTGACCGAGAGCGATCTGCAGCGGCGGGCTGGTGACGACCTTCGAAATCATGGTCTGCAACACGTCGGCCGGCGGCGTTCCGTTGAGCAGGTCACCGGCAAGGTCACCGATGAAGCCCTGGGCGGCGGGGTTGGCCACGAAGGCGTCCACCGCAGCCTTCGCCACCTGGCTTACCACCGGATCCAGGATGGTGTCCTTGAGCGCCGTCGAACCGATCAGCTGGGCGACGGCCCCTTGCGCGACGGTGCTGATTACACCCCGCACGGCCGGAGCCTGCAGCGCGCCGGTGAGTGCACCGGGGACGATGGCGTTGACGGCGGCCATCAGGGCGGGGTCCGACGCCAGCGACTGGACGACATCCTGCAGCACGTCACCCGATGACACCCCGGCCAGTAGCGCGGTGACGATCTGCTCGGTGGCAGCCGCCAACGCGTCGGCCACTCCGGCCTGGCCGAGGAAGCTGGTGATCACCAAACCGGCCGTCGCACCCAGTTGCGCCGCGGACTGTGGATCGGCCAAAGCGTCCACCAACGTCGGACCGTACTGCGGCCCGAACACCTGGCCGATGACCGTGCGGAAACCCGCGTCGGCTGCCAGGTTGATGACGAGCGTCTTGGCGGTCGACGCCAGCGCCGCAACCACATCGGCATTGGTGGCCAACGACGACACCGCAGTGCCGGCAACAGGACCCAACGCCGATAGGAATGCGGAATTAGATTGCAGCCCTTGCCATGCGACGTCCAGCGCGTCGATCAAGGTTTTGTCCGCCACAATGGCGGTGCTGAACTGGGTGATGTAGTCGGCCAGTGCCGCGGTGACACCCGGGGCGGCCAACAGATTGGTGACGGCCGCACCGGCCACCGTGGCCACACCCTGCACGGCGTTGGTGTTGCTCAGCAAGCCCAGTACGGCCGTCCCTAGCGCATTGCCTACCGTGATAGCGCTGGGGCCACCGCCGAATGCCGTCGTCACTGCGTTGCCGACGGCGCTCCCGAGCCAAGCCGGCACCGCCGAACCAGTCGTGACGTCCACAACCGCCTTGGACACGGCTGTCGCCAGCGCGCCCCGGACCGCCGAGTCATTCAGGAAAGCGGTGATCTCATTCGAGGAGTTGGTGGCGAGCCACTTGAGGTAATTCGCAAGTGGCGCAACGTCACCGGCGGCTACTGCCGTCACGATCGCGGTGGCCTGCGCACTGTCCGGCCGCACACCGGCGGCCACCACGTCCAGCGCGGTCTGAACGCCGGCGTTACCCAACGTGTTGGCAATGAAGTTGGCCGCAGCATTGCCGACCACGGTGCCGACGAACGACGGCACTCCGAGGTAGGTGTTCAGGGCCGACGATACCTTCGTCGAAACGAATTGCAGGATCGCGGTATTCGTCGCCAAGCGCTGAATCTCGGTGCTGACGGCGCCATTGCTCAGCAGGTCCTGAATACCGTCGGCGACGATCGGCGCCAGTTCACCTGAGATGGACGTCCACCCGGGCAGATGGGAGTCGATCAAGGTTTGTACCGCTGCCCGCAGGGGGTCGCCGGCTATGGCGCCTGCTGCCGGCGGTGCATTGTTTGTTCCGCTGGCGCTGGGCACCGAAGCTGCTGCTGCGGAGGCGGTCCCGCCGGTATCGATCGTTCGTGCCGACCCGGCGCGACCCTCCCGGCGGGTCACCGCCAGCACCGCGAAGGACAGCGACTCGGTCACCGGAGCGAGCGGATCATTGGCTCCGCCGAGCCGGTCGAGCGGCTTACGGCTCGCCGCAGAGATGGATGGGGCCGGCTTGGCTGCCGCGGGCGGCGTCGACGACGGCGCCGTCTGGGCACGGGGCTTTCCCGCATTGCGGGGGGCATGCTTGCCGGCCGACGACGTCGTCTTCCCCGAGTCTGCCGACCCGGTGTCGGCACCAGCTACTGCCGGTAGCGCGACGATCAACCCGCCGACTCCAAGAGCCACGGCCAACGCCCCGACTCGACCCACATAGCGACCCTGCTGTCCCAGGCTCATAGCACCCATCCCCGACATGTTGACGTGCAAGTTATTTTGCTAGGGGTATAACACACCCCGCGGGTGACGCGGACGTGTACGGATAAACGGACTTACGCAAATTGGTCGTTGCGACAGCTGAGCGGAATGAAGTGACCTAGCATTCAGACCGTGGGGGGCGATCTGTCCGTGGCGGCCTTGCAAACCATCATCAAGGTTCAGCAAGCAATCAACGATGCCGGTGATACCGCGAATGCGGTGATGAAGATCGTCGCGGAGCAGGCCCGCGAAGCGACCCAGGCACCCGGCGCAGTGATCGAGCTCGCGGAGTTCGGAGAGATGGTCTACACCACCACCGCAGGATCGCTCGCCGGGACCGAAGGCCTGCGATTGGCGATGTCGGGCAGCATGTCCGGCGAGTGTGTCCGGACCGGCACGATCCTGGTGTCCACCGACACCGAAACCGATCCCCGAGTTGACCTCCAGGCCTGCCGTCGAGTTCACGCCCGCTCGATGATCGTCGTCCCGCTGGTCGACGGGAACCGCACCCAGGGTGTCCTGAAAGTCATCTGCGACAAGCCCAACACCTTCGCCGACGACGACGTCAACCTGCTCGAACAGCTCGCCCAATTCATCGCCAAAGCCTTGGCGCGCGCCAACGTCTTAGAGCAGAAGACGCATGCCGCCTCGGTCGACGCCCTTACCGGGCTGGCCAACCGGGCCGCATTCCTCGCAGCACTGGAAGGCATGATCTCGGGGGCCGCCAGCAACGACAACCCCGTCGCCGTCGTGCTCTACATCGACCTCGACGGATTCAAGCCGATCAACGACGTCCACGGCCACCACGTCGGCGACGAGGTGCTGCAGATCGTCGGCAAGCGCATCGCCGCCAACAGCCGCGAAGGTGACCTCGGTGCACGGATCGGCGGAGACGAATTCGCCGTCCTGCTCGAATCATCAAGCCACCCCGACCCGTTCAGCCTCCGCGATCGGCTGGTCACCATCTTGCAGGAGGAGATGGCCACCAGCGCCGGGCCCCTCACGATAGGGGCGAGTTGTGGAACGGCCGTCGTCGGCGGCGCGGACCTGGCCGAGGCCGTGATGGCGCGCGCCGATGCGGCCATGTACGCCGACAAGCGGACCAAATCAGGGCGCCGACGCTAACTGCAAGAATGTTCTGATGGACGTCGCCACCCGCAACAACGTCACGCGAGTAGGTAATGCCGGCGGCCCGACGCTGCTACTGGCCCACGGCTTCGGCTGCGACCAGCAGTTGTGGCATCCGGTGGCCTCGCGGCTGCAGGACCGGTTCGACCTTGTGCTGTTCGACCACGTCGGCTCAGGCAACGCCGATCCCACCGCCTGGGACCCGGACAAGTACGCATCGTTGCAGGGCTACGCCGACGACGTCGTCGAGATCGTCGAAGAACTGGACCTGCGTGATGTGGTGTTCGTCGGGCATTCGGTGGCGGCCATGATCGGGGTGCTGGCCCTGTCCGCGGCGCCGGACCGATTCGCCAAGCTGGCGATGATTACGCCCTCTCCGCGCTACATCGACGACGACGGCTACCGCGGCGGCTTCAGCCGCGCCGACATCGACGAGTTGCTGGAGTCGCTGGAGAGCAACTACCTGGGCTGGTCGCAGGCGATGGCCCCGCCGATCATGGGCAACGCCGACCGTCCGGAGCTCGCCGAGGACCTCGCTGCCACGTTCTGCCGCACCGATCCTGCCGCGGCCAAGGTCTTCGCGCGCGCCACGTTCCTCTCCGACAACCGGGCCGACCTGCCGCACGTGCCGGTTCCCACCCTGATCGTCGACTGCCGCCAGGACGTCATCGCCCCGCCTGAAGTCGGCACCTACGTCCGCGACCAGATCCCCGGCGCTCAACTGGTGACCCTGGACGCTACGGGGCATTGCCCGCACGTGAGCGCTCCGGACGCCACCGCCGAGGTCCTTGCGGCATTCGCAGGCCGATGACCGACGTTGCGGATCTCTGGGAAAACGGGCCCAGCGGGCAGTTGGCGGCGACCCCCGATGGGCAGATCCTGAGGGCCAACACCACCTTGGCCACGTGGCTGGGAACCACGCCGAATGCGCTGCGCGGCAAGCAGATCGCTGACTTGCTCACGGTCGGCGGGCGGATCCACTTCGAGACCCATTTCGCGCCGCTGTTGGCCATGAGTGGACAGCTCGACGAGATCAGTGTCGAGCTGCGGGCCTCGGACGGGTCACGGCGGTCGGTCTTTCTGAGCGCCAACGTCCAAGCCGACGATGACGGTCGGCCCGCGTTACTGCGCGTCGCCATCCACGATGCCCGCGAGCGGCGATCCTACGAACGGGCCATCCTCGGCGAACGGCAGCGAGCCGAATCCGCACAGGCCAGGGCGGAATCCTTGACGAGCATATTGCGTAGATCGCTGCTGCCGCCGTCGCTGTCAGTACCCGAAGGGCTCGCCGCGGCCACCCACTATCAACCCTCGATGACGGACATCGGCGGAGACTTCTACGACCTGTTCCCGTTGTCACACAACACATCCGGGTTCTTTCTTGGCGACGTGTGCGGCAAAGGCCCGGAAGCCGCAGCGATCACCTCGCTGACGCGGTACACACTGCGTACCGCTGCGGTCATCGACCGGGATCCGACCACCGTGTTGCATCGACTCAATGACGTGTTGAACCAAGAGTTTCGCGGTGGCCAACCCCGCTTCTGCACAGTGGTATTCGGCACCCTGACCCCCAGGAGGGGCGGCTTCGCGGTGCGGCTGGCCAGCGGTGGCCATCCCCCGCCGCTGCTGCTGGAGCATTCCGGCGATGTCAGCTATCTGGACATAACCGGCGGCATGGCGGTCGGGTTGACCGACCAACCGAAATTCGTCGACGCCAAGCTCTGGCTGGCACCGGGCGACACCATGCTGCTCTACAGCGACGGCTTGACCGAGGCCCGCGTCGGCGAAGGAACGCATCGATACGATGACGACGGTGAGCTGCGGCGGTTCGTCGGCGCGATGGCGCCCGCCGGCCCCGACGCGGTGATCGCCGAAATACGGCAGCTGCTGGGCAGTTTCGGGTCGGGCGTCGAAGATGACACCGCAGTGCTCGCGCTGGGCGTACCCTAAGCTGCCGTTAACCGTCAACGATCGGGGACCGCATGAAAAAGATGGTGCTCACCGCGGTTGTCACCGCGTGTCTGGCGCTGGTTCAGGGCGGTGTCGCCGGCGCAGACCCCGATACCGGCAGCGGTACGGGTGGATCGCCGGGCAAAACCCCGCCGGGCACCGGGCAGACCAACACCAACGCGACTGCCGCCCCTGCGCCGGCCACCGACAGCCTCAGTGACGCACCCACCGCCAAGGTCGGATCCGATCCGGTCGACACCCCGGCGGACGGCGGTGCATCCAAACTCGGTTCGGCACCCACCGGCAGTCTCTCGCCGAAGACCAAATCCACGCTGGCCACCGAGACCGCTCGAGTCGACAAAGACATGGCCGAGGTGACCGCGGCCGTTGAGCAGATCCACAACGATCCGGCCATGTCCCGCGAGGCCGTCCAGGCCGCCGACGCCGAGGCCGATGTCCTGGCCCGGGAACAACAGATCATTCACGAGATCGCGGTAGAGGAAGGTTTCGAGCCGACCCCGGAAACAGTGCCCGCCGCAAGCGGCCCCGAGTCACCGGCCACGCAACCGGCGGTCAACCGGGCGGCGGTGACCGGCGACCTCAACGCGGCACTCGCTCTGTTGGACTCCCGGAACTCCGTTCCATCTCCCGACCCCGATCGACCAGCGGCCCGACGGGCCCAACTCGCTCCGCTTGTCGACGCGTTGCGGGCGGCCGAACAGAGCGGGGACCCGCAGGCGATCGAAAATGCCAAGGCAGCAATCGAATCCGCCCACTCCGTCGACGAGTTGGCGGTACTGCAGCAGACAACGGCAAGGCTGATGGCCGACGCGGACCGGGTCTTGCAGGGCTACACGATTCCCGACGGCATCATCGCCAATCAGCGCTGACCGTCAGCGCGCCGGCGCCACCTCCGACGCCATCACATCGACAGCCCGATCCCACACCCGATGTAGACCGACAGCTTTGGCCAGCGCATCGGTGAAGGATCTGTTCACACCGTCGGCGACGAGTACGCCCGGCGCATCGAGTTCGATACCCGCCGCCAAGAGTGCCTGCGTCCCATCGCCCCACGCGGCCAACGCTTTACAGTGCCGAAATGCCTCTTGCAGTAGCACAATCAGCTTGATGTCCCGGGTGGGCTTGGTTCCTGCCGCGACGACTACCGCGTCGTATTCGATCGACCGGGCAGTCAGCAATGTCCGCTCGACGATGACGCTGCGCCGTCCCGACTTGAGCACCCCACCGATGGGAGCGGTCACCAACGGAACTGCGCCGAGCTTCAGAATCGCCTCGACGAGTTTGTTGACGCCGGCCAAGTCCGAGTCGGCGCCGGCGATGATGCCGATCTTGCGGCCGGCGATCGGGCCCGGCGTCTCGACCACCTGAGACAACGCGGGTGAGGAGAAGACGTCTTTGGGTGGGTTGCCCTTTGGGTCGGGCAGCCCTAATCCGATCGCCACCTGCTTGCACAGATCGGCGTCGACGTTGGCGAGCACCTCGAGTTCGCGCTCCTTGATCGCCTGCTCGTAGCACTTCCCCAGCTCGAACGTGAACGCCTCGATGATGTGCGCCTGCTCGACATAGGTCAGGCTGCGATAGAACATCGCGGCCTGGGTGAAGTGGTCGTCGAACGATGCCGGCTGTGCGCGCACCGTCGAGCCCTCGACAGGCCGCGCTGTCTGCACGTAGCCGCCCTCACTTTCGTCGGCGACGAGCGGCTCGCCGTCGTCGATGCTGTTGGGCAGGTAAGGCGCCTGACCGGTGTGAATAGCGGTCTGGTGCATACCATCTCGCAGCATGTCGTTCACCGGGCAGTGCGGACGATTGATCGGCAGCTGGGTGAAGTTGGGTCCGCCGAGCCGGGTCAGTTGGGTGTCCAGATAGGAGAAGAGACGCGCCTGCATCAGCGGGTCATTGGTCGGTTCGATACCCGGCACGAAGTTTCCGGTATGGAACGCGACCTGCTCGGTCTCGGCGAAGAAGTTCGTCGGATTGCGGTTCAACGTGAGCTTCCCGATCAGCTGCACCGGCACCAACTCTTCGGGCACGAACTTGGTGGGATCGAGCAGGTCGATGCCCCCGAAACTGTCGCTGCCGTCGTCGGGCATGACCTGGATGCCGAGTTCGAACTCCAGAAAAGCGCCCGCCTCGATACCGTCGGCCATGTCCCGGCGGTGGAAGTCGGGGTCCACGCCCGCCGCGATCTGTGCCTCCTCCCACACCAGCGAGTGCACACCGGCCACCGGCTTCCAGTGGAACTTGACCAGGCTGGTTTTGCCGCGCTTGTTGACGAGCCGAAAGGTGTGGACGCCGAAGCCCTCCATGGTGCGGTACGACCGGGGAATGCCGCGATCGCTCATGTTCCAGAACACGTGGTGTGTGGCTTCGGTGTGCTGCGACACGAAATCCCAGAATGTGTCATGCGCCGATTGAGCCTGCGGAATCTCGCGGTCCGGGTGGGGCTTGGCCGCGTGGACGATGTCGGGGAACTTGATGCCGTCCTGGATGAAGAACACCGGCATGTTGTTGCCGACCAAGTCGAAATTGCCCTCGTCGGTGTAGAACTTGACCGCGAAGCCGCGGGTATCGCGCACCGTGTCAGCAGATCCGCGTGAGCCGAGAACCGTGGAGAACCGGCAGAACACCTCAGTCTTCTTGCCCCTCCGACTCAGGAAGCCGGCTCTGGTGACCGACGATGCGGTGCCGTACGACTCGAAGACCCCATGGGCCGCTGCACCGCGCGCGTGGACGACGCGCTCCGGGATGCGCTCATGGTCGAAGTGGGTGATCTTCTCGCGCAGATGGAAATCCTCGAGCAGTGATGGACCGCGGGGACCCGCCTTGAGCGAATGGTCGGTGTCCGGCAACCGGACCCCCTGTGCGGTCGTCAGATACTTCCCGGACTGGGCCCGCGGATCGACGTCTGTCGCTTCACCGGTGGCGGTTCCGGTCGGACTGACTCGCTTGGGAGCGGACTGGTCCCGCTGACGACGAGGGGGCATGAAGACTCCTGGGCTTGGACGACACGAGAGCCTCCGAGTACCCCGAACCGTCACCTTCAACTCCCAGCGGGTTTCCCGGACCCTTACCCCGAGGGTAGAAAAACCTTCCTCCGCGACCGCCCGATTCTGGTACTCGCGGCGATTACGGCGAAAGGCCCCGGTCACGACTATTTGAGTCATGACCACGCACCTGACCCACACGTTCCGCAACGTGGGAGGTATCCGCCTCGCTGAGGACCTCGACACGCTGTCGCGTGACGAGATCGACGCTGTGCAGCGGCATAATCTGTGGGCCACTCTGCGGGCCGCGTACGAGTCCACCAACGTATGGCGCAGCTTCCCCGGGCTCGCGGCCACCGACACTGTCGACGATTTCGCCTCGCTACCGCTGCTGTCGGCCGCGGATGTGGCCGCCGGATGCCCGCCGCATTCGACAGACCTTCTCTTCGACTCCAGCCCCGGGCTGGTGTTGCGATCGAGCGGGACCGCCAGCCGACCGAAGGTTCTCTACCACTCGTGGGACTTCACCGACCGCGTCGGACACCTGGGCGTGCGCGGGGTCCGCGCGGCCCTGCAGACTCCGCCCAGCCGTGTGGCCAACTGCCTCTGGCCCGGTGACCTGAACGGAGCGTTCCTCTTCGTCCAGGACATCACCCGCTCGCTGCCGGCGCTCTCCTTCGCGATGGGTGAGCTGACCGCCACCGCCGACGCTGCGGCTGTCATCTCTGCGCACGGCATCGACACGTTGGTCGCATCACCGGCCTACGGCACCGAGGTGGTGGCCGGACGCCCCGACCTGCCGCTACGGAACTTCCTGTTCATCGGCGAGTCACTGGGAACTGAGCGCGAGCGGGTAGTCCGCTCGGCCGCACCGGATCTCACCGTCCGCTCACTGGCCTACTCGACCTCGGAGACCGGTCCCATCGGATACCAATGCCGCCACCAGAGCGGTTCGGTGCACCACATCCACGAAGACGCCATCGTCTTGGAAGTCGTCGACGAGACCGGCCGGCCGGTGCCCGCTGGTACGCCCGGTGAGCTCGTCGTCACCCCACTGACCACCTCGGGTATGGCGCTGTTCCGTTACCGGCTCGGCGACCGGGGACAGCTGGTCAGCGACGGCTGCCCCTGCGGCAGCTCCGCCCGCTCGGTCAAACTCCTTGGCCGCATGCCGAATTCAATGACCGTCGACACCATCACATTCTCCAGCGACCACCTACTGGCAGCGCTGGCCGGCCTCGGTGTGGATCAACCGAACGACTGCCAATTCCAGGTCCTCTGGGAGGACCACCGCTACCGCGTGCGGCTGCTGCTGTCGCCGGCCACCCCCGACGACATCACCACCGAGGCGACGTTGGCGGCGCTTCGTCACGCCCACGAGATCCACGAAATCATCGTGAACCCCCGCTGCGTGGCCTTCGAGGTGCAACGCGTGGCCATCGATCAGTTCGCCCGCACTCAGCGCGGCAAGGTGCCGGTCCTCTACCAGCACGGAATCACTGGTTAACAACAAATTCGACAAGGAGAACGATCATGCGAGAACTGGCAGAACTCAAGGCAGTCGCCGCCAAAGCCGACCACGACATCCTTGCGATGCTGCGCGCCGAGCTGGACCGGATCGACGTCGAGATGCTCGGCGCATTGGGTGCACGAGTTGCCCTGTGCCGCAGCATCGCTCACTACAAGCGCGAACACGGTGTACCGATGATGCAGCCGCACCGGATAGGTGTGGTGCAACAGCGAGCAGCCCGCTTCGCTGCAGCACACGACCTGGATACCACCTTCATGAAGCAGTTGTACGATCTGATCATTGCGGAGACCTGCCGCATCGAGGATCTGATCATCGACGCCGGCCTGGACGGGAGCGCCGCCTGATGCGTGTCATCCTCGTCGACAACTACGACTCGTTCACCTACAACCTCTACCAGTTGATCGGCGAAGTGAACGGCCAGCCGCCGACCGTCGTCCGTAACGACACCCCCTGGGCCGATATCCGATTCGATGAATTCGATGCCGCGGTGATCTCGCCCGGCCCCGGCCGGCCCGACCGGGACCGCGACTTCGGCGTCAGTGCCCGGGTGATCCTCGAGAGCGGTCTGCCGGTGCTCGGGGTCTGCCTCGGCCACCAAGGTCTGTGCCATCTGTTCGGCGGTTCGGTGGTCAACGCCCCCGAGCCCATGCACGGACGCATCTCCGCCGTGCACCATACGGGCATCGACCTTTTCGCCGGTGTCCCGTCGCCGTTCGACGTCGTGCGCTACCACTCGCTGGCGGTCACGTCGCTTCCCGAGGACCTCGAGGAGCTGGCGTGGACCGAGGACGGCGTCGTGATGGGTGTGCGCCATCGACGACTCCCCCTGTGGGGATTGCAGTTTCATCCGGAATCGATCAGCAGCACCTATGGGCACGAGTTGCTGGCCACCTTCTTCGCCCTCGCCGCAGACCACTCGGCGTCCGCCGTCTCCACCCCCACGGCGGACGCCGAGTCCCCCCGCTACGACCTGCACGTCGAGCGCCTCGACGTCCAACCGGATGCGTTGGCGGCCTACAGTTCGCTGTTCGCCGGGGGTGCCTACGGATTCTGGTTAGACAGCAGCTCGGTGATCGACGGGTTGTCGCGGTTCTCGATCATGGGCAACGGTGACGGCCCGCTCGCCGAGCACGTCACCTACAGCGTCACCGACAGCACCATCACGGTCCGGCACTCCGATGGCACTACCAAGCGAATTCGGCAGTCGTTCTTCGACTATCTCGACGACCAGCTGCGCGCCAGGGAGGTGCCTTCGCCCGACGCGCTCCCCTTCGAGTTCAACCTCGGCTACGTCGGCTATCTGGGGTACGAACTCAAGGCCGAGACCGGCGGCACCGCCGCGCATCAATCCGACACGCCGGACGCCGCCCTGCTGTTCGCCGACCGGGCCCTCGTCCTTGACCACGCAACCCGAACCAGTTACCTTCTGGCGCTCTCGCATTCGTGTGATTCCGCCGAGGCTGAGGCATGGTTGGCGACCACGGCGGAGGTGCTGCACGCGCTGCCTTCCGCTCCCACCGACCCGGCGCCGAAGCTCACGCTGTCCGGGCCGGCCATGACCGATCACGACATCGGTATGAACGTCCAACTGCGGCACGATCGGGCCGCCTACCTCAAGCGGATCGACGAGTGCTTCGACGAGATCAATGCCGGTGAGTCCTATGAGATCTGCATGACCAACATGGTCACCGTCCACACGCAGATCGACGTGCTGCCCACCTTCGCCCACCTCCGCCGGGTCAGCCCGGTTCCGTTCGGCGCCCTGCTCGACTTCGGTGACGTGGCCGTGCTCAGCGCCTCCCCCGAGCGGTTCCTGTCGATCGACCTGAGCGGAACCGTCGAAGCGAAGCCGATCAAGGGCACTCGGCCCAGGGGCAGCAATGCCGACGAGGACCGTGCCTTCGTACAGGAGCTGCAGGACAATCCGAAGGACCGCGCCGAAAACCTGATGATCGTCGACCTGCTCCGCAACGACCTCAACACGGTCTGCTCGGTGGGATCGGTTCACGTCCCGAAGCTGTTCGACGTCGAAACCTATGCGGCGGTACACCAGCTGGTGTCGACGATCCGCGGCACCCTCGCCCCGGGCCGCTCGGCGGTGGACTGCATCCGCGCCGCGTTCCCCGGCGGCTCGATGACCGGTGCGCCCAAGGTCCGCACGATGGAGATCATCGACCGGCTCGAACAGGGCCCGCGCGGCGTGTATTCCGGTGCGCTCGGCTGGTTTTCGCTCTCCGGTGCGAGTGATCTGTCGATTGTGATCCGCACGCTGGTCGTCGACTCCGGGCGAGTCAGCTTCGGCGTCGGTGGCGCCATCGTCGCCCTCTCCGATCCCGACGACGAATTCGACGAGACCGTGGTCAAGTCGCGGGCGGTCATGACCGCGCTCGCCGCAAGCCACGAGGACACGAAAGCTGACTTCGACACCGCGGTGACGTGACAGGATTGCCAGCGTGAGCATGGGCATCAACCGAGCTGGTTCCGGCAATCCTCCGCTGGTGTTCGTGCACGGCTTCGCGTGCGACGGTACGGACTGGCGCGCTCAGGTCGAATGGTTCGCCCCCAGGACCACCGTCATCGTGTGCGACCTACCCGGACACGGCACGAGCCCAGACATACCGGCCGAGTGCACCATCGAGGCCTACGGCGCCGAACTGGCGCGAGTCCTGGCGGAGTCGGCGCCGGCGCCTGCGATTCTCGTGGGGCACAGCATGGGATGCCGGGTGGTGCTGGAGGCGAACCGCGTCCAGCCAAACCTGGTGTCCGGCTTGGTGCTCGTAGACGGCAGCCGGATCGGGGCGGGCGATCCTGTGGCCGCCGAACAGGCAATGGCCGATGAGCTCACCGGTGATGGCTACCCGCGATTCGTGCGCCAGTTCTTCGAATCGATGTTCTTCCAGGCGAGCGATCCCACAGTCGCCACGGCGATCGTCGACCGCGCTCTGCGGCTGCCGGCCACTGTGGGCAGGGCCCTGATGACAGACCTGGCCGGCTGGGACGCCGGCCGAGTCGAGGATGCGCTGGACGGGGTCCATGTTCCGCTGCTCGTCATCCAGAGCACCACAATGGACACAACACGCGAGCGGGTCTCGCTCGCACCGGACTTGAGCTCTGGGTGGATCGACCTGGTTCGCGCGCACGTGCCACAGGCAACCATCGCGAGACTGCATTGGTCCGACCACTTCCCACACATCGCACTGGCGGACGAGGTAACCCGGCTGATCGCCGAATTTGCTGCTCTGGAACCGGAATTAGTGGAACGGTGACCGATCTCGGTTGCAGCCGGTGCCTTCGGGTGGCAGCACGCCGGTGAACAGGTAACTGCGCTTGACCGCCTCGGTGCATGTACTCGCGACGTACATGCTGGTGTGACCCGCGCCCTCGGTCACGACGACGCGGGCCTGCCCCAATTCGTTGGCGCCCGCGTATGCGCCGTCCAACGGCGTCGCGGGGTCGTGGCGGGTGTTGAGCACCAGGATCGGGGCGGCGGTGCGACGGTTCCATGGGCCGGTATAGCGGTCGACATCGTGGCCCTGCCAGAACCCGCACGGGATCGTGTCGAACACCGAGATGCGCCCGAAGTCCGGTACGGAGTTGGATGCCACGCTCGATGCCCGGCGGTACTCCTCGGGATCGGTCGGCACAATGCTGTCGGTGCACTGGATGGCGTTGTACGCCTCTTCACGATTGCCCAGATACAACTGCTCGATGTTCTCCGGCGGCGGGCTGATGCCAGTGACGTCGTCGATGAGTTGTGCTGGGGCCGTGCCGGTGTCGTAGAACTGTTGAAGCAGTTCGGCCAACTCAGGATAGCTGTCCGGTACCGCCAGCGTGGCGGCGGCGATTTCGGGAAGCGTCCACGGGCGGCCATAGACCAGAACAGACGAATCACGGAACCGGTCGGTCAAGGTCCGCCACTTGACCCATGGATCGCCGGCGGAGAACGCGCAACGCGGCCCTGCCGCCGAACAGTCGCTGAGGAATTGGTCGAACGCCGATGCCGTGCCGGCGGGGACGCCTTGACGGGTATTCAGCGGGATCGTGGTCCCGTCCGATCCGTGGCCTGAGGTGTTGCCCTGAAAGTCGATCGATCCGTCGAAGACCATCGCCCGCACCCGGCCCGGGAAGAGATTGGCGTAGATCGCGCCGAGCTGCGTGCCGTACGAAATGCCGTGATACGTCAGCGCCGGATCGCCGACCGCACGACGCAACAACTCGAGATCCCGTGCCGAGTTGGCCGACGAGGCGTGATCCAGGATCGGCCCCGCGTGGTCGCGGCAGCGATCGGCGAAGCCCTGAGCCCACGAGAAGAGTTGATCCTCCCCCGCGGTGTCGGAGGGCAGGCCCGGACTGGGTACGAGGTATCGCCACTGTTCGGCATCGTCGGGAAAGCAACGCACGGCGGCGCTTCGGGCAACGCCGCGCTGGTCCCAGGAGACGAGATCGAAGCGGGAACGCAACTCTTCGGAGAACAGCCACGGCCACGTCGCCCGCTGCCGCAACCGATCCACCCCGGAATTGCCAGGACCACCGAAGTTGACGAACAGCGTACCGATCCTCTTGCCCGGATCCGTCGCGGGCAGTTTGATCACCGCCAGGTCGATGTGCTCACCGTGCGGTGCGTTGTAGTCCATCGGGACTGCGGCTGTCGCACAAAGGAATCCGTCGCCACAGCCGATCCAGTCCAGGTCCGGAGCATCGGCGGCCGCGGCGAGCGGGTCGATGAAAGAGTCGGCTACACCGATATCAGCGCTGGCCGGGGTACCCGGATTGACTAGACCGGCGGCGCTGAGGATCACCGTCGCGAAGACCGCGTTCAGCAGGTATCGCCACGGCGCTACTTGGTGACGTTGCCGCACAGGATCGGTGCGAAAAGCAAGGCGGGCTTACCGTCCTTCTCGATCTGGTCGTGGTCCCCGAGGTGAACGTTTACGTACCAGCCGGTGGCCGGTGGGGCCTGGTCGACATCCTTGACGACAGTGGTGGTCTCGGCGACACCGTCGGCTTTGGCGACCAGATCGTTGAGGTGGTAGACGACCTTGCCCTGTGAGTCGCACGAGCCGGAGTGAATGTGCACCGCGTGAGCACTGCCGGCGACGAGCCCGGTGGCACGGGTCGACACGGTCAGCGTCTTGGCCGCCGGGTCGAAGTTCAGTATCGCCTGACTCTGCGGGTGATCGCCGAACTGTGGCAACGGCGCCATCTGAAGTGTCGCCCCGGCCGCCGGGTCGATATTCGCACACGAAATCGGCATGTATGTCTGCGATCCTGGAGCGCCCATCTCGTTGGCGGGCGCGAGATGGATGTTCAGTAGTGTGCCCGCGGCCAATCCGGTATTCGAGGGCTGGGCACTCAGCATCGAGTCGTTGATTTTCCCGGTGTCATCGGCGGTCACGTCGAGAAAGGGGACCAGCACGTCGCCCTGTTTGTCGCAGGTGCCCTGATGGATATGCATCGCGTGAGTGCTGCCCGGCGTCAGACCGACCATCGCGATCTTCGCGGTGATGTATTTGGTCTGCGGATCCCAGGTCAGCGTCACAGTTCCCGACGGCTCGTTGCCGAGCGGAACGATGATCTGGGTCGGACCGCTGGCGGCCGCGCTGGATGTTGCCGATCCCGCCGGCGCCGCGCTGGACGAGGTGGCACCGGACGAGCTGGCCGACGGTGTCGAATTCGAGCCGCACGCTCCAACCATCGCGGCGACAACCACGCCCCCGATCACGATCGGTAATGCGCTCGATCTCGTTGCGTAAGCACCCACGCTGCTGTACCGCCTTCCCTTGGCGCGATCGCCGTGTGCGGCGAAGGCGGTTGACTGGCTCAGAGTACGGATCCCTGAGCCGGACCGGAGCAGATTGTCGGACGAAGCGTTTGTCCTCAGTTGAGGACGATCGAATCGCCCTGAACGGAAATCGACTTCGCGGGCAGTGGAAGCTTGGCCGGACCGTTGGCCACCGAGCCGTCGAGGTTGAACTTGCTGCCATGGCACGGGCAATCGATGGTCCCGTCCGCCACCCGGTCGAGCTTGCAGCCTTGATGGGTGCAGGTTGCCGAGAAGCCTTTGAAGTCACCCTGCGACGGCTGGGTGAGCACGATGTCGTCGATGATCACTCCCGATCCAACGGGCACCTGGGCGGACTTGGCGATGACCTTCGGCGCAGCGGGTGCGACAGGCGTGGTGGCGGCCGGGGTGGTTGCGTCGGCGGCGGAGCTCGCGGCCGGCTGATTTTTGGTCGACGAACAGGCGGCAACGACAAAACCGATCAGGCCGACGCCGGTGCCGATGAACACGGTACGGCGACCAAGTCGCAAGGATTCAGGACGCATCGAAAACTCTCTCTGTGGGGGCTCGGGCCAACGTCTAACTGTTCCAGGAGTTATCGCGTACGTCTGCCGATCCGATTTCTGCGAGCCCCGCGCTCGACCCTTGCCCCGAGGACAGAAAAGCCTTACCCATCGACAGCGGGAATCTGGTATCGGCGGCGATTACTGAAACACGGCGTGATCACCACTATTTGAGTCATGACCTGCGACCAGCCCATCAGGGCCCTGCCCCCGGAATCACCGGTTGGCGGCAGCATCGGACGCGTCGTCGTCGCCGGCGGCTCGGGAGCCGTGGGATCACTGTTCGCCGAACGACTCCAGGAATCCGGCAACGACGTCGTCATCGTCGACCGCACCATCCCCGGGCCCACCCATCGCGCCACCCGCTTCGTCCGCGGTGACATCAGCGATCCCGGCGCCGAGGTGGCCGACGTCGTCCACACTGCCGACGCCGTCTTCCTCTGCGTTCCCGAACCGGCGGCATTGGTCGCCATCGGTCGGCTGGTCGGGACGCTGCGGCGCGACGCCCTGATCGTCGACACGCTGTCCGTCAAATCCACGGTGGTCCCCACCCTGCGCGCAGTCACCACGATCGCCCGGGACCTCGAGGCACTGAGCCTCAACCCGATGTTCGCCCCAGCGTTGGGTTTCGCCGGCCACCCGGTGGCGTCGGTGGTCGTACGCGACGGGCGGCGCGGGCGGGCGCTGCACGACTTGATCGAGCAGTGGGGCGCGCGAGTGGTGCCGGTGACCGCCGATCAGCACGACCGAGTTTCGGCCGCGTCGCAGGCCCTTACCCACGCCGCAGTGATCGCCTTCGGCGCCGCGCTGGCCGAATTGAGCATCGACATCGCCGATCTGGACCGGATCGCGCCACCGCCACACCGAGCGTTGCTGTCCCTGTTGGCGCGCATCGCCTCCGGTGCGCCCGCGGTGTATTGGGACGTCCAAGCGGCCAACCCTTATGCCCCGGCGGCCCGCCGTGCGCTGTCGCGCGGGGTATCGCAGTTGGCCGGTGTCGTCGAGGACGGCACCTGCGAGGAGTTCGGCGACCTGCTCGACCGGCTCGGCGGGTTCTTCGGACCCCTGCGGGGTTCCTATCGCGAGCGCAGCGCACAAGCGTTGCGCGCCATGACAACCGACGTCACAAAGGAGATCATCACATGACGGAATTGATGAGCCGGCCCAACTGGGTCGCATCACGGGTCAGTAAGACTTCGGACTCGCTCGATCGTGCCTTCGCCGAAGGCCTGACCGGACACGTCATCACCGCACGCGACGGGAAGCGGGTCACGCTGGCCGACGGCGGCGACGCGGTGGAGTTCGTCTCCTGCTCATACCTCGGCCTGGAGTCGCATCCCGATCTGATCGCCGCGGCGACCGAGGCGATGAGCCGCTTCGGCCTGCACTTCTCGACATCGCGCAACCGCGGCCGCCCGCCGTACCTCGCCGAGCTCGAGGAACTCTTGTCGGTCATGTACGGCGGTGCGCAGGTCGCCGCGTTCACCTCGGTGAGCAATGTCCACCTGGGCTTGCTGCCGCTGCTCGGCGCAGGTGCGCTGCCCAGCTATCCGGTGTCCGAGGCGGGCGTCACGTTCCTCGTCGAGAAGACCGCGCACGCCTCGATTCAGGTGATCCGCGGCGTTCTCGAACAGATCGGGCCGACCAAGCGCTTCGACATGACCGACCCGACCGCGCTACCCGAGGCGGTGCATGAAGCGGCGGCCACCGGTCGCACCCCGATCGTATTGGTCGACGGTGTCGGTTCGATGGGCGGTCTGATCGATGTGGCGTCGATGCGCGCCATCCTCGAGCCATTCGGCGGGATCCTGTATGTGGATGACGCGCACGGCGTTTCGATCGAGGGAGCACTCGGTGCGGGTTACGCATTCGAAGCACTGGGCGGCGCTTTGCCCGGCAACGTCGTGCTCGCCGGATCGCTGTCCAAGGCCTTCGGCGGTGCCGGTGGCTTCGCGGTGGTGCCGAGCGAGGACGATATGCGAGTCCTGCGGAAGTTCGCAAATCCCTTGGTGTTCGGCCATTCGATCATGCTGCCCATGCTGGCGGCGAATGTCGCCGCAGCCCGGCTACATGTCGACGGTCAGGTGGCGAAGCTGCAAGCCCAGCTGTGGGACAACGCCGCCGAATTCGACCGGCTGACCGGCGGGACGCTCGTCAACGCCGGGCTGCACTCGCCGGTACGCGGCGCGGTGTTCGGAACCGAAGACACCGCGTTCGCCGCCGCCCGCAGGCTCAAGCGGGCCGGTGTGCTCGTTCTACCGGCCTTCTACCCCACGGTCGCCAAGGGCACCGGGCTGATGCGATTCGCAGTATCCAGCCTGCACCAACAACACGACCTCGAGACGGCGGCCCACGCCCTCGGCTTCTAGTTCCCTCAATCACTTTCAACGACAAGGAGTTCGACCAATGACGATTTCCACCCACGCGCTGTTGACCCCGGACCAGCGTTCGCACCTCGCGGCACTGCCCGAACTCGGTGGGGGCAATCTGCTGAAGACCGCGATGGCCGTGCACCCCGACCCGCACGTTCCGTTCATCCGCACGGGTCGGCCGGTGATCAACACGGTGGGTGAAGCCCAGACTGAGTTCACGCTCGCTCAGATCGACGCACTCGCTCAGAGCTGGTCGGTGTGGTACCACCGCAAGGGCGTCGGCCCGCGTGACCGGGTGGCGCTCTACATGGAGGACACGTTCGCCTACACCATCCACCTGAATGCGCTGGCGCAGTTGGGCGCCATCGGAGTGCTGATCAACAGCAAGGCGTCGCCCGCGCTGGCGCTCGGCCTGTGCGAGCGCACCACTCCGGTGGGGATCTACACCACCGGGTCTCGCCTCGCCGCGATCGACGCGGGCCTCGGATCGCTGACCGGCCTGCAATGGGTCCAGCTCGTCGAGGACATGCCGGCCCCATCCGCGGCCGAACTGCCCGACGACTGGCGCTTCAAGCACGTCGGCGAGGACCCGGTGTCGATCATGCATTCGTCCGGGACAACGGGAATTCCGAAGGCGGTCACGCAGACTCACGCGTCGAGTGTCGCCGGGCCGCGTTTCCGCCTGGCGAATTACATCGAGCCCGCCCAGGAGCGGATGATGACCGCGCAACCGCAGTCACATCTGGGCTGCATGGTCTACACCGCGTACTCGATCCTGGCCGGCACACCGCTGGTGGCGCTGTACGACCCGACCGGTGTGGAGCTGGCGACCGCCGTGCATCAACACCAGCCGAAGGGTGTCATGGCCTTCGCCCACGCCTACTCCGAACTGGCCGGACTCGAAACAGCGCCCGGCACGGTCGATTCCGTCGACTACTGGGTCAACATGGGCGACGCCATCCACGAGGCCCACATCGGTGCGATCCTCGCCAAGCGCAGTGCGGACCAGGAGCTGTCCACCTTCTACGACCGGTTCGGCACCACCGAACTCGGTTGGGGTTTGGTGGTTCAGCCCCGCACGCTGGCGTCGGAGCGCTCGGACCGTCGCATCGGCAAGCCCGACCCCGTCGCCGAGGTCGCGGCCCTGCGGCCCGACGGCAGCGAGGCGCCGGTCGGTGAAGTCGGCTTCTTCGGCGCCAAGGGGCCGTCGATCACTGCCGGGTACTGGAACGACTCCGATACCACGTACCGCTCGAAGCTGGGCGGCTACTGGCTGACCGGCGACCTGGTTTATCAGGACGCGTGTGGCAACTACTTCGTGGTCGACCGGACGAAGGACGCGATCGAGACCGACGAGGGCACCGGCTACTCGGTGCTCATGGAGGAGGTCCTGCTCAGCGAGATCAGCATCATCTCCGACTGCGCGGTCGTCGCCGGCCGGGTGGGTGAGCGGACCGTTCCGGTCGCCGTCGTGATCAGCCGTGATCCGTCGGCCGATGCCGAAGCCCTTCTGACGATGGCCAACTCGGTGCTGGAGAAGGCGGGCGACCATCCGCGCATCGCCGTGCTGGACGTCGCACGGACTCCGGACGATTTCCCGGTAGGTGTGACCGGCAAGGTACTCAAGCGCGAGCTGCGTGAGCGGTACAGCGACTTGGCGCTCTGCTCGGTCCCGTCGAACCGCGCCGTCGCCGCGTTCATGTCCGACCGGCCGGATAGCGCGGTCGCGTGATGGGGAATTGGTTGTCGGCCCTGGTGCCCGAGGCCGGCGCACGTCGCCGCCTGGGCGTGGGCACCGGGATCTACAACATCGGCACCGGTATGTTCATGACGTCATCGGTCCTCTACTTCACTGAGGGACTGCAGCTTTCGGTCTCCGAAGTGGGTCTGTGGCTGGCAGTGGCGGGATTGATCGGTCTGTTCGCCGGCGTCCCGATGGGCCACCTGGCCGATCGCCGCGGTCCGCGCGGCGTCGCGTCGCTGAGCCTGGTGGTCCTGGCGGTGACGATGGTGGGCTACATCTTCATCACCAGCATCTGGATGTTCGTGGTGGTGACCGTGGTGGAGATGCTGGCGACCGCGGCGTCGAGAGCGTCGCGCGGTGGGCTCATCCGCCGCGTCGGCGGTGAAGGTGCGGCCGCCTACCGCTCGCAGCTGCGGGCAATCGAGAACGCCGGTGTCGGCATTGGCGCCGCGATCGGCGCTTTGGCGCTGACGCTGCACACCTTGGCCGCGTACCAGGTGTTGTTCATCGCCAATGCGGTGACATTCCTGATCGGTGCGTGGGTGTGCGCGCGGCTGCCGGACTTTCCGCCGCTGCCCGCACCGCCCGGCACTCGGCCCGGCGTCGCGCTGCGCGACAAGCCGTTCGTTGCGTACACGATCCTCAACGGGGTGATGAGTCTGCAGTATGCGGTCATCACGTTTGCCCTGCCGCTGTGGATCGCGATGAAGACCGACGCGCCGCGCTGGATGGTCGGCGCCGTGTTGATCGTCAACACGATCGGCGTGGTGGCGCTGCAGGTCTGGGTCGGCCGTCGGGTCAACACCGTCCGTCAGGGTGCCACCGCAATGCGGGTCGCCGGGTTCGTCTTCCTGGTCGCCTGCGGCGGTGTTGCGGTGTCAGCGCACCTGCCGGGGTGGGCAGCCGCCGCGGTGCTACTGGTGGCGGTCGCTATTCACTCAGTCGGCGAAATGTGCCATGCCGCAGCCGTCTTCGTGCTGAGCTTCGAGCTGGCACCAGCCCACGCGCAAAGCGAATATGTCGGACTGCAGGACATGGGCCTGGGTGCCGCGTTCGCGGTGGCGCCCGCGGTGCTCGGTGCCCTGTGCCTGGGTATCGGGCAGGTCGGCTGGTTGTTGCTCGGCGGGTTGTTCGCCGCAGCCGGTCTGGCGACGGTGCCCGTCGTGAGGTGGGCGCTCCGCAGTCGGCCCTTCCCGATGTCTGAAATCGTGGAGACCGTGGCGGATATCGAGCCTGCCACCGTCGTGCTGGCCACCGCACCGTTCGCCGTCCGGCCGCCGGCCCGTCGGCACGTTCCTATGCAGACCACCGTGCAGCTCTACCGGCGGCCCGAACGCGTTGTTCTCGACGACAATTCACGGTTCGCTCTTGACCGCGACTGCGTCGTCGGACGAGACCCGCACGGTTGCGATGCCGCCCGGCGTGGGCTACGTCCCATCCAGATCGGCCTGCGCGCCAACGGAATGTCCCGCGCCCATCTCGAAATCCGCAACGTGTTCGGGCGGTTGTACATCATCGACCGCCAGTCGCGCAACGGTGTCACCATCCGCCCAGCCGGGCACAGCGAATGGACACGGATCGCGCCGTGGAAGCCGGTCGTCTGGCTGCCCGGGATGTCAGTGCGGATCGGCAGCCGAGTCCTGCGGTTGGAAGGCAACACCCTACGCGGCGCGGTTGCGGCACCGCCGTCGAGTGCGTCGACCGTACGTATGAAGCACACCAACAGAATTCCCGTTGCCTCAGTGAGGAACTCGTGATGAAACCCCGCGCATTTATCTTGACCGGTTACCTGCCCCTCGTCTGCCGAGACTCGGTCTACCTCGATGAGCTGCGCTGCCGGGAACTGAAAGTCCTGGTGCTCACCCCGGCCATCTCGCGCTCGTACGCTCAGGCTCACGGAAGCGACCCCGCGCATCCAGCCTCCGCGATCGACGAGATCGCCTTCGTCGATGGGTCGGTGGCGAGCGAGGGCTCCTACCTTCCCGGGGTCATCGAGCACGCCGAGCGCTGGCGCCAGTCGTACGACATCGTCGGTATCTACGCCGTCGGCGAGACGCTGGTCGAGCCGACCGGTCTGGTCGCCGACTACTTCGGGCTGCCGTTCCCCGGGTTGCGGGCGGCGCGCGCATGCCGCAACAAGTACCTGCAGCGCTGGTATCTGCCCGATCTCAGCCCAGTTTCCGTGCTGATCCCGCCCGGGTCGCGCGAGTCCGTGGGCTCGGTCCCATTCCCCGCCGTGGTCAAGCCCGCGACGAGGCATTCGAGCGAGGGTGTGCAGATGGTGCACGACCGCGCCGAGCTGGCCGCTCAGTTGAATGAATACCCTACGCAGGAAACCATTCTCGTCGAGCAGATGATTCGCGGGCAGGAGTACTCGGTCGAGAGTCTGACTCAGGACGGTAAGACACTGTTCTCGTCGGTCACACGTAAGGAGACGACGGACGTCGACTCGCAGTACTTCGTCGAGATGGCGCACACCGTGCCTGCCCCGCGCGATGACAAATGGGATGCGGTGCAGCGGGCCACCTTCGCGATGCTCGACCGGCTCGGCATCGAGAACGGCATCACGCACGCCGAGTGGCGACTCGACGAGCGCGGCGATGCCCGCCTCATGGAGGTCGCCGCCCGCACACCCGGCGACGGGATCATGGTGCTCTACCACCTCGCGACGGGCCGGCGGATGGAGCCTGAAATCCTGCGGATCGCTTTGGGCGAGACTGCCGATTACCCCGCGGCCCGGCGCTTCGCCCGGCAGGTCTACGTCGCGCACATGCCGGGAACACTCGTCGACGTGACGGTCGACTGGCCCGGCGTCGAGCCGGTGTGGGTCGATGACGGCAATCCCTGGCCGGACCTGGAGCCGCTGCCCGCCGATCACCCGGCGGCGCTGCGTGCGGTCCTCGTCTACGAACCGCGCGGTGCGGCGCTGGGCCCCATCCGCAACTCGGACGATCGCGCGGTCACCTTCTTCATCGACGCCCCAACCCTGGCGGAGCTCGACGAGATCGAGGCGCGGGTGCGTGCTGCCGTGGAGGTTCACACGCGGTAATGCGCGACGAGATCGACACCAGGGCTGTGAATCGACCAGATTCACAGCCCTGGTGGCGTTTTCGCGCAATCCCGCACACTTACCCCGGGGGTAGGAAAAGCTATCCGCGCGATAGCAAGACTCTGGTATCGCCGGCGATTACGGATGAAAGCCCTGGTCACGACTATTAGTGCATGACCAACACACTGCTCGTGTTCGACGAGACCGTCACCCGCGCCGGCGTCGAAGGGTGGCTGCGCCACTTAGAAGACGTGGAGATGTTTCGCCTGGGCGACACCCACGTCCTCTCGACCCCCGACGCAGAGCTCATTCACACCGCTGCGCCAAGCCTTCCCGCGCCGACCCACCGCGTAGCGCAGCACAGCGAAGCCTGGCTGGGACGCAGGGACCTACGCCCCGGCGGGACGGTGGTTTCCTTCGGACCGACCACGATCGGCGACGGCTCCGTCGCGGTGATCGCCGGCCCGTGCGCAGTCGAATCACGGGAGCAGACGTTGGCCACCGCGGCTGTCGTCGCCGCCGAGGGCGCCGTCGGCTTGCGAGGCGGTGTCTTCAAACCCCGCACCTCGCCGCATTCCTTTCAGGGCCTGCAATGGGACGGCCTCGATCTGCTTGCCGAGGCCAGGGAGAAGACCGGCCTGCCCGTCGTCACCGAGGTGATCGACCCGGAGCACGTCAAGCGGCTGGCCGGCGTGGTGGATGCACTGCAGATCGGTGCGCGCAACATGCAGAACTTCGCCCTGTTGACCGCCGCCGGCCAGAGTGGCCTTCCGGTCGTCCTCAAGCGCGGCTTCGGCTGCACGGTCGAGGAGACCCTCGCCGCCGCAGAGTACCTGCTACTCGAGGGAAATGACCAGGTTGTGCTGTGCGAGCGAGGAATTCGCACCTTTGAGCCTTCGGCTCGCTTCACCCTCGACCTCACGGCGGTCGCGCTCTGGAAGCAGCGCACCCACCTGCCGGTCATGGTGGACCCGAGCCATTCGGGTGGACACCCCGACCTGGTGGCGCCGCTGTCACTGGCCGCGATCGCGGCCGGCGCCGACGCTCTGATCATCGACGTCCACGTCGCTCCGGAGCGGGCATTGTGCGACGGCAAGCAGGCACTGATGCCCTATGAATTCGCCGACGTGATGAGCCGGCTCGCTCCCCTGGCGGCCGGACTCGGCAGGCACATGAGCGAGGTGCCGGGTGTTCACTGAACAACTGCAGGTGGCGATCGTCGGCCTCGGCCCGCGCGGGCTGTCCGTCGCGGAACGTCTGTGCGCCAGCGCGGAATCACTTTTGACGCACGGACAGCAGCTCGTCATCCACCTCATCGATCCGCACGTGTTCGACGGCGGCCAGGTATGGCGGAGCACCCAGGACCGGGTGTTGTTGATGAACACGGTGGCCTGCCAGGTGACGATCTTCGTCGACGACACGGTCGACTGCGACGGACCGGTCGTTGTGGGGCCGAGTCTTTACGAGTGGGCTCGCTCGATCGCGTTGGTCGGTAGCCCGACGGTGCCGGAAGAGGTTCGCGCCGAGGCCCTTACACTCGGTCCGGACGACTACCCGTCGCGGCCGTTCTACGGCAGCTATCTGCAGTGGGCGCGTGACCGGATCATCTGGACGGCACCCCCGTCGGTCAGCTTCGTGTCGCACAAGGCCATCGCGGTCGACGTCCGCGACACCGCAGACGGCTTGCAGGAGATCGAACTCGGCAACGGGGAGACGATCGGCGAGCTGCAGTCCGTGGTGCTCGCTCTCGGTCACATGCCGCACCACCCCGGGGAGCCTGAAGCAGCTCTCAGTGAATTCGCGCACCGGAACGAGCTGCGCTACGTCGCACCCAACAACCCGGCCGATGTGCCGCTGGACGCCATACCCGCCGGCGAGCCAATCATCCTGCGCGGCATGGGTCTCAACTTCTTCGACTACATGGCGCTGTTCACCATCGGTCGCGGTGGCACCTTCCTGCGAGACGACGACGGTGTCCTCACCTATGAGCCGTCCGGTGACGAGCCCCGCCTCGTGGTGGGATCCCGGCGCGGCGTGCCCTACCACGCCCGCGGCAAGAACCAGAAGGGATCGTTCGGCCGTCACACGCCGCGGTACATGACCCCCGAGGTGATCGAACGGCTACGGGCCCGCGCCGACGCCGGCGTACCCGCCGACTTTCGCCGCGACGTCTGGCCACTGATCGACCAAGAAGTCCGCACGGTGTACTACGCGACGCTGGTCGGCGCGCGGCGATGCAGCTGCGATGCAGCCGAATTCACCAACTTGTTCGCTGCGGCGGATCCGGCGGTGGTGCCGATCTTCGGCGACCCCCTCGCCGTCGAGGAGAGCGAGGCACAGCGTACCGTGCTGGCCAAGTTCGACATCGATCCCGAAAGTGGCTGGGACTGGCGCACAATCGCGGCGCCCTTCTCGGCGGCCGACATCGCGTCGACAATCGAGTTCCGCAGCTGGTTGCGGTCCTATCTGGACGACGAAGTCCGCGAGGCAGGCAAGGGCAACGTCACCGGCCCGCGCAAGGCCGCCATGGACGTCCTACGCGACCTGCGCAACGAGATCCGCCTCCTGGTGGACCACGGCGGCCTGTCCGGCGATTCCTACCGCGACGAGCTACAGCGTTGGTACATGCCGCTCAACGCGTTCCTGTCGATCGGGCCACCGGCGGAACGGATCGAGCAGTTCTGCGCTTTGATGGACGCCGCCGTTCTCGAGGTACTCGGGCCGGACATGCGGGTCGACACCACCGATGGACAATTCGTCGCGCACTCGGCAACGTGCCCCGATGTCAGCGTGCGGGCCAAGACCCTGATCGAGGCACGCCTGCCCGAGACCGACCTGCACCGCACAGCCGATCCCCTGCTGCAAGCCTTGCGCGACCGCGGCGACTGCCGGGCACACCGCATCCCGATCCGCGGTGGCGATCACTGGGTCGCCGGTGGGGTGGCGGTGACCCGTCGCCCGTACCGGCTGCTCGACGTACACGATCGCGCACACCCACGGCGCTTCGCATTCGGAGTGCCCACCGAGTCGGTGCACTGGGTGACCGCGGCGGGCATCCGCCCCGGCGTCAACTCGGTGATCCTCGGCGATGCCGACGCCATCGCCCGCGCCAGCCTGCACACGGCGACCGACAAGTGGGCGGAGAGATCCGCATGACGGACTACGGACTGCTGGCCCCGGCATGGGCCGCAACGGGAGCGGCGAACCTGGTCGACGACGACGCGTTGCTGAGCGCCATGCTCGCCACCGAAGTCGCACTGGCCGAGGCGCAGGCCGAATTGGGCGTGATTCCTGCGGGCGCGGCGGTGGCCATCAGAGCCGCCGCTGCGCCTGCACACATCGATATGGCGAAAGTGGCTGCAAGCGTGCGCGATACGGCGAATCCAGTCGTCGGGTTCGTGGAGCAACTCACCGCCGCGGTCCGATCCGTTGACCCGTCCGCCGCCGAGTTCGTGCATCGCGGCAGCACCAGTCAGGACATCCTGGACACCGCCCTTGTCCTGCTGTGCGCGGCCACGATGGACCGCATCATCGACGATCTACAGGCAACCGCCGACCATCTCGCCGCACTCGCTGAACGGCACAGGGACACGACGATGGCGGGGCGGACTCTGACCCAGCACGCCGTGCCGGTCACCTTCGGTCTGAAGGCGGCGACCTGGTTGCAGGTGGTGCTCGACGCCGCACAGCGAGTGCAGATGGCCCGCGCGGCGCTGCCGGTGTCGATCGGCGGCGCGGCGGGAACGCTTGCCGCATATCACCAGTACACCGTGGGCACGGCCTGGGCGAGCGAAGCGACGGGATATCAAAGCGATCCGGACGGCGCGACGCTGCGGCTACCGGGCTTGGTGGCCGAAAGGCTGGGGCTGGCCGAGCCGGTCCTGCCGTGGCACGGAATCCGCACCCCGTTCGCCGACGTCGCGGCGAGCATGCTGATCAGCACCGGGGCGCTCGGCAAGGTGGCCGCCGATGTCCTGGTGTTGAGCCGCACCGAGATCGGTGAGGTCACCGAGGAACCAGCACCGGGGCGTGGCGTCTCCTCCGCCATGCCGCAGAAGCACAATCCGGTCTTTGCGACGCTCGTCGCGACGGCCGCACGACAGCTTCCCCCGATCGCCGTCGTGCTGTTCAGCTCGATGGCGGTGGAAGACGAGCGATCCTCGGGTGGCTGGCATGCCGAGTGGCAACCGCTGCGGGAGTGCCTGCGCATCGGTGCCGGTGCCGCAGCCAACGCCAGACGTCTGGCCGAGACGCTTCAGGTATGGCCGGAGAAGATGGCTGCGAACCTGCGACTGACCCGCGGTGCGATCGTCTCCGAACGGGTCAACGCGGTGCTGGCGCCGTTGCTCGGCAAGGGCACCGCCAAACGACTCCTCGCCGAGGTCACCGCGGCAGCCGAGCGTGACGGCACCGACGTCGCCGATCTGCTCGAGATCGCACTCAACGAAGCCGGAGTGATCTGCCCCGACGTCACAGGGCTTTTCGATCCGGCCGGCTACACCGGAATTTCCGGTCCACTGGTCGACCGGGCACTCAGGCGTTTCGCATCGATGAAAGAGAGCTGACATGAATCGCATTGCCGCGCTTGCGACACCCGGATTCGGTGACGTCTTCACCGATCACATGGTCACCATGCGGTGGACAGCAGAGATGGGCTGGCATGCACCTGCGGTCGGACCGCTCGCCCCGATGGCGTTTCACCCGGCCACCATGGCATTGCATTACGGCCAAACGATTTTCGAGGGCATGAAGGCGTTCTGGCGGCCGAACGGTCAACGAGCCCTGTTCCGGCCCCGCGACCATGCCCGCCGATTCAACAACTCGGCGCGCCGGATGGCCATGCCCACACTGCCCGAGGAGGATTTCGTCGCGGCGGTGGAGACGCTGGTGCGGGTCGATGCCGCCTGGGTGCCCGAACTTCGCGGACACAACTTGTACTTGCGGCCGTTCATGATCGCGTCGCAGACCGCCCTGGGACTTCGCCCCGCCGAGGAGTATTTGTTCACGGTGATCGCCACCCCGTCGCGGGCGGCCACCCTGGAGCCGAAGGCCATGCGGTTGTGGGCGGCACCGGAGTACATCCGTGCCGCGCCGGGCGGCACCGGGGCGGCTAAGTGTGGCGGCAACTACGGCGGCTCCTTCATCGTTCAGCGCGAGGCGGCAGCCAACAACTGCGACGAGGTCGTGTGGCTGGACGCCCGGGAGCGTCGCTACGTCGAAGAGGCCGGCGGCTGCAACCTGTTCTTCGTGGAAGCCACCGCCAACGGCCCACAGCTGCGCACCCCGCCACTGAGCGGAACCCTGCTGGCGGGCATCACCCGCAACTCGATCCTGCGACTGGCGGAATCACTCGGCTACTCGATCTGCGAGCAGCCGCTCACCCTCGACGCTTGGGAGCAGGGCTGCCGCACCGGGCGCATCACCGAAACGTTCGCGTGTGGGACCGCCCGCTCGATCGTCCCCGTCGGGCATGTTGTCTCCGCGGAACGGGACTGGGCGGTCGGCGACGGCGTCGCCGGACCGGTGACGGCGCGGCTGCGTCAGGCGATGCTCGACGTCCACCACGGCCGGGTACCGGACACCTTCGGTTGGATGCGGGTCGTCCGACCTCACACCCGCGAAATACCCAACCCCTAAGCTGTTGATATGCCTTCCCACCTGGAAGTCTGGAAGCCATCCGGACGGCAACTGATCCCCCTCGGCAGCGAGCGAGTGACGGTCGGCAAGTCGTCGTCCAATGTCGTGTCGCTAGAACATGACTCGACGGTGTCGCGGCTGCATGCCGTGTTGGAGAACCTCGGGTATGCGTGGTCGATCCGCGATGTGGGCAGCCGCAACGGCACCTACATCAACGGGGAGAAGATCTCGGCCGAACGCGTCCTGCGCTCCGGAGACGAGCTGCGGGTCGGCAAGTCGAAGCTGGTGTTCTGGGAGGTGCGCGACGCCGACGAAGTGACCGTCGGTGAAGCCACGGTTTCGGTCGTCCCCGCCCAGCCGGCTCCGCGCCTGACCCCGCGGGAACTCGAGGTGCTCGTGGTGCTGTGCCGTCCACTGGTTTCCGGTGATCCGTTCCCCGAAGCGGTGTCGGTCAAGCAGATGGCTCAGGAGCTGTTCGTCACTGAAGCCGCAATCAAACAGCATCTGCAGAACCTCTACGACAAGTTCGCGATCCAGCCGGAGGGTGAGCGCCGCGTGCGCCTGGCCAACGAAGCGATCCGTCGCGGCGCTGTCACCCTGAACATGTTGCGGGACAACGATACTAAGTAAAGTCGAGGGCCTCGACCGTCGCCACGGCTCCCTCGTGGGTCGGCCGGTTCGCGCCGCCGATCGCGTATACGGTGTTACCGACCGAGGCGACCACTTCGCCGTGCCGCGCTGTCGGCATCGGCGGCAGTGAGATCCATTTCGAGTCGGCCGTGTCGTACATCTCGGCCGTCGTGAGCACCTGCGTGGGCTCCTCGCCGCCGAGCGCGACGATCCGGCCGTCGATGTAGGTCGCGCCGTAGCTGCCGCGCGGAGTCGGCATGTCCACCAGTTTCGTCCACTGCCCCGACTTGGGGTCGAAGCGCTCGAATGCCGCAGAGTTCTTGTCGGCGGAGAGGAACCGTCCACCGACGGTGTACACATAGGTCCCGTCCGAGACCGCGGCCAGGTGCTCGCGCGGCGTCGGCAAGTCAGCCACGTCCTTCCACGACTGGCCGTCGAACACCTCGGTCTGCGCGACGAGCTGCTTGGCGTTCTGCCCGCCGGCGACCACCAATTTGTCGCCGACGACCGCGGCGGCGGCGGCCGCGCGGGCGTGGGTGAGGCTCGGTAGCTCAACCCAGGTGCCGCCACGCAGGGCGTAGACCTTGTTCGAGGCGTTCGCGAGTTCATCAGTGGCGCCGCCGATCACCATCATTTCGCCGCGGTAGGTCGTCGCGGTCGCGTGGTTCAACGGCACCGGCAGCGGCGGCTGGGCCTGCCAAGCCCTGGTCTGCGGGTCGTAGCTCTGCACCAGCGGAAGGGTGTCGCCGTGGCTCATGCCGCCCGCAATGAAGATCTTGTCGTCGAGCACGGTCCACGCCGTCATCAGCCTGGGCGTCGGCGCGTCCGGCAGCGACCGCCAGGCCGGCGCGGGTTGCAATTTGCGGGGAGCCAGCTTGAGCGTCTCGGCTGTCGACGTCGCCTGGCTGTTGCCGACATCGGTCGCCCCGCCGATCACATACACGGACTTCTCCACCGCCGCGACGGCCATCCCGTGCCGCGCGGTGCTCAGGTCCGGCAGGCCGGCCCAGGTCTTCGACGCGAGATCCATCACCGAGACGGTCTTGAGCACCCGTCCCGCGGAAAGTCCACCGACCGCGACGAGCCGCGCGTCGGCGATCGCGACTCCGAGGTCGCTGCTCGGCTGGGGCAGCGCCGGCAACGCCGTCCAGGAGTCGGCCGCGGGGTCATAGGCCTCCACCGCCGGCAGGTCATTTGTCCCGTCCGTTCCGCCGACCGTGTAGACCACCTTGTCATCCGACGCGACGCCCAACATCTTTCTCGGCGTTGGGATTTGGGCCGCCAACTTCCATCCCGTGCCGTCGAAGATCTCCGTGGTGTTCAGCAACTTGCCGCCGGCGTCGACACCGCCGGTGACCACGACACGGCCACCGACCACCGCCGCGGCACCCGCCGCACGGGGCTGCAACAGCGGCGGCAGTTCCACCCAGTGGCTGTTGACGACCCGCCAGACCTTGTCCGTCGCGATCTGGGTGTTGGCGCCCTCGGCCCGCCAACCGCCCATCACGCAGGGGGTGCCCTGCCAGGTCACCGCCATCGCATGCTGAACCGGAACGGGGAGCTCGTCGCCGCCCTTCCAGCTGTCGATGGCCGGGTCATAGCCCTCGTGCCGTCCGCTGACGCTGCCATCGCTTTCCAGGCCGCCGAAAATCCAGATGGTGCCGTCAGCCTGAGTCGTCGCGGCGGCCTCGCGGGCGACTCGCGCGTTGGTGATCGGTTTCCAGCCGGCCTGAGTCTCGGTGGTCGGAGCGCTGGACGTCGCCGTTGCGCTGCCGCCGCCGCTGCCCTTGTCGGGCCCGGAGGCGTAATAGATGCCGCCGGCCACCAACACCAGGATGCCGACCACGGCCGCAGCGACCAACAGCCAGGATCGCCGAGTTGCCGGCTTCTTGATGATGCTGGTCGGCCCGTCGTGCCCGGGCGAGTTCAGGCCGTGGCCGGCGGGTGGCAACGGCGGCCCGGGTGGGGTGGGTCCCGGCGGGCTTGGCGAGATCGGTCCCACCGGGCCACCGAGGTTCGACACCGGCGGAGGGGGTGGTGTCGCCGGCGGTGCGGCCATGACGAAAGGCGCCGCTTCGGAAAGGTCGGTCTGATCGGCGGTCGCAATCTGCATCGCCGCCGTCTCCGTCGCCGGTTTCGACTGGCCGGTGGAGTCGCTGAGGACCATCGCGTCCGCGATCAATCCGTTGTGACGCTGCGCGGACTGCAGTTCGCGGCCGAACTCCGCGGCGGACACGTGCCGTTCGGACGGATCCAGCGACATCGCCTTCTCGATCGTGGCGCAGACATTGGCCGGAATTCCCTGGGGTCGCATGTCCGGTACCGGCGTCGAACTGATCCGCAAGTAGTGCGCGACGAGGTCCTCGCCGTCCTTACGCTCGTGGGCCGCGGCCCCAGCGATCACCGCGTAAATCGTGGCACCGAGGGAGTACACGTCCGACACCGCCGTCGGCGGATTGCCGGCCAACACCTCCGGCGCCGTGAACGCGATGGTGCCGGTGAAGAATCCGGTCGCCGTTTCGTATCCGCCGACGATGCGCGCGATCCCGAAATCGCTCAATTGTGGTTCGCCATAGTCGTTGACGAGGACGTTGCCGGGTTTGATGTCGCGATGCAAAGTGCCGATGCGGTGTGCGGTTTCCAGCGCCCCGCACAGCTTCACCCCGATACGAAGCGCGTCGGGCCACGCGATTCGGCCGACCCGCTGCAGCCGCTGAGCCAGTGATCCCGCTTCGTGATACGGCATCACGATGTAGGGCCGGTTGGTCTCGGTGACGGCGACCTGCAGGATGTCTTCGATATTCGGGTGACCGGAGAGCTTCCCCATCGCCAGACCTTCACGCAGGAATCGTTCGCGATTGTCTTGGTCGAGGTCGGACATCAAGACCTTGATGGCGACGGTGCGCGCCAGCGAGGTCTGATAGCAGCGGTAGACGACCCCCGCGCCGCCCCGGCCGACCTCGACGGCGTCCAGAAACCCTGCGGCTTCCAACTCAGCAGCAATGCCGCCCCCACCGGAAGGCTTCGCGCCCTCCGCACGTTCTCCGGCCATATCGCCGATGTTCCTCCGATGTGATGCGGCTGATTCGCGATCTCCAAAAGTAACGATTTTTAGCTCGTTGACGTTCGGACTCACGCTCCGCCGCAGCTTATAAATCCAGTCGCCCCCAAAAAGCTGTAGCTAGATAGTGGTCTGGGTTACGACAAAGCTCAAGGGTTTCCCTCGACATCACGACGCGGCCCGACACCAGTTGTCCGGTGGCGGGCCGAGCGGTGGTTTGGTCAGGGGTCAGCGGGTGGCCGCAGCACGCGGCAGGTTGATGAGGACGCCGATCTTGGAGGGGCTATTCGGCTTGACTCCGCCCGTGGTGGACCCTGCACTGGCGACGACGATCGATCCGCCGCTGCAGGTCACGGTCTTGCCGTCGACGATGACGCTCTGGCCCTCGTCGATCGGGATGTCGTAGCCGTCCTTATCGGTGTAGTGGCAGCCACCGCTGTCGTTGTTGTTGACAGGCATTGCGTTCGCGGTGGCCGGGGCCAGGGCGAAGACGGCCAGGGCGCCGAACAGGGTCGCTGCGTATTTGAAGCCGGTCAGGGAGCGGGTCTCGGTCATTTCGGAAGTTCCTCTCAGATGTTGCTTTGTTGAGAGAAATGCTGCCGTTTGGAACGCGCGGCGGTAATCGCCGGAAAGCCACACTTTGTCTGCGGACAGGGAAGGATTAGCTATCCGCCAGGTAAGTGCCCGCCGCGGTGAATGCAACCAGGCGATGGGAGAACTGATGACGACACGCTTTGTGGTGCAACGCAACGACCTGCGCACCACCCACTGGGAAGAGTCACCGGCGCCAAGCCTCGACGACGGGGAGGTCCGCCTGCGCGTCGACGCGTTCGCCCTGACGTCGAACAACATCACCTACGCGGCCCTCGGTGACATGATGAACTACTGGCAGTTCTATCCGACCGGCGATCCGGACACCGGGCACGTTCCGGTGTGGGGTTTCGGCTCCGTCGTCGAATCCCGCTGTCCCGGAATCGAAGTCGACGAGCGCTTCTACGGTTACTGGCCGATCGCCGACGATGTCGTCCTGCAGGCCACCGCAGTGCATCCCGGCGGTTTCGCCGACGGCGCAGAACACCGGCGCGGCCTGCATGCGGTTTACAACCAGTACGTGCGGTGCAGCGCCGATCCGGGGTATCGGGCCGACGCCGAGGCGCAGCAGGCGCTGCTGCGGCCGTTGTTCGCCACGTCATTTCTCATCGATGACTTCCTCGCCGACAACGACTTCTTCGGCGCGCAGACGGTGATCCTGTCCAGCGCCTCGAGCAAGACCGCCTACGGCACGGCATTCCGCCTCGCGCAGCGCGGCGGAAGCGTCACCGTCATCGGGCTCACGTCGCCGGCCAACGCCGAATTCACCCGCTCGCTGGGCTGTTACGACGATGTGGTCCTCTACGACGACGTCGCGTCGCTGCCTCAGGTCGCGTCGGTCTACGTCGATATGAGCGGTGACACCGCGGTGCGTACGGCCGTGCACCGCAGGCTCGGTGATCTGCTGGCTTACAGCTGCGCGGTAGGCGCGACGCATTGGGATGCACTCGGTGGCGGTGGCGATCTGCCGGGCCCGCCCCCGCAGTTGTTCTTCGCGCCCGAACAGGCCCGCAAGCGCGCGGCGGAGTGGGGTCCGGACGGACTGCAAGCGCGGATTGCCGCGGCGTGGACGGCATTCATGGCGCGCATCGACGACGCCGAGCACCCGTGGATGACCGTGGTGAAGCGGCAGGGTCGCGAAGCCGTCGAACAATGCTACGCCGCCCTGCTGGACGGTGCGATTCCCGCCAAGGAGGGTCACATCCTGTCGGTGTGAGCGGGAGCCGATGCGACTAGGCCGGCCCGTTGGTGTCGACGAGTTGTTCGGGGACGTACGCAGTCTTTCCGCGACCCAGCCGCTTCGCCTGGTACATCGCGAGATCGGCGTCCCGGAGGATGGCGGCCGCGTCGTTCCTGTCATGCGCACCGACAGGGGCGATGCCGATGCTGGCAGTCATCTCGAGTGTGGTGCCGCCGATGCGCACCGGCTCGGCCAATGCGGCATGCATTCGCTCACTGAGCCGGTCCAGCACCTCACGGCCCGTCGAACCGAATAGCATCGCGACGAATTCGTCGCCACCGAGCCGGGCGACCACGTCCTCTGCACGCACTGACCGTTGAAGTCGTTGTGCGGCAACGCGAAGCATCGTGTCGCCGGCCTCATGCCCCAATGAGTCGTTGATGACTTTCAAATCGTCGACATCGATGAACAGCACCACCGACAACGCATCACGGCCGTCGCGGGTAAGGGCGTCGGTAATGCGGGCCAACACATAGGCGCGGTTGGGCAGACCCGTCAGGTCGTCGTGGGTGGCCTGATAGGCCAGGCGCTCGCTGGCCGTGCGCTCCGACGAGATCTCGGCGATCTGGCGGGCGTGCACATACGTCGCGAGAAAGGCCGCGCAACACAGGTATGCGTACAAAGCGACCAGGAACCACGCCGCCGGCCATCCGATCTCCTGGTGGATCGACGTATCCGCAAGCAGCGTCCCCAGGAACGCAACCACACTCAGCGATAGGACGATTGCTGCACGCTGCCAGGACAATTCGAGGATCACCATGAGTGGAAGTAACCCGACGAGCAGCAGTGGAACGTAACCGCCTGAGGTCAGCAGGTGGAAGCCCGTCAACGCCACGATGTCGGTCGCCGCGGTGGCGATGCGCCACCGCGGTCCGCTGATCAATTTGCCCGCCGGGGACACCGCGAGGATGGCCGCACCGACGGCGGCGAGGGCGTACACCGCGATCCAAATGCACTGCTCGAGCCAGTCACCCGGCGACGTGCCGACGATCATCGCGCCGACCATGATGAGCACGACGCCTAACCGCAGAACGGCCTGACGAGCACGGCCGAGGGCTATCAGGTCCATCGACGTTCAGCTACTACGCCGACGCGGGCAAGACCATCTTGTATGACGCATTCGTCAATAATTTCACAGACCCAGCGAATAACCGAGCCTTGAACCGGCGACAGCAGCCTCGCGGCACGGGGATCACGGCCGAGATCCCGGCATTGAGAATCCGTTGAGGGGCGCGCTCGATTCTTGTGTCACGGCCGGAGGGACCGGCCAGAACGCGAAAGGCAAGGCACGAGACATGGGCACCATCAATACCCTCACGAAGATCGCCGCCTCAGCCGCCATCGCCGGCTCGCTCGGCTTGGGCGGCCTTAGCCTGGCCACCGGCGTCGCGGCCGCAGCACCGGCGGACCATTCGGGGACAGGCCACCACTCGTCGGAGCAACACGCTCGCCCGGCAGCACCCGGCAACGTTCAGTCAGCACCGGGCGCCGACGACACGAAGATCGCTCACCTGATTCCTGGATTCACGCCGAAGCCGGTCCCGACCACCACGCCGGGAAACGGCCTTGGTGCGACCTACGGTTGGGACCCTGGCTCCAACGAGCCCGCCTGGGCACCGTGCGGCGCCCCCGGCTGCCACGAGGTGATCGACGAATAACGGTGAAGGACTGAGTCCGCACGGGTTCAGTTCGTATAACCCCGCAGCCTGAAGCGACTCGGTCCCGCCCACTCCCCGTAGCGGCGGGACCGAGTCTCGTTTCAAGCGACCGACGCTGGCAGGGTGACCCCGCCACACCCCGTTGTGGCGCCCCGATCCTGCCGTCGTTCCAGCAGAACGTTAGTGCCGGCGATGGGCCTGGTGCGCGAAGGCACCGGGCGGCGAGCATCGCACCGCGGCGCTGAGAGCACGCTGAAAGCCGCTGGGCGACTGGGCTCACAGCCCACCATCGGGGAACAGGTAGAAGCCGTTGGAGACCGGCCCGGTTCGCTACGGCGCGACGTGTGACGGTCTACCGAAAGACAGCCAGCGAAACCCGGATTGCGGGATCTTAGTGCCGTGATCGCTGAGTTGGTTCGACCACGATGACTGCGTTCCTATCTCCTGACTTGGCCTGGTACATCGCCGCATCGGCCCTGGCCGTGAGCGAGGAAGCAGCCTCGCCGGTAAGAGCGATTGCCGCACCGATGCTCAGGGTCGCGTAAATCGTCGTACCGGTTACATGGATCGGTTCGGCGGTACGGCAGCGGATCTTCTCGCCGATCTGAGCGAGCTCATCGATACCGCTGAGGCCGGGTAGCACGACGAGTATCTCGTCACCTCCTGTCCGGCCAACGGTGTCTCCCTGGCGCACAGACTCGCGGATCCGGGCCGCCAACGTCGTGAGCACGGTATCGCCCACGCCGTGCCCCCAGGTGTCGTTGATGTCCTTGAAGTGGTCGACATCGCAGAACAGGATGCCCAGATGTGTTCCGGGAGCCGGCGGGCGCTCCAGAGCAAGTTGTAGTCGGTCCAATGCTTCGGCACGGTTTGCCAGACCCGTGAGAGCGTCAAAACGGGCCAACCGTTCGAGTTGCTGCTCCACCTCGACCTGATCATCGACGACACGTAGCGCGGCGATCAGGCCATCGGTACGGCCCTCAGCTTCCACATAGGGCTTGCCGTGGCCATCGACCCAGTGGTAATCACCGTCGACAGCACGGACCCGGAACCGTTGCAGAACCGATTCGCCGATAAAGATCCTCGCCAGCACGGTCGCGAGTGCGTCGAGGTCGTCGGGATGGATTTGCTCTCTGAAGTCTGAGCCGATCCACCACTGGGGCGGCGCGCCCAAGGCCGCCTCCACTGAAGGCGAGATCCACACGATCCGGGTGCCGCGAAGATGAACAATGATGTCGACAGCGTTGTCGGCGAGGATGCGGTAGCGCCTTTCAGCGTCAGCGCGTTCCCTGCTCAACTGCTCCTTCTCGATCAGCACATCCTGTTCTTGGCGGCGCAAGCGAAACCCGACCAACCCGGCCACGACCGTGCACAAGGTTACCGAGAGAGCGAAGGCCGCATTCTCACTACAGCCCACGGTCAGGAATGCCAGACGCGACAATGCCACCAGGATCGGAAAGCCGACGGCCAGGCCGTACAACCGAACTAGTGGCTCCCGGTCTGGGCGGGTGAGCAGCCAAGCCAGCGGAGGCCGGTCAGGGCGGATCATCGCGGTCGCCGCGACCAGCAGCAGCAAACCGAAGGCAGTAGAGATCGCTTGGCCGGTTGATGGCTTGATATCCACCAGCGCCATACCACCAAACAGGTATGCCACCACTGAGACAATCGGGATGGCTCCGCCACCGACGACAAACACCGGCCAGACCACCCCAAGCCAGCGGCGATCAAGTCGCGCTAGCCCGACCGCAGCTGCCAGGAACAGGACCGACAACGTGGTCTGCGGACTCGGACGTCCTGGCCAGGACGATTGCAGCGTACTTACCGCGTCCGCGAACCACACCTGGTCCAGGCCCAAAGGCTTAGCAGTCGCATACTCCAGGAGGACCACTACGTTCAGGGCGGCCACCATCCCGGCCACGCCACGGCCCAGCCACACCCGACCACGCGAGGGTTGGCCCAACTGCACCAGGATCGCAGTCCCCAGTGCAGCCAGCCAAGCCGCCGTCCACGGCGTCATCTGTGGCCAGGTTGGGTAGATGCGCGTCAGCTCTTCGACACCGTTGGCCCAGCCCACCCAATCCAAGGCGGCAACAATAAACGCGACTACAACAGCGGCGCGGCCCCATTGATCCAAGGCCACGGGTTCCATCGCAACGCCGGTGTCAGGCCTGCCCATCGGCGACTCCTGCATCGGCACAGCTCGAGTTCGGTGGCGTCATCGTCGCCGTCAGCGGACGCTCAACCCTAGAGGCCAAAGTCACCGATAGCGGGGAGATACATACCACCCCTGGCCCTCGGTCGGTCCGGAATAGTAGCGGTAGTTCTGCTCAGCATCGGCAGTGCCATGCGACACGAGCAACGCGGTGGTCTCCGGCGCGACGAGAGGAGACAACTGCCTGTGACAATCCTTGCTTAAAACAAAACAGGCCCCCTCGATGAGGGGGCCTGACCAGTGTGGCAGGTACAGGATTCGAACCTGTGTAGGCTTCCGCCGACGGATTTACAGTCCGCTCCCATTGGCCGCTCGGGCAACCTGCCTGGGTGCGCCGCGCCGGGGAATCCGGTTTGGTGCGAGTAGCAGGGTACAACGAGGATGTACCCCAAACACAAACCGGCCGATCACACCGAGGAGGGGTCCAATGGCGGATTCATCGTTCGACATCGTGAGCAAGGTCGACCGTCAAGAGGTCGACAATGCGCTGAACCAGGCGGCCAAGGAGCTGAGCACCCGCTTCGACTTCCGCGGCACCGACACCACCATCGAGTGGAAGGGTGACGAGGTCATCGAACTCGTCAGCTCCACCGAGGAGCGGGTCAAGGCCGCTGTCGACGTCTTCAAAGAAAAGCTGATCCGGCGCGACATCTCGATGAAGGCGTTCGACGCCGGCGAACCGCAGGCCAGCGGCAAGACCTACCGGGTCAGCGGGACGCTCAAGCAGGGCATCGACTCCGAGCACGCCAAGAAGATCAACAAGCTCATCCGCGACGAGGGCCCCAAAGGGGTGAAGTCCCAGGTCCAGGGTGAGGAGATTCGGGTCAGTTCGAAGAAGCGCGACGACCTGCAGGCCGTCCAGGCGCTGTTGCGCGGCGCCGACCTCGACGTGGCCCTGCAGTTCGTGAACTACCGGTAGACCAAAGCCCCTCGCCCGACCAACCGGTCAGTGCCTAATGTGGTGAGCGTCACCACACATGCGAAGCGAGGACCGCGATGACCGCCACCCCGGAGACCGAGCCCGTACCCGCCGAGGCCGACGGCGGGTCCTACGACGTTGTGATCATCGGCGCCGGATTCTCCGGGATCGGCGCGGCCTACCGCATCGCCGAGCGCAACCCCGGCACGCGCTACGTCGTACTCGAACGCCGCGACCACATCGGCGGCACCTGGGACCTGTTCCGCTACCCCGGCGTGCGGTCGGACTCCAGCATTTTCTCGCTGTCCTGGCCGTGGGAGCCCTGGGTCCGCAAGGAGGGGGTTGCCGACGGCGACCACATCCGCGAATACATGCAAGACACCGCCCATAAGCGCGGGATCCTGCCCAACATCCATTTCGGAACCCACGTGCAGTCGGCCGATTGGGATTCGGCCACCGACACCTGGACCGTGCACACAGAAGAGAACGGCACCCGCAAGACCTACCGCGGTCGCTTCGTCTTCTTCGGTTCGGGTTACTACAACTACGACGAGGGCTACACCCCCGACTTCCCGGGGCTCGAGAACTTCACGGGCACCGTCGTGCACCCGCAGTTCTGGCCCGAGGATCTCGACTACACCGGCAAGAAGCTGATCGTCATCGGCAGCGGTGCCACTGCGATCTCATTGATTCCTGCATTGGCCCAGAAAGCTGCCAAGGTGACGATGCTGCAGCGGTCGCCGACCTATTTGCTGGCCGGATCACGGGTCAATCCGATCATCGAAGCCGTTCGGAAAGTGATGCCCCGCCGCGTTTCTCACGCTTTTGGGCGCTATTTCGCGGTCGCGTTCGAAAGTATGGTGTGGTTCTTGGCCCGCACCGTCCCCGGGGTGGCCCGCAAGATCATCCGGGCGCAGAACGCCAGCCGGCTGCCGGCAGGCTATCCGGTCGACGTCCACTTCAAGCCCCGCTACAACGTTTGGGATCAGCGGCTGTGCCTGGTGGCCGACGGCGACTTGTTCGAGGCGATCTCCGCAGGCCGCGCCGAGGTGGTCACCGACCACATCGATCACTTCGACGACACCGGCGTCACGCTGAAGTCGGGTCAGCACCTCGAAGCCGACATCATCGTCACTGCGACCGGACTCCAGCTGCAGGCCCTCGGTGGTGTGCGAATCACATTGGACGGCAACGAGATCAAGCCGCAGGAGCGGTTCTCCTACAAGGCGCACATGCTCGAGGACGTGCCCAACCTGATCTGGTGCATCGGCTACACCAATGCGTCGTGGACGCTGCGCGCCGACATGACCGCACGGGCGGCAGCCAAGCTGATCGAGTACATGAACTCTTGCGGCTACACCCACGCCTTCCCGCATCTGGGCGGTGAGCCGATCGCGGAAAAGCCGGCGTGGGATATCCAGGCCGGATACGTGCTGCGCAACCTGCACGCCCTGCCCAAGTCGGGTCTCAAGCGGCCGTGGGTGGTACGGCAGAACTATCTGGCCGACGCCTTCGACCACCACTTCATCGACAAGATCGACGAGGACATGACGTTCGGGCGGGTGGCGAGCCCGGTGCGCGCGGCGGGGTAGCTTCGGCTCCGGGGGTGGAGTGGCCACTTCTCCAGAACGTGATATCACCGGTGATAGCGCGTTCGAGAGAAGACACACACCCCCTTAGCTCCGGTCGGCACTGGCACGGTGGGCAACAACGTCGCATCCCAGTTTCCGAACTCCCCATGAACAACGGGGTCCTCGCAATACGCTGAACCCCATGACTTCTGAACGCCGCGAACCCAACGTCGTCGTACTCGGTGGCGGATCCTGGGGTACCACCGTCGCATCCATCTGTGCCCGTCGCGGGCCGACGCTGCAGTGGGTTCGTTCAGAGGACACCGCCAAGGACATCAACGAGAACCACCGCAACTCCCGCTACCTGGGCGATGAGGTCGAGCTCTCGGAAACCTTGCGCGCCACCACCGATTTCAACGAGGCCGCCAACTGTGCCGACGTCGTCGTCATGGCTGTGCCGTCGCACGGCTTCCGTGGCGTGCTGGCCGAGCTGAGTAAGGAACTGCGCCCGTGGGTGCCCGTCGTGAGCTTGGTCAAGGGTCTCGAACAGGGCACCAACATGCGGATGAGCCAGATCATCGACGAGGTTCTTCCCGGTCACCCGGCCGGCATCCTCGCCGGTCCCAACATCGCGCGTGAGGTCGCCGACGGTTATGCCGCCGCCGCCGTGCTGGCCATGCCCGACCAGCACCTGGCCGCCAATCTGGCGAAGATGTTCCGCACCAAGCGCTTCCGCGTCTACACCACCGACGACGTCGTCGGAGTCGAGATTGCGGGCGCACTGAAGAACGTCTACGCCATCGCGGTTGGCATGGGCTACTCGCTGGGCATCGGCGAGAACACCCGAGCGCTGGTGATGGCTCGTGCGGTGCGGGAGATGTCACGACTCGGCGAAGCCATCGGCGGGCACCGCGACACCTTTGCCGGCCTGGCCGGCATGGGCGACCTCATCGTCACCTGCACCTCGCAGCGCAGCCGCAACCGCCACGTCGGCGAAGAACTCGGCGCAGGTAAGACGATTGAAGAAATCATCGCCTCGATGAATCAGGTTGCCGAGGGCGTCAAAGCCGCCAGCGTCATCATGGAGTTCGCCGAGAAGTACGGCCTCAACATGCCGATCGCTCGCGAGGTCGATGCCGTGGTCAACCATGGCGCCAACGTCGAGCAGGCCTACCGCGGCCTGATGGCCGAGAAGCCCGGCCACGAGGTCCTCGACTCACACTTCTAGTCCGCGTCCATCCAGACCTCAGGGCGCCGATCCGGGCGCGGACCGCGCTCTGAGTTCTGAGTGGATGGCCGAACTAGCCCGGGAACGACGGGAACAGCGGGTTGGAGTTCTTCGGCCGGTCCAGCATCGGGCTGGGTCCCGAGGTGAACGTCGCCGACGGGCCGACGACGAAACCGACTTGATCGTGGTTGTTCACGCAGGCCACCACTCCGCCTCCGTCGACACCGCAGCTGACGTCGCGGAAGCTCAGCCGCGTGTTCGGCGGTAACGGCTTGACGTCGCCGGCAGCGGCATAGAGAGATGCGCCGCTGCTGGAGAATCCGGGCTCGCCGGACGGACCGGCGCTGACCAAGTTGGCGCCGCCGGGCGCCCCGGGCAGCGTGCCACTGCACCCGTAGCTGGCGTTCTGCCTGTCCAGAACGCAGACCACTCCAGGCGGCCCGGCGAAGGCGTACCAGTTGCCGCCCATCGCCGTGTAGTCCACCGGGCTGACCGGCTTGTAGGAGTTGACGTTCGGAAGGACCGGGGCAGGCGCCGCCTCGGGATCGGCCGAAGCCACTCCCGGCGCACCCATCGCAGCCGCCCCCGCGACGCTCACCAGGCCGATCAGGATTCTGCTCAGCATCACCACACCCTACGTAAGCGCCACCACTGGCGCAGCCTGCGCATTCACCTGGTCTTCGACAGCGCGGCCTTGATTCGTTACCGCCAAGGCGCCTACGTTTCCGTCAAACCCGGCCTAGGCTTGGACCCGTTCGGACTGAATCTGGAGGCCGTTCGAATGGTGGGGATGAGAAGCACGCTGCGCGGGGTCGCAGCGGCATTGAGCCTTGCCATCGCGACCATGGTCTTGGCCTCCACCCAGCCACAAGCCCTGAGCACGGCCAACTTCGACCTGGCCGCGCTGATCATTCACGGCACCCCGGAGAACCCGACCGGGGACGCGCTCTTCGACTTCTTCGACGGCGAGTTCAAGCACAGCGCCGATGGCGGGATCCTGTACGCGAATTACCTCGGTGGGCCCGTCGGCCTGTACGGAACCATGCAGGCCGCCGACACCGACAGCGAGGTGCTCGCCGACGAGGGCCCCATGCTCGAACTCGTGGCCCCGTCCGGCCCGTCCGGCAACGTCTTCCACATCAACTACAAGTTCGACGCGCGCGCTCAGACGCAGGTGGTCAACGTCTTCACCGACGCCAATGCGATGGCCAATCACGACTCCAAGCCATCGGTCGACAAATCCGGCGGCGTGGACTGCACCGGCACAACGTCCTGCCAGACCGATCCGCGTACCCACATCGCCACGCTGACCTACCCCGACGGCGTCGTCGCGATCATTCAGCGGATCAACAACATCACGGTGGTTGCCTACAAGACCCTCGACTCCGCGGTACGAGGTGCACCCTTACCCGCTCCCGCTCCCGCTCCCGCTTTCGACGCGACGCTCCCGCCACCGGCGGTACAGCCCGGTCCGGCCGCCTCGGCACCGACCAGCCCCGCTCCCCACCTGACATCACGGCGCCGCCCGCCACCAGCACCGGACCGCGCCTGAACATTGTGCGGCCCGCGCCGAACTTCACTCCGGGACGGCGCTCCGACGATTCGGCCTCGACATCCGGCGCTGGGGCCAGCCTGTCCGACAAGACCGACAAGCTGGTCAACGATGTGCTGACCCGGGTGTCGGACACGGTGAAGGGCCTCTTCGACCACGCTGGGACGGGTTCGGGGGCCGGCAGGCCCCGCCCAATACCCACGGCCGACGAGCCATGATCCACGCCACCACCGAGGTGTAGAACCCAGCGGTTCTGGAAACGCAACAACGGTCCCGTGCTTCACGCACATCAAACGAGCGCCATGACAAGGCAATTCGCGTAAGGACTATGACTTCACTAACGACGACTTCACTAACGACGACGTACCTGGCTGCCAACCAATTCCACGACTTCTGGAACGGAAATCTGGGCGAGTGGCTGCGCAGCAAAGGCCTACACATCGTGCTGGTGATCATCGCCGCGTTGATCGGCACCCGGATTATCAACTGGGTCGCGGGGAAGATCGCGCGACGACTCAATACCGGCCATGAACTGGTGCGCTCGGAGAGTGCCAAGCACCGCGCCGCCGTTGCGTCGGTGATCTCGTCGGTGGCGATTGCGATCCTCTACACGGTGGTTGCCGTCGACGTCTTCGACCAACTCGGCCTGCCGATCGGCTCGCTGGTCGCGCCGGCTGCCGTGCTGGGTGCTGCCTTCGGTTTCGGCGCCCAGCGGATCGTTCAGGACCTGCTCAGCGGGTTCTTCATCATCACCGAGAAGCAATACGGATTCGGCGACCTGGTGGCACTGACGGTCAGCGGATCTTCCGCCGAGGCTCAGGGCACTGTCGAGGACGTCACGCTGCGCGTGACGAAGCTACGCACCAGTGACGGTGAGGTCTTCACGATCCCGAACGGGCAGATCGTTAAGGCTTTGAACCTGTCGAAGGATTGGGCCCGTGCGGTGGTCGATATTCCGGTGCCCACGACCGCCGACCTCAACAAGGTGAACGACGTGCTGCACGAGGTGGCCAGTGCCGCCACCTCCGACAAGCGGCTTGACCAGTTGTTGCTCGACGAGCCCGCTTTGATGGGGGTGGAGAGCATCAAGGTCGACACGGTGAACCTACGCATGGTGGCCCGCACACTGCCGGGTAAGCAGTTCGAGGTTGGTCGCCAGCTTCGCGCGATGGTGTTGCGATCACTGCGTCAGGCCGGGATCGTCAGCCCGAACACGAAGGCGAACTCGAACGTCGCGGCGGTGGCGACGTCCAGCTAGGGCCCCGCCCGCCCTAATGCCCGGCCATTTTCTCGAGTCGGGCAATCCGGTCCGCGATCGGCGGATGGGTGGAGAACAACTTCCCGATCTTCTCGCCGGCACGGAACGGGCTGGCGATCATCAGGTGCGCCTGATCGGCCAGCTGTGGTTCGGGAGGCAGCGGCGCGCTCTCCACCCCGCCGCTGATCTTCCGCAACGCCGAAGCCAGCGCCAGCGGATCACCGGAGAGTTCAGCCCCGGACGCGTCGGCCTGGTACTCCCGCGACCGCGACACCGCCAGCCGGATCAAGGTGGCAGCGATCGGGCCGAGCAGCGAAACCAGCAGCAGCGCAAACGGATTGGGGCCACCTTCGCGGTTGCTGCCGCCGAACATGCCGGCGAACATCGCGATGTTGGCCAGCGCGGTGATCACCGACGCCAGCGCACCGGCCACACATGAGATGAGGATGTCGCGGTTGTAGACGTGGGACAGCTCATGGCCGAGCACCGCACGCAGCTCACGCTCACTGAGGAGGTTGAGGATCCCGGTGGTGACGCAGACCGCCGCATTGCGCGGGTTGCGTCCGGTGGCGAAGGCGTTCGGGTTGGCCGTGTCGCTGATGTAGAGCCGTGGCATCGGCTGGTGCGCGGCGGTGGCCAGCTCGCGGACGATCGAGTAGATCTGTGGCGCCTGTACCTCGGTGATGGGCTGGGCGTGCATAGCGCGCAATGCAAGCTTGTCGGAGTTGAAGTACACGTAGACGTTCATGCCGATGGCGAAGACCAGCGCCAGGAACATCACGTTGCGGCCGAACAGCGAACCGATGAAGACGATCAGCGCTGACATGCCGACGAGCAATGCGAACGTCTTGAACGTGTTGGCGGTCGGATGCCAAGTCATCAATTCCTCCTACGAGCAAACGCACTCTTCGGGAGATTAACGCCTCGCACCAACCGTCTGGTTCCGCGAATCGCCGTCAACCGTGGCGGTTGATCGTGTAGTCCATCAGTGAGGCCAGCGCCCGGCGGCCCGGCCCGTCCGGCAAACCGGCCAGCTCCTGCCCGGCTTGCTCGGCGTAACGCTGCACGGTGGCTTTGGCTTTGGTGATGCCGTCGCCGGAGCGCAGCAGCGCCAGCGCTTCGGCCAATTTGTCGTCGTCCTCGACCGGACCTTGCACCAGCTCACGCAATCGATCCGCATCAGGGCCGGTGCCTTGCAGCGCGTACAACACCGGCAGGGTGTGCACGCCTTCACGCAGGTCGGTGCCCGGGTTCTTGCCCGACTCGTCGGGGTCGCTGTCGATGTCGATGATGTCGTCGGAAATCTGGAACGCGGTGCCGACGATGCCGCCGAGCCGGCTCAGCCGTTCGATCTGGTCCTCGGTCGCACCGGCGAAGGTGGCCCCGAACCGGCCGGACGCCGCGATCAGGCAGGCGGTCTTCTCGTAGACCACTTTCAGGTAGTGATCGACCGGATCCACGCCGTTGGTGTTGCCCTTGGTCTCGCGCATCTGGCCGGTGACCAACTGGGCGAAGGTTTCGGCGATGATCCGCACCGCGTCCGGGCCCAGGCGGCTCACCAGCCGCGATGCCGTCGCGAACAGGTAGTCGCCGGCGAGAATCGCGATGTTGTTGCCCCAGCGGGCATTGGCGCTGGGCGCCCCGCGGCGCATCTGCGCCTCGTCCATGACGTCGTCGTGATACAGCGTGGCCAGGTGCACGAGCTCGATCACCGCGCCCGCCACCGTGACCTGCCAAGCGTCGGGATCGGGGCCGATTTGTGCGGAGAGAACCGTGAACAGCGGCCGGAAGCGCTTGCCGCCGGCCTCGAACAGGTGCACGACGGCTTCGGTCATCAGCTCGTCGCCGCCGCGCAGCTCGGTGCTCATGAGCTCTTCGACACGACCAACCCCGTCGCGGACGCTCTTGGCGAACGCCGGGTCACCAAAGTCCACCCCTGCTACCACCGTGGCCGGAGTACTCACCCTGCCAACATACTGGTGGTATGGAGTTGCGGTCAGATGTGGTCATCGTCGGGGCCGGACCGGCCGGCTCGGCGGCGGCAGCCTGGGCCGCCCGCCGCGGCCACGACGTGCTCGTCATCGACGCCGCCGAGTTCCCGCGCGACAAGCCCTGCGGCGACGGGCTGACGCCGCGCGCCGCGCTCGAACTGCAGCGCCTCGGGCTCGGCGACTGGCTCGACGGCCACATCCGCCATCACGGGCTGCGGCTGTCCGGGTTCGGCGCTTCGGTGGAAGTGCCGTGGCCGGGGCCGTCGTTTCCTGCTTCTGGCTCGGCCGTGCCCCGCACCGAGCTCGACGACCGGATCCGCAAGGTCGCCGAGGATGCCGGCGCGTCCATGCTTCTCGGGGTGAAAGCCGTTGATGTGTCGCATGATTCACGTGGCCACGTGGATGCGGTGGTGTTGGCAGACGGGTCCAGGGTGTCGTGCCGCTGGGTGATCGTGGCCGACGGGGCGCGCTCGCCGTTCGGGCGGGCGCTCGGCCGGCAGTGGCATCAGGAGACGGTGTACGGGGTGGCGGTGCGGGGATATCTGGCGTCGCCGCGGGCTGGCGAGCCGTGGATCTCCTCCGATCTGGAACTCCGTTCGCCCGCCGGCGGGCAGGTGCTGCCGGGGTACGGCTGGATCTTCCCGCTGGGCAACGGCGAGGTGAATATCGGCGTCGGCGCGCTGGCCACAGCGAAGCGGCCCGCTGATGTGGCGTTGCGGCCGCTGATCAAGCACTACACCGACCTCAAGCGCGCGTCGTGGGAGTTCGAGGGTGCTCCGCGTGCGGTGTCCTCGGCGTTGCTGCCGATGGGCGGGGCGATCTCCGGTGTCGCCGGCCCGAACTGGGTGCTGATCGGGGACGCCGCTGCCTGCGTGAACCCGTTGAATGGCGAGGGGATCGACTACGGGCTGGAAACCGGGCGGCTGGCCGCCGAGATGCTGGGCTCCGGCGATCTGTCGTCGGCGTGGCCATCGGTTCTGCAGGCGCACTACGGGCGCGGCTTCTCGGTGGCCCGCCGACTGGGATTGCTGCTGACGTTGCCGCGGTTCCTGCCGCTGACCGGGCCGGTCGCGATGCGCTCGTCGCGCCTGATGGGGGTGGCGGTGCGGGTGATGGGCAACCTCGTCACCGACGAGGACGCCGACCTGGTGGCGCGCGCCTGGCGCGTAGCCGGGCTGGGATCGCGAATCCTGGACCGCCGCAAGCCTTTCAGCTGATCACCGACGCATTGAGTGAGCGTTGGCGCAGCGATTCCATTGGTAGATTCATTTTTGCAGCGTCACCGCTCACTCAACGACGCCACCACAGCAGGAATGACAAATTTGACAAAACTTCGGCGATTGGCGCTAGGCTGCCGCGCATGACTGATTACGACGCGATCATCGTCGGGGCCGGGCACAACGGCCTGACCGCAGCGGTGGTGCTGCAGCGAGCCGGCTTGCGCACGCTCTGCCTGGAGGCCAACACCTACAGCGGCGGCATGTCGGCCACCGTCGAGCTGATCGACGGGTTCAAGTATGAGATCGCCGGGTCCGTCCGCTTCCCCACCGCGCAGAAGATCAACAGCGAGCTGGGCCTGGACACCCTGCCGACCATCGAGTCGGAGATCATGTCGGTCAACCTCGGGGAAAACGGCGAGGAAGCGATGATCTTCCACAGCGACCCGATGGCGATGATGACCCATCTGAACGAAAAGCACGGCATGGACGCCGTGATGGCCATGGCCAACCTGTATGCCTGGAGCACGGGTCCCGGTAAGGCTCTCGGCCGCTTCGACGCTTTGGCGCTGCCGAAGACCATCGACGAGATGTATGCCTGTGCCGCAGACGAAAACGAGCGGCGTGCCATCCACGAGATGCTGTTCGGCTCGGCGATGGACGTCGTCGACCGGTTCCTGCCCGACAAGGAGAAACATGCCGTGATCCGCGGCATGTTGGCGTTCCTGGCGGTGAATTCCACTTACCGCGGGCCGTACACCCCTGGTAGCGCAACGTGTTTGGCGTTCGCAATGGCCATGCCGCCGGAGGGCGGCCAGATGACCACCAAACTCAAGGGTGGAATCGGTGTGCTCGCCGATCATCTGCGCGAACTGTTCATCGAGGCCGCCGGCGAGATGCGCTACCGCACGAAGGTCGAACAGATCCTGGTCGAGGACGGCAAGATCACCGGCGTGCGCCTCAAGGACGGCGAGGTGATCAACGCGCCGATCGTCGTATCCAACCTTGCACCCGAGACCACGCTGCTCGATCTTGTTGGCGCCGAACATCTTCCGTCGTCGCTCGTGGCCCGACTCGGCGGTCGCGACCACCGGGCGTCGTTCATGCAGATCCACTTCGCGCTTGACGGGCTGCCCCGGTACGCCGCGCCATACGACTACCTCAACGAGCCCGGTATGCAAATGTCGGTGGGCATGTTCGGCTCGCCGGAAGAGCAGCAGCGCCAATGGGAGATGTGCCGCCGCGGCGAGGTACCGGACAACCCCGCGCTGTCGATCCAGATGCCTACGGTCGGCGATCCCGAGATGGCTCCCGAGGGCAAGCACGCCGCCAGCGTGTACGCCTACGCCTTCCCCGTCGAGGCGCCCCGCGAGCAGCACGGTCAGCTGAAAACCGAGATGGCGCAACAGGTTGTCGACAAGATCACCCGCTACGCGCCGAACTTCAAGGACATCCTGATCCGGGATATCACATTCGCGCCGTATCACATGAACACCATGTTCGCCGCGCCCAACGGCGATTTCTGCCACGGCCTGCTACAGCCCGAGCTGATGGGGGTGAACCGGCCGGGGCCAAGGGGGTTCATCGACGAGCCCATCCCGATCGAGGGCCTCTACCTCGGCGGTGCGGGGTGCCACGGCGGCCCGGGCATCACGTTCGTCCCGGGCTACAACGCCGGGTATCAGGTGCTGGCCGACGCGGGCCGCTGACTAGCGACTTCGGCGCGTTTTCGTTCGCTGAGCGGCGGAAAACGCGCCCAAATCACAAAAGGGCGGCGGCGATCTGAAGAAGGTCGTCACCGACGACGTCAGGCTGCGGGCCGATGGGGATGAGCTCCTGACCCGGCCGCCGCAGGAATGCCGCGCGGCAGCCTGCGGACAGCGCCCCGGCGATGTCCCACCCGTGCGCGGCCACCAGTCGCACCTCGCTCAACGGGACCCCGAGCGTGGTCCCAACATGCTGGTAGGCCTCGGCGCGCGGTTTGAGCGCCCGCACCGTGTCCGCCGACAGGATTGCATCGAAATGCGGAGCGACACCGTTGAATTCGAGTTGTTCGGTAACGACCGCAAGCGGCGAATTGGTCAACGCGACAAGGGTGAACCCGTCGAGGCGATCCAGAGCGGGCACCACATCGGGATGCAACGGCAGCTGACGCGCCGCCTCGGCCAGCTGATCGGCGCAATCGATACCTAGCATCGCCAGTGCGGCACGCTGGGCCGTCGGGAAGTCGACATAGTCACCGGTGAGGCCGCCGACGAACGCGATCTGCAGCATCTGACTGAACCAGCGCTTACGGGTGTCGGCACCGCCCAGTAGATCGTCGAGCGGACTTAGGTCGAGCAGCGTCTCATTGACGTCGAACGCGAGGACGGTCATGGACGAGGGCTACCCCGGTTTACCCGTCATTAGCGATTCGGGCGCGTTTTCGTTCGCTCAGCGGCGGAAAGCGCGCCGAAATCACGCGTGCAGAGCGTCGAAGATCTCTTGCCAGTGCAGGTGCGCCATGAAGTGCCCGCCCGAACGGATGTGCAGCGATGAACCGGGGATTCGGCTCGCAAGGGTGGCGGGCCAGTCCGGATTCAGAAATTCGTCCTGGGCGCCGCCCCAGACGTCGACCGGCACAGCCACATCTTCCGGCGCAAATCCCCACGGCCGCATCGCCGCAAGGTAATCCTCGACGTGACCCTCCGAACGTCGCAACGCCTCGGCTGACATCTGCCCAAAACTGGCGAAGCCTTCCGCGCGAATGACCGCGGCGTCAGCCGCGGGAAGATCACGCGAGGCCAGCCGGCCATAGAGGCCGGGGGAAAGCTGTGCGACGAACCCCATGGATCGAAGGCAGCCCCGTGCCAGCCACGGTGCCCGTTGCGCCATCCGGATGTAGACGCGATCGATTGTGGGCATCTGCGCGAACAGAGTCGAATCGGTGATCGGCAACCCGCCGGTGATGACCGCCACCCGTGTCACCGCGGCCGGCATGGCGTAGCCGAGGGCGAGTGCGTACTGCCCGCCCATCGACCACCCCATCGCCGCGAAATCGTCGATGGCGAGCTGATCACGCAATTCGGCCACATCGTCTGCCCACGCCGCGACGGTGCGGCCGGGTTTCGGATCGGACAAACCGATCCCGGGGCGGTCGAGGGCGAGCAGTCGAATCCCGTTCTGCGCAGCGATCCCGGCGCCGGTGGAGACATCGCGGCGGCAGGCGAGGCCGCCGTGCGTATAGATGACGACAAACCCGTCCGGTGCACCGTACTCGGTGTAGCCGAGCGCGCGCCCGTCGCGCAGTTGGACTTTTCGGTCCTCAATCATGCTCATGCGCAATCGTTTTCGCAGCGACAGTCAGTCGGTGCCGCTGATGGGAGCCGCGGCCACGGCGGTGAACGTGGTGCGGTCGGGAAGGTCGGCCAGATCTTGCGGGTAGTGCGCGACAGCCTTGGCTATGGCGGCATCCCACTTGGTGCGATTGCGGCGGACCTTCTCGCGGCTGTCGCGCTGCAGCCTGATCATCGGGTCGAGGATCGCATCGGTGAACCCGTGGCGGGGAATCTCGAGTTCGTTGGCCAGCGCATCGCCGTGGAACCGACGAGTCAGAGTCTCGAGCACCTGCATCGCCTGGTTGCTCGGCACGTGCATGGCCTGTTGGAAATCGTCACTGACGGCGCGCAGCGTAGCGGCGACGAGCGTGACCGAGACCGGCTCGGGTGGGGCGGTCACCGCCTGCAGCATGTCATCGATGCGGCCGGCCTCTTCATTGTTCTTCACACCGAAGGACAGTCGCTCATCGATGCCGAGCAGGTGTCCGAGGTACCACCACAGGCGATACATCTCGGCGGTCTCACCGACGGTCATGGCGAAGCCCATCTCCGCTTCGGCCATGAAGCTGGTGCGCGTGAAGTCCATCCAGGTACGCGCGAGGTCGACCTGATTTATCGGCGTCCCATTGGCTGCCTGGTCGAAGTCTTTGCGCCGCGCCAGGCGTCGCATATGAGCGTGCAGCATGCGCACTTGCAACGTCGCGACGTAACCAGGCCGGCCCACGCACAAGGCGCCGGGAGCCATGGACTGAGCCAGCCAGCGACCGGTCTCCTGGATGCGACTGCTCGCGCCTTCGACGAGGCGACCCGATAACGCAAGTACCCGCCCGATACTGGGGGAGGCATACACGCGCACCAGCGAACCGGCACTCTGTGCGATCAAATGTATGGGCAGCGGGGTGGTGAACCACGGCTGTGGTCCGCTCTCGAGCTGCGCGCGATCCACCCAGCCCGGGACCGTCTCGGCGTGGGTCAGAAAGGCGACGATCGCGGGCGACGGGTCGTCAAGTGAGGCCAGCCCGGCGGTCATGCCCTGATTTAGCTGGGCCCGCACGGTGACGCCATCGTGGTGCATGGCCTCGACGACGGCGTCGGCCAAGTCGTCACCGGTGTGCAGGGCCCACCCCAGAAGGTCCGCCCGTTCGTCACCGAATTGCGCCGCAATCGCTGAGCGAGTCCCCCGCTGCGCCGGCCACGTCGACATCGAACTGGCTGTCATGGACTCACGTTCGTTGTCATTTCTTGACACTACCGTCAAATTAACGCCACCGCGGGCACCAGCGATTTCGGCGCGTTTTCGTTCACTCAGCGAACGAAAACGCGCCGAAATCCCTAGGGCTTGACGGCGTAGTGGAGTGCGACGATGCCGCCGGTGAGGTTGCGCCACCGCACATCCGACCAGCCCGCGTCGCGGATCTGCCGGGCCAGCGTCGCCTGGTCGGGCCACGCCCGGATCGAGTCGGCCAGATAGACGTACGCCTCCGGATTGCTCGACACCGCGCGAGCCACCCGCGGCAGCGCCTGCATCAGGTACTCCTTGTAGACAGTCGAGAACACCGGCACCACGGGGGTGGAGAATTCGCACACCACGAGCCGTCCGCCCGATCGCGTCACCCGCGCCATCTCGCGCAGGCCGACGGGATGCTCGACGACATTGCGCAGACCGAAGCTGATCGTCACCGCGTCGAACACCGCGTCATCGAATGGCAGCTTGGTCGCGTCGGCGGCGACTTTCGGCACCGGCCGCGCGGCGCCGGCCCGCAACATGCCGACCGAGAAGTCGGCGGCCACGCACCACGCGCCCGAGCGGGCCAGCTCGACTGTTGACACCGCGGTGCCCGCGGCCAGGTCCAGCACCCGGTCACCCGGCCCGATGCCGAGCGCCGAGCGGGTTGCCCGCCGCCACGAGCGGTCCTGCCCCAGTGAGAGCACCGTGTTGGTGATGTCGTAGCGACGCGCGACGGCGTCGAACATCGACGCCACATCGCGGGGATCCTTGTCCAACGTCGCGCGGCTCACGGTGCCGACGCTACCGGAGCGGGAATGCCTCGCCCGTCGCTGCGTTGGCTAGACGCATGAGCGAAAAAGTTTGGTTCATCACCGGCACATCGCGCGGCTTCGGCCGGGAGTGGGCGATCGCCGCCCTGGATCGGGGCGACAAGGTTGCCGCGACGGCCCGCAACACCGACACCCTGGCCGACCTGGTTGACTCCTACGGCGACGCCATCCTGCCGATCCAGCTCGACGTCACCGACCGCGAGGCCGACTTCGCCGCCGTCAAGCAGGCGCACGACAACTTCGGCCGGCTCGACATCGTCGTCAATAATGCCGGTTACGGCCACTTCGGCTTCATCGAGGAGCTGAGCGAAAAGGACGCACGCGACCAGCTGGAGACCAACGTCTTCGGCGCGTTGTGGATCACCCAGGCCGCCCTCCCCTATCTGCGGGCCCAGCGCAGCGGCCACATCATCCAGGTGTCATCGATCGGCGGCATCACCGCATTCCCCCTCGTCGGGATCTACCACGCCTCGAAGTGGGCTTTGGAGGGTTTCTCGCAGGCGCTGGCCCAAGAGGTCGCGCCGTTCGGCGTTCACGTGACGCTGATCGAGCCGGGCGGCTTCGACACCGACTGGTCCGGACCGTCCTCGAAGCGTTCGGTCGAACTGCCCGACTACGCCGAATTACACCGCCAGGTCGACGAAGCTCGCGCGCAGCGGTGGGCCGCACCCGGCAACCCCACGGCGTCGGCGTCGGCCATTCTCAAAGTTGTGGACGCAGAGACTCCCCCGCTGCGGGTGTTCTTCGGAGAATCCCCGCTGCAAACCGCCAAGGCCGACTACGAAAGCCGGATTGCCAATTGGGAGAAGTGGCAGCCGGTCGCCGTCGAAGCCCAGGGCTGACTACATCGCGTGCGCGTCGACTCGTTTCAATTGACGCGCGCGACTCGCCATCCGTTCACTGAGGTGAATCAGCCGATCCTCATGCCCAGCGGGCATGGTGTAAGCCAACTTACGGAGTTCCACCGCAAATTCACTGAGATCTTGGCGATATGACGCGTCATTCATTCGGACGCCCCCCGGTCTTGGAGAGGTGGTGTTAACAATGGCATTTAGTCCCCCGGCTTGCCGTCAAGTCTGCTCCGACCAGCAGGTCTTGAGAAGACTTCTCAGGAACAATTAAGGAAAGTCGTTGGGGTGGCATCGGACTCACGCCGCCCGCCTGCGCCGGCTGCTTGTTCGCACCGCTTCGTAATGGTCCAGCAGCTGGTCGCAGATCGCCGGCCACGTCCGGCCGAGCACACTGCGACGCGCGGCCAGCGAGTAGCGGGCTCGTTCGTCGAGCAGATGATCCACCGACTGGGCAAGGCGCGCCTCGAATTCCGCGACCGTCAATAAGAGTCCGGTTCGATACGGCGCCACCAGATCCCGGGGTCCGCCCTCGTTCGGCGCGATGACCGGCACGCCGGAAGCCATCGCCTCCTGCACAGCCTGGCAGAAGGTCTCGTGCTCGCCGGGATGGACGAACACGTCCATGCTCGCGTACGCGGCGGACAGCTGCTCGCCATAGAGCGCGCCGGTAAAGATCGCCGACGGCATCAGGGTTCGCAGCTTGTCGCGATCGACACCGTCGCCGACGATCACCAATTGCAGGTCGTCGCGGCGAGCCAGCACTGCCAGCCGTTCGACGTGCTTCTCCGGGGCGAGCCGCCCGACGAAGCCGACGATCGGCTTGCCTCCGGGCGACCAGCGTGACCGCAACTCCCAGCTGCGTGCCGACGGCGCGAAACCGGTGACGTCAACACCCCTGGCCCAGTGATGGACCCGCGGAATCCCATGCGCAGCAAGGTCTTCCATCGCGGCAGTGGACGGGGCCAGAGTCCGGTCGGCGCGGGAATGCAGATGCTTCGTCCACGCCCACGCAGCCCGGGACGCAGCGCCGATGCCGTAGCTCTCGGCAAATCCGGCGACATCGGTCTGGAACACCGCCACCGTAGGCACACCCAGGAAACGCGCGGCGTGCAGGCCGCCGTACCCGAGCAGTGCCGGCGACGCCAGATGCACCACGTGCGGATCGAAGCCGCGCAGTACTCTCACGATGCGCGGTCGCGGCACCCCCAACGGCAACGATGTGACCTTCGGGAACATCCGCGACGGCACGCGGTGCACCCGGATGCCGTCGTAGACCCGGTCGGCGGCCGGCTCATGGCGTGGGGTGTCCGGGGCGATGACGAGAGCTTCGTGACCGGTACGACGGAGATGCTCGAGCACCCGAAGCACCGAGTTGGTGACTCCGTTGACGTTGGGCAGGAACGACTCGGCGACAATGGCAACGCGCACGATTCGACAGTGTCAGTGGTGCCTGTCAGCGAGGTTGCGCCCAGGCATACACGACACGAAAAACAGGTGGAACGCGGTACCGTGCGAGCATGCGGATCTGGGCTGTGCTCGTGGTGACGCTGGTCGTCCTGGTCACCGGTTGCAGCAGGGACATCGCCGGTGTGGCACAGGTGGATCCGCATGGTCCGGCGGCGACGCTGAGCAAGGACGGCTACGGCATCGTGGCCGGGGACCCGAACGCGCGCGTCCACATCGAGCTCTACACGGAGCCTCAGTGCAGCCACTGCGCCGATCTGCAGAAAGATTTCGGTGACGAATTGGCCAGCTACATCAAGCTCGGCCAGCTCGCCGTCACGTACCGCCCGCTGACGTTTCTGGACGACCAGCCGGGTGGCTATTCCGACCGGGTGAGCAACGCACTGTTCCTGGCGGCCGGACCGAACACGTCGGCCAAGGCGTTTCAGGCGTTCGTGCAAGACCTTTGGGGCCACCAGGATTCACACGGCAAGGGTCCCAGCGACACTCAAATCGCCGACATGGCCCGCGAAAGCGGTGTGCCGGCCGTCGCGGTCGACGCGATGCGGGCGGCCAAGCCTGCGCTCGACGTCCAGCAGATGGCGGACACCAATTTCGAATATCTCTACGAGATCGATCCGATCAACACCGGCACCCCAACGGTATTCGACCTGGACACCAACGAGAGGCTCGACATCTACGACAACAACTGGTTGTCCAAGCTGATGTCGACCTGATTCATTCGGCGCTCCGCCAGAACCAGCCCCGTCAAAACGAGCCCGCCGATCAGCCACCCCACCACCGCGATCGATCCGGCCGGGATGATTGCGAGTGCGGCCGTACGATGTTGCACCCGAACGAGATCGGGGTTGTTGCGGTCGTATTCGACGTAGATGCGCATCCCCTCGGCCAGCTCCGAAGGGTAGAGCACGCCGAGCTCGGGACGGTAGGTGATGCGGTCTGGGGTGACGAACTCGATCGTCGAACGGCGCGGGCCTGCCGAGAGCACCTCCGCCTGCGCGACGCCCATGTTGCGTTCGATCTGACGATCGTTACGCCAGGCGCCGGCCACCAGCAGCAATGACTGCAGGGTGACCAGTCCGATGATGATCCACACCGCACACTTGCTCCAGCGCAACACTTTCCGCTGTGTCGTGTCGACGACGTCAGGATCGCGCCGGGGCAGGGCGGCTTTCACCCACGCGAGGAGGCGGGCGATCACAGAGCGGCCCGGATCGCGGCGTGCAGTTGCCGCAGCGATGACCGGTCGGCCTTGACCTCCAGTACCCGCATGCCCTCGTGCGGTTCGGCGAGCGCATCGCCGAGCTGGTCGACCTCGATCTGGCCGGCGTCGATGTGATACGCCCGGCACAGCGCGCCGACATCGACGTCGTGCGGGGTGCCGAAAATCCGTGAGGACACATCGGAGAACCGCGGGTCGCCCTGCTCGAGCAACTCGAAGATGCCGCCGCCGTTGTCGTTGGACACCACGATCGTCAGGTTCTTCGGGGTCGGCTCGGTCGGGCCGATCAGCAGCCCCGAGCTGTCGTGGACGAACGTCATGTCCCCGATCAAGCCGATGGTCCTGCCTGCGTGCGCCAATGCGGCGCCGATGATCGTCGACACCGTGCCGTCGATGCCGGCCACGCCGCGGTTGGAGCGCACCTTGATGCCTTCGGTTTTCAGTCCGACCAGAGCCGCGTCACGCACCGGGTTGGAGGCGCCGAGCACCAACTGGTCTCCCGGGCGCACCGCATCGGCCACCGCTGCGGCGACATGCAGACCGGTGGTCAGGGGGTGGGCGGCCAGTTGGTCGCGAACGGCGGCGATCGTGTGCGCGTTGACCTCCGCGCAGCGCTGCAGCCATGCCGGGTCGGGCATCCCGATGGTCTCGGCGCGGGTGCCGGTGGCCGCGGAGTTGCCCGACACGTCGGGCCAGCGGGGTCCGGTGGTCAAAGCGAACACCGGTACCGACGGGTCAGCCAGCAGCGTCGACACCGGCCGGTGCAGCGTCGGGCGGCCCAGCATGATCACCTGTCGCGGCCGCAGCAGCGGCAGCGCGAGCGGGTGCAGCGGGGTGACGGCATGCGGGGCGGTCGGCTCGGCCACCGTCGGCAGCCCGGCCAGATTCGGATGAACACCGGCACCGTGCCCGGCGATCACCACCGTGTCGGGGGTGAGATCGATCTCCAGCGGCTGATCGAAGGCCACCGGCGGGCTGTACGTCCACGGCTTGCCATCCGGCCGCCCGGCCGGCATGTCCACCGCACCGGGGCCGGCATCCGGGACCAGCGGCTCGCGCAGCGGGATGTCGAACTGCACCGGGCCGGCATTGGCGGTGCGGGCGCCGGTGGCCGCGGCCAGCACGCGGCAGGTGGCCGAGCGCCACTGCGCATTGAGGGCGTCGCTGGTTTCTTCGGCCAGGCCCAGGCTGATCGCCGCGCGGACCTGGGTGCCGAAATAACCGAGCTGCTCGAAAGTCTGGTTGGCGCCGGTTCCCAACAGCTCGTAGGGCCGGTTGGCCGAGAGCACGATCAGCGGCACACGGGCGTAGTTGGCCTCGACGACCGCGGGACCCATGTTGGCCACCGCGGTGCCCGACGTCATCGCCACACACACCGGTGCGCGTTCGGCCACCGCCAGTCCGATCGCCAGGAAGCCGGCGGTGCGCTCGTCGATGCGGACGTGCAGGCGAAGCCGGCCGGCGCGATCGGCATCGGACAGCGCAAAGGCCAGCGGAGCGTTACGCGAACCCGGGCAGAGCACCACGTCGCGGACGCCGCCGCGGATCAATTCGTCGACGACGACGCGGGCCTGAGCCGTCGATGGGTTCATTACTACAGCGTGTCACAGCGCGAGAGCTGCGGCTCAGACGAGTGTGCCGGCGAAGAAGTCGAGCATCGCGTTGTTCACGGTGTCCGGGCGCTCCAGGAATCCGAGGTGACCGGTGTGCCCGATCTGCACATACCGGCCGTTGGGGATGGCGTCGGCGACCTCACGGCCCAGCACCGCCGGCGTGAGCAGGTCGTCGGCGAACCCGATCACCAGCACCTCGTTCGTAATGGAACGGTAAGCGGCCAGCCGGTTGTCCTTGGGGTAGACCTCGAGCTGGGCCCGCAGGCCGGGAGTGCGCTTGATCGGGAATGCGGTGAACATCTCCACCCAGTCGCCGATCGCCTTCTCGTCGTTGATGGTTTTCGGCGAGAAATTCTCCAGCACACGCACTTTCGCCGCGTAGGCGGGCGGCAGCTGGATGCCGGCCTTGGTCAGCTCGACGTCGGCGGCCCGGAACGATTTGCGAGTGCGGTCGAGGCGCCCGCGAGTGCCCATCAGCACGGCCTGGCTGACCAGTTCCGGACGGGTCAGCATCAACTCCTGGGCGATGAAGGCGCCCATCGAGATCGCCACGATCCGCGTCGGTCCGCCGACGACGTCCTCGATGAGGGTGGCGGTGTCAGCGATCATCTGTTCCGGGGTGAAGTCGCCGGCCTCCTCGGTGGCCCCGATCCCGCGATTGTCGAACGTGATGCAGCGGTAGCCCGCCGTCACGAACCGTGGGATCTGGTGGATGTGCCAGGTGCGCCCGGCGCCACCGGTGCCGGCGATGAACAGCACCGGATCGCCGGAGCCGTTCTCCTCGTAGGCCAGGTTGATCACCTGGCAGAGGCTACGCGACCCCTTTTGCGCCGTGCCCGCGACCGCGCGGCATCGATTGCGCCGGTCCACAGCAGCCCCGTCATCGCCTTGAGCTGGGTGGGGTTGGCGAGCCCTTTCGCCATCAGGGCGGTGGCGGTGGCCTTGGTGGACGCCGAGGCCTTCGACATGTGCCCGGAGTCGAACGGCGGCTGCGGGTCGTACTCCATCGACAGCTGGATCGCCTTGGCCCGCTCCTCACCACCGATCTCGCCGGCCAGCCACAGCGCGAGGTCGATGCCTGCCGAGACACCCGCGCTGGTGAGGATGTCACCTTCGCGGACCACCCGCTCATCTTTGACCGGCGTCGCCCCGAGGGTCTTGAGCGCGGTGAGGGCCGCCCAATGCGACGTCGCCCGCTTGCCCTTCAACAATCCGGCGGCCGCCAGGATCACCGACCCCGAGCACACCGACGTCGTCCACGTCGAGGTCGCGTGTGCTTGTCGTACCCAGTCGAGCAGCTTCTCGTCGCGGGCGTGCTCCATCGTCGTCATTCCACCGGGGACGAGAATGACGTCAGGCGAAGGGGTTTCGACGAACGAATGAGTGGCGCCGACGATGAGCACGCCGGAGTCCGCGGTGATCGGACCGGCCTCATGCCACAGGAAGCGAACCTCGGCGTCGGGCAGCCAGCGCAGCACCTCGTAGGGGCCGATGAAATCCAGAGCGGTGAACCCGGGATAGAGCACGATAGCGATCTGCATGGAACTCTCCTTTTAAACGAACGTCTTGCGGTATTGGTCGGGTGAGATACCGACCCGGCGAATGAAGTTGCGGCGCAGGGTTTCCGACGTTCCGAAACCGCACCGCGCGGCGATGGTGACGACGGTGTCGTCGGTCTCCTCGAGCTGACGGCGAGCGGCTTCGGTGCGCACGCGCTCGACGTAGGCGCCCGGCGCCTCGCCGACCTCGTCGGTGAACACCCGGGTGAAATGCCGCGGGCTCATCGCCGCACGACGAGCGAGATCGGTAATGCTGTGGGCGGCACCGGGTTCGGCTTCGATAGCTTCTTGCGCATCCCTGATCGGCTGGCGGCGGGCGCGCGGCATCCACACCGGGGCGGCGAACTGGGTCTGTCCGCCGGGTCGGCGCAGATAGAGCACCAGGTAGCGGGCCACGGTCTGGGCGACCTCGGTGCCGTAGTCGTCCTCGACGAGAGCCAACGACAGGTCGATGCCGGACGTAACCCCGGCCGCCGTCCAGACGGTGGCGGAGCTGCGCAGGAAGATCGGCTCCCGGTCGACGGTCACGGCCGGGAACTCACGGGCCATTCGGTCGGCGAACGCCCAATGCGTGGTGGCCCGGCAGCCGTCGAGCAGCCCGGCCTCGGCGGCCAGGAACGAACCGGTGCACACACTCACAACGCGCCGCGACGCGGCGGCGGCCTTGCGGATCCAGGCCATCGTGGCGGGGTCGCGTCGGGCGTCGTCGACACCCGCACCGCCGGGCAGGATCAGGGTGTCGATGCCCTCGGGGTCAGGCATCGCCTCGGCGACGAAGGCCAGGCTGGTCGCGGTGGTCACCGGCCGGCCGTCGTGGGAGGCCACGGTGACTCGGTAGCCACCCTCGGTGAGCAGCGCTGCACCGGTGAACACGTCGTGGGGCCCGACCAGATCCAGCGCCTGCACGCCGGGAAACCCGAGGATCACCACCGATCGCGCCATGAGTTCAGTGTCGAGGCTTGCGCGGATGGCGTCTACGCCATGCACCCCACAAATTAGGACATCACAACTTCTTGAGGCGCCTCACGGCCTGCATCAACGGCAGCATCGATGCCACGCCCTTGCGCAGGCTGCGCTGAAGAGGACCCATATTCGCCAGTACGGCGTACTCCACACCGCAGTCGCGCCACTGGGCAGCCCGCTCGACGATCTCGTCGGGCGTCCCGCACAGCAGGCACTCGCGCACCACCTCGGTGGGGATTGCTTTGACGTGTGACAGGGCGGTCTGCTCGTCCATGTCCTGCGGAAGGATGTCCTGCGCGCCGCTGAAGCCGATGCCGAGCGGATGTTGAGCACCGTGCCGGGCGAAGAAGTGATCGGGGGCATTGAGTGCCGCAACTCGGATCACCTCGGAGTCAAGCGCTTCGTCGAGCTCGTCCTGATTTCGGGCGGCCAACGTCATGAACCAGATCGCCGGCTTGATCGACATCGGATTGCGCCCTGCGTCGGAGGCCGCGGTGCGCACGGCTTCAAGTCGTTGCGCGTACTCCTGCGGTGTGTGCGGAAACGCCGGGAAGAACCCGTCGGCATACCGGCCGGCGGCGCGCAACATCCGCGGACCGTGCGCGGCGATCCAGATCTCGGGCCACTTGCCTTTGTACGGCGGAAGGTCGAAGAGCGCATTCCGCAGCGGGAAGTAGGGCGAGTCGCGATTCACCAACTCTCCCTTCGGATTCCACAGCGCGCGGATGGTCGCCATGGCTTCCTCGAATCGAGCCACTGGCTTGGACCACTCGACGCCATACGGTTCGTTGCCCTCTCGTTCGCCGGCGCCGATTCCGAGGATCGCTCGGCCTCGCGTCAGCAGTTGCAGCGTTGCCGCCGCCTGAGCGGTGACCGCCGGATTGCGTCGCCCGGTGTCGGTGACCCCGAGACCGAGGCGGAGCCGCGCGTGGTTGCGCGCAGCGATGTTGCCGAGCATGGTCCACGGCTCCAGATACGCATCGCCGCGCGGCAGCAGGTTGGCTCCGCCGCAGTACTTCGGGTTGTTCCACAACGACCGGGGAAACAATGAGTTGAGGTGATCGGGCACCCAGAACGAGTCGACCCGGGCGGTGGCCGCGAGCGCGTACTGAGCTCTGGTGAGGAAATCGACCGTGGGGCGTGCCGCCACGATGGGGTCCATCAATCCGACGCGAAGCGTTGACATCGCTTCAGCCTCAAGTCGGCTGCTTCGGCCGACTAGCGTAATCGGCTACTCAAATTTCGTGAGAGTCAGAAGTAGTGCTGGTCGAGGTCCTCCAGCAGGCCGATGCCGGTGGGCTGCCAGGCGAACCGCTGCTGGGTTATCGCGCTGCTGGCCGGTATGTCGAGGCTGAAGAACGCGCCGATCCAGCCGAAGTGGTCCATGGCGTTCTCAGGCGGAATACTGGTGGCGGGTATGCCCAGATGGCTGCCGATGCTCTCGGCGATGGCGCGGGTGGCGATCGCTTCCTCGCCGATCCCGTGCAGCACCGATCCCGTCGGAGCGTCCTCGACGGCCAGCCGGAAGAGCACGGCGGCGTCGTCGCGGTGTACAGCCGACCAGCGGTTGGCCCCGTCGCCGACGTAGGCCGACACGCCCTTGTGACGGGCGACGTCGATCAGCCGTGGGACGAAGCCGTAGTCACCCTTGCCGTGGACCGACGGCGCCAGCCGCACGATCGCCACCCGGACCCCGCTCTCGGTGAACGCCAGCGCGGCCTGCTCGGAGAGTCGGGGCATCTCCGGGCTGGCCGAGCGGTCCTCGGTGACGACCTGGCCCGGAGCGTGCCCGCCGGTCCCGCTGGTGACGACGAGCGGCCGGCCGGAACCGGCCAGCGTCTGGCCGAGCGCGGTGATCGCGTTGCGGTCCAGTTCCCCTGCGTCGGTGAAGTTATCGAAGTCGTGGCGGAAGGCCAGGTGGATGACACCGTCGGCGTCCTGCGCCCCACTGCGGAGGCTGTCGAGGTCCTCGAGATCGCCACGTTGGACGTCAGCGCCCGCGGCTCTCAGTGCGTCGGTGGACTTGTCCGAGCGGGCGAGGCCAAGGACCCGATGCCCGGCCGCGAGAAGGTCGGGTACCACCGCCGACCCCACCCAGCCGGACGCTCCGGTGACGAATATCTTCATGGGACTACCTCCATGTCAGTCGCTGTCATCAAACACTAGCGCTGATGTCAGCAACTGTCATGCCGCTAAAATTCCCGTATGGGTCGCTGGGAGCCGGACGCGCAGGGCCGTCTGCAGCAGGCGGCTCTGACGCTGTATGCCGAGCAGGGCTTCGACCAGACGACGGTCGCCGAGATCGCCGAGCGGGCCGGGCTGACCGAACGCACGTTCTTCCGCTACTTCGCCGACAAGCGTGAGGTGCTCTTCGGCGGGCAGGGCCTGCTGTTGGATCAACTGACGACAAGTATTGCTGCGGCGGCGGATTCGGCCACTCCCCTGGACATCGTGAGCATCGCGTTGCAGTCGGTGGCGCTGATTTTCGACGACCGCCGCGACGCCTCTCGGCTACGCCAGGCAGTGATCGACACCAACCCGGCACTGCAGGAACGCGAGCTGACCAAGCTCTCGGCACTGGCCGCGGCGATGGCCGACGGACTGGTGGGTCGCGGTGTGGCCGAGACGACGGCCCGGCTCGCCGGCGAGTCGGGAGCGGCGGTGTTCCGGCTGGCGTTCGAGCAGTGGCTGGCCGACGACAAGCACGACCTGGCGCACTTCATCCGCTCGGCGATCGCGGACCTGAAAGCAAGTATGTAGCGCCGAGATCGACGTTTTGCAGCGATCTACTCGCGATTGTTCTGCGGTTTGTGAGTTTGGGCGAGAAGGGGATAGCAGGCGCGGACCCGGGTGAGCCACCAATCGCGACGCTCGGCGGGCGCGGCGAGGTCCGCAAGGCGCGCCGGGTCGGGCACGACGGCGCCGACGGGCAGGCCGCCGTCGACGGGCGCGATCTCCGCGACGTCCTCGACGAACAGCCCACCGGTGCCCAGCCCGCAGGCATGCTCGAGTCTCGGCAGCGCCGCGGCGGCGGCCAGTCCGGCGGCGATGCCGACCGCGGAATCCAGCGCGCTCGAGATCACCACCGGGATGTCGATTTCGGCGGCGATGTCCAACAGCGAGTGCACACCCCCCAGCGGAGGCACCTTGAGCACGGCGATGTCGGCCGCCTGTGCCCGCACCACGGCCAGCGGGTCAGCGGCCTTGCGGATGCTCTCGTCAGCGGCCACCGCGACATCCACGCGGCCGCGTACCTCGGCCAGTTCGGCCACTGTCCGGCACGGCTGTTCGAGGTATTCCAGCGGACCGTCGGCGGTAAGCGCGTTCGCGGCGGCCACCGCCTGCTCGACCGTCCAGCCGCCGTTGGCGTCCACCCGCACCGTCGAAATCGCGGCACGCACGGCGTTGACCCGGGCGACGTCGTCGGCCAGGCTCTGTCCAGGTTCGGCGACCTTCACCTTGGCCGTACGCGTCCCGGGAAAGCGCGCCAACACCTCCGGGACCTGCTCGGCGGGGACCGCAGGCACCGTCGCATTGATCGGCACCACCTCGCGCACAGCGAGAGGCCATGTGCTGTAGGCGGATTCGATACCTGAGGCCAGCCAGTGCGCGGCCTCGGGTGGTTCGTACTCCAAAAACGCACCGAACTCACCCCAGCCCGCCGGCCCGTCGATCAGCGCGACCTCACGAACCATGATGCCGCGGAACCGAACCCGCATGGGCAGCGAGACGACATGCAGGCGTTGTAGCACGTCATCCAAGTGCGGGAGCATCAGATCGCGCGGTCGCGGTTCTCCCAATACGGGGAGCGCAGATCCCGCTTGAGCAGCTTGCCGGTGGGGTTGCGCGGCAGCGCCTCGGAGATCTCGACGTTGCGCGGGCACTTATAACGCGCCAGATGCTGGCGACACCAGGCCACCAGTTCCTCTTCGGAAGTCTGTGCACCCAAGGACAATTCGACGACCGCCTTCACCGACTCACCCCACTTCTCGTCGGGGATGCCAAACACCGCCGCGTCGAGTACGGCGGGGTGATCGGTGAGCACCCGCTCGACCTCGACGGAATAGATGTTCTCTCCACCGGAGATGATCATGTCCTTGAGGCGGTCCTCGACGAAGATGAACCCGTCGGGGTCGACGCGGCCGATGTCACCGGAGCGGAACCAGCCGTCCTCGGTGATCGCCGACGCGGTCGCCTCCGGCTTGTTGTGGTAGCGCAGCATCAATTGCGGTGTACGAAACCACAACTCGCCGGGAGAGCCGGTGGGCACCTCGTCACCGGTGTCGGGGTCGACCACCCGGACCTCCACCTCGCGGGCGGGCTGCCCGGCACTGACCAACCGGTCGGGGCGCGACTCGTCCCGGTGCACCTCCGGTGAAAGCTGGGTGATGGCTCCGCACACCTCGGTCAGCCCGTACACCTGGATGAAATCCGTTTCCGGCCAAGCCTTCAGCGCCGCCTTCAGCAGTGCCGGCGGCATCGGCGAAGCCCCGTATACGAACGTCTTGAGAGCGCCGAACAGCTTGACTGCGTCCTCACCGGACTCCAGCACCTTGCCCAACACCGCGGGAACCAGGAACGTCCGCGTCGCGCCCTGCAGGAGCGCCCCGGCCAGCGACGCGCCGTCGGCCTCACGCGTCATGATCGTCGGGATGCCGGCGTGGATGCCGTTCTGGACATACGACGAACCACCGACGTGGAACAAGGGCATCGCCACCATGTTCTTGTCGTCGGGACCCATCTCGAAGGTGGCAGCGTTGATGGTGTGCGCCAGCAGGTTTCGATGGCTCAGCGTCACCCCCTTGGGATGGCCGGTGGTGCCCGAGGAATACATGATCAGGCCCGCGTCGTCGGGCGTGACGTCGGGCTGGCGCCCGACGGGTGTGGCCGCTGCCAGCATCGCCTCGTACTCGTCGCCAGGCTCCCCCTCCGGCGTCACCTCGACGACGTGCTCGACGTGGATGAGCTGGTCGCGGATCTTCTCGATGGCCGGCATCAGCTCGCGGCCGACGACAAGCAGCGTCGCACCGCAGTCGTTGAGGACGTAGTCCATCTCCTCGCCGGCCAGCCGAAAGTTGATGATCGCGGTGGCCGCACCCAAAGACGCCGCCGCCGTCGTCACCTCCACACACGCCGGGTGGTTCTTGTCCAAGAAAGCCACCACGTCGCCGTGGCCGATCCCGCGCTGCTGCAAGGCGCCCGCGCACCGGCGAATCCGCTCGTACCACTGCGCCCAGGTCCAACTGCGGCCGAGATAGTTCATCGCCTCGGTGTCCGGCGTGTGTTCGGCCCAGTACGCGGGGCGGTCGTCGAGAAATCGCGGTTCGGGAGGTTGCTGCATACCCGACAGGGTGCCACGCCGGTGAATCTATTGGGCGCGGATCCGGACCGGGCCATGCCATTGCGCGTCGGGGTCGAGCACCTCACCCTTCTGCGTGATCACGACGTCACCACTGCGGGCCAGATCGCGGGCGACGGCGCGCGTCGTCTCCATCAACTCACGCCAGTGGTCGGGGTCCACGGCGCGGGCGGCGTCGGACGGGCAGATCGTCCTAGGCGCCCGCTCGGTCGCCAGCGTCAGGATCGCGGCGCGCAGCCGCTCGCCCACGTCAGTCATCGAGACGCCCTTCCTTCCGAACTGGAACACGTTCTAATGTGGACCACATGAGTGACGAGCTACTTCGCCATCCCATCCATTCTGGCCACCTGACCGTCGGTGCGCTCAAGCGCAATAAGAACAAGCCGGTGCTGCATCTGGGTGACACCACACTGACCGGAGGCGAGCTGGCCGACCGCATCAGCCAGTACATTCAGGCCTTCGAAGCGCTCGGCGCGGGGTCGGGCGCCACGGCGGGGCTGCTGTCGCTGAACCGCCCCGAGGTGCTGATGATCATCGGCGCGGGGCAGACCCAGGGTTACCGACGGGTGGCACTACACCCTCTCGGATCGCTCGACGACCACGCCTACGTCCTCGACGACGCCGGCGTGACGTCGCTGATCATCGACCCCAACCCGATGTTCATCGAGCGGGCACAGGGCCTGCTGGAGAAGGTGCCCGCCCTCAAGCAGGTGCTGACGCTTGGCCCCGTCCCCGACGCGCTGGGTGACTCGGCGGTGGACCTGATCGCCGAGGCCGCCAAGTACCCACCGAAGCCGTTGGTGGCGGCCGATCTGGCGCCCGATCACGTCGGCGGCATGGCGTACACCGGCGGCACCACCGGTAAGCCGAAGGGTGTGCTGGGCACGGCGCAGTCGATCACCACGATGACGACCGTGCAGCTCGCCGAGTGGGAGTGGCCGGACAACCCGCGGTTCCTGATGTGTACGCCGCTCTCGCACGCCGGCGCCGCGTTCTTCGTGCCGACAGTGGTCAAGGGGGGCGAGCTCGTCGTGCTGACGAAGTTCGATCCGGCCGAGGTGCTGCGGGTGATCGAGGAGCAGAAGATCACCGCCACCATGCTGGTGCCGTCGATGATCTACGCGCTGATGGACCATCCCGATTCGCACACCCGCGACCTGTCGTCGCTGGAGACGGTGTACTACGGCGCCTCGGCGATGAACCCGGTGCGGCTGGCCGAGGCGATCCGCCGCTTCGGCCCGATCTTCGCCCAGTACTACGGGCAGTCCGAGGCCCCGATGGTGATCTCCTATCTGGGCAAGAAGGACCACGACGAGAAGCGGCTGACCTCGTGCGGGCGCCCGACCCTGTTCGCGCGCACCGCACTGCTGGACGCAGACGGCAACGAGGTGGCCCAAGGCGAGGTCGGCGAGATCTGCGTGTCCGGGCCGCTGCTGAGCGGCGGGTACTGGAACCTGCCGGAGGAGACGGCCAAGACGTTCAAGGACGGCTGGCTGCACACCGGCGACATGGCGCGTGAGGACTCCGACGGTTACTGGTTCATCGTCGACCGGGTCAAGGACATGATCGTCACCGGCGGCTTCAACGTGTTCCCGCGCGAGGTGGAGGACGTCGTCGCCGAGCATCCGGCCGTCGCGCAGGTGTGCGTGATCGGCACGCCGGACGAGAAGTGGGGTGAGGCCGTCACCGCGGTGATCGTGCTGCGCCCGGATCATCCGAGCGACGACGACGCGGTCGCGAAGCTGACCGGCGAGATCCAGGCCGCAGTCAAGGATCGCAAGGGTTCGGTGCAGGCGCCCAAGCAGGTGATCGTCGTCGACTCGGTGCCGGTGACGGCACTGGGCAAGCCGGACAAGAAGGCTGTGCGGGCACAGTTCTGGGAAGGTGCGTCCCGAGCCATCGGCTAGTCCGGCGGCGCATACTTGAGTGATGCTGTCTCGGGTCATCCCGCTCGAGTACCTCAAAGAGCGCGATCTGATGTTCTGGCTGCCGCCGGGTGGCCGGGACAACGACGTCTGGGCCGACACCTGGGTGATCCTCGCCGACCTCGAACCTCATGACGCAGAACCGGCTCTCGCCGCTTTGCGCGACGCAGACGTGGGCGCCTATATCGCTGCGCCGAGCGGGTTGAAAGGCGCCACCAGCCGCAGCGTCGCGCTCTATGTGGACCGCGAACAGCACAATCGGGCCACCGATGTGGTGATGCAGTTTCTTCGCGGCAAAGAGCAGCCGGTGATGCCGCGGGCGGAACGGATCGCCCCGAAAATCCGCCGCAAGATCAAGATGCCGACTGCTCCACGTCCGGTGGTCATCGCAATACAGGTCGCGCTGATCGCCGTGATCTTCGCGGTGGGTCTGCTTTTGGCCTATTACCGCGGTCCGCAACTCTTCCCGGGCGTGCACCCCGCGCATCCCCCAGCGGACGGCTCCGACGTATCGGTCATGAAGGGCAGCGCCCCTTAAGGCAGCATGAAGCAATGCGTGTGCGCGCCGTGTTGTTCGACTTCTCCGGCACCCTGTTTCGCCTCGAGGAGGACGACAGCTGGTTCACCGGAATGGAACTGATTGGTGCCGACGGCCGTCGAGAGGTCGACGAGCACGTGCAGGCCGAGCTGATGGAACGCCTCACTCATCCCACCGGCCGGTCGGTGACGATGACCGAGGAGACCTACCAAACCTGGATCAATCGTGACCTCACCCCGGCGCTGCATCGCGAGGCGTACCTGCATGCGCTACGGCAGACGGGCCTGCCCGACCAGCACGCCGAGTCGCTGTATCAGCGCACCGTCGACCCGGCATCGTGGGTGCCCTACCCCGACACCGTCGAGGTGCTGAGTTCCCTGCGGCCGCACGGCCTGCGCACCGGGGTCGTCTCCAACATTGCCTTCGATATCCGGCCGGCGTTCCGCGCCGCCGGGGCCGACGCCGACGAGTTCGTGTTGTCCTTCGAAGTCGGTGCGGTCAAACCTGATCCGCGGATCTTCGAGATCGCACTGCAGCGTCTCGGCGTCGCGGCGCAGGACGCGGTGATGGTCGGCGACAGCGAGGAGAACGACGGCGCCGCGCGTCACCTCGGCTGCGACTTCATCCTCGTCGACCCGCTGCCGGTCGCCGAACGCCCGACCGGTCTCATCGACGCACTGCGCGACTGCGGCATCGGGCGCTAGGCGTACCTTTTTGGGCATGGCCGACTCAGAGCGCATCAGGCCGCCGTGGTGGCTCAAGCCGATGAACAAGATTTTCATGACGGCGATGCGGCTCGGTCTTGGGTCCTTCGGCGGTGAATTCCCGGAGGTGCTGACGGTTCCGGGCCGCAAATCCGGTAAGCCACGGTCGACGCCGATCACCCCGTTCACCGTGGATGGCAAGCGCTACGTGGTGGGTGGTTTCCCCGGCGCCGACTGGGTGCGCAACGCCCGCGCCGCCGGCGTCGTCACCCTGACCAAGAACCGGCGCAGTCAGCAGGTCCGCATGGTGGAGCTATCGGCTGAGGAAGCGCGGCCACTGTTGCGAGCGTTCCCCGTCCTGGTTCCGACCGGTGTCAACTTCATGAAGAACGCGGGGCTGGTCACCGAGGGCAAGCCCGAAGAGTTCGAGGCGCTCGCCGGCCGCTGCGCGGTTTTCCGATTCGATCCCCTAACTGAAGATGGAGTTCAAAAGCCTTGACTGACAACCCCTTCGACGTATCCCAGTGGCGAGCAGTCGACGGCTTCGAGGATCTCACCGACATCACTTACCACCGGCACGTCGACAACGGCACGGTGCGGGTGGCGTTCGACCGGCCCGAGGTGCGCAACGCATTTCGTCCGCACACCGTCGACGAGCTGTACCGCGCGCTGGACCACGCCCGGATGTCGCCCGATGTCGGCGTGGTCTTGCTGACCGGCAACGGCCCCTCCCCCAAGGACGGCGGCTGGGCGTTCTGCTCGGGCGGCGACCAACGCATCCGGGGCCGCAGCGGGTACCAGTACGCGGCCGGGGAAACCGCCGATACCGTCGATGCGGCGCGCGCCGGACGGTTGCACATCCTGGAAGTGCAACGGCTGATCCGCTTCATGCCGAAAGTCGTCATCTGTTTGGTCAACGGGTGGGCGGCCGGCGGCGGGCACAGCCTGCATGTGGTGTGCGACCTGACGCTGGCCAGTCGCGAGCATGCCCGGTTCAAGCAGACCGACGCCGACGTCGGCAGCTTCGACGGCGGTTACGGCAGCGCGTATCTGGCGCGTCAGGTCGGGCAGAAGTTCGCCCGCGAGGTCTTCTTCCTGGGTCGGCCCTACACCGCCGAGCAGATGCACCACATGGGTGCGGTCAACGAGGTGGTCGACCACGCCGAGTTGGAGAACGTGGGCGTCCAGTGGGCCAAGGAGATCAACGGCAAATCACCTCAGGCTCAACGCATGCTGAAGTTCGCCTTCAATCTGCTCGACGACGGGCTGGTCGGTCAGCAACTGTTCGCCGGGGAGGCCACCCGGTTGGCGTACATGACCGACGAGGCCGTCGAGGGACGCGACGCGTTCCTCGAGAAGCGCGACCCCGACTGGAGCCCGTTCCCCCGTTACTTTTAGCGATTTCGGCGCGTTTCCGTTCGCTCAGCGGCTGTAAACGCGCCGAAATCGCTCGGCATAGACTCAGCAGCCGTGAACCCCCTGCGCCGCAAACTGACCAAGGCCATCGCCCTGACCGGCATGCGCCCACCGCTGAGCCTGCCGACCGGTATCACCGTCGACCTGCGCGGCAAGCGCGTGCTGATCACCGGCGCATCGTCGGGAATCGGGGCCGCCGGAGCGGAGTTGTTCGCCGGGCACGGGTGTGAGGTCATCGTGGTCGCGCGGCGCGAAGATCTACTCGCCGAGGTCGTCGATCGCATCACCGACGCCGGAGGCTCCGCGACCGCAATCCCCTGCGACCTGTCCGACCTCGACGCCGTGGACGCGCTGGCGCAAGAGGTGGGGGCGGTCGACATCCTGGTGAACAACGCCGGTCGTTCGATCCGCAGGCCGCTGGCCGAGTCGCTCGACCGGTGGCACGACGTCGAACGCACGATGATGCTGAACTACTTCTCGCCGCTGCGACTCATCCGCGGCGTGGCACCCGGGATGATCGAGCGCCGCGACGGGCACATCATCAACGTGGCGACGTGGGGCGTGTTCAGCGAAGCGTCGCCGCTGTTCGGCGTGTACAACGCATCAAAGTCCGCGCTCAGCGCGGTCAGCCGAGTCATCGAAACCGAATGGTCCAACCAGGGCGTGCATTCCACGACGCTGTACTACCCGCTGGTGGCCACTCCGATGATCGCCCCTACCAAGGAATACGACGGGCTGCCCGCGCTGACCCCACAGGAGGCCGGCGAGTGGATGATCGAGGCGGCCCGGCACCGCCCGGTGCGCATCGCCCCACGCATGGCGGTCACCGCCCGCGCGCTCGACGTCGTCGCACCCGGGGCAATCAACCGGGCCATGAAGCGTCAGCGCCTGCAGCCGAACTGAGGTAAACACGACGGCATGGAGATCCTTGCGAGTCGGATGCTGCTCCGCCCGGCGGATTACGAACGCTCGGTCGATTTCTACCGTGACTCGCTCGGCCTGGCCATCGCCCGTGAATACGGCGGCGGCACGGTCTTCTATGCCGGGCAGTCGTTGATCGAGCTGGCGGGTCACGGCGCGCCCGCGAACGCGAAAGGCCCGTTCCCCGCCTCGCTGTGGCTTCAGGTGCGCGATCTCTACGCCACCCAGGACGAGCTGTCGTGCCGCGGAGTCGAGATCGCGCGGGAGGCCCGGCGCGAACCGTGGGGCTTACACGAAATGCACGTCCACGATCCCGACGGCATCACGTTGATCTTCGTGCAGGTCCCCGAGGACCACCCGCTGCGCCGCGATACGCGAGGCTAGTGGGATTCGAGCGGCCAGCCCACCGAAGCCAGCCGTGCCGCGACCTGGTTCAGCTCTTCGGGATTGGGTTCCTTCTCGATGAGCTCGCGAACGGCGTCGCGGATCTGATCCTCCCGCACCGGGGTGCCGAAATCGGCTGCGCGCAGGATCGATTGGGCCGCTTGGACGACCTCGTCCTCCGACAGCGACCTCTTCAGCAAGGCCAGCAGCGGGTAATAGTCCGTGGGCGGCACGCCTTCGGGGTAGCCCTTGTGCAGCCAGCCGAGAACGTTCTCGAGGAAAGTGGGTTGCTGTTGGATGGTCATCGCAATCTCACTTCTTGGGCAGCATCGGGAACAGGTCGACACCGAAGTGATGGATGATCGTCGCCCGGGTGATCCAGGCGACGGCCGTCATGATCACCAGCGCGACCAAGAGGAACAGCAGGATGCCCAAGACCTTCAGCGCCGGGTTGGGCTTGTGGATCGCATGGTCGGCTTCCTCGCCGCCGACCCCGGACGAGTACGCGAGCATGCCCGTCGCGAACAGTGCAGGCAGGCCCGCGCCGAGGACCAGCCCGACCACCAGCACCTTGAAGATGGCTTCGAAGTACGTCATCACGTGTCCTTATTGCTTGTCTCGGTGATCAGACCGTGGCCGTGGGCTCAGCCGGCTTGGCGTCCTTGGTGGCCTCCCGAATCTCGGCGGGCACCACGGAGTTGGTCGACGTATCCCAATCGGCGTTGACGTTGTTGTGGTCGACCTTCTGCTGCTGGGCGCGCCACCACATGTAGGAGGACAAGCCGACCAGGATCAGGAAGATCAGGCCATCACCCATCAGTTGCGAGCCACTGACGTCCTTGACGATGTAGGACAGCCAGTAGGCCAGTGCACCGACGAGGGCGGCGGCCGGCAGGGTGACCAGCCAGGCCACCGCCATCCGCCCGGCCACGGCCCAGCGCACCTCGGCGCCCGGCTTGCCGACGCCGCTACCGAGGATCGAACCGGTGGCGACGTGGGTGGTGGACAGCGCCATACCGGCGGCCGACGAGCTGAGAATGATTGCGGCCGAAGAGGCTTCGGCCGCAAGGCCCTGCGGAGACTCGATCTCGACGAGACCCTTGCCGAGCGTGCGGATGACGCGCCAGCCGCCGATGTAGGTACCCAGCCCGATGGCCAGCGCGCAGCTCAGGATGATCCAGAACGGCAGACCGTCCTTCTTCACGTCACCGGTCAGGTGGCCGGTGGTGATCAGGGCCAGCGCGATGACGCCCATGGTCTTCTGCGCGTCGTTGGTTCCGTGCGAGAGAGCAACCAGCGACGCGGTCGCGATCTGTCCCCAGCGGAAGCCTTCTTCGCGGCGTCGCACCAGCACCTTGCGGGTGATGCGGTACACCAGCCAGGTGCCGGCCGTGGCGACGAGGCCGGCAATGACCGGTGCGGCGACAGCGGGGATCAGTACCTTCTGGGTGACACCGGTCCAGTTGACGCCGCTGCTGCCCAGCGCAGCCAGCCCGGCGCCGATCAGGCCACCGAACAGCGCGTGCGAGGAGCTGGACGGAATGCCGAACAGCCAGGTCAGCAGGTTCCACAGGATGCCGCCGATCAGGCCGGCGAAGATGATCGTCAATCCCATCGACGCGTCGATGCCGGACAGGAGGTGGCCGGTCTTGCCGTCCTGAACCTTCAGGACCGACGTCGTCACCGTGACCGCCACCTCGACGGAGAGGAACGCACCGACCAGATTCAGGATCCCGGCGAGCAGCACAGCAGTCTTGGGCTTGAGCGCGCCGGTGGCGATCGACGTCGCCATGGCGTTGCCCGTGTCGTGAAATCCGTTGGTGAAATCGAATGCCAGCGCGGTGGCAATCAACAACACCAGGATGATCATCTCCGTGCTCATGACTGAGATTCTGGTGGTTGACAGGGCCCTTTGACCAGTTGCCAAAAGTCCTCGTACTGGGCATTTGCGAACGTCCCGCAGGTGTTCATCAGTCGTTAACCTATCAGCCGTCAGTGGTTCCCCGGGGCCGACACAGCGGGGGTACACCGGAGGCGCGGCAAATCAGTGCCGACTAGAATTCTCACGAGTCCACAGGGCGCCCACACGCCCCCCGCAAGGGAGATGCTGCGGTGACCAACTTCATCACCAAGATCGTGGCCTGGATCAAAGCCGGTTACCCCGATGGGGTCCCGCACCCCGACCAGGTGCCGTTGTTCGCCCTGCTGCGGCGGCGGTTGGGCGACGAGGAAGTCATCGCGGTAGCCAACGCACTGCTCGAGCGCGGGGCGTTCGACCACATCGACATCGGGGTATTGATCACGGAGATCACCGACACGTTGCCCACTCCGGAGGACATCGACCGGGTCCATGACAGGCTGGCCACGTACGGCTGGCCGCTGGACGATCCGCGAGACAGTGAGGACGTCGAATAACTACTCTGCGAGCGCTCGCCATCCCGCCCGGCCCGTCGGCGCAGTCTCTGATGGCCGCCCTGGACGGCGTCCTCGACGGGCGGGATGCCCCTCTGGTTCCCATTCCCGCGGGCGACCTGCGCGAAAGCGAGTTGTTGACAACGTCTTTGCGAGTCGGCGACGAGATCGACGACGCCGTCGCCCTGGTGGTGTCGACATCGGGGACCACCGGAACACCCAAGGGCGCGATGCTGACTCCTGCGGCGTTGATCGCCAGCGCGTCGGCCACCCTGGACCACCTCGGTGGCCCCGGCACCTGGTTGCTGGCATTACCGACTCACCACATCGCCGGGATACAGGTGCTGGTCCGCAGCCTGCAGGCCGGCACCGTTCCCGTCGAGCTGGATATCTCCGCCGGCTTCGACGTCAGCCAATTACCAACGGCTGTAGCGCAATTGGGTTCCGGCCGCCGCTACACCGCACTGGTCGCCACCCAGCTCGCCAAGGCGCTGCTGGACCCCGAGGCCACGGCGGCACTCGCCGAACTCGACGCGGTGCTGCTCGGCGGCGGTCCCGCACCCCGGCCGGTCCTGGAAGGTGCGGCGGCCGCCGGAATCGAAGTGGTCCGGACATACGGCTCCAGTGAGACAGCCGGCGGATGTGTCTATGACGGCGTACCACTGACCGGAGTGACGATCCGACTCGATGACGGCCCCGAGCCGGGCGAGGGCCGCATTGTGATCGGCGGACCCACGCTGGCCATGGGCTATCGGAATCCACCGGACCCCGATCCGTTCGCCGAACCCGGTTGGTTCCGGACCGACGACCTCGGCACCGTCGACGAGGAAGGCCGACTACGGGTGCTGGGCCGGGTCGACGAAGCCATCAGCACCGGCGGGCTGACAGTGATGCCCGCGCCGGTTGAGGCCGTGCTCTCGCAGCATCCGGCGATCGCCGACTGTGCGGTGTTCGGGCTCGAGGACGACCGGCTCGGCGAGCGGGTGGCGGCCGCAGTGGTGCTTCTCACTGGGGCGCTCGAACCCAGCCTGGACGACATTCGGGAGTACCTCGCGCAGTCCCTGGACCCGCTGGCCGCACCCCGTGAGCTGCACATTCTCGATGAGCTTCCCCGCCGCGGCATCGGCAAGCTGGACCGCCGCGCCCTTCGAGAGCGGTTCGCGAACGGTGGCGACCTGCCCGGCGGCTACGGCTGGTGAACAATGGTTTACGCAGCCACACAGAGGGGACAGACAGGTATGGACGAGTTGAAGTATCTCGACCTGCACGGTGACCAGGTGGCTTACCTGGATGAAGGTCACGGTGAGGTGATCCTGCTGCTGCACGGCATGGCCGGTAGCTCGCAGACCTGGCGCTCGGTGGTGCGCCCGCTGTCGCGCAAATACCGGGTGATTGCGCCCGACCTGCTGGGCCACGGTCATTCCGCCAAACCACGCAGTGACTACTCGCTGGGCGCGTTCGCGGTATGGCTGCGCGACCTGCTCGACGAGCTCGGCGTGACCCAGGCGACCATCGTCGGGCATTCGCTCGGCGGCGGGGTGGCCATGCAGTTCCTGTACCAGCACCCGGATTACTGTCACCGACTGATTTTGGTGAACAGCGGCGGCTTGGGACCCGACGTCGGATGGACGCTGCGGCTGCTCTCGGCACCGGGTGCCGAGCTGATCATGCCGATCATCGCTCCCCCTCCCGTGTTGGCCCTCGGCGAGAAGGTGCGGTCGTGGTTCGGCAAGGCCGGCATCACGTCGCCACGAGGCGCGGAAATCTGGAACGCCTACAGTTCGTTCTCCGATGCTCCCACCCGGGCGGCGTTCCTGCGCACGCTGCGTTCGGTGGTGGACTACCGCGGACAGGCTGTCAGCGCGCTGAACCGCCTGCACATGAAGGCCGATATGCCGATCATGGCCATCTGGGGCGACTCGGACGCGATCATCCCCGTCGAGCACGCCTACTCCGCGCACGAGGCGCGCCCCGACGTCCGGCTCGAGGTACTGCCCGGGGTGGGCCATTTCCCCCAGGTGGAGCGCCCGACCGAATTCGTCGAGTTGGTCGACGACTTCATCAGTAGCACTGCGGGCGCGGATATCAAGCAGCCCGCCACCCGGGCGTGACCGAGGCCGCCGACCGCTTCGCGGCCGCACAGGTGGCCAGGCTGGCCACCGTCACCCCCGACGGTCCTCCCCATGTGGTGCCGATCGTGTTCGCGATGGCCGAGTCCACGCTCTATACCGGGGTGGACGGCAAGCCGAAGTCAACCCATCGGCTGCGGCGGCTGGCCAACATCGAGGCCAACCCACGCGTCAGCCTCGTGGTCGACCACTACGACGACGACTGGTCACAGCTGTGGTGGGTACGGGCCGACGGAATCGCGACAATCCACCACGACGATTCAGTCTGCGAACGCGGCTATGAACTCTTACGCGCGAAATACCCTCAGTATCAACATGTTCCGCTGGACGGCCCGATGATCGCGGTGGAGGTCGATCGGTGGTCGTCCTGGGGGATTTCGGCGCGTTAACCGCCGCTCAGCGGCGGTTAACGCGCCGAAATCGCTGGGTGGGCATGTCGCCGTACGCTTGAGACTCGTGAGCATCGGTCGCAAAGAAGCGGTCGCGGTTGCCATCGGCGTGCTGCTGGTGGTCGCGGCGTTCGTGGTCCCGCACCTGGATCTGGGCATCGTCACCCCGCTGATCAACAGTTCGGCCGCGCAGATCAAGGACTTCGCCGATACGGCGCCGATCTTCGGCTGGTGGAACGCCCACGTCGGCTGGGGCACCGTTCCCGCCATCCTGATCGGTACGGCGGCCGTGGTGTGGGGCGCATCGATGGCACGGCGGCTGTCCTGGCGGTCGCTGACGCTCACCGTGTGGGCGACGTCGATGCTGTGGGCGTTCGCACTGGCGATGATCGACGGTTGGCAGCGCGGGTTCGCCGGCCGGCTCACCGCCCGGCACGAATACCTCAAGCAGGTGCCGACGATCACCGACATCCCCGAGGCTGTTCGCACCTTCGCCAGCCGAATCCTTGATTTCCAACCCAATTCGTGGATCACGCATGTCTCCGGCCATCCACCCGGTGCGCTGCTGACGTTCGTCTGGCTGGACCGCATCGGGCTTGGGGGCGGTGCGTGGGCCGGCCTGTGGTGCCTGCTGTTCGGATCGTCGGCCGCCGCCGCCGTGCTGGTCGCGGTGAGAGCGCTCAATGGCGAGGAGACGGCGCGGCTGGTGGCGCCGTTCGTCGCCGTCGCACCGACCGCGATCTGGATCGCGGTGTCCGCCGACGGATACTACGCAGGCGTCGCGGCATGGGGAATTGCGCTGCTGGCCTTGGCGGTTCGCCGATCAGTACGGTGGCCGTTGCCCGCCGCCGTGGCCGCGGGCCTGGTGCTGGGCTGGGCGATCTTCCTCAACTACGGGCTGGCGCTGATGGCCGTACCCGCGGTTGCCGTTCTGATCTGCGCGTCATCCTGGCGCGACGCGGTCCGGGTGCTGATCCCGGCGGCGGTGGGCGCACTGGCCGTGGTCGGCGCGTTCGCGATCGCGGGGTTTTGGTGGTTCGACGGCTATACCCTTGTGCAGCAGCGTTATTGGCAGGGCATCGCGCTGAACCGGCCATTCCAGTATTGGAGCTGGGCCAACCTGGCGTCGGTGGTCTGCGCGATCGGGCTGGGCAGTGTCGCCGGAATCGGGCGGGTGTTCGACATTTCGGCGATCAAGCGCCGGTCCGGGCTGCACCTGCTGATCCTGGCCGCCCTGGCCGCGATCCTGTTCGCCGACCTGTCGATGCTGTCGAAGGCTGAGACCGAACGGATCTGGCTACCGTTCGAGGTGTGGCTCACCGCCGCCGGGGCTCTGCTGCCCGTCCGGGCCCACCGATGGTGGTTGAGTCTGAACGTCATCGGTGCGCTGCTGCTCAACCACTTCATCCTCACCAACTGGTAGCACGCGATCGCCGAGGAGGTAGAGCAGCGCCGAGCCCCACACGACCGCCAGGGCAATCCAGAATCCGGATTCATAATCGCGGTCCAGCACGGTGAGGTTGTCCAGATGTAGTCCTGGCTTGGTGTAGACCGGAATCGCCAGCAGCACCAGGACGACCGTCAGCAACGCAGCCACCAGCACCGGCGTCCACCACTTGTGCGGCAGCAGTCGCCGGCCCGCGAAACCGAGGGCAACGCACACCGGCGCGAACACCGCATCGTGCAGCAGCACGCCGATCAGTGCCCACACCACGATACGGATGATGACGTCGGTCGAGTTCTCGGCCACCAGCACGACGCCGTAGGCGCCCAGTGCCAGACCGAGGGCCACCACGAAGAATCTGGCGGACGTCACGTCACCACCTCGATTCTCGACAGCCATTTGGTCTGCAGCACACCGGGTCTCGTCGGAGCGATCAGTCGGCAGGGATATCCGTGGTCGATATCGAGAGTCTGACCGTTGAGCTTCAACGCGATCAACGTCTGCGAATCACGGGTATGCCGCGCGGGCAGCACCGTGCGCGAGTACGGGCCGGGCGGCTCGAGCGAGATCATCCGTACGTCAGAATCTGCGTTCGCGCCAACTACTTTGAGTAATTCAGCGAGCACCACACCCGTCCAGTTCGCCGTGGCGCTCCATCCCTCGACGCAGGCTATCGGCAGCCGGTGTGTGGTCTGCGGCATCGCCGCAAGCTCGTCGACCGTGAACGCCTTGACGACTGATCCGTTGACGATGGTCAGCCGGTAGACCGGTGAGCGCGCACTGTCCAGAACCCCGGCGGCGAACGCCGACCGGTTCACCGGCACGCCCTGCGGGCCGCGGCCCGACCGCGGCGCCAGCAGGGAGACGTGCCGAAACCAGGGAATCGTCTGTCCGGCAGTCACAATCGTCGCCGCACCGACTGCCAGCCAGGTGCCGGCAAGCACCGCACGCCGGCTGGGCCCGACGCGCAGCTCGCCGGTCGGCGCTTCCTCGAGCGGTTCGCCGAGGGCCCGGCGGATGACCGGCAGTTTCACCCCGACGTGCACCAGGACCGCACCGGCCGCGACGTAGGCCATCGCGTAATGACTGGTGGTGAAGAAGAACTTGAATGCGTACCACTGCGCGATGTTCATGATGCCGGTGGAGAGCTGAAAAATCATCGCCCCCACCAGAACCAGGATCGACGCCCGCTCGATCTGTCGGGTGAGCCCGCCGATGATCGGCCGGTCGAACAGCTTGGGGTACACCGACCAGAGCTTGACCAGGAGCAGCGGGATCGCGGCGATCCCGGAGATCACGTGCAGACCCTGCGTCAGCTGGTACAACCAAACCGGGCGGGTAGGCCAGAAGAACCACGGCTGCGGATGCTGGATGAAGTGACTGATCAAACCCGTGACGAAGCAGACGGCCACGGCGAGACCGAGGGCGACCCCGACCCGAGCCGTCACTGCTGTTCCACGCAAGGAAGCCTTGCTGGTCGATCCCATCTGCGGCGTCACGTCAGCGTGAGTGTAGCCACCACGCGCTCGCCGATCGGGTGAATCCCGACCAGCGCCAAACCGACTTCTCCGGCCAGCGCGGCCGCACAGTCGACACCCACCGTGGCCCACTTGAACCATGGTCCGATGCTGCGCGAAGACTCCAGCCGGACCCAACGGGTCCGCACGCCGACTGCGCCCGGGTCGAATTCAGCCACGCAGCGACCGCCGGCGCACAACAGCTCAGCGGCGCGACGCAAGACTCGGCGCGGATCGCCGGCCAGCCCGACATTTCCGTCCGCGAGCAACACCGTCTGCCAGCGCCCGGTGCCTGGCAGCGGCTCGAACACATCGCGGAGCAACGCCGGTGCGCCACTGCGCCGCGCCAGGCGAACCGCCGTCGGAGACTGGTCTACACCCAGGGCCGGGATCCCGCGCTGGACCAGATCCGCCACCAATCGGCCAGGGCCGCAACCCAAGTCGATCGTCGGCCCGTCACACAGCGCCACAATCGCCGCATCGAAGACGGTGTCGGCGCCATGGCCGCCCAGCCAGCTGCTGACCGGAAGACGGTGACACCGGCCGTCGTCGTGGCGCAGCCAACATCGTTCGCCGTCGAGCGCTTCGTCGTAGAGCTGTCCCAGCATTTCAGACCCCTTGGGTTACTTCGGCGAATCGGCTCGACACCTGGCAGGCGGCGCGGACGGGCGGGATGTCGTCGACAGTGTCGACATCGTGCAGTTCCTCGACGAGGCAGACCGGAATCCCGTTGCGTTCCAGGGCTGCACGTGTGAGTGCACCGGTATCGGGTTGCGACATCGGCACGCCGCGCAGACATTCGGCCATCGCGCCGTCCGTTACCCCGAGGACCCACCACCCACCGTCGCATGCCATTCCCAGCACGGCCGGGGCGGTCAGCAACCGGCGAGCGCAAGCACCGAGAAGACCCGGGCTCACCTGTGGGGTGTCCATACCGATCTGCAGCACCGGCTGACGGCGGACGGCGGCGTCGGCGTGGGCATTGGCCAGCCGGTCGGCGAAGCCGTCACCGCGCTGTTGGACAACGGTGAAGTCACCGAGGCGCGTTCGTATTTGATCGGCCCGGCAAGCTCTGTCGAGGTCGCCGGTCATCGCGACCACCCGATGTATGGTCGGGGTCGCGGCCACCGCGTCGAGGGTGTCCAACAGGGCGGCGGCGGCGAGATCGGCGGCGGCGAGCTCCCCCAGCGTCGCCGCCAGTCGCGTCTTGGCCAGACCGGGTACCGGAGCCTTGGCCACCACCAGCATGGTGACCGCTATGGGCGCCGGGCCTGGTGTCACGAGATGGCCTTCCAAAAGTCGACGGCGGCGGTGAAGCTTCCTCGCACCGACCCGCTGACTTTCGACTTCCCGCCGACGCGCGGGCCGTAGTCGACGTCGACCTCCACGACATGCCATCCTGCGGTCGCGGCACGGACCAGTAGTTCGAGCGGATACCCGAAACGGCGGTCAGCAACCCCAAGCGCCAGCAACGCGTCACGCTTGACCACCCGCATGGGTGCGATGTCGTGAACCGGCAGCCCGTGCCGGGTACGCAGCCGCCAGCACACCGCCGCGGTGCCCATCCGCGCATGCCACGGCCACTTCAGCCCGCGAACCGGCCGGCGCCGGCCGGTCACCATGTCGGCACCGCGCTCCAGCTCGCTGACCAGCCGTGGCAGGTCGGCCGGGTCCAGCGAACCGTCGCCGTCCAGCACGGCCACGATCGGGGTGCGGGCGGCCTCGACCCCGGCGTGAACAGCCGAGCCGTAGCCGGGCCGGCTTTCCCTGACAACGTCTGCACCGTGGCGCCGGGCCACCTCAGCGGTGCCGTCGGTGCTGTTGTTGTCCACGACCAAAGCCCGATAGCCGGGCGGTATGGCGGCGAGCACGGTGGGCAGCGAGTCGGCCTCGTTGAGGCAGGGCAGCACCACCGTGACCGGACACTCGGGCATAGAGCCAACCTAGGGGAGCATTCGCGCCTGTGCCCCGAAGGGAATGACAAAACCGTGACGTTGGTGCAGGTGGAGGCTGGTGTTGGCTAACCTTTCCCTATGCCGGCCCGCGTACTCATCGCCGACGACGACACCGTCGTGCGTGACGTGGTGCGTCGGTACCTCGAGCGCGACGGGTTGGAAGTGGTGGTTGCCGGTGACGGCAACGAAGCGCTGCGGGTGCTCGGAACCCAGCGCATCGACGTCGCCGTGCTGGACGTGATGATGCCCGGACCCAACGGTTTGTCGCTGTGCCGCACCCTGCGTCAGCATGGCGACTACAGCGTGCCGGTCATCCTGCTGACCGCACTCGGCGAGGAGGACGACCGCATCGCGGGGTTGGAGGCCGGCGCCGACGACTACCTGACCAAGCCGTTCAGCCCGCGTGAGCTGGCGCTGCGGGTGCGTTCGGTATTGCGGCGGGCACCGGCGCCGGCAGCGGCTCTCCCGCTGGAGATGGCGGTGGGCGACCTGACGGTCTCGACGGCGGCGCGCGCGGTGCAGATCGACGGCCGGCCGGTGGGGTTGACCAACCGCGAATTCGATCTGCTGCTGTTCTTCCTGACCCACACCGACACCGTCTTCTCCCGCGAGGAGTTGCTGCAGCAGGTGTGGCACTGGGACTTCGGTGACCTGTCGACGGTCACCGTGCACGTCAAGCGGCTGCGGTCCAAGCTCGGCGAACACCACCGCGTACAAACGGTCTGGGGCCGTGGGTATCTGTGGCGCGGTGAGGCCGGCGGCGGTGACCGTGCCACCGCGTGATCTTGCCCAGATCGCGGTACTGGCGCTGGCGTGCTCGCTGCCGATAGTTCTGTTGGGCGCGTTGGTGATCCGGCTGGCCCGGTCCTGGTCGATGACGGTCACGATGGTGGCGCTGGTGCTGATCCCGACGTTGGCCACGCTGACCGGTGTGCTGGGTGCCAGTGGGTTCATGATCACCAGCACCTTCGCGTCGATTGCCGTCGTCCTGCTGATCGTGGCGATCGTGACGCTGCCCGCGGCGGTGATGCTGGCGCGCTATCAGGCCCGCCGGACGGTGTGGGAGCAGGAGATCCACGACGCCGAGCGAAAGGCCGAGCAGTCCCGGCGCCGGTTGGTGGCGTTCGTCAGCCATGACCTGCGCACGCCACTGGCCGGCATTCGCGCGTTGGCCGAGGCCATCGCCGATGGGGTGGTCAGCGACGGTGAGGTACGAGTGCAGGCCAAACACATTGAGCAGGAATCGGTTCGGCTCTCCGAGATGGTCGACGACCTGTTCGAGATGTCGAAGATCAATGCGGGGGCGGTCCACGCACCCTACGAGAGGGTCGCGCTCGACGAGGTGGTCGACGACGTCATCGCGGCCCACCGGATCACTGCCGAACGCGCCGGGGTGCAGCTGTCGGCGTCCGTTCCGGTCGACCCGGTGCAGGTGATCGGCAGCGATCGCGCGCTGGTGCGGGTGTTGTCCAATCTGGTGGCGAACGCGATTGCGCACACTCCCTCGGGCGGGACGGTGACTCTCGCGCTGGGCAGCGATGCCGGCGGGGCATGGGCACGGGTGGACGACACCGGCGTCGGCATCGACGAGGCCGACCTGCCGCGCGTCTTCGATATGGCCTATCGCGGGTCGAATGGCCGTGTGCCGCGCGAGGATTCGTCGTTACCGAGTGGCTCGGGACTGGGGCTGGCGATCGCGGCCGGGCTGGTGCACGCCCACCACGGCACGCTGTCGGCACACAACACCGCACACGGGGCGCGGTTCGAGGTCCGACTGCCGCTGTCGGAGTGAACCGTTCGTCGAGATCGACGTTTTGCGGCGATCTACTCGGACTTCGTCTGCGAAACGTCGGTTTGGGCGTAGTAGCGTGAACACGTCGACAGTCGGCGACCTTGAACGGAGATCGAGATGTCCGTAGCTCAGCGTGAACGTGCCGCCGTCGTCGCCGCCCTGCGCGACGTCGGCCCCGACGCTCCGACCCTGTGCGATAGCTGGACAGCCCGAGACCTCGCCGCGCACTTGATGATTCGGGAGTATCGTGTCGACGCCGCGCCGGGCATCCTCATTCCGGCGTTCGCAGGGCACACCGCCAAGGTTCAGGACGCGGTCGCAGGCAACACCCGGTGGGATGACCTGGTGGAGAAGGTGGCCGCGGGTCCGCCGCTCTACTCGCCGCTGAAGCTGGTCGATTCGGTGGCCAACGTCGCGGAGATGTTCATCCACCACGAGGACATTCGGCGCGCCCAGCCGGGCTGGGAGCCGCGCGCCCTCGACGCCGAGCTGACCGGCAAGCTGCGCCGCACTCTCGGCTTGATGGCCCGGCTGACGCTGGCCAAGATGCCGGCCCGGGTGCAGTTGCGCACGCCCGACGGGGAGACCGTGCTGACCGCGGGCCGCGGGCCGGCCGTGACGGTGACCGGCGATCCCCAGGAGCTGCTGCTGTTCGCGACCGGGCGGCTGGCCCACGTCGACTTCAGTGGTGACCCGTCGGACGTCCAAGCCGTGAAGGCGGCGCCGAAGGGGCTGTAATCAGTCGCCGAGTGATCGGCTCAGCCGCTCCGCGGCGGCCAGATAATCCTCGATGAATTCCAAGACCACCTCGCGGGCCGGCTTGACCTTGTTCATCAGCCCGACACCCTGGCCGACGAAATACGTCGCGAGCGCCTGAGCACCCGGATGGCCGCCCTCGGCCAGTTTGTCGATCCGGCGCAGCACCGGCTCGGCGATCATGTTCTGCAACGGCAACGGCAGCGGTCGACGACCGCCCTCGTGCGGCGCCCACGCATCGGTCCAGTCCGAAACCAGTTGGCGGGACGGCTTTCCCGTGCGTCCGGCCGACCGGACTGTATCCCGCGACGTCGCGGCGAGGAACTTCTGCACCGTGTACGGCGCGGTCTCGGCTTCTTCGGTGGTCAGCCACACCGAGCCGGTCCAGGCGCCGGCGGCACCGAGGGCCACCGACGCGGCCATCTGCCGACCCGTCACGATCCCGCCGGCCGCCAGCACGGGAACCTCGCGGATCGGCTTGATCGCTTCCAGCACCTCGGGGATGAGCACCAGAGTCGTCACCTCGCCGCAGTGACCGCCGGCCTCGGTGCCCTGCGCGACGATCAGGTCGACGCCGGCGTTGACCTGTTTGATGGCATGCTCCTTGGCGCCGACCAGCGCGGCGACCGGAATGCCGGTCTGCTTGCCTGCCTCGATCATGTAATCCGGCGGGACGCCGAGTGCATTGGCCATCAACTTGATCGGATGATCCAGTGCCACGTCGAGCAGGCTCGCGCCGGTGTCACCGCTCAGCGAGGACGTGGCCAACCGCGGCTGATCGCTGATGTCGATGTCGTGCGCGGTCAGCAGGTCGTTGATGAAGCCGCGGAAGTCCTCGGGGATGCGATCGGCGAGCTGACCGAACGACAGGTTCTCGCCCTTGCCCTCGAACTTCGCCGGCACGATGATGTCCACGCCGTAGGACTTGCCCTTCACCTGCTCGTCGATCCAGCTGAGTTCGCGGTGGAGCTGATCGGGGGTGTAGGCGGTGCCGCCCAAGACGCCGAAGCCGCCCGCGTTGGTGACCGCGGCGACAACGTCGCGGCAGTGGCTGAACGCGAACAAGGGAAACTCGATGCCGAACTGGTCGCAGATCTCAGTCTTCACCGGCCCAGTATGCGCTTGAGCCCCTTCCCAACCAACTACCGGGTTGGGAAGGGGCTCGAGCCGCAATTCGATCAGGCGGTGGCGAGCGCCTGCGTGGTGAGCAGGGCCTGCGCGACCCCGGACACGATCGACGCGACCCGGATGGCCTCGAAGATCGCCGTCCGCGAGACGTCGGCGTCCCGGAGTTCCTTCTCATGGGCGGCCAGGCACTGATCACATCCGTTGATGGCGGATACCGCCAGCGACCACAGCTCGAAGTCGGCCTTGGCCACGCCCGGATTGGCGATGATGTTCATCCGCAGCCCGGCCCGCAGGTCGTCATAGCGATCCTCGAGCTGATGCTTGGTGCGGTAGAAGACGTTGTTCATCCCCATGATCGCGGCCGCGCCCAGCGCGGCGTGATACGCCTCTTCCGACAGCACATCCAGGGCGTCCTCGGTGATCTCGCGCAGCAGCTGCTCGGACTTGGTCGCCGCGGCGGTGGCCACCAGCGCGCCCCAGAGTTGCTGTTCGGTCAGCTCCGTCGAGCGGACGATGCTGCCCAGGTTGAGCTTGAGATCTTTGGCGTACTCGGGCAATGCTTCTTTAACGGCGTCGATGCTCATGCTCAGACCGCCTCGGCCAGCAGGTCGCCGGCGTCAATGGTCGGGTCGCCCTTCTTCCAGTTGCACGCGCACAACTCGTCGGACTGCAGCGCGTCGAGCACCCTCAGCACCTCGTCGACGTTGCGGCCGACCGATCCCGCGGTCACCGACACGAACTGAATCTCGTTGTTCGGGTCGACGATGAACGTGGCACGATCGGCGACACCATCGGCGTTGAGCACGCCCGTCGCCAAGCACAGCTCGCGCTTGAGGTCGGACAACATCGGGAACGGCAGCTTCTTGAGATCCTCGTGCTGGGCACGCCACTGGAAGTGCACGAACTCGTTGTCGACCGAGACGCCGAGCACCTGCGCGTCGCGATCCTCGAACTCGTCGTTGAGCTTGCCGAACGCGGCAATCTCAGTCGGGCAGACGAACGTGAAGTCCTTGGGCCAGAAGAAGATAATGCGCCACTTGCCCGGGTTGTCCGAGCTCGTCACCTGAATGAAATAATCGTCGGGCTGCTTGGCGTCGACCTTGGACAGGTCACCGCCGACAACCGCCTTGAGGTCGTAAGCCGGGAACTGATCCCCGATTGTCAACAGAGCCATGATTGTCACCACTCCTTGAATAGCTAAATTGGAACAAGTCCAGATTAGGTTAACGACGGACCCGTTGGCCAGGCCTTTCGGCCTGAAGGTGACGATTGTCACCCGTTCCGGGGACAGCGGTCACCGCGGGCTAAATACCCACGGAGGGAAGGGATTTACGGTGTGGCGCGGCTCACTCCCGCAGCGGGGCGAACGCGAAGTCCCGCAGACCCCGGTCAGGGTCGACCTGGGCGCGGAAACCGAGCGATTCGGTTGCTTGCGCCGGGTCGGCGACGATATGACGGACATCCCCGCTGCGATACTCGCCGGTCACCACCGGCGACGGACCACCCCGGGCTTCGCAGATCCGCGTCGCGACGGTCATGATCGAGATCGGCCGCCCCGAGCAGACGTTGGCAGCCAGGAAGCCGCCCGCCTCCGAGCGCACGGATGCGACGTTGGCGGCCGCGACATCGTCGACGTGAACGAAATCCCTCATCTGCCCGCCATCTTCGAAAACCCTTGGTGGTTCACCTTTTTCCAGCGATGACCGGAAGATCGCGGCTACCCCCGAATAGGGGGTGTCCCGGGGCATCCCCGGGCCGTACACATTGTGATAGCGCAGCGCGACGACCGAGCCGCCCGTCGACTCGGCCCAAGCCTGCGCGTAATGCTCCTGGGCTGCCTTGCTGGCGGCGTACAGGCTGCGCGGACGCAGCGCAGCGTCCTCGCCCACCAGCTGCCAGGCCAGCTCCTCCCCGCCAACCGGGCAGCGGTGCTCGAACACACCGGCATCGAGATCGGCCCGGCTGCGCGGCAGCGGATCGACGGCGCCATGCTCCGGGCACCGGTATCCGCCCTGGCCGTACACCACCATCGACGACGCCAATACCAGTCGCTGTACCCCGGCGGCGAACATCTGCGCCAGCAGTACCGCGGTGCCGTAATCGTTGTGACTCGCGTAGGACGGCGCGTCGGCGGCGTTGACACCCGCGCCGACCACTGCGGCCTGATGACACACGACATCGATCCCGGACAGCAACGGCGCCAACGCATCCGCGTCACGCACGTCGACCCGGTAGATGCCCTCGGGCAGCTCGGCACCGGATCCGTGCGCGGCGTCGAGCATCACGTCGACCGCGACCACCTCGTGCCCGTCAGCCAGCAAGGCGTCGTGCACCCGGCTTCCGATGAACCCGGCGGCGCCGGTGAGCAGGACCCTCACGGTAGATCGAACGGCAACTCGACACCTTCGTGGGCAAGGCAGTGCTCACAAACGCGGTCGGAGGCCACCTGGTCGATCGCTTCGAGGACCAACTGCTTGAACGGCCCCATATTCTTCTCGAACTCTGCGAAGACGTCGACTGCGCGCACACCCGCCCCGACATCCACGCCGGCATCCAGGTCGGTCACCAAAGCTATTGCCGCGTAACACATCTCGAGCTCACGGGCGAGCACCGCCTCAGGATAGCCGGTCATGTTGATCAGGCTGAAGCCTTCACGCGCGAACCACTGGCTCTCGGCGCGGGTGGAGAACCGTGGTCCCTGCACCACCACCATGGTGCCGCCGTCGACCACGCCGGGCAGACCGGTAACCGCCGAGCGCAGCGTCGGGCAGTACGGGTCGGCGAACCCGACATGGATACCGCCGGCGTCGAAGTAGGTGTCCAGGCGCCCGCGGGTCCGGTCCACCAACTGATCGGGGACGACGATGGCTCCCGGACCCAGCTCGGGTGTGAGGCTGCCGACCGCGCACGGCCCGAACACCCGTCGCACGCCGAGGGCGCGCAATGCCCACATGTTGGCCTGGTAAGGCACCTTGTGGGGCGAGAACTCGTGACTCATACCGTGCCGGGGCAGGAAGGCCACCTCGTGCTGGCCGACGCGTCCGACCGTGATCGGCGCACTCGGCTCGCCGTAGGGCGTATCCAGGTTGACGCTGCGCGCGTCGGGTCCGAAGAAGGTGTAGAAACCGCTGCCGCCGATGACTCCGAGCATTCGACCATTGTGCAGGCCGTTCAGATTTCGGCGGCGCCGATCCCGTCAGTGGCCTTCAACCGGGCACTGATCCGTCGGCAACCGTCCCCGAGGGCGATCATCTGCCTCCTGCTCAGCTCATCGAGGAAGTGCGCGCGCACCACTCGGGCGTAGGTCTCCAGCGATGCGGCAGTCAGCCGGAGGCCATCCCGAGTGATCGTCGCCAGCACCCGTCGGCCGTCGTCGCTGCTGGCCTCCCGGTCGACCAGGCGGCGCCGCTCGAGACGCTGAATCTGTTGGGTCAGCGCACTCGGGGTGACCATCAGCATCTCGGCCAGCGCACCCATGAGACTCGGGCCATGACCTTTCAGATGCGCCAGCAGTTGGACATCGGCCAGACTCAGTTGATGATGTTGCGTCAACGTGCGATTGACCGCCGAGTGCAACGCCATCGCCACTGATTCGAAATGCACCCACGCGCCGGCCTCGACGTCATCAAAGCCGAGCTTCACATACCGCTGCTGGGTCGACCGGAAGCCCTCGCCCGACCGCAACGCAGGCTGCGACAGCGGGTCCTCCGCCCATTGGGCAGAGGACCCGTCGTCCGCATCGTCATGATGCATCGGGTGGTCTACCCGGCTGCGCTCCCACCGCCCGCGCGACCAGATCGGGCTTGCGGCCGCTCGCTCTTGGCAGCGGTTGACTTCTTGGCACCGGACGACTTCTTGCCGGTGGCGTCGGACTTGGCGCCTGCCCTTCGCGAGCCGGCGACACCCGTGTTCGACGATCCGGACTTATCGGTGGTGGCGTCGGTGGAGCTGGTCGAATCGGTCGAATCGGTCGTCTCCGTGCCGGCAGCAGCTTGCAGACTGGCGGCAGGCTTGGCGATCCGCGCCGCCGCAGGCGGTGCCGGTGCGCCGATCGCAGTGGCGATCGTCCGCGGAATCGTCACCAGCAACGTATAAGCGAGCCCTGCGTTGTAACCGCTCGCATCCGGTGGAGTCAGAAGGCCGGGCATGATCGAGCCACCTGGCGGCGAATAACCGTTGATGACGGCGCCCAACAGTGTCGGCGGCAGGTTGAACAACGCCACCGCGGCAGCGGTGTAGTCGCCGGCTCCGAGTGAATCGACGATGACCTGCGCGCTGTCGCCAGTCGCCTGGATCACCCCGGTCGGGGGACCAATCGCAGCCAGCAGAACGTTGAACAGGGTTTCGATGCCGGTGACGGACTTGACCGCGGCAGTCAGGTTGTCGGTGATCGTTCCGGGGACCTCCATCACCGCAAAGAACGGCTCGCCGACCGCGAGGACACCTTGGACCCACGAGTAGTTGATGGTGCCGGCTGCCTCCGACGGGTGGCCCGCTGCGATCTGCTGGGCCGCCGTTTTGAGGTCCTCAGGCAGCGTCACGCTCAGATAGCCGTACAAACCCGTGGCAGCGCCGCCGAGCGCGGTCGACAGGATGTCGCCGTAACCAATCCAGTTCTGTGCCGCTTGCCTGGCAACCGGCACTGGATCGGCCAGCAACGCCGTACCAAGAACGCCGGCGTTGGTGACGGCCCCGGTGAGGAGATCAACCCACGGGGCGATGAGGCTGGGCAACGCGGCAAGTTCGACCGAGGCGTTCGAAACTGCAGCAGGGACATTGATTTCCGAGAACGGCAGGGCGACTGGGTGAATCGGGGCCAGGGCGATGGCACCGGCTCCGACCATCGCTACCCCAGTCACAACGGTTGACCGCACAGCTATGTGCATGTTTACTCCCTCAGGGCATCTCGCTTGGATGCGGCAAACACTAACTGAGTAGACGCTGTGAATGGAAGCATCCACGGAAGTGCTTACGTGTCCGTCAGCACCGCACAGCCCCGCGCAATCGCCACGCTTCCAAGACTCGCTGGTGGGCGGACTGATTCACTGAAGTGGCAAACAGTATCGGTCTGTCGATTATTTAAGGGACGCAACTACTGGCGCCAAGACTGGAACTTGTTATCGGCCCTGATTTGATTAACTGCACACCATTGAGTACCTGTCACTACCCGATATTCACCGCGCAGTGGCGGCCGAATGAGTTTGCTGAGCTCGCATGCTGATGACATGTCCTCGTGTCAATACAGCCATATTGGCCAATTCATCTCGGCTATCCCATCAGATGATCAATGGGCAAAGGCGGCCGCTCCTGCTCAGGAATTTTTAGTGGCGACCCGCATCGCGAGATCTGGCCAAATACCAGGTCCGGCTAACGGGTACCAAACCCAGCAGGACCCCAGCCAGCTACAAACGATGCGCCGGTGCTACGCGAATTGAGCAAAAGACTATGCGGCGGGTGATGATGGTGATACACCCCTGAACTCGCCCGTCACCGCACGTGCGACGATTGCGGGCATGGCGAGCATTGGGCAGTGGATAGAGGGGGCCAGGCCCAGGACCCTGCCCAACGCGGTGGCGCCAGTGATCGCGGGCAGCGGCGCGGCGGCGTGGCTGGACGCGGCCGTGTGGTGGAAGGCGCTACTGGCACTTGCGGTTTCGCTCGCGCTGATCGTCGGGGTCAACTTCGCCAACGACTACTCCGACGGCATTCGCGGCACCGACGACGAGCGGGCCGGGCCGCTGCGGCTGGTCGGTTCGAAGCTCGCGTCGCCGCGCGCGGTGCTGACGGCGGCCGTCGTCAGCCTCGCGGTGGGTGCGATCGCCGGGCTGGCCTTGGCCATTGTCAGCGCGCCGTGGCTGATCGCAGTCGGCGTGGTCTGCATTGCGGGGGCGTGGCTGTACACCGGCGGATCGCGGCCCTACGGCTACGCCGGATTCGGCGAGATCGCGGTGTTCGTGTTCTTCGGGCTCGTCGCGGTGCTCGGGACGCAGTACACCCAGGCGCTGCGAGTGGACTGGGTCGGTCTGGCCCTGGCCGTCGCGACCGGTGCGCTGTCGTCGGCGGTGCTGGTGGCCAACAACCTGCGCGACATCCCGACCGACCGGCTGGCGGCCAAGATGACATTGGCGGTTCGGCTCGGCGACGGCCGCACCCGGGTGTTCTATCTGTCGCTGCTGGCGCTCGCCGGTGTGCTGACGCTGGTCCTCATGCTCGCCACGCCCTGGTGCGCGGTCGGACTCATCGCGGCGCCGTTGGCACTGCGTGCGGCCGGCCCGGTGCGTCGCGGCCTCGGCGGCCGTGAGCTCATTCCGGTGCTTCGCGACACCGGCCTGACGATGCTCGTCTGGTCGATCGCCGTGGCGCTGGCACTCGCACTGACTTAGTCCTTGGGGTCGGTGCCGCGCAGCCGCGCCTGCAGCTGCTCGCGGTCGCGGCGACGACGTTCGTCGACCGACGCGATGCTCGCGGTGGCGCGTTTGCGCAGCGGGGCCAACAGCCACATGCCCAATGGCAAAGCAAGCACGATCGCAAACAGCAGCGCCACGATGAGCGGGAACTCGGTGATCCCGATCAGCTTGGCGATGTAATAGATGGCAGCCGTCAGAGCGACCACCAAGACGAGCCGCGCGAAGGTATAAACGACGACGTCGAGCACCAAGCGGCCGCCCGTGCCCTGAGTCTGGTTGTCCGATTTGTCCGACACCGCGCCGAGCCTACCGACGCGCGTATATTCGGACAAAGGAGGTTTTCGTGCTGTACCTGCTGCTGATTCTCATCATCGCCGCGGCCGTCTACGTCAGCTGGCGTGCGATTCGCGCCCAGGCCCACCGGCCGAAGACCAGGGTTGTCGGTCCCGACGACGATCCCGAGTTCCTGTGGCGACTCAGCCACGGGGACAACAATCCGCGCTAGCCGAACCGTTCGTTGACGTCGACGGCGGGGAACCCGTCGGCCACCACGGCAGCAAGCTGAACCAACGCCTCCCGGGTCTTCGGCTTCAACCGATCCAATTCGATCTCGGCGCCCTCTTCGAGGTGCGGGTCGAACGGCACGACACACACCGCGCGGCAGCGCCGCGAGAAGTGGTCCACCACCTTCTGCATGTCGACCTTGCCCGACCGCGGCCGAACCGCGTTGATCACGCACACCGACCGGCGCACCAGATCCTGATGGCCGTGGGCATCCAGCCAATCCAGCGTCGCCGACGCACTGCGCGCGCCGTCCACCGAGCCCGAGCTCACCACGATCAGCGCGTCGGCCTGAGACAGCACCGACGACATCGCCGAGTGCAGCAGCCCGGTCCCGCAGTCGGTGAGCACCAGGCTGTAGAACCGCTCGAGCACCGCGAGCGCCTTGTCGTAGTCCGCAGCGCTGAACGCCTCGGAGACCGCGGGGTCGCTTTCCGAGGCCAGCACCTCGAGCCGGCTCGGGCCCTGCGAGGTGTAGCCGCGGACGTCGCTGTAGCGTTCGATCCCCTCGGCGTCGCGGAGCAGATGACGCACGGTGGCCGGAGTCTCGAGCGGCACCTTCTGGCTCAGCGTTCCGCGGTCGGGATTGGCGTCGACGGCCACCACCCGGTCACCGCGAATGGAAGCGAATGTGCCGCCCAAAGTGGCGGTGATCGTCGTCTTGCCGACACCGCCCTTGAGCGACAGCAGGGCGATCTTGTAGCACCCCTGCAGCGGCCGGTTCACCTGTGCGACCAGGTTGGTGTGGTGCGCGGCTCGCTGACCCTCGCCGACGTTGATCAGCTTGCCCGACGCGAGATAGAGCCACCTGCGCCAGCCAGACGTCGGCGCCGGTTTGGCCTGGCGGAGCAGTGCGTTGGTCGACAAATCCGGATACGGCGTCGGCGGCAGCGTCGGCCGGTAGGTCGGCACCGGATGCTCCGCGACGTACTGGTTGAACAGCGGCGCGGCCGGGGTCAGCGGATCCATCGGGATGCCGATGGGCGGCGTGGACGCCAGCCAGTCGGGCTCGGATTCGGGTGCGGCGGCAGCCGGATCGGTGAACCGCTGTTCGGTGCGGAATACCGTTGTCGCATCAGTTAATTCATGGCCCTGGCGGGACCCATGAGGAGTGGACACGTGCACTTCCCCCTGACATATCGTTTCGGGTTGAGTGGTTGTTCGTGGGTCCTTTGAACCCTAGCGCACGCTCTCCTCAGCCCACGCCGGCGTACGAGTGCAGGCCGACCGTCACCAGATTGATGAAGAACAGATTGAAGACCATCGCAACGAAGCCGACGACGTTGATCCAAGCGGCCTTCTTGTCGCGCCACCCCGCCGTCGAGCGCGCGTGCAGGTACGCGGCGTAGACCACCCAGGCGATGAACGACACCGTCTCCTTGGGGTCCCAGCCCCAGTACCGGCCCCATGCCTCCTCGGCCCAGATCGCGCCGAAGATGACCCCGAAGCCAAAGATCGGGAACGCGAAAATCGTGGTGCGATAAGCGATTCGGTCAAGCGTCTGCGCATCGGGCAGCCGTTGCACGATCTGCGCCAGCCGACCTTCCCGGCCAGGACCGCCCAGCGGCGACATCTTCAACAGGAACAAGATGCTGGACACACCGGCGACCAGGAATACGCCCGAGCCGAGACTGACCACCGACACGTGAATCGGCAGCCAGTACGACTGCAGTGCAGGCATGACCGGCGCAGCGTTGGTGTAGAGCCAGTGACCCGAGACGGTCAGCAAAATCAGCACAGGAACCAGTACGAAAACCCACAGGGCGCGGTACTGCGGCTTGCGGAGCACGATCGAGGCCGCGATCAGACCGCAGAAGCTGGTCAGGTTGATGAACTCGTACATGTTGCCCCACGGCACACGTGCGGTCGCCAACCCGCGCAACACGATGCAGACGAACAACAATGCGATGCCGACGTAGACCAGCGACAGGCCGGCTTTGCCGATGCGTTCGTCGGTGGCGCGGCGCGGCTTGTCGACGACGACACCTGGGCGGTCGCTGTCGGCGGTGACGCTTCCCGCGGACACCAGCTCGCGGGCCTCGACCTGGCGGCCGCGGCTGTAGGCAAGTTCGACGGCCAGCAGCAGCAGTGCCAGGACCAGGACGACGACCGAGGAGGTGAACGCCCAGTCGGAGTAGCGGGCCAGCCCGATGTCGATGTGTTCGGTGTTCATGCGCGATCCCGCTTCGCTTCTCGCTCAGTGTTCATGCGCGATCCCGCTTCGCTTCTCGCTCAGTGTTCATGCGCGATCCCGCTTCGCTTCTCGCTCAGTGTTCACACTGTCTCCTTTGACGGCTCCGGCAAGTCCGTCAGCATCCGATCGGTGAGGTTCTCGAACTCGCCGCCCCACCCGGAGTTATCGGTGCGGGCCAGACCGGCCAGCTCGACGTTCACCGTACCGGGCGTTGCCCCCGGTGTGATTTTCGCCCATATCCTGCGCCGACGCACAATCAGCGACACCAGCAGGCCGCCCATCATGGACATCGCGAACACCAGCACCCACACCTGGCCGGGATCGTGGGAGACCTGCAGATTCACGAACGGGGTGGCGCCGTCGAAGCGGACCACCGTGCCGTCGTCGAGTTTGACCTCTTCGCCTTGCCGCAGATTGGTGCGCTTGACCTTCGTCAGCCGCTTCTGCTCGATGAGCCGCGGGTCGAGGGTGAACAGCGACTGGGGCCGGCCGGTGTCCAGGCCGGTGTCACCGCGGTAGACGTCTATGGCCACCGCGGGATCGTTGGCCGCCGGATACTTCGACGAGAGCAGGGTGCCGTCGAGCTCGGCGGTCGGCGCGAACAAGCCCATGATCGCCAGCTGATGCTTGCGTCGCTCACCGGCGTCCGGATACATGCCGCCGGGGGGGTCGACGCGGATAACCCCCGATGAAAGCAGGGTGTGCTGATCATCGGGGCGCCACTGCAGGGTCTGGGTGCGCTGCTGACCGTTGGGGAAGGTGACGGTGAAAGTCGGGGCGTAGCCGTGGCCCTGCAGGTACACCCGGTCGCCGCCGATGCGCAACGGGTGGTTGACCTCGAGACGGTAAGGCCGCCAGGTGCCGGCGGCCAGATCCGAGCCTGCCTGGTAGTCGATGTTCGATGCGAACGACAGGGCCTGTCCGTTGGGCAGATAGTGGGCCTGGAAGTCATTGATGCGTATGCACATCGGGTACAGGGAGGTTCCGTCGACGCTGTTGCCGGCGCGGAACGAGTCGAATGCGGCCGGCGAGGCCGAGCAGAATCCAGGCCCACCGTCGGCGATCACGATGACGTTGCCCTCGTAGCCGAACAGCTTGCCGACCGCGATCGCCACCAGCAGGCCGAGCAGCGAGAAGTGGAAAACGATGTTGCCGAACTCGCGCAGGTAGCCCTTCTCCGCTGAAACCTCCGTGACCTCGTCCGTTTGGCGGGTGACCCGTCGCCAGCCCCTGAGCCGCCCTGACATCTCCGCCGCTGCGGACTCCGGCGTTCCCGAGACTTCGGCGGTGGCGTACTTGGGCAGCCGAGACAGGTTGCGCGGGGCCGGAACCGGGACCGCGCGCAGGCTCTTGGCATGTTCGATCATCCGAGGGGTCAGACAACCCACCAGCGAGATGAACAACAGCGCGTAGATGGCGGTGAACCAGAAGCTGGAGAACACCTCGAAGAACTGCAGGCGATTCAGCCACGGACCGATGACGTTGTGCTCGGCGATGTACTGCTCGACCTTGGCGTCGTTGAGGCTGCGCTGCGGCAACAGCGCACCGGGCACCGCGCCGAGCGCAAGCAGGAACAGCAGCACCAGGGCGGTGCCCATGGAGGTCAGCGCGCGCCAAAGCGTGCGGACTGCCCTGCCGAGCAGACGCAAAATCGCCCCAAAACCCCCGGTTTTGGGCGATTCCGCGTCTGCTCGCGCTGGAGAATTGGTCAAATCGGCAGCCTCACGTCGGAGACGAAGGCGTCGCGCACCCACGAGATGAAGTCGTTCCACATCCCGGTGACCAGGGCCAGGCCGACGCCGATCAGCAGCACGCCGCCGACAATCTGGATGGTCCGACTATGCCGGCGCAGCCAACTCAACCCGTTGGCTGCCCAACTCGATCCGAGCGCGAGGACCACGAACGGGATGCCCAGACCAAGGCAATAGGCGATCACCAGCGTGACCCCCCGGGCGACGCTGGCGCCGTCGGTGGCAGAGGCGACTGCGATCACCCCGGTCAGCGTGGGCCCCAGGCACGGCGTCCAGCCGAGCCCGAACACCGCGCCGAGCAGTGGGGCGCCGGCCACACCGGCGAGCCGTTTCGGGGTTAACCGGGCCTGGCGTTGCAACGCCGGGATGAAGCCGATGAACGCCAACCCCATCACGATCGTCAGCACCCCGCCGACGCGTTGCAGCACAAGCTGATTGGTGATCAGTGTGGTGGTCATGCCCAGCACCGCGACCGTGCCGAGGACGAACACCACGGTGAAGCCGGCCACGAACAACAGTGCCGACCCGGCGACCCGCAGACGCTGAGTCCGCAGCGCCACCGGACCGGCCGTGTCGTCCACCCCGACGACGGCCGCCAGGTAGGACAGGTAACCGGGGACCAGCGGAACCACGCACGGCGAGGCGAACGACACCAGTCCGGCGAGCACACAGACGCCCAGAGCCAGTAGCAGCGGGCCCGCAGCGGCGGTCTGGGCGAATCCCGTCACGGTGCAACCGTTTTCGGTTCGGCGGCCAGCCGCTGTACGAGTGGTAGTAGGTCTTCGGCCAGCAGTTCACGCAGGAACACGGCGGCGGCCCGATGCTGCCGGTCGAGCACCACCGTCGACGGGATCACAGTGGCGGGGTACTTACCGCCGAAGGCGATCATGGTGCGCATCGCGGGGTCGTATATCGACGGGTACGTGACCTTGCGGTCGGTGACAAAGTCCTGGGGCGCGGTGATGTCATTGTCCCGCACGTCGATACCGAGGAACGCCACGCCGAGATCACGGGTCTGCGCGTAAACCTGCTCCAACTGGGCTATCTCGGACCGGCACGGCCCACACCATTGACCCCAGACGTTGATAACCACGACCTTGCCATCGAAGTCCTTCAGCGACACCGTTTTCGAAGTGTCCATCAACTCGGGCCCGGACAGCGGCCCCGGCTTGCCCCGGCTGGCCGGCGGGTCGTAGAAGATGTCGGTCTTGCCGCCGGGGGCGACGAATTCGAACGTGCCACCTTGGGCGACGGCGTCGTCGCCGGTGGAGCAGCCGGTCAACACCGACGCCGCCACCAGGAGGACCAACAGCCACTTCACCGCCCGGCAAGCTCCGCGTATCCCCAGCCGACGTAGTCGTCCCCGTCGAAGTAGAACGAGGTCAGCGACGCCAGGTTGCACAGCCGCCGAGTCGGGAAGTGGTGCAGCTGAGCACCGGTCATCGACCGGCGCAGCGTCTCGACCGGCAGCTGATGGCTGACACACACCGCCTCGTGGCCGGCCCCTTTGACCCGGGCGCGTTCCACGGCTCGCTTCATTCGAGTGGCGATCTCACGGTAGGGCTCCCCCCAGGTCGGTGTGCGCGGGTTGCGCAGGTGCCACCAATTGCGCGGGTCGCGCAGCGCGCCGTCGCCCGGTGAGACGCGTTGGCCCTGAAAGACGTTCTCCGACTCGATGAGTTCGTCGTCGGTGTCGATGGCCAGGCCGTGATGGGCGGCGATCGGCGCGGCGGTCTCCTGTGCGCGTTCCAGCGGTGAGGCCACGACGTAGACGATGTCGCGGGCGGCCAGCCAAGTGGCCACCGCCTCGGCCTGGGCACGGCCACGCTCGGAGAGGTGGAAGTCGGGCAGCCGTCCGTAGAGGATGCCCTCCGGGTTGTGGACCTCGCCGTGGCGCATCACGTGCACGACGGTCCGGCCACTCATTGCTTGGCTCCTGCGGCCGCGCGTGCCGCAGCCGGCAGGGCGTCGGCGATTCGGTCGAAGGCGGCGGCGTCGAGTGCGGCTGAGACGAACCAGGTTTCGAAGGCGCTCGGCGGGGCGTAGACGCCGGCGTCGAGCAGGGCGTGGAAGAACGCCGGGAATCGCCAGGTCTCGCTGGCCTTCGCCTCGGCGAAATTCGTGACCGGCGAGTCGGTGAAGAACACCGACAGGAAATTCCCGGCCCGCGGAACCTGATGGGCCACACCGGCTTCCGTCAACGCGTTGGTGAGCAGTCCGGTTAGCCGGTCGGCGTTGGCATCGAGAGCTTCGTAGACGGCCTCGTCGGCATTACGCAGGGTGGCCAGCCCGGCGGCCACGGCCACCGGATTGCCCGAGAGGGTGCCGGCTTGGTACACCGGACCCAGTGGGGCGAGGCGCTCCATCACGTCTCTGCGGCCGCCGAACGCCGCGGCGGGCAGCCCGCCACTCATCACCTTGCCGAAGGTGAACAAGTCGGCGTCCACAGGATCGATCCCATACCAACCACTTCGACTCATCCGGAAGCCGGTCATCACCTCGTCGATGATCAGCAGAGCGCCATGCTCGGCGGTGATGCGCCGCAGGGCCGCGTTGTAACCGGGCAGCGGAGGGACGGCGCCCATATTGCCCGGGCAGGCCTCGGTGATCACCGCGGCGATGGTGTCACCGAAGGTGGCAAAGGACTCCTCCACCGCGGCGACGTCGTTGTAGGGCAACACGATCGTGTCGGCCGCCGTGGCACCCGTGACACCCGGTGAGGAGGGCAGGCCGAGGGTGGCGACGCCGGAACCGGCGTCGGCCAGCAGCGCGTCGACGTGACCGTGGTAGCAGCCGGAGAACTTGATGACCTTGGAGCGACCGGTGAAGCCGCGAGCCAGGCGCACCGCGCTCATGGTGGCCTCGGTGCCGGAGTTGACCAACCGCACCCGCTCGACCGGTTTCACCCGGCCGACGATCTCGGCGGCCAGCTCGGTCTCGCCGGGGGTGGGCGCCCCGAACGAAAGCCCGTCGACCGCGGCGCGTTGCACGGCCTCCACGACAGCGGGGTGGGCATGGCCCAGGATCATCGGGCCCCACGAACACACCAGGTCGATGTACCGGTTGCTGTCGGCGTCAGTCAGCCAACAGCCCTTGGCCGAGGTGATGTAGCGGGGCGTGCCGCCGACGGAGTTGAAGGCCCGGACCGGGGAGTTCACTCCGCCGGGGATGACCGCACAAGCGTCGGCGAACAGCCGGGCCGACACCGCCGTGGAGGCGGCCTGATCCGAACTGCTCATGGCCACCAGTGTCCCAGACTGCGGGGATGCTCAACTACAGGGTGTAGGAGCGGGGCGTCGGGTCGGCTCGAGTCGACGAGATTGACGTCAGGCAGTGAAATTGCGAGTGACCCTCTGCGTAACGTCAATCTCGCGTTGCGGACGCATACCTAACCGGGTCGAGTGAGGAAACCCCGTGGTCAGCGGCGTCGGCCAGCACTGGCACCGCAATGAAACCGCCACTCAGCAGCGGTGAACGGGCCGCACCCGACCCTGGTGTCCAAGATCACCAGGCGCGTCTGCTGTCGCCCGCTGCTGCGTGCCGTCACCGCGAGTGCTTGAGGTAGGCCACGGTTGGGAGTTTGATCAGGTGATGCAATTGCCGCAATGGCTGGCCAGGTTCAATCGGCACGTCACCAATCCGGTGCAACGGTTGTGGGCCGGCTTCGTCCCGACCATGGGGATCCTCGAACACGTCGGACGCCGCTCCGGCACGCATTACCGCACCCCGCTGACCGTGTTCACCACCGACGACGGCATCGCAATCCTGCTCACCTACGGCCCGGACCGGGACTGGCTGAAGAACATCACTGCGGCCGGTGGTGGCCGACTCAAACGCTATGGCCGCACGTTCGAAGTCAGCAATCCGCGGATTGTGCCCAAAGCCGAAGCCGCGCATCATGTTTCGGCACCGTGGCGCCCACTGTTCAGGATGCTGCCGTTCGAGCCTGCGGTGCTGCTGAGCCGCTCCTGAACAGCGACCACGCACACAGGACCACCGCCACACCCTCGGCCACAACGCTGATCACTGCATGCGGCACCGGCTGCCAGCCGCGCTCGAGGAAGCCCTGCAGTCCGACCGTGCGCGACAACGCGAAGGCCACGATCGAGCCGAGCGCCGCCACCAACGCCATCGCGCGCAGCCACGCTGGGCCACCTACGGCGATGAGGATCGCCAGCGCTACGAAGACGCTCGTCAGAACCAGGAATCCGCGGCCGATGCTCGGGATGTAGGAGTACCCGTGCAGGTAGAGGTAGCCGTGACTGGCCGCGCTGACGAGCAGGCCGACGGCGATTCCGAGATTGATCAGGCGGGTCATTGCAGCGTCTCCTCTTTCAGCGCCAGCATGGTCTGGCCTTTGGTGTAGCTGACCTCGCGGATGCCGAGGGCATCGTGAAGTTGGCCGGCCGGCAGCGTGAGCGGCTTGGGTGCCGGCCCGTCACCGGGATGCGGCAGCGGATATGCGGTGGTCGTGCCGCTGTAAAACGTCACGTTGTCCTCGGTCTTGGAAAACAACTGATGGACATGGCCATTCAGGCAGGTGACCGAGGAGAACCGGCGCAGATAGCTCAGCGCCTGGGTGGCGTCGTCAGTCCCCCATCCCCAATCCGGGTACATCGCGAACAGCGGGATGTGACTGAACACGATGATCGGGGTGTCGGACGACAGCGACGCCACGTCCTTCTCGATGAACTCCAGCTGGTCGGCCCCCAGATGCCCGAGCTTCTTGAGGTTCAGCGTGTTGACCAATCCGATGACGTGCACGCCGGCGATGTCGAAGCTGTACCAGCCGTCGCCGCGCGTGCCCGCACCGAAGACCGCGCGGTACTTCTGCCCGGCGTCGTCCACCGAGTCGTGCTCGCCGGGGACGGTGAACACGTGCGGCGCGTTCAGGCCGCCCAACATCTGGTTGACCTGATCGAACTGCGCGGACGTCGCGAGATGAGTGAGGTCACCGGTGTGGATGACGAAATCCGGTGTGTACCCAAGGTTGTTGATCTGCCGGATGGCCCGCTCGAAAGATCCCGTCACGTCGGGATTGGCATTGCCGTTGAATCCGATGTGGCTGTCGCTGATCTGGGCGAACCGGAGGGTGGGCCGGGTATTGGTGGCTGCCGGGGCGCTCGCAACGTGGGACAGCACCTCGCCGCCGACGACGGCCAGCCCGACCGCCGCACCGAACCAGGCACCGTGCCGAATCAGCTGTCGGCGGCTCATCTGATGCGGGTCGCCGGTCATGCGCTCACCACCACGGTGCCGTGCATGAACGGGTGGATGCCGCAGATGTAGTCGAAGCTGCCCGCCTTGGTGAACGTGTAGCTGTAGGTGCCGTTGGCGTCCATGCCCGGCGAGCGGAACGAACCGTCGCTTGCGACGACGTTATGCGGCTCCTCGTCCTTGTTCGTCCACGTGACCGTCTCGCCGACCTTGACGGTGAGGTTGGCCGGTGCGAACGCGAAATTTGTGATGCTCACCGCCGTTCCGGCAACCGGCGGCGCCAAGGCGGTCGTCGTGGCCTGCGGCATCGGCATACCGGGCATGCTCGCCATCCCTGGCATCCCGACCGATGTACCGCCGTTTGGGCCGAAGTCGACCGAAGGTGGTGGGGCCTTCGCCGGTGTGGAGCACGCGGCGACGCCGACAGCGACCGCGGCGCACGCCAGCGCGATACGGGTGTGGTGCATGAAACCTGCCTCCTCGGCTGAACCAAATCCGCGGCGCGGACCGTCTCATCAAGAGGTAGGGCGGTGGTTACACGCCAACGGTCGGGTAACCCCGCCGCCTATCTCTTATCGATGAGCGGAAGGCACACCACGATGGCGGCCGACGACGATCGACGCCCGCGACCAGACCTGCGTCTGGTCGCCGAAGCGCGCTATCCGGACTGGGAAGCCGTCTACGACGACAACATCACCTGGGTCTTCCGGTTGATCTTCGGCCGGGTGGGAAATCGCGCCGACGCCGAGGATCTCACCTCAGAGGTCTTCCTGGCCGCGATGCGGCCGCTGCGCCTGACGGCCAGCATCGCCGAAGTGCGCGCCTACCTGAAGGCCACCGCTCGCACCGTGTTGGCGGCGCACTGGCGGGCCACCCTGGGCACCGAGATCACCACCATCGAGGACGTTCCGGCCACCGTCTTCGGCCCAGCCGCGCCGAGCACCGCCCCGCAGCGCGTCGCCGCACTTCTCGAAGCCCTGCCCGACAACTACCGCCGGGTGCTGGAATTGCGCTTTCTGCAAGGCTGTTCGGTACGGGACGCCGCCAGTACGCTCGGCATCAGCGTCGCGAACGCGAAAGTGCTGCAACATCGGGCGTTGCGGTTGGCCGCGCAGATCAGCGAGGGGGCATTGCCATGACCCGTCGCGATCTTCGCCGCTACATCGACGACATGCTGGCGGGCCGCCAGCCGAAGGCCTTCACCCCGGATGAGTTCGAGGCGACACAGCTGCGCACCGCCATCGACCTGACCGCCGCCCGCGAGGACACCGGGGAACCGCGACCGGAATTCGTCGACGGACTCAAGGCACGACTGGCCGCCGAAATGTCCTCGGATGCCGCGCCTTCGACAGCAGTTCACCCGAAGCCGGCTACGTCGGCCACCCGCAGGCACGTGATCGTCGGCACCTCCGCGGCGGCAACGGCTGCGGTGGCCCGCGTCTCGCTCGATCGGTTCGTGGTCCGTCCGCGTACAAATGACCAGCAGGTCGCCGAACCGAATCTGGTCCCGACCGACGGGTCCTGGCAGACCGTGGCAGCCAGCGGCGACCTGCCCGAAGGTGCGGTGCAGGCGTTCGATCTGGGTTCGGTCAGCGGATTCGTCCGCCGGGTCAACGGCCGGGTCGACGCTGTGTCGGGGGTGTGCACCCACCAGGGCTGCAAGTTGTGGTTCGACCAGGGTGACGAGCGGCTGCGCTGCCCGTGCCACTCGACGTCGTTCTCGCCGGCCGGCGCGGTCGTCACGCACGCGCTACCCATCGCCCCGAAACCCCTGCCGCACTTCGAAGTCCGCGAGCGTGACGGTGTGGTGGAAGTATTGGCACCGCCCCGAACCACCTGACGTTGTAACCTCGGTGCATATCTAAAGGTATGTACAGCAACATAATTGCGGCAGCACTCGTCAGTGTCGCGCATATAGTGTCCTCGTCGGGAACCGGTTCTGCGCCCGACATCATCAGCCAACTACAGGGCCAGGGCTACCAGGTTCAACTCAACGGCCAGCCCACCGGTGGGCTATCCCAGTGCACCGTCACCGATGTGCATCAAGCGATGCCAACCGCGTACGTTGATCTGGACTGCACCAGCAACAACTAGACCGGCACGGCACATAGCGCTTCGGGCAGGCTGGGTAGGAAGTGTTTGGTCGCGAATGCCCTTATGTCATCGGCAGTCTCGAGTGGTTCCGAGCTGGGTAGCAACAGCGCCATCATCGCGTAGCGCCAGATGCTGTCGGCCAGTTCATGCACGGCCCGGGGACCGATTCGTTCGGCGAAACCGGGCGGGAAGATCACCTGCAGCGCCGCCTCGATGCGCTGCACCGCGGCAGCGTAGTGCAGCCTGGCCAACTCCAGCGTCAGGGCCGGCTCATCGATGACCATGCGGTTGAGCACCCGATGCCGGCGGGTTCGCAGAATCGCCTGCGTGAAGGCCTCGACATAGTAATTCGATTGCGGGCGTGCGGTTTTCAGGTCATCGGCGATATCGTTGAACAATCGCAGGTTTTCCCGGTCCATCACAGCGGACACCAGGTCGTCCTTGTTGGCGAAGCGACGGTAGATCGTCGTCCGGCTCACGCCGGCCCGACGAGCGACGTCATCGAGGGCGACCCGGCGGATGCCATGCTGATCGAACTCGACGAGCGCGGCGTCGAGGATCGCTTCGGTCGAGTGGTCAGTCATGCCCCGCCCGCGCGAAACCCGCTCTGGCGTAACCGTTGTAGCGGACGTCCATCGGAAGATGATCCCACAACCAATTGACCGGACGCGAGCGCCAGAACGCCGCGAAGCGCTGATAGTTGCGTTCTTTTCGCTCGCTCCATGGCAAGCCGAGGATTTCGCGCGTGCGGGGCGGCATCCCACCGGTGGTGAGGAACGCCGCCACCGGATTGAAGACCGGCGCGACCAGGCGCCACACGATCGGGTTGACGGCCTTCGGCTTCGGAAAGCCTTTGGTGACATAACCGACCCCGTATTTGGCGGTGGAGTGCGCGACCAGCACCTCGTCGATCATCCGGTCCCAATAGCGTTCGAACTCGGCGTAGTCGGCGGGCATCGGGCGATCGCTGACACCGTAGCGCCGATACCAGGTCTTGGACTCCAGATACATCTGCTCCTTCTCGGCGCGAGTGAGCTTCTTGACGAAGGTGTCGGCGAAGTACAGGGCCTGGTCGAAGAAGGTGGCGTGCGCCCAGAAGTAGGTGTCGGGATCCAGCGCGTGGTAGCGGCTCCCAGCCCCGTACTCACTGGGCATATCGCCCTTGATGTCGTGATGGAAGTCGCGGACCTGGGTGCCGGCGTTGTCATCTTCGTCGCCGTACACGGTGCGAAAGATCGGCGGCAGCGACCGCTTGACCCGGGCGGCGGTATCGGCGAAGAACACCGAGTGGTCGAGCACGCCCTGGCCCAGTTCGGCCAGCATGTTCTGAAGTACCGCGGGCCGGGGTCCGATGAGGAACATCCGGTTGTCGCCGAAGTATCGCCACACCAGCGACTGCGGGCCCAGCGGAAGTGCGTCGGTCCCGGAGTGAGATTCGGCCAGGTCGGTCATGTGCAACAGTGTTACAGATTTCGCACTTTGTACCAACTGGTGCGTGACCAGCGTCACTCGGCGCCGAGATCGACAAAATGTCGCGACCTACTCGCACTTCTGCTGCGAATTGTCGGTTTGGGCGAACCGGGCGAACTCAAGAGAAGCGCTTGAGGCGCAAGCTGTTGGTCACCACCAGCACCGAAGAGAACGCCATGGCCGCACCGGCGATCATCGGGTTGAGCAGGCCCAAGGCGGCCAGGGGGATGGCGGCAACGTTGTAGCCGAACGCCCAGAACAGGTTCTGCTTGATGATTCGCAGCGTGCGCGACGACAGCCGCAGCGCGGTCGGCACGGTCCGCAGATCCCCGCGGATCAGCGTGATGTCACCGGCCTCGATCGCGGCGTCGGTCCCGGTTCCCATCGCCATCCCGACATCGGCGGTGGCCAGCGCGACCGAGTCGTTGACCCCGTCACCGACCATTGCAACCTTGTTGCCCTGCGCCTGCAGCCGGCTGATCGCGTCGGCCTTCTCCGACGGGAGCACACCGGCGATGACGTTCTCGGCAGCGATACCGACCTCGGCAGCCACCCGCGCCGCGACCGCCGGGTTGTCACCGGTGAGCAGGATTGGCGTGATGCCCATCGCCTTCAATTCGGCGATGGCCTCGGCACTGGTCGGCTTGACCGCATCGACCAACCGGATCACCCCGCGCCGGGAGTCGCCGGCGATGACCTCCACGCTGGTGCGCCCGTCGTCATCCGAGGCGCGGGCCACCCGGACCCGCACTCCGTCGACGACTCCGCTGACCCCGGTCCCGGGATCGTTGGCGAACTCCGTCACCGTGGGCACGCCCAATCCCCGCTCGCGGGCGGCGGCCACGATCGCCGCGGCAACCGGATGCTCGGATGCCGATTCGACGGCGGCAGCCTGCGCCAGCACGGCGTCAGCCTCGGCGCCGGATTCGGTCTCGACGGCGGCGACGGCCATCGTGCCTGTGGTCACCGTGCCGGTCTTGTCGAGGACGACGGCGTCGATGCCGGTGACGGTTTCGAGGACGTGCGGCTCCTTGATCAGCACGCCGAGCTGAGCGCCGCGGCCGGTGCCGACCAAGATCGCGGTCGGCGTCGCCAGGCCGAGTGCACACGGGCAGGCGATGATCAGCACAGCCACCGCCGCGGTGAACGCCGCCGTGGCCGAACCACCGGTCAGCAGCCACGCGCCGAGCGTGACCGCCGCGATGACCAACACGACCGGCACGAAGACCGCCGACACCCGATCGGCCAGCCGCTGAATGGACGCCTTACCGCTCTGCGCGTCGGCGACCATACGGGCCATCCGGGCGAGCTGCGTGTCGGCGCCAACCCGCTTGGCGCGCACCAAGATCCGGCCATAGGTGTTCACCGCACCGCCCAGAACCTCGTCACCGGGGCGTACATCGACCGGCACCGACTCGCCCGTCATCGCGGAGGTGTCCAGTGCCGAAGCACCGTCCACGACGACACCGTCGGTGGCCACCCGCTCACCGGGTCGAACAACGATCACATCGTCAACATGCAACTCCCCCATCGGGATTCGCACTTCGGCGTCCTCTCGTAGCACGGTGGCATCCTTGGCGCCCAACGACAGCAGTGCTCGTAGCGCAGCGCCCGCCGACCGCTTGGCTTTGGACTCGGCATACCGGCCGGCCAACAGGAACACCGTCACCGCAGCGGCGACTTCGAAATACACATGGCCATGACCGTGCGTGGCCGCTCCGGTCACCACCTCGTAGAGCGACCACAGGTAAGCGGCCAGCGTGCCCAGCGACACCAAGGTGTCCATCGTCGACGCCCCGTGTCGCGCGCTGTTGATCGCTGCCTTGTGGAACGGATAGCCGCCCCAGAACACGATCGGCGTCGTCAGTGCCAGCACCACCCACAACCAGCCGGCGAACTGCCACGGCATCACCATCGACAACGCCACCACCGGCACAGCCAGCACCGTTGAGCCGATGAGCCTCGGTCGCAACTGTTCAGCCGGGACGTCATGGTCCATGTGATTCTGCCCGTGACCGGAGTGATCGATCACCGAGGCCTGATAACCCGTGGATTCGACGGCATGGATCAGATCGTGTTCAGAGATTTGCGGCCCGTGTTCGACGTGCGCGCGCTCAACGGCAAAGTTCACCGTGGCCTGCACGCCATCCAAGCCGTTGAGGCCGCGTTCGATCCGGGCCGCGCACGACGCGCAGCTCATACCGCTCAATTGAAGGTCGGTCGTCGTCATACTTCGATGATACCCCTAGGGGGTATGTTGTCCAGTGTCTATCGGATCACCACAACAGCACCCGAGTGTCCTGCTCCTCCGGAGGTTCGGGATCCTCCCGGTCCGGCGGCTCAGGATCCTCGTCCGAACTGCTCGCCGGGGGCACCGACCACAGGTGCCGGGGCTGCCCACCGGTCACGACCCACCCGCCATCCGGGGGCGGATACTCCCGCGGTGATTCCGGATCGCCCCGACCAGCCCGGAGACCGGCACCAGGGCGCCAATCGCCAATTCGTCGAGGCGATCGCTGCCGTTGAGGTGGGCGCAGCGATCGGCCATCGCGGGTAGCTCGGCCAGAGCAGCAAGCAATCCGCAGGCCACCGACCAGGGCTCTGCGGCGAGGCCGGCGATTGCGTTCCGAAGCGCTCCGCTCACCTCGTCGGCCAGCGCACCGACCCGCGACTCGTCATATGGCTCGAGCCCGGCGTCGGAAACCGCGGACCCGGGGTGTCGCCGGGTCCGCAACCACCCCTCGTTGACCAACTGCTCGCGGACCGCGGAGACCGCTTCGAGCCCATTGCCGGCGATCAGCTGCGTCCAGGTCGCGCGGTTGTGCACCCCGACCTGGGCGAATGCCGCACGCAAGATCGGGTTGTCCGGACTGGCCGCCCTGGCCGGGACGGCCCACCCGGCCCGCTCCATCAAGAACCCCCGCAGATAAAGGTCGGTCAGCATCGCGGCACGCAGCGCCAAGCCGAAGAGCATGGCGTCGTAGCCGTCGAACCGACGGCTCTTCGGATCGAAGGCCAGCAGGAACAGCTGCCCGTGAAGGGTCGAAGGCACCTGGGAGAACTCAGAGGACGGATCGCCGATGTGCCCCATGCCCCCTCCTCGCTTCCGGTTCAACTCTGAACCACCGAGCACGAGACGACATACGTAGGCGACTACTCATTTTCTGGCCCGAGCGCCGTGTCCTGGAGTGGGACAATGGACACACCGACGACGAAGATATGACCCGATGACTCTGACCCACATCGAGCAGCGGTCAGCACCGACCGAACACATCGCGGTGCGGTGTGTGGATTCCGACGTTCACCCGGTACCGCGCCGCGGGGTGCTGATCGACTACATCCCCGAGCCCTGGCGCACCAAGTACTTCCTCTCCCATCCCATCGGGGAGCAGATCTACTACGACGCCCCCGACTACGCGCACGCCTACGCGATGCGCACCGACACCTTCCCGCCCGACGGCGAGTTCGCCGGCAGCGACCCGGACCTGGCCTTTCGCCAGCTCGTCATGGAGGCCGGCGCCGACATCTGCATCTTGGAGCCGTTGGCTCCCGGTGGACGGGTGCCCGAGGCATCACACGCCTCGGCCATTGCGACCAACCGCTGGCTCGACGAACACTGGCTGGACAGCCGCAACAACTGGCACCAGCGCTGGCGCGGATCGATCACGGTGGCGATCGAAGAGCCCGCCGGGGCGGCCCGGGAGATCGAGAACTGGGCAGGACACCCGTTCATGTCGCAGATCCTGATCAAGGCTGAACCGCGCCCGTCGTGGGGCGATCCGCAGTACGACCCGATCTGGGCGGCAGCGACCAAACACGACATCCCGGTCAGCTGTCATCTGGGCCGGGGCAAGTTCGAGACCCTGCCGATCCCGCCGGTCGGCTTCCCCAGCTACAACCACGACTTCATGGTCACCTATTCACTGCTCGCCGCGAACCAGGTGATGAGCCTGATTTTCGACGGCGTCTTCGACCGCTATCCGACGTTGCGGATCGTGTTCGTCGAACACGCCTTCAACTGGATCCTGCCGCTGATGTGGCGCATGGACGCCATCTACTCCGCGCGCAAATCCTGGGTCGACATCAAGCGCAAGCCGAGTGAGTACGTCAAGGACCACATCAAATTCACCACTCAGCCGCTGGACTATCCCGAGGACAAGACCGAGCTGCTGCGGGCCTTCGAATGGATGGAATGCGAGAAGATCCTGCTGTTCTCCTCCGACTACCCGCACTGGACGTTCGACGACCCGCGCTGGCTGATCAAACACCTGCCCGAGCACGCCCGCGATGCGGTCATGTGGCGCAACGGTATCGAGACCTACAAGCTGCCTACGACGGTTCCAGTACTGGAGGGTCAGACGCGGGTGATCTGACGGGGCGGGCGCGCTTGTTGCGAACCAGCCCGGCCACGCCCAGGACCGCCAGCACTCCGGCCCCGGTGATCAGCAGCCAGGTCAGCAGCATCAGCGGTGGGTCGAACGCCGCCGACGTCGTGGAGGGCTGACCGTCGGCGATCGGCGCCACCACGACCACGCTGCGGGCGGCCAGTCCGGTCACCACAGCGCCCGCCACCGCGAGCGCCGCCACGATCAGCTGAATGATGTGCCTCATGACGCGTCCGCCGTCTCGCCCTCGACCAGCGCGGTGAGCGCCGCCCTCAGGGCGCGGTGGTTGCGTGCCCACGCCTGTGCGGTGCGCTTGCCGGTGAGCTCGACGCCGATGCCGGTCCGGCCGCGGGGCACCCCGGACAGCTCACCGAGCGCACGCGAGGTTTGCCACTTCTCCAGTAGCTCTTTCGATTTCGCCGAGTGCTCGGGCGGCGGGAACACCCGCACGATGTTCCTCAGCTGGGTGACTTCGGCGCCTTGCCGCAACGACTCACGGGTCAGTTCCACGCTGGTGTGGATACGGGCGGCCTTGACCTGGATACCCAGGAAGCCCGTGACGAGTACCAGGAAGATCAGCGGCACCGCCGGCTGAAATCCCGCGCCGCCCTTGAACTGGATCAGCAGCATCGTGATCGCCGATACCGGGCCGGCCAGCAGCCAGTACCAGCTGGCGCCGCTCTCGAAGAACAACCGCTCCGGCTGCTCGGGCAGCTGATGATCGTCAGGCATCGGACTCCGGCGCGTCGGCGGCTGACCAACCCGTGGCCGCCGGACGGCTCAACAACATCGCACCAACGATCAGGGGCAAGACCGACAGCAGCGCAAGGATGTGGACGACGCCGAGTGCGGCGACGAGACAGACCAGAACGACGACGGTGAATGTCAACGCCAGCGTCGCACGGCGGAACCGGGGATCACCGTTCTTGCGGACCCGCCCGGCAAGAAAGGCGATCATCGCCCCGGCGACGATGCAGACGATTCCGGCTCCGCGGAAGACGGCGGGGATGCTCGCGGTCATGGCGACCAGCCCGCCACCCATGAGCATCACAGCACCGACCAACAGCAGCCAGAACGATGTGTTCAGGGCGCGCGGCCGGGGTTCGGTTGCGGTCATGGTCGGGCCAGCCTATCGGGTCACTTGGTGAAGAAGCCCTGTGCGTCCGGCCGGTGCAACAGGAATGCGCCGCCCAGGATCAGCACCGACCCGACTATGCCGGTGACCGCGAAGATGAGGGCCTGGGCCGTCTCCCGGTCGGTACTGAACAGGCTGGCTGCGGTGTAGATCACGCTCGCCAACCCGCCGCCGGTCAGCACGGTGCGCGTCCAGCGGTACCCGGACCGCATCAGGAACAGGAACGTCACCACCACGGCCGACACCGTCACAGCGAAAAGCACCGTGACCCCGATGACGAAGTACGACGAATGCTTGCTCGCGGTGAAGGAGGCGTCGACCAGATAGCCGATGACCATCAGCGGTAAGGCGATGAGCCACAGCCAGAATCCGGTATCGACGTCGACTGGGCGCGCTGGCGCCCCGGACGGCGGTTGATGGGTCACGCCAGCCAGCCCGCGACGTCAGCAGCCCAGTAGGTCAAGACGATGTCAGCGCCGGCGCGCCGAATGCTGGTCAGCGACTCCAGTGCGGCGGCCCGGCCATCGATCCATCCGTTCGCCGCGGCGGCGCTGATCATCGAGTACTCCCCCGACACCTGGTAGGCGGCCACCGGAACCGGTGAGACGTCGGCGGCCGCGCGCACCACGTCCAGATAGGCCATGGCGGGTTTCACCATGATGATGTCAGCCCCTTCATCGAGGTCAAGAACGATCTCGCGCAACGCTTCCCGCGCGTTGCCGCTGTCCTGCTGGTAGGTACGTCGGTCACCGTCGAGGCTGGAGGCGACCGCGTCGCGAAACGGGCCGTAAAACGCCGAGGCGAACTTCGCGGCGTAGGCCAGGATCAGGACGTCGGTGAATCCGGCCGCATCGAGCCCGTCCCGGATGGCCGCCACCTGGCCGTCCATCATGCCACTCGGACCCACCACGTGGGCGCCCGATTCCGCTTGTGCCACAGCGAGTTTGACGTATTGCATGTTGGTGGCGTCGTTGTCGACCCGGCCGCGGGCGTCGAGCACGCCGCAGTGCCCGTGGTCGGTGAACTCGTCGAGGCAGGTGTCGGCCATCAGCACCGTGTCGTCGCCGAGGTCCTTGGCGAGGTCGCGCAGGGCGACGTTGAGGATGCCGTCGGGATCAACGCCGCACGAACCCACGGCGTCTTTGTCCGCTTCCCGCGGCACCCCGAACAGCATCAAGCCGCCGACGCCGGCGGTCATCGCCTGTTCCGCCGCGCGGCGCAGCGAGTCGCGGGTGTGCTGGTATACCCCCGGCATCGAGGCAATCTCCCGCGGCTCGTCGATCCCGTCGGCGACGAACACCGGGAGCACCAGATGCCTTGGCTCCAAGGTTGTTTCGGCGACCAACCGGCGCAGAGCCGGAGTGGAGCGCAACCGGCGCGGGCGCTGCCGCGGATAGCCGGGCAAAGACATGCCTTCTCTCCGTTTAGCGGCGTCGGCTCTTCTTGCGCGGCGGCGGTAACGCACCCTCGGCACGCAGCCGGGCGGCATGCTCGGCGAGCGCGTCGACGAGAGGTCCGACCGCGGCCGTCTCCGGCTGGACGTCGACCCGCAGCCCGAACTCCGCAGCTGTCTCCGCGGTCTTCGGCCCGATGCACGCCACGATGGTGCGGGCGTGCGGCTTGCCGGCGATGCCGACCAGGTTGCGCACCGTCGAGCTCGAGGTGAAGCACACCGCGTCGAATCCGCCGGTCTTGATCATCTCGCGGGTATCGGCCGGCGGCGGTGCCGCACGCACCGTGCGATAGGCGGTGACGTCCTCGATCTCCCAGCCACGGTCACGCAGACCTTCGGCCAGGGTCTCGGTGGCGATGTCGGCCCGCGGCAGCAGCACCCGGTTCACCGGGTCGAAAATGCTGTCGTACTCCGGGAATTCGTCGAGGAGACCGAGCGAGGACTGCTCACCGGCGGGCACCAGCTCGGGGCTCACGCCAAAGGCGCGGACCCGGTCGGCGGTCGCCTCGCCAACGCAGGCGATCTTCACGCCGGAGAATGCGCGGGCGTCCAGACCGAACTCACCGAACTTCTCCCACACCGCACGCACCGCGTTGGTGGAGGTGAAGACCACCCACTGGTAGCGACCGTCCACCAAACCCTTGACGGCCCTTTCCATTTGGGCCGGGCTGCGCGGCGGTTCGACGGCGATGGTCGGCACCTCGACGGGCAGCGCACCGTGGCCGACCAGCCGGTCACTCATCTCGCCGGCCTGATCCTTGGTGCGCGGCACCAGCACGGTCCAGCCGTACAGGGCCCGGCTCTCCCACCAGTTCAGCTTGGCGCGGTGCGCCACGGTCTTGCCGATAGTGGCCACCAGGGTGCCCGTCAGGGGGCCGGCCGGATCGCTGTTGCAGGCCAGGGTCGCGCGGTCGGTGAGGCCGTGCAGGGTGGTCTCGACCGAACGCTGACCACAGGTCGTGCCGTTGGAGGTCACCACGCACGGCGTGCTTTCGGCAAGGCCGTATTCGATCAGGGTGCGCGCGGCCTCCGGCAGATGCGAGACGCTCGCGGTGAGGATCAGCGGACCCGGGGCGGCGGCCAGCGCCGCCCAGTCGACCTCGCCGCGCACATCGGCGACAGTGTGCGCCGAGCCCAGCGGCAGACCGGCATAGGTCGGAACCGCGCTGGTGGCGGGCAGACCGGGAACGATCTCGAATTCGGCGTGGGCCTTGGCGACGGCGTTCACCTCGGTGATGACCGAATCGATCGACAGCGGGTCACCGGCGACCAGGCGAATCACGTCGAACCCGGCCTTGGCCTCGTGGACCAGAGTCTTGGCCACCTCGGCCGGGTCGCCGAGCGCGGGCCGGATGTCCGGGCCGACCGAGACGACCGGCGGCGCGGTCTCGTCATGGCCCTCGGCGGGCGGACCGTCCGGTGCCGGCGCGGGGCCGACGGCAGGCGGCAGCTCGGTGCCGACCACGTTCAGGACGGCCTGCGGCACGTCAGGATCGGTGAACACCAGCGCGGCGTTGGCCAACACGGTGCGGGCTCGCGTCGTCAAGAGGTTGGGGTCGCCCGGACCCGAGCCGACGAACGTGATGTGTCCCGGCTTCGCCTTGCGTCCCCGACCGCTCATATGACCAGTCATCGCTTCACTCCCGCTCTACTCCGCGGTCATTGCGGAGTCTGTGCCGACATGACTTCGCGCGCCCCGAGCTCGAACAACTCCGCAGCCACCGAGAGCCCGAGCTCTGCGGGACGGCCGGGCGTGCCGATTCCGGACGCACGAATCACGTCGGATCCGTCTGCTGCCGCCACGCATGCGCGCAGTGACAGCTCGTCGAAGACGCGACCGTCGTCATCGATGGACTCGACCACTTCGGCGATCGCGCCCACCGGTGCGGAACAGCCCGCCTCCAGTTCGGCCAGCAGGGTTCGCTCCGCGGTGACCGCGGCGCGGGTGTCGGGATCATCCAGCTCTCCCAACAGCGCCACCAGCTCGGTGTCGCCGGCGCGGCACTCCACCGCCAGCGCACCTTGAGCCGGTGCTGGCAACATCTGCACCGGCTCAAGCGTCTCGGTGACATCGCCGAGTCGTCCGAGGCGGGCCAGGCCCGCCCGGGCCACCACGATGGCGTCGAGATCACCACTGCTTACCCTGTTCAACCTGGTATCTAGGTTGCCTCGTAGGGGGCGGATTTCCAAACCGAGACCCAGTGCTCTAAGCTGCGCGGCCCGTCGCACCGAGCTCGTGCCGATCACCGAACCTGCCGGCAACTCCCCCAAAACCATCCCGTCGCGGGCCACCAACGCGTCGCGGGCGTCCTCGCGGCGGGGGATCGCGGCGATGGTGAACCTGTCGTCGGATGCCGTCGGCAAATCCTTGTACGAGTGCACCGCCATGTCCACGCGGCCGTCGGCGATGGCTTCACGCAGGGCGGCGGTGAAGACCCCGACCCCAATTTCGGCGATCGGGGCCTGCGATCGGTCGCCCTCGGTGCTGATGATGACCAACTCGGCGCCGTGCCCGCGCTCGATCAGTTGGTCTCTGATGGTCCCGGCCTGCGTGGTCGCCAGCAGACTGCCCCGGGTACCGATCCGGATCACCGCGTCGTTACTGCCGGCCAACCGTGCTACCCAGTACCGTCGGCTCGGCCCTGATCGAATTCCGGTGCCAGCAGGGGCAATTCACCTGCGGCCACGGCATCGACGGCCTGTGGATCGAGTTCGAAGAGTTCCCGCAATGCCTCGGCGTAGCTATCCCCGCCGGGAGCGCTGGCCAGCTGCTTGACCCGCACGGTCGGGGCGTGCAGCAGCTTGTCGACCACCCGGCGCACGGTGCGGGCGACCTCGTCGCGCTGCGCACCGTCCAGGCCCGGCAGCCGGTTGTCCAGACGGAGCAGTTCGGACTCGACGACGTCGGCGGCGCGCTGGCGCAGCGCGGTGACCGTGGGCGTGACTTCCGACATCCGCTGGCCGGCCAGATAGCTGGCAACCTCGGCGGCGACGATCTGGCGGGCCGCTTCGGCGTCGGTCGCCGCGGCCCGGGCCGACGGTTCGCGTTGCACCCGGTCCATGTCGATGACCGCCACCCCGGGCAGTCCGGCCACGGCGGCGTCGACGTCGCGGGGCATGCCCAGATCGCAGAGCACGAGCGGCGGGGCGGTCTCGTCGCGACGGACGCTGGCCAGCGCGTGGTAAACATCGGCCAGCGTGACCACCGGACGCACTGCGCCGGTACAGCTGACCACCACATCGGCGGCGGCCAGCGCGGCGGGCAATTCGTCGAGGCTCAGCGCCGTTGCGGTCGCACCCTGCTGACGGATGTTCTCAGCCAGCCGCTGGGCACGCGGCAGCGACCGGTTCACGACATCGATGTGGGTGACGCCGGCCCGGAGCAGGTGTGCGACCGACAGCCCGCCCATCGACCCGGCGCCGACGACGGCGGCGGTGCGGCCGGCCAAACCGTCGAGCCGGGAGGCGGCGATGTCGAGTGCGACGGAGACCACACTGGCGCCGGCGGCGTCGATCGCGGTCTCGGAGTGCACCCGCTTGCCCACCGAGAGGGCGCGCTGGGACAAGTCGTGCAGGACGCGCCCGACGGTCTTGTTGGCCTCGGCGGCGGCGTAGGCGCGGCGGACCTGGCCGAGTACCTGCTGTTCGCCGATCACGGCGCTGTCCAGGCCGCTGGCCACCGCGAACAGATGCTCGACGGCGGCCTCGGCGTAGCGGACGTAGGCGTACCGGGTCAGATCGCCCATCGACATGCCGGAGTGCTCGGACAGCACCTGGCCGATCGCCGACAGACCGCCGTGGAAGGCGTCCACCACCGCATAGACCTCGACCCGGTTGCAGGTCGACAGCACCATCGCCTCGGTTACCAGCGACGACTGCAGCAGCTGATCGATGATCTTGAGCTGGTCCGACTCGTCGGTGGACAGTTGCTCGAGAACCGAAACCGGAGCGCTCCGATGCGACACCCCGAACAGCAGCACGCTCACGGCACGATCACCTGGCCCGCTCCCTCGCTGTGACGGAATGCTCCGTTAGTGAAACTTACTTCCACGGTAAACGCTGCGCAGGCGGCTGGCCAAATTCCGCCGGTGTTCACCTCTCGTCATCGACGACCGCACGGCCGAGTGACAGGTCCGCGCGAAGCCGTTCGACGTCGACATCCCAATAGCTGTGCTCGCGGCCGTCGAGCAGGACGACCGGGAGCCGGTCGCCGAATTCGGCCCGTAAAGCGTTGTCCCCCGCGGCCGCAGCGGCATCGACGTCGGTGGCCGACAAGTCGAAATCCAGCTCCCCCGCCAGCTCGGTCAGACGTTGGTACACCTTCAGGCAGATGGTGCACCCGGCCCGGGTCAACAGCTCGACGTGTGCGCGGCTCACCTGATCCAGTGTCGCAGTTAGGGTTGTCCCATGGGTTCCGGGGACGACCAGGAGCTTGCAGGTGATGCCAGCGCCGAGCGGGCCGTCGACGAGTTGGTCGCCGAGCAAGCCAGCGCCGTGGCGCGCGACGCCAGCATCGCCGCACATCGCGAGCCCGGGCCGCAGGCCGCCGAGCCGAGCCTGCCGCCCTCCGACCTCACTGCGGCCGCGTTCTTCGACGTGGACAACACCCTCGTCCAGGGCTCGTCGCTGGTGCACTTCGGGCGGGGCCTGGCCGCGCGCAAGTACTTCACCTACGGCGACATGGCCAAATTCATCTACGCGCAGGCGAAGTTCCAGTTGACCGGGCGGGAGAACAGCGACGACGTCGCCGAGGGCCGGCGCAAGGCGCTGGCGTTCATCGAGGGACGGTCGACCGCCGAGCTGATCGCCGTCGGCGAGGAAATCTACGACGACATCATCGCCGACAAGATCTGGCCCGGCACCCGCGCGCTGGCGCAGATGCACCTCGACGCCGGCCAGCAGGTGTGGCTGGTCACCGCGACGCCCTTCGAGCTGGCCGACACGATCGCCCGCCGGCTGGGCTTCACCGGCGCGTTGGGTACGGTCGCGGAGTCGGAGAACGGGGTCTTCACCGGCCGCCTGGTGGGCGACATCCTGCACGGCGTCGGCAAGGCGCACGCGGTGCGCCAGCTGGCCGTTCGCGAGGGCCTGAACCTCAAGCGCTGCACCGCCTACTCCGACAGCTACAACGACGTGCCGATGCTGTCTCTGGTCGGCACCGCGGTCGCGATCAACCCGGACGCCGACCTGCGCGAGCTGGCCCGCGAGCGCGGCTGGGAGATCCGCGACTTCCGCACCGCGCGCAAGGCGGCGCGCATCGGGGTGCCCTCGGCACTGGCGCTGGGAGCGGCCGGCGGCGCGCTGGCCGCAGCCGTATCGCGCCGACGCTGATTCACAGCTCCCGCCATACCCGCTGATAGGCTCCCCGGGTGTCAATCGCCAGCGACATCATCGGAACCCACTACCGCTATCCGGACTATTACCTGGTCGGCCGGGAGAAGATCCGCGAGTACGCCAAGGCGATCCAGTCCGACGATCCGCTGCACTTCAGCGAGGAAGCGGCCAGGGCCGCCGGTTACCCCGACGTCGTGGCGCCGCTGACGTTCATCGCGATCCCGGGCCGCCAGGTGCAGCTCGACATATTCCGCAACTTCGACGTCGGCATCAATATCGCTCGCGTCCTCCACCGCGATCAGAAGATTCATTTTCACCGCCGGATCGTGGCGGGCGACAAATTGTTCTTCGATTCGTGGCTGGATTCGGTCGTCGAATCACACGGCACGGTCATCAGCGAATTGCGCAGCGAAGTCACCGACGAAGAAGGCAAACCGGTGATGACGACCGTCGTGACATTGATCGGTGAAGCCGGCGGCGACGAGGAAACCAACGCTCAGGTCGCGGCCATCGCCGCGGCAGCAATGGGCAGGCAAACCTAGCGCTGATTCGTCGGGCCCAGAGCTGACCCTGCTCGCTCAGCCGAAGAACATGTTGCGGCGCTTGGTCAGCAACTGGTACAGCGTCTGCTGGATGGTCTCACGCACCTGGTCGGTGAGATCGAAAGTGATCATCGGATCGTCGGCCGCGGCGTCGTCGTAGCTCGCGGTTTCGATCGGCTTGCCAAATGCGATGTGCCACTTGGACGGAAGCGGGATGAGTCCGGCCGGGCCCGCCAGTGGGAAGAGTGGCGTGATCGGGAAGTACGGCAGTCCGAGCACCCGCGCCAGAAGCTTGACGTCGGCGATCATCGGATAGATCTCCTCGGAGCCGACGATCGAGCACGGGATGATCGGCGCCTTGGTGCGAAGAGCTGCAGAGACGAACCCGCCACGGCCGAACCGCTGCAACTTGTACCGGTCTCGGAAGGGCTTGCCCAACCCCTTGTATCCCTCCGGGAAGACGGCGGTCAGTTCGCCGCCGGCCAGCAGGCGATGGGCGTCGGTGGTGCACGCCATGGTGTGACCGGCTTTGCGCGCGATCGGTCCGAGCATCGGCATGTCGAAGACCATGTCCGCGGCCAGCAAGCGCACATCCCGATTCGCCGGGTGATGGTCGTGCACCGCCACCGACAGCATCATGCCGTCGATCGGCAACGTTCCAGCATGATTGGCCACCACCAGTCCGGCGCCCGTTTTCGGCAGATTCTCGACACCGCTGACCTCGACCCGGAACCAATTCCGGAAAAGCGGCCGCAGCAAAGGCAATACGATGGCGTTGTTGAACATCGGGTCGAAACCGAATTCATCCACCGCGTAATCACCGGAGAATCGTTTGGTGACGTAATCTGCGACCGCCGAAATGCGTTGTGCCAGTTCATTCGGAGCCTCGTCGGAGGGCCCCATTCCACTGGCGCCACGGCGCGAATCGATTTCCCGGACGACGGCGGCGATCTCCTCGGCCGATGCGCGGGCGCCGGAGTCGGCCAGCAGTGAAGGATGCCGGCGCGCGGCGTCGGCGCGCTGAGCAGCACGGCGAGCCGCCGCGACACGACTCGTATTCGAGTGCAGCGGAATCACTTTCGCTCTTGGCTCACCCGGCACTTCGGTTACCTTCTCCCCACCATCGGCTCATCAGCCGCCCCATCGCTGCGCAACGGCGACCGCACGACTTTCCACAGATCGTACCCAGTTCGGGTCGATGATCGGGGTCAATCCTCGGCCGCGTACGTAGTCGTCGAAGGCCTCTATCGTGGTCCATTTGGGGGTAAAGCCCAACTCGGAACGCATTCTGGTGGTTTCCATGACGCGGCCGTAATTTAGCCAGTCCATCTGGTCACGGTTGAGGTCGGACGTCCGGCCCGTCCTTCGCAACGAATACAGTGCCCAAACCGCGGAACTGGGCAGTGGAATCGCAACTCGCCCGGAGCGCCGGATTGCTTGCGACATCATCATCACGCCGTCGGCGCCGATGTTGAAGGTGCCCGATTTGCCGGCCATCGTGGCCCGCTCCAGCGCCCCGAGTGCATCTTGCTCGTGCAGCAGCTGCAGCCGCGCATCGTGACCGAGCACGGTGGTCACCAGCGGGCCGGCCAGATACCGCGAGAGCGCGGTGTCCATCCCCGGGCCGATCATGTTGGCCAGCCGCAGGATCGTGACCGCGATGTCGGGCCGGCGCCGGCCCAGTCCGCGCGCATAGCCCTCGATGTCGATGCTGTCGCGGGCGAACCCCTCCGCGGGCGGACGGCGGCTGCTGCTGTCCTCGGTGAAGGCCACCGGATCATGCGGATGGGAGCCATAGACCTCGGAGGTCGACTTGAGGATCACCCGTCGCACCGACGGCGCCTTCTGACAGGCGGCGAACAATTGCATGGCGCCCATGACGTTGATTTCCTTCAACGTCGCGCGCCCACCTGACCGCGGGGCGTAGGACGCCGCGGCGGCATGCACCACAGTGTCGACCTCGCCGTTGCGAATCACTTTGGCGATGAATGGATTTCGAATATCAGCACGCACGAACTCAGCGCGGCCCATCCGGCGCAGCAGATCCTTGCTGGGCGCGACGGCGTCGACGGCGATGACCTTGTTGATCAGCGGGTTCTGCGCCAGGCGCGCGGTCAGGTATCCGCCGAGGAACCGGCACGCCCCGGTGACCAGCACAACCTTCGGGTAATGCGGAGTTTCGTTGTCGATACCGCCGGAGGACATCAGAACAGCCTATCGGCCCATCCGAGACCCGGCACGGCTCGACAAGGCCGAGCCAGGCCGGGTGCGACGACTACTTGCCGAGTTTTCTGCGCTGGACCCGGGTACGACGCAGCAGCTTGCGGTGCTTCTTCTTCGACATGCGCTTACGCCGCTTCTTGATGACTGAACCCATGAAATCCGCTACCTAAATCCTCGCAGTGCCTGCACCAGAGCAGGCTTCTTGTGTCCCGGACACCTTACCTAAGCAGGCATGCGGAACGGAAAACGACCTGTTGCCGACGAGCTGGTCACCCAACGATGAGCGCCCGCGCGACGAACGATCAGCCAGCGTCGAAGTACGACGTCTCGAGCAGATCGTGGACGGCCTTGGCATGCACCCGGAACGACCGGCCCACCCGCACCGCAGGCAGCTCACCGTTGTGCACCAGGCGGTAAACCGTCATCTTGCTGACGCGCATCAGCGCGGCGACTTCGGCGACGGTGAGAAATTGAGCTCGAGCGGCGGGCGGGCTGTCGGCGCCGCCGGCATCCCGCGCCGATTTCCCAGCCGAATCCCGCGCCGATGGCCCGTTCATAGACGTCATCGCAACCCAATCCGTCAGGCACGGGCAGTTCCAGCGGCTTCCCCACCGCTGGCACCCAGCCGTGCATACACGAGGAGAATAGCGTGGCGGATGGGGTTACTGCGACGGGTGTGGGTCAATCAATCAGAAATTAGTTGAACTACTCTGATGTAATTCCCAGCTGCTCAGAGCGGGTTTTTGCGGCGTCGATGGCAGCCGCGACGGCCGCCCGTAACCCACCACTTTCAAGTTCCCGCAGGCCAGCGGCAGTGGTACCGCCCGGGGACGTGACCATCGCCCGCAGCCGTGCCGGTGAGGTGTCCAGGCCGACGTCTTCGCCGGCCGCGCGCTGGCCGTCGAGGCGTTCAAGGAGCATCGCCGCCGATCCGGCCATGGTCTGCACCGCGAGGTCGGTCGCAACGGCCCTGCCGAGCCCGTTGGCGACGGCCGCGTCGACCAAGGCCTCGACGAAAAGGAAGAAGTAGGCGGGCCCCGAACCAGAGACGGCCGTTACGGCGTCCAGCTGGCTCTCGGGGACGGTCAATACGTCGCCGACGCACCGGAACACCGCCGCGACGTCAGCGAGCTGCTCAGCGGTGGCAAACCGACCCGCAGCCATGGCGCTGACGCCCGCACCGACCAAGGTCGGCGCATTGGGCATCACCCGCACCACCGGCGAACCGGCGGGCAATCGCGATTCGTAGAAACCGATCGTCACCCCCGCCGCGACGGTCACGCAGACCTGCTCGACGGTGTCGCTCTCGGCCTTGGCCGCGGCTTCGGCGATCTCCGCGACGACAACCTCGGCATCGCCTGGCTTGACCGCGACGATCACGAATGCGGCGGTTTCGACCGCCTCGGACACCGAGGCGAGCTGAACCGAGTACTTCTCACCCAGGTAGCGAGCACGCTCCGGCATCCGCTCGGAGACCACGAGGTCCTTGACCTGCCGGCCCGCCCGAAGCAGTCCCGCAAGGATCGCCTCGCCCATGCTGCCGCCGCCGATGATCGCGATTCTGGCCATGGGCAGAGACCCTATCGGCCTGAGCGAGTTCGGCGCGTTTCCGTTCGCCTAGCGGCGGTTAGCGCGCCGAAATCGCTGAGTTACTCGGCGGGCACCAGGGCCAGCTGGCGGGTCTGCACGATGATGCGCCCGGCGCTGTCGACCACGGTGTGGTCCTCGTCGAACCAGTCCTGCCCGATCTGGGCCGTCGTGCACGCCACCCGCAGCCAGCCGTCGTCGGGCATGCCCCGCAGGTACGCGGTCATCTGTACCGTCGGCGCCCAGCCCCGGCGGCCCACCGCGTAGCAGGCCGGCACCGAAATGTCACCGCACATCAGCGCGAACAACACGTCCACCGGCCCGTCCTTGGGCCGCACCCAGATCTTGTAGACCGGCGCGCCGGACTCGGTGCGCGCCTCGTCCAGATCGGGACGGATGTCGCAGCCGCGGGCCAGGTTATTGATCGCCGCCGCCGGATGACCGGGACCGATCGGCTCGATGTGCGCGGGCGGCTCGACGCTCATCAGCGGCGTCACCGGATTGGCCGACAGCAGGGGCTCGACGTGGTGCTCAGGATCGCCGAGGGTTACGACGGTCCGCACGCAGGTGCGTTCGCCCTGGGTCAGGGCGACGTCGACCAGACCGATGCGGCGGCCCCGCTTCTGCACTCGTGTGATCAGTCGCACCGATCCGGGATCGGGCGCCGACAGGAAGTCCGCCGACACCGCCACCGGCTCAAAGTCTTCCTGCCCATAGGCCGCCCGGGCGGCGTTGGCACACAGCGACAACATCACCCCGCCGTGAATTTTCGGCCCAATCGTCCAGTGCTCGTTGAGGTTTGCTTCAAAGCCATCCTCGACAGCGGTCAACTTCATCGCGTCGGAAAACCGGGGGTACATCAATGCCTCTCTCACACAACACTTCCGCGCACCGCGGCACTCACCGCAGCAGATGAGTGCGCGCGAACTGGAGCGATTCGGCCAGCAGCGCCTCACGCTCTGCCTTGGTGCGCGCACCCGAGGTGGTGACCTCCAGGATCACATGCCCGGTGAAGTCGCTTGCAGCCAGCATCTGGCATACCTCGACCGTCGGCTGTGTTCCCCGACCCGGCACCAGGTGTTCGTCGGTGGAGGCGCCGTTGCCGTCACACAGGTGCAGGTGCACCAGGCCGTCGCCCATTCGCTCAGCCATCTCGAGGGCATCGGTGCCCGCGGTCGCGGTGTGCGACAGGTCCAGCGTGTAGTGCGCATGGTTGCCGTCCAAAGGGTCATAGGACGGTGCGAACGCCGAAATACCAACGCCGGGACGGCCCCCGCGCTTGCGCATCCGCTCGATCGACGAGTCGCCGGAGCCGAAGAACCGATCGGCTCGGAACGGGAACATGTTCTCCACCGCGACCAGAACGTCACTGCGGCTTTCCAACTCAGCCACCTGCTCGCTGAATCCGTCGGCGTAGCGGCGCTGCCACCGGAACGGCGGGTGCACCACCACGGTCTGCGCACCCAGCCGTTCGGCGGCCTGCACGCTGCGCGTCAGCTTCGGGATGGGGTTGGCGCCCCACACCCGCTGTGAGATCAGCAGGCACGGGGCGTGTACCGACAGCACCGGCATGTTGTAGCGCCGGGACAACTTGGAGATTGCGCCGACGTCCTGGCTGACGGTTTCCGCCCACACCATGAGTTCGACTCCGTCATAACCCAATTCGGCGGCATACTCGAAAGCCGCCTCGGTCCTCAGCGGATAGACCGAGGCTGTCGACAGACCGACCTTGATGGCTGGGCGCACTGACGAATCAGGTCGATTGCAGCAGCGCCAGCGGTCCGAGTGTCACCAGCGCACCGACCGCCACGGCGATCAGCGTGCTGGCGATGTCCTCGGTCTTGCGGACGATTCGGACGGCCACCACCAAACCCAGGATGACCAACACCGAGAGCACCAGCGCGACGATGTTGTTCCACCGCCACAGCTGGTCGAACGCGATGAACAGCCCGGCACCGAATGCGACGGCCAGGATCGACTGACCCACCACCAGCAGCCCGCGCCAGAGCGCGGTGAGCTTGCCCTCGCGCGGATGGTCCTGCGCCTCGGTATCCGTCGCCGCTGCGTCGCCGTCATGCTCGTCGACTTTCACACCGCGCCGGGCGAGGTCGTCGGCCACGGTCTGACCGCTGAACAGGGTGCCGCCGGAGGACCGCAGATAAGACTGCAACTCGGCGGCTTCGTCCACCTGCTCCTCGGGACCCAGGTCCAGTACGGGCGCCGATTCATCGACCGGGTCGAAGGCCATCTGCTCGGCGTCGGAGTCCGACTCGTCGGCTTCAACCGTGGGCTCGGGCCGGCGCATCGGGCGGGGGTCGTAGCCGCGTTCCGGGCCCGGCTCGCGGCGCGGGAGCGGGCTGTCCGAGCGTTGCGGCGGCCCGTCGAAGGACCGCGCCGGCGTCTCTTCCTCGTGGTGCTCCTCGAGCACGTCCGTCGAGGCGGCCGAGCCGTTGGTGACGGCGACCGGCGGCTCAGGTGTCTCGGCGGCAGGTTCTTCGGTCTCCGATTCCTCGCCGGCCTCGACGTCGCGGACGACGGGAATCTCACCGGTCCGGATGACCGGAATCTCGCCGGTCAATTCGGCGACAGTCACCGCGTCGCTGTTGCCGCGTCGACGGCGGCGGCGGCCCCCGACCGGCGGTGAGCCGATCGTTCCGTTCTTGGCGAGCAGCTCGGCCACCGAGATCGGCCGGCTGTTCTCGCTGTCCTCTGGTGAAGTCATCGTGTGCCTCTCGATCGGGCGGCAGTTGACCGATCAAAATTCTTGCTTCCAGCATCCCCCACGGCGGTTTCCACCAGGGCAGTTCCGTCAGCTTCACTGTCGAGTCGGCGCAGGATGAGACCCTCCCGCAGCGCCCACGGACATATGTCTACGGATTCCAATGACAGTGCTCGCATGCTCGCCTCCGCCACCAGAGCACCGGCCACGATCTGTGGCGCCCGCTCGGCACTGACTCCCTCCAACTCGGCACGATCTGTCGTGGTCATCCTAGAGATGAAAGATATGAGCTGCCTCAGGCCGTTGGCGGTCAGCGTTCGCTTGACCCTGGGCCCGGCGCCCGACGGGGCCGCACCGGTGAGCCGGGCCAGCGATCGGAACGTCTTCGAGGTCGCGACCGCGAGGTCGGGGAGACCGGCTTCCAGGACGAACGCACTGGCCTCGGCCAGCTCGTTGTCCAGCCAGTCGCGCAGCATCCCGACGCGGCGCCGGCCGGGTGGATCGTCGGGAAGCCATTCGCGGGTGAGCCGGCCGGCCCCCAGGGGCAGGGACAGCGCCACCTCGGGCGCTTCGTCGACGCCGTTGGACAGCTCCAGGGAGCCGCCACCGATGTCGAGGTTGATGATCCGGCCCGCGCTCCAGCCGTACCAGCGGCGCACTGCGAGAAAGGTCAGCCGAGACTCATTGGCACCGGACAGAACCTGCAACTTGACGCCGGTTTCGGCGAACACACGGGCCAGGACGTCCTCGGAGTTCTTGGCGTCGCGGACCGCCGAGGTGGCGAATGCCATCAGATCGGCGCAGCCCGAGCTGGCGGCGATCTTGGCGAATTCGTCGATGGTGTCGATCAGCTTGTCCGCACCGCGGCGAGTGAGCTTGCCGGAGTCGTCGATCGCCTCGGCAAGTCGCAGGGCGGCCTTGGTCGAGCTCATCGGAGTTGGATGCCCACCCCGGTGGGCATCGACCACCAGCAGATGAACCGTGTTGCTGCCCACGTCGAGCACGCCTAATCGCACGTGAACAAAACTAGCCTGCGTCACCTCGCCTGCAGTTGCGACATGGGACAAATGCCACCGCGAAGGTGAGCGGCACTTGGACTACGGTTGGGCGCTGTGACGGATGGGCACGTGCAAGAAGTTGACCTGGACTTCCCCCGCGAGTGGGTGGAGTTCTACGACCCGGAGAATCCTGAGCATCTGATCGCCGCGGATTTGACTTGGCTGCTGTCGAATTGGACCTGCGTGTTCGGCACACCCGCCTGCAAGGGCACGGTTGCCGGCCGTCCGGACGACGGTTGCTGTTCGCACGGGGCGTTTTTGTCCGATGACGACGACCGCGCCAACCTCGACGATGCCGTCAAGCACCTGACCGACGAGGACTGGCAGTTTCGGGACAAGGGCCTGGGCCGCAAGGGCTACCTCGAGATGGACGAGTTCGACGACAAACCCAACTTGCGCACCCGCAGATACAAGGGTGCCTGCATCTTCCTCAACCGCCCGGGCTTCCCGGCCGGCATCGGCTGTGCGCTACACACCAAGGCGCTCAAGCTCGGGGTCGAGCCGCTGACGATGAAGCCTGAGGTGTGCTGGCAGCTCCCCATCCGGCGCAGCCAGGAGTGGATCACCCGCCCGGACGGCACCGAGATCCTGAAGACCATCATCACCGAGTACGACCGGCGCGGTTGGGGCGAGGGCGGTGCCGATCTGCACTGGTACTGCACCGGCGATCCCGCGGCCCACGTCGGGGCGAAGCAGGTGTGGCAGTCCTACGCCCCCGAGCTCACCGAGTTGCTCGGCGAGAAGGCGTACTCGGAGCTGGCCGCGATGTGCCGGCGACGGGGAGGTTTCCCGCTGATCGCCATCCATCCGGCGACCCGAGCTGCGCAGTAACGCAGGTCTCGCACACAAGTTGCACACCTACCCCGGGTTGCGCGCCGGTGGCAGCGCCCGCAGGAACTGATCGGCAACCTCGTCCCACGACGCACCGTCGATCAGACTCTCGGCGCCGGCCTTACCCATCGATGCCGCCAATTCGGCGTCGGTGAGCAGCCGGATGATGGCTTCGGCGAGCGCAGCCGGATCCTCGGGAGCGACGAGCAGACCGGAGACTTCGTCGCGGACGACCGCGGGGATGTCGCCGACGCGGGTCGCGACGACGGGTCGGCCCATCGTGAAGGCCAGATGCGCGACACCGGACTGCGAGCTGCGTTTGTACGGCAGCACCACACAGCGGGACTTCGCGAAATAATCGGCCACATCGGCCACCGGCACGTAGCCGGTCTGCAGGCTGACACCGGGCAGAACGGCGACTTGTGCCCGCAGTGCCGCCTCGTCGACATCGGCGCTCAGCGCGCCCGCGATGACAAGCTCGGCGTCGGGCACACGTGCCCGCACCGACGGCCACGCTTGGCACAACGTGTCGACGCCCTTGTAGGCGGTGATCGTGCCGAACGAAAGAGCCACCGGCCCGGTTGATTCGGCGCCGGGGACGGCGTCCCGGGCGAAGATGCCTTCGTCGCCGTGCGGAATGACGTGCACCGGTGCCGAGATCGGCCAGGTTTCGACGAGCGCGTCCTTGGCGGTTTGGCCGAGCACGAACACGGTGTCGAGGTCGGCGTAGGCCGGGGCCAGTGCGCCCGCCGTGGTGCCCGAAGTCTTGTACATGCCTTGGTGCCCAGGCTGTTCAACCAGTGGACGGGGTTCGTGGGCCACCAGTGTCAGCACCGTCTTCGGAAGGAGCCGGCGCGCGACCCGCACCCCCCACCCGTCGACCGGGAAACGCCATGCCGACCACACGACGACATCGGGTCGGGCCCGCATCAGGTAAGCCAGCAGCACGGCCCAGGCCGCGGTGTGTTGCCCGGCGCGGACCCCGCGCCGCGCCTTGCGCCACCACGCCGGCGCGTCCGAACCGGCGGCCGGATGCCATGTCGGCAGAATGCTGCGAACCCGGCAATTCAGTTCCCGGGAGCCCAATTCCGGTGAAGGGCCGGTGACCAGCTCGACACCCATCCCCGCACGGGCCAATGCCTCACCCAGTTGCAGCGCGAACTGGTACAGGCCGCCCGAGGGCGGGAACTCCACCAGCACGATGCGGCGCCGGATTCTGTTGCCGCCGATCACTGTTTCGTACAGCGCGCGAAGGTTCGACACCCAGACGTCCGCGCTGAACACCCTCTCGTAGCGCTCGCGAGCTGCGCGGCCGATCACCGCCGACGCCTGGGCATCCGAACCGATGACGGTCGCCATCTCCGCGATGCCGGCACTGAGCGCGGACGGCTCTCCCGGTGCCACCAGAACTCCGCACCCTGGTCCGACAATGTCGGGAATACCGCCGACCCGTGTCGCGACGATCGGCCGACCGCCGGCCAACGCGGCGATCAGCGACGTCGGCAGGGCGTCCTCCAGCGACGGCTGAACCACGAAATCGGACGCCACGATCAGATCGGCGATGTCGTTGCGAAATCCCAGAAGCCGAATTCGTTGCGTCAGAACCGGATCGGCAGCGACCGTGGACTGAATCTTCGCGAAGAGGGGGCCGTCGCCGGCCAACGCAACGATCACCGGGCTGCCGGCGGGTAGCAGGCGAACGGCCTCGAGCAGTTCGGCGTGCCCCTTCTCCGGGCGCATCAGGCTCGCGCACAGCGCCAATACAGCGTCGTCAGTTATCCCGAGTTCGACACGAACCTGCTGCCGGTCGCGGGCCGTCTCGGGTTCGACGATGCCGTTGGGCAGCACCATGATCGGCGCCACCGCGCCGGCATAGTGGGCATACCAATCCCGTTGGGCACTGGATAAGGCGATCACTGCACTGGACAGGAATTTGCGGGCCACCACCGCAACCTTGACCCGCAGTTGGTGCATGCGCGACGTCGCGATGTCGATCACGTGCAGAGTCGACACCGACGGCACCCCGGCCAGGCGTGCGGCCAGACCGCCGACGAGGTCGGCGTGCTTGAGGTGGGTATGCACGAGGTCGACGCGCTCCTCGCGAAACAGCTTCGCCAACCGCGTGATCGCGGTCGCATCGTAACGGCCCGAGTGCATCTCATGGACGACGGCGCCCTGCCGACGGAGCAGCGGGACGACGCGGTTGTCGATGCCGTCATCGCCTACCGCATCGGACAACCCGACGACGACGAGCCGGATTCCGGCGGACGGTGCCGCGCGGGCGAGCTCGACGAGCACGGCTTCGGCGCCCCCGGCGCCGAGCGAGTGGATCACATGAGCCACCGTCAGCGGTGCCGGATCCTCAGGAGTGCCCATCGATGACCTCCCGGTAAAGCTCTTCCAGCCGGGCGATCCACGTACGCATTGAGTACTTCTCCTCGGCCTGCGCCCGGCCCGCCGCGCCGAATCGTGCTGCGAGATCGGGATTTCCGATGACTTCCACGAGTGCTGCGGTCAGAGCGGGCACGTCGCGCAGCGGCACCAGTCGGCCGGTCACCCCGTCGACGACGATCTCGCGGGTGCCGCCGGCATCGGAGGCGACGACCGGCAGACCGCAGGCGCCGGCCTCGATGAGCGCGGTCGGCAGGGCTTCGTCCACGGATGCCGACACCACTCCGTCGACGGTGCGCAGAATGTCGGGGACGTCCTCGCGACGACCGAGGAGCTGAACCGAATCTTCCAGCCCCGCATCGGCCACCGCGCGCTCGACGTCGTCCCGACTCGGACCGTCACCGATGATCAGCAGTCTTGCGCCGGGATAAGCCTCGACAACCCCGGCCCAGGCACGGATGAGGTCGACGTGGTTCTTGTCCGGGCGCAGGGCGGCGACCATCGCCCACACCGGCCGGTCCGTCGAGCGGAGGCCCCGTGCGCTATACCGTTTGATGTTCACCCCATTGGGGATCGCGCGCCATGTCGATCGGGCCGGGCCGTGCACGCGGGCGTACTGATCGAACGCATGTCGGGAGACCAGCACCAGCCGACCCAGGCGGGCCGGTATCCGAACCGACATCCGTTCCTTGAGCCATTCTCCGCGGCTGCTGTGCGGTTGCGGACTCAAATGCAGGGTGGCGACCACGGGCTTGCCCACCAGCCGCGCGGCCAGCGGAACCAGGATCGCCGAGTAGCCCAGATGTGCATGGACGACGTCGACATCGGCATTCCGCAGGGTGCGCACGAGCCGGAGAAACCCCTTGACATCCAACAGCTTCCGCACCGAAATGTACGTCGGTTTCAGGCGCGCGTCAGCGAGCCTGCCGAACAGCGCATTGCGACCGCTGGTCTCCGGTGCGAGGCTGGCAACCGACACATGTAGGGCCAGCGGTTCGAACCGACCGAGCTCGGCGATCAGATTCTCGGCGCCGCCGAAGTTGTACGAATCCAGGATCATCAACACCCGCAGGGGTGACCGCTTTGCACGCGTCAACGAGATCCCCCGATCACCTTGTGGGCCACACCGGCTCCGGCGTCGTAGAGCTGACGCGCAGTCAGACGCAACCCGAGAACGTACGTCAGCAGCCCCGCCGGGATGGCGATCAGCAGCACAACCGGTGCCGGCAGGCCAGCCGTCAACCAGGTCAACGCGAGCATCGCCGTGCCCATCGCGGCTGCTGCGGGTAGCGGACGCACCACGGCGATCCCGAGGTCCCGCAGGCCGATTCCGGCCACCCGCCGCACCAGCAGCGTGTTCACCGTGAACATCACGGTCTCCACCGCGAGCAACATCAACCCCACCAGGACGATGCTGTGGCCCGCCGCCCACCAGACCGGTCCGACCATCAGCGCGAGTCGTCCGGTACCGGTCGCGATGAGAAGGGTTGGCCGGCCCATGGCTTTGAACACGTCGCCGGCATGCCACGAAACCGAAAAGAGTAGGGCGTAGATGGCCAGCACCACGAGCACCGGTGCAGCACCGGCATATTCGGGTCCATACAGGGTGCCGATCACCGCGGGTGCCGCGGCAGCCAGGGCGACGCTGATCGGCGCGCTCAACGCCATCGTGGCAGCGATGACTTCGAGGTAATGACCGCCGAGGCGCTTCCGATCGTGCTGCAGACGGGACAGCGCACTGAACAGCACGTCGCTGATCACGCTGCAGAGGGCGAGGACCAGTAGGTCGGGAAGCCGGTAGGCCAGGGTGTAGAGACCCAACTGTTCATCGCCGCGGCGCATTCCGATGAACAGGTAGTCCATGTTGAACATCGCGAAGCTGAGCAAGGAGACCCCGGTGAGCGCGGATCCGTACCGAACCAGGCTTCGTGCTTGGTGCCGGTCAAAGCCAAACATGATGGGTGTTCGGGCAACCCACCAATACAGGACCGTCAACACGACGGTACCGGCCAGCTGCCCGTAGACCAGGCTCCAGACACCGTGGCCTTGGGCGGCCAGGACGATGGTGAGCGTGGCCTTGACGACCGAACCGAGGAACTCCGGCCACATGCGCTGCCGGAAGTCGAGATCGCGTCGCAACCTGGCAGCTGGAATGGCGCTGAGCGCGGAGATGGTCAGCCCGATGGCCAGCACGCGGATCAACGGTGTCAACCCCGGCTGATGCAGCATCGCCGCCCCCAGCGGCGCGGTGAGTGCGAGCAGTGCGCCGGCGACGACGCCGAAGATCACAGTGAGGGTCAACCCCGTGGGCGCAAGGCGCTCCCATTTGTCAGGGCTTTGAACCAGCGCGGCTCCAACCCCGAGGTCTTTCATGTAATCGAAGAGATTGACCACCAAGAGCGCCAGGGTGAAGAGACCGAAGTCAGCAGGGTCGAGCAGTCGCGCGGCGACGATCGTCATGATCAGGGTCGAGCTCTTACTCAGCCCGAAAACCAGGTAATTCCACGCAGCTTGGCGACCGGTCGCAGGTGTTGCATCCGCGGCAGCCGGCGCCGCGTCCGCGACCCGATCCCGGCTTTCGCCGTCTACATTCTTCTGTTCAGCCCCCACCCGCGCGTTCCCCGACCGGTCTCAGCGGGACGCGAAAAGGTAGTCGGCGGCCCAGGGGCGCGGATCATCGTGCCGCGTGGTCACGGTGAACCCTGCCTCGACCAGCAATGCGCGCACCGCGTCTTTGGTGCGGTACGAGTCATCACCGGTCTCCCTCGCCAGGAAGTCATGGCACCCGATCGCGGCGTGCCGCACCAGCGGCAGTACATCCGTCGCGCCGCGAAGGGCCGGCAGCTCGGCACCTTCGATGTTCATCTTCAGAAAGTCGATGCGGTCGAGCTTCAGCCGGGAGACCAGGTCCGGCAGCGTGAGCGCGGGAACTTCGACCCCGACGGCACCAATCTTGTTCTCGAGATAGTCCTCGGCCTGAAGGTCACTGATGTACACCGGGTCGTTGGTGTCCATCACGGCGGCGTGAAAAAGCGTGACGTTGCGCAGATCGTTCAGCTCGCGAACCCGCTCGAGCCGGTGATACGTCGCGGGGTGCGCCTCGACAGCAATGACCTTGCCGGAGTCTCCGACAATTCTGGAGAATGGCAGCACCTCGGTCCCGATCCCGGCGCCGATGTCGAGCACCACGTCACCGGGGCACAGCGAATACCGGTGCAGGAACATGTCTTGAGCGGCTTCGGCGCATTGCCCCGCGCTCATGCCGCCGCCATTGCGAAGATCGGACATCAGCATCGCGCCGGCCCGCGTCCGTTTGAGCCAGTCCCCCGTCGGTGCGTCGTAGGTGATCCAAGCCCGCTCATCCCCCAGCACGGTGCGCGCAGAGGCGGCGACGCCGAGCAGCCAACGAGTCGGAGGCCGGTTGAGCGCCCCGTACGCGGCGTGCTTGATGTTCACCCGTGCACGATATCCCGAAGAAGTCACTGTCATCCCAACACTCGTAGCTTGTCCCACGGGACGCGCTCCATTGCGTCGTAATCCCAACGGAATCCCGCGTCCTGATAGACCTTGCCCAACGTGCCGGCGGCCGCTGAGCGATCCAGTTCGAAGCTCGCACTGAGCGGTGCGCCACCGACGTCGACGACATAACCGCCGTAACGCTGCATCGCGGTGGCCACCGCGAGCACACCCTTGCTGAGGCCGAGGGAATGCAGATCCACCCCGGGGTCCAGCTGCAGGCGAGCGCCCTCCGGGATGCAGTCGGGCCGCCTGGAAGTCCCGTCGGCTTTGATCGCGGGCGGGCGAAATGTCGTGCAGGCGTTGCTGGTCTGTAGCGCCAATGCATGGGAAATCTTCCCGGCGGCGACCTCGTCGACGCGAATCACACCCGCCAGCCGGGACGCGCCGGACCCGGTCGACGACCCACCCCAGCCGGACCCCGTCAGACTGTTCACCGCTCCCCATTCCGATGACCACCGATCACCGTGCTTGGCCGCGCGCCAGAACTCGTAGACCTTCGACGATGATTCGTCGACAATGACCATCGCGCCGTCGGACCCCGAATTCGGGACAGCATCAGACGGAATCGGCACTGACATATCGCCGAAGGGACAGTCGCCCCAGTCACCACCGGTGCACTCCACCGCACGCCCGGGCTTGTCGCCGTGCACCCGGTAGATCGGAATCCCGAACTCGACCAGGTTTGCGTGCAACGCGCGTTCAGACTGGATCGCCGCGATCATCGCCGCGCTGTTCGAGTCGATCACCGGCTTCGGCGGAATCGGTTGCCGCCACGAACTATCAGAGCCGAACGGCGCGTGCAAGGCACGGGGACCGGATTTGGAGCAGCCCGTCACGCCGGCCCAGAGCACCATTGTCGCCATGGTGATGACGGTGAGCGTCCGCCCGATTGCGCGGTTTTCGTTCATCCTGATCTGAGGGCAGCCAACTCACGAACCGCAACATGGTCTTCGGGTCGCCGCCGTCGGGCGGTGACCGACGCCAGCGCCAGCCCGGTCACCAGACCCGCGGCCACACCGAGACCTATCCCGCCGACCACCGTCGAGCGGTCCCGAACCTCGGTCAGCTGCATGCTGGCGATCCCCTGCAGCACGTACTGGTTGAAGCCGACAGAATCACTGAGCCGGTTGCCGGCCTGCGCCACGGCCAGTTGCAACTCGTCGCGGGCCTGCGACGCGGTGCCGGCCTCGGCCGTGAAGACCAGCAGACCACGCACCGAGTCAGCGTCGATCGAGACCGGTGAGTTCTCGTCGTGCAAGACCACCGCGAAGGTGGGCAACATCTCCATCCGGGACCGAATGTCGAGTGCGTACGCGTACCACCCGTCGGTCGGAACAGCCGGGACCAACGTCGCGCGCTGAACGGCCTGCACCTTCGACGGACCGGTAGCCGACAGGTACAACCAGAAGACGCCGAATCCCACGACCCCGGCCATCAGCCAGACAGCCGCTGCACGCCAGAACTTCCGTAGCGCCTCGGCCGGCATCGGTAAGGCCGGCGCAACGGCAGCCACCATGGCCAGCACTACAGCGAAGGTGCGGAAGTACGCCAGGTGCAACCAGGCGCTGGACACCGACCACCCGATGATCGCCGCAATCAGCGCCGCGACCAGGACCCGGTCCGGCGACCGGGGCTGCGCGGTATTCCGCATCACGAGCACTGCGAGGAAGCCGGCGACCATCACCACCCAACCGATGATGCCGAGGAGCCCGGATTCCGCAGCCAATGACAGGTAGGTGTTGTGCGCGCCGTCGGGCGCTTCCAGCTGTGCGGTGGCCACCCGCCCGGCGAAGTTGAACACCTCGCCCGGGAAAGTGCCGGGACCGAACCCGAAAAGGGGTCGCTCATGCCACATCAAGCCGGCCTGCTCCTGGGCGGCCAGTCGGCCGAGCAAGGACGGATCGATGTGACCGCCTTCCGGACCCTGACTGATTTCGGAGAACATCTTCTGAAGCCGGTTGCCGACGCCCGGCACCAGCAGCAACCCGAATGCCAGCGGCAGGCTCACCAACCCCCAGCGGCGCACCGGGCGCTCGGTCGCGAGAAACCACACCACCATTGCGATCGCCGCAGACAGGAACGTGCCGCGCGACTGGGTCAAGTAGCTACCGGCCAGCAAGGCCACGATCGAAAAGCCCCACGCGAACGCGACCGGCCGCTGGGACAACCTCAGCGAACGGGTCAGCAGGGCCGCGGCCATCGGCAGCCCCATGATCAGGTGACGTCCCCAGAAGTTGGAGTCCGGCAGCGGACCGCCATATCTCAGAGTGGTCACGTCCTCGCCGGAAGACGTTGTGACAATGGAGAATCCGCCGAACGACGTCGTTCCCGCATAAACCACCTGGTCGATCACCGTCAGCACCGACAACGCGGCCAGCACCCCCACGACCACCGCGGCGACCAGCCATGGCCGTGCCGTCATCTGGGTGAGGATCAACACGATCAGCAGGAAGATCAGATCGATGGCGGTACGGCGAGCAGAGGCCAGCGAAGCAGTGATGTCGACACTGCCGATGACTGAGACCAATTGCGTGGCAAGGAAGATCCCGGCCAAACCGGCACAGATAGCGGTCCACGCGTTGAGGCGTCCGCGTAGTTCCGGATCACGCAGGGCCAACGCGATCGTGACGACTCCGAGCAACATCGACGCTTGGAATACCGGCACGGTGCCGTACTGGTCGAGCACTCCGGACAGGTTGCTGACTTCGATGAAAACAATGATGGCAAGGGCGAATGCCGGTCTGCGCGCGGCGAATACCAGTCCGACGGCACCAATTGTGGCCGCCAGGAGGAACAGGGGATTGCGCGACCCGAACATGAGAATCGCACCGAAGGTGGCCGCCCCGCCGGCCAGAGCCATCGCCACGTATTCGCCGGGGGATGGCGCGAATCGGATCAACCCGGTCATAACCGGGGTAGCACCTCTTCGTCGATCGGACGGGTGTCGTCGAGCGAATCGACGCCGGCGACCGGCGCCGTGTCACGTCGCCGGCGGCGGGCTCGTAAAGCCAGCCATCCAACACCTCCACCGATCAGTAGCCCGCCGAGCGCACCGGCCGCCGCGACCTGCGTCGCGCCGGGGATCGGAACCGGCACCGCGCTGCCATCCTGCGGCCACAGCACCTTCACGGCGTACGGCGCGCTCAGTTGGGTGACTTCGGGGGTCGCTTTGGTCAGCACATCGTTCAATGCCGCTTCGGCGCCCTTCGCCGAACCCGCATCGACCGTCACCGTCAGAATCGTGGTATCCGGCAGCGCGGCCGCGGTGAGCGACAACTCGCCCTGCGGGACCTTCGCGGCGTTGGCGGCCGACGGTAACCAGCGCTGGTCGTCATAGAGCACCGCCGCGGTGCGGCTGATCTGACCGCGGCTGAGCACTTCCCAGAACGGAGACGCTTCCCCGATCGTCAAGTCGGGGGCCGGAAGGAGTGCCACACGCGCCGCGGCCTGGTAGCGATGCGGATGAGGGGCCAGAACGTACCCGAGCACGGCGCCGAGGAGAGCGCCGATCGCTGCGAATGCCGCGATGGTGAGACGGTACTTGGCCATGGTTCTTCCTTAGCGGTTCGTATTCCGTACCAACGGTTCTGCTGTGCAGCCTAGTAGCGAAGCGACTGTCGACGACGACATGAGCAATTTCGTACGAGGAACACTTATTGTGGCAAATTTTCCCAGATTAGCTACTATCTTCCGGTGGCCGTTGCGCTGATCAGTGCTGTAGACCCTTATCCGACCGATGCGGGCAAGAAAGTAGTCCTTGCGGGCTTCATCGATTACCTCATCGAGCGGCACGGGCACGACAACGTGCACTACATAAAAGTCGGCGCGGCGCCACAACAGCAATTTCCCGTACGACTACACGTGGTACCCGGGCCGAGCCGCGGTCAGGTGATCGGCAACGTCATGACTCGGGTCACCACCGGCCGTGCGAGTTTGCAGGAAGCCTTCCTGGGGTCGCCGCGAACGGCGGCCGGCATCAGCGAGATCCTCGGCAAGGTTCGTCCACATCTGCAGGTCTACGACACCGTCCGGATGGCGCAGTACGCGCCCGACACCGTGGCGGCCACCCAGGTCTGCTACCTCGACGATCTGTTCTCCGAGCGGTACGACCGGATGCTCGAGGCATCGCGCCGGTACGGCGAAATCAATGTCAGCCCGCTGGGCAACTTCGCCGAACACGTCCCCGCCCGGTTACGCCCGCTCGCCACCCACCGGCACAGCCAGACGTTGCTGTTGCGGGCGGAACGGTCCTTGGTCCGCCGCAGCGAAGATCGAACGGTCCACCGATTCCGGCGCTCCTTGCTGGTCAATGCCGACGAAGCGACCGTGCTGGCCGATCGGTCCAGTGCACCGGCACATCGAATCCGCAGCATTCCGCCGCTCATCATGGCGCCGTCGATGCCCGCGCGGACTTACGGCGGGGAACCGGAATTCATCTTCCTCGGGCTGCTGTCGCTGCCGCACAACGACGATGGCCTGCGGTCGTTCCTGCGTACCGGGTGGCCGCAGATTCTCGAGCGCCTACCCAAAGCTCGATTGCGGGTCATCGGCAACGAGGCCCGGCCCGAATTGGCCGAACTTGCTGCGACATTGCGCGACAGCGTGACCGTCGAGGGTTATGTGCCCGATCTGGGCGCAGCCCTCAGCGGGGCCGCCGCGCTGGTCAACCCGGTTCGGTTCGGCTCCGGGATCAAGCTCAAAGTGGTCGAGGCCCTGGGCCGAGGACTGCCGGTGGTCTCGACGCCGACCGGCGCGGAGGGTATCGGCAGCGGTCCCGGTACGGGCGTGCTGGTGGCCGCCGAACCGGCAGAGTTCACCGAGCTGCTGTGTGCCCTGACCGACCCCGACTACAACGCCGAGATCTCGGCACAGGCGCTCGCCCACTTCCTCGCCAGGTACTCCCGGTCGGCGGTATTCGACGCGTACGACGAAGCCTTCGGCGCGGACTAACGCTCAAAATTTGCTAGATCTGCATTGCTCTGCGTAAAACACGTGACGTACGTCATGGTGCTGAGTGGTTGCCTTGTAGCCTAAGCACAGTTACGGTGCTGTTAATAGCAGTTCGGTGACTACGAGGGCAGATTTCGCTGTGTTGGCTGAACAGTCTGATAATCAGATATCAGTGAGTGCCAGCTGCGACAAGGATCTTCGCCAAAACTCCATCTCGGCGTTATTTTACGAGAACGGCATCCCTCCGCTCTGGCACGAGACTCGACCGTCGCGCCGTGAGATCAGGCGGTTCCGGCATTCCAGGCGGCTGATCTTGAGTGATACCGCGATTATTTGCCTGGTCTTGGCGGTCTCGACCGCGGTCCTGTTCGCCGACCACCCGACTGCCCTGCTGACCTACTCCGTCGGTTCGTCCGCGCTGGCCGCCCTCTGGATGGCGGCGCTGGGCCTCATCGGATACCGCGCCCGCCGCGCTGTCGGCCGGGATGTCGGCGAGTACACGAGCGTCACGCTGGCGACGCTCCAACTGTTCGGCCTGATCGCGATCGGTGCCCTGCTGTTGCAAGTCGACGTGTCGCGGACCTACCTTGCGATCGTCTTCCCGGCCGGGCTGCTCGGACTTCTCGCGAGCCGCATGTACTGGCGTCGGGTGGTCGCAGCCGAACTCAGCCGTGCCGAGCACCAGATCTCGGTGCTCGTCGTGGGCAGTTCGAGGACTGCCGCCGACGTTGCCGCAACCTTCGTCCGAGATCCCGGCGCCGGTTATCAGGTGGTCGGAATCTGCACCCCGGAGGGACCGACCGCACACGGCAGCGGCCTCGACGTCGACGGCCGCCACATCCCGATTGTCGGCATCGACCAGGCAATCGTGGACGCCGTCCGGCGCACCCATGCCCATACCGTCGCTCTGACCGCCACCGACCATCTGCACCCCACCGAGATTCGCCGGTTGATCTGGGAGCTCGACTCATTGGGCGTGGATCTGATGATCGCCCCCGGGTTGGTCGACATCGCCGAGGATCGGTTGTACAGCCGGCCCGTCGCCGGAATGGCCATGTTCGAGGTGGCCAAGCCGCAGTACGAAGGGGCCAACTCGGTGGCCAAACGCGTCTTCGACATCGCCTTCACGATCGGCGCGATGGTCGTGGTCGCGCCGGTGTTGTGCCTCGCCGCTCTCGCGGTGCGCCTGTCCAGCCCTGGGCGGGTGTTCTACGTGTCCGAACGAATCGGTCTCAAAGGCAGCACGTTCAAGATGCTGAAGTTCCGCAGCATGGTCGACGGCGCCGACGCAGACGCGCCGGCGATGATCGCGGCCGACGGCAGCGATCCGCTGTTCTGGAAGGCGAAGGACGACCCGCGAATCACCCGGGTGGGCAAGATCATTCGCAAGTACAGCATCGACGAGCTGCCGCAGTTCATCAACGTGCTGCGCGGTGACATGAGCGTGGTCGGCCCGCGACCGCAGGTCCGCCGTGAGGTCGACTCGTACGACGATCTGGTCCGCAGACGGCTGACGGTGAAGCCGGGACTGACCGGCCTCTGGCAGGTCAGTGGCCGCTCGGATCTGGCCCTCGAGGACGCCGTCCGCCTTGACCTCAGCTACATCGAAAACTGGTCGCCGATCCGCGATCTGGTGATCATCGCCAAGACCATCAAGACCGTCCTGAGCGGCGACGGCGCGTACTAGGCCCAGCCGCCGAAGCGGCCGGGCCCCAGCATTAGCCCTCCAACTTGTAGCCCAGTCCGCGCACCGTGACCAGATGCACGGGGTTGGCCGGATCGGCTTCGATCTTCGAGCGCAGGCGCTTGACGTGGACATCGAGGGTCTTGGTGTCGCCCACGTAGTCCGCACCCCACACCCGGTCGATGAGCTGACCGCGGGTGAGCACCCGTCCGCTGTTGCGCATCAGGTATTCGAGCAGGTCGAACTCCTTGAGCGGCAACGTGATCGGCTCACCACCGACGGTCACGACGTGTCGCTCGACATCCATCCGTACCGGGCCGGCTTCCAGGATGGCGTCGCCGATGCCGGAGTCCTCGGTGTCGCTACCGCGGCGCAGCACGGCCCGGATGCGAGCGATCAGTTCGCGAGCCGAGTACGGCTTGGTCACGTAGTCGTCGGCGCCGAGTTCGAGGCCGACGACCTTGTCGATCTCGCTGTCGCGCGCGGTCACCATGATCACCGGCACGCTGGAGCGGGCCCGCAGCTGCTTGCACACGTCGGTCCCGGTCATCCCCGGCAGCATCAGATCGAGCAGCACGATGTCAGCTCCCGACCGGTCGAATTCAGCCAGCGCCGACGGGCCGTCGCCGACCACGGTGGCCTCGAAGCCCTCCTTGCGCAGCAGGAAGGCCAGTGGATCGGCCAGCGATTCTTCATCTTCCACGATCAACACATTGGTCATTGGCGTAGTGCCTCCTGGTCAATGGCCGATTGGTCGGCCGGTTCGTCGTCATCGGTATGCGGATAGGCGGGAATGGACAGGGTGAACGTCGAGCCGGTGCCCGGCTGGCTCCACAGCCGGATGCTGCCGTTGTGATTGGCGGCCACGTGTTTGACGATGGCCAGACCGAGGCCGGTGCCGCCGGTGGCACGCGAACGTGCCTTGTCGACCCGGAAGAACCGTTCGAACACCCGCTCCTGATCGGCGCGGGCGATGCCGATACCCCGGTCGGTCACAGCCATTTCGATGTTGTCGCCGCGACGGCGGCGACTGATCGACACCTTCGATCCGTTCGGGGAGTATGCGATCGCGTTGGAGATGAGATTGGCCAGCGCGGTGACCAACAGTGACTGATCGCCCAGCACCCGAAAGCCGCTGGGCGCATCGGTGGTTACCGAGATGTCAGCGTTGTCGGCCGCTACCTTGTGGCGTGAAATAGCTTCGCTGACAACCGAATCGACGTCGATGCCGTCCAGGTCGGGAAGCGGCTCGGCGCCCTGCAGGCGGGACAGCTCGATCAGCTCGCGGACCATGCTGGCCAGTCGCTGGGATTCGGTGAGGATCTTCTTGCCGAAGTGGTGCACGGTCTCGGCGTCGTCGGCCGACTCCAGCAGCGCCTCGGCAAGCACCCCCATCGCGGCGACCGGTGTCTTCAGTTCATGGCTGACGTTGGCCACGAAATCGCGGCGGCTGGCCTCCATTCGGGCCTGCTCAGACTGGTCGTCGACGTAGACGACGACGAAGCGAGGGTCCTGCTTGCTGAGCAGCCGCACGTGTCCGCGCACCGAGAGTCCGGACCGGCCGGCCGCGGCGCGCTGCGGCTGGGACAGGTCGACCTCGATGCCCTCGCCAGTGGCCAAGACCCGTTGGGCGGCGGTCCAGGCCCGCTCGTCGAGCTGGCGGTCACGCACGATGCCCAGTTCCGTGGCGCGGTCGTTGATGAACACCACATCGCGATGGGAGTCGACGACCACCATCCCGATCGGGGCCAGCGACACGACGTGCTGCAGCATCTGCGACACGGTGATCCCGGCTTCGGTGATCGCGCGGCGTTGCTTGCGCTCCAGAATTCGTGGGGTGAGGACAACCCCGATCCCGAGTCCGATCACAAGCGCTACCAGCGCCGCGGCGGTGGCCAGTATTGCCACCGAGCCAACACTCACAGGAAAAGGGTACGCATCGGGTGAACGTCATCCCAGCAGCGTGCGGCCAATTCGGGACACGTCACACTCTCAGCGCGCATGTATTCCGCCGCCGTTTACCCTGCGTTTGCCGAATTCAGGGCATTCAAGCCGGTTACTTGCCGCCCTGGCTGGCCACGGCGGCAGCGCCTGCGGCGGCGGCCTCGGGGTCGAGGTAGGTGCCGCCGGGCACCCGCGGCTTCAGCTCGGCGTCCAGGTCGTAGCGCAGCGGAACGCCGGTCGGGATGTTCAGGCCCACGACGTCGGAGTCGGACATGTTGTCCAGGTACTTCACCAGCGCCCGCAGCGAGTTTCCGTGCGCGACCATCAACACCGTCTTGCCGGCTTGGAGGTCCGGGACGATCGTCTCGGTGAAGTACGGGACGAAGCGGGCCACCACGTCAGCCAGGCATTCGGTCAGCGGCCCGCCGTCGATGTCGGCGTAGCGCGGATCGGCGTCCTGGCTGTAGGTGCTGCCCCGCTCGATCGGCGGTGGCGGCGTGTCGTAGCTGCGCCGCCACAGCATGAACTGGTCCTCGCCGTACTTTTCCTTCGTCTCGGCCTTGTCCAGACCCTGCAGCGCACCGTAGTGCCGCTCGTTGAGCCGCCAGTTGCGGGTGACCGGGATCCACAGCCGGTCGGCCGCATCCAGCGCCAGGTGCGCAGTGGTGATCGCGCGGCGAAGCAGCGAGGTATAGAGCACGTCGGGCAGCAGGCCCTGTTCGGCCATCAGCTTGCCGCCTCGCACGGCCTCGGCGCGGCCCTTGTCCGTCAGGTCGACATCCACCCAGCCGGTGAAGAGGTTCAGCGCGTTCCATTCGCTTTCGCCGTGCCGCAGCAGAATCAGTGTGGAGTCAGCCATGGCGAAATACTCTCACGCCACTGATCAGTCGTCCTCGTCGATCAGATGCTCGAACGCCTGCAGGTTCTTCAGCGATTCACCGCGCGACACCCGCCACGCCCACTCCTTCTGGATGGATGACTTGAAGCCCAGTTCCAGCAAGGTGTTGAAGTCGGTGTCGACAGCCTCGAGCACCTGCCCGAGCACCCGGTCGAGCTCTTCGGGGTTCACGGACTCCAGAGCCATCCGACCGATCAGGTAGATGTCGCCGACGTTGTCCAGCGTGTAGGCCACCCCGTAGAGCCGGCGGTTGCGCTTGAGCAGGAAACGGTAGACGCCCTCGTGGTTTTCGTCGGGCTGGCGGCACACGAACGCCTCGACCCGCACCGAATGCTCACCGATGCTCAGCAGGGTGTTGGTCTTGAGCTTGCGCTCCCCCGGCAACTCGACGATCAGGCCCGGCAACCCACCGTGAGCGCCTTCGTGGCGGCTGTAAACCAGGCTGTGCTCGTCGAGCGCCGTCTCGATGACCTGGTAGACGTCGTTCTGATTCACAGCCGGACACCACGCCGCATCGACCAGCGCCGGCCGTTGCGCCGGGCCAGCGCGTCGCCGGCGGCGCGTCGCCGCCGGACACTGGCGTAGTCGGTGATCGCCCGGCCATAGCTGGCCAGCAGCCCGTCGACGGTCGCGGCCCATGAGAACCGCTTCGCATGTGCGACGGCGGCGCGGCTCAATTCGTCGGGGTCGCGGCGCAGCAACCCGCCGATCGCGTCGGCCCACTGGCCGGGCTGGTGACCGTCGACCAGGGCACCACTGACACCGTCGGCCACCGCCACCGGCAACCCGCCCACCGCCGCGGCCACCACCGGCGTGCCACACGCCTGCGCCTCCACGGCGACCAGACCGAACGACTCCGAATAGCTGGGCACCGCGACCAGATCCGCGGCGCGGTAGACGTTGACCAGTTGCTCGCGCGACTGCGGCGGAAGGAACGTCACGCGATCTGCAATACCCAGTTCGGCGGCAAGGCTCACCAGCGCGTCCGGTGCCGCGAGCCCACTGCCCGACGGGCCGCCCGCGATCAATACCCGCACGCCGGGCAGCACCGCCGCCGCGCGCAACAACACGTCGGGCGCCTTCAGCGGCTGGATGCGCCCGACGAAGGCAACCACGCGCTCATCGGCGGGCACGCCCAGCGCGGCTCGTGCGGCGCGCCGGTCCCCGGGCGTGAACGTTTCCAGGTCGACGCCCGGATAGACCACGTCGATCCGCCGCGGGTCCGCGTTGTGCAGCGAGACGAGTTGGCGCGCTTCATCTTCGGTGTTGACCACCAAACGGTCCGCCTCGTCGACCACCTGCTGCTCGCCCACCGAACGCAGCGGTGGCTCCGGCGAATCGCCGTCGGCCAGTGCGGCGTTCTTCACCGCGGCCAGCGTGTGGGCGGTGTGCACCAGCGGGACCGCCCAACGGTCACGGGCCAGCCAGCCGACCTGACCGGAGAGCCAGTAGTGCGAATGCACGATGTCGTAGTAGCCGGGCTCGTGGGTGGCCTCGGCCCGCAGCACCCCGGCGGTGAACGCACACAGTTGGGTCGGCAGGTCGTACTTGTCGAGTCCTTCGAAGGGGCCCGCCACCACGTTGCGCACCAGTATCCCGGGTGCCACCCGGACCAGCGGCGGATCCGACGACGACGTCGCCCGGGTGAAGATCTCCACCTCCACCCCGCGCCGGGCCATGTGCAGGGCCGTCTGCAGCACGTAGACATTCATCCCGCCGGCGTCGCCCGTCCCGGGCTGGGCCAACGGCGAGGTGTGCACCGACAACACCGCGACGCGACGCGGCATCGGATCGATCGAGCTGTCGGTCAGATCCCGGGCGTGCCGCACGCCTCCATCTTTACACCGCAGCTTCGCGGCGATTCTGGGCCCGTCTCAGTGCGCCGATCGGATCGGCATACAGCCCGCCGAGCGAGACGATGCCGGCACCGGCTTCCTGCACACGGTTACCGAATGCGGTCACCCGGATGTCGCGCGTCGGCAGCACTGATCGCTCGGCGAACGCGGCCTCGACGAGTTGCATGCCCTCCGGGTACTCGGTGAAAGCCTGGCCGCCCACCACGAGGTCATCGGGGTTGAGCATGTCGCGCAGCAGCGCCACCGCGCCACCGAGCACACGGGCCCGTTCGGCCAGCAGTTCCTTGGCTCCGACAGCGGCCGGTGTATCGCCCTGGCGGGCGGTGCGCAGCAGCGCGGCCATCGAAGCACCGGGACCGGAGGCGGGCACAATCCCGCGCTTGCGGGCGGCGGCCAGCACCGCCTCATCGCTCACCGTCGATTCCAATTGCCCACTGCCGCCCAATAATTCAGAGAAAACTGGCAGCGCGGCGATCGTGCCCGGACCGCTGATCGGGCTGTGCACCCGCCCACCGATCACCAGGGCGAAGCCGACCGTCTCGCGGGCGTAGACGTACAGGCTGCTCGACGCCGGGGCCGGCGGGCGACGCAGACCGAGCAGCACCTCGGCCCCCGCCATGGCATCCACGTGCGATGCCACCGACACGGGCAGTCCGAGCGCCTCGGCAAGCACCGGGCCGACCGGGGCCTGCGACCAGCTCAGCCGGCTGTGGTCGACATGGCCGGTGACGCTGTCCACCACACCACCGATTGCGACGCCGATCCACAATGGGCGGCGGCGATGCCAGCGACTCAGGTAGCGACGGGCGCTGGCGGCCAGCGAGGCCAGTGCGGCGGCCTGCCCGCCGCGCGGCGTCGGGGTCTCGACCGCGTCGAGCGTGCGGCCGAGCAGGTCGGTGGCGACGATGTTCGTGGTGCGTGCGCCGATGTGGATGCCCAGAGTCAGGAACGGTTCGTGGTTGACCTCGACCGGCACGCGCGGGCGGCCGATGGCGCCCGATACCGCCAGATCGGCGCGCTCCCGCAGGATTCCGGCCTCCAGCAGGGAGGTGACCTGGCGATTCACTGTGGCGATCGACAAATTGGTGACCTGGGCGATCACGTCTCGGCCGATGGCGCCACGTTGGCGGACCGACGCAAACACCGATGCGGCAGCGGCATCGGGGATCCGGAGCGACGGGGCCACGATGTGGTGCCGGGTCCGCAAGGGATGGGGCCGGGCTGCGACGCGGGCCGCGTCATGTGCAGCGACGCGGGCCGCGTCATGTGCAGCGACGCGGGCCGCGTCATGTGCAGAAGTGCGGAGCGGATCGTGGGAAGAAAGTGCGACGGTGCGCATAGCCAGGGTGTCCTTCTCGAGTCGGAGGTGGGGGCTTATGCCACACCTGGCGACGTGAGCGGGACGAAAGAAGAAGTGTCCGGGTCTGTCAGGCGCAGCGAATCGCGTGACAACAACACGCGGTGTGCGCGACCAGACAGCTGGTCAGACCGATTTGGATCACGAGAGGAATTTAGCACAGTTATTAGAGTTGGACCGATGACCTCTCCAGACGCCCATTCCCGGGTAGCGGTAGTCACCGGCGCCAGCTCCGGCATCGGTGAAGCGACCGCGAAAACCCTTGCTTTCCTTGGCTTTCACGTCGTGGCCGTAGCACGCCGGGCAGATCGTATCCAGCGCTTGGCCGATGACATCGGCGGCACCGCCGTTGTGGCTGACGTCACGAACGACGACGCCGTGGCCGCCTTCGCGGCCGATTTGCCCCGAGTCGACGTGCTGGTCAACAACGCGGGCGGCGCCAAAGGACTGGAACCGATCGCCGAGGCGAACCTCGACAACTGGCGCTGGATGTGGGAGACCAATGTCCTCGGGACTCTGCGGGTGACCAGGGCGCTGCTGCCCAAGCTCGTCGAATCCGGCGACGGACTGATCGTCACCGTCACCTCGATCGCCGCACTGGAGGTCTACGACAACGGCGGCGGATACACCGCGGCCAAGCATGCCCAGGGTGCGCTACACCGGACGCTGCGCGGCGAGTTGCTCGGAAAACCGGTGCGGCTCACCGAAATTGCGCCCGGTGCAGTGGAGACGGAGTTCTCCTTGGTGCGCTTCGGCGGCGACGAACAACGCTCCGACGCCGTCTACTCGGGGATCACGCCACTGGTAGCCGCAGACGTCGCCGAGGTGATCGGCTTCGTCGCATCACGCCCGTCCCACGTCAATCTCGACCAGATCGTGCTTCGCCCCCGCGATCAGGCCAGCGCCAGCCGATTCAACCGCCGGTCGTAGCCGAACGCGTGGTCGTCGGCGTCGTCGTCGTGGGTGTGCCCGACAGGGTCGGGGCGTCGGTCGGGGTGGCCGGCGCGCTGCTCGGAATGCTGGTCTCGGGCTTCTGATCCGACAACGCAGACATCGACTTCCATTCGTTCCAGTCGACCGCCCAGTCCCAGATGTCGCCGTCGGCGTAGGACAGCTGGATCGACGTGCCGGTCACCTCGACCGGGTCGCCGTACATGGCCGTTCCGAAATACTGCTCGGCGTCGCCCGTGGACAGATTGATACAGCCGTTGGTGACGTTGGTGTTGCCCTGAGCGCCGGAGCTGGCCGGGTTGGCGTGGATGAATTCGCCGTTGTTGGAGATCCGAACCGCCCAGCGCTCATGGACATTGGTGTATCCCGCGGCTTGGTTGGTCATGTAGAAGTCGGCGTACTTCTCGCTCACGACGTGGATGCCGCTGCGGGTCACGTTGCGGGGTTTGTCGGCTTCGCCGTAGCTGCACGGGAAGTCCATGGTGACGCCCTGGTCGGTGATCACCTGGATACGGTGCGAGGCGGCATCGGCCTTGACCACTTGGCGGCGGCCGATTTCGAAGTCCAGCGTCGAGTCCGAGGCGCCGAAGGAGTCGTCGCCAAACTTCACGCCGTACAGCTTGGCGTCGACGTGGACCTTGGTTCCGGGCTGGTAGTACTCCTTGGTGCGCCAGTGCACCCGCGAGCCGCCCACCTCGTCGGGTAGCCAGGCCCAGCTGCCCTCGGTCGACGGCGTGGTGGTGACGGTCAGGGCCTTCTCGACGTCGGGTTTGTGCTCGTCGTCGATCGCGGCGTCGAACTGCAGGATGATCGGCACAGCCACGCCGACGGTCTGGCCGTCAGAGAGCTGGAACTGGCCGTTGACCTGTTTGGTGGGGTTGATCGTGGTGAACGCCGCTGCGACCGGCACCGCCTGCCCGTCGCGCCCGACCGCTGAACCGGTCCAGGTATAGGTCGTCCCGTAGCCCAGCGGTTCGGTGACGGTGAAAGTGCTGCGGTCCCGGTTGAGCGTGCCGGCAACGGGCTTGCCCTCGGCGTTGGCCAGCGCGACGCGTTGCAGCCAGCCGTCTTTGACCTCGAGGTGCACCGCGGTCGTGGGCAGCACATCCTTGGCGTCATTGGCCGGCGTGAAGTTCAGCGACGCCTTCGGCGGAGTCTCCTGATTCGCGGCCTGTTTGCCACGACCGTTTACGCAGGCCGCCAGCGCGCTGGGCGCGGCAACGCCGACGACCAGCGCTGTCAAAGCGCGTCGCCGATTGATCGGCGGTCGGTCGGCTGGGCTCACGTCAATCCAAGATACGGAACCCAGCCGCCCGGCGGCCAATCGACGGGGTGTGGTCAATACCTCACAAAAGGCCGATTAGTTGCCCGAACGACGCGGCGACGCCGCCGAACCGCGTCCCGTCGAAGGCCACGTTGATCGGGTTGAACGTGGCATTTACGTCCACACCACCGATGTTTTGCACGCCGGTCTCGCCGGCCCAGGTGAGCGTCACCGGCTGGAGCGGAGCGAACAATCCACCGAACGTGATGTTGAGTAGCGCAGGATCTGCCGTTCCATCACCGAGGGGGACGGGCAGCGCGAACGTCCGCTGTCCGAACAACAGCGCGTTCGTCAGCCTGGGCCCGCCCTCGATGAAGGCCTGCACTGCCCCCAACACGTTGCCGCTCTGCAGCGAGGAAGCGAAGGAGTTGAAGCTGTCATAAACCGAGAAGCCTGCGACGAGGGCGGAGCCCGCCCCACTGACCAGGAACGCGATCGGGGCGGGTACCACCAGCGTTCCATGATTGAGAGTGAACTGCGCCGTGGGGAGGGCAGGCGGAACGTTCGCCGTTGATGACGCCGACCCACTCAATGAGAATTGTGCGTTGCCGACCGGAGTGCTCGCGTCGACGGCCACTCCCAGATCGCCGCCAGTGACGCCGATGTCAGGAATGGTGCTGGTCACCGACACCGAGATGGGGCCGAACGGGGTGGGGATGCTCTGCGGGGGCGAGGTAATGGTCTGGGAAGCGACAGCAGGTTTGACCCCCGCCAGTGCGGAGCGCTTCGGAGCAACGGCCGCGGCGGGGCTTGTGACAGGCGTGCTGGATGCCGCTCTGACTGCCTGGGCGCTCGCCCGCTTCCCCGAGGCGACGCCTGCAGTGCGCTTCGGCCCGGAATCGCTGGTGGAGTTCGAACTTACGCTGTGGTGATCCCCGGTATCGGCCTGCGCGACGGCTGTGGCGCCCGCGAGGGCGGCGCCAACGCCCAGCGTCAGCGCACCCGCGCCCAGCCAAGTCTTGACTCCCATGGCGCGCTTGCCGGTTTTGGTCGTATCAGCGGTCATTTCACATCCCCCGTAGATGGTTCAAGCAAACCCGTGGCCGGGCTGACACCGACCATTCTCTCCATTTTTCTTCGCGAGGGTTAATTTTGTCGATATTCCTCGCTTCGTGTCGCGGAGCGGTTGACGAATGCACCGTTCCAGCGGAGTGACGGCGACCTACAGCGAACAGCCGACCAGGACCGGTTCGGGAACCAGGGTGACGCCGAAGGCGACCTGCACACCGTCGCGAACGGTGCGCGCCAGAGCCAACACGTCGGCGGTGGTGCCACCGCCGCGGTTCGTCAAGGCCAGCGCATGCTTGGTCGACAGCCGACACGGCGCGTCATCCCGGTCCGGATAGCCCTTGCTGAAGCCGGCGTTCTCGACCAGCCAGCCGGCTGCCAGCTTCACCCCGTCGTCGGCCGGGTAATGCGGCACCGGAGCGTCCCAGCGGCGTTGCAGTTCGTCGAAGCGGTCGACTGCGACCACGGGATTGGTGAAGAACGATCCGACGCTCCACGTGTCATGGTCGTCGGCGTCGAGCACCATGCCCTTGCGGGCGCGCAGTGCCAGCACGGCCTCGCGCACCGCGGCGGGTGCGGCCCGCTCTCCCGCAGCCACGCCGAGCTTGCCTGTGAGCTCCGCATACCGCAGTGGCGCCGAGCGGCCGTCCGCCTCGAGGGCGAACTCCACCTCCAGCACCACCGCGTCCGAGGAGTTCTTCAACGCGCTGTGCCGGTATCCGAGCCCGAGTTCGCCGGCAGGCACCCAGCCCACCTGCCCGCTGCGGCGGTCCAACAGTCGAATCCGGGTGAGATAGTCGCCCACTTCGACGCCGTAGGCGCCGACGTTCTGCACCGGCGTCGCGCCGGCCGACCCCGGGATACCGGACAGACACTCCAAACCGCCCAATCCAGCCGCCACAGCCGCAACCACGACGTCGTCCCACACCGCGCCGGCCTCGGCTCTCAGCAGTCGCCCGTCGACGCTGATGGTCCGGTTGGCCAGCAGGACGACGGTCAGGTCGGCGAGGTCGTCGGCGAGCACCACGTTGGAGCCGCCGGCCAGCACCAGAACCGGGCCGTCGGCGTCACCGTCGACGGTGCGCAGCGTGTCAACGATCTGCTCGGTGGTGGTGCAGGTGATGAGGCGGCGTGCGACCGGACCGACCCGCAGGGTGGTCAGCGGCGCCAGCGGCACATTCTCGGCAACCGCCGCGCTTCGCTCCTGCCCGCCGCGCCGATCCCCTGCTGCCACGGCCCGTAACGGTAGCCTCACCAGCTATGCCGCGCTCATTCGACATGGCCACCGAGTACGAAGGCAGCGTCGAACAGGTGCATGACGCATTACGCGATGAGCAGTACTGGTTGGCCCGGCTGGCCGATTCCGGTGCCGACCACGCCTCCCTCGACTCGATTCATGTCACCTCTGACGGGGGCATCGAGGTGGCCACCACCCAGGTGCTGCGGGTCGACCGGCTCCCCGCCGTCGTCACCCAGTTCCACCACGGTGATCTCGAGATCCGCCGCGTGGAGAGCTGGACCGGGCTGATCGAGGGCAAAGCCGACGCCACCGTCAGCGGCGCTATCCCCGGAGCGCCGGTGTCGTTGTCTGGAAGCGCCCTCTTGACACCGTCAGATTTGCGGGCGCACTTGTCTTTTCGCGCCACCGTCGAGGTTCGCATCCCCTTGGTCGGCGGCAAGGTGGAGAACTTCATCGGCCACCAGCTCGTCGACCTGCTGATCGCCGAGCAACAGTTCACCACCCGGTGGATCGCCGAGAACGGCTGACGTCCCAGGTACCGTTGGGCCCATGTCCCGCCGCATGGACTACGTCATCGCGCTCGACAAACCCGTCGCCGAGCTCTACCGCAGCTTCACCAGCCGTGAGTACTGGGAAGACCTCATCGCCGAACATCAGCAGTACACCGATTCCGAACTCACCCGGTTCGACTCCGGTGACAACGGCACCGACATCGTGTTCACCCACACCGTGTCGCGCCGGGACATGCCGTCGATGATCGCCGCAGTGGTTCCCTTGCGGCTCACCATCACCCGCGAACAGCATTTCGACCGGTTCGACTCCGCGACCAACTCCGCAGACGGGCATTACCGGGCTCTGGTGCCCGCCGCGCCGATGAACTTCGACGGCACCTACGTCTTGCAAGAGACGTCCGCGGGCAGCGAGTTGCGCCTGAGCAGCCTCTGCAAGGTCAACGTGCCGCTGGTCGGCGGCAAGATCGAGAAGTGGGTGCTGGACGGTCTTCGCGGATTGTTCGACAACGAACGGGATTTCACCCGCGAGTGGATCGCCAGCCATCACTAGACCACCACGCCCGGTCGGCGTTCCCACCCGCGGCACCACCAATGCCAACCGGCTGCGCCGCGCCGACCGCTGGCTGGTGAACTCTCCTCGCGTCCGCGCTGCGCTGGAGTCGTCGGCCACTCCGGTGATCGTCGACCTCGGCTATGGCCGATTGCCGGTCACGACACTGGAATTGGCGGCACGCCTGCGGGCAGTACGTCCCGACATCCGAGTGGTCGGATTGGAGATCGACCCGCAGCGAGTGGTGCCCGACGTCGACGGTGTCGAATTCCGGGTCGGTGGTTTCGAACTCGCGGGCCTGCATCCGGTTCTGGTACGGGCGTTCAACGTGCTGCGCCAGTATCCCGAAGATGCGGTGGAGCAGGCATGGGCACAGATGCAGGCGCAGCTGGATTCGGGTGGGCTGATCGTCGACGGCACCTGCGACGAGCTCGGTCGGCGCTGCTGTTGGGTCCTGCTGGACCACGACGGTCCGGTCAGCCTCACGCTGGCCTGCGATCCCCGGCATATCGACCGCCCCTCGGATCTGGCCGAGCGGTTGCCGAAAGTCCTTATCCACCACAACGTTCCGGGCCAGCACATCCACACCCTGCTGGCTCAGGCAGATCGTGCCTGGGCAACGGCGGCCGGGCACTCGGTGTTCGGTCCGCGAAACCGCTGGCGCGCGATGCTGGCCGACCTACGCGCGACCGGCGTGCCCGTCGAGCCACAACGGCGCACCGTGCGCGATGCGGTGCTCACGGTGCCCTGGTCGGCGGTCGCACCGACGTAGGCTGAACACATGCGGATTGCGCTGGCCCAACTTCTCTCGGAAACCGACCCGGCCGTGAACCTGAAGCTGGTCGAGGACTACGCCCGCCGCGCGGCCGATGCCGGCGCACGGTTGGTGGCCTTCCCCGAAGGCACGATGTCCCGCTTCGGTGTGCCATTGGCCGCGGTGGCCGAGCCGCTGGACGGGCCGTGGGCCGATGACGTCCGCCGTATCGCGCACAGCGCCGGCATCACCGTTCTGGCCGGGATGTTCACCCCCGCACCCGACGGCCGGGTCACCAACACGATCCTCGCGGTCGGACCAGACGTCGACGCGCACTATCACAAGATCCACATGTACGACGCGTTCGGATTTGCCGAATCGGACGCAGTCGCACCCGGCCGCGAACCGGTGGTGATCACCGTCGACGGGGTGGGCGTCGGGCTGACCCTGTGCTACGACATCCGCTTCCCCACTCTCTACGCCGAACTCGCGGACCGTGGAGCGCAGCTGATCACCGTCCACGCATCATGGGGCGCGGGGCCCGGCAAATTGGACCAGTGGACTCTGCTGGCCCGCGCTCGGGCGCTGGACTCGCAGTCTTTTGTCGCCGCGGTCGACCAGGGATATCCGGGCGACGAGCTGGCGACGTCGACCAAGGCGCCGACCGGCGTCGGCGGCAGTGTGGTCGCCTCACCGCTCGGTGAAGTAGTGGCCTCGGCGGGCGACGATCCGCAACTCCTGGTGACCGATATCGACATCGACCGGGTCGCGCCAACTCGGGAAACGCTCGCCGTGCTGCGTAACCGCTCAGAGTTCGCTCAGATTGATAAGGCAGAATCGCCCGGGTGACGAATCCGCCACAGGGCCCCAACCATCCCGTCGGCCCGGGCGACCCGACCACGCCGGCCTGGGCCGCGCAGGGTCAGGGCACCCCCACCGAGTACATCCCGCGACCGGGTAGCCCCGCCGACGCACCGACGCAGCACATCCCTCATCAAGGGCCGCCGTCGCAGACGCCGCCGTCGTCACCGGGTGAGGAACCCGCCGAGGGCAAGCGCAGATTCCTGCGCGATCCGCTGTCGATCACCTTGGTCCTGGTCATCGTCTTGGCCGTGGTCATCGCCGGCCTGCTGGGCACCGAGCTGTACGTGCGCCACGAGGCCGACACCGTGGTGTCCCGGTCCGTCTCCTGCGTGGTGCAAGACCAGACCGAAGTCTCGTTCGGCGCTCGGCCCTTCCTGCTGCAGCACCTGTCGCACCACTACAGCGACATTCACGTGGAGACGGCCGGTAATCAGATTCGCGATGCCAAGGGTATGAAGCTCGACCTGTGGCTCGACGACATTCGGCTTCAGCCGACGGCGAATGCGGCCGGCACGATCGGCTCGCTGGACGCCACGATCACGTGGACCAAGGACGGCATCAAGGAGACCGTGCAGAACGCCATCCCGTTCCTGGGCAGCCTGGTCAGCGGGGTGACCACGTCGCCGTCGGACGGCACCATGGAATTGCAGAGTGCGATGGGCGCCGTGACGATCAAGCCGGCGGTCTCCAACGGCGGTCTCACTCTGCAGGTGGTCAACCTGACCGGATTGGGCTTCACTCTGCCGAAGGAAACGGTGCAGCCGGCGTTGGACGCCTTCATGTCCACGCTGACCAAGAACCTGCCGATGGGCATCCACGCCCAAAGTGTCGGGGTCACCGACAGCGGCGTCACGGCCAAGTTCGTCACTCAGAACGCGACGATCCCCAACGGCAAGCAGGATGCCTGCTTCACCGGGGTCTAGCGGCCGGTCCGGTCGAGCGCGCACCGATCGACGGTGCAAATGCGGCGTCCATTGTGCGCTGCGGGCGAGATTTCGTTGAGTTGACCGCCCTGAGCACACACTCGCGGCCCTCAACGCACCCTCGATTGGTTACGACTGAAGCCCGTCGAGCACCGCGCGTGTCCCGGACAACCCGAGCCGGATCGCACCTGCGTCGAGCATCGCCAGCGCGTGCTCGGCAGTCCGGATCCCGCCACTGGCTTTGACGCCTAGCCGGGCGCCGACAGTCGCCGCCATGAGTTCGATTGCGACCACCGACGCCCCACCCGCCGGATGAAATCCGGTGGAGGTCTTGACGAAATCGGCGCCGGATTCTTCGGCCGCCCGGCAAACCGTGATCAACGTGTTCTCGTCGGCCAGGCTCAGCAGCGCGGCTGATTCGACGATGACCTTCAGCACCGCATCGGGCACCGCGGCGCGAACCATTGCGATGTCGGCGGCGACCTGTGCGAAATTGCCGGTCAGCGCCGCCCCGATGTCGATGACCATATCGATCTCGGTGGCACCATCCTGGACCGCGGCGGCGGCCTCACGGGCCTTGACGACCGGCAGATGCTTGCCCGACGGGAAGCCGGCGACAGCGGCGATGGCCAGGCTGGCCTGCCGGGCTTCCCTGGCGCCATCAGCCACAGACACCATCGACGGGGACACGCACACCGAGAACACTCCGAGGTCGGCGCCCTCCTGAACGAGCGCGATGACGTCCGCGTCGGTGGCCTCAGGTTTCAGCAGCGTGTGGTCGACCAGGGCGGCGACCTCGGCGCGGCCCGGTCCATCCCCGAGTCGCTGCGCTCCTGCCCGCCGAACCATCAGAACGGCTCCTCGAGCCCGCCGGGATTGCAGCCGGTGGCAGTCATCGTCTGATCGTCGACGACCGGCCGCCACGGCTCCAGATTCCAGCTGGTCTTACCGGGCTGGCCCAACTCGGCGAAGCGGAAATGGCAGACGAACTGGTCTCGCATTCCGGGCAAGTCGGCCTCGGGCGCCAGAGCCAGCACTTCACCCCACGCCTCGTCGATATCGTTCTGCGGCTTCAGCAGCTGGCCGGCCACCGAGCGGCCGGCCGGCGTCGGATAGACCCGGAGGCTCTTCAGATCACCCCAGTCCACCCAGCTCACGTGGTCGATGTACGGCGGCGGGGCGGCAGTGGGATCAGCCGCGGCCGGCGCAGCGAGGCACAGCCCCACCGGGACGGCGACGAGAACTACGGCCACCCGGTGTCGAGCGCTCAGCGCGACTTCCCCTGGACCTCGAGAAGCCTGGGCCGGACGTCCACCAGGTAGATGCCGGAGGCACAGGCGGCGATCACGGGACCCATAACGCCCAGGAACAACGACAACAAGCCCGCGACGCCGAGAATCACCAGCCAGACCGGCTTGGTGAGCTTCTCGGCCGCGGTGTAGGCGTCCGGCCGCTGCATCGCCGCATGAACGAACGCATAGATGGTCACCGCAGTGACCGCCCAGACGACGACCTGAAGAACAAGACCCGCCACACCTTGCAGCATCACGGCTACAAGCGTAGGCGGGTCTTGTCCCTACAGCGAGCTGGCTACCCTCTCGAGTCGCTTCGCTCCTGCTCGGAGACTACTTCTGGGTGACCTTCTTGGCCGGAGCCTTCTTGGCCGGCGCCTTCTTGGCCGCAGCCTTGGCCGGAGCCTTGGCCGGAGCGGCTTTCTTGGCCGGCGCCTTCTTGGCCGGGGCGGCCTTGGTAGCCGGAGCGGTCTTCTTGGCGGGCAGTTCGACACCCACCAGCTTGGCGGCGCGCTCACCGACGGCGCGGGTCTGCGACGACACGTTGCCCAGGGCTTCCTGGGTCAGCTCGACGGCCTGGTCGACGTAGCCCTCGGCACGAGCGGCGACATCCTTGAGGTCGGACTGGTTGCGCAGGCGCTCCAGAGCGGCCTCGCCGCGCTCGACGAGGGTGTTGTAGGTCGCGGTGGCCTGCTCGACGTAGCCTTCGGCGGCCTTGCGCAGCTCCTCGCTGGACAACCGGCCGCGCAGCTCCTCGGCACGCTGGGGCAGATCTTCCTGCAGCTTGGTCAGCGCGGCGCGACGCTCCTCAACGCGGGTGCTGGCCTCGCTGCGAGCATCTCCGGCACGATCACGCAGGGTCGCGAGAATTTCGTTGACGGTGGCCAGGGCAAGGTCGGCTGCGCCGACGGCGGCAAGAAGGGGGGCCTTCAGGTCTTCGACATTGGGGTTGTTCTCAGCCATCGTATGGCTCCTTTCGAGATTGAAATATGTTGTCAGTTAGAGGGTTTCGTCAGTTGCTGGTCTGTTACTCAGTAGACAGCTCCTCACGGGCAGCTTCGTTCTGCTGACAGAACGACGTGTAAATGTCGAGCAGCACCTGCTTCTGACGCTCGGTGATCACGGTGTCTCCGATGATTGCGTCGTGCACCTTGCTGACCTCCCCGGGCTCGAGGATCCCGGCCCGGATGTAGAGCACCTCGGCCGAAAGCCGCAGCGCCTTGGCGATCTGGCTCAACACCTCCGCAGAGGGTTTCCGCAGCCCCCGTTCGATCTGACTGAGGTAGGGGTTGCTGACTCCGGCCTTCTCGGCCAACTGCCGCACCGAAACCTGAGCGGCTTCACGCTGCGCCCTGATGAAGCCACCGATGTCCTGGGCGGCATTGGACACCACGGCGTGAAGATCGCCGTCTTGCGCCATGGGTTCACCTCCCGTTGCGATGGATATCCGGTGCGTACCATCGCCACACTACGTGGGGGTGCTAACTTTTGCAAGCACTCGTGCTAGCGCAGGTCAGAAGAGTATTTGTGCCACGGTGTAAATGATCAAGCCGGCCAGCGCACCCACCACGGTGCCATTGATCCGGATGAATTGCAGGTCCCGGCCGACGTGCAATTCGATACGGCGGCTGGCTTCGTCGGCGTCCCAGCGCTCGATGGTGTCGGTGATGATCGTGGTGATCTCTGCCCCGTATTGAGCGACCAGATGCTGGGCCCCACGGACGATCCAATTGTCCACCTTGTCGCGCAGCTCGACGTCGTCGCGCAGCGACTCCCCGATAGCTACCACCGAATCGGTGACGCGCCTGCGCAGCGTGCTGCTCGGATCGTCGACGCCCTCGAGTACCAGCCGCTTCAGCGTCTTCCATGCCGTCTCGGCCGCCCGCGTGACCTCGTCGCGCTCCATCAGCTGCTCTTTGACCGCCTCCGCACGGGCGATGGTCGCCTGGTCGTTCTGCAGATCGTTGGCGAACTCGAAAAGAAATCGGTTAGCCGATTGGCGCAGTTCATGATTCGGATTGCGACGCACCTTGTCGGTGAAATCCATCAGCTCCCGATGAATCCGGTCACCCACCAACTGGTCGACGAATCGCGGTGACCAACTGGGTGAGTCACGGGTGACGACCCGTTCGATCGTGTCACCGGCGTTGAGCGCCCATTCGAAGGCCCGGTCACACAGCAATTGAATCAGGGCTTCTTGGCGGTTCTCCGCGATGAGCTGGGCCAGCACTCGCCCCACTGGCGGCCCCCACTGCGGTTCCGCAAGCCGCCGGACGATGGTGCGGTCGATGACCTGTTGGATGTCGTCGTCGTTGAGTAGTTCGACGACGACCCGCAAGACAGTGCCGGTCTCGGTGGCCACTCGTTCGGCGTGCGACGGTTCGGACAGCCACTTGCCAAGGCGCCCCGCCACTTCCGCGTCGCGCAGCTTGGTCTCCACCACGGCGGGCGATAAGAAGTTCTCCCGCACGAAAGCGCCCAGGCCCTCGCCGAGCTGATCTTTCTTCCGTTTGATGATGGCGGTGTGCGGGATCTTCAGGCCCAGGGGATGGCGGAAGAGCGCGGTGACGGCGAACCAATCGGCCAGCGCACCGACCATCCCGGCTTCGGCGGCAGCGCCGACGTAGCCGATCCAGTCCGGACCGCCCTGCGCCTGACCCCATCGGCAGGCCAGAAATATCAGCGTCGCGCCGATCAAAAACCCCAGGGCGACGGCCTTCATCCGGCGCAGCGCTCGGCGCCGCTGTGCGTCCGCATCAGGGTCAGCCCCCGCGAACGACTCCGCAAACGACGTACCTGCGTGTAATACCTCATTCGGCAACGCCGGAAGGCGATGTTTGGCTGCCACACCACCATCATCCGCTACCGCGCGACCCAGTTAATGTGACGTTGCCGTTTGATTAGACCGTAGAATCGTTGAGAACGAGGGGAACGGACTCCGCGATAGTGGCACAGAATATGAGCCATGGCCTGGAAAACACCCGGGCCAAGACCGACGGTCGCAAGCGACGCTGGCATCAGCACAAGGTCGAGCGACGCACTGAGTTGGTAGACGGCGCGCTCGAAGCCGTCCGCCAGCGTGGTCGCGACGTCAGCATGGACGAGATAGCTGCGGAAATCGGTGTGTCGAAGACCGTTTTGTATCGCTATTTCGTCGACAAGAACGACCTGACCACCGCAGTCATGATGCGCTTCGCGCAAACCACGCTCATTCCCAACATGGCGGCAGCGCTGTCGTCGAACATGGACGGTTTCGACCTCACTCGGGAGATCATCCGGGTGTATGTGGATACTGTCGCCACCGAGCCCGCGACGTACCAATTCGTGATGGCAAACAGTTCGGCCAGCAAAACGAAAGTCATCGCCGACTCGGAGCAAATCATCGCCAGGATGCTCGCCGTGGTCCTGCGCAGGCGCATGCAGCGCGCCGGGATGGATACCGGCGGAGTCGAACCGTGGGCCTACCTGATCGTCGGCGGCGTGCAGTTGGCAACACACTCGTGGATGTCGAACCCGCGAATGACCAGTGACAACCTGATCGACTACCTGACGATGCTGTGCTGGAACGCGCTGTGCGGCATCGTCGAGGCGGGCGGGTCCCTGGACAGGTTCAGCTCCGGCCCGCATCCGTCGCCGGTGCTGCCTCCGCTCACTTGAGATACGGGCCGAGCAAGGTATCCCATGAGGTGCTCAGCTTGTGGCGAGGCCTGGGCCGTCGCCGGGACCGCCGCGGACGCCGATGAGGACGGTTTAGCCGAGTTGTCGTGGCCACAACCGGCAGCGGCGATCGAAAGCGAGAGGACCGCCACGCTGATCGCAGTCGAACAGGTCGCCCGTACCAATCCCCCAGGAATCAGCCACACGATAAGCCAGATGATGTTAACTGCCCGGCCGCCAATGAGGGCGCGCAAAAACATAGGAGGTCCAACCTCCCGTGAATCCGCCGCAAATCATGTAAAACAAACCTTCGGGGCAGCCCGCGAGATATGTCTTCGGGCGGAATGATTTCGCTCATATGGGTCTAGGGAGGTCGGGGTGGACAACGACAGCGCCGCAAAGTTCCGCAAGCCCGCGGCGATGATGGCCGCGGTCGCGATATCGACGTCGGCTCTGTTTGCTGGATCAGCGGTCGCGGCGGCGGACCCGTTCAGCGACGACGACGGTGGCGGCAGTAGCTTCAGCGGCGGTGACGACGGCGGCAGTGTGCCCGAAGCCCCTGCCAGCGGGGGCGAGGAGGAGCCCTCGGCTGGCGGGCCGCACGAAGATCCGAGCGGTGGCGTTCACGAAGAGCCCGGCGGCACGCACGAAGAGCCCGGCGGAACGCACGACGAGCCCGGTGGCATCGAGGTCCCCGGCGGTGGACTCCACGACGAGCCAGGCGGAGCCGAACCGCCCCCCGGTGGCACACATGACGAGCCCGGCGGCACCGAATCCCCAGGCGTCGCCGACCATCCGGCAGGCACCCAGACACCCCCGGCCGGCGGGGGCACAGCGGAACAGGCACCCGACGGTGGCATCGTCGAGCCCGCCGAACCGGACGTGACGCGTGAGGACGTCACGGCGGCTCAATCCTCGGAGGTGACGACGGCGTCGTCCACCGAGGCGACCTCGGAGGAAGTCACCACCTACGAGGAGTCGATCTCGTCAGTGGTGAGCACCTCGACGCTCACCACCGGGATGAGCCTGAGTAGCCCGGTAACACTGTGGAATTCGCGCTGGATCAGCTATGACCGTTACTACCGACCGGTGTTCACCAACCCGTACCGCACGCCACTGTCCGTGCTCTATGACTACGGCGGTCGCACCCAGGTCTTCACCGTCGCTCCGCTCCAGCGTGCCGCGTTGAACGTCCCCAACACCGGTACCTACAACTTCACCGCGATGACGCGTCCGGGGGCGGGACCGGCCACCAACCTGTCCGTGGGTAGCTTCTCGGGCGGCGGTTACCAGCCGGCTCCCGGTCAGGCGCCGCCGCAGAAGCCGGCGCCGGTGAACACCCAGAAGAATGTGCTGGTTCAGGTCAAGTTCGACCGGGGCCAGTCCGAGCCCTTCCGGGTGAAGTCGCTGACCGACCTGGGCAAGGATCCGGGCAACAACAATGCCGTCAAGGTGCTGCTCGACGAGGAGGTGCCGGCGTGGGGGCAGTGGTCGAAGACCGACAAGGGCGACGCGGTGTTCGTGATCAACCAAACCCAGCTGCTGCCGGGCATTCAGCGCCCGGGCCAGGAACCGCTGCCCGGTTACAACGTGAAGCTGACAGCGGCCTCGGAATCGACGTCCTGGATCGCGAGGAACAAGACGGTTCTCATCAGCGTGGCCGTCGCCGCGGGCGTGCTGGCGCTCGCAGTGGTCGGGTTCATGGTGGTTTCGCGCCGCCGCGGCGCAGGCCAGTGATGGAGGGTTAGTCTCGTCGGCTATGAGTGATCTGCCTTGCGAATGGACCCACGAGCCGCGCAAGGTGCTGCGGTTCAACCCGGGCGACCAGGTCGCCGACATCGATACCGACTCCTCCCCGGGATATACCGGCGAGAAAGACGGATCGGACGAGGTGCAGGCCGAGCGCAACGAGCGGTTCGCCGAGCTGCAGGAGATGCTTTATGCCAACGGCCGGGCCGGTGACAACCGCTCACTGCTGCTGGTCCTGCAGGGTATGGACACCGCAGGAAAAGGCGGGACCGTCAAACACGTTGTCGGAGCTGGCAATCCGCAAGGCATCCGCTACACGAGCTTCGGGGTGCCGACCGAGGAGGAGCGCGCCCACCACTATCTGTGGCGGATTCGCAAGGCGTTGCCCGCGGCGGGCAACATCGGGGTGTTCGACCGGTCCCACTACGAGGACGTGCTGGTCGTCCGCGTGCACGAACTGGTTCCGCGCGACGTCTGGGAACAGCGCTACGACGAGATCAATGCGTTCGAGAAGGAGCTCGTCGACTCTGGGACAACCATCGTCAAGTGCGCGATGTTCGTCTCCCTCGACGAGCAGAAGAGTCGGCTCTCCGAACGCCTCGAGCGGCCGGACAAGTATTGGAAGTACAACCCCGGCGACGTCGCCGAGCGCAAGCTGTGGCCGGCGTACCAGGATGCGTATCAGGCTGTGCTGGAACGGACTTCGACCGACTACGCGCCGTGGTTCGTCATCCCCTGCGACAAGAAGTGGTACAGCCGGCTGGCCATCAACGAGCTGCTGATCGAAGCGCTCAAGGGAATGAAGCTCAAGTGGCCGCCGGCCGACTTCGACATCGAGGCGGAGAAGCAGAAGCTCGCGGAGGCCTGAACCTCAGCGCTCAGTAGCTGTAGAACCCTTGGCCGGATTTCTTACCCAGCTGGCCCGCCTCGACCATGCGCAGCAGCAACGGCGGCGGGGCATAGTGGGCGTCCTTGAGTTCGGTGTACATCGAGTCGGCGATGAGTTTCATGGTGTCCAAACCGATGAGGTCCGAAAGACGCAACGGGCCCATCGGGTGGGACAGCCCGGCGACGATGGCCGTGTCGACGTCCTCGACGGTGGCCACGCCCGCCTCGACCATGCGGATGGCCGACAGCAGGTAGGGCACCAGCAGAGCGTTCACGACGAATCCGGAGCGGTCGCCGCAGCGCACCACTTTCTTGCCGAGTACCTCGCTTGCGAACTGCTCGACCCGGGCGATGGCCTCGTCGGAGGTGACCAGGGTGTTGATCACTTCGACGAGCGGCAGCACCGGCACCGGGTTGAAGAAGTGCAAGCCCAGCACGCGGCTCGGATTCTTGGTCGCCGCAGCGATTTTCATGATCGGGATGCTCGACGTATTGGACGCCAGCACGGCGTCGGGGTCGGTGATGAGCTCGTCGAGCGCAGCGAAGATCTTGCCCTTGACGGCCTCGTCCTCGATGACGGCCTCGATCACCAGCTGACGATCGGACAGTTCCGCGAGATCGGTAGTGAACGTCAACCGCGCCAGTGTCGCGTCGCGGTCGGCTTCTGAGAGTTTGCCCTTGCTGGTCGCGCGCTCCAGCGAGGAGGTGACGCGGTCACGACCGGCGTTGATCAACGCGTCGGTCGGCTCGTAGACGACGACGTTCGCGCCCGCTTTGGCCGACACCTCGACGATGCCCGAGCCCATCTGCCCGGCTCCGACGACACCTACTCGTTCAATGCTTTTCTGGCTGCTCACTTATTCGTCTCCTCACGCATCAGGCCCCGCCCAATATAAGGACGGGGCCTGATGGCACTAACTACTGGCCTAGTGGAACTGACCCTCTTCGGTCGAGCCGCTCAGCGCGGTGGTCGAGCTGGTCGGATCCACGGTGGTGGCGATCCGGTCGAAGTAACCGGCGCCGACCTCGCGTTGGTGCTTGGTCGCGGTGTAGCCGCGCTCCTCGGCGTTGAACTCGCGCTCCTGCAGCTCGACGTACGCGGTCATCTGGTTGCGGGCATAGCCGTAGGCCAGATCGAACATCGAGTAGTTGAGGGCGTGGAAGCCGGCCAGCGTGATGAACTGGAACTTGAAGCCCATCGCGCCGAGCTCCTTCTGGAACTTCGCGATCGTCGCGTCGTCGAGGTGCTTGCGCCAGTTGAACGACGGCGAGCAGTTGTAGGCCAGCATCTGGTCCGGGAACTCGCTCTTGACTCCCTCGGCGAACTTCGCCGCCAGCTCCAGGTCCGGGGTGCCGGTCTCCATCCAGATCAGATCCGAGTACGGCGCGTAGGACTTGGCGCGGGCGATGCAGGGCTCCAGGCCGTTCTTCACCCGGTAGAAGCCTTCGGCGGTGCGCTCACCGGTGACGAACGGCTGATCGCGCTCGTCGACATCGGAGGTGATGAGCGTGGCGGCCTCGGCGTCGGTGCGGGCGATGACCACGGTCGGCACGTCGGCGACGTCGGCGGCCAGACGGGCCGAGGTCAGGGTGCGGATGTGCTGCTGGGTCGGGATCAGCACCTTGCCACCGAGGTGGCCACACTTCTTCTCCGAGGCCAGCTGGTCCTCCCAGTGCGAGCCGGCGACGCCGGCGGCGATCATCGCCTTCTGCAGCTCGTAGACGTTCAGCGCGCCACCGAAGCCGGCCTCGCCGTCGGCGACGATCGGGGCCAGCCAGTTCTCGATCGAGGTGTCGCCCTCGACCTTGGCGATCTGGTCAGCGCGCAGCAGCGCGTTGTTGATGCGGCGCACGACCTGCGGCACCGAGTTGGCCGGGTAGAGGCTCTGGTCGGGGTAGGTGTGGCCGGACAGGTTCGCGTCACCGGCGACCTGCCAGCCCGACAGGTAGATGGCCTTCAGGCCGGCGCGGACCTGCTGGACGGCCATGTTGCCGGTCAGCGCGCCCAGCGCGTTGACGAACTCCATGTCATGCAGCTGGGTCCACAGCACCTCGGCGCCGCGGCGAGCGAGAGTGGCCTCCTCGACGACGCTGCCCTGCAGCGCGACGACGTCGGCCGGGGTGTAGGTACGGGTGACACCCTTCCAGCGGGGGTTGGTGTCCCAGTCCTTCTGAATTTCTTCGGGGGTCTTCGGCTGGCCAACGTTGGACAGTGTCATGGGCGCCTGCGCTCCTTCTATCGATCGAGTGTGGCCACCTTGACGGCACATGAACTGTTAACGTCAACGCAGCTTGTCTGGTGTGCTGACTCGAGCATGCCTTGCACCATTAGCGCAGTTCAAGCCATTAAGAATGCCAATTTTCGCCAACCCGACCGGTAACTCTGCGAAGGTTGCGAAGACAGTCAACACCTGAACCGGTTCAGAAGTTACCGTTCAGTAGCGGATTTTAGCTGGTCAGTACGCCCGTACTGTTAGGCCGCGGAGCTCAGAGCGCGAAGATCGATGCGACGGCTTTGACCTCTTCGCCGACGACGTATGTGAGCGTTCTAACAGTGCGGTCCGCGAGCTCCGGCCCGAACTTGTCGGTCGAACCAGGTGGATACACGTGCAGAAAGATCTCGAGCTTGTCGCCGAAAGCCACTGGCGCATCGTGCTCGATCGTGACCCGTAGCGGCGCCTCGAACAGTTCGGGGTGCGGCGCCAGGAACTCCTCGACGACCTTCCAGTACACCGAATTGTTGACGTGATCGAAGAGGTCGATGTCGCTCACGCGGATCGGGAAATCGCGGATCTCGTTGGCGTCCTGCCGAGCGCGTGCGCTCAGATAAGCCTTCCACCGAAGCCGGTTGACGTCGGTGGTGCGCCGAAGCCCGTCGAGAAAGTCGTCGGCGATCCGGGCCGGACCGTGAGTCTCGCGGTTGATGTTGATCCAGAAGGCCTCTGACTCGATCAGCCCGCCCTTGCGCCCGTCGATGCGGACACGCATCTCACACCAGCGATTCGAGGTGCCCGAGCACCAGCGACGTAACCGCAACATCTCCGGGTATTCGAGCGGCCGGATCAGGTCGACCATCGTGCGCCGGACGATCCACAGCGGATGCGTTTCCTCATGGCCCATCTCGCGCAGCTGATCCTGGCCGATGTCCTGGATGTGGCGGCAGGCGGCGTCCAGGCGGAGCCGGCCGACCCGGTCGATATCACCGACACGAAGCGGCCATTCGCGGTCGAAGACATCGGGATGCGGGTCGGGAACCGGCATCAACACCTTGGCCAATCCGGTGTTGGTCATGCTGGTCGTCATGTCGCTGTGGTCCTTCCCATCCCGTCCCAGCGCGATCATGCCAAAGGCCCTGTCGAATGCCAACCAGCCTGCGTTGCCAACCCTGCGAAGCGCCCTTCGCAGCCGTGGGTAGGCTGGGCGCGTGGCCAAGACGTTCGTCGGCTCCCGGATACGCCAGCTGCGCAGCGAACGCGGATTCAGCCAGGCCGCATTGGCCCAGATTCTGGAGATTTCGCCGAGTTACCTCAACCAGATCGAGCACGACGTGCGACCGCTGACCGTCGCGGTCCTGTTGCGCATCACCGAGGTATTCGGGGTGGACGCCACGTTCTTCTCGTCCGAGGACGACACCCGACTGGTGGCCGAACTTCGCGAAGTGACAATGGATCGCGACCTCGACCTCGACGTCGACATGACCGAAGTCGCCGACATCGTCGGCACCCACCCGGCGATCGCCCGCGCGATCGTCAATCTGCACCGCCGCTACCGAATCACCACCGCCCAGCTCGCGGCGGCCACCGAGGACCGGTTCAACCTCAACACCGGAGGCAGCGGCTCGGCATCGATCTCGATGCCGCATGAGGAAGTCCGCGACTACTTCTACCAGCGGCAGAACTATCTGCACGAACTCGACACCGCCGCTGAGGATCTCACCATTCGGATGCGGATGCACCGGGCGGAGCTGTCCCGGGAATTGGCCGACCGGCTCACCATGGTGCACGGCGTGCACATCATCCGCCGCGTCGACATGGGCGACACCGTGCTGCACCGCTACGACCCCGTGGCACGCACACTGGAGATCAGCAATCATGTCTCGTCGGGCCAGCAGGTCTTCAAGATGGCCACCGAGCTAGCATACCTGGAGTGCGGCGACCTGATCGACAAGCTGGTCGAAGAGGGGAAATTCACCAGCGAGGAGTCGCGCAAGCTGGCCCGACTCGGGTTCGCCAGTTACTTCGCCGCGGCAACGGTGTTGCCGTACGGGCAGTTTCACGACATGGCGGAGAGTTTCCGCTACGACATCGAACGACTGTCGGCGTTCTATCAGGTCAGCTACGAAACGATCTGCCACCGGCTCTCGACGCTGCAGCGCCCGTCCATGCGTGGCGTTCCCTTCTCGTTCGTCCGGGTGGATAAGGCCGGCAACATGTCAAAACGTCAGTCCGCCACGGGTTTCCACTTTTCCTCGGCCGGCGGCACCTGTCCGCTCTGGAACGTCTACGAGACGTTTTCGAACGCCGGAAAGATTCTTGTCCAGATCGCTCAGATGCCCGACGGGCACAATTACATGTGGGTGGCGCGAACAGTCGAACGCCGGGCATCGCGTTATGGTCAGCCGGTCAAGACCTTCGCGATCGGGCTGGGCTGCGAGATGCGGCACGCCAGCCGCCTGGTGTACTCCAAAGGCTTGGACTTGTCCGCGGACAGCGCGACGCCGATCGGTGCGGGCTGCCGGGTGTGCGAACGCGACAACTGCCCGCAGCGCGCTTTTCCAGCACTCGGCCGAGCGCTGGATCTCGACGAGCACCGCAGCACGGTGTCGCCCTATCTGGTCAAGGAGTCTTGATGGGTCAACGCATTCCACCCGGCGGCCGGCGCGAGCTCGGTTTACTCAACTGGGGTATCTCGCGGTTGGGCGCACGGTCGATTCGGGCTCCGCACATGCACTTGTTCGAGGTGCTGGGCCAGCACAAGCTGTTGTTGCTGTCGTTTCTCCCGTATTCGGGCGTGCTTTTGAACTGGGGCAAGCTCTCAAAGCAAGACAAGGAGTTGGTGATCCTGCGAGTGGGTCACCTGCGCGGTTCGGAGTACGAACTACAGCAGCACCGCAGACTGGCCCGCAGCCGCGGAGTCGATTCGGCATTGCAGGACAAAATCTTTGCCGGCCCCGCGGCCCAGGGACTGACGGATCGTCAGCGCGCCCTGCTGACCGCGGTCGACGAATTCGTGCTCAACCGCGACCTGTCCGACGAGACGTTCGCCGACCTGTCCACACATCTGACCCACGAGCAGGTGATCGAATTCTGCGCCCTGGCAGGGCATTACGACGCCATCGCCGCCATTCTGGCCACGCTGCGGGTGCCCATGGACTTCCCGGACTAGAGGCGAACTACCCCTTGTAGGGCTGCGCCTTATGCGTCACGACCGCCTTCTCGGTAGCCAGGACCGACGGTGCGATTGTGGTCGTGACGGTGCCGCCAATCGTCATTGGACCCGGCAGCACCGGAGCAGCGACGGCCGGCGAGTCCATCGGCACGCCATCGCCGAACATCGCGGACAGTCCGCCCATCGCGACCACGGCACTTCCGCCGACCACGGCCATCAGAAGTTTCGTGCGCGCAGCACCCTGCCGTTCAACCATTGGAGCCCCCCACGTCGAGAACCGGTGCCTGCGTGGCACCGGTTGCTCTTCAGTGGACCGCGATTTGCTTGAAGCAGGCTGAAACGAACCTGCCGAACAGCTGGCAGAAAAATGCCTATAGGTAGGTGACGCCCAGAACGATCAGCGTGAAGATCACCGGAGAGACCGGCACGCACCCGAGGAACGCCGCCCACACCTTGTTCTTTCGCTGATAACTCCGCCAGGCCAAATAGCCGACGACCGCGGCAAGCACCACGATGACTGCGGAAAGAATCAACACCCAGAAGCTGATATCCGCCCCGTTGGTGGCGATGGAAATACCGATCAGCCACAGAATGTGGCCGAGCACAAGTCCGCCGATTCCGGCGATCAGCGTTGGCCTCAAAAGTTGATCATGTGGCCGGTGAGACCGTGGAAGCATTCCTGCAGTGCTTCCGACAGTGTCGGGTGGGTGTGCACATTGCGGGCCAGCTCGGTGGCGGTCAGATCCCACTTCTGTGCCAGCGTGAGCTCGGGCAGGAGCTCCGAGACGTCGGGCCCGATCAGGTGCCCGCCGAGCAGCTCCAGATGCTTCTTGTCGGCAACCAGCTTCACGAACCCGGTGGGGTCGGCCAGGCCGTGCGCCTTGCCGTTGGCGGTGAACGGGAACTTCGCAACCACGACGTCGTAACCCTCGTCGCGGGCCTGTTCCTCGGTGAGTCCGAAGCTGGCCACCTGCGGCTGGCAGAACGTCGCACGCGGCATCATCCGGTAGTCGCCAAGGGCCAGTGTCTCGGCACCCGCAATGGTCTCGGCAGCCACCACGCCCATTGCCTCGGCGACGTGCGCCAACTGCAGTTTGCCGGTGACGTCACCGATTGCGTAGATGTGCGGGACGTTGGTGCGCATGTAGTCGTCGATGCCGATCGCCTTGCGGTCGGTCAGCTCGACGCCGGCCTTGTCCAGACCGAAGCCTTCGACGTTGGGTCCAAAACCGATGGCCTGCAACACCTTCTCGGCTTTGAGTTCATCCGACTTGCCGTCCTTGCTGACAGTGACGGTGACGGTCGACCCGTCGTCTTCAATTTTCTCGACCTTGGTGCCGGTGAGGATCTTCACGCCGAGCTTCTTGTACTGCTTCTCGATCTCCTTGGAGACCTCGGCGTCCTCGTTGGGCAGCGCGCGCGGCAGGAACTCGACGATGGTGACATCGACGCCGTAGTTCTTCAGCACGTAGGCGAACTCCATGCCGATGGCGCCGGCGCCGGCGATGACGATCGACTTCGGCAGCTCCCGCGACAGGATCTGCTTCTCGTAGGTGACGACGTTCTCCGACAGCGAGGTGCCGGGGACCAGGCGGGTGCTCGAGCCGGTCGCGATGATCGCGTTGTCGAACTCGATCTTTTCGGTGTCGCCTTCGTTGAGATCGACCTCGATGCTGTTGGGCCCGGTGAACTTCCCGTAGCCGTGGATCTCGGTGATCTTGTTCTTCTTCATCAGGAAGTGCACGCCGGCGACGCGGCCGTCGGCAACCTTACGGCTGCGGTCGAACGCGGCTCCGTAGTCGAAGGTCGCCTCCCCCGCGATGCCGAACGTCTTGGCCTCTTTGGTGAAGATGTGAGCCAGCTCGGCGTTGCGTAGCAACGCCTTCGACGGGATACAGCCGACGTTGAGGCAGACCCCGCCCCAATACTTGGGCTCGATGATCGCGGTGTTCAGTCCGAGCTGCGCGGCGCGGATCGCCGCGACGTACCCGCCAGGACCGGCTCCGAGGACGACGACGTCATAGTGAGTCACTACCTCAGCCTATCGTCGGGCGAACGATCCATTCGAAGTAGTACGCGCCGTGCAGCAGCGCGGCGGTGGCCACCGAAGCCAAGGGCGCCGACATCAGGGCGATGGCCAGCGCTGTTAGCGGCGGGCGGTTCTGCACCATGGACATCAGCATGCTGCCGACCGAGCAGACGATGAGGTAGATCAGCACGCAGAAGACTGCCGGGGTCTTGTGCAGCGAGGTGTACCACCAGAAGTAGAAGCCCAGGCCGGCAGCCGCGGCCAGCATCCAGACCGCGCCCACGAGGAACACGAACTGCCACCGCTTCACGTGCTGGTAGGAACCATCCACCGCTTTCGACGCGGGTGGCACGACGACCGGTTCGGCATGCGGGATTCCGGTGAACGGGCGCAGGTACGCGTCGGTGTCGAAATTCTCCAGCTCGCTGAACGCGATCGACTCCTGCGAGACCTCCGCCTCGGGTTCATCGGTCAACGACCTGAGTACGTCAGGATGTGGGCCGGTGTCGAAGATCGGTGCGTGATGAGGCTCGGTCGACGGAAGGGAAGTCTTTTCAGCCACTCGACACCACCTGAACCAGAACCAATGCCCCCAGCCAACCTGGCGCCATCGCCAGAATGAACGCCCCCACCGTCGTCATCCAGCGTCGGCCCGAGAGCAGGATCAGCAGCATTCCGATCACACTCGGGACAGCAACCACCAAGCCGACCACCAGATCGGGGCGAACGGGCGTCTTGACCAGCAGGGTGGCTACGACCGCCGCGACCAGACCGGTCACGGTGCCGAGCAGCAACGCGCTTGTGAGCAGCCATGCCCGAGGCAGGGGTATCACCCTTATGAGGGTACGTGCAGTCGCGCCGACTATCGCTGAACGGCTTCGGCGCGCCGACCAGGGATTGCACAAGCGTCTGCCGCCTCGGCGACCACCAGATCGCTGCGGTCGGCCGGGCGTGCACCACGCTCATAGTCGGCTCCAGTCAGTGCAGAATCGCTGGCCAGCAACTGGTTTTCCGCGTCGGTGAAGGCCCGGCCGCGGCTCAGGAAGCGCATCCCCTCGGGTGCCTCCAGGCTGAAACCGCCGCCGCGACCGGGAACGACGTCGAGGACCAACTGAGTGTGCTTCCACGTCTGGAACTGCGGCCCGGAGATCCATACCGGTGCGCCTTCGAGGATCCCGAGCAGCACATCACGGTCGCCGACGATGAAGTCGCCGTCGGGGTAACACATCGGCGAGGACCCGTCGCAGCAGCCGCCGGACTGGTGGAACATCACCGGCCCGTGCCGCTCCTGCAGGCGGTGCAGTAGCGCGGCGGCCGCCGCGGTGATCAATGCCCGCGGCGGCGGCTGCTCCAACCCGTGATTTCGGCGCGTTTCCGTTCGCTGAGCGGCGGTTCGCGCGCCGAAATCACTCATTAGAAGAACCCCTGCGCCTTGTTCGAGTAGGAGACGAGCAGGTTCTTGGTCTGCTGATAGTGGTCGAGCATCATCTTGTGGTTCTCGCGTCCGATGCCGGACTGCTTGTAACCGCCGAACGCGGCGTGGGCGGGGTAAGCGTGGTAGCAGTTGGTCCACACCCGGCCGGCCTTGATATCGCGCCCGGCGCGGTAGGCGGTGTTGCCGTCGCGGCTCCACACACCGGCACCCAGTCCGTAGAGGGTGTCGTTGGCGATGCGGATGGCGTCGTCGTAATCGGTGAACGACGTCACCGACACCACCGGCCCGAAGATCTCCTCCTGGAAGATCCGCATCGCGTTGTCGCCGGTGAAGATCGTCGGCTGAACGTAGTAGCCGCCGTTCAGGTCGCCGCCCAGATCCGCCCGCTCACCGCCGGTCAGGATCTGCGCACCCTCGCTCTTGCCGATCTCGATGTAGGACAAGATCTTTTCGAGCTGGTCGTTGGAGGCTTGCGCGCCGATCATCGTCTCGGTGTCCAGCGGATCGCCCTGGCGGACCGCCTTGGTGCGGATGGCGGCCATGGCGAGGAAATCGTCGTAGATGTCGGACTGGATCAGGCTGCGCGACGGGCAAGTGCACACCTCGCCTTGGTTGAGGGCGAACATGGTGAAACCCTCGAGCGCCTTGTCCTGGTAGTCGTCGTTGGCTGCCATCACATCGGAGAAGAAGATGTTGGGGCTCTTGCCACCCAGCTCGAGGGTGACCGGGATCAGGTTCTGGCTGGCGTACTGCATGATCAGCCGCCCGGTCGTGGTCTCACCGGTGAACGCGATCTTGGCGATGCGGTTGCTCGACGCCAGCGGCTTGCCGGCCTCCACGCCGAATCCGTTGACCACGTTGAGGACACCGGCCGGAAGCAGGTCAGCGATCAACGAGATGAGGTAGAGAATCGAGGCCGGGGTCTGCTCGGCGGGCTTGAGGACCACGGCATTGCCGGCGGCCAGCGCAGGCGCGAGCTTCCAGACGGCCATCAGGATCGGGAAGTTCCACGGGATGATCTGTCCGACCACACCCAGCGGCTCGTGGAAGTGGTAGGCGACCGTGTCGTCGTCGATCTGGCTCAGTGAGCCTTCCTGGGCGCGGATCGCGGCCGCGAAGTAACGAAAGTGGTCGACAGCCAACGGAATATCGGCGTTGAGGGTTTCGCGAATCGGCTTGCCGTTGTCCCAGGACTCCGCCAGTGCGATCGATTCCAGGTTCGCTTCGATGCGGTCGGCGATCTTATTGAGGATCACCGCCCGCTCGCCGGGGGACGTCTTGCCCCAGGCCGGAGCGGCGGCGTGGGCGGCGTCCAAGGCTTTCTCGATATCGGCGTCGGTCGAGCGCGCGACCTCGGTGAAGACTTCACCGGTGACCGGTGTCGGGTTCTCGAAATACTGACCACCCGCGGGCGCAGTCCATTCGCCGCCGATGAAGTTCTCGTAGCGGGATTGAAAGGACATCTGGGACCCCGAAGCACCGGGGCGGGCGAAAACAGTCATGGGTGACTCCTCGTCGATCCGACGTGTAACACAGCTCACACTACCGCTGCCCGCAGAATGGATGCATGGCCGATGACCCTTACCTCTGGCTCGAAGACATCGCCGGTGACGAGCAGCTCGACTGGGTGCGCAAGCACAACGACCCGACTGTCGCCGAGTTCAGCGGTGAGCTGTTCGAGCAGATGCGCGCCGATGCACTCGAGGTGCTCGACACCGATGCACGGATTCCGTATGTGCGCCGGCGCGGCGAGTACCTCTACAACTTCTGGCGCGATGCGACCAACCCGAGGGGCCTGTGGCGGCGGACCACGCTGGAGAGCTACCTGAGCGAAGATCCCGAGTGGGACGTCATCATCGATGTCGACGCGTTGGCGAAGGCTGACGGCCAGAAGTGGGTGTGGGCCGGGGCGGACGTCATCGAACCGGACCAAACGCAGGCTCTGGTCAGCCTGTCGCCGGGCGGCTCAGACGCGGTGATTGTGCGCGAATTCGACATGATTACAAGGGATTTCGTAGCAGGCGGGTTCGAACTCCCGGAAGCCAAATCACAAGTATCGTGGGAAAACAGCGACACGGTACTGGTGGGCACGGATTTCGGACCTGATTCGATGACCGAATCCGGCTACCCGCGGATGGTCAAGCGCTGGCGCCGTGGTCAGCAGCTGGCCCAGGCGGAGACGGTGTTCACCGGGCCGGTTACCGACGTGATCGTCGGCGCATCGGTGGACCGCACGCCCGGTTTCGAACGCACGCTGCTGCACCGGGCCGTCGACTTCTTCAACGATCAGGTGTACGAGCTTCGCTCCGGCGAATTGATTAGAATCGGTGCCCCAACAGACGCCAGCCTCTCGGTTCATCGCGAATGGCTACTGATCGAGCTGCGCACCGACTGGGACACCGGCACCGCGTCGTATCCCGCCGGCTCGCTGCTGGCCGCCGACTATGAGGAATTCCTCGCTGGCACAGCCGATTTGACCGTGGTCTTCGAGCCTGGCGAGCACTCCAGTCTGCACCAGTACTCCTGGACCCTTGACCGGCTGCTGTTGGTGACGCTGGTCGACGTTTCCAGCAGGGTGGAGATCCTGACACCGGGATCGTGGACCCGGGAACCCGTCGCGGGCGTCGAAGGCAACACGGTGATCGTTGCCACCGACGAGGAGGGCGACGAAATCTTCTTGGATTCAAGCGATTTCATCACACCGTCGCGATTGCTGCACGGGAGCGCCAACGGTGAGCTGATCGAGATCAAGCGTGCGCCCTCGTTCTTCGATGCTGCTGATCTGGAAGTGTCCCAGCATTTCGCCACCTCCGACGACGGCACGGCAATTCCGTACTTCGTCGTCGGGCACAAACACAACCGGGCGCCGGGCCCGACGCTGCTGGGTGGCTACGGCGGCTTTGAGGTGTCGCGGACTCCCGGTTACGACGGGGTGCTGGGTCGGCTGTGGCTGTCACGGGGCGGGACATACGTGCTCGCGAACATCCGAGGCGGCGGCGAGTACGGGCCGAGCTGGCACACCCAAGCAATGCGGGAGGGGCGGCACAAGGTGGCCGAGGACTTCGCCGCGGTGGCAGGCGATCTCGTCGCTCGCGGGGTGACCAGTGTCGCGCAACTCGGTGCACAGGGTGGCAGTAACGGCGGTCTGCTGATGGGCATCATGCTGACCAAATTCCCCGATCGCTTCGGCGCATTGGTGTGCCAGGTGCCGCTGCTGGACATGAAGCGGTTCCATCTGCTGTTGGCCGGGGCGTCCTGGGTGGCCGAGTACGGCGATCCCGATGATCCCGAGGATTGGGCGTTCATCTCGGAATACTCGCCATACCAGAACATTTCGACGGACAAGCGGTATCCGCCGGTGTTGATCACCACATCGACGCGTGATGATCGGGTGCATCCGGGACATGCTCGGAAGATGACCGCCGCGCTCGAAGCGGCCGGCCATCCAGTCTGGTACTACGAGAACATCGAGGGCGGCCATGCCGGGGCAGCCGACAATGCGCAGACGGCGTTCAAGTCCGCGCTGAGTTACTCGTTCCTGCATCGGATGCTGGGCTGATTGGGTGAGTTGACCAGCACGCACGACGTAGTACCCTCAACCTCACAGCTAACTTCTGAGGGGTGCGCGATGCAGGTCGATGTCGATGAGATGCGGAACGGTGCAAACCGGTCGTACAACGCGGCCGATCGAGCGCACGAAGGTGCAAGTGCGCTTTCCCGTGCGGCAGTCACTTCAGGGATCTTCGGCGATTTCGAAGCCGCAGAAGCGTTTCACTCTGCGCTCAGCCGGACGCACACCCACCATGTGGCACGCATGCAGGATCACTGCACCGGACTCGGGGCGCTCGGTGACAAAGCACACCAGGCAGCTTCTGGTTTCGGTGACATGGAAGAGCGCAATACCGAAGCAGTACGCGAGGTGCTGTGGCCGAATACCCAAGCCTGAAATACATCAGCATTACGGAACTCATCGCGGGGGCAGGTGGAGACCCCTGGCGCATGGATGAGACCCTCGCAAGTGGCGAGCCCAAGCAGATTGCAGATCTTGCGACTGCGTTCTACAACGCCGGGGTTTGCATGACGGAGACCTCGGAGGCGTTCACAGACGCACGGATCAGATTCGAATCGTCATGGAACCGGGAGAATGGCAGCCACCCGATAAACGACTCCGCCGAGGTGCAGGAAAGGTCCGCAGCACTTCACCTGGACAAGCAACAGCTCACCAAGATTGGAGTCGACTTAGAACAAGTCTCCGCTTCGCTCGCAGAGGCACAACGCTCCGCACGGAATGCCATCACTGCTTTGGACTCCAGCCTCAAGGAGATCGACGATGCAATCGACAGAGCAATACGTCAGGGCGCCAAACTGACGGACGCCGACATTGAACCGTTGGAGAACATCGCCGTGTTGGATACCAAGGAAGCACTCGGGCAAGTCGGGTCGAGCCGCGAAACCTATGCGGGCGAACTGAACCGAGCAATGGTCGAGATGGAGGCGGAAGGTTACACGCCTGACGTCATCGACGCCGTCGACGGTGACGGCGCGAACTCCTCCGGAGATGCTCAGTCGGCGGCTGATACCTATGGCAGGGCACAACGAGATGCGGATCTCGCCACCGTTACCTCGCCCACCGCCACTGCCGACGAAAAGGCTGCTGCGGCGGCGCGGTTGCGTGACTACGACGCCGTCACCAATCCGGCGTCCAGCCCCGAAGCTGCTCGGCTAGCGGGCGAACGGCTCGACGATTATCTGAAGACCACGCAGCCGGGGCCCTGGCGAACCGATCCCGTCTTGGGGGTGCCAGCAGCGAGACGCGCTCTAGTCCGCCAAGAGTGGCAGAGGCAGCTCGAAAAGGGCCAGCCGTGGATGCCCCCAATGACGCCAGACGAGGCCACGCGCTGGATGGACCAGCAAGAGGCCGAAGCGCGATTGGGCACCATGAATTCAACGCAAAAGGCCCTCGAAGATTCTGGAATGCCCACGGAGAGAGCACAATCCGTCGTCTCCGCCCTAGCCTCCGGCCTCACATGGCAAGACCTCCAAGAGTACGCCGGCGTTACCGGCGACGCCGCAAACGACATCGACGGCCGCGCTCCGGTTGGACGACACGCTCTAGATGGGTTCAACCCCGAGACAATCAAAGCGATCGGCACCATCGGGAAGGGTCTAAAAGGCGCAGGCTCGATGCTTGAGATCGGTTTGGCGATCGATGCCTGGCGAAAAGGCGCGCCCGCCGATGAAACGTTCGCCGGGCTTGGCGGAAGCTTGCTCGGCGGCGCTGGTGGCGGCGCGGCACTAGGCTTTCTCGGCGGTTGGGCTTTGGGGCCGGGCGGGGCCTTCGTCGGCACTATGGTCGGGGGCTTGGCGGGCGGAACCTGGGGAGAACAGTCCAGTCGGTGGGTCGTCAGGGAGATGAAGTATGGCTGAGCCCCATGATCTCCAATTGATCGCCCTGTCAGGCCCACTATTCGCGGATTGGACGCAGGTCGTCTTTGCGGCGGGCCTCGCGACGGGCTTTTTCGCCGTCGCTACCGTGTTGTTGCCCATCAGCGTCACGGGTAGGCGCCGAATTTTTTGGCTCTGCTGGGCTGCGGCGGCAGTGTTGCTGGCACTCAGTGGTCTACGGCGCGGTGTCGTGGACGCCGTGATGGCCGGTCTGGCCGTGATGGGAAGCGGCATGCTGTACGCCTTCTACACCACGCCTTTTATCAAGGTTGCTGGCCGCGTATGGACTTTCTGGATCACCGACGCTCGCGAGGATCCCGATGTGCCGCCTCCACCAGCCGACAGCTACCTGGAACGCGTGACGGCTCCAAGCATGTGGTGGACACTTGCCGGGCTTGGCCTGATCACGGGTGGGTTCGCCCTGTCCATGGGATGGCTTGCCCCGGTAGGCATCATGGCTGGTGCGCTATTGGCGGCGCCCTTGGCGGCGATGGGGCACCTGGACAGGAAAGATCGATATCCGATCGCTCGGGAGCGCTACTTTCCATTCGCCATCGTGGTGCTGTCGTCGGTGCCGACACTCCTGTGGCCGGTATTGGTGTACTTCGCCGCCTACTACATGACCTCCCCGAGGCCGCGTGAGGACGCGGCGCATGAACCCTTCCTCGACCATGACTCTTGAGACGTGGTCACACTGGCTGTTCATCGCCGGGGCTGTACTACTCGTCGGCGCCTGGCTCGGCACCGCTTTAGTCAAGGACCGTCAATACGAACGCTGGCTGTACTGGTTCGGCTCGCTGCTCGGCGGCGCGTTCATCTCGCTGAGCTTGGCTGGCCGGGGATGGAAGATTGTCATCGCCGGTGCGCTCGCGATAGCGTTCGTCACCTTTCTCCAAGCCTATTTCAAGACGCCCTATATCAGGATCCGCGGCCGCAACCACGCTTTCTCTATGCAGGACAGCGCGCCTGACCCGACCGATGAAATTGCAGACGAGCCACCGTCCATGCCGCCGCGCGATAGCTACCCGGGCCGCGTCACTGCCGCAAAGGCGTGGTGGCTCTTCGTCGTTTGCGTCGCGTTCTTCGGCTTCGGCGGGGCACTGGCGGGTTGGGATGCCAAGACCCTTCCCGCCGCCGGGTTGGTTTGTGTGGGTGCCTTGGTGAGTGGGATTGACGACGCGACACGCAAACTTCCGATGGCCCGCGGGCAGAACGTACAGGCGATCATCGGTGCCGCCCTTTCGATTTCGATGCTCTTCTTGCCGCCGGCGCTGTATCTACTCGGCTATCGAATCGGTACCGCACGACCGATGGGATACGGCTTACGCGATCCGGTCGCACGGCACTATGCCAAAGAGCGCGACGACGAGTGACTCAACGCAGCACGTAACGCCCGGCGATCACCCCTTGACCGCTGCCCGACAAGTCACTTCACTGCGGTGATGGCCACCGAATTCGAAACCATCCTGTACGCGACCGACGGCTCCGTCGCGACCGTCACCCTCAACCGCCCCGAGCACCTCAACACGATCGTGCCGCCGATGCCCGACGAGCTGGAGGCCGCCATCGGGTTGGCCGAGCACGATCCGTCGATCAAGGTCATCGTCCTGCGCGGCGCCGGCCGCGCTTTCTCCGGTGGCTACGACTTCGGCGGCGGCTTCCAGCACTGGGGCGAGTCGATGATGACCGACGGGCGCTGGGATCCGGGCAAGGACTTCGCGATGGTCAGCGGCCGCGCCACCGGCCCGACGCAAAAGTTCATGGCGATCTGGCGTGCGACCAAGCCCGTAATCGCGCAAGTCCACGGCTGGTGCGTCGGCGGCGCAAGTGACTACGCCCTGTGCGCCGACCTGGTGATCGCCAGCGAAGACGCGGTCATCGGCACGCCGTACAGCCGGATGTGGGGCGCCTACCTCTCGGGAATGTGGCTGTACCGGCTGAGCTTCAGCAAGGCCAAGTGGCACTCACTGACCGGCCGACCGCTCTCCGGCCGAGAGGCCGCGGACATCGAACTCATCAACGAGGCGGTGCCCTTCGAGCGGCTGGAAGCTCGCGTCGCTGAGATCGCCGCTGACCTTGCACGTATTCCGTTGTCGCAGTTACAGGCTCAGAAGCTGATCGTCAACCAGGCCTACGAGAACATGGGCCTAGCGAGCACCCAGACACTCGGCGGCATCCTCGACGGGCTGATGCGTAACACTCCCGAAGCCCTCGACTTCATCAACACCGCCGAGACCGACGGTGTCCGCGCAGCCGTCGAGCGCCGTGACGGACCGTGGGGCGACTACAGCCAGGCGCCACCCGAGCGGCGGCCAGACCCGTCGCACGTCATCGAGCCGTAAGTAGCGCGTGCGCGTCTGTCAGCGACCGAAGCGTGTCGTTGAGATGGGTGCACGTCGAGATGCCGGTGAACTCGGTACGGATGCGGTCGCGCAAGTCGGCTACCGCCATGCCGACGACACGCTGCGCACTGGCCAAGGCGCCCGGGCACTCCTGCCACGGTAGAACCCTTGCCTCTGCTGTCAGCCCCGAAATCGATTGCGCGGCAACGTCGATTTCTCCGACGGCGGTGTACTCGTGCACGATTGTCTCGACCCCTTCAGCGTCGGCGTGGGAGTCGCGGAAATGGGCGTCAAACCCGGCTGTCGCGCCGTTTGGACGAACGTCGAGCCTCCGCATCCGCCGCATGCCGTGCGGGCGAAGCGGCTCCACGGGGTGCATCGCGCCCAGCGACGGCGCGAGTGGGCCACGCACGCAGGGCATGAGCATATTGCGCCGGGTGAATTCGACGGCCGACGCGTCGGAAGCGAAGCCGGAACAGACACCCGTCAGATGATCGGACATGGCATCCGACATCGGCCACTCCACCCCGCCGGTGATGTCGGCGTGGTGTGCCCCATACCCCGTCACCAACGTTGCGCCGACCCAGTCGTCGAGCAGAAGGTACAGCGCCGGTGAGCGGGCGGCGTCGCTCCCGAGCAGTTCCCTGACGATCGCACGAAAGCCGTGCGCCACCGTTGCACCACGCAGTCGGGTCAATCGCGGGTCGTCGCCGCTGATTTCATCGATCACACGATCGGTCAACCGTGCCAGCACGACGACGTCATCGAGTACCTCGTGGTTGCCCGACGAATCCGCCCTGGTGTCGCGCGCGCGCAGTTGGGCATCCGCGGTGTGCGAATTCTGCGGACGAGTGTCGATCGTGCTCGTCCTGCGAAGCATTCCTGGGCGCAGCGATGGCCACTCGGTGACGGGCTGCTGCGGGCCGACGATATCGGTGACGAACGGCATCCCTAATTCGTCCTGGCCAGACTTACCAGCAGCGACACGATCACCCCGATGATCACCAGGCCGCCACCTACCACCAGCGTGATGTTCAGCCACTGATGCATGCTGTCTTGCGCGGTATTGACCATCACCTCGGCGATCCGACGGATATCACCGGACGAGTTGTCCAACATCGCGTTCAGGCGCCGTCGGCCGAATTCGATTGCCGCCCAACCCGAAGCGCCCACCAACAAGGCTGATACCCCCAAGCCGACGAGCATCTTGCCCCGACTCCGGGCGACGAACAGCGTCAGCAGCGCGAACAGTCCGGCCACCACCGCCGCGCCGACGCTGACCCATGGGCCGAAGGTCGCGACCAGACGCAACGCTCCGGGCCGCAATGCTGACGGGGCGTTGTCGGTCAACGGGATTGGCATCGCGGACGGCAGAGTGACGTTGTAGGCGCTGAGCGTCTCCTTGAACGCTGCATCCGACAGCATCGGCGCGACGTCGATCACCCACCGGCCCTGCGAATCGACACTTGAGCGAACCCGGTCGGTGAACAGCCATCGGTGTGCGAAGCGGTTCGCCTGGGCGAACTGGCCCGGGAACGTCGAACTCGAGGTGTAGGTGGCGGCCACCAGGCTCACCGTCCCGGTGTTCACGCTGGTGCCCAACCTGCCGACCTGCGTCGTCAACACCGAGGCCATGGCCGACTGAAGACCGGGATCGACCGCCGCCTTCTGCGCCAGCGCCGCGTAACCGTCTTCGTCGACCAGGTGCTGCTGCGCCCATGCCGCCGGTAGGGCGACGGCCAACAGGAGCGTCGCAGCGAGCCACATCAGTAGCGTCGCCGCGAACCGCACGCGTCCTCCTCCGCGGGGACGCGGAGTCTCAGTCGGAGTGAGTCGCGCGGCCCACGATCAACGGGTCGGGGGTGCCGACCACCTCATGGTCTTTGTTGTCGTAGTTGAACTTACTCAGCACGTGGCGCATCGCGTTGATCCGCGCGCGTTTCTTGTCGTTGCTTTTGATGACGGTCCACGGCGCGATCTCGGTGTCCGTCCAGGCGAACATGTCTTCTTTGGCCGAGGTGTAGGCATCCCACTTGTCCAGCGAGGCCAGATCCGTCGGGGACAATTTCCACTGCCGCACCGGGTCCACCTGGCGGATGGTGAATCGGGTCCGCTGCTCACTGGACGAGACCGAGAACCAGAGCTTCGTCAGGCTGATGCCGTCGTTGACCAGCATCTGCTCGAACAGCGGCGCCTGCCGAATGAACTCGGCGTGCTGCTTGGGTGTGCAGTAGCCCATGACCCGCTCCACCCCGGCCCGGTTGTACCAGGACCGGTCGAACATGACGATCTCGCCGGCGGCCGGCAGGTGATTGACGTAGCGCTGGAAGTACCACTGAGTGGTTTCCTTCTCGGTGGGCTTCTCCAGCGCCACGACCCGCGCACCCCGTGGGTTGAGGTGCTCCATGAACCGCTTGATGGTGCCCCCTTTGCCGGCGGCGTCGCGTCCCTCGAAGACGATGACGTGCCGCAGCCCGTTAGCCTGACTCCACTTCTGCAGCTTCAGCAGCTCGATCTGCAGGAGGCGCTTCTGCTCTTCGTACTCGGCGCGAGTCAACCGCTCGCCGTACGGGTAGTTCTCCCGCCAGGTGTCGACGGGCAGCCCGTCAGCGTCGAGCAGCAGTGGGTCGTCATCGTCGTCGTCGAAGATCGTGTACTTATGGCTGTCGAGTGACACCGGCGGAAATTAGCAGCGCGAAGAAAACCGGGGGTGACGCCGCGGTGAACGACCCGGGCTAGGCGGCGTTACCCGATTTCCCGGAACGCGCTGACCGGCCCTGGCCGCTGGGGTGGCTGTCGGACTTGCTGGCTTGACTCTGCTTCGCCGACTTGCGCTCCGGGGTAACTGCCTTACGGCCGGGACGCACCTGCGCGTGGATGTCCGGGGTGTCGGCGGTCTGCACGTCCGCCTTGGCGCCGTCGGTCTGGTCGGTTGACGTCAGGTCGCTCGACGCCGAATTCTCCGTTGCCGCAGCGTCTTTGGCCTTGACCGCCGCCGAAGCCGTTGGAACCGCCGAAGCCGCCGAAGCCGCTGCCGCAGCCGACGGGAACGGCGTGGGGGTGATCGGCGCCGGAAGGTTACTCAATAGGCCGTCGACGGCGGTGACGAAGCCGTTGTAGAGGTTCCAGGCCAACCCATCCTGGACGCCCGGTGCGCTCTCACCGATCGGAGAAGGCAGGTAGAAAAACGGCTTGGCAATGTCGCGCGCCAGATTGCCAAGCAGGCCTGAGCCCAAATTCGGGTCGAACACGTTGTACACCAGGTTGCTCAACAGCCCGGGGATCTGGGTCGGGTTCTGGATGGCCGATTCGGCCGTCGCTTCGAGGTCACCGGGCACATAGGCGGCCCAGTAGGCGACGTCCGCGGCCAGGAACACCGGCAGGCCGAGGGTGCTCTGCACGGCGTACACCAAGCGGCCCGGGACCGTGCTGTACATGGCGGCCAGCGAATTGACGGCCGCGGCCGGGTCGGGCAGATTCGCGAAGGCGTCGTTAATGCCGTCGGCGAGGCCATTGATCGCACCCGAGACCGTCGTACTCAGCGGCGCCGGCAGAAGATCGGCCAACTGCTGCAGCACGTAATCGTTGGCGAACCAGGCATAGGTGTAGTTCGGGTTGTTGTACGACGGGTTGAGGTAGAGCTGGGCGATGTAGCTGAGCACGCTGCCGATCGCAGCCGGGTTCTGGGCCGCGGCCAACGCGGCGAACACCGGATTCCACGGCACGCCTTGCCCGAAGTCGCTGTCGTCGGTGTAAAAGTTCAGTCCCACCACAGCATCCGTGGCGATCACGGCGGCATTGGTTACCGCATTCACCACGTCACCGAAGTTGTACAACACATCCGTCACCACTGAGGTGTTCCGCACGGCGATATTGCTCAGCGCCAGTGTCGTCTCAGGCGTGACACCGACGGCCGCTGGCGCTGCGGCTATTACGCCGGCCGTCATCAACGCGGCAGCCAGCTTGGTATGCGGACGTGCAGCAATGGACATGAATCCCCCAGAATGTGTTGGCACGGCAATCCTCGTCACGGGAGCATTGCATGGGCTGACGTCGACGTCAACGATTTCGTTCGATCAGAGCAAACGCGGCGCAGGCGATCGCACTGCCCAGCAGGAGCCCCCCGACAGCGTCGGTGAAGTAGTGATAGGTCACCCCCTGACCGAGCATTCCCAGCAGCGCCCAGACGATGGCGACCACCACCACATAGAGCCGCGCACCGACCACCAGCAGCACCATTCCCAGCACCACCACCATCAGCGTTGTGTGTCCGCTCGGGTAGCCGACCGCATCGCCCTTGTAGCGACCGAACAGATCCTTGCATACCTGCGAAAGCCACACCGCAACAACGGGACTCACCACAACCACCGCGACCAGCAGCCAGCGCCGCCGATAGGCCGCCAACCCCAGCGCGCCAACCAGAATCACCATCAATGTGCGTTGGTCGGTGAAGAACAGCAACCAACCCAGCAGGCTGCCGTGCGCTCGCTGAAACCAGTCGTCGACCGGCGTCGAGCCCTTTCCCACAGCCCAGCCGAGCAGCAATGTCGCCGCCAACCCGACAGGCGGCCACCAACGGACCGCGGTGGTGGTCAGCGGGCGATGCCCCGCACGTACGCCGCCTGGCCCAGATGCTGGGCGCAGTCGTCGATGATGCTGACCAGCCGCATGCTGGCGGTGACGGGCGGATCCCAGTTCGTGTCGACCACGCGGGCGAGCTCATCGGTGGTGACGCTGGCGAGATACTCCAGGGTGACCTTGTGCACGGCGTGGTAATAGCCGGCCAGAAGATCGGCGGGTGCTCGGACCTTTCCCACGTCCTCAGCAGTGTGTCCGTAGCCGTGCGCGTCGCGGGGCAGGTCCAGGCTGAAGCGGTCCACCCATCCGCCGCTGAACCACACCTGGTCGGTTCCGGCGATGTCGGCGAGCTGGGCATCCTGGACCCGCGCGCTGTGCCACACCAGCCACGCGATGCTGTTGGCCGTCGACGTCGGCCGAAAGAACGAAATCTCGTCGGTCAGGTCGTCGGTGATGTCCTGGACGTGCTCGATGATGCGGGTGAAGGAGTCGCGCAGGAGTTCGCGGGCCGCATCCGCGTCGGACAGTGAGTCAGCCATGGTTGATGACGCTACGCGGAGTTCATCGGGGCCTGAGCCTCAGGCTGGGCGCCGTGGAACACCGCTTCGACGTTGTTGCCCTCGGGGTCGCGGACGAACGCGCCGTAGTAGCCGGGGTGGTACTCGGGCCACAGCCGCGGTGCGTGCAGCGGCTCGACACCGAGCGCCAGCGCGGTGTGAAAGAAGGCCTGCACCGATTCGGCGTCTTTGGCCTCGAAGGCGATGTGCACCTCGCGATTGGGCCCGTTCACCTCGCCGGCCGAGGCATCGGCGATCCAGAACGTCGGCTTGCCCTCGGTGCCGTATCCGATGGCCTCACCGAAGTCCATCACCCGGTGGTAGCCCAGGACGTGCAGGACCTTGTCATAGAAGTCCTGGGACTCGGTGTACTTGTCGCAGTTTATTCCGAAGTGATCGATCACGGCTCCCATACTGGCAGCCGTCGTAATCTGGGCCCATGAGTTACGACTTGGTCATCCGCAACGGCACGATCGTCGACGGCTTGGGCGGCGAGCCCTACCCTGGCGACGTCGCCGTGTCCGACGGCGTCATTGCAGCGGTCGGCACCGTCCCCGACAAAGGCGATCGCGAGATCGACGCCACCGGCCTGCTCGTCACGCCCGGATTCGTTGACCTGCACACCCATTACGACGGCCAGGCGATCTGGTCGGATCGGATGATTCCGTCGTCGGCGCACGGCGTGACGACCGCGGTGATGGGCAACTGCGGCGTCGGGTTCGCGCCGTGCCGCCCAGAGGACCACGACGTCCTGGTGGATGTCATGGCCGGCGTCGAGGACATCCCCGGCGTGGTGATGGTCGACGGGCTGCCGTGGACCTGGGAGACCTTCCCTGAGTTTCTCGATGCACTGGATGCGCGGCGGCGCGACATCGATGTCGCCGCGTTCTTGCCGCACTCCCCGCTCCGCGTCTACGTGATGGGTCAGCGCGGGGTCGACCGCGAGTTGCCCACCGCCGAGGACCTGGCGATGATGCGCAAGTTGGCCGAGGAAGCGATCCGCGCAGGCGCGCTGGGCTTCGCTTCGTCAAGACTGACGCTGCACAAAACATCTGGGGGGCAACCGATTCCGAGTTATGAGGCGCAGTACGAGGAGATCGAGGCGATCGCGCGCGGTGTCGACGACGCAGGCGGTGGCCTGCTGCAGTTCGTGCCGGATCTGATGGCCGGCGATTACGAAGGGGCGCTGAGTGCAGTGTTCGACGTCGCCTCCGAAGTTGGCCTGCCCGTGACGTTCACGCTTGCGATCGGCAACGCAGGCCCGCCGATCCACCTCGATGCACTGCGCATGGTCGAGAAGGCCAACGCCAACGGCGGCGACGTCACGGGGCAGATCTTCCCGCGCCCAATCGGGCTGGTGCTCGGTCTGGACTTGTCGGGCAACCCGTTCGTCATGTACCCGTCGTACCGGGAGATCGCCGATCTACCGCTGGACGAGCGTGTCGCCGAGATGCGCAAACCTGCGGTGCGGGAACGCATTCTGAACGACCAGCCGGCCAGTGACGGGCACCCGCTGATGTTCGCCGCCCAGGCGTGGGACTACATGTACCCGCTCGGCGATCCGCCCAATTACGAACCCGCGGCGGAGGATTCGATCGGTGCACGCGCCCGCGCCCGCGGTGTCAGCCCGCTAGAGGAGGCCTATGACCGACTGCTCGACGACGACGGTCACGCCATGCTGCTGGTCACGCTGGCCAACTTCCGCGACAACTCGCTGGACACGGTGTCGGAACTGATTCAACGCGAGGACGTCGTCCTCGGCCTGGGCGACGGCGGCGCACACTACGGAATGATCTGCGACGCAAGTTTTCCCACCTACATGCTGACGCATTGGGTGCGTGACCGTGAGTCGGGGCGGCTGTCAGTGGAGCGGGTGATCCAGGAGCTGACGTCGGTGCCTGCGCGCATCGCCGGACTCGCCGACCGCGGGCGGCTTGCCGTGGGCTATAAGGCCGACGTCAACGTGATCGACGCCGAGGCGCTGCGGCTGCACCGGCCGACCATCAAATCTGATCTGCCCGCGGGCGGACGACGGCTCGACCAGACCGCCGACGGTTATGTGGCGACGATCGTTTCCGGTGAGGTGATCTCGGAGAACGGAGTGCCGACGTCGGCGCTGCCGGGCCGGCTGATCCGGGGACGGCAGGCGGCGCCCGCGCTGTGAGCCGGGTAGCGCCGCTGGCCCAGCCGTGGAGTGACGCCGATGCCACCGATATCGGCAGCTGGGGACATCCCGACCGGACGTACGAACCGCTGCTGCTGGTGCGCTGCCTGCAGCGCCATCCCGACATGGCGCGCAAGCTGCGCAAGATGGGCGAATCGCTCTACGTCGACACCAAGTTGCCACCGCGGGTCCGCACGATCGCGATCCTGCGGATCTGCGGGCTGGTCCGCTGCGCCTACGAATGGGGCGGGCAGGCCGCCTTCTGGGGTCCGATCGCCGGGGTGTCCGGTGAGGAGGCCGACGCGCTGGCCGTCCGCGACGCCGACGATCCGCGGTGGGGTGTCGAGGAGCGGGTGCTCATCGAGGCCGTCGACGAGCTGGAGCGCACCGGGTCGTGGTCATCGTCGACGTGGGCCGCACTGGGCAGAAGCTTCGACGACGAGCAGCGGATGGAGCTGTTGATCGCCGTCGGCTGGTACCGGACCGTGTGCACGCTGTGCAACGGGCTGGACCTGCCAGCCGAGGGCTGGATGCGGAGCTGGCCTTCGTCAGCGCCGTGACGTGTCGCGCTTGAGCGCCGGGTGGCTCTTGGTGAGCAGGGGCAGCAGCACGCGGTGCGGCAGCGCCTGGAAGATCCGGGTGCTGATCACGTTTTGAATGCCGGCGATCACGTCCCCGCGGTCGCCGGCGAGTGCGTCGATACCGATTTTGGCGACGGTCCGCGACGGCATCCACATGAATTTCGGGAAGGCGTCGGCGAATTCGCGTTCGTCCATCCCGGCGGCGGTCAGGAATTCGGTACGTACCGGACCGGGGTGCAGCACCGCGGCGGTGACGCCGGTGCCGGCCAACTCCCCGCGAAGACCTGCGGTGAAGTAGCGGACGAACGCCTTCGTGGCGCCGTAGCCTGCCTGGCCGGGGAAGGGCTGGAAGCCCGCCGTCGATCCGACGTTGAGGATCGCGCCGCGCCCGCGCGGCACCATCTGCTGTACGGCCCGAGAGGTGAGGTCGATGACGGCCTCGACGTTCACCCTCACTTGGGCGATCTCGTCGGCGACCGGCGCGGTGGCGACCGCCCCGACGACGCCGATGCCGGCGTTGTTGACCAGGATGTCGACGGTCAGTCCACGCCGTTCGACTTCGTCGAACAATGCGGCGCGGGCGTCGGCGTCGGCGACGTCTGCCGCGATGACCTCGACGCGGACCTGGTCGGCGAGTTCGGCGGCGAGCTCCCGGAGCTTGTCTTCGCGGCGGGCGACGAGCGTGACGCCGTGCCCGCGCGCAGCGAGTTCGCGGGCGAGGTCGGCGCCGATACCCGAGGAGGCCCCGGTGACGACGGCGGTGGACGTGGGTGACGGCGTAGGCAGCGGCATTTGCCTGGCAACCCTAGGGCACATGCCGGTATTCCCCACGCTTCGGCAGTATCGTCGGCGCATGAGCGTGAAGGTGGACCTCGATCAGCTCGCCGGCACGCTGGGCGACTATCTGTTCGGCTATCTGATCACGGTCAGCGATGACCACCGCGCGCACACCGTGGCAGTGGATCCTCAGCTCGTGTCCGGTGTGCTCGACGTCGGCTCGGTGGGCAACAGCACGCGGCGCAATGCGCTCGCCCATCCCGACGTCACGGTGCTGTGGCCGCCCCGCGAGCCAGGCGGGTACAGCCTGATCGTCGACGGCCGCGGCGAGTTTGCCGACGAACGTTTGCGGGTGATCCCGCAGCGGGCCGTGTTGCATCGCCCGGCCGTGCCGGGTGCGCCGACGGCGTCCGGCTGCGGCGACGACTGCATCCCGCTGAGTGGCTAGCGACGGCCACACGCACCGAGTGTGCGGTTTCATCCGCAACACGCCGTCGCGCGCGGATAAATTCGCACACTCACCACGTGCGCGGACAGCCACGCGCCGTGAGTGCGGTACCAACTCGGTCGAGGAACACCCGCGGGTTGTTGTGCAGCATTGAGCTCGTCGCGCGTACATCAATCCAGCCGAGTTCCGGCAAACGTGCGTAGCGTTCAACGTCTTTCGATCGCTGTCGAGGGTCGGTCCAATGGTGGGCGCCATCAAAGTCGACACCGACTCGGTACTCCGGCCATCCCATGTCCAACCTGGCGACCACGAACCCCTCGTGGTCGCATACTCGAATTTGAGTTTGTGGACGCGGAAATCCACTGTTCACTAACAAGATTCGTGTGAGTGACTCGTACGGCGATTCGGATCCACCGTCGACCAGATGCAGCGCCGACCTCAGTTGCGTCAATCCGCGGACACCACTGTGCTGAGCCATCACGGCATGGACGTCATCGATCTTTACGTCCGTGGCCTGCATAAGGGCGTCGATCCGTTGCACCGCCGTCTGGCAGTCCAGACGCCGACCGAGATCGAAAGCCGTCCGAGCGGGTGCGGTCACCGGCAGTCCGTGCGCTTCTTGAATTTCACTGGCCAACAACGTGTCCGAGTAGACGGCGATCAGTCGAGGCGGACGCCGATTGGTGTGCACTAGTTCCGCAGCCGCGTCAGGATCGATCCACTTCGCTCCCCACAATGCTGACGCCGACAAACCGGCCAGCACGCCTCTGCGACGCGACCAGAGCCAGGCCGCGCGCGCTCGATCAATTGCCGAGAATTCGACGCCGCGTGGGGCCCACACGCCCGGATAGACCGCGGCATGGAAGCGCCTCAGCTCGCGGAAGGTGAGCGCCTCCGCCTCAAGCATCTCCTCCGCGATGAACGGCCAAGGAACAGTCCGCATTCGCGAAGAGTGTCAGCACTCCGCGAAGTACACCTCGTCTGTCCACAGCCTGCCGCCAATGTGCGAATTGATACGCGAACCGCGGCGTGTTGCGTATGAAATCACACAGTCGCGGTCCAGGGGCCGGGGATAGACGAAAAAGCCCCGGCGTGCGGAGCACGCCGGGGCTTTTTCGTACTGGGACTAGAAGTCCATACCGCCCATGCCACCGGTCGGGTCGCCCGCAGGTGCGGCGGCCTTCTCCGGCTTGTCGGCGACGACGGCCTCGGTGGTGAGGAACAGCGCCGCGATCGAGGCTGCGTTCTGCAGCGCCGAGCGGGTGACCTTCACCGGGTCGGCAACGCCGGCCTTGAGCAGGTCCTCGTACTCACCGGACGCGGCGTTGAGGCCGGTTCCGGAGGGCGAGTTGGTGACCTTCTCGGCGACAACGCCGGGCTCGAGGCCCGCGTTGAAGGCGATCTGCTTCAGCGGAGCCGACAGCGCGACGCGCACGATGTTGGCGCCAGTGGCCTCGTCACCGGTGAGCGTCAGCTCGTCCAGCGCCGGAGCCGACTGCAGCAGGGCCACGCCGCCACCGGCGACGATTCCCTCTTCGACAGCAGCCTTGGCGTTGCGGACCGCGTCTTCGATGCGGTGCTTGCGCTCCTTGAGTTCCACCTCGGTGGCAGCTCCGGCCTTGATCACCGCAACACCGCCGGCCAGCTTGGCCAGGCGCTCCTGCAGCTTCTCGCGGTCGTAGTCGGAGTCGCTGTTCTCGATCTCGGCACGGATCTGGGCAACGCGGCCCTGGATCGCGTCGGCATCGCCGGCGCCCTCGATGACGGTGGTCTCGTCCTTGGTCACAACGACCTTGCGCGCCTGGCCCAGCAGGGAGACGTCAGCGGTCTCGAGCGAGAGGCCGACCTCCTCGCTGACAACCTGGCCACCGGTCAGGATCGCGATGTCCTGCAGCATGGCCTTGCGACGGTCACCGAAGCCCGGGGCCTTGACGGCGACGGACTTGAAGGTGCCACGGATCTTGTTGACCACCAGGGTGGACAGGGCTTCGCCCTCGACGTCCTCGGCGATGATCAGCAACGGCTTGCCGGACTGAATGACCTTCTCCAGCAAGGGAAGGAGATCCTTGACCGTCGAGACCTTGGACGAGACGAGCAGGATGTACGGGTCCTCGAGGACCGCTTCCTGACGCTCGGCGTCGGTCACGAAGTAACCCGAGATGTAGCCCTTGTCGAAGCGCATACCCTCGGTGAGCTCCAGCTGCAGGCCGAAGGTGTTCGACTCCTCGACGGTGATGACACCCTCGTTGCCGACCTTGTCCATGGCCTCGGCGATCAGGTCACCGATGGTCTGGTCACCAGCCGAGATACCAGCGGTAGCAGCGATCTGCTCCTTGGTCTCGACCTCTTTGGCGCTCTTGAGGAGCGTCTCGGTGATCTTCTCGACGGCCTTCTCGATGCCACGCTTCAGGCCGAGCGGGTTGGCGCCGGCGGCGACGTTGCGCAGACCTTCGCGAACCAGGGCCTGAGCGAGGACGGTGGCAGTGGTGGTGCCGTCGCCCGCGACGTCGTCAGTCTTCTTGGCGACTTCCTTGACCAGCTCAGCGCCGATCTTCTCGTACGGGTCCTCGAGCTCGATCTCCTTGGCGATGGACACACCATCGTTGGTGATCGTGGGGGCGCCCCACTTCTTCTCCAGGACGACGTTGCGACCCTTGGGGCCCAGCGTCACCTTTACCGCGTCAGCGAGGGCGTTCAGGCCCCGCTCGAGGCCGCGGCGGGCCTCTTCGTCGTAAGCAATGATCTTGGACATTGCGAAGTGAATCCTCCGGTTGGGGATGGCACGTCTTCGGTCGGGTGCAGTGCCCGCGACGGACGGCTGGAGAGTGCTCCGCGCATGCGCGGCCCCGGCCTCACCGTCCCGACCTAGCACTCACCGGTCGCGAGTGCCAACCACATTCTTAGCACTCGACCTAGGCGAGTGCAAGAAGTGGATCAGCCGTTCACCCGGCGCGTAAACCGGCCACAATCACGTTCGTGATCCGGTCGGCGACATCGTCGCCGTATTCCTGGCCGCTCTTACACACGACCAGCAGTGCCTTGAGTTCGGCGACGCCGACGTCGGCTCGTGCGGTGCCGGCCTCTTGCGCTGCCACCAGCATCTCGCCCAGCACCCCGAGGAACTCCGCCTCGGCGCCTGGCGCCGCAGAGTCGAGGTCGATGCCATACCTCGCCAGCGCCTCGACCATCCCGTGGTCGGCAGCACCCGAACGCACCATCTCGCGGAGGAATTCGAACAGCGCGGTGGAGGGATCAGCCGCAAGCAGTTCGCGCGCCCGCCCCACGACGAAACGCATCCGCTCGCCGACGACGGCCTCGAACAATGCTTCCTTGGTGGGAAAGTGGCGATACACCGTGCCTGCACCGACCCCGGCCCGGCGGGCGATCTCGTCGATCGGCACCGACAGTCCCTGCTCGGCGAAGACCTCGTAGGCGACCTGCAGCACTCGGGCGCGGTTGCGCGCCGCATCGGCCCGCATCGGCCGACAACTCAGACCCACCTCATACCTCCCGCGTTGACAAAGCGGGGCGCGCGTTCCGTATAGTCGGATAAAACCGGGGCGCACGCTCCGTTTAGCCAGTCTAACCGAGGAGAACCGCGTGACCGCCTGGAATTTGACCGACATCCCGGACCAGACCGGCCGCACGGCCGTCATCACCGGCGCCAACACGGGGCTCGGCTACGAGACTGCGCGTGCACTTGCCGCCCGCGGCGCACGCGTCGTGCTCGCCGTCCGCAACCTCGACAAGGGCACGGCCGCGGCCGACCTGATCGCCCGCCGCTCACCACACGCCGAGGTCGGCGTTCAGGAACTGGACCTCACCTCACTGGCCTCGATCCGCAAGGCCGCCGAGGAGTTGCAGGCCCGTTACGACCGAATCGACCTGCTGATCAACAACGCCGGCGTGATGATGACGCCGAAGGGGACCACCCAAGACGGATTCGAGCTTCAGTTCGGCACCAACCACCTCGGCCACTTCGCCTTCACCGGCCTGCTGTTGGACCGTCTGCTTGCCACCCCCAGCTCGCGCGTCGTGACCGTCAGCAGCAATGGCCATCGCCTCGGCAGCATCCGCTTCGACGATCTGCAGTCCGAGCGCAGCTACAAGAAGACCGCCGCCTATGGACAGTCGAAGCTGGCCAACCTGCTGTTCACTTACGAACTGCAGCGGCGACTGGCGGGAACGAACACAATCGCGGTCGCCGCGCATCCCGGCGCATCCGCGTCCGAATTGGGGCGGTACAACTCTGGCGCCTTCCGGTTGTTCGCGGGACTCCTGGAGCAGAGCACCGAGATGGGCGTGCTGCCGACCCTGCGCGCCGCCACCGACCCGAGCGCTCTCGGCGGCCAGTACTACGGACCCGATGGCCTCCTCCAGATGCGCGGCTACCCCAAGGTGGTCGGCTCCAACGATCGCTCGCACGACGTTGCCGTCCAGCGGCGGTTGTGGAGCGTGTCCGAAGAGCTGACCGGCGTGACTTACCCGACCGAACTCGAGCGCGCGCGCCCGTAGGGCCCAGGCACAATGTGGCTATGTCGCTACACGTGCCGCCCTATCCCCCGCTGCGCTACGACGGCGATGGAGAAATCAGCGCCACCCTGCGGAAGGCCGACACCCCCGCCGATTTCGAAGTCGGTCCGGTCAAATACACCTACCTGGCCACCGAGAAATCGACCGGCGGAGACTTCGGTCTCTACCGGGTCGACCTCGGGCCCAAGGCGGGCGGACCCGGGCCGCACTTCCACAAGGCCATGTCCGAGTCGTTCTTCGTCCTGTCCGGCCGGATCGAGCTCTTCGACGGCAGTGACTGGAGCGTCGGCGAGCAAGGCGACTACCTTTATGTGCCACCCGGTGGCATCCACGGCTTCGGGAACCAGTCCGACGAGCCCGCCTCGATCTTGATGTTGTTTGCTCCCGGCGCACCCCGGGAGTTCTATTTCGAAGGCTTGCCCAAGCTCGGCGAGCTGACCGACGACGAACGCCGTGACTTCTTCATCCGCAACGACAACTTCTTGGTCTGACGACACGCCGGATCGAGGTGCGAATGCGGATCCGGTTGGGCTAGAGTCCATCTCGACCGAGAGGAGTCCCAGGGGTGCGGGCAGTTGATGCGCCCAGCACCCAGGCATTACGGGGCTGGCAGCGACGGGCGTTGGTCAAGTATCTGGCCGCCAAGCCGCGCGATTTCCTCGCTGTCGCGACGCCCGGCGCCGGTAAGACCACCTTCGCCCTACGGATCGTCGCCGAACTTCTCGCCGAGGGCACCATCGAGGCCGTCACCATCGTCGTCCCCACCGAACACCTCAAGGTCCAGTGGGCCCAGGCCGCCGCCCGGCACGGCATCGCGCTGGATCCTCGGTTCTCGAACTCCAACTCGCAGACCTCCGCGGAGTACCACGGTGTCGTCGTCACCTACGCCCAGGTCGCCAGCCACCCGACTCGCCACCGAATCCGCACCGAGAACCGTAAAACTCTCGTCGTCTTCGACGAAATCCACCACGGCGGTGACGCGAAAACCTGGGGCGACGCGATCCGGGAGGCCTTCGACGACGCGACGCGCCGGCTGGCACTGACCGGGACCCCGTTCCGCAGCGACGACAGCGCCATCCCGTTCGTCACCTACGAGGCCGGGCCTGACGGGTTTGCCCGCTCCCAAGCCGACCACACCTACGGCTATTCCGATGCTCTCGCCGACGGCGTCGTGCGACCGGTCATGTTCATGGCCTACTCCGGCGAGGCCCGTTGGCGCGACAGCGCCGGCGAAGAGCACGCGGCTCGCCTGGGTGAGCCGCTGACCGCCGAACAGACCGCGCGAGCCTGGAAGACCGCCCTCAACCCGGCGGGCGAGTGGATGCCCGCGGTGATCGCCGCGGCGGACACCCGACTGCGCGGCCTTCGCGAACACGTGCCCGACGCCGGCGGCATGATCATCGCCTCCGATCAGACCGCCGCCCGCGCCTACGCCGATCTGCTGCTGAAGATCACCGGCGAGGCCCCTACCGTCGTGCTGTCCGACGACAAGGGCTCCTCGGATCGCATCTCGCAGTTCTCGGCCGGCACCTCGCGCTGGATGGTGGCCGTGCGCATGGTGTCCGAAGGCGTCGACGTGCCGCGGCTTGCGGTCGGTGTCTACGCCACCAGCGCATCAACCCCGCTGTTCTTCGCCCAGGCGATCGGCCGGTTCGTCCGATCGCGGCGGCCGGGCGAGACCGCATGCATCTTCCTGCCGTCGGTGCCGAACCTGCTGCTGCTCGCCAGCGAGATGGAAGCCCAGCGCAACCACGTGTTGGGCAAGCCGCACCGGGAGAATCTCGACGACGACCCGCTCGAGGCCGAGCTCGCCAAGCAGAACCGCGACGAGCCCGACGATGGCGAGAACAAGATCGAGTACCTGGGCGCCGACGCCGAGCTCGACCAAGTCATCTTCGACGGGTCCTCGTTCGGGACGGCCACCCCCGCGGGCAGCGACGAGGAGGCCGACTACCTCGGCATCCCCGGCCTGCTCGACGCCGAGTCGATGCGAGATCTGTTGCGCCGCAGGCAAGAAGCGCAGATCGAAAAGCGCACCGCCAGTGGTGAGGTGCCCCGACTGACCACCCACGGCCAGTTACGTGATCTGCGCCGCGAGCTCAACGCCTTGGTGTCGCTGGCGCACCACCGAACCGGCAAGACGCACGGCCAGATTCACAACGAACTGCGCCGGGTCTGCGGCGGCCCTCCGGTCGCTGCCGCCACCACCGATCAGCTCAAGGCCCGCATCGAAGCCGTTCGCAGCCTCACCTCGTCATAACCTCTGTGGCGCTCAGGCCCGCACGAGCGCCAGCTTGGCCAAGTTGGCCAGCGAATTGTCCAGGTGCGACACCGGGAACGGCGGGAACATGATGTTCTTCCGGATCTCCGGGGTCGCGCCTGACCAGTCGTAGGTCAGGGTGACGAGGGTCTGCTGGTCGCCGACGGGCTCGAGCTGGTAGTGCCATGTCCAGCCGCCAAGCTCGATCCTGCCGTCCTCTTGCAGTCCGCCCGGAGCCCAGCCGATGGCGCGGTCAGGCTCGAGCGCGGTGACCTGGTTGGCCATTTCATAGTGCTTGTCGGGATGGTTGTCGTGGTACATCGCGATGCGGAAAACCTGTCCGACCTCGGTCAGCTCCCGCCCGTCGTCGAGCGGTTCCCGCACCCAGCCGGTGCCGTCGATGTCCCCGTGGGTTTTCGGATCGGCCAGCACCCCGAACACGGCGGCAGGGGGTGCGTCAACGGTGGTGGTCACAATCAGTATTTCGGTCATGCTCAGGTAGACCGGGGCGACCGGGAAAACTCATCGCTCAACAGCTTCCACGGTCGCTGCGCTCCAGCCCGCCGCAAAGCCCCAACAACCCAGGCAGGTCAGCGACCGAGTCGATCACGTGGTTGGGCTGCATCGCGAATTCGTCTGCTGCCCAACGGTCCAGGGTGTCCTGGCGGAACTTGCCGGTGCGCACCAGCACGCCGGTCATCCCGACCACCTGGGCGGCCAGCACGTCGTTATTGAGATCGTCGCCGACCATGTACATCTCCTCGGGGTCGACGCCGAGCCGGGCGGCCGAGGCGAGGAAGCCTGCCGGGGCGGGCTTGCCGACGGCGGTCACCTTGCGTCCGGAGGTCTCCTCCATACCGATCAGATACATGCCGGTGTCGATGCGCAGGCCCTCGGAAGTTGTCCACGCCGTGCTGCGGTGCATGGCGACGACCGGCACGCCCTGGGCCATCCACTCGTACACCCGGCTCAGTGTGCGGTGGCTGTACTCCGGGCCGGCGCCGCCGAGCAGGATGACGTCGGGAACCTCAGAATCGGCGCCGCCGGCGCTTGAGTCGACGATGTCGATGCCCGGCATGTCGTCGGTGATCTGGCCGTTGTTGACCAGCAGGCAGCGGGCGTCGGGGTAGTTGGCCCGCACGTAGTCCGCGGTCAGCGCGGCCGCGGTGATCACCTCGTCGGGCCGCACGTCGATTCCGGCGTCGCACAACGCCGATGCGATCTGCTGGCGGGTGCGTGTGGTGGTGTTGGTCAGGTAGGACCGCGCGATCTGGCGGTCGGCGAGCACCGCCACCGCCTCGGCCGCGCCGGGGATCGGCTCCCACGAGGTCACCAAAACGCCATCGATGTCGAACAACACCCCACCGATAGCCATACGGCGACAGTAAACGGCAAACGAGGCAGCGCAACTCGGGGTACGCGGCCGACCGTTCGTCCAGGTGCTCGCTGCGGATGGTCACGGCATCGGCGACGGTGCAGGTCGTACCCCTCCCTCGGGCCGAGCGGCCGCTACCGTTGTGCCCATGTCGTCGCCCTCTCCGCCGCCGATCTCCCGCTCTGCACGGAAGAAGGCCAGAACGGCATCGGCGATACTCGACGCGGCGGAAATTCTCTTCCGGCAGCGGGGATTCCAGACGACGACCATCGACGAGATCGCCGAGCGTGCAGACGTGTCGGTGGGTTCGGTCTACGTTCACTTCGAGAACAAGGCCAATCTGTACCTCGCCCTGGTCGAGCGGGCCCTCGCCATCAATGAGGCGGCGATGGGCAGAGTCGCCGAACTCGGTTTGAGCAGTCCCCTCGAGCGCGTGTTCGCAGCAGGCGACGCCTATCTGGACTTCCACCTGACGCACCCGGGCGCCTTTCAGATGATCGCTCTGCGCGTGCTCGAACCGTCATCGGGAATCCGTGAAGCGGAGGGCCGCATCGCCGAACGCGTGCAGCAGATGGTGGGGGCGGTGCAGGCCGATCTGCAGGCAGCGATCGAGGCCGGCGAGATTCGCTCGGACCTCGACGCTGCCCGCACCATGCGGTTCCTCTGGGGCGCGTGGAACGGCGTGATCGCCATGGCGTTGCGCGAGGATCGGCTCCGGATCGACGATCAGGAACTACGGGAAACGCTTGCGATCGGCCGTCTGGTGGTCAGCGACGGTCTGCGCGCAGGCGACGCACCGCGCTGACCGCCATCCCGGTGAAACCCACCGAGGTCGCAACGAACGACCCAAGCCCAAGGGCCCGGTACACCGGGTTCGCCAAGAGTTCCGGCCGGTAGGCCAGCGGCAGGAACATCATGGCGTTCATCCATGCACCGCCGGCCAGTGATCGTTGAATTCCCTTGGGCGCGTTCGGAACTGCCAGCCCAATCGCCACGGTGCCGGTGCCGAGTGCGATCAGATCGAGGTGCCACTGCCGGATGCGCGCCGGGCTCTTGATTCGGAGCTTGCGTGCACCGTCGCCGTCATAGCGCACAGCGGCGTAGACCCAGCCTGAGAGCGCCCCGGCCGCGAGTTCGATCACGCCCGAGGCCACCAGGCCGGAAGGTGCTGGGCGCTGGTCACGTCCGCGTTCGACCGTCGCCGAGCTCATGCCATGACCGCCGATACTCGCGCCACCTCGGGAATGGGCAATCCGTTGTAGACCCGGCGCCCATGGGCATTCTGGTAGGCCCACACCAGCGCCGCTACGGTTCCACGGCGCTGCAGCCAGAAGCGGTCACTAACTGGACTGCCGGGTGAGCGAACCGCATGAACATCGGCGATGGCGAACGCATCGCCGTCGGCTCGCGCCTTGAAATCCAACACCTTTCCGAATGCATCGCAGATCTGGGCCCCACCCTCGCAATGGCCGCGGTAGGTCACGGGCAGCAATGGGAACCGGCAGGTGAAAGCGCCGGCGTGCGCTGCGTGCACGACGGGTGCGCCGACGTGTCGGGCGAAGGTCGCCGGGGCGGTCGTCGCCCGTCGGCGATTGCGTACCTCAGCGCCACCCATGAAGGGCCACCTCGGAATGCTCCACCACCCCGAACCGCCCAGCACGAGGTCCACCTGATCGGCCAGACGTGCGACAGTCTGGGCGCGAATCAACTCCCAGCAGAGCGCAATACCAACGGTCAGTTCGCCGGCCCGGATCCGACCGGGGTCGGTACCTCCGACGTAGAGCGCGTTCTCCCACATCGTCGGTAGATCTTTGTCGTGGCGGCCGATCAGCTCGCCGTCCGGCGCCGCGAGCAGAAACGCATTCCGCACGTGACCGTCGGCGTCACGCACCAGCGTCGACCCACCGATATGGACTCCATGCCTGCGCGCGAGATCTCTCAGCAGCTTCGTCGGCTCTCCGTCTACCGGCGCGGCGGTGACGCTCAAATCAGTCCGATACGCGACGCCCGTCGAGAAAAACTCGGGCAAGGCGATCCAGGTGGCGCCCGCGGAGGCGGCGCGGTCCACCTGTCGTTCGCAGGCCTCGAGGTTGTGGTCGACGTTGCCCAGGTCCGCTTCGATCTGAACGGCCGCAACTCGCCGTTTTGTAGTAGTATTCATTGTTGAACCATACTACAACCAGAAGAGAAGGCCAATGAGCCCCGAGCACATCGCCAAGGTCGATCTGTCGGACGACAAGGGGTCACATCGATGACGCGGCGCAAGCGCAGTGACGCGATCGGAACGATCGCTTGGACCGAACGAACCGGGGGCGTTCTGCGCCGAGACGAGCAGGCCGCCCTCGCGCTTCCGCTCCTTCGCGGCCACCGCGCGATCATCGCCGGCAGGATCGCGATGGCACTCAAACTGCACGCAGGCCGGCGAACCTCCATCGATCCGTCGAGCCTGACGCCACCCGACTCGGCGCTGGCTCGCGAGGCGGAAGCCGGCGCGCGTGCCCTCCTCTCACCCGCCGTTCTCAACCACTCCTACCGGTCGTTCGCGTGGGGTGCCGCCCTTGCCGCTGTCGACCAAGTCGCCTTCGATCGCGAGTTGTTGTACGTGGCTGCCCTGTTTCATGACACGGGTATCCCGAGCCCGGTTCCGGACGTGGACTTCACGGTTCGTAGCGCGGCCATGGTCAGGCCGGTTCTTGCCGCACACGATGTCGCCCTCGCGGATCAGGAGGTGGTGACCAACGCCATCGCCTTGCACCACACCCCCGGGGTCGATCTCAGCCACGGGCCCGAGGCGTTCCTGCTCTCCGCAGGCGCTGCGGTTGACGTCTTCGGTCTTCGCAGCAATCACGTTCCCGACTTCGTCCGGTCCGCGGTCGTCCTCCGATATCCGCGGCTCGGCTTCAAGCACGAGTTCGCCGGGTTGTTCCGCGCCGAAGCGCGACGGGTACCGCACGGTCGCGCGTGGTACCTGCATCGCTTCGCCATGAGCGACATCACGATCCGGCTCGCTGCGTTTCGCGAATAGCGAGCCGCTCGCACTCCGCCGGCCGGATCTGATTGTTACAACCGACGCAACGAAATTCGGCGGCAGTATGCGATGAGTATGTTGATCCCATGAGCAGCAAGTGGACCGAGGCAGATGTCCCAGATCAGAGCGGACGCATCGCGATCGTCACCGGCTCCAACACCGGGCTGGGCTTCGACACGGCACGCGTGCTGGCGCAGCGCGGGGCCCGGGTGGTGATGGCGGTTCGCGACACCGCGAAGGGCCACGCGGCGGCAGGCCAGATCAAGCGCGTTGCACCGTCCGCCGAGGTGACGGTGCACAAGCTCGACCTGGGCTCGCTGACATCAGTGCGCGAGGCCGCCGCCGAGCTGGGCAGCGCCTATCCCCGGATCGATCTGCTGATCAACAACGCCGGCGTGATGTACCCGCCCAAGCAGACCACTGCCGATGGGTTCGAATTACAGTTCGGCACAAACCATCTCGGTCACTTCGCACTCACCGGGCTGTTGCTGAACAACCTGTTGCCGGTGGACGGGTCGCGGGTGGTCGTGGTGGCCAGCGTCGCGCACGACATCCGCGCCAAGATCGCGTTCGACGATCTGCAGTGGGAACGCCGCCGCTACGAGCGCGTCGCGTCCTACGGACAATCGAAGCTGGCCAATCTGATGTTCGCCTACGAACTTCAGCGCCGGCTCGCCGCCGCCCAGGCGAAGACCATCGCGGTCGCCGCCCACCCGGGCGTCTCGAATACCGAGCTGATCCGCCACGTGCCCGGCTCCTCGCTGCCCGGCGTCAAGTTGGTCAGCGGCCTGCTGCTGAACAGTCCGGAACTGGGCGCGCTGGCCACGCTGCGGGCCGCCACGGACCCGACCGCCACCGGCGGTCAGTACTACGGACCGGACGGGTTCCGGGAGTTGCGCGGCCACCCGAAGCTGGTGAGCTCCAGCAAGCAGTCCCACGACCGGGACATCCAGCAGCGGCTGTGGACGGTGTCCGAAGAGCTGACCGGCGTCACCTTCCCCATCTGATGCGCACCGTCGAAGAACATCAGCGGGTCGTCGCCGACCTGATCACCGCGCGCGCGGCGGCGACGGTCGGGTTGGCCGAGGCCGAGGGGCTGGTCCTGGCCGCCGACGTGGCGGCGCCGCTTTCACTGCCCGTATTCGACAACTCCGCGATGGACGGCTACGCCGTGCTTGCCGACGATGTCGCCGGGGCTTCCGCCGCAACGCCGGTGAAACTGCCTGTCGCCGAGGATATTCCGGCCGGACGCGTCGACCCACTCACGTTGGCGCCGGGCACCGCGCACCGGATCATGACAGGAGCGCCGCTGCCCGCGGGTGCGACCGCGGTCGTGCCGGTCGAGGCCACCGATGGTGGGATCGAGACCGTCGAGATCCGGTCGGCGCCCAAACCCGGCCAGCATGTGCGGCGCGCCGGTGAGGATGTGACGGCGGGGACGACGGTGCTGCGGGCCGGTCATGTGCTGACGCCGGCAGCGCTGGGGTTGGCCGCCGCATTGGGCCTCGGTTCGCTGTCGATGCAGCCACGGCTGCGTGTGCTGGTGATGTCGACGGGTTCGGAGTTGGTGTCGGCGGGCACCGAACTGCAACCCGGCCAGATCTACGAGTCCAACGCCATCATGCTGGCCGCCGCGGTACGCGAGGCCGGCGGCGAGGTGGTGGCCACTCCGACGTCGAGCGATGACGTCGCGCAGTTCAGCACCGTCCTAGAGGGCTACGCCGGGCACGCCGACCTGATCATCACCACCGGCGGCGTCAGCGCAGGCGCCTACGAGGTGGTCAAGGACGCGTTCGGCGCCGGGGCCGTCGAGTTCGTCAAGGTCGCCATGCAGCCCGGCATGCCGCAGGGGGCCGGGCGGGCAGCAGGCACCTCGATCATCACCCTGCCGGGCAACCCGGTAAGCGCGCTGGTCTCCTTCGAGGTTTTCGTCCGACCCGCCCTGCGTGCGGCGATGGGCTTGCCCGACCCGCACCGGCCCCGCCGGACCGCCGTGCTGGCCGACGACCTGACCTCGCCCAAAGGCAAGCGCCAGTTCCGCCGCGGGGTGTACGACGCCGAGGCGGGCACCGTCACCACTTACGGTCCGCCGGCGTCGCACCACCTGCGTTGGCTGGCCTCGGCGAACTGCCTGCTGGAGATCGCCGAAGACGTCACCGAGATGTCCGCCGGCGACCAGGTCCAGCTCTGGGACCTCTCCTAGGTCCTCGCCCGCGGGTTCACAGCGCGCACGTAGAATCGTCGCCGATGGCCAGACGCCCCCGCACCGCGGAAGACAATATGAAGTCCGGCCCCCAGCGGCTGGTCGCGCTGGTGCGTTCCTCCGTTCCCCCTGTTCACCCCGCCGGCCTGCCGTTCATCTCGGCGGGCCTGGCCGTGGCGGCCGTCGGCCGCAGGAGCCGCTGGCTGCGCCGCGCGGGCCTGGTGGCCGCCGCCGCCAACGCCGGCTTCTTCCGGCATCCGCCCCGGAACCCACCGAACCGTCCCGGCGTTGTGGTGGCCCCGGCCGACGGGCTGATCTGTCTGGTCGAAGAGGCCGAACCCCCGGCCGAGCTCGGTTTGGCCGCAGGCCCGCGCACCCGGGTGAGCATCTTCCTGTCGCTGCTCGACGCCCACGTGCAGCGGCTCCCGGTCGGCGGTGAGGTGATCGCCGTGGAGTACCGGCCCGGCCGCTTTCATTCCGCCGACCTGGCGGCGGCCAGCGACGACAATGAGCGCAACAGCGTGCTGATCCGCACACCGGAAGGACGGGAAGTGGTGGTCGTACAGATCGCCGGCCTGGTCGCGCGTCGAATCGTTTGCGATCTGCACGCCGGTGACACGGTCGCGATCGGCGACACCTACGGGCTCATCAGATTCGGGTCGCGGTTGGATACCTACCTCCCCGCCGGCTCGCAGATCCTGGTCGAACCCGGTCAGCGTGCGCTCGCCGGCGAGACGGTGTTGGCGCAGCTGCCATGATCAAACCCCGCCCCCGCCCGCTCATCAGCACCCGTCTGCTGCCCAGCGCAGTGACCGTCCTGGCCATCTGCCTCGGCCTGACGTCGGTGAAGTACGCCTTGGATCACCGGCCCACCGAATCGATGGCCTTCCTGGCCGCCGCCGCCGTCCTCGACGCGCTCGACGGCCGTATCGCACGGGTGCTCAAGGCGACCTCCCGGATGGGCGAGGAAATCGACTCATTGGCCGACGCGGTGAATTTCGGTGTGGCACCGGCTTTCATCGTCTACGCGCTGTTGCTGGCCGACACCCGCATCGGCTGGGTGGTGGTACTGCTCTACGCGGTGTGCATCGTGCTGCGACTGGCCCGCTACAACGCCCTGCTCGACGCCGATCTACCTGCGTACACCAAGGAGTACTTCGTCGGTATGCCCGCGCCGGCGGGCGCCATCGGTGCCATCGGTCCACTGGCCGCCAAGATGGAGTGGGGCGACGGGTGGTGGACGTCCTACTGGGCGGTGTCGATCTGGATGGTGGGCGTCTCGCTGTTGGTGGTCAGTCGCCTGCCGATGCGCAAGGTGCACACCTTCACCGTGCGGCCCAACATGGTGGCACCGCTGCTGGCCCTGCTGGCCATCGGGGTTGCCGCCGCGTTCGTCTTCCCCTATCTCGTGATCCTGGTGATCATCGCCGCCTACGTCGTGCACATCCCGTTCGCTTTTCGAAGCCAGCGCTGGGTCGCCGCGCATCCCGAGGCGTGGAACGACCAGCCCCGCCAGCAGCGCGCCGCGCGACGGGCGATCCGCCGGGCCAAGCAACCCACAAGGCGGCGGTCGGTGGCCAGGCTGGGCCTGCGCAGACCAGGCGGGTAGAGCGTGCCCTCGAATTTGGCGCTGACGGCACGGTTGAACACTTCGGCGCTGGACTCCCGGCGCGGTGTGGTGCGGCTGCATCCGGAGGCCATCGCCGCACTCGGCATCCGGGAGTGGGACGCGGTGTCGCTCACCGGTTCCAGGACCACCTCGGCCGTCGCCGGAATCGCCCCGCCCGACATCCCGGCCGGCACCGCATTGCTGGACGACGTGACACTGTCCAATGCCGGCCTGCGAGAGGACACCACGGTGCTGGTAGCACCGGTCACCGTATACGGCGCACGCTCGGTCACGCTGCGCGGCTCGACGTTGGCCACCCAGTCGGTCTCGTCGGCGGCACTGCGTCAGGCACTGCTGGGCAAGGTGATGACCGTCGGCGACACCGTGTCGCTGCTGCCGCGCGACCTCGGGCCCGGAACCTCCACCACCCAGGCCAGCTCGGCCCTGGCGTCGTCGGTGGGCATCACCTGGACCTCGGAGTTGCTGACGGTCACCGGCACCGATCCGGCCGGACCGGTGAGCGTGCAACCAAATTCGTCGGTCACGTGGGGTGAGGGCGCGACGCCGACGACCGGCGCGTCCCGCTCGACCGCGGCGGTGAGTCAACCCATGGTGTGGCCGGAAACCCCGGCGGTGTCGATTGACGACCTCAAGGGCCAGCACGTGCAGGCCGGCCGGCTCACCGAGTGGCTCAAACTGGCGCTCGATCAGCCGGAGTTGCTTGAAAAGCTTGGCGCCAAACCGAATCTGGGCGTGCTGGTCACCGGCCCGGCCGGGGTCGGCAAGGCGACGCTGGTCCGCGCCGTGTGCGCCGGGCGTCGGCTCGTCGAGCTCGACGGGCCCGACACAGGGGCGCTGGCGCCCCAAGATCGGCATCGGACGGTCGCCGATGCGGTCGCCGCGGTCACCAATGGCGGTGGCGTGCTGTTGATCACCGACATCGACGCGCTACTGCCAACCCCGGCTGAGCCGGTCGCGACGACGATCCTGGCCGAGCTGCGCAAGGCTGTCGGGGCGCCCGGTGTGGTCCTGGTGGCCACCTCCCAGCAGCCCGACGCGGTCGATCCGCGCCTGCGCGCGCCGGACCTCTGCGACCGCGAACTAGGTCTGAGCCTGCCCGACGCCGCAACCCGCAAAGCACTGTTGGAGGTGCTGCTGCGCGATGTCCCTGCCGAGACCTTGGCGCTGGACGAAATCGCCGATCGCACACCAGGATTCGTTCGTGCCGATCTGGCCGCCCTGGTCCGCGAGGCGGCCCTGCGGGCAGCCGCCCGGGCCAGCGAGGATGGCAAGCCGCCGGCGCTGACCCAGGAGGATCTCAAGGGTGCGCTGAGCGTCATCCGACCACTGTCTCGCTCGGCCACCGAGGAGGTGTCCGTCGGATCTGTCACGCTCGACGATGTCGGCGACATGGTCGAGGTCAAGCAGGCACTCACCGAGGCGGTGCTGTGGCCGCTGCAGCATCCGGACACCTTCGCCCGCCTCGGCGTCGACCCGCCCAGGGGCGTACTGCTCTACGGGCCGCCGGGCTGTGGCAAGACCTTCGTGGTGCGCGCGCTGGCGAGTTCGGGCCGATTGAGTGTGCACGCGGTGAAGGGCGCCGAGCTGATGGATAAGTGGGTCGGCTCCTCGGAGAAGGCGGTCCGCGAATTGTTCGACCGGGCAAGCGATTCCGCACCGTCACTGATTTTCCTCGATGAGATCGACGCGCTGGCTCCTCGACGCGGGCAGAGCTTCGACTCCGGCGTCACCGACCGGGTGGTGGCCGCACTACTGACCGAGCTCGACGGTATCGAGCCGCTGCGCGACGTGGTGGTGGTCGGCGCGACCAACCGTCCCGACCTGATCGACCCGGCACTGCTGCGGCCCGGCCGACTGGAGAAGCTGGTCTTCGTCGAGCCACCCGACGCCGATGCACGTCGCGAAATCCTGCGCACCGCAGGCAAATCCGTGCCGCTCTCACCAGAGGTCGACCTCGACGCGCTGGCCGCCGACCTGGACGGGTACAGCGCAGCCGACTGCGTGGCCTTGCTGCGGGAGGCCGCACTGACCGCGATGCGCCGCTCGATCGATGCCGCCGACGTCACCGCCGCCGATGTGGGAAAGGCCCGCGAGACCGTCCGGCCGTCATTGGATGCGGCCCAGGTGCAGGCGCTGAGAGACTTCGCCGCACGCTAACTGCTTTCGGCGAGCGCGGCGAGCCGATCGATCGAAGCCTGCAACTTCTCGGCCGTGGTGGCTTGCGCCCGCGGTAGACGCTCCGGGTCATTCAGGTCGGTGTAATCGTAAGTATGCGTGACGACGGTGGTGCCGTCGTCGACCGTGTCGAGCTGCCAGCGCCACAGGTGGCCCGGCGGAGCCTCACCCGGAGGCGCCGGCCGCCACGCGATCAGCCGGCCCTCATCGAACTCGACGACGTGGTTCTCCCGGTCGGTTCCCAAGGTGAGGGTCGTGGTGAACACATCCCCCACCGCGCGCACCCGTTGGCCCGGCGCGGCCTGCGCCAGGTTGTCGTTCCCGTCCCACTTCGGCTGGCGCGCCGGATCGGCAATCAGCTCGAAGATGCTCGCGGCGGGCGCGGCGATCCGCCCGCTCGCGCTGACGATCCTGTCCTGCTCGGCCATGCCCGCAATTCAACAACACCCGTTGACAGTCCACTAATGACATGTCAGAGTTGGACGGTATGAGCATCACCGCTGTCCGAGTCGGAGATCGCGACCGGGAAAACACTGCTGACCTGCTGTCCCAAGCTCTTGCGCAGGGATACTTCGACCTCGCCGAGTACGAGATTCGCGTCCAGTCGGCGTTCGCCGCAGTGAGCACTGAGCAGCTGCGCGGCCTCGTCGCCGACCTGCCCGTCGACCACTTGCGACGCAGCGACCCCCGCCGAATCTCCGCCCGCAAGAAAGCCGCCCGCGCCTCGGTGTGGATCCACCTGGCCGGCTACCTCGCGATGGTGGCGATCGTCCTGACGGTGTGGCTGGCCGTCGCACTCACCACCGGCGAGACGGCGTACTTCTGGCCGGTGTGGCCGATTCTCGGCGGAGCGATCGGACTGCTGGGGCATCTGCTCCCGGTGCGCAGCTTCTGCCGCTAGCCGCCAGTACTCCGATTGGAGGACAACGGATTCCTCCCCGCCAACCATCGATCGGAGGACGCGCAACACCGGACTTCTGCGGGATCCTTACGCCGTGAACGCGACGATGCCCGCAGTACGAGACCAGCTCACCCAATTCGCTTGGGGCCCAAACCGCGACGGGTGGGAATTCGAGCTTCACAACCAGACCCCGGTCGACCTCGTACCCATCTACTTCGGCAACTCGAACATCGACCGGGCCGACGGCCCGATCAAGGCAGGCGAAATCGGCTACGCCAAGGGCGTCAAGAGTTCGTCGCCACCCTTCCTCTTCGACGGGCCGGCCAACTCCGACCTCGGGTACCGGTGTGGGTCGACCAGCGCACGAATCTTCATTCACGCGTCCGCCGACGGCACGATCACCCGTGAGACCGCCCAGGACTACGACCAGCGCATGTTCGTCGACTTCCCCGACACTCCCGGTGACCGGCCGCAGGTCGTGGTCTTCCGGTGGCCCGATCTCTGGGGACCGAACTACGACGGATGGGAATTCGAGCTGACCAATGGATGCGACCACGACATCATCTTCGTGCCGGAGATCACCACCAATGTCGCGAGCTGCCCGCCCCGGATCGCCTCGGGCGCAACCGGATTCCTCAAGGGCACCCGCCGAGCCAAGGGCGGTCCGGCCAACTGCAACTTCGCCTATCGACATCCGGACCACCTGTTCAACGCCGGTGGCATTGCCATCGCCGCGAGCACCGACGCCAGCAGAGCCCGCATGACCGGAAGTGCCTCGGGCACGACTGACGTCCTGCACACCGCGAACCCCGCGGCCAATACCGTCCAAACGGTCACGTACGTGTCGCGCTGATCTGGGGTCATCGGGGATGGGCCGTCAACAAGGCCCGGACCGACGCGGCGACATCGGCGCGCACCCACGGCGGCATCGCGTCGTCGTGCGCGTGCCGGCGCACCACCGCGTACGGCAGGTCGACCACCGCTCTCGTGACGGCATCGAGGCTGCGGGCGTCGCCACGCCCGAACAACTTGTGGGCCAGCTCGGCCACCCGCTCGACCAGCGGTGCATTCATCGCTGCCAACGTCGCCGCGAACTCCGGGTCGGGTTCGGCGTCGCGCAGATCGCCGGGCCGAATGGCCAGCAGCAGCCGTGCATCCTCATTGCAGTCCTGCGCGAAGTCGAGCGCCGCCAGGGCCATCTGAACCGCAACCTCGACCGGATCCGAACCGGACGCAGCGATGGCGCGGGCCTGGAAGCGCTCCAGTGCACGCAGCCATACCGCCGTCACCACACCGTCGCGATTTCCGAACCGGTGATACAGCGTGCCCACCGGCGCGCCGCTGGCTTTGGCGATGGCGGCGACACTGGCCGCCCGGGGACCCTCGGCGAGGACCAGCCCGCGCGCCGCATCCAGGATGGCGTCGGTTTCATGCTTCCGCGGTGGTGCCACGATATAGTACAGTCCTTCTATATGGAACATTTGCCCTATATCGACGAGCATGCCATAACCGTCGGCACGGATCGGACGACGGCATGGCACGCGGTGTTGCGAACGATGTGCAGCAACCCCGACGACCCCGAGACGGTCCCGTTCGGTTTCGTCCTCGACGCCGCCGAGCAACCGGAGCGCTTCGCCCTGAGAGGCCGGCACTGGTTTGCGGTCTACGAATTGATCTTCCTGCTGTCGGAGACCGACGGCGGCACCCGCGTGACAGCGCAGTCCTGGGCAGCCTTCCCCGGACTCAAGGGAAGCATCTACCGAGCCCTGGTGATCGGATCCGGCGGCCACCGGGTGGTCGTCCGCCACATGCTGAAAAGGATTGCTGAAGAAGCACTTTCAGCGCCGACACCGCAACACTGAGCTCAAGGGCGCTCCGACCGACAGTTCTGCCACGCCGTCAACCCCGTAGACTGCTGTCAGGACATAGCCGAAAACCTTTGGCTGACACCCCGACCGACCGGTAGATCACCGACGCGCTGGCGCGTCACAACATCGGAGTGCCATGCTCGCCATCCTGATCGCGCACGCGATCGCTGCCGCCCTGGCGCCGGCGCTCGTATGGCGATGGGGGCGGCTGGCCTTCTACCCGCTGGCCCTGGTTCCGGCGGGCTCGCTGATCTGGGTAGGGCTCAACTGGCCGCGCGCCGGACAACCAGTCGCAGCGGTGGACCTTCCGTGGGTGCCGGAACTGTCAATGAACATCACCCTGCGCTTCGACACCCTCACCGCGGTCATGAGTGTCCTCGTCCTGGGCATCGGCGCGCTGGTGCTGTTCTATTGCGCGGGCTACTTCCACCACCGCGACGGCCATACCGAGAACCGGTTGCCCAGTTTCGCCGCGGAACTCGTCGCTTTCTCCGGAGCGATGTTCGGCTTGGTCGTCAGCGACAACATGCTGCTGCTCTACACGTTCTGGGAGCTGACCACGGTCTTGTCGTTCCTGCTTGTCGGCCATTACGCGGAGCGGGCCACCAGCCGTCGGGCGGCCATGCAAGCCCTGCTGGTCACCACCGCGGGCGGCCTGGCGATGCTGGCCGGAATCGTGATCCTCGGCCACTCCGCGGGCACCTACCTGCTGTCCGAACTCGTGGCCGATGCCCCGCACGGCACCGCCGTTGCCGTGGGCGTTGTCCTGGTCCTCGTCGGTGCGCTGTCCAAGTCGGCGATCGTGCCGTTCCACTTCTGGCTGCCCGGGGCGATGGCCGCGCCAACCCCGGTCAGCGCGTATCTGCACGCTGCCGCGATGGTCAAGGCCGGCGTCTACCTGATCGCGCGGCTGACGCCCGGCTTCGCCGACTCACCGGGCTGGCGCCCCACCGTCATCACGCTCGGCCTGCTGACCATGCTGTTGGCCGGCTGGCGCGCGGTCCGCGAGAACGACCTCAAGCTGATTCTCGCGTTCGGCACCGTCAGCCAACTCGGCTTCATCACCGTGATGGTCGGGGGCGGCGGTCAGGACCTGATGCTGGCCGGGCTGGCCATGCTGTGTGCACACGCGCTGTTCAAGGCGACGCTGTTCATGGTCGTCGGCGTCATCGACCACTCGACCGGTACCCGCGATATCCGCAGGCTGGCCTGGCTGGGCCACCGCATGCCGGCGTTGTTCGTCATCGCCGCGGCCGCGACGGCGAGCATGGCCGCGTTGCCGCCTTTCCTCGGGTTCGTCGCCAAAGAAGCCGACTTCGAGACCATCGCACACAGCCAATCCCTCGGCGGGTGGGCACCCGTGGTGCTCGCGGGCGTGGTGACCGGGTCGATCTTCACCACCATCTACGCTCTCCGATTCCTGTGGGGTGCGTTCGCGCGCAAGGGAGCTCACGGACCCACCATCCTGGTGGCCAACCTGCACCGGCCCCCTTTCGCGTTCCTGATGGCGCCGGCAATCCTGGCTGCGGCCGGCTTGTTCTTCGGCGTGGTGCCCCGGTACCTGGAGACCGCACTGGACGGCTACGCCGCCACCATGCCGGCCGCCGGCGCCGATGACGGCCACTACACATTGGAGCTGTGGCACGGATTCAACCTGCCGCTGCTGCTCTCGGCGCTGGTGCTGGCGATCGGCATCGGGGCATTCATCGGCCGTGAGCGTCTGCGGCTCGCTCAGCTGGGTTCGTGGCTGCCGCTGGGCAACGCCGACCGGATCTACGACGCAGTGATCCGCGGTGCCGATATCGCCTCGGTCCGGCTGACGGCCATCACCCAACGCGGCTCGATACCCGTCACCCAGTCGGTGATCCTGTCGACGTTGGTGCTCTTCCCCGTCATCGTGTTGGCCTTCGGTCCGCGCGAGCATCCCCAGATCCGGTTGTGGGATTCTCTGGTTCAACCGGTGGTGGGGCTGCTCATCCTGGCAGCGGCGGTAGCCGCCACGATATTGCGCAACCGGTTGGCCGCGGTGCTGCTCGTCGGCATCACCGGCTACGGCTGCGGCGCGATCTTCGCCTTCCACGGCGCCCCCGACCTGGCGCTGACGCAGTTCCTCGTGGAAACTCTGACCCTGGTGATCTTCGTGCTGGTGCTGCGAACGCTGCCCGCCGAAGCCGAGGAATCCAGCCGCTTCCGGCTCCCCCGCATCGGCCTGGCGCTCGCCGTCGGCGCCACCGTCACCACGCTCGCCGCCTTCGCGATGGCCGCCCGCACCGGCACGCCGATCGCCGACCTGCTGCCTGACGCCGCCTATGACCGCGGCCACGGGTCCAACACCGTCAACGTGCTGCTGGTCGACATCCGCGCCTGGGACACGCTCGGCGAGATCTCGGTGCTGGTGGTCGCCGCCACCGGCGTCGCGTCGCTGGTGTTCCGCAACCGCCGGTTCGGCGCCGCGCCGCGAGTGTCCGACGCCGGTCAGCCCGATATCGGGGCGCTGCCCGCGATGGCGTACAGCCCGGCGGCAGGCGACACCACCTGGCTGCGCGGCAGCGATCTGCGCAATCCGCGCAACCGCTCGCTGGTGCTCGAGGTCGCGACCCGGCTGATCTTCCCGCTGATCATGGTGCTGTCGGTGTACTTCTTCTTCACCGGACACAACACACCCGGCGGCGGGTTCGCCGGCGGGCTCACGGCCGGCCTGGCATTGGTGCTGCGCTACCTCGCCGGCGGGCGCTACGAGCTCGGCGAGACCCTGCCGCTGGACGCCGGGAAGATTCTCGGTGCGGGACTGGCGCTGTCGGGCGGCACCGCGGTCGGCTCGATGCTGCTGGGCGCTCCCGCGCTGTCCTCGGCGGTGATCTCGTTGCACCTTCCGTTGCTGGGTTCGGTGAAGTTCGTGACCGCCCTGTTCTTCGACCTCGGCGTGTACCTGATCGTGCTGGGCCTGGTACTCGACGTCTTGCGCAGCCTCGGCGCGCGCATCGACGAGGAAATCGTCGCGGCGCGTCCCGCAATGCGGGCGAGGACGTCATGATCGTCTACCTGGTTCCGCTGATCATCATCGGTGGTCTCACCAGTTGTGGCGTCTACCTTCTGCTTTCGCGCAACCTGACCCGAATGCTGTTGGGTCTGCTGCTGGTCGGCAACGCCGTGAACCTGTTGATCCTGACCGTCGGCGGTGAGACCGGCAACCCGCCAATCCGCGGACGCACCAGCGGTTCGGAGACGACGACGGCCGACCCCCTGGCCCAGGGCATGGTCCTGACCGCGATCGTGATCACGATGGGCATCGCCGCGTTCGTCCTGGCGCTGACCTATCGGTCGTTCCGATTGACCACCCAGGAAGAGGTCAGCAACGACCCGGAGGACACCCGGGTTTCCAAGCTCTCCGACTCCGATGCGGCCGAAATCGACGACGACGAGCCGCAGCATGTCCCTGCCCGCGACACCGACGAGCCCGACGAACTCGACGCGCTGCCCGGCCACGAGGGGTCGCGATGAGCACCTCGGGCGTGCTGATGCCGCTGCCGGTGCTGATCCCGTTGGTAGCGGCGGCGCTGACCTTGATCGCCGGCCGCAAGCCGCGGCTGCAACGGCTGATCGCCCTGGCCGCGCTCAGCGCTGTGTTGGCGGTGTGCGCGGTGCTGCTGTACCTGACCGACCGCGACGGCACTCAGGCACTGCACGTCGGAGGGTGGGGCCCGACCGACGCGGGGCTCGGGCCGTTGGGCATCACCCTTGTGGCGGACCGGCTTTCGGCTCTGATGCTGGTGGTATCCGCGATCGTGCTGCTGGCCGTGGTGTTCTACGCCATCGGGCAGGGCATTCGGGACGGGGACGAGAACCAGCCGGTGTCGATCTTTCTGCCCACCTATCTGGTTCTCTCCGCCGGCGTATGCACGGCGTTCCTGGCCGGTGACCTGTTCAACCTCTACGTCGGGTTCGAGGTGCTGCTGTCGGCGAGCTTCGTGCTGTTGACCATCGGCGCCAGCAAGGAGCGGGTCCGCGCCGGCATCTCCTACGTCATGGTGTCGATGGTGTCGTCGCTGATCTTCCTGATCGGGCTGGCGCTGATCTACGCGACCACCGGGACGCTGAACATGGCCGAGTTGTCCCTGCGACTGCAGGACGTCACCACCGGCACCCGCAGTGCGATCTTCGCGGTGCTACTCGTGGCGTTCGGCATCAAGGCGGCGGTGTTCCCGCTCTCGGCATGGCTGCCGGACTCCTACCCGACCGCACCGGCCCCCGTCACCGCGGTGTTCGCCGGCCTGCTCACCAAAGTCGGTGTGTACGCGATCATCCGGGCACACTCATTGCTGTTTCCCGCCGGCCGGCTGGACAACGTGCTGCTGGTCACGGCGCTGCTGACCATGCTCGTCGGCATTCTCGGTGCGATCGCGCAGAGCGACATCAAACGGCTGCTGTCATTCACCCTCATCAGCCACATCGGGTACATGGTGTTCGGCATCGCACTGTCCAGTCGCCTGGGCATGTCGGGCGCGATCTACTACGTCGCTCACCACATCATCGTGCAGACGACGCTGTTCCTGGTCGTCGGGCTGATCGAGCGTCAGGCCGGAGCGTCCACGCTGCGCCGCCTGGGTGGGTTGGCCGCCGCCAGCCCGCTGCTGGCATTCGTGTTCGTGATTCCCGCGCTCAATCTCGGTGGCATCCCGCCATTTTCGGGCTTCATCGGGAAGGTGGCGCTGCTGGAGGCTGGCACCGCCAACGGTTCGGTGCTGGCGTGGTTCCTGGTCGCCGGATCGGTGGTGACCAGCCTGCTGACGCTGTACGTGGTGGCTCGGGTGTGGACCAAGGCATTCTGGCGATCGCGGGTGGACGCACCCGATGGCGCCCTCGCCGACTCCGCTCCGTCAGTCCTTCTCGACGACTACTCCGACGACGTCGCCTTCGACGACCGCGGCGACGTCGGCCGCATGCCCGTCGGAATGCTCGTTCCGACAATGGCTTTGATCGCGGTCGGGTTGGCGCTGACGGTGGCGGCCGGCCCGATCATCGGCTACACCGACCGCGCGGCCAGCGAGGTCCTCGACCGCGGCCAGTACATCACCGCGGTGCTCGGGAGCCCCCGATGAGGGCATGGGCGCTTCGGGTGTGGACGCTGGTGTGGCTGACGCTGGTGTGGCTGTTGCTGTGGGGCACCGTGTCGGTCGCCAATGTGCTCTCCGGATTGGTGGTGGCGCTGTTGATCACCCTGCTGCTGCCGCTGCCGTCGGTGCCGGTGCAGGGCCGGTTGCATCCGCTGTCGCTGCTTCGACTGGTTCTCAATATCGCGTGGTGGCTCATGCAGTCCTCGGTGCAGGTGGCCTGGCTGGCGATCCGGCCGGGTAAGCCACCGCTGTCGGCGGTGCTGCGCGGCCACCTCGCGTTGAAGTCCGATCTGGTGCTGGCCCTCGCAGTCAACATCATGAACCTCACCCCGGGGACGATCGTGCTGGAAATCGATCAGGCGCGCCGGTTGGTGTACGTCCACGTGCTCGACGTGGGTTCACAACGCTCGGTGGAGCGGTTCTACCGGCAGCTGGCTCAGCTGGAACGGCTGCTTGTCGCCGCGTTCGAGCGGGACTCCGAATGGCGGCCTGCAGCAAGCGAACCCGAGGAGGTCCAGTCATGACTGTGGTGTGGGTGCTCTCCGGCGTGATGCTGGTCGCGGCGGCCGCGGTGACGATGATTCGGCTGCTGCTGGGTCCCAGCACTCTGGACCGGCTGGTGGCGGTCGACACCCTGGTGGCGGTGACGATGTGCGGCGTCGGCACCTGGGCGGCGTTCAGCCTCGACACCACCGTCACCTACAGCCTGGCGGCGCTGGCGTTGATCAGCTTCGTCGGCTCGGTCAGCGTGGCCAGGTTCCGCGTGCCGGACATTGCCGGCAGGGACAAGACATGAACCTCCTCGATCTCCTGGCGGCGGTCCTGGTGCTGGCCGGCTCCGCACTGGCGTTGACCGCGGCGATCGGCGTACTGCGCTTCCCGGACACCCTGGCCCGCATGCACGCCGCGACCAAACCCCAGGTGCTGGGGCTGGTGCTGGTGCTCGGTGGCGCGACGATCCGGCTCAGTGGCAACGCCGACGTCGGCATGCTCGTGCTGACCGCGATGTTCACTGTGATCACCGCGCCGGTAATCGCGCAACGTGTCGGACAATTGGCCTACCGTGAGCAGAGGGTCAGCGACGATCTGACCGTCGACGAGATGCGTGACGACAACATCGAAGGAGCGGAGCGGGAGCCGTGAGTCGGACCGACGACGACAGTTGGGACATCACCGAGGGAGTCGGTGCCACCGCACTGAGCGTGGCCCGTGCACGGGCGGTCGAGACCGACGCCGACTGCCCGCTCTATCTCGACCCTTACGCACACTTCTTCGTCGAGTCCGCCGTCGAGGCGGGCTGGCGCTCACCGTTTTTGGACGACAACCCGGTGCGGGCGCAGGCCATGGCCGCCTACATCGCCTCGCGCACCAAGTTCTTCGACGACTTCTTCACCACCGCCGGTGCGAACGGACTGGATCAGGCCGTGATCCTGGCTGCCGGTCTCGACACCCGCGCGTGGCGGCTGCCGTGGATCAGCGACACGACGGTTTACGAGATCGACCAACCGAAGGTGCTCGAGTTCAAGCAACGGGTGCTCGCCGAACATCAGGCAAAGCCAGCCGCCGGGTATGCCCCGGTGGCTGTCGATCTGCGCCATGACTGGCCGACTGCGTTGCGCCAAGCGGGTTTCGATCCGTCCACCCCGACGGCGTGGTCGGCCGAAGGATTGCTGCCGTACCTGCCCGCCGCGGCGCAGGACGCGATGTTCGAGCAGATTGACGCGCTCAGCGCCCCGGGCAGCAGGCTATCCGTCGAGGCGTTCGGTGAGGTGTTCTACTCCGCCGAGCAACTGGCGCGCCGCCAGGAGCGGATGGCCGAGGCCCGCCGCGCCGCCGCGGAGGCCGGCGGTCCGGACATCGGCGACGTCACTCGGCTGTGGTACATGGAGGCGCGCACCGACGTCGGGAAGTGGCTGACCGAGCGCGGCTGGGACGTCACCGCGACCTCCGCAGTCGACCTGATGGAGCACTACAAGCGGCCCGCACCCGACGATCTCGAGGACCCGGTGCCCGACACCGTGCTGATCGACGCCAGGAAGCTCTAGGCAGGCGTACCGATGGCGACATCGCTGATGAGCACGGCCCGCGACGAGCGGGCCGACCTCGCGGCGTTCCTGTCGACGCTCACACCGCAGCAATGGGCGGCACCCAGCCTCTGCGCCGGGTGGACCGTCAAAGACGTTGTCGCACATGTGATCAGTTACGAGGAACTCTCCAAATGGGGTGTGGCGAAGCGACTGGTTCGCGGCGGATTCGTTCGGAGTAACCAGATCGGTGTCGACGAGTTCGCGGGCTTGGCTCCCGAACAACTGCTTGACTTCCTCAACGAGCATCTCGTGCCGCGCGGCCTCACCGCAGGCTTCGGCGGAATGATCGCTCTCGTCGACGGCACCGTCCATCACCAGGACATCCGTCGCGCCCTGGGCCTGGAGCGCAACATCCCCGCCGAACGGCTTCTCACTGTGCTGCAACGAGTTCCGTCAAACCCGCGGCTCGGTGCCGGACGGAGGATCCGCGGCCTGCGACTGCGAGCCACCGACGTCGATTGGGCACACGGAGAGGGAGCGGAGGTCACCGGAACCGGTGAAGCCCTGCTGATGGCGATGACCGGCCGCCCCAGCGTCCTGGTCGAACTCGACGGACCTGGCCAGCCGATCCTCGCGCGCCGCCTGCGCTGACGAGCGTTACTCGTCGGAGATCTGGAATTCGACCATGGCCGAGACGGTTTCGATCGCGTCGGCCAGCGCATCGACCCGCTCAGCCAACGTCGGTGCCGCCAGCACCGCGTAGCGATCGGCCTGTCCCATCGGCACCCGGGTGGCCAGCTCGTATATGTGCCGCGACGGATCCTCGGCGACCTCCGGCTCGACCTCGAGGGCTTCCGGCCGCAACTGCCCACCACTGGTGCTGACGATCCGCTCGAACAGCGCCAATATCTTGTCCACGACCTCGCCGATGCGCTCATGCGTCACCAAAGGCCCGGGTTCATCCGGCCACGGTTCGATGACAGCGCGCGGATACGGGTCGTCGTCGAGCCATTCGAGCACCCGAATCCGTTCACCGACAACCGTTTTCAGCTGGTAACGGCCCGTCCCGTAGTCTGCGTACTCGGTGATGCGGGCCAGCGCCCCAACATCGCTGCGGACATCGCCGCCGCCGACTTCGCGACCCCGGCTGATCAGCACCACCCCGAATGCCGGGTCGGTCATCGCCAGACAGTCGCGCACGAGTTGTGAGTACCGCGGCTCGAAGATTCGCAGTGGCAAGAGTTCTCCGGGCAGCAGTGCCGACTGCAGCGGGAACATCGGCTGAGTGGTCATCGCTACCGAATGCCTTGTCCCATGACCACATCCTTGACCGGCGCGCTGGGATCGACGAAACCGCACAGTGCCCCGGCGACACCGGCCCACAGTTGGGGATTCATCGCAACAATCTGGTTGCCGCTCTTGCCGATCGCCTTGATGACCTCACGGCGGGTTACCACGTCCATGGTCAGGTATTCCCGGCACGTCGTGGTGAGCAGATCGGCGGGCACCATACCTTTGCCGGCCTCACCCGGTGTGGCCATCGGGGTGCCGGTGATCGCCTTGGCGCAACCACCACCGCTCAGGACGACGGCCGCAGCTACCACCGCAAGTCCGAGTCGTCGAATCCTCATGGGCGCCTCCCAGGCTAGATGTCCAGCTCCCCGACCAACGAGTCAACCACCGCGCGCAGGTCACCGCCGCTCTCCACGGCTACCCGGTGCTGGCGCTGGTACGACGCGCCGCGCCGCGGAATGTCGGCCACGGTGGCCAATTCGTCTGCGCAGTCCAGCGATTCGGCCACCGGCTGCAACCGGGTCAGCAGATCGTCGAGATCCTCGGTGACCAGACGCTCGTTGCTGTCGGCGTCGAGGATGATGATGGCGTCCAGGCCGTAGCGCGCGGCGCGCCACTTGTTCTCCTGCACGTGCCACGGCGGCATCACCGGCAGCTGCTCACCTGCTTCGAGCCGACGATCCAGGTCGACCACCAGGCAGTGCGTCAGGGCCACCAGGGCGGCGAGCTCCCGCAAATTGGACACGCCGTCGAACACCCGCACCTCGATGGTGCCCAGGTGCGGTGACGGCCTGATGTCCCAACGGACTTCGTTGATGTGGTCGATGATGCCGGTCTTTTTCTGGTCGTGCACGAACCGCTCGAACTGCCGCCAGGTCTGAAACTGGAACGGCAGGCCCGCGGTCGGCAGCTGCTGGAACATCATCGCCCGGTTGCTGGCGTAGCCGGTGTCATCGCCGGCCCAGAACGGCGAGGAGGCCGACAGTGCCAGCAGATGCGGATATTGGTTGAGCAACGAGGAGATGATCGGCATCACCTTGTGCGCCGACGACACCCCGATGTGCACGTGCACGCCCCAGATCAGCATCTGCCGCCCCCACCACTGGGTTCGCTTGATCAACTCGGCGTAGCGTGGCGCGTCGGTCAGTTTCTGGGTGGACCACGACGCGAACGGATGGGTGCCCGCGCAGAACAACTCCATGCCGCGTTCGTGCACGATCTCACGCGCGCTGCGCAGCGTGCCCTTCAGGTCGACCATCGCCTCGCCGACGGTGTCACAGACACCGGTGACCACCTCAATGGTGTTGCGCAGCAGCTCTTTATGAATGTGCGGGGTTTCGCCGACATCGGCGATCACCGCGGCGGCCTCGTTGCTGAGGTCCCGGGTCGCCGCATCGATCAGCGCGAACTCCCACTCGACGCCGAGTGTTGGCCGGGGTGACCCGGCGAAGTCGATGCGGCCGGGCTTCTCCGCAGGCGGTTTAGCCGGTGCCGACGACACCGCACGCCACCCGCTTGCCGGCATCGCCGGTGGCCATCGTGGCTTCGTCCGGGCCGGGCGCGCCGCCCTGGATCTGCTGGTAGCGCTCCGGCGGGATGTTGGCGAAGTTGTCGGCGTCGGCGTGGATCATGATCGCCGTCCCGTTGCCACCCAGCAGATCCTGTTTGGTGAACGCGTTGGTCGTCGTCACCAACATCGCCGAGCCGTCCTCGCGCACCTGCAGCGAGGCGAGGTCACCGCTGGCGGGATGCCCGGTGTGACCGTTCGCCTGGAAGTGGCCGCCCGCCGACAGGAAGTCGCCGGGCGCGCCGCCGGTCGGCGCAACGGAGTTGGCCTCGCACTTGGCGAACGAGTGCAGATGCAGGCCGTGGAAGCCCGGCGTCAGCTTGCCCCCGCCGGTGGTCTGCACGGTGACGGTGGCGAAGCCGCCCTGGAACTCGAAGGTCGCCGCGGCCACCTGGGTCCCGTCGGGGGTCTTGATTTGAGCGGTCAGGGTGTCGGCGTTGGACGCGGCGGCCTGCGGTGCGGCTTGGCCGCCCTGCCCTTGGCTGGCGCCGTGGCTGCCTTCACCCGCGGCGGCCGGCGCGGGTGACCCGGTCCAGACCGCAGGCGGGGTACCGGGCTGCGAGGCGATCGGTTCGTTCGGGCTGCACGCGCTCAACACGGCGACGGGAGCGACGAACAGGACGGCGGCGGCAGTTTTCAGCGGGCTGACGGTCGTGACCATGAGCCGAAGCCTAACCGGTCACCAAAACAATCACGCCCGGTGGCTGCTCGGCGATTTCCGGGATTCTCGGTGCCACCGGCGCATTGAGCAGCTTGGCCACCGACTCCGCGGCGGCCTGTTCCCCTTCGGTCGTGCCGTAGTACACGGTCGTGACAGGCAGCGGGGGCACCTGGAGGTTGCTGGTGTCGGTGACGTTCCAGCCGGCCTCCCGCAGCCGATCACCGATCCGGGAGGCTGCGCCCTCACCTTCGCCGACGTTGAACACGCGCACGTCGGCCTTTGCCGCCGGCGCGGCCGATGGCTTCGACGTCGTGGTGACCGTGCGCGTCGCCGTGTCATCGCTGCTGTTGTCGGTGCCCGAGCCCATGGCCTGGAAACCGACCAGCAGGAAGATCACGCCGAGGAAGAGCAGCACCATCACCATGGCGCGCAGCGGCAGCCCGGAGGAATCAGGTACGCGGTCGTTCATCGCGCCCACTGTAACCAGCGGGTCCGCAAACCGAGAAAAATCAGGGGACCTCGAAGCCGAGTCGGCGCGCCGCACGCGCCTTCTGCCGGCTCGCCCGGAGCCGTCGCAGCCGCTTGACCAGCATCGGATCGGCGGCCAGCGCCTCGGGACGGTCAACAAGGGCGTTGAGCACCTGGTAGTAGCGAGTCGCCGACATCGAGAAGAGTTCCTTGATGGCCTCTTCCTTGGCGCCGGCGTACTTCCACCATTGCCGCTCGAACGCCAGGACGTCGTATTCGCGGCGAGTCAACCCATCGGGAAGGTCAGCGTCGTCATTAGACCGCTCGGCCCGTGCCATGGCGCCGTCCATTTCGATCTGCTGACCCTTTCGAAGATCTGAAGGAGACATCCCTTTGCTTGGCGCTCATTCAATCACGGTGGGGCCGGTTGGGACGGCAGCCAAGCCCGCGCGTCGGCTGACTTAAGCTTGCCGATCATGGCAGTGCGACCAATCGTGATCCTGGGTGATCCCGTTCTTCATTCTCCGACCCAACCTGTGCCGGTCGCAGCGGACGGCTCACTGCCCGCGGATCTGGCCGATCTGATCAAGGACATGTACGACACGATGGACGCCGCCAACGGAGTCGGGCTGGCGGCCAACCAGATCGGCGTGGGCAAGCGGTTGTTCGTCTACGACTGCGCCGACGAGCGCGGCAAGACCTCGCGGCGCCGGGGCGTGGTCATCAACCCGGTGCTGGAAACCTCTGAAATCCCCGAGACGATGCCCGACCCCGACAACGACGACGAGGGTTGCCTGTCCGTGCCCGGCGAATCGTTTCCCCGCGGCCGCGCGACGTGGGCTCGGGTCACCGGCCTGGACGCCGACGGCAATCCGGTCACGCTGGAGGGCCATGATCTGTTCGCCCGCATGCTGCAGCACGAGACCGGTCACCTCGACGGGTTTCTCTATGTCGACCACCTGATCGGCAGGCACGCCCGGGCAGCCAAGCGCACCATCAAATCGAACGGCTGGGGAGTGCCCGGCCTGTCGTGGACACCCGGTGAGGTGGCCGACCCGTTCGGCCACTGAGCATGACGAGCCTGCCGCCAGTAGGGAGCCGGGCGAGCATCCGGTACCGCCTTCCGGCCGGTACGACGCCGGCGATGACCGACGTGATCGGTGAGTTGCTGGCCCACGAACCCGTGATCGTGGTGCGCACCAAGTCCGACGGACTGGTGGAGATCCCGCCGGCCGAAGTCGTCGCGGTGCGCGAGCTCAGCGCGGTTCCGGTGCGCGCCTCGGAGATCCGGGCCCTCGAGCACGCAGCGGCGCTGGCCTGGCCGGGAACCGAACAGCACTGGCACGACGGCTGGTTGCTGCGAGCCGCGGGCGGTTACACCAGTCGGGCCAATTCTGCTGTGCCCCTAGATTTCTCATCGACCATCGCGGCCCTGCCGGCGATCGTGGACTGGTACGCGCACCGGCAACTGGCACCGTGGCTTGCGCTGCCGGAACGATTGCTGCCGATCCGGGCCGACGGCATCAAGCTCACCCGGATGATGGTCACCGACATCGCCGGGGTTGAACCGGATCCGGCGGTGAGCTTCCTCGACCGGCCAGATCCGGCGTGGCTGGCCTGCTACGAGCGCGACGTGCCTGCCGAGGTGCTGACGGCGGTGGTCGACGGCGAGGTCGTGTTCGCCGCGATCTCCGACGCAGCGGTCGGACGCGGCGCGCTGACCACCGCACCGGACGGCACCCGTTGGCTGGGCATCTCGGCGGTGCACGTCAACGCCGAGCACCGAAGGCGTGGGCATGCGCGCCGACTGTGCCTGGCCATGCTCGACTGGGGCGCGCAGCGCGGCGCGGACCAGGCTTATGTGCAGGTTGTGACCGAAAACACCGGCGCGGTCCTGCTGTACCACTCGCTGGGCTTCCGACTGCATCATCACCACCGCTACGTCGATGCCCGCTCGTTGAGCCCCCGTACGCTGTAGGCCATGCCCGCCGACGTCTTGCGCCTGGCCACCTGGAACGTGAATTCGATTCGCGCGAGGGTGGACCGGGTCACCGACTGGCTGCGCCGCGGCGACGTCGACGTGCTGGCCATGCAGGAAACCAAGTGCTCCGACGACCAGTTCCCCACCATGCCGTTCCTCGAGGCCGGCTACGAGGTGGTGCACTGCGGGTTCAACCAGTGGAATGGCGTGGCGATCGCCTCCCGGGTCGGCTTCGACGACGTCGAGGTCGGCTTCGACGGCCAACCGTCGTGGGGCAAGGACGACGACGCCAAGGCCGAGGCTCGCGCGCTGGCGGCCACCTGCGCCGGCGTGCGGGTGTGGAGCCTCTATGTGCCCAACGGCCGCACCCTGGCCGATCCGCACTATCAGTACAAGTTGGAATGGCTTGCTGCCCTTCGTAGCACGGCCGAATCGTGGTTGCAGCGTGATCCACAGGCGCCAATCGCCCTGGTCGGCGATTGGAACATCGCGCCGACGGACGAAGACGTATGGGACATCGGGGTATTCGACGGCGCCACGCACGTATCGGAACCGGAACGCAAGGCGTTCAACGCTATTGTCGAGACGAAGTTCACCGACGTGGTGCGTCCGTTCACCCCCGGCCCCGGGGTGTACACCTACTGGGACTACACCCAGCTGGCCTTCCAGAAACGCCGCGGCATGCGCATCGACTTCATCCTTGGCTCACCGGCTTTGGCGGCGCGGGTGACGCACGCCGAGATCGTCAAGGACGAACGCCGACCGGGCAAGAAAGGCGATCCTTCACCCAGCGACCACGCGCCGGTGCTGGTGGACCTGAGCGGTTAAGCGCTCGCCGGTTCGCTGACCTTAACCAGCATCTTGCCGATGTTGGCGCCGGTGAACAGACCGTTGAGTGCGTCGACGCAGGCTTCCAGGCCGTCGAAGACGGTCTCGCGGTGAACCAGCTTGCCCTCGGATTCCCAGCGGCGCAGATCGGCGAACGCCTCGTCGAAGCGACCCCACATGTCCAGGGCGTTGAACCCCTGCATCGAGGCGGTTTTGGCCAGCAGGTTGACGTAGTTGGCCGGTCCCGGATGCTCACCGGTCAGATAGCTGGAGATGACGCCGCAGAGCACCACCCGGGCCCTGGGCGCCAGCCGGCCCAGGACGGCGTTCAGGATCGGGCCGCCGACGTTGTCGAAGTAGACATCAACCCCTTTGGGGCAGTGCTGTTTCAGGGCGGCGGGAAGGTCGTCGTCCTTGTAGTCGATACACGCGTCGAATCCGAAGTCCTCGACGACTGCACGGCATTTGTCGGCGCCACCGGCGATGCCGACCACCCGGGCGCCGGCGATCTTGGCGATCTGTCCGGCAACCGAGCCGGTGGCGCCGGCCGCCGCCGACACCACCACGGTATCGCCCTCTTTCGGGCGGCCGATGTCGGTCATCCCGAAATAGGCCGTGGCGCCGGTCGGTCCGTACACGCTCATGATCGCCAGCTGGTCGGTTTCTCCGGGTATGGGCGTGCTGAACAGGTCGTCGCGGATGATCGCGTAGTCCTGAAAGCCGGTCAACGTGGTGACGATGTCACCGACCGCGAAGGCGTCGCATCGTGATTCGACGACCTCGCCGATCCCGGCGGCACGGATGACCTCGCCGAGTTGCACCGGCGGAAGATAGCTCGGCTGGTCGTCCAACCAGGTGCGGACGGCGGCGTCGAGGCCCACATACGTGGTGCGCAGCAGCGCCTCCCCCTCGGCGACCTGCGGTGCGGCTGCGGTGACGAACTCGGTGTCGGTTGGTTGCACCAGGCCCGAGGGGCGGCGGCGCAACAGGATCTGGCGGTTCGTCAGCGCGGGCACGATCTCCGAAGCTACCGAAGGCGGCACCGATGTGGAGGCCAAGTGGGACAGACCCCCGCCGTCACGGTTTCCAGCAGGTGAACAATCGGCGATTCACCGCGCGCCTGCGGGTGGGCAGCTGAACCATGGTCTGGATGGGGTCGTTTGTATCGGTGTATGTCGATTGGTCAGCCACGGTCGAGCATGTGCGTGCCGCCGCCCGAGAACTGCCGATGCCCGCCGGCGTGCTCGGCATAAACGTGGTCGAGGCCGGTGACACGTTCGGCTGCCGGATCGCCGTCGATCTGACGGGTGATTTCGACGAACAACGCGACGGCCCCGGCATCGCGCGGTCGTATGCGGCTCAGCTCTCCAATGCGCTCGCCGTGCCGGCGTTCGCGCTTCGCGACCTCATCTTGGTCGGCCGTTCGGATTCATGATTCGCAGCCGTTCTCGGCTCGTCACGATCTGTTCGGGCTGGTGTGCTGGGCTACCCGGGTGAGTTCGGACCTCAGCATCCCGATCCCGAAAAGCACCGCGCATCAGGCGTTGACTTGTATCGACGCGCTCATCGAAGAGTATCGGCGACAACGGCCGGCCGGCGGATCCCGGATGGTCGGCGATCTCATCGAATTCCGGGAGGCGATCTCGCAGAGCATGCGAGCCTCGCGGGACCGCACCGCCCGGCTGGGCGCACTCACCCTGGCCAGGATTTCCGATCGGCTGACCGCCTGCGCGCAGGCCGAGGTCGGCCCGGCCGAACTGCAGGCCGCGATGTGGCGCACCGCAGGACGACTCCATCGCTGGGTCGCCGAGGGCACCGCCCCGCCGCCGGCTACTCGGTCGTCGTCGTCGCGGGCGCCTGGCCTTCGGTGACCTCTTCGGCGCCGTAGCGGCCAGGGTTGAACATCGAAGCGATCGCACCGATCACCATCATCACGGCGGCGGCGCCGAACACCACCACCAGGCCGGTGTGGAACGGTTCGGTGATCAGGTTCGGGAAGAACGTTTGTCCGGTCAGCACTTCGGTGTTGACACCCGGCTGATGCAACGCGTTGTAAGGCGCCAAGAGCTGGCCGATCGGGTTGTAGCCCAGGAAGGCCGCGAACAGGCTGCCCACCGGCGGCAGATTCGCCACGTCGTGGGCGACTGACGCCGAAATTCCTTGAGCCTGAAGACCTTCAGTCATCGCGGCGGGCAGGGTGTTGGCCAGCCCCACGATCATCAGCGAGAAGAAAATGCCGATCGACAGCGAGTTACCGGCGTTGAAGAACGTCGAACGCACCCCCGAGGCGGCGCCGCGCTGCGAGGCCGGGACACTCGACATGATCGCCGCGGTGTTGGGTGCGGTGAAGATGCCGCCGCCGATGCCGTTGAGGAACACCAGCACCGCGAAGACCCAGTAGTCGAAGTTGACCGGAATCAGCAACAGTGCAACGAAAGTGAGTGCCATCAACAGCATGCCGCCGACGGTGAACGGCCGCGCGCCGATCCGGTCGGCGAACGATCCGGCGATCGGTGCTGCGGCCAGGAAGCCGAAAGTTGCCGGCAGAAGATAGATGCCTGCCCACAGTGGGGTGGACTCGAAGCTGTAGCCGTGCAACGGAAGCCAGATGCCCTGCAGCCAGATGATCAACATGAACTGCAAACCGCCACGACCGACCGACGACATCAGGCCGGCGAGATTGCCCATACCGAATGCCGCCGACCGGAACAGCCGGATGTCGACCATCGGTTGGGACACCCGTAACTCGATGAAGCAGAACGCCACCAGCAGCAGTAGTCCTCCGATGATCGAACCGAGCACCATCGGGCTCATCCACCCGGTCGTCGAATCACCGTAAGGCTGAATGCCATAGGTGATGCCGATCAGCAGGACGGTCAGCCCGACGCCGAATGTGATGGTGCCCGCCCAATCGACCCGGCCGGGATTACGCACGCCGAGCTCCTTCAGGGAGCGCACGCTCCAGATGGTGCCGATGACGCCGATCGGCACACCCACCCAGAAGATCGCCTGCCAATGCACCTCGGAGAGCACCCCGCCGATCAGCAGACCCAAAAACGACCCGGCGACCGCAGCGACCATGTTGACGCCCAGCGCCATGCCGCGCTGGTTGGCGGGGAATGCGTCGGTGAGGATGGCCGACGACGACGACATCAGCATCGCGCCGCCGACACCCTGGATCACCCGCCAGGCGATCAGCCAGATGGCACCGCCGTCGAGGTGAAACGGATCGAAAGACAACGCGACAGCCGCCAGGGTGAACACCACGAAGCCGATGTTGTAGATACGCACCCGGCCGTACATGTCCCCGAGACGACCGAACGGCACCACCAGCACGGCGGTGACCACCAGGTAGCCCATCAGCATCCACAGCAGATAGCTGACATTGCCGGGTGCGAGCGGGTTGAGCCCGATACCGCGGAAGATGGCGGGCAAGGAGATCAGGACGATCGAGGCGTTGATCGAAGCCAGCAGGATGCCCAGCGTGGTGTTGGACAGGACGATCCACTTGTAGTGCGGGTGGTCGTGGTCCATCCTGCGGCGGCGCCGGTCGGTTTCAGCCAGGGCAGGGTCGAGCTCGGTCGTCACGGGCGAATCTCGTTTCGTATGCAATCGTCTAGCAAAAGCAAAGGGCGCCTACCGGCGCAATAACGCATATGTTAGCTATACAAATCATTTGGAGCCAATCCGTTCGAGTTTCACGTTCGGCAGGAAATGTGCGAGTAAGTCACCGCCAAACGTGAAAATCGATTTGCGCGTCGCGGCCCGCTCACGGCTTCCAACCGCGGGAGAGCAGGAGCCGCTTGGCACGCGCGATGATCTCGTCGTCTGCGTCTTCCTTGAGGACGTGGTCGACCGCCCAGCCAAGACGTTCCACGATTGGGCGTAGTCGCACGTCCTTCACGTAGGCGCGGCGGTCCGTGCGGTGGACATCCCCGTCGTACTCGGAGCCGACTCGGAAGTGCTCCCACCCCAGGTCGAGGACCCGGACCGCCCGCCAACCGTCGTACACAGGAACCTGCGTCGCGGGACGTGGAAGCCCGGCGCCGACGTACAACAGCCGCAGCCTTGTCTCCTGAGGCGAGGCTGCTCCACCATCTACGAGGGGCAGCACGCCGAACAACCGCTTCAGTCCGCGGACCCCGGGGTACCGCTTGGCCAGGAGCAACACATCTTCGGCTGAGAACACTTGGTTGCGCATCAGCGCGTCCAGCCGAGCTATCGATTCATCGCGATCCAGGTGCCTGCCCAGATCGAATGCCGCGCGTGCGCGCACGACGACGGGGATGCCGGCGACAGTGGTGACCTCATCCGGTGCGAATGATTCTTGGCGGACAACAAGGCCTGGTTGCGGACGCGCATGCCGGGGCGATATCAGCTCGATGGCGGTGTTCGCGTCGACCCAGCTGGCGCCATACAGTCCGGATGCCGCCACACCGGTGATCACCGCTTGACGGCCGGTTGCCAACCATGCCGCCTTCGCCCGGTCCCACAGCGTGATCGTCGAGTCCTTGGGCACGTACACGCCGCGGAAAAGCGGCTGGTACCAGCGGAACAGCTCACTCCTGGTGAGCCGACCATCTGCCAGCGCCTCACGGCCGAGGAACACCTCCCGCTTGGCCATGGCGGGAGCCTGTCATTGAGCACCGACAACGATCGACCGTCGAGATTCACCTTCTGCAGCCAAAGATCGAGTAGACCGCTGCAAAACGTGAAGCTCGCGGCTCAGCCAAAGCCGGCGGCGATGGGTTACTGTGGCGGCGGAAACACAAACCCACACGGGAGCGCACAACGAGTGCGCTGAGAGGACGGCTGACGGCCGTCGACCGTAGAACCTGTCCGGGTAATGCCGGCGTAGGGAGTGAAGATGACCGATCTATTCGTCGATCCCACCGTCACCACCGGCCCGATCGCCGGTAGCACGAAGATCTACCGCGACGGCGTTCCGTTTCGCCGGGTGAACCTGACCGACGGTGACCACCTCGACCTCTATGACACCTCGGGTCCCTACACCGACGCCGAGGCGGTGATCGATCTGCACGCCGGTCTGCCGGCCCGGACCGGCATCGTCACCGACCGCGGCACCCAGTTACAGCGGGCCCGCGCCGGCGAGATCACCGCGGAGATGACGTTCATCGCAGCGCGGGAGGGGGTTCCGGCCGAACTCGTCCGCGACGAGGTGGCGCGTGGGCGCGCGGTGATCCCTGCCAATCACCGCCATCCGGAGAGCGAGCCGATGATCATCGGCAAGGCCTTTGCCGTGAAAGTCAATGCCAACATTGGTAATTCGGCCGTCACCTCGTCGATCGGTGAAGAGGTCGACAAGATGGTGTGGGCCACCCGGTGGGGCGCCGACACCATCATGGACCTGTCCACCGGAGCCGACATCCACACTACCCGCGAGTGGATTCTGCGCAACTCCCCCGTCCCCGTCGGGACCGTGCCGATGTATCAGGCACTGGAGAAAGTCAAGGGCGACCCCACCCTGCTGACGTGGGAGATCTACCGCGACACCGTGATCGAGCAGTGCGAACAGGGTGTGGACTACATGACTGTGCACGCCGGCGTGCTGCTGCGCCACATCCCGCTGACCGTCAAGCGGGTCACCGGGATCGTCAGCCGCGGTGGGTCCATCATGGCTGCCTGGTGCCTGGCTCATCATCGAGAGTCGTTCCTGTACACCAACTTCGAGGAGTTGTGCACGATCCTCGCCCGCTACGACGTCACCTTCTCCCTGGGCGACGGCCTGCGGCCGGGTTCGATCGCCGACGCCAACGATGCGGCGCAGTTCGCCGAGCTGGCCACCCTGGGCGAGCTGACGAAAGTGGCGAAAGCGGCTGGGGTGCAGGTGATGATCGAAGGACCCGGCCACGTCCCCATGCACAAGATAGTGGAGAACGTGCGACTCGAAGAGGAGCTGTGCGAGGAGGCCCCGTTCTACACGCTGGGGCCGCTGGCCACCGACATCGCTCCGGGCTATGACCACATCACGTCGGCGATCGGTGCGGCGATCATCGCCCAGGCCGGCACCGCGATGCTGTGCTACGTCACGCCCAAGGAGCACCTCGGCCTGCCCAACCGCAAGGATGTAAAGGACGGGGTGATCACCTACAAGATCGCCGCCCACGCCGCCGATCTGGCCAAGGGTCACCCGCGGGCGCAGGAACGCGACGACGCGCTGTCGCGGGCCCGGTTCGACTTCCGCTGGCATGACCAGTTCGCGCTGTCGCTGGATCCCGACACCGCGCGGGAGTTCCACGACGAAACCCTGCCTGCCGAGCCGGCCAAGACGGCGCACTTCTGCTCGATGTGCGGGCCGAAGTTCTGCTCCATGCGCATCACGCAGGACATCCGCGACGCCATGGCCACCAAATCCGAGGAGTTCGCCGCACACGGCAACCGGGTGTACATCCCTCTGGAAAACTCAACGGCGTGAATTTCTTGCCGTTGACGCCGCCGGGCCAGACTCCGCTGCGGGTCATGACCATCGCCGGCTCCGACTCCGGTGGCGGTGCCGGCATCCAGGCCGACATGCGGACCTTCGCTTTGCTCGGTGTGCACTCACTGGTTGCGGTGACCGCCGTGACCGTGCAGAACTCATTGGGAGTCAAGGGCTTTCACGAGATTCCAACCGATGTGATCGCCGGCCAGATCGAGTCGGTGGTGAGCGATATCGGTGTGCAGGCCGCCAAGACCGGCATGCTGGCGTCTTCGCAGATCATTGAGACGGTCGCGGGGACCTGGCGTGACCTCGGCCTGGCCGGCACCACGCCGTTCGTCATTGACCCGGTGTGCGCCTCGATGCACGGCGACCCGCTGCTGCATCCCTCGGCGCTGGAGACCCTGCGCAGCGAGCTTTTCCCGCTGGCCAGCCTGGTCACGCCCAATCTCGACGAGGTGCGACTGCTGGTCGGTATCGACGTCGTTGACGAACAGACCCAGCGGGATGCTGCCAAGGCGCTGCACGCCTTGGGGCCGCAGTGGGCGCTCGTCAAGGGCGGCCATCTTCGGGGATCGACGCACAGTCCGGATCTGCTCTACGACGGCACCGACTTCCACGAGTTCGATGCCCCGCGGGTGGACACGGGTCACGACCACGGCGCCGGTGACACGCTGGGTGCGGCGACCGCATGCGCACTCGCCCACGGTTATTCGATGCCCGACGCGGTGGCGTTCGGCAAAGCCTGGGTCACGGAATGCCTGCGCGCGGCCTATCCGCTGGGTGGCGGGCACGGCCCTGTCTCGGCGCTGTGGCGGCTGCAGGCATGAGCGAGATCGACGAGATCGCCGGCATCACCCACGAGCCGGACGGCACGCCTGAGGGGGTGGTGCTGCTGACCCACGGCGCAGGCGGCAGCCGGGACGCCCCGCTGCTGATCCGGATCTGTGAGGAGTGGGCCGCGCGTGGCTGGCTCGCGGTGCGCTACAACCTGCCTTACCGGCGCCGCCGCCCGAAGGGGCCGCCGTCAGGGTCGGCGGCCGGCGACCGGGACGGCATCGTCGACGCGCTCACGCTGGCCCGCTCGCTGGCCGACGGCCCGGTGATCGCCGGCGGGCACTCCTACGGTGGACGGCAGACCTCGATGGTCGTCGTTGAGAACCCCGACCTCGCCGACGTGCTGACCCCGTTCTCCTATCCGCTACACCCGCCGGGCAAGCCCGACCGGTTGCGCACCGAGCACTTCACCGGCATCACCATCCCGACGGTGTTCACCCACGGCACCGCCGACCCGTTCGGGACCATCGAGGAATTGCGCGAGGCGGTGATGCTCATCCCGTCGCAGGTCGAAATCGTCGAGGTCACCGGAGCGCGTCACGACCTGGGCTCGAAGAAGCTCGACGTGCCGGCCTTGGCGGTCGACGCGGCGCTGTCGACATTGGTCCCCGAGAATCGGGCCAAACGGACGTATCTTACTCGCGAGTAAGATACGGTATCCTGTCCGCATGGCAACGCAGCTCGACGCAATCATCGTCGGGGCCGGTTTCGCAGGAATCGGCGCCGCGATCCAGCTCAAACGCCTCGGCTTCGAGAACTTCATCGTGCTGGACCGCGAGGACGATCTCGGCGGCACCTGGTACGTCAACCATTACCCCGGGTTGACCGTCGACGTCCCCACCACCACGTACTCGTACTTCTTCGAGCCCAACCCGAACTGGGACCGGCTGTTCTCCACCGGCACCCAGATCAAGCAGTACGCCGACAACGTCGCAGACAAGTACGACGTGCGCCGCCACATCCGATTCAACACGACCGTCGAGAGCGCCCGGTGGGACGACGAAGACAAGCTCTGGCGGGTCACGCTTGCCGACGGTGACACTTTGACGGCGCGGTATCTCATCACCGCGACCGGCTTTTTGTCGCAGCCGCGCACGCCCGAGATTCCGGGAATCGAAAGGTTCGAGGGCAAGATCGTCCACACCGCCGCCTGGGACGACAGCTACGATGCGGCCAATCGTCAGATCGGCATCATCGGCACGGGCGCCACCGCGGTCCAGCTGATTCCTGAATTAGCCAGGGATGCAGCTGATCTCACCGTCTACCAGCGCACCGCGATCTATGTGGTCCCCAAGATCGACATCAAGTTCGGGGCGCGGGCCAAGCGGCTGTTTGCCCGGGCCCCGCTGGCCCAGCGCGCTATCCGCGTCATCACCGACTTCGTCTACGAGGTTCTGGTCGACTGGGGCGTCCTGCATTACAGCCGCTTCCCGCTGGGGAATCGCGTAGCGGCCTACCTCTCCAAGGTGTGGCGCTTCGCCATCATTCGGGACAGGGAACTGCGGCGCAAACTCACCCCAGACTACGAATTCGGTTGTAAACGGCCGACATTCTCGAACAAGTTCTATGGGGCGTTCACCAAACCCAATGTGCACCTGCAGGCCAGCGGGATCGACCACATCGAAGCCGACGGGATCGTCGCGAACGACGGCACCAAGGCCGTCATCGACACCCTGGTGCTGGCAACAGGTTTCGATCTTTGGGAGGCCAATTTCCCCGCCATTGAGGTGATTGGCCGGGACGGCCGTAACCTGGGTAAGTGGTGGCGGGAGACGCGGTTCCAGGCATACCAAGGTGTGTCGGTGCCGCACTTCCCGAACTTCTTGAGCCTGGCGAGTCCCTATGCGTTCCTGGGTTTGAACTTCTTCAACACGATGGAATACCAGATGCGGCACATGGACCGACTCTTCGGTGAGCTGCAACAGCGCGGAGCGACAACGTTCGAGATCACCGAGGAGGCGAACACCCGGTACCTCGACCAGATGACCGAGTTGCTCGGCACGTCTTTGTTCACCCTCGGCGACTGCGCGTCGTCGCGGTCGTACTATTTCAATCCCAGTGGTGAGGCGACGCTGTTGCGGCCGATGACTACGCACCAGGCATTACGCGAGGCGTCGACGTACCCGGTGTCCGACTACCACATCAGTTGAATCCGAGAGGACGTCGATGTCTGCAGAGCCGTTGATCAAAGCGACCGGGGTGGTTGTGGCCGCCACCGGGCTGTCGCATTTCGTGCGCCCGGAGCTGTTCGATTCCGCCACCAAGTCGGCGTTTCCGGACAACACCCTGCAGCACACCTACATCGACGGCGGCATCGAGACCGCAATCGGACTGGCCCTGATCGCGCCCAAGACCCGCAAGCTCGCGCTGGTCGGACTGCTGGCCTACGGCGCGTACCTGGGTGCAAATATCGCCCGCAATCGCTGATTCTTTCAAGATCACGATTTCGACAACATTTACGGCCTCGTCAGATTTTTCGTTTACATTGGTCACGCACGGCGACGCGTACGTCGTTGGTTGGTGAGGATGCCACGCGAAATGGGTCGGGGGACCGTGCCGGACCGGCTTGGGCGCGGGCAACCGCTCCCACGCCGGTCCGCATTCATCTTCTCGGCCTAACATCCCGCCGGTGAGCACGCTGCAGCGACGCCTGGGCACCACCGACGCGGTGATCATCGGGCTGGGTTCCATGGTCGGCGCCGGGATCTTCGTCGCGCTGGCGCCCGCGGCCGCCGCCGCCGGATCCTGGCTCTTGGTCGGTCTGGCGGTCGCCGCCGTCGTCGCCTACTGCAACGCCACCTCGTCGGCTCGGCTCGCGGCCCGCTACCCGCAATCCGGCGGCACCTACGTCTACGGCAGGGAGCGGCTCGGCGACTTCTGGGGTTACCTGGCCGGTTGGAGCTTCGTGGTCGGCAAGACCGCGTCGTGTGCAGCGATGGCGCTGACCGTCGGCTCCTACGTATGGCCGGCCTACGCACATGCCGTGGCCGTCGCCGCGGTGGTGGCGCTGACGGCGGTGAACTATCGCGGTATTCAGAAGTCGGCACTGCTGACCCGCGTCATCGTCGCCGTCGTACTGGCCGTGCTGGTCGCCGTTGTGGTGATCGTGGTGGCGTCGGGGCGAACGGACGCCGGCCACTTGCGGCTCGGCGACGGCAGCGTCCTCGGGGTACTGCAGGCGGCCGGGCTGTTGTTCTTCGCCTTCGCCGGCTACGCCCGGATCGCGACGCTCGGCGAGGAGGTGCGCGATCCGGCCCGCACGATCCCGCGGGCTATCCCCCTGGCCCTCGGGCTTGCCCTCGCCGTCTACGCCGCGGTGGCCGTCACGGTGCTCGCGGCGCTCGGTCCGGACCGATTGGCAACGGCCGCAGCGCCATTGGCCGAGGCCGTGCGGGCGGCCGGTGCCGGTGGTTTCGAGCCGGTGGTGCGTGTCGGTGCGGCGGTCGCGGCGTTGGGCTCGCTGCTGTCGCTGATTCTCGGGGTGTCGCGAACCACGCTGGCGATGGCACGAGATCACCACCTGCCCGTCGGGCTTGCCACCGTGCATCCGCGCTTCGGCGTTCCGCACCGCGCGGAAGTCACCGTCGGGGTGGTGGTCGCAGCACTGGCCGCGGTCGCCGATGTCCGTGGGGTGATCGGCTTTTCGTCGTTCTCGGTGCTGGTGTACTACGCGGTCGCCAACGCCTCCGCGTGGACGCTCTCCGCCCGGAAAATCATCCCGGCGATCGGGCTCGTCGGCTGCGTGGTCCTGGCCGGCGCTTTGCCACTGCATGCAGTGCTGCCAGGGGTTGCGGTGCTGGTGCTCGGCGCCGCGCTGTATGCCGGCCGCCGGATGCGGCGATAACGCCGCTATCCGTGCCTGCCCGCGGCTCCGTCGCCGCTACCCGGTGTGCCAGTTCCGGTGCCGCCGGCACCACCGGCACCACCCGGGGCGCCGAATCCGCCGGCGCCGCCGTTGCCGCCCTTGCCGCCACGTCCGACGCCGGACGTCGACGCGGCATGTCCGCCCGCACCGCCGGGTCCCCCTGCTTGTCCTGGAGCACCGGCCGCACCATTCCCGCCGGCACCGCCGGTGGCCGCCCCTGGGGCATTCGGCCCTCCGGCGCTGGTGGCCTGTCCTCCTCCGCCACCCGATGCGCCCCCGCCAGGGTTATTTCCGAGCACACCACCTCCGCCGGCATCGCCACCGCGACCCCCCGTGGCATCACCGCCGCTGGTGACCGCACGCCCACCGAGGCCACCACTCCCGCCGATTCCGGAGATGCCACTGTGGCCACCATCGCCGCCTGCGCCCCCCACCACATTGCCGACGCTGGTTTCGACATTGCCACCGAGACCGCCGGCGCCGCCGGCACCGGAAGCGATCCCGCCGCTTCCACCTCTCCCGCCGGCCCCGCCGGTCGCGTTGCCGGTCTCGCTGATGCCGCCGCCGCCGTCGCCACCGGCTCCGCCGTTTCCGCTCACCCGGCCGCCGTCGCCGCCCCGACCACCGCGCCCGCCGACGACGTCTTGGTCGTCGCTGAGGCCCGTCGCGCCACGACCGCCGCCGCCACCGTTGCCGGCGATGATCCCGCCGTGCCGCCGTTACCGCCGGCTCCGCCGATTGCGACGCCATTGGTGGCGCTCACCGATCCACCCGCGCCACCGTTGCCGAACAGTCCCGCGTTGCCACCGTTTCCGCCGGCCTGACCGCCGACGCCGGTACCGCCATTGCCGCCGTTGCCGAACAACAGGCCGCCGCGGCCGCCGTCCTGGCCGGGCAGACCGTCCCCGCCGTTGCCGACAAGCAAGCCGGCGTTCTGTCCCGGCCCCCCGTCCCCGATGAAGATGCGGACCACGTCGCCGATCACGTCGTTGGGCACCAGTGCGACGACCGGCATCGGTGTAACCGCCCCGTCTGCCGAACCCGCATGTCGCGCCAACGGATTCATGGAGGGGGTCGAAGCGAGTCGGACTGCCGCGATCGGTGGTCCGGAAGTGCTGCGCAACAGAATGTTTGAACGTCGTAGCCAAGAATCGGCCGCGATCGCGGCAGGGCCCGCGCCGTCGGAGTGATCGGCGCCGAGGCTCGGGATGGACACCCTCTCCCGTGCCGGCACCACCGCGAACAACGGATAGTCCGTTACCAGCGCGACTAACTCCTGCTCCGAAATGTGTTCGCTGCCGGCGGCAGACGGCCGTACCGGAGGTTGTGGCGCGGAGGTCTGTTCGACGACGCCCGCGCCGGCCAACACCCCCACCGTCAACACCGCAGCGGTCATCTTCTGTTGCGACGCAACCATTTACTCGAAGCCTCTCCCTGGACAAAGAGGGGTTTCGGACCCCCAACCGCCGACCGTCGATGGCAAGCAGCAGAAGTCTGCGTCAGATGAACATCAACAAACGACTACACGGTTCACCGACCCAACCGGTTCAATTGCGGGCTGCGCTACCCGTCCCACTTCGTGAATACGGCGTGCGGCCGGGCCCCCGATGAGGTTGAGTTTCAGACCGTGATCCCCATGACCTGGACGCCGGTGGAAAGCCGCGCCGACGAGCAATTCGTCGTCGCACCGCACGAGCGGCTGAGCTGGCCGCGCACGCTGGGGATCGGGGCCCAGCACGTGGTGGCAATGTTCGGCGCGACGTTCTTGGTTCCGGTGCTCACCGGCTTCCCGCCCACCACCACACTGCTGTTCTCCGGCATCGGCACGTGTGCGTTCCTGGTAATCACCGGCAACCGGCTGCCCAGTTATCTCGGCTCCAGCTTCTCGGTTATTGCTCCGGTCACCGCCGCCGTGGCTTCGCACGGGGCCGGCAGCGCACTGGGTGGCCTGATCGCCGTCGGGGTGCTGCTGATCCTCATCGGTCTGGCCGTGCACCTGGCCGGCACTCGATGGATCGACATCGCATTGCCGCCAGTCGTCACCGGTGCCATTGTGGCGCTGATCGGATTCAACCTGGCACCGGCTGCCAAGACGAACTTCGAAAAGGGCCCGCTGGTCGGCATCGTCACGCTGGTACTGCTGGTCGGGGTGTTGGCCTTCTTCCGCGGCATCGTCGGGCGGCTGGCGATCTTCCTGGCCGTGGTCGCCGGCTATCTGCTTGCATTGGCCCTCGGTGAGGTGGACACCGCGGCGATTGCAACAGCCGGCTGGATCGGACTGCCGAAGTTCCAGACGCCGACGCTGAATCTGTCGGTACTACCGATGTTCTTGCCGGCAGTGATCGCGCTGATCGCCGAGAACATCGGGCATGTGAAATCGGTGGGGCAAATGACCGGGGTCGACACCGATCCGCTGACCGGCCGCGCGTTGGCCGCCGACGGTATCGCGACGGTGCTCGCCGGTTTCGGCGGCGGGTCGGCGACCACCACCTACGCGGAGAACATCGGGGTCATGGCCGCCACCCGGGTCTACTCCACCGCGGCGTACTGGGTGGCGGGTGTGACCGCGATTCTTCTGGCGTTGTGTCCCAAGGTCGGAGCGACGATCTCGGCGATCCCGCCCGGTGTGCTCGGCGGTGCGACGATCGTGCTCTACGGTCTGGTCGGTGTACTGGGCGTACGGATCTGGCTGACCAATCGGGTGGACTTCAGTCTGCCGATCAACCAGATGACCGCCGCGATCGCATTGATCATCGGAATCGCCGACTTCACTTGGACCGTCGGCAATCTCACGTTCACCGGCATCGCACTCGGATCGATTGCCGCGCTGATCATCTACCACGGGATGCGGGCGTTGGAGGTGCTGCGGTCACGCCATTGACACCGATGAAGTTCTAGGACACCACGCCGACGTGCCGGGTACGGTCATCGCGAACCGGAATACCGTTGCGGCCCTCGATGTCCTGGGCGTAGATCCCGATCGAGAACACAACTCCTCCGCCGAGAATGCCCAGGGCGGTCTTGTCAACGTGATCGATGGTGTCGGTGGCCTTGTGATAGTTCGGATCGAATGGCGCGTCGGCGATCCCACCCCACAGCTTCTGCTGATCGGCGGTCTTGTTCTCCTCCGCCCCGGAGAACAGTCCACCGGACGGGATGCCCGCCTTCGTGAAGGCGTCGTAGTCCGACCGGCCATCGAAAGACGTGTCCTGCGCCGTCTTTCCGGCCGACTTCAGATACCCGACCAACGTCCGCTCAATGCCTGCCGAGCCCTCCGGAACCCGCGGCACCCGGTCGCCCCGTCCCGGGGCCGTCGACTGGTCCCCGTCGTAGGTGAAGTAGCCCGGGTTGGGTGAGCCGATCATGTCGTAATTCAGGTACAGCGCAATGTCTTTGAGCTGGTCAACATTCAGCGACTCGATGTATTTGTTCGACCCGATGGTGCCGAGCTCTTCGGCCCCCCAAAACGCAAACCGCACGGCATTTTTCACATCTGGATTGGGTCCGAGTTGTACCGCCGTCTCCAGGATCGCGGCCACGCCGGAGCCGTTGTCGTTGATTCCGGGACCTTCAGGGACGCTGTCCAGGTGGGCGCCGGTCACGATCACGTCACTGGTCGACCCGGTCTTGGTCTGCGCAATGACGTTGCGAGCGTCGACCAATCGTGTGCTGGCTTCGAGTTTGAGCATCGTGGGTCCGGGATCGGCACGCAACCGCGCCCCGTCGGCCTTGTTCACGCCCACCACCGGGATCTTGATGTCGGTGGTCTCGCCGAGAGTGGCGGTCATCGCCTGTTCGTCGACGTTGTCGGCAACGATCATGGCAATCGCGCCCAGCTTGGCAGCGATGGCCTGCTTGTCAGAGAAGGGGCAACTACCGCGGTCGACGAGTACTACCGCGCCCTGAACGGGAAGACCGTCGTAGTCGGCGGGCGCGCAACCAGGCGTCTCATCGGCAGGCGCGGCGACCAGCGGTCCGGTGATGCCCTGCGGAGGGGTGGACAGGCTGAACTCCGCGGCATGCGCGGTGACGGTGTCCCCGCCGACCCGCAACTCGGCCGGTCCGGCCTTGAACACTTTGGCCTGGAATTCGGGGGTCTGCACGTCGAACCCCTTCGAGCGCAGCACGCCGGCCACATAGTCGACGCTGGCGTCGAACCCGGGGGTGCCCACCGCTCTGGTGCCGTTGTTCGCGTTGGCGATGTCCTGAAGCTTCTGCAGGTGCGCAACCATGGCGTCGGTGGTGACCCGCTGACGCAACTGGTCGGCGAACTGCGCGGCGTCCTGGTGCGGGGCCGCCGGCTTTCCGGAGTCGGTCGGCCGGTTACACCCCGCCAGGCCGACGACGGCGACGGCAACGGCGACCGCGGCGGCCAGGTGTCTGTGCTTCACCGCGCCCAGGTTACGTATCGGTCGGTGCGCAGGTTCGAGTGGCATCCTGTCCTCGGAAGCTCGCGACGACCAACTCGGCCACCGCACGCATGCCCGCGGCATTGGGGTGCCAGGGTTTCGGACGCCACGGCAGCAACGAGCCGGCGCCGATCGTCCACGGATCGTCAGACCAGGCGTGATGGTCGCGGCTGGCGTCGGCGGCGTGAATTACTTCGCACCCGGTGGCTTCGGCTGCGCTGGCGGTTTCGTCCGCCAGTCGCTGCGCGATATGACGGCCCAGGTCGGCAACGTCAGCGGGCAGCGGCGTGGCGTCGGTCCCCTGCGGTGGAAGCAAAGTCAGATAGTCCACGAACATGATTCGCGCCCGTGGCGATCGGTCTCGCAGAACCTCACCGACTTCCCGCAACGAAGCGCCGACCTCGTTCAATGCGGCTTCACGTCTTGCTGGGTCCAGCAGCTCACGCAATGTGTCACCGAGCACCGGCAGCTTGCGCAGCACCGACGGCAGCGTTGCGGCGAACAGTAACGGGACGTAGCCGACGTCGTTGCCACCGATCGTGACGGTGACCAACTCCTCGGAACCATCGAGGACAGTGATTTGAGGCGGCGCTCCGCGCTGCGCGTCGCGAAGCACGTTGGCAGTGGTGGCCCCGGAGAAGGTGACGTCGACGAGCTCGAGGCCCAAGCGTTCAGCGGTCAGGTGCGGGTAATTGCGTGCCGAGCGGCCGGCGGCCAACGGCGATCCCGCCGCCCTGGGCTTGATCCCAGGGCCGGCCGCCATCGAGCTACCCAATGCGACGTAACGACTCACGCATCCTGCCAAGCAATGGCCGGACTGGAGGCCTTCGCCCAAAACCGCTTCGGGATTCGCCCGGCGTGCCGGGCCAGCAGGCCGGCCGTGACTGCTGCCGACATCGCGGCCGCCATCGCCGGTGGATCCGCGGCCCGGGTGACGGCACTCGCCAGAAGCACCGCATCACAACCCAATTCCATCGCAAGCGCTGCGTCACTGGCGGTGCCGATTCCGGCGTCGAGGATCACCGGAACCCCGGCGGCCGCGACGATCATCTCGATGTTGTGCGGATTGGAGATGCCCAGCCCGGTGCCGATCGGTGAGCCAAGCGGCATCACCGCCGCGCACCCGGTGTCCTCGAGCCGGCGGGCCAGCACCGGGTCGTCGTTGGTGTAGGGCAGCACCACGAAGCCGTCATCCACCAATTGCTCTGCGGCGCGGACCAATTCGACGGCGTCGGGCAACAAGGTCCGCTCGTCGGCGATGACCTCGAGTTTGATCCAGTTCGTGCCCAGCGCGTCACGGGCCAGCTGCGCGGTCAGCACCGCCTCGGCCGCACCGCGACAGCCCGCGGTGTTGGGAAGCGGGGTGATCTGCAGGCGGGTAAGCAGATCCAGCACACCGGTCCCGCCCTCGGCGTCCACCCGGCGCATCGCCACGGTGGTCAACTCGGTGCCCGAGGCTACCAGCGCCTCTTCCAGGACAGTCAGATTCGGCGCACCGCCGGTGCCAAGGATCAGGCGCGAGCCGAATGCACGACCCGCGATCGTGAGCTGCTCAACCACCTTGCACCGCCGTCACGACCTCGACGCGGGCGCCCTCGGGTACCGCCGAATCCCATTGGGAGCGAGGCAGAACCGACCAGTTCACCGCGACTGCGATGCCCCGGTCAGGAAAGCCGAGACTGTCCAGCAGACCTGACACCGTGGTGCCGTCGTCGACTTCCAGTTCCTCGTCGTTGACCATCAACTTCACGCGGGTGCTCCAATCAACTCTGCGGCGATGCGCTGCGCGGTCCAGGGCGCCAACAGGAATCCGGACCGGCCGTGCCCGGTGGCCACCAGGGTGCGCTCGTCGAGCCGGCCGACAATCGGCATATTGTCCGGGGTCATCGGCCGCAATCCCGCCGCGCACTCGGCCAGCTCGTACTCGCCGAGGGCCGGCATAACCTCGCACGCGTTGTCGAGCAGCTCGCGCACCCCGGCCACCGACGGCGCGGTGTCGCGGCCATGTTCGTACTGAGTCGCGCCGACAACCACTCCGTCGGCGCGGGGCACCAGGTAGACCGAGCGGCCATGAACGCGCGCTCGAATCACGCGCTGCGGTACCGGCATACAGCCGCGCCGCCACCGCAGCCGCAGCACCTCGCCCTTCACCGGCCGAACTTGCAGGCCCGGCCACAACGCGGGGGCGTCGATACCGTTGGCGACGACCACGGTATGAGCACCGTCACGGGCGTCGTCGAGCCGCTCCACCGGCGCCGCCCACTGCACGCCGAGCTGACCGCAGTGTGCCTCTAGACCGGCTACCAGCTTGCGATTGTCCACCGCCAACTCGTCGGCGGCGAGGAAGCCGTGGCGAATACCTTGGGCCAGAAGCGGTTCGGTGTCGCGGGCGGTGGTCGTCACGGTGACCGGATGTCCCTGCGCCGACAGCCAGTCCGCGACGGTCCTCAGATCAGCGGCGTCGGCCCGGTCGACGCCGACCACCAGTGACTCCCGCGCGGTGACGACATCGGCGGGCAGGCCATCGAGGAAGCCGGCGTGCCACAGGCGAAGCGACTCCAAGCCCAGCGCCAGCAGCCGTTCCTCGCCCGGCCAGCCTTCGCTGTGCGGGGTCAGCATGCCGCCGGCCACCCATGACGCACCCAGAGCCGGAGCGCGGTGCACCCGCACGGACAAGCCGTCGAGCAGGGCGCGCCGTGCCACCGCGAGTCCGATGACACCGCCCCCGACGACGGCCAATGATTCCTTCGACATGTCCCTTTCGCTTCCTTCGCCGGCATGACCCGGATCAGGTGGTGACGGTCTGGAGGGTTTCGCTCCACTCTCAGCCCCGCTCCCGGGGCTCCCGTGCCGACCACCCACGCTAGTCGCTACCGTCGCGGTGTGCACGAACCCCACACCAGGCTCGCAAGCGCACGGCTCTATCTGTGCACCGATGCCCGCCGCGAACGCGGCGATCTGGCCGAGTTCGCCGACGCGGCGCTGGCCGGGGGCGTCGACATCATTCAGCTTCGCGACAAGGGCTCGCCCGGTGAGCAACAGCTCGGCCCGCTGGAGGCCCGCGCCGAGTTGGCCGCGCTGGAAATTCTCGCCGAGGCGGCACACCGGCACGGCGCGCTGCTGGCGGTCAACGACCGCGCCGACATCGCCCGCGCGGCCGGCGCAGACATCCTGCACCTGGGCCAGGACGATCTGCCGCTGCCGGTGGCCCGCGAGATCATCGCCCCGCAGGCGTTGATCGGGCGCTCCACCCATCAGAGCGGGGAGGCGGCACGCGCGCTCACCGAGGACGTCGACTACTTCTGTGTCGGTCCGTGCTGGCCGACGCCGACGAAACCGGGCCGGTCCGCACCCGGGCTGGATCTGGTGCGGGAAGTCTCCACGATGCAGTCGGCCAAGCCATGGTTCGCGATCGGCGGGATCGACGAGGAGCGCCTGCCCGAGGTGCTCGAGGCAGGCGCGACCCGAATCGTGGTGGTGCGCGCGATCACCGGCGCCGAGGATCCGAAGGCCGCCGCCCAGCGGCTCCGTGCCGCGCTCGACACGCCCCCGGGTCGCTGCGCTCCCGCCCGCCGGACGACTAGCTGATCTCGGCCGTTGCCGAGGTGCACCAGGCAAAGACCCCGGTCTGGATCTCCACGGTGTGCGGCACCGGCAGCACACATTCGTCGTGCTCGTGCGACGTCAGCACAGCGGTGATCCGGAGGCGTTCCCAGCTCGCGGCAAAACCGGGGTGCAGCGGCAGCTCGACCACTTCGTCCTCGGCCACCCAGCGCAGCTCGGAGCTCTCTCGGTTTGCGATGGTGCTCAGCAGTTCGGGAGCGTCGGCGACGACGGTGGTGTAACTCCAGTGCGCTCCCCCGGCGCCGACGACCTCCGAGGTCACCACGGTCGCGCGGACCTGCACGTGCTCGGCGAGCAGCCCGGCCTCCTCGTGGGCCTCGCGCACCGCGGCCTGCTCGGGGGTTTCGTGGCTGTCGCGCGCGCCGCCGGGCAGCGCCCAGGTGCCGCCCTGGTGACTCCATGGGGCGCGATGCTGCAGCAGCACCGCTGGGGTGCCGTCGGGGCGAGGCGCCCGCAACAACAACCCGGCGGCGCCATGCCGTCCCCAGTAGGGCGTGCCGGTATCCGACACCACCCAGCCGTCGCCGTCGCCGCGCACGCGTTCAGGATAAGCACGCCACGCCGGACTTAGGTCGGTCGATCCCGCCCCATCCGTCACAGGACCTCTTAGGATTGTCTCAGGAAGCGCGCCCGGGTATCCGGGCACAGGGCAGCAGAGGTCCGGGCAACAGGGAATGAGGTCCGCGAGCAGTGAGCGTTGAGCTGGCGCACCCGTCGACCGAGCCGTTGGGCCAACGGTCGACGACCCCGCCCGCTCATCCCCGGTGGTGGTTCGTCCGCACCACCCCGGGACGAATCCTGACCCTCGGCGTCATTCTCGCCACGCTCGGTATTTTCAGCGCGTTCGCCACGTCGACGACGATCACCGACCGCCAAACGCAGCTGACCACCGTCCTCAACCACACCGAGCCGCTGGCCTTCGCCGCCGGCCAGCTCTACACCACGCTCTCGGTGGCTGATGCCGCCGCGTCGACGGCGTTCATCGCCGGCGCCGAGCCGCGCGCTGTCCGGCAGCGCTACGAGCAGGCGATCACCGATGCGGCCGTCGCGGTCACCCGCGCGTCCAGCGGCCTCACCGACGAGCCCCTGGTGCAGCTCCTGGGCCGGATCAACGCGCAACTGGCGGTGTACACCGGCCTGATCGAGACCGCCCGCACCAACAACCGGATGGGCAACCCGGTCGGGTCGTCGTACCTCTCCGAGGCCTCGGCGCTGATGCAGCTGCAGATCCTGCCCGACGCGCAGCGGCTATACGAGCAGACCTCAGCGCGGGTCGACGCCGAGACCACGGCCTCCACCCGCATACCGGCGCCGGTGATCCTGCTGGTCGCGGTGACGCTGCTGTTCGGCGGGTTCGGGCATCGATGGCTGGCCGACCGCACGAACCGGCGGGTGAACGTCGGCCTGATCGTCGGCGGTCTGGCGATCGTTGTCATGATCATCTGGGTGGGTTCCGCTCTGGTCATTTCCACTGCTGGCAGCCGGGCTGCCAAGAACACCGCCGCCGAGTCGCTGAAGACTGTGACTAACCTGGCGATCACCGCCCAGCAGGCACGCGCCGACGAGACGCTGTCGTTGATCCGGCGGGGGGACGAAGACGTCCGCAAGCGCTCCTACTACCAACGCGTCGAAGCCATGCACACTCAGCTCACCGACTACCTCGGCCGCAACGATGCCATCGCCAAGGACGACCTCGCCAACGCAGACGGGTTGCTGACCAAGTGGCGGCAGGCCGACGAGCGGATCAACGCCTACATCTCGGTCGGCAACTACCAGGCCGCCACCCAGGTGGCGCTGGGCACTGGCGAGGACGACTCGACGCCGGCATTCGACAAGCTCGACGCGGCGCTGTCCAGCGGCATCCGGCAGAGCCGTAACCAATTGCGCAACGACATCCTCTCCGCCCGGCGGGTGTTGTCGGGCACCACCGTCGGCGGGGTGGTGCTCTCGGTCGGGGCGGCGCTCGCGGTGGCGCTGGGACTGTGGCCGCGGCTCAGCGAGTACCGGTGATGAGCGCCTGCGCGAAGAACAGAGGGCTGGTATGAGCGCCTGCGCGAAGAACAGAGGGCTGGTATGAGCGCCTGCGCGAAGAACAGGGGGCTGGTATGAGCGCCTGCGCGAAGAACAGACGACCTGGAAAGGCTCGTCAGCTTCTCTGCATCGCGATCGCCACAGCGACCATGCTCAGCGGCTGTGGCAAGACCGAATTCACCGGAGCCCCGCCGGTACCGACACTTGCCCCGCCCACACCTGCCGGGATGCAGGAGCTCGCCCCCGAGCCGCCGCAGCGTCCCGATCCCGCCGAGACCGCCTGCGACCGGACCGCCAGCCTCAAGCCCTTCCCCACCAAGGCCGAGGCCGACGCGGCGGTGGCCGGGATCCGCGGCCGCGGCCGGCTGATCGTCGGGCTGGACGTCGGCAGCAACCTGTTCTCCTTCCGTGATCCGATCACCGGGGAAATCACCGGTTTCGATGTGGACATCGCCGGTGAGGTGGCCCGCGACATCTTCGGGACCCCGTCGGCGGTCGAGTACCGCATCCTGTCGTCGGCCGACCGGATCACCGCGCTGCAGAGCAACACCGTCGACATCGTGGTCAAGACCATGACGATCACCTGCGACCGCCGCGCGCTGGTGGACTTCTCGACGGCCTATTTCACCGCCTATCAACGCATCCTGGCCCCGCGGGAGTCGGCCATCTCGCAGGCGTCCGACCTGTCCGGACGTCGGGTGTGCGTCGCCAGCGGCACCACGTCGCTCGACCGGGTGCGTCAGATTTCACCACCGCCGATCATCGTCACCGTGGTGAGCTGGGCGGACTGCCTGGTCGCGTTGCAGCAGCGTGAGGTCGACGCGGTCAGCACCGACGATTCCATTCTGGCCGGGCTGGTGGCGCAGGATCCGTACCTGCACATCATCGGACCGAACATGGCTCAGGAGCCGTACGGAATCGGGATCAACCTGGCCAACAAGCCTCTGGTGCGGTTCGTCAACGGGACGCTGGAGCGCATCCGCCGCGACGGCACGTGGAACACGTTGTACCGCAAATGGTTGACGGTGCTGGGGCCGGCGCCGGCTCCCCCGACGCCGAGGTATGTGGACTGATGGCCGCATCGGATCAGCCAGACGTCGACGTCGGAACGCAGCCGGCGGCGCTCGACGACCTCACCATGGACTCGACCTCGACGATGTGGCCGATGGCCACCCAGGCCATCTACCGTCCGCAGTTCGAGGACGACGATGACGACTCGATCGGCAGCGTGGGCACCGAACCTGAGGCGATGCACCACCCGACCGTGGCCCGCAAGCTGTCACCGACCCGGCGCCTCAGTGGTGGGCTGGTGGAGATACCCCGGTACCCCGAGATCGACCCGCTCGCCGCGTTGATGGTCAATCCTGTTGTCGCCGAGTCGAAGCGGTTCTGCTGGAACTGCGGGCGCCCGGTGGGTCGCAAGACCGAGGACGGCGAGGCGGCATCGGAGGGTTGGTGCCCACACTGCAACAGCGCGCATTCGTTTGTGCCGCAGCTCGCTCCCGGTGACATGGTCGCCGACCAGTACGAGATCAAAGGCTGTGTGGCACACGGCGGTCTGGGGTGGGTATACCTCGCTGTCGACCATAACGTCAACGAACGACCGGTGGTACTAAAGGGTTTGGTGCATTCCGGGGACGCCGAGGCGCAGGCAATCGCGATGGCCGAACGTCAGTTCCTCGCCGAGGTGGTTCATCCGTCGATCGTGAAGATCTTCAACTTCGTCGAGCACCCCGACTCCCACGGTGAGCCGGTCGGCTACATCGTGATGGAGTACGTCGGGGGCAAATCACTGAAAGCGCCCAAGGGTGAAAAGCTTCCGGTATCGGAGGCCATCGCCTACGTGCTGGAGATCCTGCCGGCGCTGGGCTATCTGCATTCCATCGGCTTGTGCTACAACGATCTCAAGCCGGAGAACGTGATGGTGACCGAGGAGCAGCTGAAGCTGATCGACCTCGGCGCGGTGTCACGAATCAATTCGTTCGGATACCTCTACGGCACACCCGGCTACCAGGCGCCGGAGATCGCGCGGACCGGACCGACCGTTGCCAGCGACATCTACACGGTGGGCCGCACCCTGGCGGCGCTGACGCTCAATCTGCGAACCCGCAAGGGGCGCTACGTCGACGGTCTGCCCGAAGACGACCCGGTTCTCAAGAAGTACGACTCGTTCGCGCGGTTGCTGCGCCGGGCGATCGACCCGGATCCGCGCCGCCGGTTCGCCAGCTCCGAGGAAATGTCCTCGCAGCTGCTGGGTGTGCTGAGGGAAGTCGTCGCCGAGGACACCGGCGTGCCGCGGCCCGGCCTGTCGACGGTGTTCACCCGTACCCGCGCGGCGTTCGGGGTGGACTTACTGGTGGCGCACACCGACGTATACCTCGACGGGATGGCGCACGCCGAGAAACTGACCGCGGCCGAGATCATCACGGCCTTACCGGTTCCACTGGTGGATCCGACCGACATCGCCGCAACCGTCCTCTCGACGACGGTGCTATCGCAACCCGTCCAGACACTGGATTCGCTGCGCGCGGCGCGACACGGCGGACTGGACTCCGAAGGCGTCGATCTGACGGAATCAATGGAGTTGCCGCTGATGGAGGTCCGCGCGCTGCTGGACCTGGGCGACGTCGCCAAGGCCAACCGCAAGCTCGACGACCTGGCCGAGCGGGTGGGCTGGCGCTGGCGGCTGATCTGGTTCAAGGCCGTCTCCGAGGTCCTGACCGGCGACTACGACTCGGCCACAAAACATTTCACCGAAGTTCTGGACATCTTCCCGGGTGAATTGGCGCCGAAGTTGGCGTTGGCGGCAACAGCCGAGCTGGCCGCCACCTCTGACGAGCTGCCGTTCTATCAAACGGTCTGGCACACCGACAACAATTCCATTTCGGCCGCATTCGGTCTGGCCCGCGCGCAGTCGGTGGAGGGCGATCGCGAGGCAGCGGTCCGCACACTCGACGAAGTGCCTGCCGCCTCACGGCATTTCACCACCGCGCGGTTGACGAGCGCGGTGACACTGCTGTCCGGACGGTCAGCCCATGAGCTGTCCGAGGAGCAGATCCGCGACGCCGCCCGCCGGGTGGAGGCACTGCCCGATTCCGAACCACGCGTACTGCAGATCCGCGCCCTGGTCCTGGGTACGGCGATGGACTGGATGAGTGAGAACACCGCCAGTACCAACCACATTCTCGGCTTCCCGTTCACCGAACACGGCTTGCGGCTGGGCGTGGAGGCGTCGCTGCGCAGCCTCGCCCGGGTGGCCACCAGTCAGGCGCACCGCTACGCGCTGGTCGACATGGCCAACAATGTTCGGCCGACCAGCACCTTCTAGGGCGCACGGCAATCGAGTGTGCGCTCACGGCGCCGAATGTGCATCCAAGGCGGGGATTCGACGGAAGTTGCGCCCTGGATACACAATCGGCGCCCTCACCGCACACTGGATGTCCGCTCCGCGATCGCTCGTCGCGCACGGCGCAGGATGTCTGTGGGATGGTCTTCAGCCACGACCTGCAGCAGTCGCCAGCCGAGGTCCTCGACCACATCTCGACGACGGATGTCGCGCACATACTGTCGCCGGTCCGAGCGGTGGTGGTCGCCGTCGTACTCGATTCCGATCATCAACTCGGGCCAGCCCATGTCGAGATAGGCGACAATCGTCCCGTCATCGCCGTAGACCGGAATCTGCGTCGTCGGCCTGGCTAGGCCGCCACGAATCAGAAGCAGCCTCAAGTACGACTCCTGCGGCGACTCGGCACCTCGATCGAAGAGATCGAGCGCTGACTCCAGCTGCCGCAGGCCGCGTGCACCGGGATGGCAGGCGGCGACCGCCGACACTTCCTCGGCACTCACCTTCGTCGCCCGTGCCAGTGCGTCGAGCCGGGCGACCGCAGACCTCAGGCCTCCGCGGCGCCCGATATCGAAGGCCGTCCGCGCAGGTGTCGTCACTTGCCAGTCGCCGACCCACTGCACCTCATCGCTGTGCACCAGCAGGCGGCGAGTGAGTACACCGTTCGGTGGCCGCGGATTGGCGTGAATCAGCTCTACCGGATCATTGGACGAAATCCATTTGGCGCCATGCACTGCCGCAGCAGAAAGGCCTGCGATTGTGGCCTCGCGGTGCGACCACAGCCACGCGGCGGTAATCCGATCGTGTAGTGATGCATCGTCTTCGCGAGGGAGGTACACGTCGGGAAACACGGCGCGGTATCGGGTGCGCAATTGGTGCCGATTGAGCAGGCCGCTTGCCAACGCTTCGCTGCCGACGAAGGGTTGGCGATCGCTCCACACGGTTGCAGGCTTTCATCAAGCACGCCATCGTGCGTTCAGCTATCCACAGCGGTCCACCGTCATCGAGTGTGCATACACGGCTTCGACAGTGCACCCAAGGCGGGAATTCGACGGCGGGTTCATACGGTCAACGCAACATTGGTTGATTCGTAGGGGTCGTCATGCCGAGTGGTTATCCGCATCCGAGGTCAACTCGGCGGGAGTTGTTTGA
>NZ_NPKT01000038.1 GCF_008329565.1 Mycolicibacterium sp. P1-5
GTGCAGGCGGCACCTGATCTGGCGTCCGCGGGTTCGATCATCGTGTCGCGCACTGCGCAGGCGCTTGACGCCAAACACGGCGCCCTCTATCTGCGACAGACGCAGGAGACGGAGCGATTCGACCTGGTGGCGTCGTATGCCTTCCACCGCCGTAAGGGCTTGCCGAATTCCTTTGGCTTGGGGGACGGTCTGGTGGGTCAGTGTGCGTTGGAAGGCAATCGAATTGAGGTCGCCGGCGCTCCTGGGGATTATGTCGAGATCGTCTCGGGCTTGGGCAAGACGGAGCCGGTGTCACTGATCCTGATTCCCATCAAATCCGAGTCCGAGGTGCACGGTGTGCTGGAGCTCGCCGGCCTGCGGTTGTTCTCTGAGGACGATGTCGAACTCTTGGAGAGCATTGCCTTCGGAGTGGGGGTGGCGCTGAGCGCCATCGAGTCGGCGCAGAAGACTGTTGAGTTGTTGCGGTTGTCGCAGGCGCAGACTGAGGAGTTGCAGGCTCAGGAGGAGGAGTTGCGGACGGCGAATGAGCAGCTGACGCAGCGTGAGGATCAGTTGTCGGCGCAGAATGCCGAGTTGGAGGAGACGACTGAGGAGTTGCGTTCGCAGCAGGAGGAGCTGCGGGCGAGTTCGGAGCGGCTGGAGACGCAGGCGCAGTCGTTGGAGCAGAAGAACGATGAGTTGCATCGGCTGAGTCAGACTCTGGAAGTCAAGGCTGAGGAATTGGCGGTGTCGTCGCGGTATAAGTCGGAGTTTTTGGCGAATATGTCGCACGAGTTGCGGACACCGTTGAACAGTATTTTGATTTTGGCGCGTTTGTTGGCCGATTCCGATGAGCCGCTTACCGATAAGCAGCAGGAGTTCGCGGAGACGATTCAACAATCCGGTAAGGATTTGTTGAACCTTATCGATGAGGTACTTGACCTTGCGAAGGTCGAATCCGGGTCGTTGCGTTTGGAGCGGGAGTTGATCCCGGTGAGCGACTTGGTGGCGTTTTTGGAGCGCACTTTCGGCCCGATTGCCGATAACAAGGGGGTGGGTTTTCGGGTTGTGGTGGGGGAGGGCACCCCGGCGCAGGTGACCAGTGATTACACCCGGGTGAAGCAGATCGCGAAGAACTTGGTGGCCAATGCGATCAAGTTCACCGATGAGGGTTCGGTGGTGGTGGAGTTGTCGGCGGCCGGTGATGTCGACGGCAATGCGGGCGCGGGTTTTCTGGTGATGGCCGTCGTTGATACCGGGATCGGCATCGACGAACAGGATCATCATTTGATCTTTGAGTCTTTCCAGCAGGCGGCCAGGGGAAACACCCGGCAGTACGGCGGGACGGGGTTGGGGTTGGCGATCAGTCGTGAACTTGCCCGCAATCTTGGCGGTGAGATCACGTTGCGCAGTGCGTTGGGCGAGGGAGCCACCTTCATCTGCTATCTGCCCGTCACGCCCCCCCACGTGGGTGAGTCCGCGCAGGGGGAAGTCCCGGGTGCCTCGGTGCCGTCGAGCTTTGCGGCGGCAACCCCGGCCTCCTCACCGGTGGCGGGGAACGGATCGGCGTCGGCCGCGGGGGTGTCGGCGGAGGCGGCGTCACCCGAAGCCGGTGGTGCGCTGGCACGCATGGGCGCGGTGGACATTTCGTCGGTCGACTGGCCGCAGGGGCCTAGGCCGGTCCTGCTGGTGGTCGAGGACGATCCGACCTTTGCAGGGTTGTTGGTTGAGCTGGCCACCGAAGCCGGCTTCGATGCGGTTGTCACCGCCAGCGGCCGGATCGCGTTGGCGTTGGCCAAGGACAGGCAACCTGCCGCGATCACGTTGGATATCGGACTGCCAGATATGGCCGGCTGGGTGGTGCTTGATGTTCTCAAGCATGATCTGGGCACCCGACACATACCGGTCAATGTCATCTCGGGTTCCAACGACGACGGACGCGGCCGGCGGATGGGTGCCATCCACACGCTGAACAAGCCCGCCGAGGTTGCCGATCTGCGGTCAATGTTCAGTGCGGTTGCCGATTTTCTGAAGCCCGGGCCGCGGCACGTCCTGGTCGCCGAGGACGACGCCAGCCAGCGTCAGGTCGTCAAGCACATGATCGAGAGTGACGACATCGCGATCACGTGCGTCGGTACCGGTCAGCAGGTGCTGGCCGAGCTGGCCGGGCCGACTTCCTACGACTGTCTGGTCCTTGATCTCGGACTGCCCGATATGGACGGTATCGATCTCATCGAGCGGGTCAAGGATCAGCTCAAACAGAAGCATCTGCCGGTGATCGTGCATACCGGGCGGGAATTGAGCACCGCCGAGACGCAGCGCCTGGAGGTGTTGGCCTCGGCCATCGTGTTGAAGAACGCCAGATCACCCGAGCGGCTGCTGGACGAAACGGCGTTGTTCCTGCATCGCGTGGCCAATGACATGCCCGACTCGGCCCGCGAGATTCTCTCCAACCCCAAGCGGGTCGACGAAAGCCTCGAGGGCAACACGGTCCTGTTGGTCGACGATGACGTCCGCAATGTCTTCTCACTCGGTAGTGCACTCAAGCGGTATGGCATCACGGTGATACCCGCGCGCAACGGGCAAGAAGGCCTCGACCAGCTCGCCGCACATCCCGAGGTCGGGCTGGTGTTGATGGACATCATGATGCCGGTCATGGACGGTTACGAGGCGATGCGCCGGATCCGGGCCGAATCCCGCTGGCAGACCTTGCCGATCGTGGCGCTCACCGCCAAAGCAATGAAGGGTGATCGCCAGAAGTGCTTGGACGCAGGCGCTTCGGACTATGTCACCAAACCGGTCGACATGGATCAACTGACATCGGTGCTGCGGGTATGGCTCGGCAG
>NZ_NPKT01000039.1 GCF_008329565.1 Mycolicibacterium sp. P1-5
TGTCAGTTCCGGTCGAAAAGTGAGCAGGTGATTCCGGTCGAAAAGTGAGCACCCTTCTGATTGGAGAGTGATCACTGTGGAGGACTGGGCCGAGATCCGCCGGTTGTATCGGTCGGAGAAGTTGTCGCAGGCTGAGATCGCGCGGCGGCTGAAGCTGTCGCGCAACACCGTGGCCAAGGCGGTGCAGTCAGATTCGCCGCCACGCTATGAACGGGCGCCGGTGGCGTCCTCTGGTTGGTTGCAGGTTGAGCCGGCGGTGCGGGCGCTGCTGCGGGAGTATCCGACGATGGCGGCCACGGTGATCGCCCAGCGAGTCGGCTGGAGCGGTGGGCACTCGTGGTTCGGGGAGAACGTGGCCCGGATCCGCCCGGAGTACGCGCCGGCCGATCCGTGTGACCGCTTGGTCCATCTGCCTGGCGAGCAGGTGCAGTGCGACCTGTGGTTCCCCGGCCATGTGGTTCCTGATCATGGCGGGGCGCTGCGGTCCTTCCCGGTGTTGGTGATGGTGGCGGCGTACTCGCGGTTCATTGCCGCGGTGATGATCCCGTCACGGATCAGCGGGGACCTACTGGCCGGGATGTGGCAACTGCTCTCCGGTGACATCGGTGCCGTTCCTCGAACACTGCTCTGGGACAACGAGTCCGGTATCGGCCAACGTGGCCGACTCGCTCAAGGCGTATCCGGGTTCTGCGGGGTGCTGGGCACCCGACTGATCCAGGCCCGACCCTATGACCCCGAAACCAAGGGCGTGGTCGAGCGAGCCAACGGCTACCTCGGAACGTCGTTTCTGCCCGGCCGCACCTTCGCCTCGTCCGCGGACTTCAACACCCAACTCAGCGACTGGCTGGCCTCGGTGGCCAACGTGCGTCGCCACGCCACCACCCGGCTGATCCCAGCCGAGGCGGTGATCGCCGACCGGGTGGCGATGGCCAGCCTGCCGCCGGTCACGCCGGCGACCGGAACCACGGTAAGCACCCGGTTGGGCCGCGACTACTACGTGACGATCGCCTCGAGTGCATATTCGGTGCATCCCGAGGCGATCGGGCGGATGATCACCGTGACCGCCACCTTGGACCGTATCCGTGCCCACTGTGGTGACCGGCTGGTAGCAGATCATGGAAGGCTCTGGGGTTCAGGCGGATTAGCGTCCGATCCGGCGCATGTCAGTGCGGCCTCGGTGTTGCGGCAACAGTATCTGCACCGTCGATCCTCACCGGGGAGTCACCTTGAGGTCGATGTTCAGGTCGCCGACCTGAGCGCTTACGACGCAGTGTTCGGGACCGGGGAGGTCGCCTGATGGCTGCTACCAAGCGCACTCCGGCACCCGGTGAAGTCGACAAGCTCATCGCCCACCAGGCCCGGCTGTTGAAGGCCCCGCGGATCGCCGGGCACTACGCCCGTCTGGCCGAGCAAGGCCGCGTCGCATCATGGTCGTTGGAGGACTACCTGGCGGCGGTGTTGGCGGTGGAGTCCAATGCCCGCGCCGAATCCGGAGCGCGGCAACGCATTCGGTATGCCGGATTCCCGGCGATCAAGACCTTCACCGACTTCGACTTCACCGCCCAACCCGCAGTGGACCGCGCTCAGATCGCCCGCCTCGAAGGTGGGGGCTGGCTCGCCGAGGCCCGCAACGTCGTCCTGCTCGGCCCACCCGGCACCGGCAAGACCCACCTCGCGACCGCACTGGCGATCGCCGCCGCCCAAGCCGGCCACCGCGTCGCATTCGCCCCGGCCACCGGGTGGATCAGTCGCCTGGCTGAAGCCCATAGCATCGGGCGGCTGGAGGCCGAGCTGCGCAAGATCTCCCGCTACGGGCTGATCGTGATCGACGAGGTCGGCTACATCCCGTTCGACACCGAAGCCGCCAACCTGTTCTTCCAACTGGTGTCGACCCGCTACGAGAAGTCCTCGATCATCTTGACCTCCAACCTGCCGTTCTCCCGGTGGGGCCAAGTGTTCGGCGAGGCCACCATCGCCTCGGCGATGATCGACCGAATCGTGCACCACGCCGACGTCATCGCCCTCAAAGGGGCCAGCTACCGCATCAAACACACCACGATCGAGACACTCCCCTCCGTGGAGGTCGACCGTCAGGCAGACTCAACCCCGTAAGCACACCTGCTCACCTTTCGACCGGAACAGGCTGCTCACAATTCAACCGGAGCTGACA
>NZ_NPKT01000040.1 GCF_008329565.1 Mycolicibacterium sp. P1-5
TGTTGACGACGGTCGAAAACTAGGCCAGATGCGACGGTGAAAAGTAGGCCACGTGGTCGTGGTTATTGTGCCGTGTTGTCGGCTCTGGCGGAGGGCAAGGTGTCGATTCCGGTGTCCTTGAGCCGGTAGCTGGAGCCTTTGAGGGTCAGGACCTCGGCGTGGTGCACGATGCGGTCGATCATCGCCGCGGCGACCACTTGATCCCCGAAGACGTCGCCCCAGCGGGCGAAGGGCAGGTTCGAGGTCAGGATCAGCGAGGCGTGTTCGTAGCGGCTGGAGACCAGTTGGAAGAACAGGTTCGCGGCGTCCTGCTCGAACGGGATGTAGCCGACCTCGTCGACGACGAGCAGCCCGATCCGGCGCAGCTTGACCAGCTCGGCGGGCAGGCGCCCGGCGTTGTGGGCGGCCTTGAGGCGAGCGACCCAATCCACGGCGGTGGCGAACGCGATGCGGTGCCCGGTCTGGGCAGCCCGGACCGCCAATCCGATGGCGAGATGGGTCTTGCCAGTTCCGGGCGGGCCGAGGAGCACTACGTTGGATGCCTTGGCCAGGAACGCGCCGGTGCCCAGGTGGGCGATCATGTCCCGGTTCAGTGCGGGTTGGTGATCGAAGTTGAAGTCCTCCAACGACTTCCGCGTCGGGAACCCAGCCGAGCGGATGCGAGTCGCCGCACCAGAGGCCTCACGGGCCGACACCTCCCGCGACAGGACTGCCGCCAGATACTCCTCATGGGTCCAGCCGGCATCGCGGGCTTGCTCGGCCAGTCGGGCGGCGGACTCGCGGATGCGCGGCGCCTTGAGGGCCTGGGCGTAATGCAGGACAGCCTTCATCGGGTCCTCGGCCATGCTCATGCCACCTCGCCATCGGAAGCGACTGTGCCAGTGGTGAAGTCGACACCGAATGCGCGGTCGTAGTCGGCCAGGTCGCGCACCAGATGATCACCTGCAACCGGTGGTGGGCCGGCCTGGAACTGCTGACGCAGCGCTGCGGCGGTCGAGACGTGGGCGGGGTCGGTCAGGGTTTGTCGCGCCGCCCAACAGCGGTCATGAGCCGCCAGCAGGCGTCCCGATCGAGTCACCGTCACCTGAGCCAGGGTGGTGCTCACCTCGACGAGTTGGCCGATCGCGGTCGGATCCACGGAGTAGTCATTGCCGGCTACCCGCACGTAGTAGTCGCGTCCCAGCCGCACCGAGGTCACCGACTGCACAACCGGCGATACCGGCGGCAGCGCCAGCATGTGAGCCCGATCGGGATCGAGGAAGTCGATGGGACGACCATCGAGTACCCGCACCCGACGGCAGTTGGCGGTCGGAAGCCATTGCTCGAGTTGATCATTGAAGTCCTGCGGTGAGGCGAAGCTGCGCCCGGGCAGAAACGAGGTCTCCAGATAGCGGTTGGCTCGCTCCACCATCCCCTTGGACTCGGGATCGTAGGGTTTCATCTGCACCAGCCGCGCCCCCAGTGTGCCCATCAACGCCGTCACCGGCTCGGTCAACCGGCCTCGACGCCCGATCCCGGGTTCGTTGTCCCACCACAGCTCATGGGGCACCGCGGTGAAGTTCTGCGAGAGCAGCTGCCACATCCCGGCCACCAGGTCCATGGTCTGGCGCGAGGGCAGCATTACCGCGGCGATGAACCGCGAGAACGCGGCCACCATCACCAGCACCGGCAGCATCGCCTCCTGGCCGAACCCGACCGCGATCTTCGGCGCCGGAAACCACAGATCGCACTGAATCACCCGACCCGTCGGATGCTCCAGGCGATCGACCGGATCGGCAGGCAAGAACTCCGGGCGGATCGCCCGGACCCGCTCCCGAAACCACGAGATCGAGCCAGTCCAGCCAACCCGCTCGGCGATCACCGTCGCCGGCATCCGCGGATAAGCCAACAACAACGCGCGAATCCGCGGCTCCACCTCATTGATCGCCGAGGGCGAGGAGGCCCGCTCGTACTTCGGCGGACCATCGCTGGCCAGCGCACTGGCCACCGTGTCCCGCGCAATGCTCAGCTGCCGTGCGATAGCCCGCTGCGACAATCCTTCGCTGCGATGAAGATGCCGGATCAAGGCCCAGTCTTCCAAGGAGATCACCCATCCAATCTGATTGGGTGGCCTACTTTTCAACCGTCGCGACTGGCCGGGTTCTCAACCGTCGTCAACA
>NZ_NPKT01000041.1 GCF_008329565.1 Mycolicibacterium sp. P1-5
GCAGATCGTTGGTCGCCGGGCATTGCTTTGAGTAGTGCTGCGGGTCCGATGCAGGCTATTGGTGGGTTGTTTGCGATGTCTGCGGATGCTGTGCGGTTTGTGTTTCGCAAGCCGTTTCAGTGGCGGGAGTTTTTGGAGCAGTCGTGGTTTGTGGCGCGGGTGTCGTTGGCGCCGACGTTGTTGGTGGCGATTCCGTTCACGGTGTTGGTGAGTTTCACGCTCAATATTTTGTTGCGGGAGTTGGGTGCTGCTGATCTGTCGGGGGCTGGCGCGGCCTTTGGTGCGGTGACTCAGGTGGGTCCGTTGGTGACGGTGTTGATCGTGGCCGGTGCTGGTGCGACGGCGATGTGCGCCGACCTCGGCTCGCGCACGATCCGTGAAGAGATCGACGCGATGGAGGTCTTGGGGATCAATCCGGTGCAGCGGTTGGTGACGCCGCGGATGTTGGCCTCGGGTTTGGTTGCGCTGTTGTTGAATTCGTTGGTGGTGATCATCGGGATCTTGGGTGGTTACGTGTTCTCGGTGTTCGTCCAGGATGTCAATCCGGGTGCGTTCGCTGCCGGGATCACGTTGTTGACCGGGGTGCCCGAGGTGATCATCTCGTGTGTCAAAGCGGCTCTGTTCGGGTTGATCGCGGGGTTGGTGGCGTGTTATCGGGGGTTGACGATCACCGGGGGTGGCGCCAAGGCCGTGGGTAATGCGGTCAATGAGACGGTGGTGTACGCGTTTATGGCGTTGTTCGTGGTGAACGTGGTCGTGACCGCGATCGGTATCCGGATGAGCGCACGCTGATGGCGTCGTTGCAGGCGTTGTATCCGCGGATCGCCCGCCAGGTCCGCCGCCCGTTGGGCACCGTCGGGCGGATCGGGGATCACACCATCTTTTACGGTCGGGCGATCGCGGGGACTCCGCACGCGGCCCTGCATTTCCGTAAAGAGATCATCCGGTTGATCGCCGAGATCTCGATGGGTGCGGGCACGTTGGCGATGATCGGCGGCACCGTGGTGATCGTCGGGTTTTTGACCCTGGCGGCCGGTGGCACCCTGGCGGTGCAGGGGTATTCCTCGCTGGGCAATATCGGCATCGAAGCGCTGACCGGCTTTCTGGCCGCCTTCATCAACGTGCGCATCAGCGCCCCGGTGGTGGCCGGGATCGGGTTGGCCGCCACCTTCGGTGCCGGGGTGACCGCGCAGTTGGGGGCGATGCGGATCAACGAGGAGATCGACGCCCTGGAATCGATGGGCATCCCCCCGGTCGAATACCTCGTCAGTACCCGGCTGGTGGCCGGCATGGTGGCCATCACCCCGCTGTACTCGATCGCCGTCATCTTGAGTTTCGTGGCATCGCAGTTCACCACGGTGGTGTTGTTCGGCCAATCCGGCGGGTTGTATGACCATTACTTCAACACCTTCCTCAACCCCATCGACCTACTCTGGAGTTTCCTGCAAGCGGTGTTGATGGCCATCACGATCCTGTTGATCCACACCTACTTCGGCTACTTCGCCACCGGCGGACCCTCCGGCGTCGGCGTCGCGGTCGGCAACGCCGT
>NZ_NPKT01000042.1 GCF_008329565.1 Mycolicibacterium sp. P1-5
TTAGAACGGTGGGGGTCGGTTGCGTTCGGCGACGTGGGTGTCGTTGAGTTTGCGTTCGGTGGTGATGCGTTGGGCGCGTTGGGTTGTGCGGGTTGTGCGTCGGGTGGGCATCATGATGCCGATGGTTGGTGGTGGTTGGCCGTGTGGTGGTGGCAAGGTCGCGGTGGTGGTGTTCCAGGTGGGCATCAGCAGGTGGCTGCCGGGCCTGGTGGTGTAGGTGCGCCCGGTCGGTGTGGTCCAGGTGATGGTGCCGTCGGGATGTTGACGATCCGACCAGCCGGCCCAGAACGTTTTGAGTAGGTGGTGTTTTCGGCACATACACGCCAGGTTCGAGGGGTGGGTGGGGCCGAAGGGCCAGGCGATGGTGTGGTCGATATCGCAGTACTCGGCGGGTACATCGCAATTCGGGAAGCGGCACGTCATGTCGCGCATCCGAACCCACTCATCCAACGCTGTCGAGGGCCGGTAGTGCGGTTCGGGGTCGTCTTTCGGGCGGCGCAGGTGCCGCACCGTGGCGCCGCCCTTGATCAACTCGGCCAAAAGTGGTGCCGGCACGATGCCCCGGTTGCCGGTGAGCACCCCGCCCGCCCTCGCAAGACTCGACGATTTCTCCGGGGCAGCGGGCTGATCATCGCGGCTGACCGGCTCAACGGGGTGCCTCTGGGGGCTGTGCCCGTGCATCTGCGGATCCGGCTCGGCATCGAGGACGTCGGCCTCGGCGAGCACATGCACCACCACCGCGGCTGCACGCTGGTCGTCGGCGGCGGCCGGGCAGTCGGGATTGCCGCACAGACACCCCAGCCGGTCGGCGCCGGCCGCCATCGCCCCCAGGGCATCGGAGCGGCGCTGAGCCATGGTGCGGGGGTCGTCGTCACACACCGAATACGCGATGCGGGTCAACCTGCGTTTGACGATCTCACCATCGGTGGCCGAGAGCCACCCAGCGATTTCGGCTGTCCCGGCAGCAGCATCGACGGTGACGATCACGTCGCGATCCCGAGACCGTGACTGCACCCGTCGCAGCGCACCCGGATCGTAGCGATTCACCCAGAAATCGATGGCCCGCTGCAACTTCAGCTTCGACAACGCACCCCAGGTGAGCGCGTCCTTCGCGATCGCCTTATCGACCAAGAACACGGTGGCGCGGTCGCGGATCAAATCAGTGCGATCAGTGATCGCCGCGCACACCCCATAACTCAGCGACCCCGTCAGGAACAGTTCCGCGACCCGCGGCAGCCGATGGCGCAACGACATCGCCATCAACATCTCCTGCGAGGCCCGACCCGTCGTGATCGCCAGAGCAGCCGACACCTCGGCAGCCGCGGCGTCCCAGGCATCACAGGCCCAATGCGCCCGCTCGTCATCAGCACAACGCCGAGCTACCAACTCCCCAATCCACGCCACCCGCCGGGCGGCATCCTGAGCCTCGGCCCGCGCGAAACCCACAATGGACTCCACCACCACCGCATCACCCACCA
>NZ_NPKT01000043.1 GCF_008329565.1 Mycolicibacterium sp. P1-5
TGTGGTGTCTCGGGACATCGCGTACACATATGTCTCAAGACATCGCGTACATCGATGATGCCGGTTGTGGTTCTCGGGTGCGGTAGGTCCGGGAGGATTTGTCCCCGGGCTGGTAGTTGCGGGTGGGGTCGACGGAGAACGACCGGACCAGGGTGGTGCCGCTGTAGATGGTGATGTGTTCGCCGTCGCGGATCACGTCGCATTCGTGTCCGGCCCAGCGTAATCCGACGTTGACTTTGTAGGGGGCGATGAACAGGTTGCCCGATCTCTGCCCGACGGTGTGACGGGAGACGAAGACCGGCTCGGGTAGTGGGCGGTCGGCGGGGCGGGCCTTGGCCGTGGCGGTGAACACCGTGGCCGGGGTGGCGCCCTTCAAGGCGCGGTGGGGACGCTGATGGTTGTAGTGCGCACGAAATTGCTCGAGGAGGTCGTTGAGCTCGACGACACTGCTCGGTGCCGGCCGGGCCCGCAACCACTTCTTCAGCGTCTGCCAGAACCGTTCGATCTTCCCGCAGGTCTGGGGGTGATACGGGGTCGAGTTGATGGTGCGCACACCGAGAACCCGTAGGTTGGCCTCGAATGTCGACTCGTAGCCCCGTAGCCGTCCGGTGTAGACGAAACCGTTGTCGGACAACGACATCGCCGGGATTCCACACTTGGAGATCCCGGCCAGCATCACCGCCCACACCAGCCCAGCGGTGCCCGCGCCTTCGGCGGCGATCAGGGCGGGCAGATACCGCGAGTGATCATCGAGGGTGCCGGCGATGGCCACCGAGGTGCCGTCGGCGAGCTGCCATTGCGTCCAGTCGGACTGCCAACACTCATTGGGCCGGTCAAAGCAGAAGCGCTTGGTCGCCGATTTCGGCCGTTTCCGTGGCTGCGCAACGACCAGACCGTGGCGATTCAGGATCCGTGCGACCGTAGCCCGCGAGGGCACCCCGGCCACCCCGCGACGCTGCAGCGTCCACACGATCGGCTGCGGGCCGTGATCCAACCCATCGCCGAGTAGTTCGAGGCGACAGTCCAACACCGCCCGCACGAGGACCGCATCGGTGGCCGTCGGCGAGGACAGCGGCCGCCGCGACTTATCCTGCAGCAGCCCTTCCCAGCCCTCGGCGTTGAATCGCTTACGGATCTTGTAGTACGTCGTCGTACAAATACCCTGCTGTCGGCAAAACGCCGACACGTTACCCACATGCCCGACCACCGCCACCAACGCACGCGTATCCATCGCCGTCACCTTCTGGGCCATGAACCACTCTGGATCCCAGCCCGATCAGGTGTACGCGATGTCCCG
>NZ_NPKT01000004.1 GCF_008329565.1 Mycolicibacterium sp. P1-5
TGGGAAAACGGCGGACCCACCGAACTACACAACCTCGTCCTGCTGTGCCCGTATCACCATCGGGCACATCACCGCGGCGACATCACCATCACCGGACCCCCACACCAACTAACCGTCGTCGACAGCGACGGCGACCCACTCACCTCACGATCACTAGCCCGCCCACCGAACCATCCACCGCCGGATGTCCCGCCCTGCCGCGGACCGATCGGCGAACGCGCGCAATGGAAGTGGTACCACCCCTTCGAACCGAAGGCACCGCCCGACAATTAGCGCGTGGGCAGTACATGCTCGACGATGTCGGCTGACAGCCGCGGAATCATCGCCGGAGCCACCGCTGCCAGCTCATCGCTGGGTTCGACGGAGACTGCGATGCACCGCATACCCGCCGCGAGCGCACCGCGCACGCCGGGTAAGGAGTCTTCGAACACCACGATCTGCGTTGGATCGCAACCTAATTGGTCAGCGCCGGACAGGAAGCCTTCCGGATCGGGCTTTCCGCGGGTGACGTCCTCCTCGGCGACGATCACCTGGATCAGCTCACCGACCGGGCTGCTTGCCAAGACGGCATGGACGTCGTCGCGCTGCGCTCCGGTGACAATCGCCATCGGCACACCGTGTTCGGCGAGCAGTTGCACCAGCCGTACGGTGTCGGGCCGGATCGGGTTGTCGCCGGCGACGAGTTCGCGGTAGCGCTGTTTGCGCAGTTCGAGCAATGCGTCGACGTCGTGCCCCTCGGTGTCGCTGATCACCAGGGCCTTCTCGACGATCTCACGGTCGCTGTGGCCGAGCAGGTGCTGGTCGTAGTCCTGTTGGGTCATCGGCCAACTCAAGTGCTCACTGAACAGCTCGCTGAAGATGCGGAACAAGATCGGTTCGTCGTCGGACAACGTTCCATTGAAGTCGAAGATCACCGCGGGCCGCGGGGTAACCGCCCAGTCGGTGATCATCTCGCGGGCCAGGCGGGCATCCGGATACGACGGCACGGCCGAGTGAAGCATTGACACCGTCACAAGTCAATAGTCTAGTCTTTTACGCGCGACACACTTTCTGCGCAAGGATGCACCTATGCCATTCACTTCCGATCCGGAACTGGATGCGCTGCTGGACCAACTGCCCGCGCTGGCCGGACAACCGCGCCAACTCGAAGAACTTCATGGCGGCCTGACCAACCGCAATATCAAGATCACAACGCCCGCAGCGACTTACGTCGCTCGCTGCACCGTCAATGCCACCAACATGCTCGGCATCGACCGCGACAACGAGTACTACAACAGCAGGGCCGCCGAGGAGGCCGGCGTCGGGGCACCGGTGATCGACTATCGGCCCGACCTCGGCATCCTGTTGGTCGGCTTCCTCGAAGGCAACACTTTGACCAATGCCGACCTGCAACGGCCGGATGTCCTGGCCCGGGTGGCGGATGGCTGCCGCACCCTGCACGCCGGTCCGCGTTTCCGAGACCGCTTCAACATGTTCGAGCGCCAGCCCGCCTATCTGAAGGTGGTCCAGGAGCGCGGGTTCCGGATACCGACCGACTATCTCTACTTCACCCGCGAGTTCCAAGCGGTCAAGCGCATTCTCGGGCCCGACGAACACGCGACTGTCCCGTGCAACAACGATCTGCTGGCAGGCAACTTCGTCGACAACGGCAGCAAGGTCTGGTTGATCGACTATGAGTACTCCGGCAACAACGACCCCTGTTTCGAGCTCGGCAACATCTGGGCCGAGTGCGGCCTGTCGATCGATCAGCTCGATGAATTGGTCACGCTGTACTACGGGCGCCGGTTGCGGCACAAGACGGCGCGGGCGCGCCTGCAGGGCATCGTCGGCAAGTACGGCTGGACGTTGTGGGGCTGCATCCAGAATGCGACCAGCACTTTGGATTTCGACTTCTGGGAATGGGCGATGGAACGCTACGAGTCGGCTGTTGCCGAGTTCCGCGGACCCGGATTCCCCCGGCTGCTGGCCGATGCGCAGGCGCCCGACTGACCAACGATAGGAACCCATGTCGAACCCATCATTTCCCGACCGTGCCCAGATCGTCATCATCGGCGGTGGCGTCATCGGTACCAGCGTTGCCTACCACCTGACCAAGCTGGGCTACACCGACGTGGTATTGCTCGAGCAGGGCCAGCTGTCGTGTGGAACAACATGGCATGCCGCCGGTTTGGTCGGACAGCTTCGCGCGTCGGAGAGCGGCACCAGGCTGGTGCAGTACTCCACGCAGCTGTACGCCGAACTGGAGGCGGAGACGGGGCTGAGCGCCGGCTACAAGCAGTGTGGCGGGGTCACGGTGGCTCGCAGCGAAGACCGAATGACCCAGCTGCGCCGCACCGCGGCGAACGCGGCCGCCTATCAACTCGACTGCGAACTCCTGCGCCCCGATGAGGCATACGAGCGGTACCCGGTGATGCGGGTCGACGATTTGGTGGGCGCGATCTGGCTGCCCGCCGACGGCAAGGCCAATCCGACCGACCTGACGATGGCCCTGGCGAAGGGCGCGCGTCAGCGCGGTGCCAAGGTGTTCGAGCACATCCGTGTGCTCGACGTCCGCACCGCGGACGGCCGGGTAACCGGTGTGTGCACCGACGTCGGCGACATCGAAGCCGAGATCGTGGTCAACTGCGGCGGGCAGTGGGCGAAGGCCATCGGTGCAATGGCAGGGGTCAACGTGCCGCTGTATTCAGCCGAGCACTTCTATGTGGTCACCGAGACCATTGCCGGTGTCCATCCCGATCTGCCGATCCTCCGGGATCCCGACGGCTACACGTACTTCAAGGAGGAAGTCGGCGGACTCGTCATCGGTGGCTTCGAACCAGAGGCCAAGCCGTGGGTAGCGCCGGACAAGATCCCCTACCCCTTCGAGTTTCAGTTGCTCGACGAGGATTGGGAGCACTTCGAGATCCTGATGGACAACGCGCTGTTGCGGATTCCGGCGCTGGAGCACACCGGTCTGAAGAAGCTGTACAACGGCCCGGAGAGCTTCACCCCGGACAACCAGTTCATCCTCGGCGAGGCGCCCGAATGCACCAACTTCTTCGTCGGCGCAGGCTTCAATTCGGTCGGCATCGCGTCGGCCGGCGGTGCCGGACGCGCGCTGGCAGAGTGGATCGTCAACGGCTCCCCCACCACCGATCTCACCGGTGTCGACATTCGGCGCTTTGCACCGTTCAACGGCAACGTGAGCTGGTTGCACGACCGGGTGGCCGAGATTCTCGGTGTGCACTACGAAATCCCCTGGCCCAACCGAGAGTTGAAGACTGCGCGGCCCTTCCGCCGCTCCCCGGTACACCATCTGCTCGTTGCGGCGAATGCAAACTTCGGCAGCCGGATGGGCTGGGAGCGCGCCAACTTCTTCGCCCCGCCCGACAGCGATCCGGTCATCGAATACTCCTGGGGCAAGCAGAACTGGCTGCCGTGGTCGACGGCCGAGCAGCTCAATACCCGCACCGCGGTCACGGTCTTCGACCAGACGTCGTTCTCCAAGTACGTGCTCGCCGGGCCGGGAGCTGAGGCGGCCCTGCAGTGGCTGTGTACCGCGGATATGGCTGTGCCGGTGGGTAAGTCGGTGTACACCGGCATGCTCAACGAACGCGGCACCTACGAGTCTGACGTCACGGTCACCCGCACCGGACCACAGGACTTCCTGATCGTCAGCAGCGCGGCCACCACCGAGCGGGACAAGGACCACATCCGCAAGAACATGCCGGCCGGCGCGCACGCCGAACTTGTCGACGTCACGTCGTCGATGGCAGTGTTCGGCGTCATGGGGCCGAAGTCACCCGAGTTGCTCGGCGAGCTCACCGACGCCGACCTGTCCGACGCCGCGTTCCCGTTCGCCACCAGCCAGCTCATCTCGCTTGGCTACGCCACCGTACGCGCAACGCGGATCACGTACGTCGGTGAACTGGGCTGGGAGCTCTACGTTCCTGCAGAGTTCGCGGTGGGTGTCTACGAGGATCTCCTGGCAGTCGGAGAGAAGTTCGGCATCGCCCGCGGCGGCTACTACGCGATCGAATCCCTGCGACTGGAGAAGGGTTATCGCGCATTCGGCCGGGAGCTGACGCCCAACGACAATCCGGTCGAGGCCGGCCTGCTGTTCGCCTGCAAGCTGTCCTCCGGCATCGACTTCCTCGGCCGCGCCGCGGTGCAGAAGGCCAAGGCCGAAGGCCCGCGCAGGCGGTTGGTCAGTTTCGCCGTCGATAGCGACGAACCGATGCTGTGGGGCGGCGAGTTGATCCTGCGCAACGGCACCGTCGCCGGGCAGGTCAGTTCGGCGGCGTGGGGCGCCACCACCGAGGCGTGCGTCGGGTTGGGCTACGTCCGCTCGACCGACGACGCAGTCGTCACGCCCGACTGGGTGCGGGCCGGTTCATACGCCGTCAACGTCGGCGGCGACGAATACCCGATCACGGTGTCGCTCAAGCCGATTTACGACCCTACTAACCAGCGAGTGCGCTGAAGGTCGCGGTGGGCGTGAGCAGACTCAGCATGACAAGCGGGATTCGTCGGCTCGTCGACTGCTGATACACGATGTACGGCGGATACAGGCGGCACATGTACTCCCACACCTGATGCCGCTCATCGCCCTCCGGTTCACGCCACGTGGCTTCGAAGGCCTGGGTCGCGATCTGCACATCCAGCGTTGCCCTCGACTCAACGTTGAGGTACCACTCCGGGTTGCTGTCGGCCCCACCTTTCGACGCGACGATCACGATCTCACCACCGACGTTGCCGTAGATCAGCGGCTTGATATAGCGCTGGCCCGACTTGCGTCCGGTATAGCGGATCAGGCAGTGGGTGGTGAACTTACGGCCGCCCACATCACTCAAATCGAGGATGTGTCCTTTGGCACCGCCGGTTTCCAGGTATGTCGCGAGGTGCTGCGCGGTCCAGTCAGCACGGTCGGCACGCATTTCTGCAGCGTCTGAGTCGGCCATCAGTGCGAGAAGTGTTCCTGTGTGAAGTGACCGTCCGGCTGGATCGCATCTAGGTGGCCGAGGACAGCGTTGAGATCCGCCCACAGTGAGCGGGCCAGATCGGCGGAGAACCCTTCGCGCACAACCACCCGCAACACCGAAATGTTCTCTGCACCTTCGGGCATCGTGTAGGCGGGCACCTGCCAGCCATAGGACCGCAGCGCCGCCGACACGTCGAATTCGGTGTAGCCCAGGTCGCCCTTCAGCCTGAACGCCACCACCGGGATCGCCGAGCCGTCCGAAATCACGTCGAAGTGCTGGCACCCCTCCAACTGGTCCGACAGCCAGCGCGCCGTTGCCGACAGGCACTGCATCACATGGGTGTAGCCGGCCCGGCCCAGCCGCAGGAAGTTGTAGTACTGGCCGACCACCTGATTGCCGGCCTTGGAGAAGTTCAGGGTGAATGTCGGCATGTCACCGCCGAGATAGTTGACCCGGAACACCAAATCTTCGGGTAGGGCATCGGCGTTGCGCCACACCACGAATCCGATACCCGGATAGGTCAACCCGTATTTGTGGCCGCTGACGTTGATCGACGCCACCCGCGGCAGCCGGAAGTCCCACTTGATGTCCGGGTGCAGGAACGGCACCACGAACCCGCCACTGGCGGCGTCGACGTGCACCGGGATGTCAAGTTCCTTGTCCTGCTGCAGTTTATCCAGGGCTGCGCAGATGTCGGCGATCGGTTCGAGTTCGCCGGTGTAGGTGGTGCCAAGGATGCCGACGACGCCGATGGTGTCCTCGTCCACGTAGTCGAGAACCTGCTCGGGGGTGATGACGTAGCGGTCCTCGGCCATCGGGATGTAGCGCGGCTCGACTTCGAAGTACCGGCAGAACTTCTCCCACACCACCTGCACGTTCGAGCCCATCACCAGGTTGGGGGTGCGGGTCTTCCAGCCGTCACCGACACGGGCTTTCCACCGCCACTTCAGCGCCAGCCCGCCGAGCATCACCGCCTCCGAGGACCCGATCGTCGAGACCCCCACCGCGGTGGAGGCGTCATCGTCGCGCAGATTCTCGGCGTGGAACAGGTCGGCAACCATTGCCACGCAACGAGATTCGATGGCGGCGGTGGCCGGGTATTCGTCCTTGTCGATCATGTTCTTGTCGAACGTCTCGGCCATCAGTTTCTCGGCCTCGGGGTCCATCCAGGTGGTGACGAACGTCGCGAGGTTGAGCCGGGAGCTGCCGTCGAGCATCAGTTCGTCGTGGATGAACCGGTATGCCGCAGTGGGTTCCATCGCCTCGTCGGGCAACCGCAGCGACGGGATCGGGTCGGTGGACAGGCGCCCGGTGTAGGCCGGTGCGATCGACGGGGAGCGGTACTTGACGTGGGGCACGAGAAGTCCTTTCTTTTACAGTTCTGCGACAGCTTGACGGATATGGGCGAGGATGCGCGAGGCCGAGGTGGGCACCGGTGCGGGGCCGGGATCTGCAGCGGAGGCGTTGGCGGCGCGGGCGTGCACGAACGCCGCCGCGGCGGCCGCCTCGGCCGGTGGCAGCCCAGACGCCAGCAGGGCACCGATCATGCCGGACAACACGTCGCCGGAACCGGCGGTCGCAGCCCATGCCCCGCCGGCCGGGTTGAGATACAGGGTGCCATCGGGGTCGGCAACGACGGTGACGTTGCCCTTGAGCAGGACGGTGGCACCGAACGCTTCGGCCAGCCTGCGGGTGGCGGCCACCCGGTCCTCGCCGGGCGGTCCACCGGCCAGCCGGGCGAATTCACCGGCGTGCGGGGTCAGCACCGTCGGAGCATCGCGGGCCGCCACCAGATCTGGCTGCGTCGAAAGGATGGTCAGAGCGTCGGCGTCAACCACCACGGGCAGCCCAGAACTGAGTGCGAAATGCAGTGCGGCGAAACCGCTCTCGTCGGTACCGAGGCCAGGTCCGACAACCCAGGACTGTACCCGTCCGGCGGCGTGCGGGTTCGGCGCGGCCACCACCTCGGGCCAATGCGACACCACCTCGGCCGCTGCAGAACCCGCGTAGCGCTTCATGCCCGAGGTCGTGGCAACCGCGGCGCCGGTGCACAGAATCGCCGCGCCGGGATAGGTCGATGACCCGGCCAGGATGCCGGTCACGCCCTGGGAGTACTTGTCGTCACGCACTCCGGGCAACGGCCAGCGTGCCTTGACGTCAGCAGCTTCCATGCCCAGCACATCCGTGGCGGGGAGGTCCAGGCCGATGTCGATGAGTTCGACGCGACCACAATCGGCCAGCGCGTGAACGGGTTTGGGACCACCGAAGGTGACGGTGAGTGCGGCGTGCACGGCCGGTCCGGTGATCGCGCCGGTCTGTACGTCGATGCCGCTGGGGATGTCGACGGCCACCACCGGGATCCCGGCATCCTCGACGGCGGCGAACACCTCGGCGGCCGCCGGGCGCAGTGGGCCGCTGCCGGAGATGCCGACCACTCCGTCGATCACCAGATCGGTCGACGGTGCGACGGCAGGCACCACCCGTCCGCCGGCAGCCCGAAACGCGGCCAGCGCCTTGGCATGGGTGCGTTCGGGGTTGAGCAGCACGGCGGTTGCGGCCACACCGCGGCGTCGCAGGATGGTCGCCGCCCATAGCGCGTCACCGCCGTTGTCACCCGAGCCGACCACGGCACACAACTGCCGACCGGTCACCGCGCCGGTGCGCGCCCGAAGCTCGCGGGCGATCACGGTGGCCAAACCGTAGGCGGCACGGCGCATCAGAACACCATCGGGCAGGCTCGCCAGCAAGGGCGCCTCGGCGGCGCGAATCGCGTCGGCGGTGTAGTAGTGCCGCATCGGCACCAAGATTACGTGCTGAACGGCGGATAGCGGCCAAGACCGCCTGGGTATTCACGATTATGACCGATCAGCAGTTACTCGATGAACTCTTGGAGATCGAACGGGCCGGCTGGCAATCGTTGTGCGACTCAACCGGCGCCCGTTTCTATGGCGACCTGATGACCGAGGGCGCGGTGATGGTGTTGGCCAACGGCGCGGTGATGGATCGCTCCGCGGTGACCTCAGCACTCGGCCAAGCGCCACCGTGGAAGAGCTTCGAAATGTCCGAGGAGCGCGTCATCTCGGCCGGCCCCGACGCTGCTGCTCTGGTGTACATCGGCACTGCCGCACGCGACGGCGCCGACGAACCGTTCGTCGGGGCCATGTCGTCGGTGTATCACCGCATCGATGGCACCTGGCGACTGGTGCTGTATCAGCAGACCGCCGTGGCCCATTGACGGGCTAATATTTTGGAGTGACCAAGCCAGACCTGGGCCGTAGGGCTTCGGCCGTCAACGGCCACCGACTGACCGCGAAGGGCGTTCAGACCCGGGACCGGATCGTTGCGGTCGCTGCCGACCTGATGCAGGAACGCGGGGTGGCCCGGACAACCGTCGAAGACATTCAAGCCGCCGCCGGCGTCAGCTCGTCGCAGCTGTACCACTACTTCGCCGACAAAGGCGCTCTCGTCGCGGCGGTCATCGAACTTCAGGGTCAACGCGTACTCGACGTCCAGCACTTAGGCCTGGATCGGGTGACATGCATCGACGACCTCTGGCGCTGGCGTGATCTCGTGGTCGGCATTCGCACTGCCCAGAATTGTGTGGGCGGGTGTCCGCTGGGCTCTCTCGCCGCGGACCTTTCGGAGACCGACGCGTTGGCCAGAGCCCAATTGGCGCGCTGGTTCGGCGAGTGGGAACGCATCTTGCGTACCGGGCTGGCGTCGATGGCGGCCACCGGTCAATTCACCGACGGCACCGACACCGACCGGCTCGCGATGGCGTTGCTCGCCGCAACCCAGGGCGGGCTTCTACTCAGTCAGGTCAATCGGGACACCGCCGCATTGACGGCCGCGATGGACATCGTGATCACCCAGATCGGTGCCCACTTGACCGAGGCGGCCCGAAAAGCCGTTCGTCGGCGGTAGAATTTTTGGCATTGACACTCCATTTTTGGTTCGACACCATCAGCGGTGAACCGACGAGAGGAGTCTCCCGTGTCCACCACCGAACCAGTCACGATCGCCGCCCAGATCGCACGGCTTCAGCACGGCATGGCCGGCCATCTGCCCGCCGAGGCGGTCGAGGCGTTCACCGCCGACCAGAAGCGCATGGTCGACGACGGCGTGGCGGCCGACGCAGCGCTGCCGGGAACCGCGCTACCCGACCCCGAAGTGCTTGATAAACAAGGCAATCCGACCAGAATCAGCACTCTGCGGGCCAGCCGTCCGGCCGTCGTGGTGTTCTACCGCGGGGCCTGGTGTCCCTATTGCAATCTCACGCTGAAGGCTTATCAGGACACCCTGGTCCCAGCACTCGCCGAGCGCGGCGTCCCGCTGATCGCCGTCAGCCCACAGAAGCCCGATGGCTCGCTGTCGACCGCTGAAGCCAACGCACTGACATTCGACGTCGTCTCCGATCCGGGCAACCAGATCGCCTCCGCACTCGGCATCGTCATCACGCCGTCAGAGGCATCGCGGACAGTGACCGAGCGGCTCGGCATCGACTTGCGGGAGGCCAATGCCGACGGAGGCTATGAATTGCCCATGCCCACTGTCGTTGTCGTCGACGGTCAGGGCGTGATCACATGGCGCGACATCCACCCCGACTACACCACCCGCACCGAGGTCACCGAGATCTTGGCGGCCGTTGCCCAACTGGGCTGACCGCCATCGTCACTCGACGGTGACGGACTTGGCCAGATTGCGGGGCTTGTCGACGTCGAAGCCACGGGCCCGGGCCACCGCGGCTGCGAACACCTGCAGCGGGACCGTGGACAGCAGCGGCTGGAAAAGCGTTGACACGGCAGGTATTTCGAAGATGTAATCGGCGTACGGGCGCACCGTGTCGTCGCCCTCCTCGGCGATCACGATCGTGACCGCGCCGCGGGCCTGGATTTCGCGGATGTTGCTCAGCAGCTTGGCGTGCAGGGTTGCCGCGTTCTTCGGTGACGGCATCACCACGATCACGGGCAGGCCGTCCTCGATCAGCGCGATCGGTCCGTGCTTGAGCTCACCGGCGGCGAAGCCCTCGGCGTGCATGTAAGCCAGTTCCTTGAGCTTGAGCGCACCCTCCAGCGCCACCGGATAACCGACGTGGCGGCCCAGGAACAGCACCGTCGGCGACGACGCGAACTGCTGACCCAACTTGGTGATCGGCTGCAGGTGTTCGAGCACCCGGGTGACCAGCTCGGGCATTGACTCCAACTCGTGATACTCGCGCTCGACCTCGTCGGGGTACTTGGTGCCACGGGCCTGCGCCAGCGCCAGGCCGACGAGGTAGTTCGCGGCGATCTGGGCGAGGAAGGTCTTGGTGGCCGCCACCCCGATCTCAGGTCCGGCGCGGGTGTAGAGCACCGCGTCCGCCTCACGCGGGATTTGGCTGCCGTTGGTGTTGCAGATCGCCAGCACCTTGGCCTTCTGGCCCTTGGCGTGCCGGACGGCCTCCAGGGTGTCGGCGGTCTCGCCGGACTGGGAGATCGCGATCACCAAGGTGCCGCGGTCCAACACCGGATCCCGGTAACGGAACTCGCTCGCAAGCTCGACTTCCACCGGCAACCTGGTCCAATGCTCGATGGCGTACTTGGCCAGCAACCCCGAGTGGAATGCGGTGCCACAGGCGACGATGAAGACCTTGTCGATCTCGCGGAGTTCCTGATCGCTCAGCCGCTGCTCGTCGAGCACGATCCGGCCGTCGACGAAATGGCCCAGAAGGGTGTCGGCGACCGCCGCCGGCTGCTCGGCGATTTCCTTGAGCATGAAGTAGTCGTAACCGCCCTTCTCAGCGGCCGACAGATCCCAGTCGATATGAAATTCACGGGCGTTCGCGGTGTCGTCGACACCGTCGAAGTCGGTGATCGAGTAACCCTCGGCGGTGATCACCACCGCCTGATCCTGGCCCAATTCGACGGCGTCACGGGTGAACTCGATGAACGCCGCGACGTCGGAGCCGATGAACATCTCGCCGTCGCCGATGCCGACAACCAGCGGGGTGGACCGTCGGGCGGCGATGATGGTGCCCGGGTCGTCGGCATGGGCGAACACCAGCGTGAAGTGGCCTTCGAGCCGGCGCAGCACCGCCAGCACCGACGCCTCGAAATCGCCGGCAGTCGGGCCGCGGCGGTACGCCTGGGCGACCAGGTGGACAGCCACCTCGCTGTCGGTGTCGCTGGCGAACTCCACACCGTCGGCCTCCAGCTCGTGGCGCAGGGTGGCGAAGTTCTCGATGATCCCGTTGTGCACGACGGCGAACTTGCCCGCCGCGTCGCGGTGCGGGTGGGCGTTGCGGTCGGTGGGGCGGCCGTGAGTGGCCCAACGGGTGTGGCCCATTCCGGCGGTGCCGGCCAGCGCGTCGGAGTCGGTTTCGGCCAGCGCCTCCTCGAGGTTGGCCAGCCGGCCGGCACGGCGACGCACGGTCAAGCCGCCGTCGCCGTCGAGCAGGGCGATCCCGGAGGAGTCGTAGCCGCGGTATTCCATCCGCCGCAGTGCATCGACCACGACACCGCGGGCAGGACGATGCCCGACGTACGCCACGATTCCGCACATGTTTACCCAGGGTAGTGCAGCACCGGCGTTCAGTTCGTCCGCTAGGTTCAAGGGGTGGCCCGGACACGCAAGCTCTTCGCGGCGCTGACCCGCCGCGGTCCGCATCAGATTCTGCGCGGTGACCTGGCCTTTGCCGGGTTACCCGGCATCGTCTACACGCCGGCGTCGGGGTTCAATCTGCCGGGTGTGGCCTTCGGCCACGATTGGCTCACAGATGTCGACCACTACGTGGAAACCCTGGAGCATCTCGCGTCGTGGGGCATCGTCGCAGCCGCCCCGAACACCGAGCGCGGGTTCGCGCCGTCGGTGCTGAACCTCTCGGTGGACCTGGGCACCACCCTCGACATCATCAGCGGCGTGCGGCTGGGCCCCGGCGAGATCAGCGTGCACCCCACCAAACTGGGCGTGGTGGGACATGGCTTCGGTGGTGCGGCGGCGGTTTTCGCCGCGGCGGGCCTGGCCGGGGCGGCGTCCGGCGCGCCCAAGGCGGTCGCAGCGCTTTTCCCGACGGTGACCAAGCCCGGGGCCGAGCAGCCGGCGGCGTCGCTGAAGGTGCCCGGCCTGGTACTCAGCGCCCCCGATGATCCGCACTCGCTGCGCACCGATGCGCTGAACCTGGCCGCGGCGTGGAAAGGGTCGGTGCTGCACATCGTCAGTAAGGGTGAGTCGTCCGGGCTGGCCGAGAAGCGCCGCTTCGCCAAGGTGCTTGGCATGCCGGGGTCGGACAAAAAGACGCAGAAGACGACGCGCGCTCTGCTGACCGGCTTCCTGCTGTTCCACCTGACCGACGACAAGACGTATCAGGAGTTCGCCGATCCGGAGGCTGTGCTGCCGAAGACCGAGCTACCCGACCCCGAGGCGGCGCCGGTGACGCCGGAGGAACAGTTCGTCGCGCTGCTGAAGTAACCTGATCTCCCCCAACCAACTGGTTGGTGATTTACTTTGCGGATGCGTACCGGGATCTTTCTGGACTATTCGGGCGGCTTCCGTGAGGCCGTCGAGCACATCGTCGTCTTGGAGAAGGCCGGCGTCGACATCGCCCTCGTCGCCGAGGCCTACTCCTACGACGCGGTCAGCCAGCTCGGCTATCTGGCGGCCAAGACCTCGACGATCGAACTCGGCTCGGGCGTCTTCCCCATTTACACCCGGACGCCGACGCTGCTGGCGATGACGGCAGCCGGCCTGGACTTCGTATCCGACGGACGCTTCCGGCTCGGCATCGGCACGTCTGGCCCACAGGTGGTGGAGGGATTTCACGGAGTGCCGTTCGACGCGCCACTGGGCCGTACCCGCGAGGTCGTCGAGATCTGCCGACAGGTGTGGCGCCGCGAGCGCGTCCAGCACCAGGGCCGTAGCTACCAGATCCCGCTGCCCGCCGACCGGGGCACCGGGTTGGGCAAGCCGCTGCAGCTCATCAATCATCCTGTTCGTGAACGGATTCCGATCACCATCGCCGCACTCGGTCCCAAGAACGTCGAGCTGACCGCCGAGATCGCTGAGGGTTGGCAGCCGGTGTTCTTCTTCCCGGAGAAGGTTGACGAGGTGTGGGGCGATGCGCTGCGGGCTGGAAAGGCCAAGCGCGACAGTGCACTTGGTGACCTCGATGTGATGGTCGGGGTGTCGCTGGCCATCGGCGACGACGTGGAAGAGCGGCTGAACTGGGCCAAGCCGCACCTGGCGCTTTACATCGGCGGCATGGGCGCCCGGGGCCAGAACTTCTACCACAAGCTGGCGACTCGGTACGGGTACGGCGAGGTGGCCGACCGCATCCAAGATTTGTTCCTGTCCGGCCGCAAGGCCGAGGCGATCGCCGCGGTGCCCGACGAGTTGGTGCGGCAGGTGAATCTGATCGGCCCGCGCGGATTCGTCAAGGAACGCATCGCCGCGTTCGCCGAGGCCGGCGTCACCACGCTGTTGGCTACGCCGACCACCACCGAGCCGGGCGAATACATCAGCTGGGTCGAGGAACTGCAGCAGCTCCTGCCCTGACGACCGGTGGGCGTGCGGCCCGTTGTTCGTCGGCCGGACGCAGCAGCCGGCGATGTGATGCCGGCACGACGGGTCTTTCGCGTTCAGTCATTGACCGACCTGCGGTAGTTCGTCGGCGGCGATCTCACAGGGCGTTTCTTCATCGGTGTGCTCGGCAGCCGGCGCCGGTGGGACGGGCGCCGTCACGGGTTCGGGTGGCGGTAGTGGCGGTGGCGGCTCGGCTTCGGTCACTTCTGCGTCCGGGGTAGGCAGCTCTTCGGTGACCACTTCCTCCGGTGAGGGGTCCTCGGTAGCCGGAACATCCTCGGAGGCAGGCTCTCCCGTGACGGCCGCTTCGTCGGAATCGTCCTCATCGACTGGGTCCTCGGGTTCCGGCAGGTCATCGTCTGCCGTGTCGTCCGGCATAGAGTCGATCAGCCCCCCGATCGCGTCGGCGATCTGCCCTATCAGCCCGGACGGGCCGCCGCCGACATCCGGCATGGACGGCAGGGCGGGCATGCCGGCGGATGCGGGTGTACCGAGTGCCGGCGGAAGTGGTTGCACCGGTGCGGTATCCACGGCCGGTGGGGCGTCCACCGCCGGTGGCGGCACTGTGGGTTCAGGCACGGCGACGGGCGGCGGAAGGATGGGCACGGAAGCCGGCGACGAGACCGGCGCCGCAGCAGCCGACGTAGCCTGAGCCGGCACAGGCACAGGCACAGGCACAGGCCCGGGGGAAGGCGGCGGCGAACCGAGGGCGCCCGGCACCTCGAAATACACAGTGGCAGCGGCATTCAACTGTCGCAACGCGTCCTCGTAGGCGGCCCCCACCGAAGACGTCGCCGACCGCATCGCGGTGAGCCAGTCGGTGCGGATGTCGGTGTCGACGTACGGGGTGATCTGCTGAGTGACGACCTCAACAGCCTCGGTCCGCTCCGCACTCCCGCCGGATACCGTCGCTGCCGCGGCCAGCCATACCGGACGCTCCCCGGCGCGACGGTCGTCGATCGATACCGCCGCAGCGACCTTCTCGTCGACCAGTCGGCCCAGCCCATCACGCAGTGCTTCACACGTCTCGGCCGCAGCGCGCAGCGCACCCGCCAACGCCAACCCGGCCGCACAATGGCGATCAACGAATTCAACTGCCAGAGAGCCGGACTCACCGTCCCACGCGGCCGTCAATGCTGTCAGCCCATCTCGCGAAACACGCACGGCTTCATCGGCGGCGGCCGACGCGGCACGCAGGACCGCACAGTCGGCATCCAGCACGGTCAGGTTCAGGCCGTCCTCACCGCCGAACCACTCCATGATCTGCGCCGCGTGCGCGGTCAGATCCGGATGCTGATAACCGACGGCATGGCAGGCGGTCACATAGGTCTGGGTGTTGGTCACCGACGACCGCCCTGCCGCGAGCCGTGCGGCGACGTCCAGCGTCATCGGATCACCGCCCGTAAATCGGCGTCGCCGTAACGGTCTGCGGTGACTCGGAGCGCGGCGGCCACCTCCTCAGCCGCGCGCGACCACTGCGCCATCCCGGCCGTCAACTGGTCCAGCGCGGCACGGACCGCGTCACCGTGAGCACCATGCACCCGCCCAGCCACATGCCCGCCGAAGCCCAGGCCGCTCAACCGTGCACGCAATGCCCCGTCGAGCACTCCGGCGGCGGCATCGAAACGTTGCGCGGCCGCGCGTACCCCAACACAGTCCACGCGCGTGTTACCCATACTCGAGTAGGACGCACAAAACGCCGAACCGGTTCCAGGAGTTTCAGATCAGCCCTGGGCGCTGACCGATTCGGCGATCCGGACCGCCAATTGCCGCGCTGTGTCCTCGTCGGCAGCTTCCACCATGACGCGGACCATCTGCTCAGTTCCGGACGGGCGCAATAGAATTCGTCCGGTGTCGCCGAGTTCGGCCTCGGCCCTGCGCACCGCGCTCTGTACCGCCGGCGCTTCAGCGACCGTTGCCTTATCGGTCACCTCGACGTTGATAAGGACCTGCGGAAGCGTCTGCATGGGTCCGGCCAGCTCAGCCAGCGACAAGCGGGTCTGCGCCATCCGCGCCATCAGCCGCAACCCGGTCGCGATGCCGTCTCCGGTGGTGCCCAGCGCGGGCATCACGATGTGGCCCGACTGCTCACCGCCCAGGCTGTACTCTCCGGCCCGCAGCTCCTCCAGGACATACCGATCGCCAACGCCGGTGGTGCGCACTGCAATACCGGCCTCACGCATGGCGATGTGCAATCCGAGATTGCTCATCACCGTGGCCACCAGCGTCTCAGAAGCCAACTCGCCCGCGTCGCGCATGGCCAGCGCCAAGATCACCATGATGGCGTCGCCGTCGACCACCCGGCCGTTCGCATCGACTGCCAGGCAGCGGTCGGCGTCACCGTCGTGCGCCAAGCCGAGGTCGGCACGGTGGGACAACACAGCGGCCTGCACCTGCTCCAGATGCGTCGAGCCGCACGCGTGGTTGATGTTGAGGCCGTCCGGCTCGGCGTTGATCGCGATCACCCGCGCGCCCGCGGCGTGGTAGGCGCGCGGCCCGGCCTGGAATGCGGCGCCGTTGGCGCAGTCGACCACCACGGTCAGGCCGTCCAAGCGGACTGGCGCTGCCGCACGAACGTGGTGCAGGTAGCGCTCCAGCGCGTCACCGGCATCGAGTACGCGGCCGATGTCGGCGCCGACCGGCCGCAGCCCGGGACCCTGCGCGACGAGCTCCTCGATGCGGTCCTCGGCGTCGTCGTCGAGCTTGTGGCCGCCGGAGCCGAAGATTTTGATGCCGTTGTCCGGCATCGCGTTGTGCGATGCGGAGATCATCACACCGAAGTCAGCGCCATACGCCGCGGTCAGGTGGGCGACCGCCGGCGTGGGCAGCACCCCGACCCGCAGTGCGTCCACCCCTTCGCTGGTGACACCGGCGATCACCGCCGCTTCGAGCATTTCGCCGCTGGCCCGCGGATCACGACCGATCACCGCGAACCGCCGATCCGAGCTTCCCGTCGCGGCGAGACGGCGTGCCGCCGCCGCTCCCAACGCCAGTCCCAGCTCGGCAGTCAGTTCTCGGTTGGCGACGCCGCGGACACCGTCGGTGCCGAACAGTCGACCCATGCGGACAAACCTCTCACACGTAGCCGCTCGCGACACAACCAACGAGGTTAGCCACCGTGTCGCCACCAAATCGACGCTGCTCCGAGACGCCCGACAGCGAACACTGCCCGCACCCGGTGCGGGTGCGGGCAGTGCGCAGCTTGTACCGGCTGATTACCGGTTACTGGCCGTCAGCGGTCGGCGAGTCGGCCGACGGGGCCGCCGGCACTGCAGTCGTGGGCGCGGAGCCCATGCTGCCGTTGGCATGGCCCTGACCCTGGGCGACCTCAGAGTTACCCGGCCCGTTCTGGGTGAAGGTGTAGCTCAGGCCACCGGTCACGCTGGCGCAGACCGGAAGAGTGGCGATCTGGTTGGTGTCGAGCTCACCCAGGCGCGAGGCCAGGTCACTGCCGGGGCACACCGCGGTGGCGAGGCTCTCGGCGTTGGTCAGCGTCACATCTTGGATGATGCCCAGCTGCTGGCCGTTGACGGAGAGCGCGACGTTGACCTTGCCGTCGCTCACCACGGACTGGGCCTGGGGCGCAGGCGCCGGGGCCTCGGGAGCCGCGTTCGCGAGGCCGAAACCACCCGCGACGAGCAGCGAGCCACCCAGAACCGCACCAGCGGCCGTCTTCGTGAACGTGTTCATGTTCGCTCCTTTTCTTCCTGTTATTGGCAGGGAGTCAAGGCTGCGGAATTCGATATCACACAGCCCGAGGAGGACACCGACCCCCCGAAGGGTCGTCCCGCCTCCTACCTTGGGCAGCCGACGTGTCGCCGGCCTCCCTAAGACTTGCCGAAGCGGTATGGAGTCAAACCAAAAATTAATAATCCTTTCCGGGAGGCGCGCTGAGCAGGCCATACGCCATGTGACCCAGGCCACAAAAAACTCGCCGGGCGGCCTCCAGTCGAAGACTGGATGACGCCCGGCGAGCCGTTGCGTATGGACGCGGCAGATCAGCGCTTGCTGTACTGCGGCGCCTTGCGGGCCTTCTTGAGGCCGTACTTCTTGCGCTCGATGGCACGGGGGTCACGCGTGAGGAAGCCGGCCTTCTTCAGCGCCGGCCGGTCCTCAGGCTGCACCAGAATCAGCGCGCGGGCGATCGCCAGGCGAAGCGCACCGGCCTGGCCCGAGGGGCCACCGCCGTCGAGGTGGGCGTAGATGTCGAAGCTGTCCACGCGGTCAACCGTCACCAGCGGGGCCTTGATCAGCTGCTGGTGCACCTTGTTCGGGAAGTACGCCTCGAGGGTGCGGCCGTCGAGATTGAACTGGCCCGTGCCTGGCACCAACCGAACTCGCACCACGGCCTCCTTTCGGCGGCCGACGGTTTGGATCGGGCGGTCGAGGATGACCGGCTCGCGCGGCGTGGTCTCGGCAGCGGCCTCGGGGGCCTGGACCTCTGGGGCCTCTGGGGCCTCGGTCACCTCGACCTCGGTCACCTCAACCTCAGTCACGTCTGTCGTTTCGCTCACTGCGCCACCTGCTTGATCTCGTACGGAATCGGCTGCTGGGCGGCGTGCGGATGATCCGGGCCCGCGTAGACCTTGAGCTTCTTCTGGACCTGCCGGCTCAGCTTGTTGTGCGGCAACATCCCGACGATGGCCCTCTCGACCACGCGATCGGCATGCTTGGCCATCTCCTCGCCCAGCGAGCGCGACCGCAGACCGCCGGGGTAACCCGAGTGACGGTAGGCCATCTTGGTCTGGAGCTTGTCGCCACTGACGGCGATCTTGTCGGCATTGATGACGATGACGAAATCGCCACCGTCCACATTCGGCGTGAATGTCGGCTTGTGCTTGCCGCGCAACAGATTTGCTGCCGCGACGGCGAGCCGGCCGAGCACCACGTCGGTGGCGTCGATGACATACCACGAATGCGTGGTGTCACCCGCCTTCGGCGTGTACGTAGGCACAGCGCTACCTCTCTCGTTTTGGGGTTCTCACCCCGGCTTGGGCCCCGGTGTGACCCGGGTGCCGGTCGAAACGCGACGGTCGGGGTTGCTTCTCGGCGACCAACACTGACCCGAGAACCCGGCTTACCCCGCGGACGAATCCGCGGCGTACCGCACGCCAACGTGGCAGCTTACCTGCGACGATGCGAGGCGGTCAAAACGCTCATCCCCGCTCGTAGGCGATGTTGGCGACGGCCCGGACGTATCGGGTGCCCTCGGCGTCGGTCATCGCGGCCTCGACGGTTGCCATCCGCCCACCGACGCGGTCGGTGGTGGTGGTCAGCGTCAACCTTCTGCCGTCGACCGGCGGCGACCTGAAATAGAAGACGCTGAGGTCAGCCAGGGCGTATCGGTCGCCCGGGCCGGTGTGGGCCTGGCCGGCGAGCGAGCACGCCTGGCCGATCATCGAGGCGATGACGCCGCCCTGGATGGCGCCCAGCGGGTTGGCCATCCACGACTGCGGATCGACGGTGATCACGGGGTCGTCGTCATCGGTGTCCACGGTCATGGCCAGCAGTTCGCACAGCGGGCCGCGGGCGATCTCACCACGGCTGATCGCGGTCAGGGTGCGCGGGCCGTCCCAGTCCGGGTCGATGGACGACACGGTCGTGTCGACGTCGGGCGGCGCGGGCAGCTCATCCGGTTCGACGACGATTCGCTTCTCGACGGTGCGCAGTGCTTCGGTGGTGCGGCCGACGCGCACGGCGCGAGCCACCCCGGAGCAGACGACGTCGTACGAACCATTGTTCCCCGAGGCGCTGCGCGCCTGCCCGCCGGAGTTGGTGACCGTCATCGTCGCGGTTCCGTGGGCGTCGTCGTGATGGGCCAGCACCGAGACCGCATGAAGCCGGTCCCCGACGTGCGGTCGGGCGCCGGCGGTCAGCGCCAGCCAGGACTGCACGGTCGTGACCGGTTCGGCGAACGAGTACCAGTAGGCGCCGCTGGTCACCGACTCGGCCATGACCGCGTACGCCGGCATCTCGATCAGGCCGCGGTGGTCGACGAGCGCCGAACACAGCTGTTGCTGGAGGGCGATACCGGCCTCGCTGACCCCGGTCAAGCCGACGCAGAAGGCCCCTTGGGGTCCGTCAGGAGTGCTCATTACCTGGCATCTTGCCGCACGTCAGGACGCGAACGTCGACGTTTCTCAGCGGGCAATCGGTGCGGTCGGCGTGAATTCGACGGGCATGGCCTCCAGCCCGCTGACGAAGTTGGCCGGCCGCAGCGGCAGCTCGGCGCCGTCGGCCACCCGCAGATCCGGTAGACGCGCCAGCACCCGCCGAGTCATGGCCGTCAACTCCAGCCGGGCCAGCTGGTTCCCCAGGCAGAAGTGCGTGCCGAAGCCGAAGCTGACATGGTTGTTGGGGCTGCGCTCTATTCGGAATACCTCGGGATCACCGAACACCGCCTCGTCAAAGTTTGCCGACTCGAACAGCAGCAGGATCTTCTCACCCTTGTGCAGAGCCGTGCCGTGAAAGTCGGTGTCAGCAGTCAACATTCGGCACATATTCTTGATCGGCGACGTCCAGCGCAGCATCTCTTCCACCGCACCGGGCAGCAGTTCGGGGTCGTTGCGCAGTGCGTGCCACTGGTCGCGATGGCGGGTCAGTTCGGCGATTCCGCCGGAGAGGGTGTGGCGGGTGGTCTCGTCGCCGCCGATGAGGATCAGGAGCGTCTCGGCGAAGATCTGCTCGTCGGTGAGACGCTGGCCATCGACCTCGGCGGCGATCAGGACGCTGACCAAATCGTCGGCGGGTTCGCGACGGCGTTCTGCGACGAAGCCCGCCATGAACTCGTTGTACGCGGTCAGCGCGTTGGCCGCCGTGGTGAGCGACTCCTCGGTAGCCACCGAACTCAGTGCCACCACCATGTCGTCCGACCACCCCAACAGCGTGTCCCGATCTTCGGGTGCCACGCCGAGCATGTCGCCGATCACGGCCATCGGCAGCGGTGCGGCGAGGTCGCGGACGAAGTCACACGAACCACGCTCGCAGATCGCGTCGATCAACGTATCGCACAGCGCGTCAATGGATTCCGCTTTGTCTCTGACTCGCTTTCGGGTGAACCCGGCGTTGACCAGCTTGCGCCGCAACAGATGCTCCGGATCGTCCATGTCGATCATGTGCGGCAACGCCGGTGTGGTGGGCCGGATACCGCCGGTGTTGGAGAACAACTCCGGCTGCCGCTCGGCGTCGATCACCGCCCGATAGCTCGCCGCGGCGGCCAGTCCGTTGCGGTCGCGAAAGACCGGCTGGTGCGTACGCATCCAGCGGTACGCGTCGCGCGCCTCACTACTGGCGTAGAACCGGCCGTCCATCAGATCGACGCCGGCGGTGACGTCCGTGAGCACGCCCAGATCATAGGGCGACAAGCTCAGGCTCCAAGGTGTTTCGCGAGGTCCGGCAGCCAGGACCGGTCCGCGGGCACCCAGTCCAGCGTGAGCAGATCATCAGCCCGCACCCACCGCAGCGCGCGGTGATCGTGCGGATGCAGGACGCCGCCGGTCTGCGTGACCAGGTAGGCCCGCAGGGTCAGCGACTCGCCAATCGGTACATCGACGCCGAGTCGCTCGCCGACGACGACATCGACCCCGAGTTCCTCGCGCAACTCGCGCACCAGTGCGTCGGCTTCGGTCTCCCCCGCGGTCACCTTGCCGCCCGGGAGCTCCCAGCGGCCGGCGAGTTCTGGTGGACGCCGGCGCTGAGCCACCAGAAGGCTCGTGCCGGAGATCAGGGCTCCGGCGACGACGATCTGGGACACGTCGAAGAGCTTAGGTCGTGGTCTTCCGCACACGTAGAAGTCGGTGAAGACTGGAAGGCATGCCGTTAACCGACAAAGAAGTGGATGCCGCCGTCACGGGTCTCGACGGCTGGGAACATGCCGACGGTGCGCTGCGCCGCTCGGTGAAGTTCCCGTCATTCCTCGAGGGAATCGAGGGAGTGCGCCGGGTCGCCGAACACGCCGAGCGCAAAGACCACCATCCCGACATCGATATCCGTTGGCGCACAGTGACTTTTGCGCTTGTCACGCACTCCGAGGGCGGAATCACCGATAAAGATGTGCAGATGGCCGCCGATATCAACGAGGTTCTCGGCGAGGTCTAGCCGCGATCCAGGCCAGTGTTGCCAGGGTCGCCACGATGTAGATCAGTCCCGCCCACGCCAGATACCAGGGCCGGCTGATCTGCCAGATCGTCGGCTGCGCGAAGCTGAGCAACCACGGCACCCCGACCAATGTCAGCGCCAGCCAGCCGTAACCGAGCACCCGGGCGCCCAATCGATTCCGCCACGGCCCGTGCAGGAGCCAGATCATCAACGGGACCAACCACACCCAGTGGTGGGTCCACGAGATCGGCGAGAGCAACAGGCCGAACAACTGCACCACCAATAGGCAGCCCAGCCGGTCAAAGTCCAGCGCCCGCCACGCCAGCAGCGCCAGCACCGCCGTCACCGCAATGCCGGCCAGCACTACCGGTCCGTAGCCGGCGTCGTGGCCGACGATGCGGGAGATGGCGCCGCGCCACGACTGGTTGAACGAGGTCCCCATCGGGCCGACCCGCCGGGCGTCGCCGAGCAGGTCGGTGAAATAGAAGCGGGCCTGCTGACCGATGACCGCCACCGCAAGTCCGACCGTGCCGAAGAACACGACCGCGGAGAACGCCGCCGCGCCCCAGCGGCGCATACCCAGGAAGTACAGCCCGGTGACGGCGGGAGTCAGCTTGATTCCGGCAGCCAGGCCGACCAGCAGGCCCGACAGCCACCACCGGCTGCTGTAAGCCGCCCACAAGACGGCCAGTACCAGGATCACGTTGATCTGCCCGTAGTCGAAGTTGCTACGCAGCGGTTCGAGCCAGATCGCGACCGCGGTCCACAGCATTGCGACGGGGCGGCCGTCCGTTGCGGACAGGCCCAGCAGCCGCTGGCTGACGCGGACCACCCCGTAGAGCGCGCCGATGATGCCCAGCTGCCAGCCGAACGCGACCAGCCCGAACGGCAGCAGGTGCAGGGGGTAGAACACCAGCGCCGCGAAGGGCGGATAGGTGAAGGGCAGCGGGAAGTCGGGCGTCTGGTCGGCGTAGACGTAGGAGTACAGCGTGCCGGGACGGTCGAGCGCCCCGGCGCCGCCGAGATAGACGTGGAGGTCGACGAAGTTGGCACCGTTGGGCGCCACGTAGGTCCAGCCCAACCGCGCGGCCACGCTGACGATCAGCAACACCGGACCCAGCCAGGCTGACCGCGCCGCCCAGGCCTTGGTGTCCACCGTGCGACTGTAGCGACGGGGTGAATTCGGCGCGCTGACAGGCGCTGGGCGCACGTCAGCGCGCCCGATCCGAATGTGCGCGCGACGAGCACTCCGCATCACACATGGCCATCACTGCCGTAACGGTTGAATAAACACCACACGTGTCACTTGAGTAACTCTAGTAACGGACTACCTTCGGGTTAGACCTGCACTCGAGGGATTGGGATGACCATGCCACGTAAATCGAAGTTGTTCGCCGCCAACATAATTGGAGCCGCCGGGCTGTGCTCGGTCGCGCTCGCACTCAGCCCGTCGGCCGCCGCCGACCCGGGCGTTTCACCGGCCGTTCCCGGTGTGCCCGCGCTCAACATGCTGCAGCAACTGGTCACGAATCCAGCCGCCGCCGCAGGGGTGCTGCAGAGCGCCGCGACCGCACTGAGCGGCGCGTCCGCGTTGACCGGCGCACCGTCGACGCTGCCGATCTCGCCGATCGGTGGCGCCCCCGCTCCCGCCACCGCGACCCTGCCCGGCGCCGCGGTGCCGGCGGCCGCTCCGGTTGCTCCGCCTGCATCCGGAATCATCGCCGGACCGATCATCCCGCTGCTGAACCAGCTCGGCGTGCCCGGCGACCTGGCCAGCCTGACGCCGTCGAACATGCCGTTCCCGGTCAAGGTCGGCGACAACCTGGCCGTCGGTGCCCCCGCGCCAGCAGGCCCCGTGGCCGCCGGCGTTGCCGGACCGGCCGGGGTGCCGCCGGCCAGCAACCCGGCGGTCGCGCCGACCACACCGGGTGGCGCCGGCCTCGGCCAGCTGCTGCCGCTGTCCGCTCTGCCCTGACCAATCACCACCCGATGAGGGAGTTCACCGTGCCGCAGATCGCCAAGCTGGCAATTCTGCTGACCACCGCCACGTTCGTGGCCGCGACCAACCTGGGCTTCAGCCCGGTCGCGGCCGCGGACCCGGCCATCCCGCTGGACCCCGGTCAGCTGCCCGGCCTCGACGCCATGCAGATGCTCGGACCGGTCGTCCAGCAGGCCGCGGGGAACCCCTCATCGGCGCAGTCGCTGCTGCTCGCGGCGGCTTCGCAACTCGCTGGTGGCGCCACCACGCCCGGTGGCTCGGCGGCACTGGCCCAGCAGGTGACCAAGTTCGTGCAGGATGGCGGGGCAGCCGGACCCTCGGCCGCATTACCCTCGGCGGCTCCCCCCGCCGCCCAGGCGACCGGCGTCTCCCACGGCACCACGCCGTTGATGACGCCCGGCACCGGCAATGGCCCCGTCCCCCTGCCTGAACATCTGCCCGCCACCGGAGCACCCGTTGCGATCCCGGGCACCGAGGCACATCTGCCCACCGGCATCGACCCGGCACACGTCGTCGGCCCGGCGCCCGAGGCGCTTCCCGAGGTGCCGACGCCAGTCACGGTGGTGAACCCTGCTGCCCCGCCGTCGCCGTCCGCGACGCCGGCCGGCAACTCGATCAATGTCGCGACGCCGGCGCCCGCGCCGGCCGCCGCCGCCCCGAACTACGATCCCGCGACGCCGCCCACGCAAGACTTCATGTATCCGTCGATCAGCAACGGCTGCCTCAAGGACGGCGGCAATGTGATCGCAACAGCGATCTCCGTCGCCGGGCCGGCGAAGATTCCGACGCCGGGACCGGTCGCCGGGCAGACCGCCTACGTCTTCACCGCGGTGGGCACGCCTGCTCCCGCCGCGGAGCAGAAGCTGCCGCTCAACGTCACCTGGGTGAACCTGACCACCGGCAAGTCGGGCAGCGCCACGCTGAAGCCGAACCCGGACATCAACTCCGCGGGCCCCACCACGCTGACCGCTATCGCCGACACCGGCTCGGGCAGCATCATGTCGACGATCTTCGGCCAGGTCACCACTGTGGACAAGCAGTGCACCTTCATGCCGACGATCGGTTCGACCGTCGTGCCTTAAAGCTCGAAAAGCCGCGCTAGGGTTGGGAATCGGATCCCACCCCCGACGGAGCGGTACTTGGTATGGAGACACTCGACGCCTTGGACGCGTTGATGCTGACGGCCGAACTCGTTTCCAGTCCGATGCACGTCGCGGTGGCGCTCATCATGAGCCCACCCGACGGCATGACAGGCACGGCGTTCATGGACGAGATGTACGAGCAGGCCATGACCGCCTCCGACCCCGTCGACCCGCGCCTGCGTCGGCGCCCGCATCGCGGGGTCGACACCGGCGGTCTGTGGGTGTGGCGCGACGTCGCCGATCTCGACCCGAGCCATCACATGCATCGGCTGACATTGCCGCGCGATTCCGGCACCGAGGGCCTGTGGGCGCTGGTGTCCGAACTGCACGCCGAGCCGCTCGACAGGTCGGTGCCGATGTGGATGGCGTATCTGATCGACGGGCTCGACGACGGCCGCTGCGCCCTGTACATCAAGATTCATCACATCGTCGTCGACGGCGTCGCGGGCCTGAAGATGATCGGCGACTCGCTGACCGACGATGCCGATCGGCGCGAGATGCCGCCGTTCTATGCCACCACCGCATCCGATGAACCCACGAAACGCCGCAGCCTCAACCCCCTATCGGTGGTGCGCAACGTCGCCGGCGTCGCGACGTCCGGGCTGAGCCTGGGCCGCCATGTCGCCTTCGCTCAGGTGGCGAACATCGTCGGCGGATTGGTTACCTCGACGGTCGCGACGCCGTTCGGCGCACCGCACACCAGGTTCAACACCAAGCTCGGCCCGCATCGGGCTTTCGCCGCAACCAGTTTGAACCGCAATCGGATTCGAGCCATCCAAGATGCCGCCGATGTCACCGGCAATGACGTGGTGACGGCGTTGGTCACCGGTGTGCTGCGGGACTGGCTGACGAAGCACGACGAGCTGCCCGCGCAGTCTCTCGTGGCGCTGTGTCCGGTGACGGTCCGCGGACGTGAGGCTGCAGGAGATGACGGGCGCGGCAACCAATTCGGCCTCGGGTTGTGTCCGCTGCCCACCGCTGTCGAGGACCCGGCCGAACGACTCAACCTGGTCCACTACGCGATGTCGAACGTGAAGCATCAGGTTGCTGCCAACGGCCCCGGCGCGATGCTCATAGTGCTGATGCCTGCCGTCGTGCCGACAGTGCTCTCCCCGCTCCTACCTTTCGGTTCGACGGTGAAACCGAGCTACAACCTGCCGATCTCGAACGTGCCTGGGCCGCAGACGCCGAGTTACTTCAACGGTGCCAGCGTCGATGAAATCTATCCCGTGTCAGTGGTGTACGACGGGATGGCGCTCAACGTGACGCTGTGCTCCTACGCCGACCAGATCGGCGTGGGCTATATCGCCGACCGCGACGTGATGGCCGACGTGGACGACCTCGTTCCGCTGACCGAAACCGCTCTCGCGGAACTCGAGGCCGCCGTCGGAATTGCCTAGTAGGCCATGAACAGGATTTCGTCCCGCCCGTAGTCCATGCCCGGGTGAGCCGCCGCCAGGTGCTGCTTGGTCAGCTCGACCAGCTCGTCCTCGTCCTTGGCGCTGATCGCCTCGCCACACGGGCAGTTGATGTGAGTCTTCATCGTTCCTCCGTTATCCAGCTTTGGCTTTTGCCGCGGCTTTCATCTTCTTTTTGTACGCCCTGACTTCGTCCAGCGACCCCTTGTCAACCACATCTGCGATCGACATGTGGGTGCCGGCCTTGCCGTAGGCTCCGGCTGCTTCGCGCCATCCCTCGGGCGTCACGCCGTACTGCTTGCCCAGCAGGGCCAGGAAGATCTTGGCCTTCTGCTCACCGAAGCCCGGAAGTGCCTTGAGCCGGCGCAGCACCTCCGCGCCGTCCGGGTTGCCGTCGAGCCACAGCTGAGCGGCGTTGCCGTCGTAGCGGTCGACGATCTCACGGGCCAGATCCTGCACCCGCTTGGCCATTGACCCGGGAAAGCGATGAACGGCAGGCGTTTTGGAGAACTCCTGAGTGAACTGCTCCGGGTCATAGTCGGCGACCACGCGTGGGTCGATCGCACCGATACGCTCGACGATCTTGCGGGGCCCGGCGAACGCGGTCTCCATCGGGATCTGCTGATCAAGGAGCATCCCGGTGAGCAGGGCGAACGGGTCCTCACTCAACAGGTCGTCGGACGCGGTATCTCCGGTGAGCTGCAGTCTCGCCATGGCCACATCTTAGGCATGCAACGATGCCGGTTCAGCCATCTGCGCACCCTGCAATGTGCGATCGTGAACGACATGAAACGGCTGATTGCGCCTGCTGTCGCGGCGGTCGTCACGGCTATCGCCTTGGCCGGCACGGCTCACGCCATACCCGACCAGGGCACACCGGAGTTCGATCAGTACATGCAGGGCCTGGCGCGCAATGGCTACAACCTGAACCCGGACACCGCGTGGCGCGTTGCTCATCAGGCCTGCATCGGAGGCATCCCGGGCTACATCGGTCTAGAACTCGCAGCGCAAGGTGTCATCGGTCCCGGCGCCCAGGAGCGAGTTTTCGACGTGGCGCGAAAATACGCCTGCCCCGTTCAGTAGACCCCCGTCCGTTCACCTTCAGCCCCTAGGCTGTGACCCAGCTCTCAATATCCTGTGAACCTGAGCTGAGGAGCAGCCGGTGTCAACGACCGACCAAACGTCAAGTCAGACCCAACCCAGCGGTGCTGATTATCTGGCCGTACAGGCCAGCCCCGAGTTCCAGCAGTTGCGCCACACGCTGCGCCGCTTCGTCTTCCCCACCACGGCGTTCTTTCTGATCTGGTACGCCACCTATGTTCTCCTGGGCGCCTTCGCCCACGACTTCATGGCCATCAAGGTATGGGGCAACATCAACGTTGGTCTGCTCATCGGGTTGGGCCAGTTTCTGACGACGTTCCTCATCACCGCGCTGTACGTGCGGTTCGCCAGCCGCGAGCTCGACCCCCGCGCCGAGGCCATCCGCGCCGAGATGGAAGGCGCCGCCGAATGACCACCACGGTGCTCGCCGAGGCCGCCCGGATCGGTAACCCGGCCGTCAACGTCAGCATTTTCACGGCGTTCGTGCTCATCACGCTGTTCATCGTGATCCGCGCCGGCCGCACCAACACCAACGCCACCGAGTTCTTCACCGGCGGCCGCGCATTCTCCGGGCCTCAGAACGGGATCGCCATCGCCGGCGACTATCTCTCTGCGGCAAGCTTTCTCGGCATCGCCGGCGCCATCGCGGTATACGGCTACGACGGCTTCCTGTACTCCATCGGCTTCCTGGTCGCCTGGCTGGTAGCCCTCCTACTGGTGGCCGAATTGTTGCGCAACACAGGCAAATTCACTATGGCCGACGTCCTGAGCTTCCGGCTCAAGCAACGGCCGGTGCGGGTGGCAGCGGCGACCTCGACGCTGACGGTGTCGCTGTTCTACCTGCTCGCGCAGATGGCCGGCGCCGGCGGCTTGGTGGCGCTGTTGCTCGACGTCCACGGCCGCACCGCACAGTCCATCGTGATCGCGGTGGTCGGCGTACTGATGATCGTCTACGTCCTGGTCGGCGGAATGAAGGGCACCACGTGGGTGCAGATCATCAAGGCCGTGTTGTTGATCGTCGGCGCGGCGGTGATGACCGTGCTGGTGCTGGCCAAGTTCGGGCTCAACTTCTCCGAGATCCTCGGTTCGGCACAGAACATGGTGCACCAGGCCACCACCAAGGGCGTGGCCAGCCGCGACATGCTGGCTCCTGGCGCGCAGTACGGCGCCAACACCACCTCCAAGATCAACCTGCTGTCGCTGGGCCTGGCGCTGGTGCTCGGCACCGCGGGCCTGCCACACGTGCTGATGCGCTTCTACACCGTTCCCACCGCGAAAGAGGCACGGCGGTCAGTGGTTTGGGCCATCGGACTGATCGGCGCCTTCTACCTGTTCACGCTGGCGCTGGGCTACGGCGCTGCGGCCCTCGTCGGGCCGGACAAGATCCTGGCCGCACCCGGTGGGCAGAACTCGGCCGCACCGCTGCTGGCGTTCGAGCTCGGTGGGGTGATCCTGCTCGGCATCATCTCGGCCGTCGCGTTCGCCACCATCCTGGCTGTGGTCGCCGGCCTGACGATCACCGCGTCGGCGTCGTTCGCCCACGACGTCTACGCCAGTGTCCTGAAGAGTCACCAGGTCACCGAGGACGAGCAGGTGCGGGTTTCCCGGATAACGGCGGTGGTGCTCGGTGTCGCCGCGATCGGGCTTGGCATCCTCGCCAACGGCCAGAACATCGCCTTTCTGGTGGCGCTCGCCTTCGCGGTGGCGGCGTCGGCCAACCTGCCGACGATCGTGTACTCGCTGTACTGGCGGCGGTTCAACACCCGTGGTGCGTTGTGGAGCATGTACGGCGGATTGATCAGCTGCCTGGTGCTGATCGTGTTGTCCCCCGCCGTGTCGGGCAACAAGACCGCGATGATCCCCGGCGCGGACTTCGACTTCTTCCCGCTGGCCAACCCGGGCATCGTGTCGATCCCGCTGGCGTTCCTGCTGGGCATCATCGGGACACTGACATCGTCGGACACCGGCAATCCGGAGATCAACGCCGAGATGGAGGTGCGCTCGCTGACCGGCGTGGGCGCCGAGAAGGCCATTCGCCACTGATATTGAGGTGAGAATCTCGCCGCGGGCGGGAATGGTGTGGGTGTGCCGACGACGTTGACTCTCCCATGACCCCCGGTCGCGGTTTCGCCTTCAGCCTCTTGGCCTATGCGTTCGCCGCGATCATGGTGGGCACCACGCTGCCCACGCCGCTGTACGCGCTGTACTCGGATCAGATGCACTTCGCGGTGCTGACGACGACGGTCATCTACGCCACCTACGCGGGCGGTGTGCTGTTCGCACTGCTGGTGTTCGGCCGATGGTCGGACGCCATCGGCCGCCGCCCCGTCCTACTGGCCGGTGTGGGGTGCGCGCTGGTCAGTGCCGCGGTCTTTTTGGTGGCCGACTCGGTGCCCGAGCTTCTGCTGGGACGGGTGCTGTCGGGCTTGTCGGCCGGCATCTTCACCGGTACCGCGACGGCGGCGGTCATCGAGGCCGCGCCGGAGCGCTGGAAGACCCGGGCAGCGGCGGTGGCCACCATCGCCAATATCGGCGGCCTCGGCATCGGGCCGGTACTGGCAGGTGTGCTCGCGCAGTACGCGCCGAGCCCGCTGAAGCTCACCTATATCGTGCACATCGCGCTCATGGTGCTGGCCGCGATCGCGATCCTTCTGGTGCCGGAGACCTCGAGCCGCACCGGAAAGCTCGGGCTGCAACGGCTTTCGGTGCCCGCCGAGGTGCGGTCGGTGTTCATCACCGCCTCGCTGGCCGCCTTCGCCGGTTTCGCCGTCACAGGCCTGTTCACGTCCGTGGCACCCTCGCTGCTGACCAACATCATCGGGATCGGAAACCATGCGATTGCCGGCTTGATGGCCGGCTCCATCTTCGGCGCGTCGGCGATCGCCCAGATCGCCGGAAACCGCATCCCGCCGCAACGCGCAGTCGCGCTGGGATGCGCGATCTTGACGGTTGGCATGGGCATTCTTGTTGCCGCACTGCACTATTCATCACTGATCGGATTGATCATCGCCGCCGTGGTGGCCGGCATAGGTCAGGGCATCAGCTTCAGCCGCGGCCTGGCCGCCGTTGCCGAGCGCACCCCCGCGGAGCGGCGCGCTGAGGTCAGCTCCACGTATTTCGTGGTGGCCTACATCGCGATCTCGATCCCCGTGATCGGCGAGGGATTCGCTGCGCAGGCGTGGGGGCTTCGCACCGGAGGCACCGTGTTCGCGATCGCAGTCGGAGTGCTCGCACTGGCCTGCTTGGTGGCGATCATCCGACAGGAATCACGCCCTGCGGCAGAGCTTTCCGGGCAAGCCGCCGGCTAGCCGCTCTTGCGGCGGAATTCCCGCCGGTTCCCAGCCGCCCCCTGCGAACGCGATTGCTTGAAGCCGCCGTCGGTGTGTGCGGAGCCGCCGGCCGATTTCGCCTTCTTCCGTTCCAGTGCATCACGGAACTTCTGCTTGGTGTCGTCCTGAGATTCGGACTCTGAGTCGGCCATGCTGGTCAGACTAACGCGTAAGTCAGCGGATACCGGGCGGCATCCCGTAGACGTGGGAGATCGGTAGCTTCAGCAGCACCCGGCGATCGGTGACCATGGCGCGGCGGTAGTCGTCCCAATCCGGGTGTTCACCGGCAACGTTGCGGTAGAGCGCGATGAGCGCCTCGACGGTTTCGTCGTTCGGGTCCGCCGCCGGTGGGGTGAGGATCGCGTTGCCCTCGGCGACCGCGTAGGACCAGCCGTCGTCCGAGGACACCAGGATCGAGGCCCTCGGATCACGACGCAGGTTGCGTGTCTTGGCTCGCGGTTCGGTGATCGACACTTCAACGACGAGGCTGCGCGGGTCGAAGTGATACGTGACGTTGGACAGCTGTGGCCGGCCGTCACGTTTGATAGTCGCGAGCACACCCAGTCTGTTGCCGGCGATCACCGCCAATAGCTTGTCGTCGAACACCTGACGGGACATCCCCCGAGCCTACGTCGCTAGCATCGAGAACATGACCCGCTACGCGGCTTTCCTGCGCGGTGTGAACGTGAGCGGCACGACCATGAAAATGGCCGACGTCGCCGAAGCCTTCACCGGCGCCGGCTTCACCAACGTCCGCACCATCCTCGCCAGCGGCAATGTATTGCTCGACAGCACCGCCGCCGCGAAGACTGTACGCACGAAAGCCGAAGCGGCACTTCGCGATGCGTTCAGCTATGACGCCTGGGTGCTGGTGTACGACCTCGAGACCGTTCGCACGGTCGCCGACGGCTATCCGTTCGAGCCCGAGGTCGAGGGCTACCACTCGTATGTGACGTTCGTGAGCGATCCCGCCATTCTCGACGAGCTCGCCGGCCTGGCCGACGACGCCGGGCCGGACGAGAAGATCGAACGCGGCGACGGCGTCCTGTACTGGCAGGTGCCCAGGACGTCGACCCTGGACTCGGCCGTCGGTAAGACGATGAGCAAGAAGCGCTACAAGTCATCGACCACCACGCGCAACCTGCGCACCCTGACGAAGGTATTGAAATGAACAGCCCCAAAATCGATGCCGGCCAGCTGGGCGGCGTCTCGGAAACCGCGCTGATGACCCTCAACGGCCGCGCCCATCAGGCAGGCCTGCCCGGGGCGATCCTGCACGACCCGATGGCCATCACGCTCGTCGACTCCATCGATTTCGACTTCGGCAAGTTCGGCCGCAAGGGCCAGGAGATGGCGCTGCGCTCACTGGCTGTGGACGCCTGCGCTGTCGATTACCTGCGCGCGCACCCGAAGGGCACCGTCGTCGCGTTGGCCGAAGGCTTTCAGACCAGCTTCTGGCGGCTGAGCGACGCCATCGGTGATCCGCAGTTCCATTGGGTGTCGGTGGACCTCCCACCGGTTATCGAGCTGCGCGAGCGCCTACTGCCGCCGTCACCGCGAATCACCACGCTGGCGCAGTCCGCGCTGGATTACAGCTGGATGGACCAGGTGGATACCGGTGACGGCGTGTTCATCACGGCGGAAGGCCTGCTGATGTATCTACAGCCCGACGAAGCGATGGATTTGATCATCCAGTGCGCCAAGCGTTTTCCGGGCGGTCAGATGTTCTTCGACCTGCCGCCGACGATGGTCAAGAAACTCGCCCCCAAGGGCATGCGGTCCTCGAAGCACTACCGGGTGCCGCCGATGCCGTTCAGCCTAAGCACCGTCCAGCTGGCCGATCTGGTCAACACGGTGCCGGGAATCAAAGCGGTGCACGACATTCCGATGCCCAAGGGCCGCGGCTTCTTCTTCAACGTGGTGTGGCCCGCAATCTGGCACTTCGGTCCCACCAAGCGCTTCCGCGGCGGGTACACGCTGCTGGAATTCGGCTGACCGCTCAGCCGAACGCGCTGTCCAAGTAGTCCAACGCCTCCTGTTTGCCCAGCCCGAGGGCACGGGCCGCCTCCACGTAGGCATTGGCCGCGGCGGCCATGGCGGCATCGGCCGGATCGGCCCGCGCCACGAACGTCCCGAATCGGCCGCGGGTCTCGACGATCCCGGCGGCTTCCAACTCCCGGTAGGCCCGCGCCACGGTGTTGACGGCCAAGTTCAGCTGACCGGCCAACTCGCGCACCGTCGGCAACCGGGCGCCGGGCGACAACCGCCCCTCCCGGATACCCTCGATGATCTGTGTTCTCAGCTGATCAAATAGAGGACGCGTTGCCTGTCCGTCGACGCGTAACCAGACCCCCAATTCCGACACACGCTAAGTATCGCTCAGACCGGCTATTTTGGTGGGTGTGCGTATCTCGGTACTGAGCGGGGCGGGGATCTCCGCCGAGAGCGGCGTGCCGACGTTTCGCGACGACAAGACGGGTTTGTGGGCCAAGTACGACCCTTACGAACTATCGAGCACGGACGGTTGGCAGAACCATCCCGAGCGGGTGTGGGCCTGGTATCTGTGGCGGCATCACCTCGTCCAGCAGGTGGAACCCAACGACGGACATCGCGCCGTGGCGGCCTGGCAGGACCACGCCGACGTCACCGTCATCACCCAGAACGTCGACAACCTGCACGAGCGGGCGGGCAGCAAGCCGGTGCAGCATCTGCACGGCAGCCTGTTCGAGTTCTGGTGCGACACCTGCGGTTCGCGCTATCACGGTCCGCTGCCGGACATGCCCGAGCCGGAACTGGAGAAGATGCCACCGCAATGCGAGTGCGGCGGGCTGATCCGGCCGGGAATCGTCTGGTTCGGCGAACAGCTGCCCGACGAGCCGTGGCAGGCCTCGGTTGAAGCGGTGGCCACCGCCGACGTCCTGGTGGTCGTCGGCACGTCGGGGATCGTCTACCCGGCCGCCGGCCTGCCGGATGTGGCGCTGGCCCGCGGAGCCGTCGTCGTGGAGGTCAACCCCGAGCCGACCCCACTGTCGTCGAACGCGACGATCACGATCCGAGAGTCGGCCAGCACGGCGCTACCGACGCTGCTGCAGCAGCTACCCGAGCTGCTCAAGCGGTAGCTTTCTTCGCCCGCCCCAGCGCGACCTCCTGCACCGGCAGCGGCACCCAGGCGGGAAACTGCGCCTCGCGACGCGCGGTGTCGATGACGAAACCGGCGCCGGCGATCGAGCGCTCGGTATCGCGGTGGGTGTGACAGTTCCCGGCGAACCGCGGCCAGATCGTCGCGTCGGCCAGTTGCTGCAGCCGGCCACGCCAGCCACCGGCGGCGATGTGTTCGAAGTAGCGCAGCTCGCCACCCGGCTTCAGTACCGCGTTGAGCTGTCGCAGCACACCGTCCGGATCAGCGACCGAGCACAGCACCAGCGAGCACACCACGGCATCGAAGGGCGCGGTCGCAGGCATCGTCTCGACGGTCGACTCGACCACCCGGACGGGAACCGCGGCCGCCGCAGCGGCCGCCTTGGCCAGTGGCGCCAGCCGCATCTCGGGTTCGAGCGCGACGACTTCGGTCACCGAATCGGGGTAGAACGCGAAGTTCGTTCCGGTACCCGCACCGACCTCCAAGACACGCCCGGACAGCCCGGAGAGATTCTCTCGGCGGAGCTTGCGCATGGCGTCGGACTCATGAGCTGAAAGCACGGTCCAGAAGCGGGCGAAGAACGGGTTGTCGACGGTCTGCTGTGACATATCTGTGATGTCCTCCCTGGTCAGCCCCACCCTAGTCGCAGGCGGTTTTTGGACTCAGGTGTTACCAAACTGACTTTTGAGTAACCAACGACCTGACTCGGGAGTAAGAATTGCCATCAAACTCCGAATCGCGGCTCAAGGATTCCTTAATGACGGCTCATACAGTCCTTGGTATGTGGATCGACGACACCAGTGCCGATGTCATCAAAATCGATTTCGACGCGCTGTATCACGGGGACTTCCTCGTAGAGGGCGACACCTCGGAGCAGTTCGAGGACCGGCCCCCGCTGGCCAACGCCAGCTAGCGCAGCGTCGAACGGCGCCACCACCGCTGAGCAGCGGCGTGGCGCCCTCCGGAGCTTTCGTACGTGTTGAGTGCCCGCCTGTGATCAGGCGGGCACTTTCGCGTCTGCGGTGTCTTTGCCAGGCTCGACCATGCCGGCCAGCCGCCCGGCGATGATGTCCTCCGCCTCGTTGACGATCCGGCTGATGAGCTCACCGCAGGTAGGGATGTCGTTGATCAGGCCCATCGCGGTGCCAACGGTCCAAATGCCGGCGTCGATGTCACCGTCGTCGAACACCTTGCGGCCGCGAACGCCCGCGACCAGATCCTTGACGTCCTCGAACTGCCCGCCGCCCTTGAGGATCTCCACCACCTCGCGCGAGACGACGTTGGACGCCACCCGGGCGGTGTTGTGCAGGCTGCGGAAGATCAGCTCGGTGCCGCGCTCGTCGCCGGCCACGATCGCTTCCTTGACGTTCTGATGGATGCAGGACTCCGCGGTGCACATGAATCGCGACCCCATGTTGATGCCGTCGGCACCCAGCGCCAGCGCGGCCACCAAGCCGCGAGCGTCGGCGAACCCACCGGAGGCGATCATCGGGATCTCGATCTTGTCGGCAGCCGCCGGGATCAGCACCAGGCCCGGGATGTCGTCCTCCCCCGGATGCCCGGCGCACTCGAAGCCGTCGATGCTGATGCCGTCGACACCCAGGCTCTGGGCCTTGACCGCATGCCGAACCGAGGTGCACTTGTGCAGCACCTTGATCCCGTTGTCGTGGAACATCGGCAGATGCGGAGCCGGATTGGACCCGGCGGTCTCCACAATCTTGATGCCCGCGTCGACGATCACCTGGCGGTATTCGTCGTAGGGCGGCGGGTTGATGGCCGGCAGGATCGTCAGGTTCACCCCGAACGGCTTGTCGGTCATGTCGCGGGTGCGCGCGATCTCATTCGCCAGATCCGCAGGCGTCGGCTGCGTGAGCGCGGTGATGAAACCCAATCCACCCGCATTGGCAACGGCGGCAACGAGTTCCGCGCGACCGACCCACTGCATGCCGCCCTGGGCGATCGGATGCTCGACACCGAATACCTCGGTGAACTTCGTCTTGATCGTCACTGATCTACCTCTGCCGCTTTCTCTTCGCGCAAGCGCTCATCGGGGGGCCATCCGGATCGCGCCGTCCAGGCGGATCACTTCGCCGTTGAGCATCGGGTTCTCCACGATGTGAACGGCGAGCGCACCGTATTCGTCGGGGTCACCGAGGCGCGCCGGGTGCGGCACCTGCTGGCCGAGCGACTTCTGCGCCTCTTCGGGCAGCGAGCCCAGCAGCGGGGTCTTGAACAGGCCCGGGGCGATGGTGCACACGCGGATCAGGCTGCGCGACAGGTCACGCGCGATCGGCAGGGTCATGCCGACCACACCGCCCTTGGACGCCGAGTACGCGGCCTGCCCGATCTGGCCCTCGAAGGCCGCGACCGAGGCGGTGTTGATGATGACGCCGCGCTCCTCACCCTTGAGCGGTTCGTTCTTGGCGATCCGCTCCGCGGACAGCCGCAGCACGTTGAAGGTGCCGATCAGGTTGACCTCGATGACCTTCTTGAAGCCATCCAGCGGGAAGGGGCCGTCCTTGCCGAGGGTTTTGATGGCGTTGCCGATGCCCGCGCAGTTGACGTTGATGCGCAGCGGGCCCAGCGACTCGGCGACGTCGAGCGCCTTGGTGACGGCCTCCTCGTCGGTGACGTTGGCGGCGACGAACTTGGCGCGCTCCCCCAGCTCGGCGACGACTTCCTCACCCTTGAGGTCGATGACGACCACCGAGGCGCCCGCATCGAGCAGCCGCTTGGTGGTGGCCAGGCCCAGACCCGAGGCACCGCCGGTGACGACGGCTACGGCGTCCTTGATCTCCACGAATGGTTTCCTTTCGGTAGGTCGACCTACTGGTTGGTTGGGGACTATACCCAGTCTCGCAGGACCGACTCGTTGTCGGCTCCCGGAACTCCTGGCGCAGCCGGGGCGTCCAAGCCGGTGCGGGAGAACCGCGGCGCCGGCGCGGGGAACGTCGAGCCCGCCTCGGTGTAGAAGGTGTTGCGTTCGGTGTTGTGCGGTTCGGTGTCGACCTCGGCGAACGAGAGCACCGGCGTGCAGCAGGCGTCGCTGCCGCTGAACACCGTGGCCCAGTGGTCGCGGTCGTGGCCGGCGAAGGCCTGCGTGAGCACCGCCCGCAGTTCCGGCCAGCGGGTGATGTCGTTCTGGTCGGGCAGGTCGGCGGCGTTCAGGCCGAGCTTCTCGAGCAACTCCGCGTAGAACTGGGGCTCGATGGCGCCGACCGCGACGTAGCGTCCGTCGGAACATTCGTAGGTGTCGTAGTACGGGGCACCGGTGTCGAGCATGTTGGTTCCGCGCACGTCGTTCCACATGCCCATGTGCCGGAACGCCCACATCATCTGGGCCAGCACGCTCGAGCCGTCGACCATCGCAGCGTCGATGACCTGCCCCTTGCCTGAACGCTCCCGCTCCCACAGCGCGGACAGGATGCCGACCAGGAGGAACATCGAGCCGCCGCCGAAGTCACCGGCCAGGTTCAGCGGCGGGACGGGACGTTCGTTGACTCGCCCGACGGCGTGCAGCAGGCCGTTCAGGGAAATGTAGTTGATGTCGTGGCCGGCCTGCTGGCTGCGCGGGCCCTCCTGGCCCCATCCGGTCATGCGGCCGTAGATCAGCCGCTCGTTGACCTTCGCGCAGTCCTCCGGGCCCAGCCCGAGACGCTCGGTGACGCCGGGGCGGAAACCCTCGATGAGCACATCGGCCTTGGCGATCAGGCCCAGCACCATGTCGCGGTCGTTCGGGTCCTTGAGGTTGGCCCCCACCGAGCGGCGGTTGCGCAGCAGGTAGTCGTTGCTGGGGGTTCCGGTGCCCTTGCCGAGTCGGTCGATGCGGACGACGTCGGCGCCCAGGTCACCGAGGATCATCGCGGCGTGCGGGCCAGGGCCGATACCGGCCAATTCGACGACGCGCAACCCGTTCAGTGGTCCGGCCATAGGTGTCTACCCTCCAGTTGATTGATCGCCGCCTTAACTATTTACACCTGGCCTGACCCGGCTCGGGCTGCGCCCCCGCCGGCGCTAAGGTGCAGCCATGACGACCATCGATGCTTACACCGGTGTCCCGGAACTGACCGTCAAGCTCGACGGCGGCGTGTTGTCGGTGACGCTGAACCGGCCCGACAGCCTGAACTCGCTGAACGCGATCATGCTGCGGACGCTGGCCGACGTGCTCGAGCATGCAGCTGACGACGCGTCGGTGCGCGTGGTACGGCTCGGCGGAGCCGGGCGTGGGTTCAGCTCCGGGGCGGGGATCAGCGCCGAGGACCAGTCGAACCGCCGGCCGGATACCCCGGATGAGGTGCTGCTGGAGGCGAACCGCGCGGTGCGCGCGATCACGAACCTGCCCAAGCCGGTCGTTGCGGTGGTGCAGGGACCGGCAGCCGGCGTCGGGGTGTCGCTGGCACTGGCCAGTGACGTCGTGCTGGCGTCGGAGAAAGCATTCTTCTTGTTGGCGTTCACCAAAATCGGCTTGATGCCCGACGGCGGCGCCTCGGCGTTGGTGGCTGCGGCGGTGGGCCGGATCCGGGCGCTGCGGATGGCGCTTCTCGCCGAACGCCTTTCGGCTGCCGAGGCATTCGATCACGGGCTGGTGAGTGCGGTGTACCCCGTCGACGAGCTGGAGGCGGGCGTGGCCGCGGTCATCGAGAAGCTGAAATCCGGTCCGGCGGTCGCGCTGCGCAAGACAAAGCAGGCGATCAACGCGGCGACGCTCACCGAGCTGGAGGCCGCGATCGGCCGGGAGGAAGAAGGCCAGCGAATCCTGCTGGGCTCCAGCGATTTCCGCGAGGGCACCAAGGCGTTCCAGGAGCACCGCTCGCCTGTCTTCACTGAGGATTAGCTCGCCTGCCTCCGCTATAGACCTCACTTCTCCAGAACGCGATATCACCGGTGATAGCACGTTTCGAACGAACCACCCACCACGCCATCGGCCCGCGCCCGCCGGGATCCCAGCTTGTCGGACCCCCTCGCCATCATGAGGCATGCCGAACTACACGTACCGCGCCGAATGGTCTGACGACTATTGCCAGTACGTCGGACTGTGCCTGGAGTTCAAAGGGCGTTACGCGACAGCGCTGTCGCCTCATGAAGCGATCGAACGCGTCGAGAAGCTGATCGCCCAGGAACTCGAAGAACTGGCCGACCTCGGCATCGATCCACCAGAATCGCTGACCGACCACAACTACAGCGGCAAGTTCGCGGTGCGCACCTCGCCGGTGTTGCACGAGCGGCTCATCGTCGAGGCCGCCGAGCAGGGCATCTCGTTGAACAAGTGGGTGAGCTACAAACTCGCCGGTCGCCCGGCGCCGTCCATCGACGACCTCTTCGATTGACCCGAAAATCGTTGGACGTCTGCTAGATCCGTCAGCGACCATCGATGTCATGAGTACGCGCTGCGAAATCGACGAGCCGGTGAGGGCCACCGGCCGCTGGCGCGTGCTCGCGCCCTTCCACTATCGCGAGTTCCGGCTGCTCATCGCGGCGATGTCGATCTCGCTGTTTGCCGAGGGCATGTGGACCGTGGTGATGGCGCTGCAAGTCATCGCCCTGGCCGACGACCCCGCTGCCCTGTCCTTGGTCGCCGCCTGCCTGGCCGTCGGCATGTTGGCGTTCAGCCTGATCGGCGGCATTGTGGCCGACCGGGTGTCGCAGCGGGCGATCATCATCGCTGTCGAGGTCGCCAACGTCGCGGCCACCGGCGCGGTCGCCATCCTGGGCGTGCTCGACCAGCTGCAGCTGTGGCATATGGCAACGGCGGCAACGGTTCTCGGTATCGGTGCGGCCTTCTTCTTCCCGGCCTACAGCGCCTACCTACCGCGCATCCTGCCGGCCGAGCAGCTGCTGGCGGCCAACGGCGTCGAAGGCGCCATCCGCCCCACCCTGCAGCAGGCCGTCGGCCCAGCCGTGGCCGGCGCGCTGATCGGGATCACCTTCCCCGCCCTGGGCTCGGTCACGGTGACCGTACTGTTCGTCGTCGCGCTGACCTTGCTGGTAGCCATGCGACCAGGCGAAGGCTCGCACATCGTCATGGCCGTCGAAGGCGAAAAGCCACACGTGTTAACCGATCTCAAGATGGGTCTCCGTTTCGTCCTGCACACCGCATGGCTGCGTTGGACGCTGGTATTCGCCTGTACCTGGGTGTTCCTGGCGATGGGTCCGATCGAGGTGCTGCTGCCGTTCATCGCGCACAACCGGTTCGCACACGGCGAGCAGGTGTACGGTCTCATGCTCGCGTCGTTCGGCTTGGGCAGTGCGCTCGGTGCTCTGGCTGTGTCTTCGCGTCGGCTGCCGCGGCGCTACCTCACCGTCATGATGACGATGTGGGGCGCGGGGTCGTTACCGTTGGCGATCGTCGGGGCGACGTCGTCGTTGGCGGTGATGGTGATCGCGCTGTTCGTCGTCGGGCTCACCGACGGTGCCGGCTCGGTCATCTGGGGCACGCTACTGCAGCGGCGGGTACCGCCGGAGATGCTCGGCCGGGTGTCGAGTCTGGACTTCTTCGTCTCGCTGGCATTCATGCCGGTGTCGATGGCGGTCGCCGGCCCATTGTCGAAAGCAGTTCCGGTGGAACTCATTTTCGTGGTGACCGGCATCGGGCCGGTACTGCTGGCGGCGGTCGCGCTGATCGCCGCACGCATGCCGCGCGACGAGATCGCGCATCCGCTGGGTTAGTGCCAGACGCCGAACAACGGCGGCAGTGCCAGCACCATGATCAGACCCCATATCACGTGGGTGAGGACCGGTGCCAGAACTCCGCCGGTGGCTCGGCGCTCCACAGCACACACGGTGCCGAGGATGATTGCGGCGAAGCCCAGCATCCAGTTGCCACTCGCGCACGTCGCGACTGTGTACAACAGCGTGGAGATCACCACTGGATGGAACGTGCCGAGCGCGGTGTACAGCGCGCCGCGGAAGAACATTTCCTCGGCCAAGCCGTTCACGAGCGTGATCGCCACGACCAGTAGCAGGCTGCCGTGGTTGGCGTACTCCAGCACTCGGGTGATCGCCGCAGCGATCGGCGGGATCTCCCGGGTGACCAGACCGCCGACCACGAAGACACCGCCGAGCAGCAGCCCGATCGCGAGCCCGGTGATCACCGGCCGCTGGTTACGCCCGCGCCAACGGATGCAACCCAGGTGGACCGGGCCGGACAGCAGCGCCCCGAACGCCCACGCCGCCGCAAGCGCCATCGTCAACCAGTAGAACGACGCGTCCCCGGGAGTTCGGGTCAGCGAGACACCGAGCAGAACCGCACCGACCACCAGCACCACGCACACGGCAATGCGCCGCCTGCGGATCACCGATGGCCATTCCTGCTGTGGAACAGCCACATTGGCGGCAACTGAACGAATCTCGGTGAGCATCGTCATGGGAAGCGGACTTTCGCCAGCAGTAGATCCAGGCCAGTCCGCAGCACGCCGGCCAGCGGACCGGGCACCGAATTGAGCAGCCGCAGCGCAGGACGCGCCACGCCAGGCGTCACCGTCGCGGCCACACGTCGTAGTCGCAGCGCATCGCCCCCGGCCCAGATCGGATCGCTGTCGGCGAGGTGATGCGGGTCGGCCAACTGGTCGACCGGGCGGGGCCGCGGGCTGGACACCGCGGCGGCGACGGCGTCCTCGATGGTGGTGAGCCCACCGGGTGGGTCCGGTACGTGGTCACGTAAGACAGTGTCCGATGCCGTCATCGGATGGTCCAGCGATTCGATGAGATCGGCGGCCAACCCGGTAGGCACCGGCACCGCCGCACCGGCCACCCGGCCGACCACGGCGTGCGGCACGAAATCGCGCACCGGCAGCCCGGCCCGAACTTCACCCGCCGCGTCGATGTAGGCCTGCAACAACTCGCGGTACGTGGTGACGTCGGGCCCGACGATGTCGTAGGAGCCGGCCGGCACGTCGGCGGGGTCGGCCGCGGCAACCAGGTAATACAGCACGTCGCGAATCGAGATCGGTTCGATGTCGTGCTCGGCCCACGGCGGCAACGGAATCAACCAGAACCGATCGCCGACGTAGCGGACCATCTCGAAGGATGTCGAGCCCGCGCCGATGATCACCGCCGCACCAAGCCAGACCAATTCAGCGCCGCCGTCGACATTGAGTGCGGCGGCCACTTCGGCCCGGCCGGCCAGATGCTCGGACAGAGTGTCCCCATCGGGCACGAACCCGCCGAGGTACACGATGCGCCCCACACCGGCGGCCGCCGCCACCGTCGCCACGTTGGCCGCCGCCGCATTGTCGCGCTCACGAAACCCGGGCTGACCAATCCCGTGCACCAGGTAATAGATGACGTCGATGGGACCGGAAACCGCGAATGCGGTCTCGATCGACGTGGAGTCGTCAGCATCAAAAATTACGGCCGTCACGTCGTCACACCATCCGAACCGGCCCAGTTTCTCCGGGTCGCGGGTCGCGGCGACCACCTCGTGCCCGTCGTCGAGCAGCTTGGCCACCAGCCGAGAACCGACGTATCCGGTGGCACCGGTGACCAGGATCCGCTTCGACTCCACGGTAGGACTATCGGCAGTCTGGCGTCAGTGCAAACCTGACGGCGGTGTGAGATCGATCCCCCGGGACCTATTCCGACTCGCGATGCAGGTCGATGAGGTGTTCGTAGACAGCAGCGTTCATGCGATTGCCGTCCAGCTCGCCATCGGACAGTTCGCGCCGGACCTTGGCTGGAACCCCGGCCACCAGCGAGCGGGGCGGGACGACCATGCCCTGCGGCACCACAGCACCGGCGCCCACGATCGAACCGGCTCCGATCACCGCGCCGTTGAGCACGATCGAACCCATCCCGATCAGCGAGCCGTCCTCGACCGCGCAGCCGTGCAGCACCGCGTTGTGACCGACGGTCACGCCGGCGCCGATCCGCGCCGGGAAACCGGGGTCGACGTGCACGGTGGCACCGTCCTGGATATTGCTGCCCTCGCCGACGTCGATCCACTCGGCCTCGGCTCGCAGAGTCGCCGAATACCAGACGCTGACCCGCGATGCGAGGCGTACTTGGCCGATCACCGCCGCGTTGGGCGCGACCCAGGACTCGGCGTGAAGTTCGGGGCTGTGCCCGCCAATGGACATGATCAGAGGTTCGGCCATGGCCGACATCGTATGCAGATCCGGGATTCGACCCCGCAGACCAGGGTGTCCGTTGATCGGGAAACCTGGACGAGCATGGCCAATTCGTCAGCGACAGGTGCCGCGGCGTCATCCGCCGACGATCTCGAGGCCATTCGCCAGCTCAAGGCGCGCTACTTCCGTTTCATGGACACCAAAGACTGGCAGGCGTGGCGCGAAGTCTTCGCCGACGATGTGGTCGGGGTGTTCGACAACGCAGTGTCAACCAATGGCGCCGACGGTCAGCCCGGCCCCACCTGGCAGGGCGCCGACGTCCTGGTGACCTCGATTCGAGCAGCGATCGAAGAGTGCATCACCGTGCACCACGGCCACACTCCGGAGATCACGCTGACGTCGAGCACAACTGCCAGCGGGATTTGGGCGATGCAAGATGTGGTGGAGTTCCCCAACGGACACGTGTTGCATGGTGCAGGCCATTACCACGAGAACTACACGAAATCCGGTGGCATATGGCGCATCCAAACGATCCATCTCAGCCGCATCCGAATCGTGTTCAGCTCCGGGTAACCGCCTGACCTGCGGTTTCAATGCCCGTTTTGAGACTGGCGCTTTGCTGCCAGTACGATTCTTTGCGGCGCAGCGGTAACGGGGATCCGCATTTCGCCGACTCCATCAGAGACTCAAAGGAGCCGAAGTGAGCACTCGTACCAAGTCCCTGGGCGTCGCCGCGGCGTTTGTCGCAATCGCTGTCGCGATCCCGACCGCCGTTCAGGCCTACGCCGATCCGACCACGGATCCCACCACCCCGGCGGCGCCGACCACGACGCAAATCCCGGTGCCCAGCATGAGCCAGCTGCCTGATCCGCAGGGTTCCGGCTGCGATGCCTACAAGAACCGCATCCCCACCGGCGCCGGCTCGTTGACGAGCATGGGCTCGCAGAATGCGACCGCGGCCATCGCGGCCAACCCGGATTTGAGCACCTTCAGCGCAGCGATCTCCGGCGGCCTCAACCCCGCGGTCAACCTCGTCAGCGTGATCGACGGCGGCCCGTACGTGGTGTTTGCGCCGACCAACGACGCTTTCGCCAAGCTCGACGAGGCGACCCTGGCGCAGCTCAAGAGCGACCCCGCCGCGCTGACGTCGACGCTGTACTACCACCTGGTGCTCGGCTACCTCGGCCCCGACGACCTGCACGGCAAGATGCCGACCCAGCAGGGCAGCCCGGTGAACGTGACCGGCAAGGGCGGCGACATCAAGGTGAACGACACCGCAAAGCTGGTGTGCGGCTACACCGCTCGCGGTGCCTACATCTACATGATCGACACCGTGCTCAGCCCGAGCGATGCGCCGACCACGTCGACCAGCACGACGTCGACCACCACGTCGTCAGCGCCCGCCGAGTCGACGTCGGCTACGCCGACGACGACCAAGCCCGCTGCCGCGTAACTAGCGCGCCTTCCAGACCGGCTGGCGCTTCTCTGCGAACGCCAGCGGGCCCTCCTTGGCGTCCTCGGACTTCATCAGCGGGCCGATCTCCCGCATGGTGCGCGTCCAGCCGGCTTCGTCCCCGGTGATCACACCATCGTCGACACCGACCGCGACGCGCTTGCTGGCCTGCACGGCCAGCGGCGCGTTGACCGTAATACGTTGCGCCAGAGCCAAAGCCGCATCGACGACGGTTCCGTCGGGCACGACGTCGTTGATCAGCCCCCACTTCAAAGCCTCGGCTGCGGTGATGGGCTCGCCGGTGAACAGCAGCTGCATGGCGACCTTTCGCGGCAGCTGCTCGACGATGCGGAACACACCACCCGCCGCGGCGACCAAGCCGCGCTTGACCTCCGGCAGCCCGAACTTGGCACTCTCCTCGGCGATGACCAGGTCACTGGCCAGCGCCAGCTCGGTGCCACCGCCGAGTGCAGTGCCGTTGACCGCCGCGATGGTCGGCTTGTCGATGAAGTGGCGGACGTAGCCGGCGAAACCCCACTCCGGGTGTTGCGGGTGAAAGAGGTTCTCCCGCCGGTAGATCGCCTTGAGGTCGGCGCCGGCGCAGAACGACTTGTCGCCGGAGCCGGTGATCACCACCGCCCAGACGTCGGCGTCGTCCTGAGCCTGCCGCAACGCATCGCCGACAGCGGTGCTGACCGCGCCGTTGACAGCATTTCGCGCGTCGGGCCGGTTGATCGTGATCAGCGCGACGTTCCCCCGCCGCTCGTAAAGAGCGGCGGGGGCTTCGGCTTCGGTCACTACAGCAGCTCGAGGATGGTGGCGTTCGCCTGGCCGCCGCCTTCGCACATGGTCTGCAGACCGTACTGAATGTTGTTGTCGCGCATGTGGTACAGCAGCGTGGTCAGGATCCGCGCACCCGAACCACCGAGCGGGTGGCCGAGCGCGATCGCGCCGCCATTGGGGTTGAGCTTCGCCTCGTCGGCTCCGATGTCCTTCAGCCAGGCCATCGGCACCGGCGCGAAGGCCTCGTTCACCTCGAACGCGCCGATCTGGTCGACGCTCAGCCCGGACTTCTTCAGCGCCTTCTGGGTGGCCGGGATCGGCGCGGTCAGCATGATCACCGGGTCGGCGCCGGCGAGCACCGCGGTGTGCACCTTGGCCAGCGGCTTGAGGCCCAGGTCCTTGGCCTTCTCCGCCGACATCACCAGCAGAGCGGCCGAACCGTCGGAGATCTGGCTGGAGTTACCGGCGTGGATCACGCCGTCCTCCTTGAACGCCGGCTTGATCTTGGCCATCGACTCGACGGTGCCGCCGCGGCGGATGCCGCCGTCCTCGAGCACCACGGTGTCGTTGCCGTCGGCGTCCGTGGTCTTGATGCCGACGATCTGATCCTTGAATGCGCCCGCATCCTGTGCTGCAGCGGCCTTTTCATGCGAGCCCAGGGAGAACTCGTCGAGCTGGGTGCGGCTCAAGCCCCATTGCTCGGCGATCATCTCGGCGCCGACGCCCTGGTTCGGGGTCTTGGCGTAGCGCGCCTTGAACGACTGGCCATAGGGATTGCCGCCGTTGGCCAGCGAGGAGCCCATCGGGGTCCGCGACATCGACTCGACACCGCCGGCAACGACCACGTCGTAGTGGCCGGCCACCACACCGGCGACGGCGAAGTGCAGCGACTGCTGGCTGGAACCGCACTGGCGGTCCACCGTCACACCCGGGACGGTCTCGGGCCAGCCGGCACTCAGCAGTGCGGTGCGGGCGATGTCGAGGGCCTGCTCACCGGCTTGCATGACGCAGCCCCAGATCACGTCGTCGACGAGTGCGGGGTCGACACCGGCGCGCTCGACCAGGCCGTTGAGGACCTGAGCGGACAGTTCGGCGGGGTGGATGGTGGACAGTCCACCGTTGCGCTTTCCGACCGGCGAACGCACAGCTTCGACAATTACGGCTTCGGCCATCGGCCTGACTCCTTTACGACGGATTGATCTTTGGATCAAAACACACGCTGTTTGACGACTGTCGAGCGGGTCAACCAACCGTTCGGTCAGTCGTGCTGGTCACGTGGACCGGCAGGGTGTCGTCCCACGGTTGACGGTCCACCATGTCGGCGACGTTGACGTAACCGGTTTCGAATTCGCCGGTCGCGGCGTCCACCAGGCGGTACTCCTGCCGCTGCCGATGCAGCGGCTGGCCGTCGAGCAGCACCACGCGCACCTCGCCGGGTTCGAATCCGCAGCGCTTCTGCATCGCGACGATGAGCTGTTCGTTGTGCATGTGCCCGTCGCCGAAGTTCCAGCCGATCGCCATGCTGCAGATGCGTTCGCCGTCGGTGATCGAGTAGTCCTCTTCGTTCTCACCGGCCATGGCGCGATGAGCCAGCGTGAACAACGCCTTGCCGTGGGTGTTGAAGGCGCGGAACGCATATCCCATGAAGAGCGGAATCTGGGCGGCTTCCTTGCTGCCGTAGAACTTCTCCAGCTGGGCGGCCGGCATGTTGGCGATCGTCACCAGGTTCTGCTCGATCTTCGCCTCCGCCGACGGCTTCACACACCACAGCGTGGTGTCCCAGTTGCCGGCGTAGTACCGCATGCCGGGCAGGAAGGACACCTTGCGCGGCACCGTGTTTCCGAGGAAAACAGTCACCGCGAGCGCCAGGAACAGCAGGATCGGCCACGGTGTGGTGATGTCGGTGATGCCGATCCGGGCGTGCGCTACGAACAGCGCGAGCACCGAGAAGATCATGAAGACGTTCCACTCCAGCGGCACACCCATCGGAATCGCCGACAGGATGCCGAGGTGGAAGCACACCATCACAATCGCGGCGATCGTCGTCGGCCACCCGCCGTGGGAGAAGAACAGCGCCAACGGAATCAGCATCTCAATGGCCGTGCTGATGTGGGCCACGGTGTGCGACAGCGGGCCTGGCCGAAGGTCCTCGGGGAACTTCTTGAAGAACATCCGCTTGAGCAAGCGCGGACGCACCACCGGGCTGTTGGACATCATCGTCGAGATGACGAACGGGAAGTGCCGGGTCAACTTGGACGTCGCGGCGCCGATCCAGATCGCCATGCACACCAGCTTGGCGGCGAGGATGATGTCGACGCCGCTGAACAGGAAAGCCACCGCGAAGGCGCCGTACACCTCGCCGCGGGCGGCCAGGAAGATCACCTTGTCGCGCAGGCCGGCCAGCGCCAGCAGCGCGACGATCGTCGCGATCTGCCAGGTCGGCAGCAGACCGACGGTGGTGCCGAGCTCCGGGACGGGTCCGGTGCCGTCGGAGAACAGCGCCACCAGGATCATCACGATCAGCGCCGCGTACAGCGCGATGTCGACCGGGCCGCGGTTGTCGCCCTTGGTGAGCGGCACCCGGTTGGGCCACGGTGGCAGCCGGATCGTGTTGGGACGCAACCAATAGATGATCGATCCCATCGGCGGCCAGAACCGGTTGTTCAGCGGGCCGAAGCCGCAGCCGAGCCCGACGACCTCGAAGAGCATCGTGTACAGCACGACCTTCTCGTAGACGATCGGCTCAGACCACCACGACCCGATATCGGCCAGCCCGCCGATCCCGGCAGTGGCCCAGCCGAACAGCGCGCCGACGAAGACGTAGAGCAGGATCTTGACGACGTAGAACAGGTGCAGGGCAACCGGGGTGCCGAATCCGACCTCGGCCCAGTGCCGTGCCATCGGTTTGATCTTCTCCGCGCGCGTGCCCTTGCTCCACGTCTCGAGGTCGATGACGGGCACTTCCTGCTTCAGAAATCCCATGAAGAAAACACTAGAACGCGTTCTAGTGGGACGGGAGCGAATTCCCGCGCGGCGGGACTCCGGCGATTCAGGCCTTGGCGGGCGGCCGGTAGAAGATCGCCAGCTGACCGATGCCACCGGCCAGGCCGAGCACCAGCGCGATCAGCAGACCGCACCACCCGCGCAGGTACTGGGAGAAGTCGGTGCCATGGAACAGCAGGTAATCCAGGCTGAACTTGCCGGCGCCGGTCGCGGCTAGGGCCACCGCGGCAGCGGCCAGGATCAGGTTGTACTCCCAGCCTTCCTTGACAATGAAGAAACCGTTGGCACGGTGCACAGTCCACGCCGCAACCAGCATCAGCGCCACGAACCCGGCGGCCGGGATCGGCGTCAGCAGGCCTAGCGCCAGACCGATGCCCGCTGCCATCTCGGTGCTCGCTGCCACCCGGGCATGGAAGGTGCCGGGCTTCATGCCGATGCTCTCGAACCAGCCGGCGGTGCCCTTGATCCCGCCGCCACCGAAGAACTTGTTGTAGCCGTGGGCGGCCATGGTCAAGCCGAGCACCACACGAAGGATGAGCAGTCCGACACTGGCCGCATCATGGTAGGCAGTCATGGAAGTAAACCTAGAGCATCGGCCTGCGCGCTGGGCAGGTGCTCAGCCCATGTTCAGACCGACAGCGCGGCCCGCAGGCGGTGGACGTAATCGTCGATGTCGACGTTGAGCGGGTCGGCGTGCACGCCGATCGTGACGGTGTCGCCCAGGCCGTGCACACCGTGAGTCAGGCTCATCATCGGCGACAGCCCCGACCACCCGGCCGCCAGCAGCACGGGGAATCCGCCGAACGACAGATCCGCCGGCCCGCGGTTGACGCTGGAGACGACGGTGTTGCCGGTGACCGTAGCCGATCGGGCGTCGGGGTCGAAATGGCCCACACCCCACCGCAGCAGCGCCGCGGGGGTGGCTGCGGACGCGGCCGCCGAAGCCCGCAGCGCCGGGTGCTGGCCGCGGCGGCGCTGGGCGGCCAGCTCGGCACCGATCAGCGCCGCGCGCCGGGCGCGATCGACCTCGGGATGCAATCTGATCCCGACATTGCGAAAGTTGTTGTGGCTACTGGCATCCTGTGATCCGGCCATCGTCACTTCGGCGGCCAGCTTCGACGTGTCCTCGCCCCGTTCGGTGAGATAACCTGCCAGTGCCTCGGCGATCACCACCAGCGCCCCGATGGTCACGGTGGGATTCGCAAGCTCAGCACGCCGCAGCACCAGCGTCCGCAGCACCGGCGTTCCGCGGGGCGGCTGGTTGATGCTGAGCAACGGACTGCCTGGAAGAGCGGGCGGCACCAGGCCGGCCTCGGTGTCGCGCACCAACCGACGATGTGCGCGCGCGGCGGCCACTCCGCGCGCCGGAAGGAACCCACGACGCGGCGTCACCGGTACCGGCACCGGTTGCACACGGCCGAGCAGAGCACCGCCGAGCACGGTCCCCCGGCTGCCGTCGGCGAACGCATGGCCCGATTGCATCACCACCACCGAACCCACCCCGGGGCGGCCGGGCACATCCGCGACCCGCGGGAAAATGTGTGCGCGCCAGGTCATTCGGTAAAGGTCGAGCGGGTCGCCGCGGAGCCGGGCCGCAATGTCCAGGCAACCCTGCCAGTCCACTCCGCCGGTCTCGTGAAGCACGAATTGATCGGCGCCCACCTCCCCGCGACACCATCGCGGGTATCGCCACCGCCCGTCGTCGACCACCCGCATGCGCAGCTCGTCGAACGCCTCGGCACGCCGCCGCAGCTCGCCCACTGCTGCGTCGGGAGCGTCCGGCGATCCGTCGAAGGCGTAGAGCACCAGTTGGTCGCTGGGAATCACGGCAGACATCCAGAACATCTGCGCGTCAACCGCGGCCATCGCTCTGCTGGCAGCCATGGCGCTCATTGTCCTAGGCTGACGTCGTGCTGCCGACCCCCGGTCCCAACCGCGCCGCGCTGATCACCGGAGCCTCCTCCGGCATCGGCGCCGAAATCGCCCGAGTGCTCTCCGCCCGCGGGCATCACGTGGTGCTGGTGGCCCGCCGCACCGAACAGCTCACCGAACTCGCGGAATCCCTGCCGGGCCCGAGTTCCGTTGTTGGCATTGATCTTTCACAACAGGACGAACGGGCAGCCCTTCCCGGCCGGGTCGCCGCACTCGGACTGGACGTCGACATCCTGGTCAACAACGCCGGGCTGTCCACCATGGGGCCGGTGGCCGACGCCGATCCCGACGCCGAGCTGAACGTCGTCGAGGTCGACGTCGCCGCCGTGGTTGACCTGTGCACCCGGTTCGTGGCGGGCATGGTGAGCCGGCGCCGCGGGGCAGTGCTCAACGTCGCATCGGTGGCCGGCTTCGGCCCACTGCCCGGGCAGGCCGTCTACGGCGCGGCCAAAGCATTCGTGCTGTCGTACAGCCGGGCGCTGGGCCAGGAACTCAAAGCGAGCGGCATCGCGGTCACCGCGCTGTGCCCGGGTCCGGTGCACACCGGATTCGGCGAGGCCGCCGGGATTTCCAATGAGGACGCCGAGGCCGCGCTGCCCAAGCCGCTGTGGGTGTCACCCGAGGAGGTCGCCGCGGCGGCGGTGGACGGGCTCGCGGCAGGCAAACCGGTCGTGGTGCCAGGGCGCCTCAATAGGGCCGCGACGGCGGTGTATCACCTGACGCCGCGGCGTCTGCTGCTGCCGTTGCTGGCCAGCCAGCATCCGGCGTTCAAGAAGAAGTAGCAGCCAGGAAGTCGACGATCTGATCGCCCACCACGTCGGGCTGTTCGAGCTGCAGAAAATGCCCGGCGTGCTCGACGACCGCCACATCGCTGCCCGGCGGTAGAGCGCCCGCCACCCACGGCGTGAATTCCGGTGTCATACAACCGTCGTCGGCTCCGTGGAGGTACAGCGTCGGCAGCCGGGGCGGCTCGAGCCACAGCTTCTGCAGCTCGGCATAGCGGGCCGGCGGACGAGTGTTGCGGATAGTCGCCCGGTAGGTGCCCAGCGCCGCGCGCCAGCGGTCCGGTGAACCGATGGCGGCGTCGACGTGACGCAGGTCCTCGGCTGCGTTGTAGCCGGGCGACCAGCGGCGCCACAGCAGCGGGACTATCCACGACGATGAGCGCTCCGGTAGGAACGGCAACTGGAAGTAGCTGATGTACCAGCTGCGCACGAACTGGACCGGCAGCAGGCGCAGCAGCCGGCCCCGATCGGCCAGCTTTCTGCCACCGCCGGGCCGAAGCGCCGCCGACGGCGGCACCGACATCACGACGGCCTTCACGAACGGGCTCTCCGGCATCGCGGCCAGGCCGGTAGCGGCGATCGCACCCCAGTCGTGGCCGATGACGACGTCGGCGCCGGTGGGACCGCTCGCAGCCAGCACCTTCAGCGCGTCGTCCATCACGGCCCCGATGTGCTGGCTGCCATCCGCGGGAAGTGACGAAGGCACGTAGCCGCGCATGAACGGGGCGATGACGCGATAGCCGGCGGCCACCAGATGCGGTGCGAGTTTGCGGAAGCTATAGGCGGTATCGGGAAAACCGTGCAGACACAACGCAATCGGGCCCTCGTCCGGACCCCAGCTGAGCGCGCGCAGTTGCACAGCCGGCGCGGAGACGTCAATCCAGCGCGGCTGGGTCATCGAACCCCCTTTGCTAGATCGGATCGAATCCCGAAATGAGCCAGCGGTCTTTCACCTTGTTCAACGTCACCCGGACGCTGGAGGCGGTGTTGGTCGGTGCGTCGGTGCCGACGACGACGGTCTGATCGACGAACAGCAGCACCACCGCATGATCGGGCTTGGCCGAGACCGACGCTGCCGCCGGCACCGCCGCCATAGCCGAGATCTTCTTGTCCTTGGCACCGGGTATGACGACGTTGTTGATCAGCTCGGTGTAGGCGTCCAGGAAGCTTCCGGTCAGCCGGTCGCGGGCCGCGCCGAGGTCCTTCTCGACCGTCTCGGGCTTGTAGCTCAGCAGGGCGACGGTGGAGTCCTTGGCCGCCTGGACCGACTCGGTGCGGGCGGTGGCGGCATCCCGGCGCGACGAATCATCCCAGCGCAGATAGCCGGCCGCCGCCGCGAGCAGCAGCGCGACGATCGGCAGCACGCCGAAGGCCATCGCCCTGGCGAAGCTGAACCGCTTCTTCGGTGCGGCCTCAAGCGCAGCGGGGGTTTCACCGTCGGAGTCGGAGTCGCTGAGTTCGACCGCGGTGGTCTCCTCCTCGATGACTTCCGGGTCTGGCTTGGCATCCGGTTTGGCATCCGGTTTGGCATCCGGTTTGGCATCGTCAGTTGTCACGGTACGAACTCCACTTTCGAGACCTTCGCTTCGTCGTTGCCGGTCTTCTTGACCGTCAGACGCATCCGCCAGGAGCGCTTCGGTTGGTTGGGCGCACCACGATTCGAGGTGGTGACGGTGACGGCCACCAGCACCTGACCTTCGTTCCCCGAGATCGACTCGAGCCCGGCTTCGGTGATTTCACCCACCGACTTGGATTGGGCTTGCTTGACCACCTCGATGAACGGCTGGGACCGCTTGGCGAAGTCGTCGTAGAACGCATCGGTGGCCGAGTCGAGGATGCGCTGCACATCCTTGTCGGCCTCGGCGGCGTCGATCGTGGTCAGGTTGAGCGCGCCCTGACGGCCGACCCCGAGGATGAGGTCCTGCAGCTGGGCGGTCTCCCGGGACTCATACGCCCGGTACCCGAGCCACCCCGTCAACGCGGCCAGGGCGACCACGATGACCGTTCCCACGATCAGCGCCAGCTGGACATGTGAGCGCGCCCGCTTTACCGGGGCCGGCTCGGCGTCGGTGGTCTCCTCCACGGTCTCGTCGCCGTCGAGGACAGTCGTGGTCTCGGCCTCATCCGGCACGACGGCCTCGTCCCCGGCCTTGGCAGGCTCGTCGGCCATGATTCTCCCTCTGCGGCGCTACGGGCTCCGATCACCCGCACTACTGGGGCGAAAGGCTACCGGTAGGCGCTGTGAGGGCCGTCACGGGTGCGCCACGGCAGCCTCCAGATCGGCAATGACGATTTTGCGCATCCCGAGCATCGCCTGGGTCGCGGCGACCGCTCGGGCCTGGTCGGGATCGGACAGCAGCTCATAGAGCCGAGTGGGCACCACCTGCCAGCTCAACCCGAAGCGGTCCTTGAGCCAACCGCACTGCGATTCCTGGCCGCCGGCGACCATCGCGTCCCAGTAGTAGTCGACTTCGGACTGGTCAGCACACTCGATGACGAATGACACGGCTTCGGTGAACGAGAACACCGGACCGCCGTTGATGCCGACGAACCGGGTGCCGTCGAGGCTGAAGCCAGCCGACAGCACCTCACCGGGGGTGCCGGGGCCGGCCTCGGTGTAGCGGTTGACGTACTCGACGGACGAGTTCGGAAAAAGGCCGGTGTAAAACCGCATCGCCTCTTCGAGATCGTTGTCGAACCACAGCGACGGGGTGATGGTGGGCACGGATATCTCCTCTTTAGGGCTGGCGAAGGGATAGACCGGCCGGGGTGCCGAAACTCATCGATAGCGCCGCTATGTAACGTGCTGTTCAGGTTCGGTCGAGAGGATGCCGGTGAGCAGCACGAACAGCGGTCAGACGGTGGAGTTGCGCGGTACCGACGAGCTCACCCTGGTGGCCGACGAGTGGAACCGGGGCGCCGAGTCGGCGTCCGACCGCCCGACGATCCTGATGCTGCACGGCGGCGGGCAGAATCGGTTCTCCTGGAAGAACACCGGACAGGTCCTGGCCGACCACGGCTTCCACGTGATCGCGCTGGACGCCCGCGGGCACGGTGACAGCGATCGTGCCCCCGACGCCGACTACAGCGTTGACGCGTTGTCGGCCGACGTGCTGAAGGTGCTCGAGGAGGTCGGCCGTCCGGTAGTGCTGATCGGGGCCAGCATGGGTGGGCTCACCAGCATCCTGGTGGCCAAGGAGGCCGGTCCGGACGTGGTCACCAAGCTGGTGTTGGTCGACGTGGTGCCCCGCTTCGAAAAGGACGGCAGCGCCCGGATCCGGGACTTCATGTTCAGCAATGTTGACGGTTTCGACACTCTCCAGCAGGCCGCCGACGCCATCGCCGCCTACCTTCCGCACCGCAAGCGCCCGAAGAATCTCGACGGACTCAAGAAGAATCTGCGATTCCGCGACGGCAAGTGGTTCTGGCACTGGGATCCGGCGTTCCTCACCGCACCGAAGGACGATCCGTTCGGCCGGGTCGAGCGCCTCGAGCAGGCCGCCATCGACCTGACCATCCCGATCCTGCTGATTCGCGGCAAGCTGTCCGACGTCGTCAGCGCCGAAGGAGTGCAGGACTTCCTGTCGAAGGTGCCGCGCGCGGAATTCGTCGAACTCTCCGATGCCGGCCACACCGCCGCCGGTGACGACAACGACGCCTTCAGCGAGGCCGTCGTCTCCTTCGTCACCGGTTAGACGGGTGTGACCAGCTGACCGACGGCCAAAAACTCCTCGAGGTTGCGCATCGCCAAAGTGGCCATGGCCGTTCGGGTTCGGGCGGTCGCGCTGCCCATGTGCGGCAGCAGTACGACGTTGTCCAGTTCCCACAGGCGAACCGGCACGTCAGGCTCGGCGGCGTAGACGTCCAGGCCGGCGCCGGCGAGCCGGCCCTCTTCCAGAAACTCGATCAGTACGTCCTGGTCCACGACGCTGCCGCGAGCGACGTTCACCAGATAGCCGTCCGGACCGAGCGCGGACAGCACCTCGCGGTCCACCAGATGCGCGGTGTCGGGCCCAGCGGCGGTAGCGACCACCAGGACGTCGACGGACGCCGCCAGCTCGACCGGTGAGGCGGCGTAGCGGTACGGGCTTTCGGGAAGTTCGTGGCGGTTGTGATAGGCGATGGCACAGTCGAATCCGCGCAGGCGCGCGGCGATCGCCGAGCCGATCCGGCCCAGCCCGAGGATGCCGACGCGGCTGCCGGAGAGGTCGCGGGTGTACGGGAACGGCCCGTCGGTGGCCCACCGGCCGGCCCGCACGTACCGGTCTGCGGCAGCGAATCGGCGCATGGTGTCGAGGATCAGACCGAGCGCCGTGTCGGCGACGGTGTCGTTGAGGACGTCGGGGGTGTTGCTCACCCCGATCCCCCGCTCGCGAGCCGCGGTGACGTCTATGGCGTCGAACCCGGCACCGTAGTTCACGATCGCGCGCAGCTGCGGCAGCGAGTCCATCAGCGTCGCGTCGACTCCGGGACGTCCGCCGCACACGATCACGGTGACTTCCTCCGCCTGCTGTGCGTCGAGAGGTTGCCGCAGTGGAGTGTGTTTGGCCGTCAGTTGTTTCTCCAGGGATGGTTCGAGCCTGCCGACGACGAGGATGGCCATGCCGCCAGTCAACCAGGCTCGCCGTCATCGAACGCACTGCGGACGACGTCGCGTAACTCCTCGCGACTTGTCACGTTGAGTTTGAGGTACATCCGGTAGAGGTGTCCCTCCACCGTGCGCGTCGACACCACCAGCCGCTCGGCTATGTCCCGGTTGGACAACCCACGTACGACCAGATGTGCGATCTCGCGTTCCCGCCGGGACAGCGGCAGCGGCTGAGAAGTGGCCATCAGCGCAGGCGTCTTCAGGCCTCCGCATTCCTTACCCAACCGATCGGCGGCGGCGGCCGCTTCGAGCGAGTGGCGTCGCTGCCCGGCTGCACCGAAGAGCGCCGCCGCCTGCGCCGCGGCATCCGCCGCCGACAACAGGGCGCCGATCCGCTCGAACTCGTGTGAGGCTGAAAACACCGCTGCGGCATCATTGTTCATCAGCCCGGTGGCGTGCGCTGCGTCGACCGCCGCCAGGGGCCCGCCGATCACCGCCGCGACCTCTACGATGCGCGGCAGGCAGGTCGTGTCACCGAATCGCGCGGCCGCGTGCAATGCCATCAGCTCGATGGCCCGCTGGCCAGACGCGCCGGCTAGATCGGCCGCATGCAGGGCCATCGTGACCGCACCGCTGACGTGGCCCATTGCTGCGGCCAGCCATGCCTCTGCGATTCGGACAGCCGGTTCGAACATCGTCGCCGCACGACTGACCAGCTCCCGCAGTTCGGCCACCAGCGGAGCGGCTTGCTGGTCGTACCCGAGCCCGCAATAGCACTGTGCGAGAAGCAATCTGGCTGGCACGTTCCATGACGCGGCGGCCTCACCACTGAGCGCGGCCAAGGTCTCCTCGAGTCGTCCCATCGCGATTCGCAACTGGCCTCGCCCCAACTCCACGGTGCCGGCCAATACGTTCGCCATCGCGCGAGCGCGGTATTGACTGGGCGAGGTGATTCGCACGATGTCACCCGAATGCGCCTGTGCCGCAGCGAAATCGCCGGCCAAGGTCAACGCACGGACCTCGCCCAGCGACAGCAGAAAACGCTGCAACCCATCGATATCGTCGTAGACTTCGCGGCCCCGCGCGGCAAAGCGCGCGGCGTCAGCGGTGCATCCCCTGATCGACGCGGCCATGACACCGCCGAAAACCGCCCAACCCACGGCGATCGGCGGAGCGGTGGGATCGGCCAGCACCTGATCCGCCAGCGTGGCGGCCTCGTCGAGCCGATTGTCGAGTACTGCGAGCGCGGCCGCGAGGCCGTCGACCGCCAGACGGATTCGGGGGTGGGCGATGCGCCGCTGCAGCATTTGCAGGATTTCGGCGGCCGCGTCGGCATCACCGATAGCCCACTGCAGATTCGCGATCCGCGCCATGCCCCAGCGGGCCAGCTCGAACTCGGAGAGGGTGTCCGGGTCGAATGATTTCAGGATCGCCTCGGACTCCGGGGCTCTGCCCTGCCAGCGCAAGGCTCGCGCGACCAGTTCGGAGGCCACCAGGCCACCGCCGGCGTCGACGGCGGCCGTGGCCAGCCGCTCGGCCAGCGTGATGTTCATCAACGCGAACGCGTCTTCGGCTGTGCGGCAGAGGAATTCGGTCTCGACCTTCGCGTCTGAAGTCAAGGCGAGTTCGGCGCGGCGCACACGTTGGACCCGTGTCTGCGCCGGGTGCAGGTCCATCGCGCCCAACAGCTCCGTCCGCAACCGCCGGCTCGCGACCTGGCCCAAGCCCTGCCGTATGACTTCACCGATCACGGAGTGGGTGAAGTGAATCTCAGCGGTTCCGGTGACATCGACGACGCGGATCAGCCCGCGCCGCTCGGCGCGCTCCAACGTGTCGTTGTCGACGAGCTCGGACATCACTTCCAACGTCAGCGGCTCGGAGACTGCGAGCATCTGAAGCGCCCGCTGTTCGTCGTCAGGCAACCGGTCGAGCCGGCTGCTGAGCAGCGGCGCCAGTTTCGAAGCCACCGCAGCTTCACCTCTGAGCTGCCAGACACCATTGACCTGGCGCAGCGTTCCGGCTTCCAGCGCACCCTCGACGAGATGCCGGACGAACAATGCGTTGCCGCTCGAGGCCTCCCACATCAGCTCGGCTGACAGCCGTTCCAGGCGTCCGCCGAGCGCCGTCTCGACGAGCGCGACCGCCTCGGCCTTGGAGAACGGAACGACATCCAACCTGGCGAGGTAGCCGTCCTTCCAGAGGGCGGTGATCGTCTCGGGAATCGGCTCACCGCTGCGTGCGGTCGCCACGATGCGCACCGCGCCTTCGACGGCCAGCTGATGCAGCAGCGTCGCCGACAGATGGTCGACGAGGTGGACGTCGTCGACGCCGATGAGTGCCAGCTTCTCCCCGCGGACGGTGCGGAACGCGTCGGCAAGCATGGCCACCGGGTCGGCCGGCATCGGGCTCGTCAGCAGGTGGGCGAACACACCCAGCGGCACCTCGCGCGCCGACTCGGTTCCGGCGACCCACACCGCGCCGGAACGCAGCGCGTAGGTGGCCATCCGCGCCAGTGTGGTCTTTCCGACGCCGGCATCTCCCAGGAGCAGGGTGCCGCATTGACCGGGCCGGCCCTGCAGGGTCGCCTGAATCGCAGCAAGTTCCTTGCCCCGTCGCATGACGGGCCAGGTCCGGCTATCCCCCACCGCCGCAGTTTACGCAGGCGAAAGGCCTGATCTCGGCAAATTGCTCAACGTTGGATCACCGCTACGCCAGCAGCGGCACTCCGTCATGGCCCGATGACGTCGCCAGGTTCGGCACGGATCTCACCGTGCACCTCGAAACCGTCGACCCGGCAGCCGCAGCGGCCCGAGGGCGGCGCGGGCGGTGACGACCTCGAGTTTGACGGTGCCGTCGAAACGGGCCAGCGGATGGCGCGCCTGGGTCTTGCCGGTCGGCCGAACAGGGCTCGGATGAAGCACCTTGATCGCGCAGTTCGCGCCGCCGTCAGGGTCGAACAGCATCACCCAGACGTCGGCCACCGTGTCGCCGGGCTTCGGCAACAGCAGCGTCCGGCGCAGCCAGTTGGCCTTCGCGCGTCGGGGGTGATGCACACGGATGAATCTGCTCTCGTAGTAAGGAGGCATCATCAGTTCAGGATCGCGGACGAGAGGGCGGCACACAGTGGGTTGGACGATCGCGGCAGCGGTGTTGGCGGTGCTGGTCGTGGCCGAGGCCATCGCGCTGGTCCTGATGCGCAACCAGTTGGACGCCAGCCAGCGTGAAACCGAGGAACTGCGCGGACGGCTGGACACCCGCAACATGCTGTGGACGGGCGGCCGGGAGGCGGTCAAGCAGGTGTGGCAGACCGCCAACCTGGTGCGCACCCAGGGCCTGGGCGGCGCGGTGCGGTCCTCCATCGAGGAACTCGCCGACTGGGCCGACGTCGAGCGGCCCGACCTGGCCCGGCTCGTGCCTGACGGCAAGGTGGTGGTGATGTTCTCCGACATCGAGGAATCCACCGCACTCAACGAGCGGATCGGCGACCGGGCGTGGGTCAAACTGATCGGCAGCCACGACCGAATGGTGCGTCGGTTGGTGGCCAAGTACGACGGCCACGTCGTCAAGAGTCAGGGCGACGGGTTCATGGTGGCCTTCGCCGATCCCGCCGCCGCAGTGAGCAGCGCGGTAGCGATACAGCGAGAACTGGATCGTGATGCGAAACGAAAGCGGCACAACAGCATTCGGGTACGGATCGGTATCCACATGGGCAAGTCGGTGCGCCGCGGCGACGACCTGTTCGGGCGCAACGTCGCGATGTCCGCCCGAGTCGCCGGCCAGGCCGACGGCGGTGAGATTCTGGTGAGTGAACCGGTGCGGACCGCGGTGGGCGATCAACAATCCTTCGACGAGGGGCGTGACGCCGAGCTCAAAGGCTTCAGCGGCAACCACCGGCTCTACGCGGTGGCTTGGCCTCAAGACCGTTGAGAATCTGAGTGCTATCTCGATGACGGTTGAGCCGCGGCGTGCCGCTGGTGCAGCCGGGCGCGGATCTCGTCGGGGGTGTACGCCTTGCGGCGCCGCTGGTCCCGTGCGACCAGTACCCCGCCCGCGACGACGCCGGCCGCACCGGCCAGACCGACCCACTTCCAGATGCCACGCATGCGATCACACTAGGCTGCGCTGGTGACCGAGCACACCGTGTCGTTGACACAGGCGCTGAACGAAGGCCGAACCGGTGACGTCTGGCTCTTTCGTGGCGGATCCGGCCCGGATCGGGCGATCCAGACTCTGACCAATGCACCGGTCAACCACGTCGGCATGACGGTGGCGATCGATGATCTGCCGCCGTTGATCTGGCACGCCGAACTCGGTCACAAGCTGCTGGACCTGTGGACCGGCACCAATCACCGTGGGGTCCAACTCAATGACGCCCGTGAGGCCGTCGAGCAATGGCTGCACCACTACGGTCAGCGGTGCTGGTTGCGCCAGCTGACCCCCGATGTCACCCGCGAACACGAGGATCAGCTGCTGAAGGTGATCGCCCGGATGGATGGCACCCCGTTCCCGTCCACCGCGCGGCTGACTGGCCGCTGGCTGCGCGGCCGACTCCCGACCGCCAGCGACTGGACGCGAGGAATCCCGTTCGTGCACAAAAAAGTTCGTGAATCCGCGGAGCGGCGCAAACTGGCCGAGCGAGAAGTCGGATTGCAGACGGCGTATTGCGCGGAGACGGTGGCCATCACCTATGAGGAGATGGGGCTGCTGGCCATCGAGAAGAACGAGAACTGGTTCGACCCAGGACGGTTCTGGAGCGGTGACACGCTGCCGCTGGCAGGCAACTATCGTCTGGGCGACGAAATCCAGGTCATCGCAGACTGATTCGGCAGTTCCAGGATGCCCCGGGGCGACTACGCCCCGCCCCAGACGGCGAGCACCTTTCCTTTCGGGTCGCGGAACAGGATCGCCGTGATGGTTTGCCCCTGTGGGACGTCGTAGGCGACGTGGCCGGCGACCTGCTGCCCCTGCTCGAGCCGGCCCGAGGTGATGCCTGGCCGGACGGCACCGACAGCGGGCGCGATGTTTGATCCGTCGGCCCCGCGGGCGACGATATAGAAACCGTTGTAGGTGGGTGTGCCGCTCTTGGCGACGATGGTCACATCGACCGCGTACATCGTGCCCTTGGCCGGGACGACTTGGGCGTCCGGCGGCACGGGTTGCAGGTTGTCGATGGTGTACGCCGCTGTTCCGTCAGATGAGGCGATGTCGACCTTGGTGCCGAATGCGACCGCCTCCAGAGTGGCCGGTGCCGTGGAGCTGGCGGGTGTGATCGAGGCCGCCTGTTGGGCGGTCGAGCCGGAATTAGCGCACCCCGCACTGATCGATGCGATGGCGAGCAGACCGAGAAGCACCGTGGACAACCGTATTCCGCGCATTCGCGGATCGTAGCGCGGAACCGATCCAGCCTGCTTGCCTGATCGGCAAATACGCTTGCCGATCCGTCTCCGCCGCCGTCACCATCGAAACGTGACAACCACTGCGAACCCGTTTGACGATCCACTCCACGTCAGCATGTACGCCGAGCGCGCCGCTCAGATGGTGCCCGCGTACCACGACGTCCACCGGATGGTGGGGGTTCTCGTCGCCGAACGCGCAGAACCCGATGCCACGATTCTGGTGCTCGGTGCGGGCGGAGGACTGGAGACCAAGGCGTTCGCCGAAGCACACCCCGGGTGGACCTTCGACGCCGTGGACCCCTCGGCCGCGATGCTCGACCTCGCCGAACGCAACCTCGGACCGCACGCCCAGCGGGTGCGGATGCACCACGGATACATCGGTGACGCCCCGGACGGCCCCTTTGCCGCCGCCACCAGTCTGCTGACACTGCACTTCCTGCCCTATGAAAAACGTCGTGACACCGCAGCGCAAGTCAGGCAACGGCTCGCGCCCGGTGCGCCATTCGTCTTGGCGCACATGAGCTTTCCGCAGCGCGATGGTGAACGAGAGCTGTGGTTGACCCGGCATATCGCTAATCTCGCCGCGTCGGGCATCGATGCCGCCGCTGTCGAAAGGGCGCGTAGCGCGATCGCCACGGAGGTTCCCATCTTGTCGCCGGAGCAAGATCGCGCCGTTCTGCAAGAGGCCGGCTTCACCGAGTTCTTCTCGGCCTTCATATTTCGAGGCTGGGTCGGCTACGCCTGATCGTCCTACCTTGTCGGCAGGCTCAGCGAGGCACGTAGCGCAACTGAGCGGTGCCGTTGTCGAAAACCTGATGTTCAGCAAGCCGCAGGTCGAGGCGCACATCGTCGGGCAGAGCGCGCAAGCCACCTCCCACAACCTTCGGAACCACAAAGAACTGGAACTCCTCGACCAGGCCGGCGCGGATCGCGGGGGCCGCTACGGTGGGCCCGAAGATCTCCACCATGCCGGTGGCACCATCGACGATCTCCTGCAATTCGTCCAAGCTGAGGTCGCGAACGAGACGAACACGATCCGATTCGACGTCCTGCGAAAGCGTCGACGACACCACCACCTTGTCGATGCTCCGCCAACGCCGGGCGAACTCGGCTTCGGCTGCGGTCCATACTTCGTCGACGGGGTCGATCTCCCAGTACTGCATCAACTCAAACGTCTTGCGCCCCAGCACTTCGGTCGACACCTCCGCCATGCGATCGACGTGGACGTCGAACACCGCACCATTCGGGGCGGACCACTGGAAGTCACCGTCAGCGTCGGCGGCGTAACCGTCGAGCGACACGGTCGCCGTGTAGTTCAGTTTTCCCATGCCATACAGACTCGCGTATTGGGTCGAACTAATCGTTCCCCTCTCAGACTATGGCAGCTCGGGGGGCTTGCGGCAAGGCCCCGGCGGCGCTGCAGAATTGTCCGACCGACCTACCTGACCAAGGAGGATTCTGTGCCCAATATGCCCAAACCCTTTGAGCCACACGAGTCGGGCGCGTTCCTACATGGCACCAAGGCCGTTTTGCCGGTAGGCGACTTCCTGCTCCCCGGCCACCGGATGAACTACGACCCGGAGCGCCAGGCGAACCATGTCTACGTGACGCGGACATTGGACGCAGCCGTATGGGGAGCCGAGCTGGCTGCCGGTGCCGGACGTGGGCGAATCTACGTCGTCGAGCCGACGGGGGCCGTCGAGGACGACCCGAACGTGACGGACAAGCGGTTCCCGGGCAATCCGACCCTCTCCTACCGCACGACCGAACCGGTTCGAGTCGTCGGCGAGATCACCGACTGGGTAGGTCATTCGCCCGAACAGCTTCAAACCATGCGCGACGCGTTGGCCGACCTGGCGCGCCGCGGCCTGGACGTCATCTACGACTGACCGGCCGCAGTCAGTCCGGCAGGTCGCACACCAGAAGATGAAAGGCGCCCTGGCCCTTACCCACACGCCTGTCCTCGATCTGAGGAAAACCCGCTTCGCGGATGATCGGCACAAGTTCGTCGATGGGTCGCAAACGGAAACCATGGCGGGTGAATGGCATCTTGGACATCTGATTCGGGTCACCAACCCCGAGTACCAGTCGCCCGCCCGGCCGCAGCACTCTGACCAGCTCACCCAGAGCTGCGGGGAGATCCGGCACGAAATAGATCGTGTTCGTCGAGATGATCGCGTCCAGTGCCGAGTCTTCGAGAGGCAGGCTCTCCATCCGACCGGAATACAGACGTAGCCGCCCGCGAGCGATGTCGTCAGAGAACCGGCGCTTTGCTTCAGTGAGCATCGTCTCCGACATCTCGACGCCGTGAACAACCGTGCCGTCGCGGTCGAGCAAGATGCGGAGTCCGACGCCTCCGCCAAATCCGATGTCGGCGACTTCGGCGGCCGGTCCGCAATCGGTTGCGGCAACGGCAGCGACGACAAGTGACCGATTGCCACGGTTGAGTAGCCGTCCGACAATCCGGCCTGCGAACCCGGTCGGTTGACCGAGCTGGCGAGCCAGCCCGGCGAGTGCGCGTTCAACCAGCGGCATGGCAACCATTATCTCGATTCCGCGCGGAGCCTAGGTGTCAATGCGACCGAATAGGCCCCGCGAGTGTGAGCCCTGTGCACGAAAATCGGCCCGGTTGTGTGCATACGCCCCACAGTCGGCAGGCCCAGGACCTCGTGCAGCGTCATATCCCGAACTTGGCGCGCGCCGCATCGGTCACCGGGGTGAACAGGTTGACGAGGTTTCCGTCGGGATCCCTGAACAACAGCGCGCGGTTTCCCCACGGCATCGTCGTCGGCTCGGTCACGACCTCGTTCAACTGGCCGCGCAGGCGCGCATACTCGGCATCCACGTCGTCAACGATGAACTCGATGATCGCGCTTCGATTGGCCGCCGGCTCGGCGGATCCCTGCCCGAACAGTGGGACGGTCTTCTCGCTGCCGATCGCGAGCGTGCCGACCGACGTCGGAATCTCGGCGAACAATTCGTTCCCCCACACGGCGGTGGCTTGCGTGACCATCTCATAGAAGGAGACGAGACAACCGACGTCAGCGGTGATCAGACGGGTCGAGACAAATTTCATTCCTGCTCCTGCACTCGGAAGGATGGGGGTCCGAGAGCAGGGTAGGAGAGCACTACGACAAGTCGGGCGTCGATTCGTCAATTGGCTAGACGTTGAAGCGGAACTCCACCACATCGCCGCTCCACATCATGCCAGGCTGACCCAGACAATCTGGCCGACTACAAGTAGAGCGACGACCATAACTAGTGCTACGTCGACTGTGCGGACGCGTTCGCTGTCAACATGATTCATCCTCATCTCACGCGCAATCAGGAACAGTGGGAACGTGAAGCTGATGGCAATGGCGAATCCACCCAAGATGTACAACCACACGAACTTCACGTCATGCTTTCGCGCCTCGACAACCATCAAAACCACAACGGCAAGGGCCAGTACCACTAGGTCGCCCGTATACGACCGGCTCGCGGGCGTGAGTTTCAGATCATTCATGAAGTTGTCCATAAACCCTGCGAACGTATAGCTGAGGTTCGGCAACCAAGTAGCGAGAAGTCCCACAACCGAGATACCCGCGTACCCCGCACACCGCACCGTTCGCCAGGCGAACCCGGGCGACGGTGTCGCGGCGCTGTCAGCTGAAGTCATTCGACAACGGTATGAGGACTGTCACGCTCACGTGTGACGAACTCGCCAAACTAGCGGGTCACCCCCCCGCCACTTGGCAGCAGCTTTGCCCTCAGACGTTGTTTGGAACCGGAACTCGACCCGTCCGCGATTCAATGTTTCTTCGCCGCGAAGCATTGGCTTCGTATCTGGGCACAACCAAGCATCAGCCCAATAACTTTGCTTTTTGCGCTGCAAACTCGTCCGGCGTCAGCACGCCGTCATCCCGCAGCTTGGCTAACTTGGCCAGCTCGTCCGCCACCGATACAGATTCCGGGGCCGGAGCGCTTACCGTTGCCTTTTCCTTGGCAATACTGGGCAGGACTTCGGTCACCTTTCCGACGAAGGTCTTTATCAGCCGACCCTTTTCGCCCCATGACACGAGCTGGCCCCCGCTGAAAGGGTTTCCGCCTCTGGCGATCGATCCGCCCATGACCAGCTGAGAGCCAACTCCGGCCGGGACGACTGTCGCCGTGAGGTCTTGGCCGACCATGACGACATCGATCGCCCAGAGTTGAAAGACAGTTGTCCAGATGCCTTGTCGGAGTAGATGACCGTGTAACCGAACAAACCGACAGCCATCACGCACGCTCGCCACAGCCGGTCGGCCGAGGTATTTCTGAGTGTGAAGGTTTGCGTCTCTCCCCCCACGGACCGGAGTTATCCGCTCGGCTTCAGGACGAGTGGAAGAACGATGACTTGTACTCAACACGTCAGTGTCGGCCGACAGAGACTAGCGTGCCCCCGTGGGCTAGCCCTTGCTCGTAGACGTTGATCCAAAGCGGAACTCGACCACGTCGCCGTCGGCCATGACGTAGTCCTTGCCCTCCATCCGCACCTTGCCCGCCGCCTTGGCCGCGGCCATCGTCCCGGCTTGCACCAGGTCGTCGTAAGACACGACCTCGGCCTTGATGAAGCCCTTCTCGAAGTCGGTGTGGATGACGCCGGCCGCCCTGGGTGCGGTATCGCCCTGGTGAATCACCCACGCGCGGGCTTCTTTTGGCCCAGCCGTCAAATATGTCTGCAGTTTGAGGGTGTGAAAGCCTGCTCGCGCCAACGCATCCAGCCCGCGTTCGGTCTGACCGATCGACTCCAGCAACTCGGCCGCCGACTCGTCGTCGAGTTCCTGGAGCTCCTCCTCGATCTTGGCATCGAGGAACACCGCGTCGGCGGGCGCGACCATCGCCTTGAGCTCTGCGACCTTGTCGGTATCGGTGAGCACCGACTCGTCGCAGTTGAACACATACAGAAATGGCTTGGTGGTCAACAGATTCAGCTCTCGCAGCACAGCCGAGTCGACCTTGGCGCCTGCGGCGAACAGCGTCGTGCCGCCGTCGAGCAGCGCCTGCGCCGCTACCGCGGCCTCATGCACCGACTTGCGGTCCTTGTTGTTGCGGGCTTCCTTCTCCAGCCGGGGCAGCGCCTTCTCCAGCGTCTGCAGGTCGGCCAGGATCAGCTCGGTCTCGATGACCTCGATGTCGGACTTCGGGTCCACCTTGCCGTCGACGTGGACCACGTCGTCGTCGGCGAAGACCCGGACCACCTGACAGATCGCGTCGCACTCACGAATGTTGGCCAGGAACTTGTTGCCCAGACCCGCGCCCTCCGAGGCGCCCTTCACGATGCCGGCGATGTCGACGAAGGTGACCGGTGCCGGGAGGATCCGCTCGGAGCCGAAGATCTCGGCCAGCTTGACCAGCCTCGGATCCGGCAGCGGTACGACACCTTCATTCGGCTCGATGGTGGCGAATGGATAGTTCGCTGCCAGCACGTTATTGCGGGTCAGCGCATTGAATAGGGTGGATTTCCCCACGTTGGGCAGACCGACGATTCCCAGGCTCAGGCTCACAGGGAACACAGTCTAGGAGAAAGCGCCGGCCGACCCCTCGGCTCGCGGCCCCGCCGACGGTCCAGTTTCAGCCAGAGCCGGTACGGTCTACGTGTGTCAGCACAGCGAGCCAGGTCCTCGGTGGCGCCCGCGAATCGCTCGGCGCACCCGAACCTTGCCGGCGTGCCGTGGTGGGCCGCCATCCTGATTGCTGTGATCGCCACCACAATTGGCTTCGCCTTCGACGCCGGATCGGGCGATAAGGAACTCGGCAACGTCTTCGCCGCGATGTACGCGCTCGGCTGTGTGGCCGCGGTACTGGCGGTGCGCCACTCCAGCATCTTCACCGCGGTCATCCAACCCCCGCTGATTCTGTTCGTCATGGTGCCCAGCTCGTATTTCCTGTTCCACGGGGCCTCGTTCACCGGCATCAAGGACACCCTGATCAACTTCGGCTACCCGTTGATCGAGCGCTTCCCCCTGATGCTGTTCACCTCGGCCGGCGTCCTTCTGATCGGCCTGGTGCGCTGGTATTTCGGGATGTCGGCCAAATCGTCGGCAGCGGCCCGCCCGGCCGACGACAACGCCGAACCAGGACCCGGCCTGTTCGCCGGGCTGGCAGCGAAATTGAGTGGCCTTCGCCGCGAGAGCGACCCCGACGATGGGGACACCCTCGAGGATGCTCCCATGCGCAAGCACGGCATCGATCGCCCCGCGACCGCGGAGAAGCGGCCCCGGCCGACACGGCCCACCAAGCGGCCGGCGCCGACTCGCTCGCGGCATGCCCGTCCTCCGCTGGAGGACATCACCGAGGCGCCCGAGCATCCTCGCCGGCAGCCGTCCCGTCGTCGCACGGTCGACGCGGATTCCGATGTGGCCGACTATCCCGATATCCCGCGCCGCCGGCGCCAGCCGCGCGACCCGAACAGCCGCTCCTCGTCCTCACGCCGTGAGCCACGTGAGCCACGTGAATCGCGCGAGCCTCGCGAGCGCCGGGACCCCCCTGGTTCGCCGTCGCGGCGCAGCAGTCGTTTCGAGCCGTACGAGGGCTACCCGTCCTACGAGCCGTACCCGCCGTACGAACCGCCGACGCGGCAGCGTCCACCCGGACGGACCAACGGCGACAGCGACACTCATCACCCGGTGTCGAGGGTGCGCTATCGCGGTGAAGGGGAAGACGAGGGCCGCAAGTCGCGGTCGCGTCGGCCGAGTGCGAACGACTGGGACGCCGAATCCTGGCGTTCCGACCGCTGAGCTGACCTAGGTGCGCGCCGGGCGAATCTCGCGCGGCAGCGCGAACACCAGAGTCTCGTTGGCCGTGGTCACCGACTGCACGGTGCCGTAGCCGTACTCGGCCAGCCGCTCCAGAACCCCGCGCACCAAAATCTCGGGCACCGACGCTCCGGACGTCACGCCGACGGTGTTGACGCCCGACAACCAGGCCGGGTCGATGTCGTCGGCGTAGTCAACCAAGAAGGACGTCTGCGCTCCCGCATTCAAGGCCACCTCGACCAGTCGCACCGAGTTCGACGAATTACGCGAACCGACCACGATCACGAGATCGCACTCCGGCGCCATCGCCTTCACCGCGCCCTGACGGTTCTGGGTGGCGTAGCAGATGTCGTCGCTGGGCGGATCCTGCAGCGTCGGGAACTTCTCCCGCAACCGGCGAACCGTCTCCATGGTCTCGTCGACGCTCAGCGTCGTCTGGGACAGCCAGATGACCTTGTTCGGGTCACGCACTGTGACCTTGTCCACTGCGTCGGGGTTGTCGACGACCTGGACGTGATCGGGTGCTTCACCGGCGGTGCCGACCACCTCTTCGTGGCCCTCGTGGCCGATCAGCAGGATGTCGTAGTCGTCGCGGGCGAACCGCTTGGCCTCGTTGTGCACCTTGGTGACCAGCGGGCAGGTGGCGTCAATGACCTGCAACTGGCGGGCGGCTGCCGTCTCGTGCACGGTGGGGGCGACACCATGAGCCGAGAACACCACGATCGCGCCCTCAGGCACCTCGTCGGTCTCATCGACGAACACCGCACCGGCCTCGGCCAGCGTCTCCACCACATGCTTGTTGTGGACGATCTCGTGTCGCACGTACACCGGCGCGCCGTGCTTCTCCAGGGCCCGCTCGACGGTCTCGACGGCGCGATCCACGCCCGCGCAGTACCCCCGCGGCTCGGCCAGCAGCACCCGCTTACCGGTCACGCGATCGGCCGCAGTGATGGCGGCACCGGGAATCCCCATGTTGACGGTAGGCGGCATGCTTTCAGGGTACGTTCCCGCAACGAAAGGGGGCCAGCCGTAGGCTGGGGCCCATGGCAACTGCACCATACGGGGTTCGTCTGCTGGTCGGCGCCGCCGTCACCGCACTCGAAGAAACCCGCAAGCTGCCCCAAACCATCCTGATGTACCCGATGACGGTGGCCAGCACCGTCGCGCACATCGTGATGAAGATGCAGCAAGACCTGGCTGACCTGGTGATCAAGGGCGACAGCGCCCTGGAGAGCATCTTCCCGCCGAAGGACGAGCAACCCGAGTGGGCGACCTTCGACGAGGATCTCTCCGGGGACGACGACGCGGTGGCACCTGACTTCGAACGCCTCACGGAGGGCCGCTTCGCTCTGTACAGCGAGACCGACGGCGTCGAGGTGAAGGCTCAGTCCTCGGCCGCGGCTCCCATGGCGACCGCCACCAAGAGCGCACCGCCGATCGCCGAGGAGCTGGACTACGAGTCGCTGACCCTGGCGCAGCTGCGCGCTCGGCTCCAGTCGCTGAGCGTCGCCGACCTGGAGGCTCTGCTGGCCTACGAGGAGACCTCGAAGGCTCGGGCGCCGTTCCAGACTCTGCTGGCCAACAGGATCACCCGCGCGTCCGCCAAGTGACCAAAGCCCAGGGCAACTCTGCGGAGAACCCGTATCCGGTTCGCGCCGTGGCCATCCGCGTGGCCGGGTGGATCGACAGGCTGGGCACCGTGTGGGTCGAGGGTCAGCTGACCCAGATCAATGTGCGCAACGCCACGGCTTACATGGTGCTGCGCGATCCGGCCGCCAACATGTCGCTGGACATCAGCTGCTCACGCGACCTGGTTCTCGCCGCGCCGGTGAAGCTCACCGAGGGCACCCAGGTGGTGGTGTGCGGCAAGCCTAGCTTCTACACCGTGCGTGGCTCATTCTCCTTGCGCGTCAGCGACATTCGTGCCGTCGGTGTGGGCGAACTGCTGGCTCGCATTGAACGGCTGCGCCGGCTGCTGGAAGCCGAGGGGTTGTTCGACCCGCGGCGCAAACACCAGCTGCCGTTCCTGCCGTCGACCGTCGGATTGATCACCGGGCGAGCCAGTGCCGCCGAGCACGACGTGACGACGGTGGCCGCCGCCCGCTGGCCCGCGGTGCGCTTTGCGATCCGCAACACCGCTGTGCAGGGTGTCAACGCGGTGGCACAGATCGTCGAGGCGCTGCGCGAGCTCGACGCGGACCCCGAGGTCGACGTCATCGTGATCGCCCGAGGCGGCGGCAGCGTGGAAGATCTGCTGCCGTTCTCCGACGAGACGCTGTGCCGCGAGATCGCGGCGTGCACCACGCCGGTGGTCAGTGCCGTCGGCCATGAACCGGACAACCCGCTGTGCGACCTGGTCGCCGATTTGCGGGCGGCCACCCCGACCGACGCCGCCAAGAAGGTGGTGCCGGACACCGCCGCGGAATTGGCGTTGGTCTCCGAGCTTCGCCACCGCAGCGCGCAGGCGCTGCGCAACTGGGTCGGCCGCGAGCAGCGCACCGTCACCCATCTACGCAGCCGTCCGGTGCTGGCCGACCCGTTGGGCGTGCTGACGCATCGCTCCGAGGAGGTCGAGCGGGCACGTGCCTGCATCCGGCGCGACGTCAAGCGGCTGGTCGCGGCGGAATCCGACCGCGTCGGCCATCTGGCGGCCCGCCTGGCCACCCTTGGACCGGCGGCCACCCTGGCGCGCGGTTACGCCGTCGTCCAGGTGGTCAGCCAACAGGGAGAGGCTGAGATCCTTCGCTCGACAGCCGACGCACCGCCCGGTACCCGGCTGCGGATCCGGGTGGGCGACGGCGCGATCGGCGCGAGCAGTACCGGCCCGACGGATGGAGCCGCATGAATAAGCCTGAAGAAACGAAGCCCATTAGTCAGCTTGGCTACGAAGATTGCCGCGACCAACTGATCGAGGTGGTGCGGGTGCTCGAGCAGGGCGGCCTCGATCTTGATTCGTCGCTGAAGCTGTGGGAACGGGGCGAGGAACTGGCCCGACGATGCGAGGAGCACTTAGCCGGAGCGCGTAAACGCATCGAGGATGCGCTGGCCTCCCGAGACGACCAGAAAGACTGATCCGGACGGGCCGATTACCTCGGAGATTGGAAAACTGGAACGTGTTTCAGTTATCCTCGCCCCATGAGTGATGCCACCCTGACAACCGAACTGGGCCGCGTCCTGGTGACCGGCGGCGCCGGGTTCGTCGGCGCCAACCTGGTGACGGAACTGCTCGATCGCGGACATTTCGTTCGCGCCTTCGATCGGGCGGCTTCCCCGCTTCCGCCGCACGAGCGTCTTGAGGTGCTCCAGGGCGACATCTGCGACACCGCGACCGTCGCTGCCGCGGTCTCCGGGATCGACACGATCTTTCACACCGCGGCGATCATCGATCTGATGGGCGGGGCGTCGGTCACCGAGGAGTACCGCAAGCGCAGCTTCGACGTGAACGTCGGCGGCACCAAGAATCTGGTGCACGCGGCACAGGCCGCCGGCGTCAAGCGGTTCGTCTACACCGCCTCCAACAGCGTGGTCATGGGCGGGCAGCGGATCGTCAACGGTGACGAAACAATGCCGTACACAGCACGTTTCAACGACCTCTACACCGAGACCAAGGTGGTCGCCGAGAAGTTCGTGCTCAGCCAGAACGGCGTGGACGGCTTGCTGACTTGCTCGATCCGCCCCAGCGGCATCTGGGGCCGCGGCGATCAGACCATGTTCCGCAAGCTGTTCGAGCGAGTGATCGCCGGGCACGTCAAGGTTCTCGTCGGCAATAAAGAGGCGAAGCTCGACAACTCCTACGTGCACAATCTGGTGCACGGATTCATCTTGGCCGCAAAACATTTGGTGGAAGGTGGCACCGCGCCCGGCCAGGCCTACTTCATCAACGACGGCGAGCCGATCAATATGTTCGACTTCTCCCGGCCGGTGGTCGAGGCCTGCGGCGAGAAGTGGCCGAGCTTTTGGATACCCGGTGGTTTGGTGCACGCCCTGCTGACCGGCTGGCAATGGTTGCATTTCAAGTTGAAGTTCCCCGAGCCACCGCTGGAACCGCTTGCGGTTGAACGGGTTTCGATCGACAACTACTTCTCGATCGAGAAGGCCCGCCGCGACCTGGGTTACCAGCCGCTGTACACCACCGACCAGGCGCTGGAGCACTGCCTGCCGTACTACACCCAGCTCTACGCCGAGATGAAGGGCTAGCGCATCGAGTTTCTGACGACCTGGCCGTAGGCGGCCTTCTGTTCGGCGCTCAGGGTCGACGCGAACACCACGACGATGTCTTCGACCTGCAGCATGTCGGGCACCGCGGCGGCGTAGAGTTCCGCGCGCCCGGTGCTGGGAAATTTGAGGATCGACACCGTGTCGGTATTGGTCGCCTCCAGGCAACCCGCCGTCGGGCAGGTGGACGCCGTCGCGTCGCGTGCGTTCAGCGCGGGGAGCTTCGCCTTCGTGATCGCGTCCAGCACCTGGGCGGCGGAGACATTGTTGAGCATCACCGCGCCGGCCGTCGTCGGCGTCGGGCGCGTGTGCTGCGCGCCACAGCCTTGAAGGGCCGTGGCTGCCACGACCGCCGCGACGAGCACTGCGTATCTCGCGGGCATGGTCTCAGCCTATCGGCGGCGGCCAATGCCAAAATTCGAGTAGTCGGCTACACGGCAACCAGGGCGGCGCGCTCGTGAATTTTCGGTGAGAAGCCATCTCGTATGCCCAAAATGCGCCGCTCGTTGTCCTAGCGTCGGAATATGCCTGAAGGAAAACCCAACATCCTGGTCATCTGGGGCGACGACATCGGGATCACCAACCTCAGCTGTTACAGCGACGGAATGATGGGCTACCGCACGCCCAACATCGATCGCATCGCCGTCGAGGGCATGCGCTTCACCGACTCCTACGGGGAACAGAGCTGCACGGCCGGACGCGCGGCGTTCATCAGCGGCCAGAGCGTCTACCGCACCGGCATGAGCAAGGTCGGCATTCCCGGTGTCGATATCGGCTGGGCCGCCCAGGACCCGACGATCGCCGAACTGCTCAAACCGCTGGGCTACGCGACCGGCCAGTTCGGCAAGAACCACTTCGGCGATCGCAACAAGTACCTGCCGACGGTTCATGGGTTCGACGAGTTTTACGGGAACCTGTATCACCTCAATGCCGAAGAGGAACCCGAGCAGGGCGATTATCCGCACAAGGATCAGTTCCCGAGGCTCTATGAGTTTGCGCTGCCTCGCGGTGTGCTCGACTGCAGGGCGCTGCCCGAGGACTCGACCGAACCCGACGACGAAAAGTTCGGTCCGGTAGGCAAGCAGACCATCACCGACACGGGCCCGCTGACCGCCAAGCGGATGGAGACCATCGACGACGACATCGCCGACCGCACCGTCGAATACATCCGTCGCCAGCACGACGCGGACAACCCGTTCTTCGTGTGGTGCAACTTCACTCACATGCACCTGTACACACATCTCAAACCGGGCAGCAAGGGGCAGGCCGGGCTGTGGCAGTCGGAATACCACGACGCGATGATCGACCACGACAAGAACGTGGGCACGGTACTCGACGTGCTCGATGAGCTGGGCATCGCCGAGGACACCATCGTCATCTACTCGACCGATAACGGCCCGCATCGCAACTCGTGGCCGGACGCCGGGACCACGCCGTTCCGCAGTGAGAAGAACACCAACTGGGAAGGCGCCTACCGGGTCCCGGAGATGATCCGCTGGCCCGGAAAGATCAAGGCCGGCACCGTTTCCAACGACATCATCCAGCACCACGATTGGCTGCCCACATTGGTCGCCGCCGCGGGCGATCCCGACGTCAGCGAGAAGCTGAAGAAGGGCTACCGGATCGGCGATATCGAATACAAGGTGCACATCGACGGGTTCAACCTGTTGCCCTATCTGATGGGCGAGGTCGAGCAGAGCCCGCGCCGCGGGTTCTTCTACTTCAATGACGATGCGCAGCTGGTCGCGATGCGGTTTGAGAATTGGAAGATCGTGTTCGCCGAGCAGCGCTGCCAGGGCACCTTGCGCATCTGGGCCGAACCGTTCACCGAGCTTCGGGTGCCCAAACTGTTCAACCTGCGCACCGACCCGTTCGAGTATGCCGACATCACGTCGAACACGTATTACGAATGGTTCCTGCGCCGGGATTTCTTCGCGTTCTATGCGACGGCGATGGCGTCGATGTTTCTGGACACCTTCAAGGAGTTTCCGCCGCGGCACCCACCGGCCAGCTTCAGCATCGACCAGATCGTCAAGAAGCTCGACGAGTTCTTGGCGGCCGACTAGATGCTCGAGGCGTGGACCGACGGCCCGGCGAAGTCCGCGATCGTCGAGTTCGCGGCACGCGCAGCGGAAACAGTTGCACCAGAGGAACGCATCGCCGTGTTCGACAACGACGGAACGCTGTGGTGTGAGAAGCCGGCGTACATCCAGCTCGACTTCCTGGTGCGCCGGATCGCCGCGCAGGTGGCCGCCGATCCTGAGTTGGCCGATAAGCAACCGTACACGGCCGCGGCGGCCGGTGATCTGCACTGGTTCGGCGACGCCGTCACCAAGCACTACAACGGCGACCATGCGGATTTGAAACTACTTGCTGTAGCGGTTCTTTCGGCCAATGTAGCGATCAGCACCGATGAGCACGCGGCCCGGGTGAGCGCATTCTTCGGCGACGCAAAGCATCCGACGCTGGGCCGGGCATACACCGCATGCGGCTATGCCCCGATGGTCGAATTGTTGCGTTATCTCGAATCGTTCGGCTTCGTCAACTACATCGTCTCCGGCGGCGGGCGCGATTTCATGCGGCCCATTACGACGGCGATGTACGGCGTGCCGCCCGAACGGGTGATCGGCAGTTCAGTCGGGCTGATTTTCCAGAACGGCGAACTGCTGACCACCGCGCAACCGGAGGTCCTCAACGACGGCCCGGTCAAGCCGGTGCGAATCTGGGGACGGGTCGGCCGTCGGCCGATCCTCGCCGCCGGGAATTCCAACGGCGATATCGAGATGCTGCAATACATTACGGCCGGGACGGCGCCGTCGCTGGCACTGCTGGTTCGCCACGACGACGCCGATCGCGAATTCGCTTACACCGCAGGAGCGGAACGTGCGTTGGACCTTGCCGAAACCCACGGCTGGATCCAGGCCAGCATGCGCGACGACTGGAAGACCGTCTTCAGTGACTGAACCCGAACTGGTTCAGATCCCGGGACAGACCGCCGTGCTGGGGTCTGCACGGCACTACCCCGAAGAAGCTCCCGCCCGACCGATGACCGTCGCCAGCTTCTGGATCCAGCCCCGCCAGGTCACCAATGCGGCATTCCTTGAATTCGCCTCGGACACCGACTATCTCACCCTCGCGGAACGCCCATTGAACGCCGCCGACTATCCGGGTGCGCCGCCGGCCAATCTGCAGCCGGGTTCAATGGTGTTCCGCCGTGCCAGCGGTCCCGTCGACCTGCGCCACCTCAGCCAGTGGTGGACCTGGACCCCGGGCGCCTCGTGGCGGCACCCGTTGGGGCCGGGCTCGTCGATCGTCAAACGCGCCGAGCACCCCGTCGTCCATGTCGCCTACGAGGACGCTGTGGCGTACGCGGCGTGGGCCGGACTGGCGTTACCGACGGAGGCCGAATGGGAGACAGCCGCGCGAGGCGGACTCGAGCAGGCCGACTACACCTGGGGCGACCAACCGGAGGGTGGCGCCCAGCGGATGGCGAACTATTGGCATGGCGACTTTCCGTGGCGTCCGGAACCCGGCTACGGACGCACCACCGACGTCGGCAGCTTCCCGCCCAACGGATACGGACTCTTCGACATGGCCGGCAACGCCTGGGAGTGGACGACAGATTGGTGGAACGAGACTGAGGCAGCCAGCTATGACGCTGCCCAGCCGCAGTTCAAGATAGCCCGAAAGGTCGTCAAGGGCGGATCCTTCCTGTGCGCCGACAGCTACTGCATGCGCTATCGACCCGCCGCGCGCAGGCCGCAGATGGTCGACACCGGCATGAGCCACATCGGATTCCGCTGCGTGAAGCGATAGGCCAAACACTCCACCCATGCTTGACTAGAACACGTTCTCATATGGGAGGGAGTTCGATGTCCGACGCTGTGCTGGTAACCGGCGCGTTCGGGTTGGTGGGAAGTGCGACGGTAAGGCAGCTGGCTGCCGCCGGTCGGCGCGTGGTCGCCACCGACCTCGAAACCCCGGCGACCCAAAAGGCGGCCGCCGACCTTCCCGCGGGCGTGCAGGTGCGCTGGGCTGACCTCACCGACCCGGCCGTCGTCGAGAAGCTGTTGGCCGAGGTCTCCCCCGCTGCGGTCATTCACCTGGCCGCGGTGATTCCGCCGCTGTGCTACGCCAAGCCTGAACTCGCCTACAAGGTCAACGTCGGCGCGACCGACAACCTGGTGAAAGCCCTTGAGGTGCATCCCAATCCGGCTCGGCTGGTGCAGGCCTCCAGCATCGCCGTGTACGGGCCGCGAAACCCGCATCACATCACCGACGAGCTCACCGCGGACACCCCGGTCAACCCGTACGACAACTACGGCAAGCACAAGGTCGAGGCCGAAGGCATTGTGCGGGCCTCCAAGTTGGACTGGGTGATCCTGCGACTCGGCGGGGTGCTGACCACCGAGCCCAACCTCGGCATGGACCCCAACCTGATCTTCTTCGAGGGCGTGCTGCCCGCCGATGGCCGGCTGCAGACCGTCGATGTCCGCGACGTGGCGTTCGCCTTCGCCGCCGCCACCACCGCCGACGTGCTCGGTCAGACCCTGCTGATCGGCGGCGATGACAGCCACCGGCTGCGCCAGAGCGATATCGGCCAGTCCACCGCCGCGGCGATGGGTTTGGTCGGCGCTCTGCCAGCCGGCCGCAAGGGCGATCCGAACGACGACGGCGGCTGGTTCGCCACCGATTGGATGGACTCGGCTGCGGCGCAGCAGGTACTGAAACACCAGCACTACTCGTGGCCGGACATGCTGGCCGAGACCGCGGAGAAGGTCGGCTGGAAGCGATACATCTTCAGGGTGATCGCACCGCTTGCCCGTGAGTACCTCAAACGCCAGTCGCCGTACTACGGTCAGCCGCCGGGATACGGCAACCCGTGGGAGGCTGTCCGGCGCAAATGGGGTGCCCCGGAGAACGACGGAAAGGTGTCATGACCGAGCAAGTAGCAGTCATCGTCGGAGGTGCCTCCGGGATCGGTTGGGCGACGGCCCAGACGCTGGCCGCCCGGGGCGCACGCGTGACGATCGCCGACCGCAACACTGACTTGGCCCGCGAACGCGCCGGTGAGCTCGGTGATCCGCACACCTGGGCCGAGGTGGAAGTCACCGACGAAGCAACGGTGGCAACGCTTTTCGACGATGTGGTGGCTCGCGAAGGTGGCCTGCATGTGGTGGTGAATTGTGCGGGGTTCAGCGGCTTCGGGGTCATCACCGAGCTGGACGTCGAGCAGTTCCGTTCGGTGATCGACGTCTGCCTCAACGGTGCGTTCCTGGTGATCAAGCATGCCGGCCGCCATCTCGGCGAGGGCGGGGCGCTGGTGTCGCTGACATCGCTCAACGCCCGCCAGCCCGCGATCGGGATGAGCGCGTACTGCTCGGCCAAGGCCGGCTTGTCGATGCTGACCCAGGTCGCGGCGCTCGAATTAGGACCGCGCGGTATCCGGGTCAACGCCGTCGCACCGGGCTTCGTGCACACTCCTCTGACCGAGGGTGCGGCCATGATTCCCGGCGTCGTCGACGAGTACGTCGAGAACACCGCGCTGGGCAGGCCGGGAACACCGCAGGACATCGCCGACGCGGTTGCCTTCCTGTGTTCGCCCCAATCCTCGTGGCTCACCGGGGAGATCCTCGACCTCAACGGTGGCGCACATCTCAAGCGCTATCCCAACGTTGCCGAACACCTGACCCGGCTGATGAATCCGTAATTCGGTGAACACCGAATTCACCGTCACTCAGAAGCGCGCGCTGGCGATCGTCACCCTGATCGCCGTGCTGCTGGGTGCCTACTTCCTGCGGCACTACTTCATCCTGGTAGTGATCGCGGCGATCGTCGCGTATCTGTTCACCCCGCTGTACGACCGGTGCCGTAGCCGCTTCGGAACCGGGTTGTCGGCCACCTTGACGGTGCTGGCCGCGCTGGCCACCGTGATCATTCCAGTTGGTGCGCTGTTAACGCTTGCGGTGCTTCAGATTTCGCACATGTTGGTGCATGTGGCGGACTGGGTGCAGAGCGCCGACATGTCGACGGTCGGTGATCAGGCGCTGTCGTACACCAATCACGCGCTGGCCAAGCTGCCGTTCGGCCATTTCTCCGTCACCACCGAATCGGTGCGCGGCACGATGGTGACCGTCTCCCAAAACCTCGGCCGGTGGCTGCTGCACGCACTGCAGGGCGCCGCCGGTGGAGTGATCGGCGTCGTCACGTCGGCGATCATCTTCTTGTATGTCCTGGTCTCGTTGCTGACCAATCAGGAGCAGCTGCTGACCCTGATCCGCCGACTCAACCCGCTCGGCGAAGAGGTCACTGACCTCTATCTGGCCAAGATGGGCGCGATGGTCAAAGGAACCGTCAAGGGCCAGTTCATTATTGCGTTGGTTCAGGGCTTGCTCGGGGCGGCGTCGATCTACATCGGTGGGTTCCACAACGGGTTTTTCATCTTCGCGATCTTCCTGACCGCTTTGTCAGTGATCCCGTTGGGCAGCGGCATCATCACCATCCCGTTCGGCATCGGGATGATGTTCTTCGGCAACATCGGCGGCGGCCTGTTCGTGGTGCTCTTCCACATCATCGGCGTCACCAACGTCGACAACTTCCTGCGGCCCATTCTGGTTCCGCGCGAGGCCCGACTCGATCCCGCGCTGATGCTGCTGGCGGTGTTCTCCGGCATTGCGATGTTCGGCTTCTGGGGCATCGTGCTGGGTCCGGTGCTGATGATCATCATCGTCACCACAATCTCGGTGTATTTGGCCGTGTACAAGGGCGTCGAGATGACCTCGCACGAGCCGCCCGAGAAACGCCGGCGGTTGTTTCGGCGGCGGCTCCAGGAGGAAACGCAGGCCGCCGCGGACGGCGAGCCGGCGCCGGATTAGTCGACCTGTTTGTACCAGGAGATGACGACCATCACCATCGCGGCAACCAACGCAACGATCACCCACAACACCAGGCTGACGTCGATCCATGCGCCCGGTGGCGGTGCCCCGGGCAGGATGTTGCGCAGCGGCACGATAGCGAAGAGCATTGCGGCATACCATGTTGCGAACGGCATCTGGAACTGCTTGCGCCTGCTGATCACCAGCACGGAGGTGAAGATCGCGATCGTCGGCAGCGTCAGCAGCACGACAACGATGCCGAGGTCGAAGGCCAGTGGCCCGAGTGCGCGGCTGAAGATCACCTGCGTGGCGTCGCCGTCGCCCTTGGCCGCCGGGGCCGGTGCGACAGTATCGCTGGACAGGTCCCAGCCCTGCAGTGCGCCGGTGATCTCGACCTTGGCCGGCACGATCTTGCGGTCCTCGCCCTCGCCTATCAGCAGATCGGCGCTGATGCCCTCGGTCTTGTAGCGATCGAACGGCCAGGTGTTCACATCGCCGTTCACGTCGATGGTGGTCGTCACCTCTGCCGGGGCCGCACCTGCCGGAAACTTCAGGTCGCCCAGCGAGTTCCACGGATGTAGCCGGACCGCGATATCCTGCTTGAGGACATCCAGCTTGCTATCGACCAGCGTATCCGCCGGTACGACAAGTACTTTGGCGTCGGCCTTGTAGTCCACGGTGCGCAATGCCTGCAACGTGACCAGGACGACGGTCTCGGAACCGTTGCCGTCGTTCGTCGCCTCGAGTTCTTTGGCGGAACCGGACAGCCACCAGTAGCCGAACAGGGTGGCGAGATAGGCCAGAATCACGACCAGCACCGTGACGATGGCAGCCTTTTTACCGCGCGGCGCCGGCTTGGCGGCGGGAGCCGGAGTCTGCGGCTCAGCAGGGGTCGTGGTCACGCGGGCATCGTATATTGACGTACGCGACCACGCTGGCCTTTCCTCAGTTAGAAGGGTGGCGGATCGTCGTCGTCGCTCGGCGGCGGCGCCGGACCAAGGAGCACCCCATGGTGGATTACCCGATGAGTGCGGTTATGACGGCGTTCGGCGGCGATGTACTTCGCCCGATTCTGCGCCCTGGTCGACTTGCGCCGTGGCATGAATAGCGTTCGGTCAGCGGGTATTTCGATCTCTGCAAGTCGGTGCAACGGTGGCAGCGTCGGCGTCATCAGACTGGGGAACAACAGCGCACTGCCCGGAGTGGTGACGTAAATCTGGTTGCCCGGCAGTTCCCAGATGACTGTGCCGTCGGCCAGTTGTTTGTCGCGCCAGCCCCAGAAGGTTTTCAGAATATGGCATCGACGACATAGGCATTTGAGGTTGCCGGCATGGGTGGGCCCGTATGGATACGGCACCGTATGGTCCAGATCGCACTGGGTAGCCGGCTTGTCGCAGCCAGGGGCCCGGCACGTCAGATCTCGGGCACGCACGAAGTCGGCCAACGCACGCGACGGCCGATAGGCGGGCTCGGACGGGACGTCGATGGGATGGACCAACGGGCTCAACTTGGCATTCCGAGCTATCTCGGCCACCACCTCAGCGGGTATCACCGCATTGGCGCCCAACTGATACCCGGGATTGTCGGATTCTCCATGCACGGTGCCCTGCTCGGCGACGATGTGAATTACTACTGCTCCCGGTGCCGGGTTTTCAGCTGCTGAGCATCCCGGTTCACGGCACTGGCAGGCCAGCCGATCGGCGCTGACCGCGAGCGCGCCAACGGCGTCCGCATGCCGCTGGTCATTGGTACGCGGATCGGCGTCACAAACTGACTTGGCCAACGCATCAAGCCGTCGCTCGAACGCGTGGGCATCGGTGGAGGCCAACCGCGCGATTACCTCGACACAGCCGTTGTCCTCGTCTCCGAACACCACCTCTCGATCGCGGACTTTCTCACGAACCCTGCGCACCGCGTCGGGGTCGTGCTTGGACACGATGCGGTCGATCTCAGAGGCCAACCGACCCCGCGTCATCGATGGCCATCGTTCAGCCCGCTGCGCCAGCAGCCGGTCGACCTCGGCTAGGACGCAGTCATCGGTGATCAAGGCGGTGCGGTAGACGACCGTCTGGAACATCTGCACATCGATAGCGCCCGCAATGAACAGGGCAGCGACTGCGGGCAGCTGCTTCATGGCGAGCCCGTAGTTCATGTAGCTGCCCGCTTTGGCCGGGCTGATCCGTAGCGCGGCAGCGACTTCGGCGCCGACGGCCGCCCACGTATCCACCGCCCAGTCCTCGCGCTCACCGCGCTCCTGACGCCGCAGTTCGAAGAGTTCGGCAATCGAAGCCAGCCGTCGCGCCGCGGTCTGGTTCTCGGCCCTCGCTGAAGCGCAAATGCTGGTCATCAACGCACGCGACTCCGCGGTATCGGACGGCTCGAAGTAGTCGTGCAGCTGACTCGTTCCGAACATACGTTCGAGGCTAATGGGTGGCGGTGACATTTTTGAAAAAGCGCGGTGAGCAGGACCAATGCCTGCTCGGCACAGGCTTCCCAGGAATAAGCTGCCGCCATGTTCTCCGAGACGCGCTACGCGATGAACGGGGATTTGTGCGTTGCCTATCGGGCATCGGCGAAGGGCGACCGCGACATCGTCTTGGTGCCGAACTGGTTTACCAACTGCGAGATCTTTCCTGAGTTGTCGTCGACCCGCGGCTGGTTCGAAGCGATGACATCGCTCGGTCGATTGATCGTCTTCGATCAGCCTGGCACCGGAGTGTCCGATCCGGTCGAGCTGGGTGCAATGCCGACCCTGGAGCAGTGGTCCGACAGCATCACCGCGGTGCTCGATGCACTCGAGATCCACGAAGCAGCTCTGGTCACGTACGGGGGGCCAATCGCGACGGCGGCGCTATTTGCGGCCACGCATCCTTCACGCACAACCGCCCTTGTCTTGGTCGAGAGCAATGCAGATCTGGCGGACCGGACAGATTCGATGCAGGGAATCAGCAGTGCGGCCCCGCTCCTGTGGGGATCCGGCGAGATCGAACACCGGCTCAATCCAGACATGCCGTGGAATGAGGAAATCCGGGCCGCGTGGGCGCAACACGAACGCCTGGCCGCGAGCCCACGCATGGTCAAGCTCGTGTTGCCACTCGTCAGTGAGATGAGCGCGCGCGCAATTCTCCCGAGCGTGCGGGTACCTACCTTGGTCCTCCACTACAGCGACGATCCACTGCTTCCCCCGGACAAGGGCAGGGCGGTCGCCGATCTGATCGAGGGCGCGAAATTCGTTGAAATATCGGGCCGAAACTTTTACCACGTCGTCGAACCGTGGCGGGATTCCTTTCAGGAAATCGCCCAATTCCTTACCGGCGAGCGACCCGAAGTCGTCGACGACCGCGTCCTCGCGACGGTGCTGTTCACCGACATCGTGGATTCGACGCGACGCGCAGCAGAGATCGGCGACCGTGACTGGCGCGCGCTGCTCGACGCACATGACGCCATCGTGCGGGCACAACTCAAGAGTTTCCGCGGTCGTGAAGTGAACACCTCAGGAGACGGCTTCCTCGCGATGTTCGACGGTCCGCAGCGAGCGATCCGCTGCGCCATGGCAATTCGCGACGCGGTGCAGTCGCTCGGAATCGAAATCCGCGCGGGCCTGCACACCGGGGAGTGCGAAGTCCGCGGCAACGACATCGGCGGCATCGGCGTGCACATCGGCGCGCGGGTGAGCGCACTGGCCGGAGCGAACGACGTACTCGTGTCCAGCACACTGCGCGATCTTGTGATCGGATCCGGTTTGGAATTCGCCGAGCGCGGCGTCCACCAACTCAAGGGCGTGCCGGGTGCATGGCTTGTGTTCGCGGCGGTCTCGTAGAAATGCCACCATTGACCTCCATGACGACGTGGCAAGACATCCAGACCGCTGAGCCCGAGTTCGCGAAGCGGGTGCAAGCACTGTTCGACGCGCACAAGCACAAGACCATCGCCACACTGCGGGCCGACGGGGCGCCCCGGATCTCAGGCATCGAAAGCACGTTCGCGGACGGTGAGCTCATGTTTGGCTCAATGTCTAACGCGCGCAAGGGTTCCGACCTCCGCCGCGATCCCCGCTTCGCGCTGCACACCGCGACGGTCGACCCCGTCGAAGGCAGGGAAGCCGAGTGGCCAGGCGAGGCGAAGATCGCGGGACGCGCAACTCACATCGGGGCGATCGCCGACGGGCCTGCGGGCGATCAGTTCCGCGCCGACATCAGCGAAGTCGTGCTCACCCACCTCAACGAGGCAGCCACCCTGCTCGTCATCCAGTGGTGGACGCCTGATCACGGCCTGCGAAGCGTCGAGCGCGAATAGCTACGTGAGCCGATCCTTGAGGAACTGCACGACCCGCTTGCGCGCTTCGTAGGCCGGATGCCCCTCCCGCTCGCGCACCTCGAGAGCCAGCACCGAATGCGCGATCCGGCCAAAGCCGTCCTTGTTGCCCTTCGACGAGTCGAGTTCGATGACCTCGAAGGCATCACCGAGCCGGTCCTTGAGCGTCTTGAACCGCTCGGCCGGCGCCATCGGATCCTCGCTGAATCGCAGGCCCATCGCGCACAGACCCTCCTCGGCGGCCCGCTTCTCGATCACCTGCAATTCCCCCTCGGACATTCCTGGGTCGCGCTTGTGCTTCAGCGTCAGCCCGATCGGGACCGACGGTTGGCTGAGCACCGAGGCCAGCACGCTGTCGTCGACGGCCGCCGCCAGCGCGAATCCGCCGGAGAAGCATTGACCGATCACTCCGACGCCCTTGCTGCCGGTCCGCTCCTTCAAGTCTCGTGCCAACGCTCGCAGGTAATGCGACACCGGCCGATCCTTGTTCGTCGCGAACGCGGCGAACTCCTTCGTCACGCAGGCACGCGCCAACGTCGGCACCATCATCGGTCCCCGCGCCGGCGCCCCGGGCGTTCCGTACAACGACGGCATCGCAACGGTGAACCCGTTGTCCACCAAGTAGTTTCCCAGCGCCAGACCGCCGGGGTGAATCCCTGGAATTTCCGGGATCAGCACCACCCCGGGACCCTCGCCCTTGCGGTAGACGTCATGGGTGAAACCGGCCGCGGTGAACGGCTCCTTGATCCATCCGGTCAGGTCCGCGGCCGGAGCGGCCTGGCCGGCGACATTGGATTCGGCTCCGGGCATCGACGTCTCCTAACGGCCAGGCGGCAGAGGCTTCTGCGTCTGTGTGGCAACGGCCAGCGTACGGAAGTCGGCAGTGCTTCCGGCACCCGTTATGGCCACCTGAGCGGGGCCGGCCTGGCTGTCCAGACGGGTGGTCCACACCGGTTCGGTGTCCTCGCCGCCCTCGTAGACGATCCACTTCATGCCGTCGACGTCCTGTGCACCCGTGGGATACATCGACCGGTGGATCGAGCTGACCAGCGGCTGCTCGTCGGCGTTGCTCTGAGTGAGGCTCACGTACAGCTTGGACGCGGCGAGGTAGCCGACGGTCGCCGTGACGGCGCGCTGGCGCTGCCCGTTGGCGTCGGTGCGGCCGGCATCGATCCCGCCGCGGCTGCCGGAATTTGCCTGCCAACCGGTGGGAACCTGCGGCAACCGAATCGGGATACGAAGGTCCGCCGCGTCAGCTTTGAGCGCGGCCGGGGCGTCGTACGGCGGTGGAGTCCCAACCCGCGGGTTGGTAGTGCTGACCGAGCACGTCCCCACCAGGCCGGCCAGCACGATGCAGGCCACGACCAGCGGGGCGAGCGACCAAAACATGTCGCGACCGTCCTGGAGCAGCCTGGGCTTGGGTTCCCTGGGCGGTATGCCGGTCTCGGACGGGGTGCTCACGCAAGCCAGTATCCCAGGTCTGGACGCCTGACCGGCTTCTGGGACAATTTCAGCCATGCCAGACGCCCGCCGCCGTGAAGCGCCCGATCGCAACCTCGCCCTCGAACTTGTTCGGGTGACCGAAGCAGGCGCCATGGCCGCCGGCCGGTGGGTCGGCCGAGGCGACAAAGAAGGTGGTGACGGCGCGGCCGTCGACGCGATGCGCGAGCTGGTCAACTCGGTGTCGATGCGCGGGGTCGTGGTCATCGGTGAGGGCGAGAAGGACAACGCCCCGATGCTCTACAACGGTGAAGAGGTCGGCAACGGCGACGGGCCGGACTGCGACTTCGCCGTCGACCCGGTCGACGGCACCACCCTGATGAGCAAGGGAATGCCGAACGCGATCTCGGTCCTGGCGGTCGCCGAGCGTGGCGCGATGTTCGACCCGTCGGCGGTGTTCTACATGCACAAGATCGCTGTCGGCCCGGACGCCGTGGACGTCATCGACATCACCGCGCCGATCGGCGAGAACATCCGCCGCGTCGCGAAGGTCAAGAACTCCAGCGTGGCCGACCTGACGGTCTGCGTCCTTGACCGGCCACGGCACGCGCAGCTCATCGAGGACGTCCGCCAGGCAGGCGCCCGCATCCGGCTCATCTCCGACGGCGACGTCGCCGGCGCCATCTCCGCGTGCCGCCCGAACTCCGGCACCGACATGCTCGCCGGCATCGGCGGCACCCCGGAGGGCATCATCACCGCGGCGGCGATCCGCTGCATGGGCGGCGCCATCCAGGCCAAGCTCGCCCCCACCGACGACGCCGAGCGGCAGAAGGCGCTCGACGCCGGACACGACCTGGACCGCGTGCTGCACACCGAGGATCTGGTGTCTGGCGAGAACGTCTTCTTCTCCGCCACCGGCGTCACCGACGGCGACCTCCTGCAGGGCGTGCGCTACTCCGGCGGCGGCTGCACCACCCAGTCGATCGTCATGCGTTCCAAGTCCGGCACGGTCCGGATGATCGAGGCCTATCACCGGCTATCAAAGCTCAACGAATACTCCGCGGTGGATTTCACCGGGGACAAGACCGCTGCATATCCACTTCCGTAACCGAACAAAGGGAGCACATGAGCACCGACAGTGTGGTCGAGGGCGAATACCGCATCGAGCACGACACCATGGGCGAGGTCCGGGTACCGAAGAACGCCCTGTGGCGCGCCCAGACCCAGCGTGCCGTCGAAAACTTCCCGATCTCCTTTCGTGGTCTCGAGCGCACCCAGATCCGCGCGCTCGGCTTGCTGAAAGCTGCTTGCGCGCAGGTGAACAAGGACCTCGGCAAGCTTCCCGCCGAGAAGGCCGACGCGATCATCGCCGCCGCCGGTGAGATCGCCGAAGGGCTGCACGACGACCAGTTCCCGATCGACGTGTTCCAGACCGGTTCGGGCACCAGCTCGAACATGAACGCCAACGAAGTCATCGCCTCGATCTGCGAGGCCAACGGCGTGACGGTGCACCCGAATGACGATGTCAACATGTCGCAGAGCTCCAATGACACCTTCCCCACCGCCACCCACATCGCGGCGACGGAAGCCGCTGTGCGCCATTTGATTCCGGCACTCGAGGTGCTGCACGAGTCGCTGGCCGGCAAGGCCCGCCAGTGGCGCACCGTGGTCAAGAGCGGTCGCACCCACCTGATGGACGCCGTTCCGGTGACCCTCGGGCAGGAGTTCGGCGGTTACGCTCGCCAGGTCGAGGCCGGCATCGAACGAGTCAAGGCCACCCTGCCCCGACTGGGCGAGCTGGCCATCGGCGGCACCGCGGTCGGCACCGGCCTCAACGCCCCCGACGGCTTCGGCGCCAAGGTCGTCGACGTGCTCGTCGAGCAGACCGGACTGGCCGAATTGCGCCCGGCGAAAGACTCTTTCGAGGCTCAGGCCGCCCGCGACGGGCTGGTCGAGGCGTCCGGAGCACTGAAGACCATCGCCGCGTCGTTCACCAAGATCGCCAACGACATCCGCTGGATGGGCTCGGGCCCGCTGACCGGCCTTGGCGAGCTTGCGCTCCCCGACCTGCAGCCGGGCAGCTCGATCATGCCGGGCAAGGTCAACCCCGTCATCCCCGAGGCCGTCACCCAGGTGGCCGCCCAGGTCATCGGCAATGATGCCGCCATCACCGTCGGCGGACTGTCGGGCGCATTCGAGCTGAACGTGTACATCCCGATGATGGCGCGCAACCTGCTGGAGTCGTTCACGCTGCTGTCCAACGTGTCGAAGTTGTTCGCCACCAAGTGCATCGACGGCCTGATCGCTCACGAGGAGCACCTGCGCGAGTTGGCCGAATCCTCTCCCTCGATCGTGACGCCGCTGAACTCGGCGATCGGCTACGAGGAGGCTGCCAAGGTCGCCAAGCAGGCCCTGAAGGAGAAGAAGACGATCCGGCAGACGGTCATCGACCGCGGCCTGATCGGCGACAAACTCTCCGAGGAAGAGCTCGACAAGCGCCTCGACGTGCTGGCCATGGCAAAGGTCAAAGACGGGGATTAGCAACCGTTTGCCACCCCCGCCAGCCGGGTACGGGTTGGCATGGACCACGACACGTCGACGACGACGGCCCGAACTGAGGTCGATCCCGACGACCCTCGAAAGCCCGAGTCCCCGACCGACCTGACCAAACCGTCGGCGTTCTACGTGCTGCGCAAGACGGCGCGGGAGTTCACTGCCGACCAGTGCACCGACCTCGCGGCGGCGCTCACCTATTACGCGGTGTTGTCGCTGTTTCCGGCGATGTTGGTCGTGGTATCGCTGCTCGGCGTCTTCGGTCAGGGCAAGCGTACGACCGACTCCCTGCTCGGCATCGTGGACGACGTACTGCCTGCCTCCGCCGTCGACTCGCTTCGCCCGACCATTGCGCAACTGGTCGAGAATCCGTCGGCTGGTTTTGCGCTGGTGCTCGGCATCCTCGGCGCGCTGTGGTCAGCGTCGGGGTATGTCGGCGCGTTCGGACGCGCCATGAACCGGATGTACGAGATCGAAGAGGGCCGGCCGATCTGGAAGCTGCGCCCGCTGCAGCTGCTTCTCACGCTGGCCGGTTTGGTGATGGCCGCCGCCGTCGCCTTCATGCTCGCCGTCAGCGGACCGGTGGCCAAGTCACTGGGTAACCTGATCGGTGCCGGCGACCTGGCCGTCACCCTGTGGACGATCTTGCGCTGGCCGGTGATGCTGATTTTCGTGGTCGGCGGCGTGGCGATCCTCTACTACGCTTCGCCGAACATCCGGCAACCCCGTTTCCGGTGGATCAGCGTCGGAGCCGGGCTGGCCATTGTGGTGTGGATCCTCGCCTCAGCGCTGTTCGGCCTCTATGTCGCGAACTTCTCCAGTTACAACAAGACCTACGGCACCCTTGCCGGGGTCATCGTCTTCCTGTTGTGGCTGTGGATCACCAACCTGGCCTTGCTTTTTGGCGCCGAACTCGACGCCGAGCTGGAGAGGGGACGTCAGCTGCAGGCCGGCCTGCCCGCCGAGCGGGAACTGCAGCTGCCGCCGCGCGACACGAAGATGGTGGAGAAGAACGAGGCCAAAGAGAACGCGCTCATCGAGGAGGGCCGCAAGCTACGGCACAGTCGGGGCCGATCCGACTGACGACTCGTAGCGGCGGATCCCCAGCGGCACGGTGACGCTGTGTAGCACCAGACTCAGCGTCACGGCGATCACGCCGGCTTGCGTAAGCAGGTCGGGGTGCTGGATTTCGCCGCGTTCGATCACCAGGAGCGCGAGCACCACGGTGCCAATCCCTCTCGGCCCGAACCAGCCGATGAAGAGCCGGCTGTAGGCGGGTAGGTCGGTGCGGATCAACGCCACCAGCACCGCGATCAGACGGGCCCCGAACACCGCCACGACGGAGAACAGCACAACTCGCCAGGTGGTGTGCTGCCAGGCGTCGATCACCGCGAACGCGCCGAACATCGCGAACACCAACAGTTCCAGCAGCTGCGCGGTGGCGTCCGAAACCTGGTTGGACACTTGGGTATTGCTGTGACGCGCCACCACGGCGAACGCGAGCCCGCCGGTGAACGCGGCGACGAATCCGCTGGCGTGCACCCGTTCCCCGAACTCGAAGCAGATGAGCGCTACGGCCAGCGTGGCAAGCTGCGCCCAGGTGTCGTTCATCCATTCGCGCCGCCGCGACCACGCGATCACCACCGCACCGAGAAGTCCGACGCCGGCACCGATCGCCAGTGACACGAACTCGGTGCGTACGACGAACCAGGTCCAGTCCCTCGGCCGTTCATCGGTCTGTGCCGACGCCAGCGCGAGCGCGGCCAACAACACCGCGAGCGCAAAGCCGTCGTAGAAACCACTTTCCACCGACAGTGCGTGGCGCACCCGCTCCGGGACCCGGCGATCCTCGATCAGCGCTTCGATGAGGGCCGCCTCGGTGGGCGCCACGATCGCCGCCAAGCACACCGCTTCCCACCACGGCAGTACCGGCAGTAGCACCGCCGCCGTCAGCGTGCCCAGCACCAGCGTCAGCGGTATCCCGATCACCAACAGCCGGAAGGTGACGTGCCCGCGCCGAAACACCTTGCCGGGATCCGGCTTCGCCGCCTGGTTGAACAGGATGACGGTCAGCGCGAGCTGAGCCAGAAGGGTGTAGCCCCCAGTGCCCGGGCCGGCTTGAAGCAGGTTGAAACCGAACGGCCCGAACAACATTCCCAATCCGACGAAGATCAACGCCGGGGCGACATACCACCGGGCAACCAGGCCGGACATCACGGCATAGGCCAAGACCAACAGAGTCAGGACGAAGGGGGCGGCGGTGTGCAACTAGTGGCCGGCCCTAAGCACCGTTGTTGGAGCCGCCGGAATTGGCCCCGGGGATGTCGGTGATCGGGATGTTGGGCATCGGCTTGGGCGACGGTGTATTCGGCAGGGTCGGGATGTCAGCGACGGGGATGTCCTGCAGCTGATTCGCCGGCGGGCCGTTGTCGCGCGATCCGTAGACGCTGCCCGGTGCACGCGGGCCCAGCATCTGGGTCACGGTGACCAGGTGATAGCCGTTGGCCTTGAGCACCGGGATGAACTGCTCGACCAGATCGACCGTGGACGAGTAGGTGTCGTGGAACAGCACCACCGAATTGGGCTTGATCTGGGTCATCAGCATGTAGCGGGTGGCGTTGGTGTTCGAGTCGTTCGCCCAGTCGAACGGGATCACGTCCCACAGGATCGCCGCCAGTCCGTACTGGGCGGCGACCTTGTTCACCGCGTCGTTGGTCAGCCCGCCGGCCGGCCGCCACAGCACCGGCGTCTGCCCGGTGGCGGCCTTGATCGCGTCGTTGGCCTTGCTGAACTGGGCCGGCACATCCTCGGGTGGGATCGTCGTCATGTTCGGGTGTTCCCACGTGTGGCTGCCGAGCTCCATGCCAGCATCGACGACCCGCTTGGCACCGGCAGGATTGGCCGCCACCTTGTTGCCGATCTCGAAGAATGTCGCCTTTGCGCCAGCCTTCTCAAGGACGCTCAGCAGCCGGTCGGTGTACGGCGACGGTCCGTCGTCGAACGTCAGTGCCACGCACTTGACCACCGAGCAGTCGACGGAGTCGGCCTTCGCCACCTTGACGTGCCCGGTGAAGCCACCGATCACGACGACCGCGACACCAGCGCAGGCCCCGATCGCGGTCCGCAGATAGGACCAGGACAGGCTGTCGGGTCGGCGCGTCACGCCAGTGAGTTTACCGGCACGCGTTCTTCAGCGATTTGGGCGCGTTTTCCGCCGCTGAGCGAACGTAAACGCGCCGAAATCACTCAGGGCAGGGCGCCGGGGCTGATCTCCTCGAGCATCTCGGTGACGAGCGCGGCGATCGGTGAACGTTCGCTACGCATGAGGGTGATGTGCGCGAACAGCGGGTGACCCTTGAGTTTCTCGATGACCGCCGCCACACCGTCATGGCGCCCGACGCGCAAGTTGTCGCGCTGCGCGACGTCGTGGGTCAACACCACCCGCGACCCGCTGCCGAGCCGCGAGAGCACGGTCAACAGCACGTTGCGTTCCAGCGACTGCGCCTCGTCGACGATCACGAACGAGTCGTGCAGCGAACGACCGCGGATGTGGGTCAGCGGCAAGACTTCGAGCATGCCGCGGGAGAGCACCTCTTCAAGCACGGCCGGTGAAGCGAGGCCCTCGAGGGTGTCGAAGACGGCCTGCGCCCACGGGCCCATCTTGTCGCTCTCACTGCCCGGCAGGTAGCCGAGCTCCTGCCCGCCGACGGCGTACAGCGGCCGGAACACCACGACCTTGCGCTGGGTGCGCCGCTCCAGCACCGCCTCCAGGCCGGCGCACAGCGCGAGCGCCGACTTACCGGTTCCGGCCTTGCCGCCCAGCGACACGATGCCCACCGATTCGTCCTGCAGCAGATCGAGTGCGACGCGCTGTTCGGCCGACCTTCCCCGGAGGCCGAACACTTCGCGATCGCCGCGAACCAGCTGAACCTTCTTGTCCGCGTTCACCCGGCCCAAAGCACTCGAGTTGGCGCCGAGCAGCCGAATGCCGGTGTGACATGGCAGATTACGCGCTTCCTCGAGATCGATCTCGCCGTCGGAGAAGATCGTGTCGACGTCCTCGCCGGCAACGTCGAGCTCGGTCATGCCGGTCCAGCCGGAGGTGATCACGTCCTGGGCGTGGTACTCGTCGGCCAGCAGACCGACCGCGCCGGCCTTCACTCGCAGCGGAATGTCCTTGCTGACCAACGTGACTCGTTTACCTTCGGCGGCGAGGTTCGCCGCGACGGTCAGGATCCGGGTGTCGTTGCTCTCAGTGCGGAAGCCCGACGGCAGCACCGACTGGTCGCTGTGGTTGAGCTCGACATTCAGCGTTCCGCCTTCTGTCCCAATGGGAATCGGCTGATCGAGGCGACCGTGTTCGAGACGAAGATCATCGAACAACCGCAGCGCCTGCCGGGCGAACCAACCCAACTCGTGGTGGTGGCGTTTGGCTTCCAATTCACTGATGACCACGAGCGGTACCACCACTTCGTGTTCGGCGAACCGGGTGCACGCCCACGGGTCGGACAGCAGGACTGAGGTGTCGAGAACATACGTCCGAATGGGCGACTGCGAATCGGTCACTGGGCGCTCCTCAAGTTCACGCGGTCCCCGCGAACCCTTCGGCGGAAACTGCGGCACCAGGACCGGGACCGGTCCTGTCGTAGTCGATACGAAAGGTGCCGCCCGGACAGCAGAGCATGTCGCTAGCCATCGAAAGTGACGCTACTCCGGTAGCGGGGTGCGCGCCGAGCAGGCGCGCGGACGTGTTACGAGCGAACGATTTTCTTCAGCACCGACTCGTCGCCCAGGCCCCACGCCGCGATGCGGTCGGTGACCACCTTGCGGGAGGCGGCGAAGTCGAAAATGCCGGCATTCGCGACGTTCTGCAGCTTGTCGCGGTACTCCCAGATGTCCCCGCCGACCAGACCGAAACCGGCTGCGCGGCGGGCGATCGCATTGATCGTCGAGTCGCGGTGAGTTTGCAGGCAGTGCGCGACGAGGTTGGCGAAGAACTCCTCGTGGCGCTCCTCGTCGGCAGCGATGCGGCCGACCAACTGCTTGAGCGCCGGCTCGTCGATCTTGGCCTCGAGGTTGCGGGTGAACACCGCGTGCGCCCGCTCGTAGAACGCCATGAACACCAGCGTCTCGATCTGGGTGAACTGGTCGGCCCGGTAGCCGCGCATGACGTGGTTGACGCGGACGTCCTCGTTGGCGGTCGGGTCGAAGTTGCGGGTAACGACGAGGTAGTTGCGCAGTGCGATGGCGTGCAGGTTCTCCTCGGCGGTCCACCGGCCCAGCCAGCGGCCCCATTTGTCTTCCAGAATGAAGTGCTCGACGAGCTCGCGGTGGTATCCGGCGAGGTTGTCCTTGGTGATCAGCAGGATCTCTAACGCGTCGACGACGTCCGCAGACAGGGTCACCTGGGAGGGGCCCCAGTCCGTGCCGCCCAGGAAGGCGAAGTTCTCGCCCTGGTCGAACGGGACGTAGTCATGGCCGTACCACTCGTCGGCGGTAGCCAGATAGCGAACCAGATTGTCAGCGACAACCGGCTCGAGTTCGAGCGTCAGCGCATTCGCGACAGGTTTCTGTGCCATGCGGTTACATTAACTCAATTATGTGGGAGTCGTAAAATTCCAAACGGTGTTTTGCGCCTACAGCGTCAGTCCCGGGTAAAGCGGGTTGGCGGCAAGCAGCTCGGCGGCGGCGGCATGGACCCGGTCGGCGGTGCCGTCGGCCAGCTTGTACTTGGCCTTCGACGAACCCTCGGCCTCGGTGTGGGTCAGCACCTCGACCACCAGCTCGGCGACCCGGTCGAACTCGTCCGGCCCGAACCCGCGGGTGGTCAGCGCCGGGGTGCCGAACCGGATTCCGCTGGTGTACCAGGCGCCATTCGGGTCCGACGGGATTGCATTGCGGTTGGTGACCACGCCGGAATCCAGCAGAGCCGACTCGGCCTGGCGACCGGTCAGTCCGTAGGACTGGACGTCGAGCAGCACCAGGTGGTTGTCGGTGCCACCGGTGACCAGCTTCGCGCCGCGCTTGGACAGGCCCTCGGCGAACGCCTTGGCGTTGTCGGCGATCCGCTGTGCGTAGGCCTTAAACGATGGCTGGCGAGCCTCGGCCAGTGCGACGGCTTTGGCCGCCATGACGTGGGACAGCGGACCGCCGAGGACCATCGGGCAGCCCTTGTCGACGGCTGGCGCGAACTCCTCGGTGGCCAGCACCAGGCCACCGCGGGGCCCGCGCAGCGACTTGTGCGTGGTCGTGGTCGTCACGTGGGCGTGTGGGACCGGGTCCTCGTCGCCGGTGAAGACCTTGCCTGCGACCAACCCGGCGAAATGCGCCATGTCGACCATCAGGGTGGCGCCGACCTCGTCGGCGATATCGCGCATCGTGGCGAAATTGATCCGCCTCGGGTAGGCCGAGTAGCCGGCGACCAGGATGAGCGGCTTGAACTCCTTGGCGGTGGCGCGCACGGCGTCGTAGTCGATCAGGCCGGTCTCAGGGTTGGTGCCATAGCTGCGCTGATGGAACATCTTGCCGGAGATGTTGGGCCGGAAGCCGTGGGTGAGGTGGCCGCCGGCGTCCAGCGACATGCCCAGCAGCCGCTGGCTGCCCAGCCGAGCGCGCAGCCGCTCCCACTCCGCCTCGGAGAGGTCATTGATGTGCTTGACCCCGGAATCGGTCAGCGCGGGCGCCTCGATCCGGGTGGCCAGGATGGCCCAGAACGCGACCAGGTTGGCGTCGATCCCGGAGTGCGGCTGGGCGTAGGCGTACGGGGCACCGAACAGTTCGCGCGCGTGCTCGGCGGCCAGCGACTCGACGGTGTCGACGTTCTGGCAGGCGGCGTAGAACCGGTGCCCGACGGTGCCCTCGGCATACTTGTCCGAGAACCAGGTGCCCATGGTCAGCAGCACAGCTGGCGACGCATAGTTCTCGCTGGCGATCAGTTTGAGCGAATCCCGTTGATCGGCAAGCTCTTTGCGCGTGGCATCGGCGATCCGCGGCTCGACGGTCTCGATGACTGCCAGGGCCGCCCGGTAGGCCTCACTGGCGGTGGCGGCGTAGTCGGCGCCCGGGGCGGGCACGCGCGGCGAGATCGTCGAATCTGCAGTCATGGCTCAAGCCTATCCGCCGCTGTTCAGGCCGCGTCCACCCGCAGCGCCGACGGGATCAGTGGCTCGTCGAGCAGCCGGCCGAACCGTTCGGTGAGCCCGATTCCGGCCGGCCGGTCGTCGAGCCAACCCCGCAGCAACCGGTACCCCTCGACGTAGGTGCTGGTGTACGCCCGCCACAACGGCGATGACAGAAACCGCAGCATCTGCCGGGCGCGGGTGTCGTCGACCAACAGCCAGCGCTGCAGGAAGGCGACGACCTCGTCGACGTCGCGGTGTTCGTCGTGCAGCATCAGTGCGGCGTCCTGGCGCACGTCTGCCAGCGCGGCGGTCGCCTCCGACAGCGTTTCGGCGCGCTCGCCCTCGAACCGCAGCCCCAGATCGGCGTAGATCTCCCCTGCCCAGCTCCCCCACCCCGGTCCAACGGCGGCGTACAGCGCCAGGTCGGCAAGCCCTTCGGCCATCAGGCATTGCGGGGTGTTGACCAGGAAGATGGTCTGCTCCTGCTGATCCTGCCCGGCCACCAGCCCGACCTCTTTGCGGCAGTGCTCGGTGTGGTGGCCCGGATAGGACTCGTGGGCGACCAGCCGCGGCAGGTTGGCCATCTGCTGCTTGAGGTCGGCGTTGACCGCGACCGTCGAGGTGTAGTTGCCGTTGTAGTAGTTGAAGCCCGACCACGGCTTGTCGGTCACCACCTCGTAGACGATGGTCTCGGCGTCGGGCAGCGGATAGGTCGCCCGCACCTTGTCGCGCAGCGCACTCGAGAACGCGTAGATGCATTCCTCCAGCCGATCGGGCGGGATCTCGTCGTTGCGGCGGTGGGCCTCCATCCGCTCTGCCAACGACCCGCTGCCGCCGAGCACCTCGTCGATGCGGGCGTGCGCGGCGCGGTAGCGCTCGGGATCACCGCGGCTGATCTCGACGTCGAAGTAGTTGCGCACCTCGTCGACGAATCCGACCTCCTCGCCGGCGAACTTGCGCGCCGAGAATTGCAAGGCGCGCAGGTGGGCACCGATGAAATCGGCACGCCGATCGGTGAAGCCCGCTTCGCGTGGAACCCGGGGCAGTTCGGCCAGCAACCGGTCCGCCTGTCGGGCGAGTTCGGCCGGCTCGGGAGCGGGCTCGTCAGCGACGGCGCGGCGCAGGTCGGGATCGCCGGTGAAGGAGTCGACGTAACCCTCCTCGATGCGGTCGAACCGCAAGCCGAGGGTTAAGTAATCGCGGATGAGGGTGCCGGGCTGCATGTCAACCAAGCTAACTGCAAGACTGGCAGGATGGCGCGGCTGAGTGAACCCAGCCCTTACGTCGAGTTCGACCGGAGTCAATGGCGTTCACTGCGCATGGCGACCCCGTTGAAACTGACGGAGGACGAACTGGTTGGGCTGCGCGGCCTTGGCGAGCAGGTCGATCTGCTCGAGGTCGAAGAGGTCTATCTGCCGCTGGCCCGGCTCATCCATCTGCAGGTGGCCGCGCGCCAGCGGCTGTTCGCCGCGACCTCTGAGTTTCTCGGTGAGCCGCAGCAGAATCCAAACCGGCCGGTGCCGTTCATCATCGGCGTCGCAGGCAGCGTGGCCGTCGGCAAGTCCACCACCGCGCGTGTGCTGCAGGCGCTGCTGGCCCGCTGGGAGCACCACCCGCGCGTCGACCTGGTCACCACCGACGGCTTCCTTTATCCCAATGCCGAGCTATCTCGTCGAAACTTGATGCACCGCAAGGGGTTTCCGGAGAGCTACAACCGTCGGGCGCTGATGCGATTCGTGACGACGGTGAAGTCCGGCGCCGACCAAGTCTGCGCCCCGGTCTACTCCCATCTGATTTACGACATCGTCCCCGGCGAGAAACACGTCGTCACCCACCCGGACATCCTCATCCTCGAGGGACTCAACGTCCTACAGACCGGTCCGACCCTGATGGTGTCGGATCTGTTCGACTTCTCCGTGTACGTCGACGCCCGTATCGAGGACATCGAGCAGTGGTACGTCAACCGGTTCCTGGCGATGCGGGCCGGCGCGTTCGCCAACCCGGCGTCACACTTCCACCACTACGCGGGGCTCACCGACGGCCAGGCTGTGGCGGCCGCCCGCGACATCTGGAGCTCGATCAACCGGCCGAATCTGATCGAGAACATCCTGCCGACCCGACCGCGGGCGACGCTGGTCCTGCGCAAGGACGCCGACCATGCGATCAACCGGCTGCGGCTGCGCAAGCTTTAGTTGCCTGGCACTCCGGTCAGCGGGTTGAGCCGCAACACCGGCAGCGGGAACGCGAACTCCGCCTCGCCGGCGTCAGGATCGGAGTAGAGGCCGACGGTGTAGACACCCGCGGAGTACACCGTGATCGGCAGATGGTGGGCGAACACCCGGAACTTGACCGGCACCCCCGGGTTGTCGGGCCACTGCCAGGCGAACTCCAGAAGACCTACCCGCTCGCCTTCCGGCGATTTCGCGACGATGTAGCGGCGGGGCTCGTAGTCGCTGCCGCCCTGCGCATGGACGGCCAGCACCAGCGGCACGGTGATCTGCGAAGGCAGGCTCTCCACGTAGCAGCTCGTCATCGGGAAGCCTTCTGCGGTAACCCCGCCGGCTTCTTCCAGGACCGCCTTGCGCGCGGCTGCGAACGCTACGACATGCATGCGCCCAACCCTATTTGATTCGGCGCACACCCAGGTACTGCAGGTCGGCGAACACCAGCGTGTACACGCCACTGGCCAGCATGACGACCACACCCGCAGTGGTCAGATCGAGCTCGATCACGGCCAGCACCGCCGCGGCGGTGAAGATCAGATTGGCGATCGCGGTGGCGACGCCCGCCGTGCGCACCCGCTGCAGCCCGGCCGCCAGGAACACCACGACGGCATAGACGACGAACACGGCACCGGTGCTGAACTCGGCCACTTTCGAAGAGCCGGTGAACTCGGAGATCGGTCCGGCGGCGGCCATCAAGACGATGCCGCACAGGCCCGACAGGACGGCGTCGACCCGCATGGCCATCCGCAGCAGTGAGTCTGACGAGGTGGTGGTGGATGCAGTGGTGGTCATTGCTGTTCCTTTCGTGGTGGGTTGGTGGTGAGTCACGCCAGACGGCGCACGCCGAGGTACTGCAGGACTGCGAAGGCGGCGGTGTAGAGAGCGCCGGCCAGTGCGGTGATGGATCCGAAGGTGGTGAGCGGCAACACCCCTGACTCGGCGACCGCGATGATGCCAACGGTCCCAACGGTGTTGAACACCACCAGTCCGGTGCCGACCCGGCGGAGGTCGGGCGACGCGGCCAGCGCGTAGACGACGAGCCCGCAGAGCGCGAACGCCGCACCTGCGATGTAGCCCTGCGCGGCGGTGAGTCCGGTCAGCCGGCCCAGCGGGTCGGCCATCGTCGCGATGGCCAAGCCGAGCACGCCGGTGAGGGTCGCGTCGACGCGCATCGCGAAGCGCAGCAGTGAGTCGGTGGAATCAGAAAGCGGTTGATGTCTGGTGAGGGTGGCGGTCATGTCCGTAACGGTGCTCGCGGAGAACTGCCAGATCGAGGCGTGACGCTGCCAAGTACTGCCAACCGCAGGTCAACGCCGATGCGGGCGAGGAACGAGCCCGAGGAGAAGTGACCTATGGATCAGGTCAACGCCGATGCGGGCGAGGAACGAGCCCGAGGAGAAGTGACCTATGGATCAGGTCAACGCCGATGCGGGCGAAGGTCAGGGCTGAGACACGGCGATCCGGCCGCGCAGATCTGTCGCGATCAGGCGGGCCGCGGCGTTCTGCCAGTTGTGCAGCGAGCGCTGTGGCACCTCGGTGACGAACCACTGCCAGGCCTGCCGGGCCACCGGATCCAGGCCGGCGGCGGTCGCGTTCTGCGCATATGCCCGCACCCCGACGACGTACGGGAAGTAGAGCGCGTTGTAGTAGCGCCAGTGCTCGGTCGTGCCGAACGGGCCGCCGCTGCGCGGCTTCAGCCGGGCGATGTGTTCGGCCAGCACGGCCTTGAGTTCGTTGGCGCGCTCCAGCGGCTGATCGGGTGCACCGCGCGCGGCGAGCCGCTCGTCGATCACCGGCAGCTGTGTCAGCGGGCTGGCGACGAGTTTGGACAGGTCGCCGTAGTGGCCCAGCGCGCGACGGGTCAGCCGTGCGAAGGCCTCGTCGTCGAGGGTGTCCAGTGGGTTGGCACCGACCAGCGGCAGTGCGGCTTCCGCGCCCCGCAGCGCGGCGCGGTCGGCACGCAGCCGCGGCGAGTGGGAGAAGGCCAGCCGGTCCAGTAGTCCTGCCACCGGGTCGGCCAGCACGTTGATGGCGATCGCGACGGCCAGGCTGGTGAACAGCAGTACGGTCAACGCCGTGCGCCCGGGCCCGTCGGCGCCCGTCACCGCCATCCCGATCAGCGCCTGGCCACCGAAAAGCACCGCCACCACCAGGGTCCCGCTGAACGACCGCAGCATGTCGGCGCGCAGCGCCTGACCTTCGTCGAAGGCGTCCCACAACGCGACGGCCACCCCGAGCAGCAGCACGTCAAAACCGGTGGAGGCCAACGCCAACCAGCTCGGCACCAGACCGAGCGGAATCACCAGGATCGCGTTGCCCAACGCGAAGAACAACGTCGCGACAACCACTACCCCGGCCACTCGACCGGCCTGCGCGGTCCGTCGCACGGCGGCCACCGCCGCACCCAGTGTGGACGCCGAGATCACCGCGAACATCACCCAGTGGCCGGTCCGCAGCGGACCCTCGACGCTGCCGGCCATGACCGCGCCCACCAGCGTCAGCGCGGCGACCACACCGATCAACGACACTTCGGTGGCCCGGCTGCGCCAGGTGTCGATCGGGCGGGCGAGTTCGAGGACGACGGCGAACCAGACCACCCCGGGCACCGCGACGAGATAGATCTCGATCTGGCCCAGCAACTGGGCGTGCGCGACGCTGACCACTCGCACCGCATCCAACGCCACCACGGCAGCGAAGCCACAGAGCCCGACAGCGGCCAGCGCCAGCACCGGCTTACGCGGATCACGCGCCAGCAGATACAAGCCGAGCCACCAGCTCAGAGTGAAGACCACCGCCGATAGCGCAGCCATGTCCTCAGTGTGGCATGAGAGCAGGCGCCGGTTACATGCCGAATCTGCGGTGGCGTCGGCTGTAGGCCCGCAACGCGCGCAGGAAGTCGACCCGCCGGAACGCCGGCCAGTGTGCCTCGGTGAACCACATTTCCGAATAGGCGCTCTGCCACAACAGGAATCCCGAGAGCCGCTGCTCCCCCGACGTCCGGATCACCAGATCGGGATCGGGCTGCCCGGACGTGTAGAGATTCTCCGAGATGCCGTCGATCGTGACGGCTTCGATCAGCTGTTCGGGGCTGGCGCCGTTGGCCACCTGCTTACTCAACAAAGCTCGCACGGCGTCGACGATCTCCTGCCGCCCGCCGTAGCCGACCGCAACATTGACGTGAAAAACGGCGGTGGACGCCAGCGGCATGGTGCTGTCGACGGCGTCGCGCAGCCGCTTCGCGGGCTCCTCGCCGAGCAGTTCCAGATCACCCACGGTCCGCACGCTCCAGCGGTTGGCCGGCGCGCAGATCTGCTCGACGACGTCAGTGATGATCTCGATCAGGGACGACAGTTCGTCGGGATCGCGCTGCAAATTCTCGGTGGACAGTAGATAGACGGTGGCCATCTCGATGCCGGATTCTGCGCACCAGCGCAACATTTCGGCGATTTTGGCGGCACCCATCAGGTAGCCGTAGGCGACGTCGTCGTGACCAGCATCACGGGCCCAGCGCCGGTTGCCGTCGCACAGCACGGCGATATGGCGGGGTAGCTGGGACTTGGAGCGCGCCAGCTCCTGGCGCAGCCGCATCTCGTAGAGCCGGTAGGCCGGATCTTTGAGGCGAGGCGGAATGATCTCCACGACAAACCAGACTACTGTGGCGAGCAGGTGCCCCCGCGCGTGAATGGAGGTCACATGACCGCAGAAATCGAGACCGCCGACGAGGCTCAGCAGCCCTCGCCCCGCACATACGCCGAAGATTTCCCCGAAGCCGTCGTCGACGCCGCCGCCCAGTTCCTGGGCAAGCCCCGGGCGCGCGGCTGGATCCACGTCTATGCGGCGGTGGTCGCGTTGATCGCCGGCGCGGCCCTCATCTCGGTGTCATGGTCGATGGAAGGACTGCGCGCCGGACTGTCGACATTCGTCTACACGATCACCATCGTCGCGATGTTCACCGTCAGCGGCACCTATCACCGGGTGAACTGGAAGTCGGCGACGGCGCGCAAGTGGATGAAGCGCGCCGACCATTCGATGATCTTCGTGTTCATCGCGGGCAGTTATACGCCGTTCGCGATGCTGGCACTACCCGAGCGCAGCGGCATCGTCTTGCTCGCGATCGTGTGGGGCGGTGCGCTGGCCGGGGTGCTGCTCAAGATGTTCTGGCCGTCGGCGCCGCGCTGGGTCGGTGTTCCGCTGTATCTGCTGCTGGGCTGGGTCGCGGCGTGGTTCATCGTGCCGATCATGAACGGCGCGGGCGTTGCGGCGCTGGTGCTGCTGATCGTCGGCGGCGCGCTGTACAGCGTGGGCGGCGTGCTCTACGCGCTGAAGTGGCCCAACCCGTGGCCGACGACGTTCGGCCATCACGAGTTCTTCCACGCCTGCACCGCCGTCGCGGCGATCTGCCACTACATCGCGATGTGGTTCGCGGTTTTTTGAGCAGCAGCCAAGCGACTCGAGGTCGACGCAGCCTGCCGGCTAGAGCTGCTTGACGTTCTCCGGGCCCCAGTAGGCCTTCATCGACGTCACCAGGCCGTCGCTGTTGAACGTCATCACCTCGATGACCTCGATCCGCATCGCGCCCGCAACCGTGAGAGCGAAAAGGAACGCCGCCTCGGTGCCACCGGCGCGGAACTCCAAAAGCTCAGCCTTCACTTCGGCGCCCTCGACCGCCTTGTAGAAGCCCTCGATGGCCTGCTGACCGATGTGGACTTCGCCGCCGCCCACCGGGTCCTCGAGCGTGGCGTCCTCGGCGTACAACGCCGCGACATTGGCGGCACTCCCCGCAGCGACGGTGTCGAGGTAGCGGTTGACCAGGGCTTTGAGATCAAGGGCAGCGCTCATGGCCGGAACGCTACACGGACACGCCCAGCGCGTCGGCCAGTTCCCTGGCACCAGTGACCGGCAGGTCGCAGGTGCGGCCGCGACACACGTAGGCTGCGTCGTTCCCGCCAACCCGATCACGGCCTTCCAGCAGCGGCGAGGAGTCGACCGCCCCACCGACGACGATTGCGCCGCCGGGAGCCAATTGCCGTGCTGCGGCTAGCAATTCGGAGTCTGGGCCGTCGCTGGCGACGGCCACCTGCAGCGGCCCGCGAACGGCGGCCTCGGCCACCGCCAGCCAGTGACCGGCTGAGCGCGGGGCGCGGGCAAGCAGCGGCGAATGTGCAAGCAGCGTGTCGTCGGCAGCCTGTCCGTAACGGGCCGCACGCTCGGCGTCGACCAGATGCGCGGCGGTCAGCAGCGCCTCGGCGATCGAGGAAGCACCCGAGGGTGTTGCGTTGTCCAGGGGGTCGGCGGGCCGAACCATCAGCTGCTCGGCGTCGTCGGCGGTGTCGAACCAGCGGCCCGGACGCTCCGGGTCCGCGAAGTGCCGCAGCGCGATGTCGAGCAGATCGGTGGCGCTCGACATCCAGGCGGCATCGCCGGTCAGCTGGTAGAGCGTCAGCAGCCCGGTGGCCAGTGTCGCGTGGTCCTCGAGGATGGCTGCACTGTCGCCGACCATCCCGCCCAGGCTCGCCCGCCGCAACCGGCCGTCGACGACATGCAGATCCAGCAGCGCCGACGCGCACCTCGCCGCCGCTATCAATAATGGTGGAACATCCAGGGCCACACCGGCTTCGGCTAGCGCGGTGATGGCCAAACCGTTCCATGCCGTGATGATCTTGTCGTCACGTGCGGGCTGCACCCGCGTCGACCGCGCGGCCAGCAACGCCGACCGGACCCGCTGGAAACGCTCGGCGTCATCGGGATCGGCCGGCAGCTGCAGCACCGAGGCCCCATGCTCGAAGGTGCCGTGCTCGGTGACAGCGAAAAGGCTTGCCGACCAGTCTCCGTCGGCATCACCGAGTACTTCGCGAAACTGCGCCGGTGTCCACACGTAGGTGGAACCTTCGACACCCGCGGCGTCAGCATCGAGCGCGGAGGTGAACATGTCGCCGTCAGCGAGGTCGCCCAGCAGGAACCCGGCGGTCTCGGCCGCGATCCGCAACGCCAGCGGATCATTCGTGCGCCGGCCCCAGTGCGCATACGCCCGGAGCAGCAGCGCGTTGTCGTAGAGCATCTTCTCGAAGTGCGGCACCACCCAGTCGGCATCGACGCTGTAGCGCGCGAAGCCGCCGGCCAGTTGGTCGTAGATGCCACCGCGGGCCATCGCGGTGCCGGCGCGAATCACCGCGTCCAGCGGCAGCGGCGAACCGGTGCGCTCGTACGTGCGCAGCAGCGCCTCCAACAACGCCGACGGTGGAAATTTGGGGGCCAGCCCGAAGCCGCCACGCTCGACGTCCTCGTCGCGCAGGACCGCCATGACCGCGTGGTCACACAGCGCGGGCTCGATCTCGGGCCCGCCGTCGGGCAACCCCGCGGCCATCCGCCGCAGCTCCCCGGCGACCTGATCGGAGGCCTGCTCCACCTCGTCGCGACGGGCCTGCCAGGTCTCGGCCACCGCGCCGAGCAACTGCAGAAATTGCGGCTTCGGGTAGTAGGTGCCGCAGAAGAACGGTCGGCCGTCTGGAGTCAGGAAGCACGTCATCGGCCAACCACCCTGGCCGGTCATCGCCACCGTCGCGTTCATGTAGACCGCGTCAAGGTCCGGCCGTTCCTCCCGGTCGACCTTGATGCACACGAAATTCGCATTCGTCACCACTGCGACGTCCTCGGACTCGAACGACTCGTGGGCCATCACATGGCACCAGTGGCAGGCCGCGTAGCCGATCGAGAGCAGGATCGGCACGTCGCGGCGGGTGGCCTCGGCCAGCGCCTCGGGAGTCCACTGCTGCCAATGGACTGGGTTGGCGGCGTGCTGACGCAGATAGGGGCTGGTCGCGTTGCCGAGAGTGTTAGCCGCCGGGCTCATGAGGTGGTCTCTTGGCCTCACCCTCGGAGGCCGCACCCTCGACCGTCGTCGCGCTCATCGGAGCGTCGGCGGACTGGGCGTCCTGCGGCGGCTCTGTGTCGAAACTCTTCGGCAGTTTCTTGAGGTGCTTGTTCATCGACCACACCAAAACGAAGACGCAGATCAGCAGGATCACGACGATCAGCAGGCCGAATGGGCTGGCCTTGCCGAAATCCGGGCCGGTGTTCTTGGGCGGATCGGCCAGGATCGACACCGCAGTCGTGAGCACGTCTCTCATTCGAAGATCTCGATTCCGGTGAACAGGTCGTCTTCAGGCAACTTGGCGGGCACTCGCGAACGAGCCAGTTCGAACTCCTCGGTAGGCCATAACCGCTGCTGCCACTCTATTGGCGTCGCGAAGAAGAATCCGCTGGGGTCAATCTGGGTGGCGTGCGCCTTCAGCGCCTCGTCGCGCTGGTTGAAGTACTCCGAGCACAGCACCCGGGTGGTCACCCGTCCGGCGAAGATGTCGGTCTCGGGATCCCACTTCTTCAGCCAGTCGGCGAACGGGCCCTCCTGGCCGTGCTTGGCGAACTCGTCCTGCAGCAGCTGCAACCGGGTGCGCAGGAAGCCGTGGTTGTAGTAGAGCTTGCTCACCGCCCAGGGCTCGCCGGCGTCCGGGTACAGCCGGTGGTCGGCGGCGGCCTCGTAGGCGGCCACCGAAACCTGATGGCAGCGAATGTGATCGGGGTGCGGATAGCCACCGTTCTCGTCATAGGTGGTCATGACGTGCGGACGGAATTCTCGGATCAGCTTCACAAGTTCGCCGACCGGCTGCTCCACCGGAACCAGCGCGAAGCAGCCGTCGGGCAGCGGCGGCAGCGGATCGCCCTCGGGCAGCCCGGAATCCTCGAACCCAAGCCAGTGGTGTTCGACTCCCAGGATTTCCACGGCCCGGGCCATCTCGTCGCGACGGATGTCGGCGATCCGGCCCCGCACCTCGGGCAGGTCCATCGCCGGATTGAGGATGTCGCCGCGCTCACCGCCGGTCAGGGTCACAACCATGACCCGGTGGCCTTCGGCGGCGTAACGGGCAAGGGTGGCTGCGCCCTTACTCGACTCGTCGTCCGGGTGGGCGTGCACAGCCATCAAGCGCAGTTCGGTCACTTCTCCCCTGTACTCACTGTGTCGTCATCGGGTCTTACGTGCTGATGTAACAGCTGCAGCACGCCCTATAGTCCAATAGTTCCACTCGGGTGCTGGATACCCGTAATCGAAGCCTGCCGACGAAAGACCCTCCCAAACTCATGACCGCCAGTCCGCCGCAGCTCCCGGAGTCGCGCTACGGGCGCCCACGCCTGGCGCCGGAAGCCCGGCGACGGGTGGCGTTTGCGCTGGGTGTCCTGGTTCTGGCCGCCGGCGTCGTACTCGCTCTGATCGCTTATCAGCGTTTCGAAGGCAATGACGTGGAAGGCAAGATCGCCGCCTATCAGGTCACCGACGACCACACCGTCTCCGTGACGATCAGCGTGACCCGAAAGGATCCGTCCCAGCCGGCACACTGCATTGTCCGAGTGCGTTCTCATGACGGTGACGAAACCGGCCGGCGAGAAATTCTGGTGCCGCCATCGCGGGAGGCGACCGTGCAGGTCACCACGTTTGTGAAGTCGTACAAACGACCATTCGTGGGGGATATTTACGGCTGCGGAAATGACGTTCCCGGCTACCTCGTCGCACCCTGACCGGCGACGGATCAACCAACACCGAACCGCGAAAGCATGAAGGGCGACTGTCCTCGCGGTGGTAGACTTGCTCGATACACGGTTCCTGCTGGGGGCCGTGTATTGCTTCATTAGCGCGTTTGATCGCAGCTCTTCGATGGCAATACACGCGGAACAATCCGTATGTTCCCAGCAGCGACAACAGACTGCAACGCGAACATCGCGGAACCAACGAATGAGGAGCGCGGCGAGATGACTGATACCCAGGTGACCTGGCTGACCCAGGAGTCCTACGACCGGCTCAAGACCGAGCTGGATCAGCTGATCGCCAACCGTCCGGTCATCGCCGCCGAGATCAACGACCGCCGCGAAGAGGGCGACCTACGCGAGAACGGCGGATACCACGCCGCGCGCGAGGAGCAGGGCCAGCAGGAGGCGCGCATCCGCCAGCTGCAGGAGCTGCTGAACACCGCCAAGGTGGGCGAAGCGCCCAAACAGTCCGGCGTCGCGCTGCCCGGTTCGGTGGTCAAGGTCTACTACGACGGTGACGAGTCCGATACCGAGACTTTCTTGATCGCCACCCGCCAGGAGGGCATCGATCACGACAAGCTCGAGGTGTACTCGCCGAACTCCCCGTTGGGCGCTGCTCTGCTCAACGCCAAGGTCGGCGACACCCGCGAGTACGCGGTGCCGAGCGGCAAGACCGTGAAGGTCACGCTGGTCAGCGCCGAGCCCTACCACTCGTAACCTTTTTCTCGCGTGGCGCGCATCGCCGAAGACCTTCTTCTGCTGCTGCTCGACAACGGTGCGGCACAGCCCGGTGTGGAGCCGAGCATCCTGCAACGGCTGCTGGCCGCAGCGGTGTTGTTGGATCTGGCTTATGACTGCCGGGTCCGGCCGGCGCTGCCGGGCGAACCCGTACCGTCGGATCACCTCATCGCACTCGCGGGGCCACCACCACTGGATCCCGTGGTGCGCCCGGCGCTGACGTTGCTCCAGGAGGCACCGGTCACGCCCGCCGCAGCGATCGGCAAGCTGCGCAAGCACACCGGCGATCTGGTGATCGACCAGTTGCTGCGCACCGGCCAGCTACATCAGATTGCGTTGTCGCAGCATCGATTTCGCCGCAACTCCTATGCCTGGCCGCTGGCCAGCCGCGCACGGGTGGATACGGCGCGGTCGGCGATGTTGTCGACGCTCTTCGACGGCAACCGTCCCGATCCCGTGACCGCGACGGTCATCTCGCTGCTGCATACCATCTCATGCCTCGGCTCGGTGTTGAGCCTCAACGATCGCGGTTGGCAGTGGGTGGGCGACAGGGCAAGCGAGATCGCAAGCGCCACATGGGTTGACGATGCAAAATTGGCTGAGGTCAACCTGGCGGTGACCACCGCCGCGGTACGGCCCGCGCTAAGTTAGAGCCTGCTCGAGGTCGCCGAGCAGATCTGCCGGGTCTTCGATCCCCACCGAGAGGCGAACCAGGTCGTCAGGCACCTCGAGCTGCGAGCCGGCTGTCGACGCGTGTGTCATGGCACCGGGGTGTTCGATCAGCGACTCGACCCCGCCCAGCGACTCGGCAAGGATGAAAACCTCGGTGCGCGAGCACAACCGGCGCGCCGCCTCGATGCCGTCGCGCATCTGCACCGACACCATTCCGCCGAACCCGCTCATCTGCCGGGCGGCCACCTCATGGCCGGGATGCGACGGCAGACCGGGGTAGAGAACCCGGCTCACCGCGTCGTGCTCGGCCAGGAATTCGGCTACCTGCGCGGCGTTCGAGCTGTGCCGCTGCATCCGCAACTCGAGGGTCTTCAGACCGCGCATGGTCAGATACGCGTCGAACGGGCCTGGCACCGCGCCGGCGCCGTTTTGCAGGAACCCGAACTTGGTGTCGAGTTCCTCATCGTTGGTCACCAGCGCGCCACCGACCACGTCGGAGTGCCCGCCGATGTACTTCGTCGTCGAGTGGAGCACGATGTCGGCACCGAGGTTGAGGGGCCGTTGCAGCGCCGGTGAGGCGAAGGTGTTGTCCACCAACACCTTCTGGCCGGCGGCTGCGGCAACCTCTGCGATCGCGGAGATGTCGGCGATCGACAGCAGGGGGTTCGTCGGCGTCTCCACCCAGATCAGCTTGGTGTTGGGAGTGATCGCTGAGCGCACCGCGTCGACGTCGGACAGTGCCACCGGCGTGTGCGCAATCCCCCACTGGGTGAACACCTTGTCGATGAGCCGGAAGGTGCCGCCGTAGGCATCGTCGGGGATGACGACGTGATCGCCGGGGCGCAGCACCGCGCGCAGCGCACAGTCCGTGGCGGCCATGCCGGAACTGAATGCCCGCCCGAACGTGCCGTCTTCGACCGTGGCCAGCACCGCCTCAAGTGCCGCGCGCGTCGGGTTGCCGGTGCGTGCGTACTCGAATCCACCGCGCAGGCCGCCAACGCCGTCCTGGGCGAACGTGCTGCTGGCGTAGATCGGCGCGTTGACCGCACCGGTCGCGGGGTCGGGACGGTATCCCGCGTGGATAGCCCTGGTCGCGAACCCCTGTGCCCGGTGCCGATCTGCTGCGCTGCGCTGCTCACTCATCGGTTTCGAGCCTATCGGCTCGCGTCGTCAGAGCGGCACGCACACCGTCTTCATGATTTTATCGGCGAGCGTCTGCCGCTTGGCGTCCCACAACGGGAACAGGTAGCCGATGTAGCAGATGATCGCGTCTACGAAGTGGGCGATCTGCCGCACGACCGACAGCCCGAAACCGATCGGCTGGCCGGTCTTCTCGCTGATCACCTTGAACTTCAGCACCGACTTGCCGATGCTCGACCCGGTGGTGCCCTGGCGATAGCCGTAGTTCCACAGCGCGAACGCCAGGCTGGCGAGGCCGAACACGAACGACAGGATCAACCCCAGCGTCGACGGCTGCGACGTGCAGTACACGCCGTAGCTGTTGTCGACGCTGCTCGAGGTGCAGTTGTTCTCGCCAGTCGCCACCATCAGGCCCTGTCCGACGCCGGACAGGATCGCGATCGGGATGACGTCGATGATCCAGGCGCCGACCCGCTTGACCCAGGGTGTGTAGGCCTCCTTGGACAGCACCCCGGCGCCGGGCGAGGGCGGCGGCGGGTAGTTGCCCGGCGGAGGTGGCGGCGGATAGTTACCCGGCGGCGGGGGCGGGTAGTTACCGGGGGGAGGAGGCTGCGTCATCGATGTCCTTGTCTACAGGGGGAGACAGACGGTGGTCATGATCTTGTCGGCCAGGGTTTGGCGCTTGCTGTCCCACAGCGGGAACAGGACGGCGATCAGCCACACGATGCCCAGGCAGATGTAGGAAGCCACCAGGTACAGGATCTCGCGGACGAATGAGAGGCCGAAACCGATTGGCAGACCGGTCTTTTCGCTGACCACCTTGAATTTCATCACGGATTTGCCGATGCTCGACCCGGTGGTGCCCTGGCGGTAACCGAGGTTCCAGATCACGAACACAACCGCGATCAGGCCGGCGACGATCAGGGCCAGGGTGCCCGCGGTCGAGGTTCCCGACGCGCAGTAGGCACCGGTGTCGTACTCCGACGAGTCGGTCACACATTCGGTGTCCGTGGTGCCGACCACCACGCCGTACCCGATGCCCAGGACGATGTAGGCCGGGATGTAGTCGATGAGCCACGCGACGACGCGGGTGAACCACGACGTGTAGGCGCTCTGCGGCAGCTGCGGAACCGGTTGGCCGGGCGCCTGCGGGCCAGCGAAACCGGCGCCTGGCGGCGGCGGTGCGTAACCGCCCTGTGGCGGTGGTGGCGGCGGGTAGTTCCCGACAGGCGGCGGCGGATAGTTCCCCGGCGGGGGACCGGGCGGTTGTTCGGTCATGGCGCCTTCCAGTTCGACAGTGATCACCTGGGATAAAGCGGCCTAAATGTACCTGAGAAGTACCTGCGTATCGCGACAAAGCGCAATCTTCATCTGAGCGCAATCAGCGGCTCAAAGAATTTGCCCGCGTAACTACTTCACCGTCGGCGCGGCCCGTCGGACAGGAAGCCGAGCAGATCATGGCGGGTGATGACGCCGACGGGCTTACCCTCCTCGACGACCATCAGCGCATCCCGTTCGCCGAGCGACTTGGCGGCGGCGCTGACCAACTCCCCCGCGCCGATCAGCGGGAGCGGCGGGCTCATGTGCACCGACACCGCGTCGGCCAGCTTGGCCCGTCCCTCGAACACCGCGGAAAGTAGTTCTCGCTCGGACACACTGCCGGCCACTTCGCCGGCCATCACCGGTGGCTCGGCGCCGACGACGGGCATCTGGGAGACGCCGTACTCGCGCAGGATGCCGATGGCATCGCGCACGGTTTCCGACGGGTGGGTGTGCACCAGGTCGGGCAGCGCCCCGGACTTGCCGCGTAGCACGTCGCCGACGGTCGGCTCGACCGCCGAGCCGTCCAGGCGGGTGCGCAGGAACCCGTAGGACGACATCCAGCCGTCGTTGAAGATCTTGGACAGGTAGCCGCGGCCGCCGTCGGGCAACAGCACCACGACGACCGAATCGGGCCCGGCCTCTTGGGCGGCCTTGATCGCAGCGACGACGGCCATCCCGCAGGAGCCACCGACGAGCAGGGCCTCTTCCCTGGCCAAACGTCGAGTCATATCGAAGGAGTCGGCGTCGGAGACCGCGATGATGTCGTCGGGTACGGCCGGGTCGTAGGCAGCGGGCCAGAAGTCTTCGCCGACGCCCTCCACCAGGTAGGGCCGTCCGGTGCCACCGGAGTACACCGAGCCCTCCGGGTCGGCGCCGATAATTTTCACCTTCCCGCCGGATACCTCCTTGAGGTATCGCCCGGCGCCGGTGATGGTGCCGCCCGTGCCGACGCCCGCGACGAAGTGCGTCACCTTGCCGTCGGTGTCGGCCCAGATCTCCGGACCGGTCGTCTCATAGTGACTGGCCGGCCCCATCGGGTTGGAGTACTGGTCAGGCTTCCAGGCGCCTTCGATCTCGGTGACCAGGCGGTTGGAGACGCTGTAATAGCTGTCCGGGTCGTCCGGGGCCACGGCCGTCGGGCAGACGACGACCTCGGCCCCGTAGGCGCGCAATACGTTCTGCTTGTCTTCGCTGACCTTGTCCGGGCACACGAAGATGCACTTGTAACCGCGCCGCTGCGCGACGAGGGCCAGGCCGACGCCGGTGTTGCCTGAGGTGGGTTCGACGATCGTTCCGCCGGGTTTCAACTCACCGCTGGCCTCGGCTGCGTCGATCATCCTCACGGCGATGCGGTCCTTGGCGCTACCGCCGGGATTCATGTACTCGATCTTGGCGGCGACAATCCCCGAACCCTCCGGAACGACAGAGTTCAGTTGGACCAGTGGGGTGTTCCCGATCAGCTCGCTGATGTGCGACGCGATTCGCATACCTACATCGTGTCAGGCCGCGAGCGCGAACGCTCAGCCGGTGGCTTCGCGGATGTACTCCCCGATCTGCCGCAGCGAGCGTTTGGCCTCCGGGATGATCGGGGCCGCCAGCTGGAAGTCGTGGATCTGACCCGGCCACACCCGGACTTCGGTGGGCACACCGGAGGCCGCCAGCCGGCGCGCCGCCAGCCGGGCGTCGTGCAGCAGGACCTCCGACCCGGACACGTGAATCAGCGTGCGGGGAAGACCGGGCTCGATGTGATCGAGCGGCTCGTAGACACCCTCGGGCTCACCGTCGACAATCTGCTTGGCCGCCGCCCGGGCGACCAGCGCGACGAGGGCGTCGAAGGCCCTGGGCGGGAACATCGCATCGGTGTGGATGTTCGGGTGAGCCAGCTTCTGCTCGTGGTCGAGTTGTAGCAGCGGCGAGATCGCGACCAATGCCGCCGGTTCCTCACCGAGCGCCTGCAGCCGCTGCGCCAACGTCAGCGCCAGATAGCCGCCGGCGGAGTCGCCCGCCAGGACGATCTGGTCGGGCTCATAGCCGCGCGTCCGCAGCCACTGGTAGGCGTCGTAGCAGTCGTCGACCGCGTTGCCGATCGAGTGCTTGGGGATCAGCCGGTAGTCGACCACCAGCACAGGCGAGTCGGCGAACTTCGACAGCGCGACGGAAATCCGGCTGTGCGAGTTCACGCCGCAGGTCAGGAACGCTCCGCCGTGCATGTACAGCACGATGCGACGGTTGCCGTCGGCAGGCAGCACGCCGGGGGCGCGGACCAGTTGCGCAGAGGCGTTCGGCAGACCGACCGTTGCGCGGACGGTGCCGGGCGTGGGAAGCAACGCCCGTGCGACCAGGTCGACCAGGCCGAACGGCCACGGCCAGTGCGGCACGTGGCTGAGCACGGCCAATGTGGGCCACATGGTGACTCTGGTGCCCATCGAGACCATTCGCGCGGCGATGCTGGGACCGCTCTCGACAACCTCGACCGGCGCGCCGTCGGAGACCGGGTAGCGGCGCGGGCGACTCCCGCCACCAGCGTGAACATGAGGGGCTGAGGCCCGGACTTTACTGGGTGCGGTCATCGTCAACACTCCCTACGCCAATGTAGATACGTGTCCCGGGCATTTGAGCGAAGCCCGGCAACTTAGCTTGCCACCTGCATTACCTATAACAACTAACGATCTGCTTTCTTACCTGATCTGATACCTGTCTGTAATCCCGGGGCCACTGTTGGGACTCGAATTCCCGCCCGAGCAGCACCTAAACTGTCGGCGTGGGGAAACGCGCTCCGCGGAAGTCGACGGCCGCTTTGGCGGCGGCGGGAGTTCTGGCCTCGACCGGGACTGCCGTGCTGGGTGCGCGCAGTTTGCTCACCGGCCAGGCGGATCAGGTTCGTAACGTGATCCCCAGGTCCTGGGACATGCCGCCGCGCGCCGACGGCGTCTACGCCCCGGGCGGTGGGCCGGTCGGCCGCTGGCAACGCGGCGTCGACTTCGACCTGCATCTGATGGTGTTCGGCGACTCCACGGCCACGGGGTACGGCTGCCGTTCCGCCGACGAAGTGCCCGGTGTGCTGCTCGCCCGCGGCCTCGCCGAGGAGTCCGGCAAGCTGATCCGGCTGTCGACCAAAGCGATCGTGGGCGCGACATCCAAGGGCCTGTCCGGTCAGGTCGACGCGATGTTCGTCGCCGGGCCACCGCCGGATGCGGCGGTGATCATGATCGGCGCCAACGACATCACCGCCCTCAACGGCATCAGCCAGTCGGCGCGCCGACTCGGCGCGGCGGTGCAGCGGCTGCGCGCCTCCGGAGCGGTAGTGGTCGTCGGGACCTGCCCGGACTTCGGCGTCATCAAAGACATCCCGCAGCCGCTGCGGTGGACCGCCCGCAACCGTGGACTGCGGCTGGCCCGCGTCCAGGCGGCCGCGGTGCGAGCCGCGGGCGGGGTTCCTGTGCCGCTCGCCGACCTGCTGGCGCCGAACTTCCTGCAGGCGCCCGAAGTGATGTTCTCCGAGGACCGGTACCACCCATCGGCGGCGGGATATGCGTTGGCCGCCAACCAATTGATGCCGGCGCTGTGCCACGCCCTCGGCGAGTGGACGGGAGCGACGGTGCCCGACCTGCCGTGGGTCGCCCGGTCCGAGGTGCGCGCGCTGACCGACCGGCTCGGGCCGCTGACGCGGCTGCTTCGCCGCAAAACCACCGGGGTCCCCGCACCGATCGTGATGCCTGCGAGCTAGGTTCGTGTGCAGTCGTCGCTGCACACCAAGGAGCCGTCATGCCCGAAGCTGTCATCGTTTCCACTGCCCGCTCGCCGATCGGTCGCGCGATGAAGGGATCGCTGGTCGACATCCGGCCCGACGATCTGGCCGCGCAGATGGTGCGCGCCGCGCTCGACAAGGTGCCGTCGCTGGATCCGCGCGAGATCGACGACCTGATCATGGGCTGTGGCCAGCCGGGCGGCGAGTCCGGCTTCAACATTGGTCGCGCCGTCGCCGTCGAGCTGGGCTACGACTTCCTGCCGGGTACCACGGTGAACCGGTACTGCTCGTCATCGCTGCAGAGCACCCGGATGGCGTTCCACGCGATCAAGGCCGGCGAAGGCCACGCGTTCATCTCGGCCGGCGTCGAGACGGTGTCGCGCTTCGGCAGGGGCAACGCCGACGGCTGGCCGGACACCAAGAACTCACTGTTCGCCGACGCGATGGCCCGGTCGGAGCAGTCTGCCGCCGGCGCCGACGAGTGGCACGACCCGCGCGAGGACGGCTCGCTGCCCGACGTGTACATCGCGATGGGCCAGACCGCCGAGAACGTGGCACTGCACACCGGGATCAGCCGAGAAGACCAGGACCACTGGGGCGTTCGCTCGCAGAACCGGGCCGAGGAGGCCATCAACAGTGGCTTCTTCGAGCGCGAAATCGTGCCCGTCACGCTGCCCGACGGCACCGTCGTCTCCAAGGATGACGGCCCGCGCGCCGGCACCACCTACGAGAAGATCAGCCAGCTGAAGCCGGTCTTCCGGCCCAACGGCACGATCACCGCGGGCAATGCCTGCCCGCTGAACGACGGCGCCGCCGCGCTGGTGATCCTGTCGGACACCAAGGCCAAGGAGCTGGGGCTGACCCCGCTGGCGCGCGTCGTGGCCACCGGTGTTTCCGGCTTGTCGCCGGAGATCATGGGGCTGGGCCCCATCGAGGCCGTGAAGAAGGCGCTGGTACAGGCGAAGATGTCGATCGGCGACATCGACCTCTACGAGATCAACGAGGCCTTCGCGGTCCAGGTGCTCGGCTCGGCGCGGGCATTGGGCATGGACGAGGAGAAGCTCAATGTGTCTGGCGGCGCGATCGCACTCGGCCATCCGTTCGGCATGACTGGCGCGCGCATCACCGCCACGCTGCTGAACAACCTGCAGACCCACGACAAGACGTTCGGCATCGAGACGATGTGCGTCGGCGGCGGCCAGGGCATGGCCATGGTCATCGAGCGGCTTTCCTAGGGAGTTGGCGCCGAGTCAGACCCCAGAGCGACGATCAGCTCGATTTCGTCGCACTGAGGTCTGACTCAATGTTCGTGCACGCCTTGTCCGTTCGACGATGTCGGCCGTTCGATCGCCGGCCACCACTCGGATCCGCCGCCAACCAACATCTGCTATGTACTCCGATCGAGTTCGATCGTTGCGGTAGATGCTGCGCTCCAGACGATGCTGCTCACCGTCATATTCGATTGCGACCATCACGTCGCGCCAGCCCATATCCAGGAAGTAGTACGAGCGACCGTCATCCCTGAGCACAGGTATCTGCGTCTCGGGTCGCGGGAAACCGGCTGCGATCAGCAGCAATCGCAACCAGGTTTCCCGCGGGGACTGCGATCCGGCGTCTGTGAGGTCGAGGATCGCCGGCACTCGGCGGACACCTCGCACATTGGGATGACGAGGCAGCAAGGCGAGTACGTCGTCGACCGCCAACCGGGTGGCGTTCGCCAGCGCATCGACGCGGGTGACCGCCTGTCGCACCGTCCCACGTCGCGCAAGGTCGAACGCGGTGCGCGGCAAGGTGGTGACCGGTAAACCCGGTATGAGATGCACTTCGTCGTCGAGCAGTGTCTCGGCGCGACTGATGATCCCCGCCGGCGCCTTGTTGTTCGGAAAGTTGAGCTCGATCGGAGCCGATGCGTCAACCCATCTCGCTCCGTGCGCCGCCGATGCCGCCAAACCAGTTACGATCGCACGGCCCCGAGACCAGAGAACCGCCGCGACCGCGCGGTCTCGGATCGACAACTCCCCACTTCCGTACGCGTACACGTCGGGAAAGATGCGGCGACAGTGAGCCCGAAGTTGATATCTGGTCAGCTCGCCCGCAGCGATAGCCGCACTCCCGATGAAGACCCGTTGCATCATGAGAGCGTCACGCACGCGGCGCATTCCGGTGTTCGCCCATTCACAGCCCATCGATTAAGAACTGGCTGCGACGGAAAGGCCTCGCGTGGCGCCCTGAGGTCTGAGCCGATGGGTGACCCGCACATACGACAAAGCCCCGGCCGTCAGGCCGGGGCTTTGCTCGTTGAAAACCGCTAGCGTTGCTGGAAGTAGCTGAGCAGTCGCAGGATTTCGATGTACAGCCAGACCAGCGTCACGGTAAGGCCCAGCGCCACACCCCAGGCCGCCTTCTCCGGCGCACCGGCGCGGATCATCTGGTCCGCGGCGTCGAAGTCGATCAGGAAGCTGAACGCCGCGAGCGCAATCACGAACAGCGAGAAGGCGATCGCGATCGGACCACCGCTGCGCAGGCCGAGGCCCTCGCCGCCGCCGACACCGAACATCGCCAGCACGAAGTTGCCGAGCATCAGCACCAGCACGCCGACCATCCCGGCGACGATCATGCGGGTGAACTTCGGGGTCACCCGGATCGCGCCGGTCTTGTAGACGACGAGCATGCCGAAGAACACGCCGATGGTGCCGAGCACCGCCTGGCTGATCAACACACCGGCATTCGCGCCGGACACCACGACGTTGGCGAAGATGAACGACACCGCACCGACGAACAGGCCCTCGAGCGCCGCGTAGCTCAGCACGATGGCCGGGTTGTCCTGTTTACGGCCGAACGTGGCGATCAGCACCAGCACCAGTCCGCCGAGCCCGCCGATCAGCGTGAGCGGCATGGCCAGCGCCAGGTTGGCCGAAACCAGGAAGTAGGAAATGACCGCGACGACGGACAGCACAGCGAGGGTGATGCCGGTCTTGGTGACGACGTCGTCGATCGTCATGGGCCGCGAGACGCCGGTCTGCGGCTGGTAGGCGCCCGCGTACGGATCGGTCTGATAAGCCACCTGCTGGGCACCGGCGGCGCCGGTACCGAATTGTGCGTATCCGCCCTGCTGCTTGGGCAGCGAACGAAATACCGGGTTGCTGGTCTCCCGCACCGTCGGAATCCTCTCCTGGAAGTCGCGTAACACACCGTCAACGAACGGCTGCCGGAACAGGTTCCCAGGAAGCCCACAACTTTTTTCCCGCGTGTCCGGCGCTACGTAGCCTGACCTTACCTGTGAGCGGCATCCGGCGGGTGATGATCTTGTGCCCACTGGTACTTTTGCCGCTGAGATTAGTAGGACATCCAACCAATTGATGGACGGAAGGACCTCGCACCAGTGACGGCCGAATCCGACGAAGTCTTGACCCGTGTCGACGGCGGTGTCGGCTTCCTGACGCTCAATCGCCCGAAGGCCATCAACTCGCTGACTCACAACATGGTCACGATCATTGCCAACGCCCTCGGTCAGTGGGCCGACGACGACGCCGTCCGCGCGGTGGTCCTCGCCGGTGCCGGCGAACGCGGCCTCTGCGCCGGCGGTGACGTGGTGGCGATCTACGACAGCGCTCGCGCCGACGGCGGCTCCGAAGCCCGCCACTTCTGGCTCGACGAGTACCGGCTCAACGCCCAGATCGGCAGCTACCCGAAGCCGTACGTGGCGATCATGGACGGCATCGTGATGGGCGGCGGCGTCGGCGTCGCGGCCCACGGTGGTGTCCGCATCGCGACCGACACGTCGAAGATCGCCATGCCCGAGGTCGGCATCGGCTTCATCCCCGACGTCGGCGGCACTTATCTGTTGTCCCGCGCACCCGGGCAACTCGGATTGCACGCCGCACTGTCCGGCGCGCCGTTCTCCGGAGCAGACGCCATCGCGCTCGGATTCGCCGACCACTACGTTCCGCAGGTGCAGCTCGAGGGGCTAGTCGCCGCGATCGTCGAGGACGGTGTGGACGCCGCCGTCAAGGCGTTCGCCATCGAACCGCCGCCCAGTCAGCTTCTGCGGCAACAGCATTGGATCGACGAGTGCTACGCAGGCGATACCGTCGCCGACATCATCGACGCCCTGCGCGTTCGAGACGAAGACGACGCCAAGAAAGCCGCCGATCTCATCGCCTCCCGCTCCCCCATCGCGGCCTCCGTCGCACTCGCGTCGTTGCGCCGCGCCGCCGAGCTCGACAGCCTGGAAGACGTTCTGGTGCAGGAGTACCGAGTGTCGTCGGCAGCGCTCAAGTCCCGCGACTTCGTCGAGGGCATCCGCGCCCAGATCGTCGACAAGGACCGCAACCCGAAGTGGAACCCGCCGTCACTGGCTGCGGTGACCGAGCAGGATGTGGAACAGTACTTCGCGCCGGCAGACCCGGACCTGACCTTCGAGGAGGACATGTGAGCCCCGGAACCAGCTTTGAAACCATCCTGGTCGATCGCGACGAGCGGGTGGGCACCATCACGCTCAACCGGCCCAAGGCGCTCAACGCTCTCAACAGCCAGGTGATGGTCGAGGTCACCACGGCCGCCGCGGAATTCGACGCCGACCAAGGGATCGGCGCCATCGTCATCACCGGTAACGAGAAGGCATTCGCGGCCGGCGCGGATATCAAGGAGATGGCCGGCCTCTCGTTCTCCGAGGTCTTCGACTCCGACTTCTTCGCGGCCTGGGGCACGCTGGCCGCGATCCGCACCCCCACCATCGCGGCGGTCGCCGGGTACGCCCTGGGTGGCGGGTGCGAGCTGGCAATGATGTGCGACATCTTGATCGCCGCCGACACCGCGAAGTTCGGCCAGCCCGAGATCAAGCTCGGCGTGCTCCCCGGCATGGGCGGCTCGCAGCGGCTGACCCGCGCCATCGGCAAGGCCAAGGCGATGGATCTGATCCTGACCGGCCGCACCATCGACGCCACCGAGGCCGAACGTAGCGGTCTGGTGTCGCGAGTGGTACCCGCCGGCGACCTGCTCACCGAGGCCAAGGCCGTCGCGACGACGATCTCGCAGATGTCGCGCTCGGCCGCCCGGATGGCCAAGGAGGCCGTCAACCGGGCCTTCGAGTCCACCCTGACCGAGGGCCTGCTCTACGAGCGCCGACTGTTCCACTCCGCGTTCGCCACCGACGACCAGACCGAGGGGATGGCCGCCTTCACCGAGAAGCGCCCTGCCAACTTCACGCACCGCTAAGGTGCTGACGTGAGCGTCGCCGAGTCGGAGCCGACCGAAGCCGCCGACTCGAAGGGGGCCGCCCCCGAGTCGGAAAACGAGTTCAAACCGGACTGGTGGCAACGGCGCTACACGTTCACCGGGACCGCGGTCGGCCTACTGTTTCTGGGCCTGTCCCTGAGCCCGTCGCTGCTGCCGCGCGGGCCGCTGTTCCAGGGTCTGGTCAGCGGGGCCGCGGGCGCGGTCGGCTACGGGCTGGGCGTCTTCGCCGTCTGGCTGGTGCGCTTCATGTTGTCGCGGCCCACCAGCCCACACCCGCCGCGGTGGGCGTGGCCGGTGCTCATCGTCGTTGGAATCATCTGGCTGGTCTTCACGATCTACTGGTTCCACGTCTGGCAGGACCACGTCCGCGACCTGATGGGCGTGCCCCGGCTGAAGTGGTACAACTACCCGCAAGCGGGCATCATCGGCGTAGTCGTGCTGTTCGCGTTCGTCGAAATCGGCCAGCTGGTCGGCAAACTCGTCAGATACCTGGTGCGTCTGCTGAATCGCTATGCGCCGCCTCGGGTTTCAGCCGTGGTCGTGGTGGTACTGCTGCTGAGCTTGACGATCGCAATCCTCAACGGCGTGGTGGTCCGGGGCGGAATGAGCTTTCTGAACAGCACATTCGCCTCGGTCAACGACGAAATGGATGCCGACAACCCTGCGCCGACCACCCCGCTACGCTCCGGCGGCCCGGGCTCGTTGGTCGCCTGGGACACCGTCGGCCATCAGGGGCGCACTTTCGTCGCGGGCGGACCCACCGTCAAGGAGCTGACCACATTCAACGGCGCTCCGGCGGTCGAACCGATCCGTGCGTACGCGGGCAAGAACTCCGCCAGGGGAATCAAGGCCACCGCCGAGCTTGCCGCTCGAGAGCTGGAGCGCACCGGCGGGTTCAAGCGCAAGGTGATCGCCGTCGCGACGACGACGGGAACCGGCTGGATCAACGAGGCCGAAGCCTCCGCACTGGAGTACATGTACAACGGCGACACCGCGATCGTCAGCATGCAGTACTCGTTCCTGCCGAGTTGGCTGTCGTTCCTGGTGGACAAGGAGAACGCCCGCCAGGCCGGCCAAGCCTTGTTCGAAGCGGTCGACGCGCGACTGCGTGAGATCCCCGAGGCGCAGCGGCCCAAGATCGTGGTGTTCGGCGAAAGCCTGGGATCCTTCGGCGGGGAGGCGCCGTTCCTGAGCCCGAACAACATCATCGCCCGCACCAACGGAGCGTTGTTCTCCGGCCCGACGTTCAACAACACGATGTGGGACTACGTCACCGTCAACCGCGACACCGGCTCACCGATGTGGCTGCCGATCTTCGACGACGGCCAGAACATTCGGTTCGCGGCGCGTCCGGACAACCTGGGCCGTCCCGACAAGCAGTGGGGCTATCCGCGCGTCGTCTACCTGCAGCACGCATCCGATCCCATCTCGTGGTGGAACCCCAATCTGGTGTTCTCCGAACCGGATTGGCTTCGGGAGGCACGCGGATACGATGTGTCCCAAGACATGTATTGGATCCCGATCGTGACGTTCCTGCAGGTCTCGGCGGATATGGCGGTTGCCGTCGATGTGCCCGACGGGCACGGGCACCGCTATGTGCGTGACGTCGTCAACGCCTGGGCGGCGATCCTGCAGCCGCCGGGGTGGACACCGGAGAAGACCGACCGACTGCGCGGAGTCGTCAAGGCGCCGGAGTGAGTTCACTGAGTTCGGCGAGCACGCCCGACTCGACCAGCGCGTGGTAGCCCCCGACGACGTCGGTCGCCCGGTGCAGCCCGAGGTCCTGTAGCGCGGCCGCGGCCAGGCTCGAGGTGTATCCCTGCGAGCACAGCACGACCCACTCGACGTCGTCGTCCTTCGCTTGCGGCAGGCGCGCGTCGCTGGTCGGATCGCACCGCCACTCCAGCACATTGCGTTCGATGACCAGAGCGGCCGGCGCCTCACCCTCGGCGGCCCGCTGCGCGGCCGGACGGATGTCCACCAGGAGTGCCCCGCGCCGGAGGGCGTCCGGAATTTCCTCGGCACCAAGCCGGCTCAGCCGCCCTCGGGCGTCGGCCAGGATTCGGTCGATTCGGCTTGTCATGACTTCCTCATCCTTCAGGACCGTCGGTCAGCTCGGTGCGGGTGCGCCGCAGGGTGTTGCGTTCGGTCACTTCGTAATACGACATCGCGGTCAACGGCGGTGAGTAGGCGTGCACGCTGAGAGTCGCAGACGCGGGTGCAGGGACGGCCGGGGCGCCGACCACGTCGTGCACCCAGCCGAGCGGGAAGGCCGCCTGATCTCCGGCATCGAGGCGCCGGCGGTGCAATCGTTCACCGTCCCAACGGTATTCGTGTAGCGCGCCGGAGAGCACGGTGAGCGCACCGAGCGAGCCACCGTGGTCGTGCAATTCGGTGGTGTGGCCGGGCACCCAGCTGATCAACCAGACGTCGAGCTCGTCGTCGGCGTGCAACCGGGTGTACCACCGTTCGTCGGTGGGCGGACCACCGGCCGGCAGCAGTTCATCGAATCGACCGCCCAGCACCTCATCGGCGTACTGGTCGGTGGCGCGCATCAGGTCGGGCAACCGCAACCGAGTGGGTGCGGAAACCGCTGGTGCGATGGACGGGAACGTGGCAAGGGAAAGGGCAGCGCCCGAATACGGCATGACAGGAGACTTTCGGCAGAATTGCAGGGGCAGATCGGGGGGCGGCTAACGCCGACAACACTCCCGAAACCCACTGCGCTCCGTCATGGCCGCCAGTGTTGCATAGATTGAGATCATGCGCTCCCACCGTTGTCGCTCCCTGTCCATCGCCGCGGCGTGCGCTGCAGCCGTGGCCGCCGTCCTGACGGCATGCTCGTCGGGTGGCGGCGGCCATACCCCTTCCTCGGCGCCGGCACCGTCGAGCAGTGGACCCTCGACGGAAGCTGCGTCGCCGTCGGGCACGATCGGCACCTCGCCGGGCGGTGTCACCACTCGAATTGACGCCCCCGCTGAATCGACCGAAGAACAATATGCGCAGGCCTGCATGGCCACCAAGAAGTGGATGGAAGCCAAGGGCGGCGATCCGGCGGCGTTGGTCGAACCGTTCCTCAAGGATCTGCAGGGCAACGCCGCCCCCGGTCCGGCGACGTTCAACAGCACGTGGGGACAGTTGTCGACGGCACAGCAGGCCGCTGTGATCGTCGCAGTGAAGGCGGCCGCCGAGGGCGGCTGCTGACCGTTGCAATCATGGTTAGTAAAAGTCCACCACTGTGGCGATTACTGCCAGCCATCGTTCACTTGCTGCCAGCGGAATTAATTGCCTGACCTCGCGGTTTACCTGTAAGTAATCGATCGGCGCAAGCCGGTCGGCAGAGGAAACCAAAGAAGAGGCACATCATCATGACCAAGTACGCGGTCGCGGGCCTTCTCGGCACCGCGATGAGCGCGGTCGTCATCGGCCTGGCGGCCCCCGCCGTCGCCGCCCCCAGCGGGTCCGGTGACGCCCGCGGCACCACAATCGACTCGCTCGGATACACCGTCGGTGGCGACAACCTCGGCACGATCGACGTGATCCAGCGCGACTGAACGCGGGCGCGATGACGCGCACCGCGACCGAAGGGCATCCCGAAAGGGGTGCCCTTTCGCTTTCGGCAAGCAGAATGGAGCGCATGGCCGATCACTCAAACACCGGCCGGGTCGCACTGTCGCTGGGCAGCGGCGGCGCGCGGGGCTACGCACACATCGGCGTCATCGACGAACTGACACGTCGTGGCTACGAGATCGTCGGTGTCGCCGGGTCGTCGATGGGCGCTCTGGTCGGCGGTCTGCACGCCGCCGGCAAACTCGACGAATTCTCGGAATGGGCCCAGACTTTGACGCAGCGGGCCGTGCTGCGACTACTCGATCCGTCGATCACGGCCGCCGGTGTGCTGCGTGCCGAGAAAATCCTCGACGCCGTACGGGACATCCTCGGCGACGTCACCATCGAAGACCTGCCGATCCCCTACACCGCGGTGGCCACCGACCTGATCGCAGGCAAATCGGTGTGGCTGCAACGTGGGGCGGTCGATGCGGCGATCCGCGCCTCGATCGCGATCCCGGGCGTCATCATCCCCCATGTTCTCGATGGCAGGTTGCTCGCGGACGGCGGAATCCTCGACCCATTGCCGTTGGCTCCGATCGCCGCGGTCAGGGCCGATCTGACCATTGCGATCAGCCTGTCCGGTCCCGATCCGGAAGGCAGCCATGACAGCACCGGCACACCCGAACCGGGCACCAGCAGCGAGTGGCTCAGCCGGTTGCTGCGCAGCACCTCGGCACTGCTGGACACCACTACCGCCCGCTCGATTCTCGACACGCCCGCGGCCAGGTCGATGCTCAGCCGATTCGGCACTGGTTCGGACGGCGAAGATGCCGACTACGGCGAGGACGCCGAGCCGAGCAGTGCCGATCAGCTGATCGACAGTTCACGGGAAGTCCCGATCCCCAAACTCGGCAGCTTCGCGGTGATGAACCGCACGATCGACATCGCGCAGGCCGCGCTTGCCCGCCATCAGATGGCGGCCTATCCGCCCGACCTGCTCATCGAAGTGCCTCGAACCGCTTGCCGCAGTTTGGAATTCCATCGCGCCGCCGAGCTGATCGAGCTTGGCCGGCAGCTTGCCGCCAAGGCTATGGACGGTTACCGCAACACCGGTCCGGAAATCATCATCACGCCAGAAACTCCGTGACCGCCGCCGCCACCCGGCGCCCCTGGTCACGTCCGGCCAGTGCCGACGGAATCCGGCAACGCGGGTCCAGCGGGTTGGGTCCGAATGCGGTCAGCGACGCGTCGTCGGCGAAGACGGTGAAGGTGCGCGCGCTGAACGCGGCGATCTCGGCGGCGGTGCCGCTACTGAACGGTGACGGAGCCGATTCGCTTGCCGGCACCAAAATCACCGCCGTTGCGCAGTCCGTGGCCACCCCGGTGTGCACCGCACTGCTGACGCCGCCGTCCATGTAGCGCCGGTCGCCGATTGTCACCGGCGGCCAGGTTCCCGGAACCGCACAACTGGCGGCCACGGCGTCGACGAGGTCTACCCCCGAAGACGGGTCGAACACCGCCAGTTCCCCGGTCGCGGTGTCGATTGCGGTGATTCGGAGATCCTGCTCCGGCCAACGATGTTCGGGGAGTCGCGCTTCGATGACACGCCTGCGGATCGGCTCGCTGACGGTGGGCGTATCCAGGGCGACGGTGCCGATCCGCCGCAGCTTCTCCGTCAGCTCACCGGGGTGTGCCATCGCGGTCAGGAACAGCGCGGAGATCGCATCGATGTCGACGCCCGAGTCGATCTCGGCAGATGTCCCGGCCGTCTGACGTTCGAAAAGCTGCTCCAGCGACAGCGAACTGCTGATCTGTGCCGCGACCGTCGAGCCCGCCGATGTCCCAACCAGGACATCGGACTCCAGCAGCGCCTGGGCGGTAGCTGGCGCTTCGTCGGCGATCCCGCGCAGAACGCCGGTCTCCCAGCCGATGCCGGCGATGCCTCCACCGGCCAGTATCAGGGCACGTTTCGTCCTCACAGCGTGCGAGTCTGCCATCCAGTCGTAAGTGCTTGAGGCCCAGGGTCATTCATGGAGTCGACCGTGAGAGCGAGTCGGAGAGGGTGCTCAGCGCCTGTTTGGCGTAGCCGCGCCAGATTCGGGCGAACACCGGAAGCGCGCGAGCAGTCAGCGCCGACTTCGGGTGCAGCGTCCATCGCCAGGTCACCTCGGCGCCGGTGCCGTGCTCGCTGAATGCCCAAAGCCCTTCGACGTGCTCGATCAGCGGCGCCATTGCGCCCTTGACGTCGGTGAGGGTGTAGCCGAAGGCGTGCGGTGAATCGACGCGGGTCAGCGTCTCCCGCATGCCCCCTCCCCCGGTCAGGGCGATGCGACGGGTCTGCCCCACCGACGACCAGTCGCCGGTTTGGTCATACACGGCCTTGATCGGCGGGATCGGCCCGTACCAACGGTTGAACAGGGTTGGCAGCGGCATCGGCAGCGTCCTGGCGAACGCATCCGGTACCGCGACGGGGATGACGCGGGACTGCTCGACGACGACGGGGTGGGCCATTCGGGAGATGATAGTCAGCGGGCCAGCTGAGGTGCCGCGCGTCCGGTGATCAGCGGCAGGTCGAAGAAGCTGGCGATGCCGGGCTCGGCCGCACACGTCGCCGGAATGGCGTTGACGCAGTGCGCGGCGGTCGCCACCACGCCCGGATTGCTCAACAGCCCTTCCTCGACGCTTTCGGGCTGCCAGCCCTTGACCGTGACAAAGGTGTTCGGATTTCCCCGCACCTCCATCTCGTAGCGTTCACCAGCCGGGCCGAAAGACCATGCGGGATCGAGGTTTTCCTCACCCATGAACCAGTTGACGGTGATGCGCACGACGACCGTGTTGGTCACGACCGCATCCCAGTGGAACCGCCGCGCGGCGACCTGGCCGGGCTCGATCACCCCGATCGGCGAGTCGATGGGCGCAGTCGCGACTGCGATTTCCTGCGAGGTGCGGATCAGGGGTTCGGCGGCGAACCCCAGGCGATCGACAATGAGCCGAACCGACTGGAAGAAACCGCCGTTGAGCAGCTTCTGCATGGGGCCGCTCAGCGCGCTCTCCGGGGTGCCGCCGAAACCCATCACATGGCGCAGCACGTCGGGCGCACCGTAGGTGCGCAGATCGGAGAACTCCTCCGCGCGGACGTACGTCACCCCGGTGGACATCACCGACAGCAGCAGCGGAAACAACTCGGTGGCCGCCCCCGGTCCGATGCCGGCACCGTGCAAGGTGACGTTGCCCTCGCGGGCGGCGGCTTCCAGTGGGGCAGCCTCGGATTCGCTCGGGTAGAACCAGCCAACCGGGCTGACGACGTTCTTTCCGGACCGCAGCAGCGCGGTCACCTCGTCGACGTTCGGCAGCAGCGGCGCGTAGATCACCGCGTCGACGTCGAGGGCGAGGATGTCCTCGAGGCGGTTGGTGGCAGTCACCCCCAGCGGTTCGGTGCCGACGATCTCGCCGACGTCCTTACCGGCTTTGTCCTCGGAATGCACCCAGCAGCCGGCCAGTTCGAGTTCGGGATGCTCCAGCACACCCTTGATGGCGGCCACCCCGACCGACCCGGTGGCCCACTGCACGACCCGCAACGCCATTGGTGCTCCTCGGGAAACTAGAACGTGTTACAGACACATGTACACGACTCCCCCGGAGTATGTTGCAGCCATGCCAAACAAGGTCTTCGTCGTCGGGGTCGGGATGACCAAATTCGAGAAGCCGGGTCGTCGCGAAGGCTGGGACTACCCCCAGATGGCCAACGAGTCGGGTAACAAGGCGCTGGCCGACGCGGGCATCGACTACGCAGAAGTGCAGCAGGGCTACGTCGGCTACTGCTCGGGTGACTCCACCTCCGGGCAGCGCGCGCTCTACGAGCTCGGCATGACCGGCATCCCGATCGTCAACGTCAACAACAACTGTTCGACGGGCTCGACCGCGCTGTACCTGGCCGCGCAGGCCATCCGCGGCGGGCTCGCCGACTGCACGATCGCGCTGGGCTTCGAGAAGATGCAGCCCGGTTCACTGGGCGGCGGCGCAGAGGACCGCGAGTCGCCGCTGATGCGCCACATCGTCGCCCTTAACGAGACCGACTCGATGACGTTCCCGGTGGCGCCGTGGATGTTCGGTGCAGCCGGCCGCGAGCACATGAAGAAGTACGGCACCACCGCCGAGCACTTCGCGAAAATCGGTTACAAGAACCACAAGCATTCGGTGAACAACCCGTACGCGCAGTTCCAGGAGGAGTACACCCTCGACGACATCCTGGGCGCGAAGATGATCTCCGATCCGTTGACCAAGCTGCAGTGCTCGCCGACCTCGGACGGGTCCGGCGCCGCAATCGTGGCCAGCGAGTCGTTCGTCGACAAGCACGGCCTCGCCGGTCAGGCCGTCGAGATCGTCGGGCAGGCGATGACCACCGACTTCCAGTCCACCTTCGATGGCAGCGCGGCCAACATCATCGGCCACGACATGAATATCCAAGCAGCCCAACAAGTTTACGACCAGTCCGGTCTCGGGCCCGCCGACTTCCAGGTCATCGAGCTGCACGATTGCTTCTCGGCCAACGAGCTGCTGCTCTATGAAGCCCTTGGTCTGTGCGGTGAGGGCGAGGCGCCCAAGCTGATCGACAACAACGACACCACCTACGGCGGACGCTGGGTGGTGAACCCGTCGGGTGGGCTGATCTCCAAGGGGCATCCACTGGGCGCAACCGGCCTGGCGCAGTGCGCCGAGCTGACCTGGCAACTGCGCGGCACCGCCGACAAGCGTCAGGTGGACAACGTCTCAGCCGCGTTGCAGCACAACATCGGACTCGGGGGCGCCGCGGTCGTCACCGCCTACCAGCGCGCCGAACGCTAGGACAAATGCGTGACGTCGTAGGCGTCGTCGGCGTGCCGAGAACGGATCGTCTTCTTGTCGTACTTGCCCACGCTGGTGCGCGGGATCTCCTCGACGAACGTCCACCGTTCCGGCAGCCACCACCGAGCCACCTTGTCGGCCAGGAACTTTCGTAGCTCTTCCGGCGACACCTCGGCGCCTTCCTGGAGCACGACCGCGGCCAGCGGACGTTCCTGCCAGCGCTCGTCCGGCACACCGACGACCGCGGCCTCCCGCACCGCGGGGTGCCCGATCAGGTGGTTCTCGAGTTCGACCGACGAGATCCACTCCCCACCAGACTTGATGACGTCCTTGGCGCGGTCGGTCAGCGTGATGTAACCCTGCGGATCGATGCGCCCCACGTCACCGGTGCGCAACCAGCCCGACTGAAACTTCGAGTCGTCGGTGTTGCGGTAGTACGAGCCGGTGATCCACGCACCGCGGACTTCCAGCTCACCGACCGCCTCACCGTCCGCGGGAAGTACCGCACCCTCGTCGTCGACGATCCGGGTTTCCACCCCGCAGATCGGCCGGCCCTGGGTGCCACGGATTTCCCACTGCTCGTCGGCGGGCAATCCCGGTGGTGGCCATGCCAGTGTGGCGATCGGCGACGTCTCGGTCATCCCCCACAACTGGCGGATCTGGACGCCGAACTTCTCCTCGAAGGCTTTCATCAGCGACACCGGCACGGCCGACCCACCGCAGGAGACCAGCCGCAGCGATGAAATGTCGTGACCTGGATTCCGGTCGAGGTGGTTCATCACGTCGTTCCAGATCGTAGGTACCGCTCCGGCCACCGTCGGACGCTGGCTTTCGATCAGGTTCACCAGCGAGACGGGATCCATGAAGCGATCCGGCAGCACCAGATCGGCGCCCGCCATCAACGCCGCATAGGGCAGTCCCCAGGCGTTGGCGTGAAACATCGGCACGATCGGAAAGGCCTTGTCCGAGAAGCCGAGTCCCAGCCCGTTACCACTACAGACGGCCATCGAGTGCAGATAGTTCGACCGGTGCCCGTAGACCACACCTTTGGGATGGCCCGTGGTGCCGCTGGTGTAACACATTGCCGCGGCCGAGTTTTCATCGATCTCGGGCCAGTCGAACTGATCGGACTCGGCGGCGGTGACCTCGTGGTAGCGCACCACCTTCTTGCCCGACGCCTCGAATGGGGACAGATCGCCGTCGCCGACGGCGATCACCGTGTGTACCGTCTCCATCTTCGGCAGCACCGGCGCCAGGATCGGTGCCAGCGACAAGTCGGCGATGACCACCTGATCCTCGGCCTCGTAGGCCACGAACTCAATCTGCTCGGGGAAGAGCCGGATGTTCAGCGTGTGCAGCACCGCCCCCATCGATGGCACCGCGACGTAGGCTTCCAGGTGCTCCTGGTTGTTCCACATGAATGTGGCGACCCGGTCGTCTCCCTCGACACCAAGGCGCCGCAGCGCGTTGGCCAGCCGAGCGGCCTGCTGCCCGACCTCGCGGTAAGTGGCGTGCCGGTAGCCGCCCTCGCCGGTCGCAGTGGTCACCGTCCGATCGCCGTGAACGGTGACGGCGTAACGCAAGATCGCGGCAACGGTCAACGGGAAGTTCTGCATCGTGCTCTGCATAAGCCCGAATCTAGCGCGGCGGACAACGCAGCAGGTCTCAGATCGCCTACCCGGTCAGCGCCACCCGCGTGCGGCGGCGCCGAGCCGGAGACCGGAGCAACTCGAGCTCGACGGGATCGAGTTCGTCGGCAGCCAATTCCGGTGTCTTCCGATACCCGAGCACTCGGCCGAGTTCGGCGTCGAGCAATTGGCGCATCATGTCGGCCGACTGGCGCGGGTGGGCAAGCATCCAGGAATGGTGCGCACCCGGAACCCGGTAAAGCGCCGCGTCGGCGCGCTCGGCCATGTCGAAGGCGTTCTCGAACGGCACCACACCGTCCTTCTCGCCGTGCACAACGATGGTCGGCACACCGTTGTCGCGCATCGCCACCAGCTTGTCGGCGAAGTCACCGGAGCCCAGCAGCGCCCGCAACGCCCCGGTCAGTCCGAGCGGCGCACGGGCGTTGCGGGCCAGTGCGCGTGCCATCAGCCGGACATAACCGGCCAGTTCGGTGATCGGTAGTCGCCTCGGGTCGCCCTGCGCGTCGACAGCGACCGCCAGCAGACGTTCGGCGACCACGCGGGGCGAGCGGTGCCCGGGCGAGATCGACTCGTCGAACGGTGCGCCCGCGGCGGCGTTGAGCAACACGGCCGCCGACAGCCGTTCGGGCGCGCGGGCGGCCAGGTCGACGATCATCCGGCCGCCCATCGAGTGACCGAGAAACACCGCCTTCTCAATCCCCATCGCATCCAGGGCGCGCAGCGTCAGATCGACCCGGCACTCCAGCGTGGCCTCGGCGGACAGCGTCGGTGTTCCTCCGTGACCCGCGGCGTCCAACGCGATGACGGTGAAGCCGAGACCGCCCAGGCGTCTCAGCAGCCGCAGGTAGGCCCGCGCATTGAGCCCGTAGCCGTGCAGAAACACCAGCGGCACGCCGCGGCCGCCGATCGAAACACCGACGCTATGGCCGTCGTCGAGGCGCAGCACCTCGTGGCGGAGCCGGACGCGGGCGCGAGACGGCAGTTCTGCGGCAGTCACCCGGGCAGGGTTCACCGCAGAACCGGTTGGCACACTGTGTCGTTGGCAACTGGTCGGCACAGGTGTGAGCAACTCGCCCGTGCGATGCTGACACGATGGTGCTCAAATCGGTCGCCCTGTTCGTCGCCGCGGCTCTCTTGGAGATCGGCGGCGCCTGGCTGGTGTGGCAGGGTGTCCGCGAGCATCGCGGTTGGCTGTGGGTCGGATTTGGCGTAATCGCTTTGGGCGCTTATGGTTTCGTCGCGACGCTGCAGCCCGACGCGCACTTCGGCCGGATCCTGGCCGCGTATGGCGGCGTGTTCATCGCGGGATCACTGTTGTGGGGGATGGCGGCCGACGGATTCCGTCCCGACCGCTGGGACGTCAGCGGTTCATTGATCTGCATGGTGGGTGTCGCGCTGATCATGTACGCGCCCCGCCGCTGAGCCGAGGCGACGCACGAATGCCCGGGCGGCAGCGCCGACCGGGCATTCGTGCAGGAGTCTTCTACTGGTGCGACTCTTGTCGCTTTTCTTGGGTTTTGGCCTCGCCGCGGGCCTTTTCGGCCTCGGCTTCCTTGGCGGCAGCGTCACGCTGCGCATCGGCCTTGTCCTGCTGGGCCTTGCCCTCTTCGGTGAGGTCGCCGCGGCCGGTCACGGTGCCGACGGCTTCCTTGGCCTTGCCCTTGACGTCTTCGACGACGCCCTTGATGCCCTCTTCGGGTCCGCTGTTGCCCATGGGTCCTCCTCGATGACTGTTCATGGTGTGCAGGATGTGGCGCATGTGCACTAAACACATCCCTGTGGAGCGGGCGAATTTCGTGGCGCGGATCTTCGTTGACCGTTGCTCGACGCCCGCCCGGTAGTTCGGGTTCCCGACACCGCCTCGGCTAAACAAACCCCAGGCGGGAGCGGTGGCGGGAACGTTTTCGATGGCAACGACGATGTAAGTGAGGGATCATTGGTCGGAAAAGAGGAGGCGCGATCATGCGTACCGCATTTGCGCTCGCGGCGGTGGCGGCAGTGGGTGGCCTCATCGCCGGGCCGGCCGCGTCGGCGTGGGCCGACAGTGGCGCTCAGGCCACCATCAGCCAGCTGCAAAGCCAGGGTTACACCGTCAACATCGACCGTATCGGCACCGGCCCGATGTCGAAGTGCGTCGTCACCAACGTGCGGAACCCCCAGACGGTCACCCAGTGGGTGCCCTACACCGGTCCCGGCCGCGGCAATGATCGCACCCTCCTGGTGCCGGTTGTCACCAGCCAGACAATCTCGGTGTCACTGGACTGCAGCGCGCACTAGCTCGCGCGCTAGTCGAGATCGACGCGGATGGTGAGCAGGTTGTCTCCCATCGCGCGCACCGCAGCACTGTTCATCCGCGGAAGCTCGGCGAGCCGCGCCCGCGCGTCGTCCTCAGGTACGAGCACGGCGGTCCCGCTGTGCCAGCGTCCGCGGACGCGGACCCGCACCCGCGGGTTGGCCGTGATATTGCGGACGTATTGAGATCGATCACCGAATTCGGACACCAGCCAGAACTTGTCCCCGTCCAGCCGCCCGCCGATCGGGGTGGTCCGCGGTTGTCCCGACTTGCGCCCGGTGGTCTCCAGCAGAGTCTGGATCGGGATCAGCCGCATCATCGGATTGGCGAACCGTCGCTGAACGAAGCTGACGACACGCTGTTGTGGAGTCGAAGTCATGACTCCATCGTGGCAGGCGAATCAGGATGCCGCGACGGCCAATCGGGGCTGCTGCGCCGCCGGATCGAGCCGGACCGCGCTGATCGCGCCCGTGTAGTCGGCCGCGTACAAGCGGTTACGCACCGGGTCGGCGGCCAGGCAGGACAGCTGCGGGCCGATGACGACACTGTCGACGATCTCGGTGGTGGCGGTACACATCACGGCGATCTCGTCACCGTCGACGATGTAGGCACAGGCGCCGCCCCGGCCGAGCACCAGCTGCGTCGGGACACCGCCCATGCCGATGGTGTCGGTGACGCGGGCGCGCGCGACGTCGATGACGTGGACGGCGCCACCGAGTTCGGCGTCGCGGCCGGTGGCAAACACGGTGCGGCCGTTGGGCATAACCGCAATGTCACCGATCGATCCGACGATCGGAACGCTCGCCCTGACTGTGCGGGCCTTGGTATCCACAATCGCCAGCGCGCCCCCCGCCGGGGTGGTCAGCGCGGCGAACAGGCGGCCGCCGTCGGCGTTGATTCGCACCGCCTCGATGGCGACGCCCGGCGCGGCGGGAATTGCAATGCTGCTGACGGATCCCGACTCGATGTCGATCACGGCGATGTCGACGGTGTCTTCGCCGGTTCTTCCGACGTAGAGCACGTCGCCGGCCGGGCTGACGGCCAGGCCGCCGATGGTCATGTCGAAAGTCTTGGCGGCCAACGGTGCCGCAGCCTGGGTGTCGACCGCGACGACGGCGTCCTCGGCGTTGGAGGCCGCACTCACATAGGCGCGGTCACCGACGATGACAGCCGAGTAGGGCTCGCTGAGCCCGTCGATCGTCGCAGTCACCGCCAGCGTCGCCGTGTCGATGACGCACACCACGTCGGCGCCATAGTGCGTCGTGACGAGATAGCGGCCGTCAGCGCTGACGGCGATGTCACTGACGGGCCCGTGCCCGGCCGCAAGCGTGCGCACGACGGTCATGACCGGTGCGGCGATCGGCTCGGTCGGCAGGTCCCGCTCGGCACCGCCCAGTAACTGCGGCAGCCTCTCAGCAATCGGCGCGCGACGGATCGTCGGCAGCGACGACAGCCACAGAGAGTCCTCAACGGCGGCCCGCTCGACCACCGCAACACCGGTGACGTTGGCCCCTTCCGTAACTCCCGTTGTGTTTGCCATGATCTTCTACCTCCGGCGGCCGGAACTGCGCCGCGCATTGTCTTTAGTCGTTTTCGCGTTACCTGCCGGTAACCGCCTTCGTCGAGTGTAGCGAGTGAATTCATGGAGAATTCGCGGCTTTTCAGAACCCATTACCGAGCTCCCCGAAGATCTCAGCAGATACTTAGGCGACGATCGTTATCAATTCGTTGCAATAGGCCGGTGTGCGATTGAAAACAATGCTTGGCCTGCGCATTCATCGAGCTGCAAGATCACAAATCGAGCAACGAAACGTACGGCGGGCTTAGAATTCCTCATCGGCGCCGCGTCGAAAGAGGCAGAAATCACAATGACTCAGTCGCGTCTAAATTCTTAAGGAAATTCCTTAAGTTATTGACGCCCGTGGAGGTCACCGGGGACCTGTCGCGCCGGGGTACCGATCATCGGCACGAACATGTTCGCTGATCGGCGCGGTTAGCGAGTGAGTCTCAGCAATTCGCCCGTGGTCCAGATCACACCATCTGTTCGACGGTCTCCCGGCTGCGGACCGGATCGCTGCCCAACGCGTATGACGGTTCGGTGTGGTCGACGACGGTGCCCTTGGCGACTCGTCGGCACGCCTGCCGAAACTCCGGTAACGGGTCCATCGCAAGATGCGCACCATTGAGGGCGGCCCAGGTGGCCGCGCGCCGGGCGGCACGTTCGACCGGATGGGGTGGTTGGTAGCCGAGCATCTGCGCCGCCCAGTCGGGCATGCTGTCGCGGATCGCCCAGTCCAAGAACTTCGCCTCCTGCGGAACATGTGGATTGTTCTGCAGATTCGGCCCGGTGAACATCGCTGCACCGTGGGTCAGTGCCAGCTTGGGAAGGTACGACCGCAGGCAGTCAAGCGTCTCGGCCTTGGTTGTCGGCAGGTCGGTCCCGCCGAGTGCGTGGCCCACCCGGACGAACTCGCCGTAGTAGCGGTCGATGTTGCGCAGCGGCGCCGGGTGGTAGAGCTCGTGACCGGTCGCGATTCCCCAGACCACGGTGGCGTAGTTCCAGCGCAGCCATTCCGGATCGTCGGCGTCGTAGGGCAGCCCGTCGGGACGAACTCCCTTGATGGTGTGGTGCATGGCCCGTACGGTCTGGGCGACTCGTTCGGCCGTGGCGGTGGAGCCGTAGGCGGTTCCGATGAAGAACGCCACCGAGTGCGCGAGCCGCACGCCCGATCCCTTGAGGTCCAGCCGGCCGGTCGGGTTGCCGTACTCATCGTGCTCGACGACCCGGGAATGGTCGGACCCCATCCAGAAGATGCTCGGGTCGAAGCGTTCGATGAATGCGGCGCATTGCAATCCGAAGATCAGCGCCGTGGTGTGCGAATGGACATGCCAGACCGCGCTGCCGGGTCCGAACCAACCCGGATCACCCTCTGGTTCAGCGAACTCCAAACCGCGAAAGAACTGCCCGCGGATGTTCTTGTCGAAGTCGCCTCTGATCTTGCGTTCGAGAAGCTGGTGTGGCAGCAGCAGTTTCATCCCGGCCGGCCCCTTTCAGCGAGTTGCGATTCTGGTCACGCCCGTAACCAAAATAACACGGCATCGGCCGAGCGGCATATATCCTCAACCCATGCCGAGTGCCACCCGGTGGGCAGGATTGTCCGCCGCAGACCGCCAGGCCGAGCGGCGGATGCTTCTGGTGCGTGCCGCCTTCGCCTTGTTCGGGGATGGCGGTGAAGCCGCCGTGTCAGTGCGGTCGGTGTGCCGGGCAGCTGAACTGAACACCCGCTATTTCTACGAGAGTTTCGCCGGCACGGACGCGCTTCTCGGCGCGGTGTACGACGAGGTGGCCGGCGAACTCGGCGAGATCCTCACCGCGGTGATGGCCAGTGCCCGCGACGGACGATCCCGGTTGCGGGCCGGCATCCGGGCCGTGCTCGACTTCAGCTCCGCCGATCCGCGGCGCGGCAAGATCCTGTTCACCGAGGCGCGAAGCAACCCGGTCCTGGCTGCACGACGCACCCTGGCCCAAGACCACGTCCGCGAACTCGTCCTCGACGAGCATCGCCGCGCCGCACCCGAATCCGACCGGGTGGCAACCGAAGTCGGTGCGGCGATGTATGCGGGTGCGATGGCCGAGCTCGCCCAGCAATGGCTCGCAGGCACTCTCGGCGACGATGTCGATGCCGTCGTCGCCCATGCCGTTCGGCTACTGCTGCCGGCCTGACCGCTTTTCAGCAGACGATCGGCCGGATCCACAAAAGTTGATCTCATCAAGCCCCGAACAGGCACCGACCAGCAATAGTCTGTTGGAAACCGCAACGAGGAGCGCGATGAACCCCGAAGACGATCCCGAAAAACGGATTCAGCAACTCGAGCGTCCGCTGACCGAACAGGCGCACACCAGCGAGCTGGGGACCGCCGGCCCCGCGGACAGTTGGAGCCCACCTCCGCCGCCCCCACCCCCGTACTACGGCCCACCGATGCCACCGCCGCCGGTCCCGACATCCGCGCCCGGACTTCGCCTGGGGTGGATTGTGTTCGTGCTGTTGATCCTTGGGCTCACCGTCGGCGGCGGCGCGATCTTGATAACCAACCACGTCAACGCCGGCCGGACCTCGCCGGGCCTACCGACCATCTCCGGTGGCGGTGGTACGTTCACCACGGCCACCCGGCCGACTCCCCCGTCGAACTCGGCCGCGACCGTGGCGCCCCCGGCATCGGGAAGCAATCTCAGCGTCTCGGGCGTCAACGCGAAGAAGCGGCTCGTCTGTAACGACAGCGTGGTCACCATCAGCGGTATGGACAACACCGTGGTGATCACCGGCCACTGCAAGCGCGTTCAGGTGTCCGGCATGAACAATGTCGTGACCCTCGACGCGGCTGACACCATCGAAGCATCCGGGATGGACAACAAGGTCACCTATCACGGCGGTTCGCCCACAGTCGACAAGTCCGGCTTCTCGAACACCGTCGAGCAGGGCTGACGTCAGCGCAGCAGAATGCGGCTTACGCCGATTTCGGTTGAGCCCTAGGGGTTCTGCACCAAGGCCGGATCGCCAAGTCGCGTGGCACCGCGGGGTCTGCGGTACTCGCACGGTCATGACACGCCTCGTGGATGGGCGGTTACCCAGACACGCGGCAAGTCTTGCCGTTAGCGTGAAGTTCACGCGCACAATCACCGAAATGGGAGGGCAGCGCATGCCGACCGGATGGTTACGCCGAAATTCTCACCGAGGTGCCGTGCGAGCGCTTGCCACAGTGGCCGTGGCAGCCACCTTGGCAATGCTCACATCGGCACTGTTGGCCCCCGCCCGGGCGTCGGCCGACGGTGAGACCTATTTGATCGCCACCGACACCACCTTCGCTCCGTTCGAATTCCAGGACAAGCAAGGGAATTTCGTCGGAATCGACATGGATCTCATCCGCGCGATCGCCGAAGACCAGAAGTTCACGGTCGACATCAAACCGCTCGGCTTCGACGCCGCACTGCAGGCCGTGCAGGCCAACCAGGTCGACGGGGTGATCGCCGGCATGTCGATCACCGACAAGCGCAAGCAGGTGTTCGACTTCTCCGAACCGTACTTCGAGTCCGGTATCCAGATGGCGGTGCTGAAGACCAACACCGACATCAAGTCCTATGAGGACCTGCGCGGCAAGCGAGTGGCGGTCAAGAACGGCACCCAGGGTGCGACTTTCGCCAACTCCATCAAGGACAAGTACGGCTTTGCGGTTGTCTCATTCGCCGACTCCTCCTCGATGTTCGACGAGGTCAAGACCGGTAATTCGGTGGCCGTCTTCGAGGACTACCCGGTGCTGCTGTACGGCATCGCGCAGGGCAACGGCTTCAAGACCGTCACCCCGAAGGAGGAACCGACCGGGTACGGCTTCGCGGTCAACAAGGGCCGCAATGCCGATCTGATCAAGAAGTTCAACGCCGGCCTGGACAACCTCAAGAAGTCCGGCCGCTACGACAAGATCGTCAACACTTACCTCGGCGAAGGCGCCGCCAACGACGACAACTCCTTCTTCGGGCTGATCAAGAGCACTTACCCGATACTGCTGGAGGGCCTGAAGATGACCGTCATCCTGACGGTCATCTCGATAGCCATTGCCCTGGTGCTCGGTGTCATCTTCGGCCTGTTCCGGGTCTCGCGGTGGATCGTGCTGCGCGCCATCGGCACTACGTTCGTCGACATCTTCCGCGGTACCCCATTGCTGGTGCAGGCTTTCTTCATCTACTTCGGCATCCCGTCCGCTCTGGGGTTCCAGATGAGTGCGCTGACGGCGGGCATCATCACCCTGTCGTTGAACGCGGGGGCGTACATGACCGAGATCGTGCGCGGCGGCATCCTCTCCGTCGACAAAGGTCAGATGGAAGCTGCGCGCAGTCTGGGCATCGGATATCTGCCTACGATGCGCAAAGTTATTCTGCCCCAGGCGATCCGAACGATGATTCCGTCGTACATAAACCAGTTCGTGATCACACTGAAGGACACCTCGATCCTGTCGGTGATCGGCATTGCCGAGCTGACGCAGACCGGGCGCATCATCATCGCCGGTAACTTCCAGTCGTTCAACATGTGGCTGATCATCGGAATCATCTACTTCATCGTGATCATGGCGCTCACCAAACTCTCCGACCGCGTCGAAAAAAGGATCGTGAAATGACCAACCTCGTTCCCGATTCGGCCGAAACGAAGCCGGCCGGCACCGTCATGATCCACATCGAAGGTCTGAAGAAATCGTTCGGCGAATTGGTCGTCCTCGACGGCATCACCACCGACATCAAGCAGGGCGAGGTGGTGTGTGTCATCGGCCCGTCCGGGTCGGGGAAATCGACCTTCCTGCGGTGCTTGAACAAGCTGGAGGACATCACCGCCGGCAAGGTCGTCGTCGGCGACTTCGACCTCACCGACCGCAAGGTCGATCTGGACAAGGTCCGTCAGCACATCGGCATGGTGTTCCAGCACTTCAACCTCTTCCCGCACATGACGGTGCTCCAGAATGTGATGCTGGCGCCGGTGACGACCAAGAAGATGGACAAGGCCGCCGCCGAGAAGAAGGCGAAGGATCTGCTGGCGCAGGTGGGTCTCGCCGACAAGGCCAACGTGAAGCCCGCCACGCTGTCGGGGGGCCAGAAGCAGCGCGTCGCGATCGCACGCGCACTGGCGATGGATCCGTCGGTGATGTTGTTCGACGAGGCGACCAGCGCACTGGACCCGGAGATGGTCGGTGACGTGCTTGCGGTCCTGCGCGATCTGGCCGAGGGCGGCATGACGATGGTGGTGGTCACCCACGAGATGGGCTTCGCCAGGGAGGTCGCTTCGCGGGTGGTCTTCATGGCCGACGGCAACATCGTCGAAGACGACTCCCCCGATGAAGTGTTCGGTAATCCCAAAAGCTCGCGGCTGCAAGACTTCCTGTCCAAAGTCCTGTGACTTGGGACCGACCTACGAGAAATGGGTGCGCGCCCGCGGCAGCTCCACTCCGTCGACGCTGATGTCGAGCTTCTCATTATAGAAAGCGACCATGTTCGCGATCGGCGCGACGGCGGGCAGCGGGGTGTTGTAGGTCCAGGCCAGGTCCGCATGCACGGCACCGCCGGATCGCACCGACCAGTATCCCGACGTGACGCCCTTGTACGGGCACAGAGTCTGGGTGTCCGACGGCTCGAGGTGCTCGAACGCGACGTCGGTGCGGTCGATGTAATACCTTGTCGGCAAGCCGGTTTCAAACAGGAGCACCGGGTTGTGGGTGTCCGCCAGCATCACGCCGTCGAGTGCCACCCTGACGTGGCGATGGGAGCGCAGCGCGTCGACCCGCACATACGGGCTGCGGGGATGGCCATAAATCGGCTCGTCCTCCTCGAACCAGCTCAACACCGCCCACTCGAATCGCACCAAGCCCCCGACCGGACCTTCTCCCTCGTCGAACACCCGCGCCGCCCCTGGATGCGTCTGCGACCCGTTGACCAAAGCGAAGGTGCGGGACAAGCCGAATTGCACGTGCTGCGGATGGTCCTCGTCGCGCAGGAATTCCGGCCGCACGTCAGCCATCGGAATGTAGTACTGCGGGTAGTACGGGACCTCCCACACATACCGCGCCGCGGTGGTATCGAAGACGAGCTCGCTTCCGAGGAAGCCGCGGACCCGCCGCGGCGAGGGTTCGACGCGCCCGCGGGCCGCAGCCGATTGCGGATAGTCAGTCGCCGGCTGCTCGGATGCGGTATTCAACATGGGGCTCCCTTGCCGTGGATCACGTCATCTTCCATCATGACGAGCGGCGGGGCGGGTAATCCAGCGGCGGCCGCGAGGCGGCGGTCAGACAAGGAGCGGTGCGCATGACACGAGCGGGTTCCGACGCGATCCGCGCGGAGACGATCACGATCAACGGACACGGCGGCGACGAGATCGAGGCGTACTGGGCCGGCCCGTTGACCACCGGGTCGCGGGGCGGAATCGTGTGGATTCATCACATGCCCGGCTACGACCGCGAGACCAAGGAGTTCGTGCGGCGGCTCGCCGTCACCGGCTATCACGTGGTTTGCCCCAACCTGTATTCGAGGGAAGCGCCCGGCGCCGACCCCGACGATGCCGCGGCGGCCTCACGGGCCGCCGGCGGTGTGCCGGACGAGCGGCTCGTCGGCGACGTCGCCGGTGCGGTGGCCCACCTCGGCGGATTGCCGGGGGCGAACGGAAAATTCGGCGTGATCGGTCACTGCTCGGGTGGGCGTCACGCGTTTCTGGCGGCCTGCTCGCTGCCGTTTGATGCCGCGGTGGACTGCTACGGGGCGTTCATCGTCGAGGACCCGCCCGAGGGGATGCCCAAGGCGATGAAGCCGATCCTCGAACTGGCGCCGAACCTGAGCGCGCCGATGCTCGGGCTGTTCGGCGCCGAGGACAGGTTCCCGACGCCTGAGGCGGTGGCCACTCTGGACGCGGAGCTGACCCGGCTGGGCAAGCCGCACGAATTCCATAGCTATGAGGGCGCCGGGCATTCCTTCTTCTCCGTCGACCGGCCCGCGTACCACGTCGAAGCCGCGGTGGACGGCTGGCGGCACATCGACGCGTTCTTCGCCACCCACCTGAAAGGCTAGGGCTCCCAACCCATGTGCACCTATCTCACCGAACACGTGGTCATCGAGGGCAGCGGCAAGGGCGCCACGGGGTGGTTCGGCGCCGACCGGGCCACGGTCTACGTCGACCACCCGGTGCATGCGCCGTACACCCATACCGTGAACATCGACGTACTCAATCCGGCGCTGGGACCCGCGGCTCGGGTGGCGCTGGAGTTGACCGAGGAGAGCGCGCTGGCGCTGGCCGACGCCATCCACCGGGCGATCGGGCACGCCCCCGCCGGATTGGCCTCGCGCGACCAGTAGCGCCGATCGGCTGGTGGCTCAGCAGAATTCGTACTGAACGTCCCAGAAGCCGGGCACCGGATTCCACCACGCCGAGAAATGCCCGCCCAGCGCGGGATTGGCATCGTTGATCATGCCCTGGCCACCGATTCCGGGGATGAAGCCGGGTGGATCCCAGGTGATGGAGAGCGGATCGCCCGGAGTCTGCGGCGTGCAACCGATCTGTTTGACGAAATAGCCGTCGGTGATGGTCCATTCGGCGCTCGCCTCATCAGGGGTCGGCGGCGGTGGTGCGGCATGCGCAGTCCCGGTCGCACCGGCGATCAGCACGGCGGCAACACCGGCAGCCAATCCGAAGCAGCGTCGATATTCCATCGACACAGGGTAGATCACCCCGGGACCGTTCGACGCCTCATCGCCGTCAACGGCGGTCTTGCGGCGCCATCCCCGGTGTACCGGCAGCGATGACCGCGCGGTTACGTTCGGCGACAATGGGAACCGGCATCTTCATCTGCCAGCGGTCGTAACTCATGAAGCCGTTGACCTCGTTCTCGACATCGGTGGTCTGGGTGTAGATCGCACCGGACAGTCCGGTTCTGCGGACGATGTCTTCCAGTGCGCGACTGACTTGGACATACCGATCGGTCAGTCTCGCGGGGCTGTCGGCCATCTCATAGGCCTCTGGTCGCCCGGGCCAGCGGTTCTGATCGAGCACCAGTCCCAGCCCACCGTATTCGCCGTCGACACGCACCCGATTGTCCACCGGAGTAGGGCCTTTCGAGTGCGCCTTCATCAGGTCGTCATGAATCTGCGGCTCGCCGGGACCGACATACGTGTGATCGTCGTAGATGTCGCCGGCCAGGGTGTCGCCACGTGATTTGCAGCAGTTCACCCCGCTGTTCGCGTCCACCATCCGCGTCGGGTCCGCGGTCTTCACCACACCGGCGATCCTGGCGGCGTCGAACTCACCCCAGCCTTCATTGAACGGCACCCAGCCGACGATCGACGTCACGCTGCGCAGCTGGTCGATCATCGACAACAGCTCTTTTTCAAAGTTGGCCTTCGCGGCCGGTGGTGGCTCCGGGGCCGGGCCGACCGGAATGTCGAGGGATACATCCAGTGACGGCATGTCCTGCCAGACCATCAACCCCAGCTTGTCCGCCCAGTAATACCAGCGCGCCGGCTCCACCTTGCCGTGCTTGCGCACGAAGTTCATGCCGAGATCCTTGATGCGCAAAAGGTCGGACTTCAGCGCGTCGTCGGTGGGCGCGGTGTAGATGCCGTCCGGCCAGTAACCCTGGTCGAGCGGGCCGTGCAGAAACGTGATCCTGTTGTTCAACGCAATTCGCGGCCTGCCCTGCGGGTCGGGCATTGTGCCGATCGTCCGCAGCCCGGCGTAGCTGGAGACGGTGTCAACGACCTTGCCCGAGGGATCGACCAGCGCGACCTTCAGGTCGTACAGGTACGGGTCGTCGGGTGTCCACACGTGCGGATTGGGAACCCGCAGTCGAATCGTGTCGCCCGCACCGGCGGAGCCGACCGCCAACACCCGGCCACCGTTGGGCTCGACGACGAACACCACTGCGCGCTGGCCCCTCGTGCCTGCGATCCGCGGGGTGACACTCAGACTCGTCAGGTCCGTGGTGATGTCCACCTTGTTGATGTAGGTGGCATGGACGGGCTCCGCCCAGACCGTCTGCCAGATGCCTGACGCGCCGGTGTAGAACAACCCTTTCGGCCGGTTGCGCTGCTTGCCGATCGGGAAGAGGTTGGCGTCGTTGCGGTCCTGGACGCGCACCGTGATCTCTTGGGGCCCGGGCCACCGCAGCGCCTTGGTGATGTCGGCGCTGAACTCGGTGTAGCCGCCTTCGTGGTGGGCCACCTCCTGGTCGTTCACCCAGACCGTCGCGATCTGATCCACCGCACCGAAGTGCAGCAGCACATGCTGTCCCAACCAGTTACTCGGCAGCTTGACCACCTTGCGGTACCACATCTCGTCGTCGTGGCGCTGGATGCCTGACAGCGCCGACTCGACGGGATACGGGACCAGGATCTGCTCACGGTAGGCGGTCGGCGCCGGAGGCGCGGGCAACACGGTTCCGCCCGACCGGCCCAGGTAGCTCCACACCCCATTGAGGTTGAGCCACGCGGAGCGCGCCATCTGCGGACGTGGGTATTCCGGCAGCGCGTTCTCGGGTCCGACCAACTTGGTCCACGGAGTAGGTAGCGGCGCAGCCTTCGGATGCCACATCACGACGGCGTTCGCCGGAGGGCTCCCGATCATCGCGACAACCAGAAGGGCCAAGGTGACCAGCGCACCGCGACCGGTCCACACCCGGGAGTGGCGGCGACGTCCGCGAGACGGCGCCAAGCGATCTGTGAAGATTGTTCCCCCCGAGCTAGACATCACCACGGCCCACGCGGCGCCGCGCACGACCTATTTCCTGCACAGCAAACGAATCGAACCGGTCGTGACGCGAATGATCCGACGGCGCTGTGCGTGATCGACGCGAGACAGGCTCCGAAGATGCGATTGCCGTAGGCACTGTAGCCCGCGTGCAACGAGTTAGCCACTGTCTACAAGGGTGTTTCGGTCAGCAATGTTTCGGTCGTCAAACCGGCTGGACAACGTGCTGCGGATTGCTGAATCGCCAATGCAATGGCCCAGGCTCTCACCGGCCGCGAGGCGCGGTTTCACAGCTCCCAGCAAACTAGGTGCGGCGCGTCGCGCCCCGGTTGGGCGTTATGGCACCATCTCCACGTGGTGTCCCGGCCTGTCAGCGGTGCAACGATCCCGGTGATCGCGCTCACCGGTCATCTGGGTGCAGGGAAAACGACGCTGCTCAACCACGTGTTGCGCACCCCGCATGCCCGGATCGGGGTGGTAATCAACGACTTCGGTGAGATCAACGTCGACGCCGGTTTGATCAGCGGACAGATCGACGAGCCTGCGTCCATCGCCGGCGGCTGCATCTGTTGCCTTCCCGACGACGGGCAGCTGGACACCGCGCTGGCCCGGCTGGCCGACCCCAGGCTCCGGCTGGATGCCATCATCGTGGAAGCCAGCGGCCTCGCCGACCCGGCGGCGCTGGCCCGCATCATCGGCTTCAGCGAGATTCCCCGGGTGCGCGACGGCGGCGTCGTCGATGTCGTAGACGCCGTTCGTCACTTCGATACCGTCGACTGCGGCGGAGTGGCACCCGCCCGTTACGGCGCGGCCACGCTGGTGGTGGTCAACAAGCTCGACCAAGTCCCGGAGAGGGATCTCGACGCGGTCGTAGCGCGGGTCGAAGCCCGGGTGCGGGAACGTAATTCACGTGCTCACGTCGTCGGCGCCACCGGCGGGCGAATTGATCCGGCGCTGCTGTACGACATCGCCGCGGCGACCGACGAAACGGGCCAGCTGTCGTTCCGCGACGCGTTGTTCTCCGAAACGATCGGCGATCACGACCACGTCCATGCCGAGTCGGTGACGGTGACCGCCGAGGAGCCCATCGACCCGGAGCGGCTCATCGAACTACTCGAGTGGCCGCCCGCGGGCGTGTACCGGATAAAGGGCTGTGTGGCGGTGCGCCACCGCTCCTCGGTGCGCGGGTACGTCGTCAACGTCGTCGGACCTTCGGTCCATATCGCGAAGACCGCCAACTCGGTAGGAGCCCGGAGCCAACTGGTGGCGATCGGAACACATTTCGACACCGCGGCGGTCCGGACACTGATGACTGACACGCTGCGGCCTACCGACGGACCGGCGTCGGCCACCGCGCTACGGCGCTGGCAGCGCCATGCTGCCCGCGCCTGAGGCTCACAGATCGACGACGACGTCCTCGGTCGGCGAAGCGATGCACAGCAGTACGTTGCCCTCGGCCGGCTCTTCCAGGGGCTCGAGATCGTAGCGGACCCGGCCGGCCAGGAGCGCGGTCTCACAGGTGTGGCAGACCCCGGTGCGGCACGACCACCGAGTGGGTACGTCGCAGGCTTCGGCGAATTCGAGCAAGCTGGTGTCGGTGTCCCGCCACGGCACAGCGAGTGCACTGCGCGCGAATTGCACGTTCGGGCCTGCACCGGGTGGACCTTCGGGTGAATGCGGCGGTCGCACGGCGGCCGCCACGATGCCGGGCGTGATCGCCGAGTGCGCGCCGAATCGCTCGGTGTGGATATTGCGGACGTCCACGCCGCATCCGACCAGTGCGTCGCTGACCGCGTCCATGAACGGCTCGGGACCGCACACGAACACCTGTGCCTCGACCGGTAGGCCAAGGTCCCGCAGCGTCTGCGCGGACAGCCGTCCCTGCTGGTCGTAGTCGACACCCAGCCGGTCGGAGGCGTCGGGCTTGCTGAAGAACACACGAGACCGGCTGTGCGGCAATTGATTCAGTAGCTCGTGCGCTTCCACCGCGAATGGATGCTCGCTTCGGTCACGGGCGCCGTGCAGCCACCAGACGGCGCGCTCCGCCCCAGTCTCGGCCAACGAGTGCAGCATGGACAACACCGGCGTCACGCCCACACCGGCCGAGATCAGGATCACCGGCTGCCGGCTGTCGTCGAGGAAGAAACTTCCCCGCGGCGCCGCCACCTCGATGAGGTCGCCGGCCTTCACGTGGTCGTGGACGTATTGGCTGACCGTTCCCATCGTTTCCCGTTTGACGGCGATGCGGTACTCGGCCGCACCCGGCTCGTTCGACAGTGAGTAGTTGCGGATCAGCGGTGGCCCGTCCGGGTTGACCGGCAACCGAAGCACGATCGATTGGCCGGCAAGCCATTTCGGCAGCGCGACGCCAGTGGGATCAATCAACGACACCGAGCGCACGTTTCGGCTCTCGTCGCGCACCGCGGTCACCTCGAGCCGGCGGAAACCCGGCCAAGCCGGTGGCGGCGCGACCCCGATCAACCCACTGTTACCGGTTCCGGCGTCCTGCTCGAGAAGGCTCTGCAGCGAGGACTTCCATCCCTGGCTCAGCGCCGGGATGAAAGCGGCCCGTTCCAGAGCGTCACGGGGATGCCCCGGAAGATAGAGCAGGGCATCGATCTCGGCGACACTGACCTGGCGCGGCCCGTCCTCGATTTTGACCACGTCCTGGCCGGCGGCCAGTTCACCTTCAGTCAGCACTCGGCAGTAGAAACCAGGCCGGTGATGTGACACCAGCAGCGCGGCCATGTGCGGTTCACCCAGCCGCATCCCGACGCGGTAGCAGGTGACCCGTGGCTGCGTCACTTCGAGGACGACGTCACCGATCCGGTATCGATCGCCGATGCAGACCTCATCGTCGGGCAGTCCGTCGATGGTGAGGTTCTCTCCGAAGGCGCCCGGCGTCAAATCATCACGACCGAGCACCGTCGCCCAATGGTCATAGGAGGCAACCTGATAGACCAGTACCGCCCGGTTCTCGCCACCGTGACCGCCGAGGTCGCCCTGGCCGTCGCCGTCGATGTTGAGCCGGCGCACCATGCGCGGGCCGGCCACCGGAGCCTTCCACGCGCCGGTGTACACAGTGCGCCCGTTCCACAGCACATCCTTGGGCAATCCGACGTTCACCGACACCAGCCTCGCCATCGCGGTCACTCCCCCGGATCGTCGAGTTCCGCGCGCAGCCGGTCGTTTTCGGCCTGCAACGCTGACAGCTGAGCGCGCAGAGGTGTCAGCGCGGACTCGAGTTCGACCGCGCTGAAGCGCGGGGTGATGTGCTGCTGGCAGTTCCAGTCGTAGGCCTCGACGTCGACGACGACCGCACGCTCGACCACCGAGTCGTCGGTCTCGTCGGTCAAGACGTTGAGCAGTACGGGGTCCTCATCGGCGGTCACGATCCGGGCGTGCCCGAAGATCTTCAGACGACGCTGATGGGCGTAGTCGAGCGCGATGATCGCCACGCGGTCATCACCGGTGAGGTTGCCGGTGCTGATGTACTGAAGGTTGCCCCGGAAGTCGGCCCAGCCGATGGTGTGGTCGTCGAGGGCATGGATGAATCCCGGGTTCCCGCCGCGGAACTGAACGTACGGCCAGCCGGTCTCGGAGACCGAAGCGAGATAGAAGCCGTCACGCTCGCTCAGGTAATCCTTCTCATCCTCGGTGAGCGGATCGCGGCCCGGTGACGCCTTGGCCGCCGCGAGCTTGCGACCGTAGAACCCGTCGCTGCCGCGCTCGCTTTGGACCGCTTGGACGTCGTCGGTGAATGCGATGGATGCGTAATGCTTGCTCATCAAAGTCTCCTCGTCGCCGCAGTCAGTGCAGCGGAATGTCGCGGCCTCGTTCGCTTTCTGACCGTGATCCGAAGTGGCGTCGTTCGGATTCGTCGATCGCGATGTCATTGATGCTGGCCTCGCGTCGGCGCATCAGTCCGTTGTCGGCGAACTCCCACAGCTCGTTGCCGTAGCTGCGCCACCACTGACCACCGGGGTCGCGGCATTCGTATTGGAATCGAACTGCGATGCGATTACCGTGGAAGTCCCACAAGCTTTTTCGTAGTGCATAGTCGAGTTCGCGCTCCCACTTGGCGGTCAGGAACTGCACAATCTGGTCGCGCCCGGTGATGAACTGATCTCGGTTGCGCCACTCGCTGTCAGGTGTGTATGCCAGGCTAACGCGATGCGGGTCGCAGGTATTCCATGCGTCTTCGGCCGCCTGCACCTTCTGCATCGCAGCGTGCAGGTCGAACGGCGGGAAAGGTGGTCGCGATTCCGTCACGGTGCGCCTTCCATTGCAACTGCCATGGCTCCGACCACGTCGTCGGTACTCAGCACAGAGTGCGCCAAGAAGGCGAACTTCACCAGTGCCGCCTGATAGCCGTCACCTCGTGTCGGATGCCGTGGGCCGGCGGCGGCGCCGCGGACCACACCGTTTTGCGGGTCGATGACCGCGACCGCGGTGTCGCTCGGGTCAATATTCATGCGGTGCAGTCTGCCACTGCCGACTGCGCGCCGTACGATGCGTGACACGTCACCCTTTTTTGGGCGGCTGAAGGAGGAGCAACCCGCGTGGCCGCACGTCGTAAGGACTATCCGCTCAACGCATCCCAACAGCGCACCTGGCTGAGTTACATGCGGGTTTATCACCGGCTCGAGTACGAGATGAACCGGCAACTGCTCGCCGACTGCGCGCTGTCGCTCAGCGATTACACGGTGATGAATGCACTGTCCCAGGCGCCGGGCCGGCGCACGGGGCTGACCGCGCTGGCGACCACAATCGGTTGGGAGCGCAGCAGGTTGTCCCATCACCTCCAGCGGATGACCGGCCGTGGTCTGGTCGATCGGGTGCCATCCAAGTCCGACGGCCGGGCCACCGACGTGGTGCTCAGCGATGCCGGTTGGGACACGCTGCGCTCGGCCGCCCCACTGCACGCCGAGTGGGTTCGCACGCTGTTCTTCTCCGACCTCGACGCACGCCAGGACGAGCAGTTGGCCGACATCCTGGCCACCGTCTACGAAAGCATCCTGCGAGAAGGCACCTTGCCGCGCCCGGCTCAGACTTGAACCGACCCACCGTCGACGTAGATTTCGGACCCGGTCATGAAGCTGCTCGCATCGGAGGCGAGAAACACCACGACGGCGGCGATTTCGTCGGGGTGGCCGATTCGGCCCATGGGTACCGTCGCGGCCTCACCGTCGAGCAGCGCCTGATGCTGACCACTTGGAGCCAGCCCCTTGAGCCCGGGTGTCTCGATCGGGCCCGGCACCACAGTGTTGACGCGGATCTTGCGGTCGACCAACTCGGCGGCCCAAGTCCGGCCGAACGAGCGGATGGCAGCCTTTGACGCGGCATAGGCGCCGAACGACGGCACGCCACGACTAGCAGCCGTCGAACCGGCGAGCACGATGGAGGCCCCCTCGTTCAGCAGGGGCAGCATCTTCTGAACGGTGAAGACGGTCCCGCCGACATTGCGGTTGAAGGTGTCGCCGAGATGTTCGGGCGTCTCCTCCTCCAGGGTGGCGAACTCGCCGCCGCCGGCGTTGGCGAAAACGATGTCCAGACCATGGCCACGCTGCCTGATCACGTCCGCGAGGCGATCGAGATCGGCGATCTCGGTGATGTCGCCGGCGACCCCGGTGGCACCGGCGCCGATCGTGGCCGCTGCCGCGTCCACCCGGTCCTGGGTCCGCCCGGTGAGGAAGACGTGGGCGCCTTCGGCCGCGAGGCGTTGCGCCGTCGCCAGTCCGATGCCCGATGTGCCACCGGTGACCAGGGCCGTCCTACCGCTGAGTTGGCTCATTACTTCTCCTCGATGTGTGGAATCTATAGCCGGAAGAACTACGTGACATGTCACGTTATTCCACGTTCGGCATGAGTCGTCGGCCGCGTCGGCGGTGCGCGCCAAAGCGGTCGCTGATCAATCAGATGTCGCAGGCGCCGTGTTCCCGATAGGTTTTGGACATGGTCCCCGAATGGCGTATCGGGCCGGTGGCGGTGCCGGTGCACAGTCTGTTCGTCGGACTCGGGGTCTTGACGGCAATGGTTGTGTTCGTCGTCGAGGCGCGTCGGCGTGGCGCCGTCAACGACCAGTCGCTTGTCGCGGTCACCGGCGCGCTCGTGGGCGGCGCGATCGGCATGCGCCTCTCCGGCTGGGTGCGGCACCTGGATTTCGCCACCAACCCGACCTTGACCCGCGCGTGGGAGTACGGCTCAAAGAGCATTCTCGGCGGTCTGCTCGGGGCGTATGTGGGCGTGCTGATCGCCAAGCGCATCGGCGGGTACCGGGGCAAAACCGGTGATCTGTTCGCCCCGGCGGTAGCGCTCGGGATGGCAGTCGGGCGGATCGGGTGCTATCTCACCGAGGCTCCCGGCCGCCCCACCTCCCTGCCATGGGGGGTGCATGCCGCCGCCACCACGCCTGAATGTCCGGGGTGTCTCACCGGGCAGTCGATGCATCCGTCGTTCTTGTACGAGATCGCCTTCCAGCTGGTGGCTTTCGCAGCGCTGTTGTGGTTGCGATCCCGGATCACCCGGCCGGGTGAGTTGTTCGTCCTCTATGTCGCGGCCTACGCCGTATTCCGGTTCTTTGTCGAGTTCACCCGCGCGAACGAGACGGTGTGGCTGGATCTGACTCGGCCGCAATGGTTTCTGCTGCCCTCGCTTGTCCTAATCGGTGTTCGGATGTGGTACGGCAACCGGCGCGGTTACTATCGCTTCCCAGCGCATCGGCAGGAGGTCCCCGCATGACGACTCCCCCACCGGGCGATGACCAAAACGGCGATGACGTCACCCCGCCGCCGGATCAGCCGCCGCCGCCCGCCTATCTGCCGCAGCCGCCGTGGAATCCACCGCCACCGGGGTATCGTCCCGGCGGCCAGTACGACTATCCGCCACCGTGGCAGCCACACGCCCCTCGAATCTCGGTCGGGATGGTGTTCCTGGGCGCGTTCTTGTACATGCCGCTGAATTTCGTCATCGGTTTCGCGGTGCTGACCCTGTCCGAGGGTCGGGGGCACGGGGCGTTGGTCGCCGGTGCAGTGGTGTTGGCGCTCATCGCTTTCGGTGGGGGTGGCGTGCTGCTGGCAACCTCGGCTGCCAGCGGTAAGGGAATCGGTCTCGGATTGATGATCGGGTGGGCCGTGCTCACCGTTGTCTCCGTTGGCTTCTGCACGGGCATCAATCCCGGGCTGTACACGTGACGAACTCCGGGATGGGCTTGCGGGGTGACCGGTTGTTGCGCTACGTGACCGCCTTCTGTCCGTCCTGCCACTCCGAGGCGATCGAGAGACCGCTGACCGATGTCGCTCGCCTGAGTGGCCGGCTCGTCGAGCGCGATGAACGAGTCTGGCTCGAGCGCGGTTGCCCAACACACGGATTGGTGTGCACCCTCTACGACGAGGATCCCGCGATCCTGTCCTATCTCGAGGAGTGGACCGCGCCGACCAAGGCCCACACCCCCGATGTCGCCGGCAACTTCGATCCCATCCCGGCGGCGTACTTGCGCGGCTTGCCGGAGATGCAGACCCAGCACACCTGCATCCTTCTCGAAGACATCGCTGAGACCTGCAATCTGCGCTGCCCGACCTGCTTCACCGATTCTTCGCCGGACCTGCGCAACGTAGTGCCGGTCACCGACATCCTGGCCAATGTGGACCAGCGACTGGCCCGCGAAAACGGGCGCCTTGACGTGTTGATGCTCTCCGGTGGTGAGCCGACACTGCACCCGGCACTGCCCGAGCTGTTGGCCGAACTGACCTCCCGGCCGATCACCCGAATACTGATCAACAGCAATGGCATTCGTATCGCCGGGGATGACAGTCTGCTGGATCTCCTCACCGAGCACCGGCAGCGCGTCGAGGTGTACCTGCAATACGACGGCCTCACCGAGGTTGCGCACCGCCATCACCGTGGTGGCGATCTGCGCTCGGTGAAGCAGACTGCGCTGCAACGGCTCTCACAGCGGGAGATTTTCACGACCCTGGTGATGACCGCGGCGCTCGGGGTGAACGATGCCGAGATCGGCGACATGGTCCAGCTCGCGTTGGCCACGCCCTACGTCGGTGGGATCAGCATCCAGCCGCAGTTCGGCTCGGGCCGATCCGGGCATGTCGACCCGTTGGATCGATTGACCCATACCGGGGTCCTCAAGCGGCTCGGCCCGCAGACCGACGGCTTGGTCACCTGGCAGGATCTGACTGCACTGCCGTGTTCACATCCGCATTGCTGTTCGGTCGGATACATGGTTCGCGACGACGCAGGCGCATGGCGCTCGCTCGTCTCGCTGCTCGGCCATGACGGGCTCAAGGCCAGACTCGGCTTGGTCTCGAACCGGATCGTCGACACCGAACTTCCTCAGCAGCTGCGCCTCGCGGTCAAGGAATCGCTCCTGGGCCTACTGTCCGAGCAGTCGTCGCTGTCGCATCCAGACATCGGCGATGTGTGGCGAACCATCTGTGAGAGTTGCGATCTCGGTATGAGCACGCTACTCACCATGGCCTCGTCGGCGCTGCCCGGGCGACGGCGCAAGCTGCGCCGGCTGCTCGGCGAACGGATCGTCCGCATCACGGTCAAACCGTTCATGGACATGTCAACCATGATCGAGGAACGATTGGTGCAATGCTGCGTGCACGTGGGCACGAGCTCAGATCAGCACCAGTGCGCCCCGTTCTGCGCCGTGCAGGCCTGGCCCGCTCTGGGGCGTCAGCGTATGTCGATCGCAGCGGGCCGACGACTTCCACTGCTCGCGGTCAGCCCCCTGGGCGGGGAGTGACCGGGGAGGTCGTTGTCGAGACCGTGGTCGACGTCGTCACCGTCGTCGTCGGGCTCACCGTCGTGGTGGTCGACGGAGTCGACGTCGCCGTGGTCGGGCTGGTCTCGGCCGGCACCGGAGTGGCCGTCGTCTCGGTGAGCGTCGACGTGCTGGTCGTGACGGACGTGGTCGTGCTGGCGCTTGCGGGGGCGAGTACCGCACACGCCACTCGCGCACCGGCGTCGCCAGTGGCCATGGTCTCCGCGTCAGGCCCCGGCACGCCGCCGGAGGTGTATCGCTGCGGAATGTTGGCGAAGTTGTCCGGGTCGGCGTGGATGATCAGCGCACTTCCCTCAGGCCCCTTGAGGTCGTCGAGCTTGATTGCGTCGGTGGTGGCAACGACTTTTCCGGAGCCGTCCGAGCGCACAAAAAGAGGTGTCAGGTCGCCGCTAGCCGGGTGCTGGGTGCGGCCGCCGACTTGCAGATGCCCGCCGGCGGAGAGGAAATTGCCCGGCGCACCGCCCGACGGCGCGACGGAATCGGCCTCACATTTGCCTACAGAGTGGATGTGCATCCCGTGGCTGCCCGGGGACAAGTTGCCACCGGCGACGGTTTCGACCGTCACAGTCGCGAACCCGCCGGAGAAGTCGATGGTCGCGTTGGCAACTGGCTTGCCGTCGGGTGACTTCAGCTCCGCCTTGAGGGTTTGGGCGCTCGAGCCGGACGATGACGTCGTCGTGCCGGAGGTTTGTTGGCTTCCGTTCTGCGCGGAGTTGCAGCCTGACAAAACGAGGACGGGTGCCGCAAGGAGCGCCGCGGCGGCGATTGCGCGATTCATCGCCCAGGAGTACCCATAATTTGTGATCTGTATCGCGCTTAGTACCAGCTGATAGGGCGGCTAGCGATCGGTGCCGGTGCGGTATGTGCACGCTTGCCCGCTGACCAGCTCTACTGCGTCGCCGACATCCACCGTGACGATGTCTTCGACGGAACTTGCGGTGAATGGAATCTGGAGTAAACCGTAGAAGCTGTCGGTCTCGACGAACGTGTGGGCGCGGGCGAACAGCGGCTGGGCGTCGACAACTCGCACTCTCAGCTTCTCGTGGCTGAGTCTGCCCAACTCGCGGCCGGATTCGGGATCGGTGATCACCGACGTCTCGCGGGAGTGCACCGCGAAGACCATCCCCTCTGTCACCCCGGCCTCGGTGCCGCGGTTGATCACCAGGGTGTAGTCATCCTTGACGAGCGCGACCTGGCCGCTGATGGACGGTCCAGTCACGATGCCGCCAGCGAATTGTGTTCTGGCAGAGCAGAAGCCGAACCTGCGCGAATCCGTGGCCGCAGGGCGTAATCTCCTGCGCGAAGCGAGAGGTCCACCTGGCTCGCCGGGTCCTGCGCCGTTCCCAACGTGAGCTCGACGGCTGTCTTCGCTTGAAAGATGGCGATCAACGCCTGCTGGTGATTGTCGGTGCCGAACGAGGTGAGCGCCGCCGCGAGCTTGTTGTCGACGTATTGAACCGACCGCTGGAGGTCTGAGGTGGTCGGTTCGGCCTGCGGGGTTTGGCGCGTCGTTTCGAGGCCGAGTCCGCTATACCAGCGATGTGCGAGCGCACCGAGGATGCCGGCGCACACCGGGACGACAACGACGATGCAGATCAATCCGGCAGTGGTGTGCAGCGTGGTCGCGCCGACGACGCCCAGGAGCATCCCGATACCCGCGATACCGCATAGTTGCCCGGCCGCGGGCACCGCGTCGATGACGCGCCATACCCGCTTGATCGCACGTGCACCGTGCCTGGCGCCGGCCGCGACGAAATGAGCGATGGCGGTGATGGCTGTGACGGCGAAACGGCCGATGTCGTCGGCCTGTTTGCGGGTGATCGGAGGCTTAGGCATCGACCACGTTCGCTGGCGCGCCGGAGGAGCGACAGTGGGCTCGGCCGTTGAGTCCTCCACCGGCGGTTCCGAGTTAGTCACATCTGCATCAGCAGTCACCCCGTATCATCGCCCGGGCGACCTGGATCGCAGCCCTGGCACGCCGACGGCGTCTACATACTTTTAGTCAGGAGCTGACCCCACTGATCGTCAACCAGCCGCGGCCTTCGCGGATGGCTTCGCCCTGGCGGACGACCCCTTGCCGGATCCAGCTGCCGCCGGAGTGCGCTTGGCGGTCGCAGTGGTGTGCGTTGCGGTGGCACTTCCCTTGCCAGCCTTCACATCACGGCTTGTGGCGGCTTTGGGGGTGAGCGTTGCGGTCAGCGTAGGGGTATCAGCGTTCACCACCGAACGGGGCACCTCGCTGGCGGCGGCCAAGCCGGTCTGCGTCGTCACCCCCTGCGCCGCTGCGGGGGCAGCGGCGGCAGCGGGGGCGGTCCACCCGATAGCCCTCGCGATCGCCCGGGTGAAGTTCATGAAAGCCGCGATGGCGCCGACGGGAGTCCCTGTCGCGATCGGGATGTGGACCGGCAGCCCGAGAAGGTTGTTGTCGTAGGCGAAGTCGAGTGTGTTGAAGATCGAGCCGCCCGGGCTGAGCAGCCCGCCGAGCGCAATGCCCACTTGGACGCCGGCCGGGAAGCTCACGCCGATCGCCGGCCCAAAAGTCGTGGCCAGAGCGGTGAGGTCGAGGTGCTGGCCGCCGTTGAGGAATGCATCGGTCATGGCGGCCGGGATGTTCGTCAGCGCGCTGAGCGCGCCCGCCACATCGGGTGTGGGGGCGGTGAGCTTACTTCGAACGGCCTCCAGACCGGACGCCAGGACAATAAGGGGGCCCAATACCGGACCCGCCATGCCCAGGATCAGGCCACTCAGGGGCGAGGTCGAGAACGCGAGTAGCTGCCGTCCGAGGGGAGAAATGTTGAGCTGCAAGAGCTCTGGCACTTGCAGGACAACGGGCAGCAGTTCGTAGAAGGTTCGGTGAACGGTGTCCAAGGTGCTCGGGTCGGCGGCCGTCGGCGCGGCGAGCGCCGCCTGCAGGTTGGTCTGGATGTGCGTGGCGATCGCGGCGAAGTCAGGCAGCTGTTGGAGGTACGAGACCTGGTTGGCGATGATCTGCTGCAGGATGGGAGCCGGCGCTTGTCGCCAGGAATCGAACAGCTGCTGGGCGCTCTGACCGGCCCTGGTGAAAATGTCGGCCCAATCGGTGCTCGCAGCGAGCTGGATCGCCGGCGCGCTGCGCATGGCGGGCGGCGGAACCGTGACCGGGCTCAACGCGATGGCACTCGTACCAACAAGAGCCACGCCGGCTGCGATGAAGGGATGCGGGATTGCAGGCATGTCGACTCCCCGTGTCGTGTCACCCCTGACCCAGGCGTAAACCTACCGCACATCATCGGTTGAATGCACTGAATTCGACCGCGCTCGGCCAAGTTTGGGCCGCCGACCATGTCCGACGTCCCAAGCGCTGACTTCGGGCAAACCTGACCAGCGCCGCGGCGCGGGGTTGCTACCGCATCTCTAGCGCGGTTTCGGTCCGTCAGCGAACTACAGAGTGTGCGCTAATGCTGCCAGTCGCTAGAGCCGTCGACCCTGGTGTAGGTGCCGGTGGAGTTCTTGACGATGATGGGGTCGCCGGCGCCGAAGTTGTCGTAGAACCACCGTGCATTGGCAGGGCTGATATTGACGCAGCCGTGACTGACGTCCCGCTTGCCCTGATCGTCGACCGACCAGGGTGCGCTGTGCACGAAGTTACCGCTGTCGTCGAAGCGGACGGCCAGGTCGACGGTCGTCTTGTACCCGTACGGGGAGTTGACCGGGACTCCGTAGGTCGAGGAATCCATCACCACCGTGGGCATCTTCTCTTGGACGTAGTACGTGCCGTTTGCGGTTTGGTGTCCCCCGGCCGCCATCCCCATCGACATCGGAATGACCTTCTCCACAACGCCGTTGCGGGTGACGGTCAATTGATGTGTCGCGTCATCAGCGGTGGCGATCAGCGTGTCTCCCGTACGGAAGGTAGAGACCATGCCCGCCGCATCGACGGTGACCGCGGTGTGTGCGGGCCAGAAGCTCAGCGGGCGCCACCGCAACTGCGTGGGAGTCATCCAGTAGAACTTCCCGGAAACCGGCGGAACGGAAGAAATGTGGATGGCGTTTTCCGTCGCGCCGGCGTCCTCGACCCGTCCCGGGAAATCGATGATGACCGGCTGAGCCACCCCCACCGTCGAGCCGTTCGTGGGCGCGATCCTCGGTGGCGCGAATGGCGCAGCGCCGGTGAACGGCGTCGGGTCCTGCCCAGCGGCCGGACCGGCGACAACATCTGGATCACCCGGAGCCGGATCTGCCTGTGCAGGCAGTACATTCGCGGTCATCATCAAGCCGACAATCGACGCCGCCCCGGCGGCCTTCAGAGCGGCGACACGCATTCTTCTTGCCCAGCGCGACATTGCAACCCTCCCATCAGATGGGACCTAGTGTCGCATAGCGCCAGCCTGATGTGGCAGCGCTACCGCCGAAGAGTGCCGACCCGATAGGTGGCGGCGGTTTTCCGGCGACTGATCGTGGGCATTAGTTGACACATGGATAAACTCGCCCGAGTTCGGCACGCCGAGAAGCGCATCGTCAGACTTCAGCGGCGAGTTTGGCTGGCCCAGATCCTGATGTGGCCAACGATGATCCTGGTCGCAATCTTATCGGTGGGTGCAGTGGTGTGGTTCGTCCAGCGCCGGTCCGGCGGGGGGCGGCATGAGATGCCAGATACTCCCGGGGCGCACGAGGCAGTGGTCACCGATTCAGAGACCCAAGATTCGCCGACGCCGAGGTAAGGGCGACGAACCAGCCTCCTACCAGACGCGGATCCAGTCGACGAGCATCGCCGCCGGGAAGTTACCCGAAGCAGGATCACCACCACCGGGTCCCCCAACCGCGAGGGTGAACATCGGCGCCAGCCAGTAGCCGGGGTTGTTGAACGGCCAACGGAGATCGGTGGGGTTGCCATGCACCGGGATTGGCTTCGGCGGCACCGTGAAGTACGGCTTCGCGCCGTCGACGTAGTCCCGCCAGAATTTGAACCCGTCGGCGTCCCACCGCATTCGCCAGTTATGCCAGGCACCGTCGACCAGCCCGGCAATCGACTTGCTTTCCCACGTTTTGCCGTTCGATGCGGCATGGACCGTGGTTCCCGGGGCCCAGCTGCGGTTGCCGTAGAACTCGACGATGTCGACCTCGCCGTCGGGCAGCGGATCTTCGTTGACGGCCCAGTACGCGGGCCAGGCTCCCGAGGTCAGGCAATCGAGCTTGACCCGCGCCTCCCAGGTGTGACCCATGGGGACCCGCCAGTTCCCGCGTACCTTGCCGCTGAAGTATTGATCGTCTTCTCGGGTGGCGAGGAGGACGAGGTTCGAATTCCCGTCGAGGAAGACGTTTCGCCGGTCGTCGCGGTACTGGCTCTCGACCGGTGGCCACACGTCGTCCTGCCAGTTCTGAATCGACCAGTTCGCCGGATTGGGGGCCGACCCCGACGGTCCGTCGAAGTCGTCCTGGAACAGGTAGGGCGCTTCCGCTTGGGCGCGCGGGAGCGGGATTGCGGCGGCCAACAGCCCCAGCCCCGACATCAACATCATGCTTCGACGGTCCAATTCGGGCACGGCTCGACCATAGAGCATGACCGCCCGCAAACGCGGAATTGGTCAGTCGAAAATGTCGCCGGCAACGTAAAACCATCGACCGGCTCGCACGGTGAACCGCGACCGCTCGTGCAACGTCCCAGGTTGTCGACCCTGCCGGAATCGCGCCCGGAATTCGACTTCGCCGGTCTGGTCACCCGGCTGACCGTCGAGAGTGTCGACGATCTCCAATCCAGTCCACGTCAACCCGTCGGTAGGAGCTAACGGGTCGGGCCGAGTGCGCGGATGCCACGTTCGCCACACGTAGTCGAGGTCGCCGACGGCGTAGGCGCTGTAGCGGGCGCGCATCAACTCTTCGGCAGTGGTCGGCTGGTTCTCACCGCGGTGCCGCGCCAGGCAGCAACGACCGAAAGCCGCACCGACGCCGCACGGGCATTCATCGCTCGGCTGCATCCCAACAGTGTCCCAACCACTGCCAGCGGTGCGCGCTGCCGCCATCCGCTTCAGCCGGCCGCCGCCTGCGCCGGATAGGACAGGAACTCAGCCGCATGCTTGCTCGCGAACTGGGCGAAAGTCGTGGGCTGAACACCGAACACTTCATGGGTGCCGACGTCGACGTGCGACGTCCTGCAGCGGGCACGTTCGCTGAACAATTCGTCGAGCAGGTCGAGGGCCTCTGCCGGCAGCCCGGCGGCAGCCAGGTCACGGCGCTTCTGCTCCAGCGTCACGGGACGGTATGTGAACAGCGTGCCCGTCACCCGCGAAATGTCCTGCACGACTTCCGACATGGTGAGCGCTTGGGGTCCTGTCATGAAGTAGCTCTTGCCCTCGTGACCGTGGGAGTGAAGCAATTCGACTGCCACTCTGGCGATGTCGTCGATGTCCACGGGGTTGAGTTCACTGTCACCGATCGGCATGACAAGTTCGCGCGCCACCGGATCGACACCCGTCACCGTGCCGGGCAGGTAGAACTGCATGAACTGAGTCGGTCGGATAAGTGTCCACGCCACACCCGAGCCCTTCAGGTAGCGCTCGATATGGGCATGCCAGCGGGCGGCGCGGAAGGCATACGGATCGAACCCTACGCCGGAGTCGATGCCCGACACTTTGACGATGTGTTGCACGCCAGCCGATTTCGCGGCCTCGATGAAGGTGCACTGAGCATCCATCATCTGAAGCCCAGCGGTGGAGATCATCAGGGCACGGTCGACGCCGTCGAGCGCCGCGCGAAGGGACTTGGGGTCGAGCATGTCGCCGGTCACCGCCTCCACGGTGGGCATGCCCTCGAAGCGGGCGACCTGTGCCGGCCGGCGGATCAAAGCACGGACCGGTAACCCGCGTCGGGCGAACTCTTCAATCACCGCTGAGCCGGTCAAGCCCGCGGCACCAGTTACCAAAATCATCATTCCTCCTGATCAAACTTTCCGACGGATCATCCACTTGCACACTAAAACCGTCTACTTGTTAAAAGCAAGCGCTAAATTCGTCGGAGGTAGCACCAGTGGTAGGCTGAGGCGTGCCTGGCAAGACTGACGACGCCGCGCCCGACCGGCGCACCTACGGCGACGCCTGCGCGACAGCTCGTGCGCTGGACGTGATCGGCGAACGATGGACGCTGCTCATCGTGCGAGAGCTACTGTTCGGGCCCAAGCGCTTCGGTGATCTGCAATCCGGCTTGGCAACCGTGCGGCCCAACGTGTTGTCACAGCGACTGCGAGACCTTGAGGCGGCCCAGGTCATCCATCGACGACGATTGGGCATGCCGGCCTCAGTGTGGGTCTATGAACTGACCGACTGGGGGCGTCAACTCGAGCCCATACTGCTAGCGCTCGGCGAATGGGGCCGCGCCACGCCGCTCGGCGAAGCCCACACCCGAATCAGTGCCGATGCTTTGATGCTTGCGCTCAAGACACACTTTCGCCCCGCCAAAACCGCCGCACGGCAGCCAGTCACGATCACCATCGGCCTGGGTGGCGACTACTTCACCGTGACCACCGATCGCGTCAACCTGGCTATCTCACGGGGCGAGCCGCCGCACGCAGACGCGACGCTCGACACCGACGCCGATACCTTCAAGGCGTTGATCATCGACGGCGAACCACGCAGCCGCGCTCAATCCGATGGTCGACTCACCGTCGGCGGCAGCACCAAGGTTCTCGATGAGCTGTTGGCCGCACTGAGGTGACCAGTGCTAGGAGCCGAACAGCTCCGGGTGAAATGTGGCCGCCATCCTGCGCATGCCATCGCGCCAGTCGACGGTCGTCGTCCCGATCAACTCGTGCATCTTGGTGACCTCCAGCGGATTCCCCCGTAGCGCCTGAGAGCTCGCCTCGAATACGGGTTCCTTATCGATGAGCGAGCCGAGATAGGCGCACCACTCCTGCAGGCTGACGTACTGGTCACCACCCCAGTTGACCGTGGTGACCGGAACTGATGCCACCGCAAGCAGTTTGGGGATCATCGCGATGATGTCGTCTTCGTGGATCGGGTTATAGACGGCGGGACCACCGGGCGGAACGGGTATCGGCATGTCGCCCAGCATCATGTCCAGATGGAAGAGCGGCCACCCACCGTTGTTGCCGTAGGGGACGTTGAGGCGCGCGATGGTGGAGGGTACGCCGAGGGCACGGGCCATCGTTGCGACGACGGTTTCCCCGGCGATCTTGGTGATGGAGTAGGTGGGCAGCAGGGGTTTGTGGTTGTCGCCGAGAATGGTGCGTTCAGTGCGGGGTTCGTCATCCGGCGGATCGTAGACCGCCCCGGACGAACAGTGCAGGAACGCTTTCGCCGTTCGACAGTGCGCCATGAGCAGTCCCGCTGATTCGGCGTTGGCCGCGAGGTCCTTGTCCCACCGTCCGCTCTTGGCCACCGCCAGGTTCAGCACGTAGTCGAAGTCTGATGGCAGGCCAGGGAACTCACCGGCAGCCATGTTGACGGTCTCGCATCGGATGCCGGCCTTCTCGAGGCGCTCGCGGGTTGCCGTATCAGTGAAGCGGGCGATACCCCACACCTCGTTATCGGCCGCCAGGGCTAAGGCGATCGGGACGGCAACCTGGCCGCTTGCTCCGGTGATCAGAATTTTGGATCCGTGCATCGGCTGATGGTAGGCAGCTGGACCGGTGGCGACTGCGCTTTGTCTCAGTGGCCCAAGCGTTCGTCTGGCACCTGATTTCGTCCTTGCAGAATGCTGAGCAGTCGCTCAAACTAGGTGCGTCGCGACCGCGTCGAATGCACTCACCCCTGAACAGGAGCAGTTATGGGCAAGCTCGACGGCAAGGTCGCCTTCATCTCCGGTGCCGCGCGGGGACAGGGACGCGCGCACGCGGTCCGCCTCGCGGAGGAAGGCGCCGACATCATCGCGATCGACGTGTGCGCGCAATATCCCACCGTGGTCTACCGGATGTCGGAGCCAGAAGATTTGAATGAGACGGTGCGACAGGTCGAGTCCCTCGGCCGACGCATTGTGGCGCACGAGGCCGACGTCGTGGATTTCCCGGCGCTTCAGAAGGCGTTCGATGACGGGGCCGCCGCGCTCGGCGGTGTCGACATCGTGGTCGCCAACGCCGGCATTGGTCCGGGCGGTCAAAGTACCGACGAAGAGCAGTGGGACGACGTCGTGAACGTGAACATGAAGGGCGTCTGGAACACGGTGCGCGTAGCGGTCCCGACGATGCTCACACAGGATCGCGGCGGGTCGATCATCCTGACCAGCTCGACCGGCGGCCTCATCGGCACCCCTGTGGTTTCGGGTGGGATGCTCGGGTATACGGCTGCCAAGCACGGGGTAATCGGCATCATGCGCACTTACGCGAATTACCTTGCCCCACATTATATTCGGGTCAACAGCGTGGCGCCGACGACGGTCGCGACGCCGATGGCCAACAACGGCGACCTGAGCATGCTGAAGAAGTACGAGCCGGCCATCGCGCGGTCACTGGAGAACGCGATACCGGTCGACTATGTCGAAGCGCGTGATGTCGCGAACGCGGTGGCGTGGCTTGCCTCTGACGATGCTCGGTACGTCACCGGGACCGTGGTACCGGTTGATGCCGGGCTGCTCAACAAAGTCTGAACGCCGAAGCGCCAGCCGGCCCCTCCCTCACAGGGCCGACTGGCGCTAAGCGGTAAAACTACTTGCTGGCCTTGGCGGCCCTGCCGGACTTGCCCGAGCCCTTCGCTCCGGCGCTGGCCTTCGAATCGTGACCACCAGTGGCCGACGATCCCGCCTTGGTGTCGCTCGACGACGAGTCGGAGCCGCCGGCGGCCGAATCGGTCGCCGGAGCGGCCGTCACGGCCGGGGTGGCCTTGGCGCTGGTCGCGGAACGTGTGCTGCCGGTGCCGGATTCGGCCGCTTGCGTCTCGGCTGAGGTTGCCGTGTTGGTGTCGGCCGCACCGGAATCAGCCGCGGTCTCAGACCTCGCCTTCGCGGCGTCACTGGGCGACGCCGTGTCGAGAGCCTTCGGTGCGGCGGTCGACAGGGTGACCGTCTTGGCTGCGGCGGGCGCCTTGGCGGCGGTGATAGCCGCTGCCGCAGGAGGCGCCGGGGCCCCGATGGCCTGGGCGATGACGTCCCGCAGTGCGATCAGGCTGGCGATCGGTCCGCTGGCCAGCTCCCCCAAGAAAGGGTCCCATGGCGTCAGGATGCCCGGGGTGTTGAGAAATCCGCCGAGGATCGTGCCCGAACCGTTGAGGACGCCGTCAACCAGGTTCGCCGGGAGATTCACCAGAGCGTTGACGACGGCACCCGGGTCGGAGGCGACCACTCCGTCATACACGTCCTGCGTGGTTTGAACAAAGACGTTGATCGTCGACACCAGCGGGTAGGTCAGGGGCAGGATTACCTGGGACACCGCCCTGGCGGGAATTGTGGCGAACGCCTTGGCGAAGTTGTTGACCGTGTTGACGAGGGGGACCGTCGAATCGGACACGGCCTGAACGACAGTGAGCGCAAGCGGAATCACGATTTGGTCGTTGACGGTGCTGACGGCGCCCTTGATATTGCCGCTGTCGAGCTGGGCTTGAGCGGTCGCGAACACGCCGGGGGCACTGTTGATGATCTGCTTGACGGTCTGCGCATTGACGTCAAAGGCCGCCTGCAAGGCCTTCAGGCTGGCCATCTGGTTGGCGACGATCTGGCTGAGGATCGGGGCCGGACTGGCGACCACCTGCTGGCCGATCGCATTAAGATTTGCTGCAGACTTCTGGAAAACCTGGATCCAGTTCTGAATCGGGTCCACCGCGGCGCTCAGCTCGACGCCGACGGACGACACCGTTCGCTGCATAGCGTGGACGTCGGGCAGAGGTGGCGCCAGCGGCGAGATTGCAATGACACTCGCTCCCAAGAGCGCAACACCAGTGGTGGCGTACGGACGAACAGCAGCGTTCATGACTCTCCTTTGACCAAAATTGCCCCCTAAGCGAGAGAACGTACCGCACCTTACTCGTCAGTAAGTAGCGGTTCCGGAAACTTTCGTTCTGCTCGGAAGTAGCTCAGATAGCTGGGCTACATTCTGGACGCGCTTGGGAAATACACTGTTCACGTCGCTACGGACGGCCTCGAGACATTGCTCATCGCCAGCCCGAGGTGAGCGATCAGCTACCGATTCTGACTCGTTATATTACCTGCGGGTAAGAAAACAGTTTGCTGGAACTGTCGCTTAAGTTACTTTTCAGTACCATAACGAGGCTTATGTCGTTCGGCGGCTATTTGCGCGGTCGGTCAATAGCGCAGCGGCCGCCGCGACAGCCGCGCACGAGGGAGCTGGCTTGCGAGGTGGTTCGATCCTGGCCAACGCCCGGCCGGCGACAGGTGTGCGTGAGCGAGTTTGCTGGCGAATTCAATTTCTGGGTGAGTCGTCCCGCATGTCCGGCCCCCACGGCCGGAGACCTGCGCTTCATGACCCTTATTCGTCGATGACCTCTACGCAGCCGGCGCTGTCGCAGGGACCGTCCGGCGCCGGGGGCAGCATCCCTAAGCGTGGGGTCGTGGCTTGGGTCGGCGTCGGCACGAACCCGGGAATGAAGTGCGCGATCGTCGTACCGTCGGCGCCCGGCGCCGGCGCAGGCTTGAAACCTGGGATGAAGTGGGCGTGCACCTCCGACGATGAGGAGGTGCCCGGCCCCTCGTGGGCATTCGGCCCTGCGTGGCCGCTTGCGGGTGCCGCAGCGGCAATACCGGTGGCCAGGGCGAGGCCACCTAAACCCAGTGAGCCGGCGATGGCGGCGGAGGCGGCCATCTTCTTGATGGTGCTGATGGTGCTCATTGTGTATTGAACTCCTCTTCTCGGTGAGCCCTGATCGGCTCGTTGAGAGAAGGATCGGCCGTGGAGCTCAACGGATTCTCAACGCCGAAGTGCGAACTGCTCGGCTCGGTACGGGATCGATGACGTCCCCGCAACCACCAGATCACCGAATCCGATCAACGTCGGACGGGTCTACTCAGGCGCGATACCGCCGATTCAGGACAGCATGGCGTTGAAGACGGCTTGGGTCGCGATCGTCGCGAGGAATGAACGTGATGCCGTTGGCCCAGAGCTGATTCCATCCCGGGTTGAATTCCATGGTGATGGAGATGACCGCGGCAGCCGCCCTCAGTAACCCGCTGCTGACCAGCAGCCCTCGTGGGCCAACATTCGGCTCGGCGCCGGGCGTCTCCCCCTACCGCGTGCTTGCCCAAGAAACGCAGCGACTGAGTCAGCGGCAACAATTCGGATCGAGTACCGCACACAAAGCGCCGAGTGCATCGAGGGCCGGACGGTGAAAGACGTTCATTCCCCGGCGGTCTGACACCACGAACCCGGCTCGACGGAGTTGGGCGAGATGGTGACTCACGGTTGATTCGCTCAATCCCAGCGCAGCCGATAACTCGCCGCTGTTCTGCTCGCCCGCCGATGAACTGAACAGCATCGACATGATCCGTACGCGCATCGGGTCCGCGAGTGCCTTGAGTCGCAGCGCCACCTGTAGCGCGTCGTCCTCGGTCATCGGACCAGAAGCCACCGGGGCGCAGCACACCGGATTCGACATGTCGATGGTCGGCAGGGTCTTGGGCATGACCCCAGTGTGCCAGTTAGTTTGACATTCATCAAAAAGGTGGCATTCTGGCGCCATAGGAAATTCGACATAAGTCGCACAGGTACGGAGGTTCACATGTCTCGCATGCAACTGGCCCTCAATGTCGATGACCTCGACGAGGCGATCACGTTTTACTCGAAGTTGTTCAACACTCAGCCGGCGAAGGTGAAGCCGGGCTACGCCAACTTCGCAGTCGCCGAACCACCGTTGAAGCTGGTGCTGTTGGAAAACCCCGGCAAGGGCGGGACGATCAATCATCTCGGCGTCGAGGTCGAGTCCAGCGACACCGTCCATGCTGAGATCGCACGACTCGCCGGCGAGGGTCTGTTCACCGAAGAGGAGATCCACACCACCTGCTGCTTCGCCACGCAAGACAAGGTGTGGGTGACCGGTCCCGCCGGAGAGAAATGGGAGGTCTACACCGTGTTGGCGGACTCTGACACGTTCGGCACCAGCCCACAGCGCCTTGAGAGCGGTGACAGCGAGGGTGGCCTGTGCTGCGGTGGTTCAGCCGCCGAGGCCACCGAGGCTGAGGCCGCGAAAACCTGCTGCTGATGGCGGAAACAACGACGCCTGGCACCAATGTTGGTCTGCACGTAGCGGCAGTGGCGAAACTGTCCACTCTGGACCGGTTCCTTCCGATCTGGATCGGCCTCGCCATGGCGGCGGGACTGTTGCTCGGTCGATGGGTGCCCGGGCTGAACACGGCCCTTAATCGCGTCCAGCTCGACGGCATCTCGCTGCCCATCGCCTTGGGGTTGCTGATCATGATGTATCCGGTGCTGGCGAAGGTCCGCTATGACCGCCTCGACACCGTTACCGGCGACCGAAAGCTGCTTGTCAGTTCCCTAGTGCTGAACTGGGTTCTAGGTCCGGCGCTGATGTTCGCCCTGGCGTGGCTGCTGCTGCCCGACCTGCCTGAGTACCGAACCGGCCTGATCATTGTCGGGCTGGCGCGCTGCATCGCCATGGTCATCATCTGGAACGACCTCGCCTGCGGCGACCGAGAAGCGGCGGCGGTCCTCGTCGCGCTGAACTCGATCTTCCAGGTCATCATGTTCGCCGCTCTCGGCTGGTTCTACCTGTCGGTGCTGCCCGGCTGGCTGGGCCTGCCACAGACCACGATCAGTACCTCGCCGTGGCAGATCGCCAAGTCCGTTCTCATCTTCCTCGGCATCCCCCTGCTCGCGGGGTACTTGTCTCGACGGCTGGGCGAGCGAGGGAAGGGGCGAGACTGGTACGAATCGAGTTTTTTGCCCACGATCGGCCCATGGGCGCTCTATGGCCTGTTGTTCACCATTGTGATTCTCTTTGCACTACAAGGAGACCAAATCACCAGCCGCCCAGTCGATGTCGTCCGTATCGCGCTCCCGCTGCTTGCCTACTTCGCAATCATGTGGGGTGGCGGCTACCTACTCGGCGCGACCCTCGGCCTGGGGTATCAACGCACCACGACCCTGGCCTTCACAGCGGCGGGGAACAATTTCGAACTGGCCATCGCCGTAGCCATCGCCACCTACGGCGCAACCTCGGGTCAAGCTTTGGCCGGCGTCGTCGGACCACTCATCGAAGTTCCGGTACTCGTCGCCCTTGTATACGTATCGCTCCTGCTACGCAAGCGATTCCGCGGCCCGCCCGATAATCCGCGCGACACCGAAAGCATCGAAAGATGAGGGCGACGAAACCTGCCGTGCTGTTCCTCTGCACTCACAACGCAGGTCGGTCGCAGATGGCCATGGGATTCCTCAAGCACTTCGCCGGTGACCGCGCCACGGTCTATTCCGGAGGCTCCGAACCCGCGGACGCAGTGAACCCCGCCGCCGTCGAAGCCATGGCCGAAAAGGGCATCGACATCACCGGACAACAACCCAGGCGATGGACCATGGACGACCTCACAGCCGTCCAGGTCGTCGTCACCATGGGCTGCGGCGACGAATGCCCCTACATCCCCGGCAAGCGTTACGAGAATTGGGAACTGGACGACCCGGCAGGCCAAGGCGTCGAGAACGTGCGGCCTATCCGCGACGACATCGAAACAAGGGTCCGTGCACTGGCTGGCGAGCTTGGCCTGTAGTGGGTTCGTACGCGTGTTCGATAGGCGCTCAAGCGATTCGGGCCGACCTCTAACGCAGCGAAGCCGAGTAGCGTGCGATCAGGGCCCGCCGCCTTCCGCACCACCCCGTATGGCAAGACATACTCACCCACAAGGCGTGTAATCGTTCGGTCCTTACGCACCAAGCACGTTGGGTTGAAGAATGTCGACACCCGCCATCCCGCAGAACAGCTGACTCGGATCAGCATTGGCCGATGCCGCTGTCGTGATGGCTCCGGTCAACACGGCACCGACGATTACTGCCGGGCCGCGGGCCAGGACTTTCTGGAACGCGGCTGTTTTCCCGGATTGCTCTTTTGTTTGTTCGATACGGCTTACTCGCAGGCGATGCCGTCGCCGTCGCGGTCAAGCCCGGCCCGATAACCCGGCTGTCCCTGATAGATCGGTGCTGCACCCGCCGCACGAGCCGCCGTGCAGTTCTTGTAGTACACGTCGTCGGCGCTAGCGACCGGCGCGGCCACAACCCCCACACCGATTGCGATGGCCCCGACGAGAAGAGCGGTACGAAGCATGATGAAGAGACCCCCGAAATAGTGAAAGCGCGATGTGACATTGCTAGCCAACCAAACACACCGTTTGCCGGCCTAGGGACGAAAGTCCCCGATTCACTCGGGCGACTGTAGCCGACCCGCGCAGACCGTATGACAGGAAGACGCGTGCCTTCAGCTGAGTTCAGTCGGGGCGCCAACCCAGCGGTTGCGGGCGACGAGTGTGGTGTGCAAGTCCTCGATCAGCGGGTTGAGGAAGTCTGCCTTGTAGCCGTCGTCGCCGACCGAGCGTGCGCTCACGTACATGAAGGTCAGCGCACACAGGATGAGAGTCATGTTGATCAGCGACTGCGGCACCGGAATAGTCATCCCGAAAACGGCGCCGATGCTCGCTCCACCGCCGGTCCACTTCGTCAGCACTTCCGGCCCGAGCAAGATGAGGCCCAGGACGAAGTAGATTGCGGCCGTGCAGATTGCGACCATCATGAGATGGGCGATCTGGGCGGCAGCCAGGACGGCGACCACGTTGAGGCGCTCGCCACCGCTCAAGGGCTCATTGGTGGGCGGGTCGGGAATCGCGGCGAAGGGGGTGCCGCTCAGCTCATGAGCACCATCGTGCGGAGCACTCACCGACTCCAACATCGGTCCCGCCCGCGAGTTGCTGCTCGAGAGGATGAAGGCAATCGTTACCGCGAAGAGGAACAGCAGGGCAACGGCGAGGCGGGCTTGGCTGATCGTCGACGCCAGCACCCAGACGTAGGTGTTGAAGAACACCACCACGGTCAGCAACACCACCGGTAGCGCACTGACGAAGAGGGCGCCCATCGCGGCGGCCTGCGCCATCGTCAATCGAACTGCCCAACCCAGCACCGCGCCCGCGCCCACCGCGGTGACGATTACCGCGATCGCAACGGCGATGCCGCTGATCACCAAATGCGACGCGCCGCCGCGAACCACGCTGGCGGCCGCCACGACTGCCGTCGCGATCAAAGCGACCACCGACTTCGCGCGTCGACGCAACCGGGATACCGCCCAGCCGACGATCAAGGCCAGCGGAACGGTCAACCCCAAGACAGCGAGCACCAGCCGTTCGGCCGCCGTGGGCGCACCGTCGATATAGATCTCGCTGGAACCGGCTACGAGATCGACGATCAACAGCGCGATCATCACCGTGGCGTACGCGGTCAACGCAGGCGCCGATCGCGCTATGGCGTAGCGCGCCCGAGCGCGAGGGGTCAAGGCGGCGGGCAATCCCCTTGCCAGGAACCACTGTTCAGCCGCGTCGCGAGCTGCCGTCACGAGGGGTCGCACTCATTGTTGATGATGAGCCGAAATATTAGACGACAGTCAACTCGAATCGACGCTTGGACGGTTCATTTCGCCGATCGGTACGCGCTCCAGCGATCAGGGTCGTCTTCCAGTGCGTCACGGTCCCAGCCCGCGTTGACCGCCGCCGCTTCATAGGTATCCTGCAAGAATCCGAGCAACACGCGATCGGGGTCGGGAGCCTGCCGCACAACTTCGTACGGCAAGACGTACTCACCCAGATCACTGCTGTAATACGCATCTGCCGGACTGACCGGGTGATCGCGGAACCCGTCTGGTTCCGGATAGGCGTAGGCGTAGAAGGCGCCTTCGTCTCCCCCGCCCGGCCAGAAGCCGCAACTGCTCAGTTCGTGTGAGTAGCCTTCGACCATCACCCAGTCCCCGCAGTTGGGCGCGCCGCCGGGGTGACGCGGCGCCCTGCGCCCGGAGAACCGAGTGCACGCGAGGTCCATTGCCCCCCAGAAGAAGTGCACCGGGCTGACCTTGCCGATGAAGCGTGACCGGAACTCGCCAAGCACACGGTGCGTCTGAAGCAACTGGCGCCAGAACGCGTTCGCGGCGGCACGGTCGTACGACGCGTGCCCGTCATCTTCCTCAAACGGCACTGCTGGATCGACCTCGTTCGGATGCGGCTGGATGCGCGTCGGAAAGCCCAGTTCGTCCAGTGCCTGCATGATTTCCGCGTAGAACTCGGCCACGGATCTGGGTTGCAGTGCCAGGGTCCGCGTTGCACCGGTGCTACTCCGGATCAGCAAGCGGTGATCGATGAAGTCGAACTCGATGTCGAAGGCCTCGTTCCCATACGGGATCGTCGATGTCGTCAGTCCGCGTGGAGTCACGTACGAGGTGACCTGCCACCAGTGATTGATCAGAGGTGAATGGGCGAGCCGCACCTTGCCGACGATCTGCATCCACATGTGCAGCGTCTCGCGCGTCGGACCCCAGTCGTCGATGCGCAGGCTCGGCCACGCATTGCTGTGTTGCTCCATTGTCGTGATCACTCCCAGGTGATGAATCTTGCGAGCAGTTCTCGATTTCGTGCTTACTCGCGTTGGTTACGAGGCGTAGCGTCTTTGACGCGACGGCGGCCTTTTTGTGCGACCACGTCGAGATGTCTTCACCGAGGAGGGGTGACCGACATGGAGCGTCTCCTGTCCGGTTGGCAACCGCGAGACGGCGGTGACCATGTCGAGGACTGAACCGGTTTTGGTGTTGGGGGCCACAGGTAACCAGGGTGGGGCGGTGGTCAGCGAGTTGCTGACCCGCGGGGCACGGGTACGGGCCCTGGTGCGCCGGCCCGATTCGCCGCGGGCCCGGCAATTGACCGAACGCGGAGTCGAGGCCGTCGCAGGTTCTCTCGACGACCGCAGTTCGCTGACCGCGGCGATGCATGGCGTCGCCGGAGTCTTTGCGGTCACTACGCCCTTCGAAGCAGGGGTCGACGAAGAGCTGGCACAGGGACGCGCCATCGTGGGGGCGGCGCTCGACGCACAGGTGCCGCACATGGTGTTCAGCTCGGTTGCCGGCGCAAACATGAACAGCGGTGTACCGCACTTCGACAGCAAAGCAGCCATCGAGACTGAACTCGCGGCAAGCGGCCTGGCTTACACCATCACGGCACCGACCTACTTCTACGACAACGCGCTCGGCGGGATCGACCGCATCCACGCCGGAACTCTCGACCTACCACTGCCGCCGGACCGTCGATTGCAACAGGTGGCCCGCCCAGACCTCGGCGCCTTCGTCGCGAAGGTGCTCTCCGACCCGGCGCCCTACGTCGGGAAGCGCATCGAACTGGCCAGTGACGCCCCTACCCCGGCGCAGATGACCGACGTGCTGAGCACCGTGCTCGCCCGGCCGGTACGTCTGGAACAAACTCCGCTCACGTCGATCGGCAGCGCCGACATGGAAGCGATGTGGAGGTTCCTCAACGGCCCGGGCTACCAAGTCGATATTGCCGCGCTGCGCGCCGCGAACCCCGACATCGCGTGGCAGTCCTTCGCCGCCTGGGCGCGAGTGACCTTCGAAGCCGAGGCAGGACGTAGCCGATGAACGCTTTAGCGGGGCGGCGGGCCCTGGTGACCGGCGGTTCACGGGGAATTGGGGCGGCGATCGTCAAGCGACTGGCTGACGACGGCGCGCAGGTGGGGTTCACGTACGCCGCGTCGGCAGGTACAGCCGACCAGTTGCGCACGGAAATATCCGGCCGCGGCGGGACCGCGGTGGCGATCCAAGCGGACAGCGGCGACACGCAACAGGTGAGCGACGCCGTGGATCAGGCAGCGGCGCGTCTGGGCGGTCTGGACATCCTCGTGAACAATGCCGGCGTCAGCAAATCCGGTGTGGCCGAGTCGTATTCACTCGCGGACTTCGACCGGATGGTCGCCGTCAACGTTCGCGGGGTCTTCGTGGCGATCCAGCGCGCCATCCCGCACCTGGGGGCAGGTGGGCGCATCGTCACGATCGGCAGCATCTTCGCTGACCATGTTCCCCGGCCAGGCAGTGCGGTGTACGCCATGACCAAGGCTGCGGTCGCGGGGTTGACCCGTGGGCTGGCCCGCGAGTTGGGGCCGCGCGGCATCACCGTGAATGTCATACAGCCCGGGCCGACGGCCACCGATGCCAATCCGGATTCAGGCGAATTCGCCGATCAGATGCGCGAACTCACACCTCTGGGTCATTACGGTCGGCCTGAGGACATCGCCAGTGCCGTGGCTTACCTGGTGAGCCCGGAAGCGGAGTTCATCACCGGCGTCACATGGAACGTCGACGGTGGATTCTCCACCTGACAGTTGTGGCCCGCCCTACCGCGGCCTCCTTCGCCAGTCGGCGTACCCAGAACCGGACGTCCCGTGAGAGGCGCATTTCTCCGCGGACCACATTGGTTAGTAGCGCTGCTATCAGCGCTATACGGTGCCCCCAGTGAGACTCGAACTCACACTGTGCGGATTTTAAGTCCGCTGCCTCTGCCAATTGGGCTATGGGGGCTGCCACATGGCAGCGTACTGGGCGGTAGGTCGGCCAACCGGCCACGACCTTCGGGAAACCGGCGTAAAACACCGTCTATGGCCGACGGCGATCTCCTCGAACTGCGAGTGCACGGGGTCAACAACACGCCTCCCGTCAGCATGCTTTTTGCAGTGCAGCAGGAATACGGCGACTCACTAGTGGGGATCTACCGCCAGCGCCCGACCCGGGGAGTGGTGAAGGCGTTGTCGTGGGGCGGACTGGCCAGGCTCTCACCATTCCCTCGTCTTCCGGTCGGCAAATGGCTCAGCACCGCTGCGTCCGCCGGATGGATACTCGTGATCCCGTTCGGCCTCGCGAATGTCGCCTACTGGTCACGGCGGGTGACGTTGCCGACTGAGTCGTATAAGACTGTCCGAACGACGGCCAGATTGACCCGGCTGTTCTCCCTGGGACTCACCCTACTGCTCATCGCCTCGGTCTGTTCAGCCAGCCTCGATATGACTGAAGGCCGCATACACAAGCTACTCGACTCGACCCCACGGCCCAAATGGATTACGCCACTTACTCATACCGATATCGGCGACAGAATGGCGATCTTGTCGCTGGCGCCGGTGTTGGTGATGTCGCTGCTGTGGGTCCTTGCGAAAAGGACGCGCACGCTCTACGACCGAGGCAGACAATTGCCCATACGTACCGAAGATAGAGACCATTACTGGAAGATCGGAACCCGTAGCTTCTGGGACAACGCGGACTTGTCGGCACACAACACCGGCATCCACACCGCGGCCGGCCTGGCATTGAGCTTGCTCTGGACCGGCCAGTTCTGGTGGGGTGAACACACCGGCTTCGGCCGGACTGTCGTCGGCCTAGCTATCGCCATCCTTCTCGCGTGCATCGGGCTCACGTTGACGACACCGATGGCCACCGAACAGGACGCTATTCACCCATTCCGGCGACGGTTCACTGGCGGCCTTGAAGTCGTCGCCGGCGTGGCGTTCGGGGTCCAGTTCGTCGGACTCATCTGTTGGCATTCGCCGTCGCTGAAACCACAGCAGTTGGGGATGTTTTCAGTCGTTCCCGGGGTCATCGTGTACGTCCTTCTTGCGTTGGCAATCTCCGCCCTGGGCTGGCGACAAGAACGCCGAACGTCCTACGGCGTCGCAAGTTTCCTCATCCTCATCGGTATCGGCGCACTGGTTACACAGCTCGGTCATCGGATTCCGGCTCGTCACAACACGTGGTTCAACTACGCGCTGATCGGAGTGCTTGTGGTCGTCGCCGTGGTGTGGGCCGGTTGGCTCCGGTGGCACCACCGCGCGCGGGCGGCGGAGGCGTGGCACGGATCCGCCCCGGGAGTGCTGATGATTCTCGCGTTGTTCGCCGCGATCGTGTTGTCCACCGTGTTCGTCGTCGTAGCCGCGGCATTGCTTGGTGACGGAAATTTCAAAATCAGCCAGACCGAGTACATGACGGCGCCACCGATCTATCTCAGCTTCGCCACGATGCTGATCCCGGCACTCGTCGCGATTGCCCTTGTCATCGCCATCATGTGGGTGGCGGTGGCGCGCTGCAAAGTGTCCCTGGAATCGGACTTGGATCAGTTCTCGCAACCCACTGACGACGAGATGATCTGTTGTGCAGAGGCTTTCGACCATGGGCAACCTGCGAGCGCGCGCAACAGTCTGTACAGCCGGCGCTGCCGCACGCGCAGGGTGGCTTCACTGCTCCATCGCGCCGAACCGATGGGTGCCTGTCTGGCAGTAATCGCCACCGCTGCGATCGTGGGCGGTCTGGCTCTGGCGGTTCTGCAGGACAATCACCTCATCAACGATGCCGCCGATTCGTTTTATTGGCTGCAGAAGTTTGGCGTCGGGGCTGCCCTACTGATCGGTGCCTTCATCGTCGGGCACGGCGTCACGCAAGGTCGACCCCTGGGCATCGTGTGGGATCTGATCTGCTTCCTGCCTCGTGCCGCGCACCCTTTCGGACCACCATGCTATGCACAGCGCGCGATCCCCGAACTCCATACCTACTGTCGTGCATGGCTGGATTCACCGCCGAGCTCAGCGGACAACTCACGACGTCTGATTCTGTCGGCACACAGCCTGGGTGGTGTACTCGCAGTCGCCGTCGTCCTCTTGTTGTCCGATAAGTACCGGGACCGCGTCGCACTGGTGACCTACGGCTGCCAGCTGCGCGCGTACTTCAGTCGGATCTTCCCCGAATTGTTGGGTCCACGAATTCTAGGTGTGACCGACTCCAGTCCGGCTCGGTTATTGAAGTGTCCGACGTTCCCACCCGACCCACCGACTGTCTCGAGTGACGACAACTACCCGCTGTCGGTACTCAATACCCTCCGCGATACCAACGGCACGCCGCGCTGGATCAATCTCTGGCGCCCAACCGATTACCTGGGCTTCCCGGTCTACTCGCGTCAGCCTGGTAACCCCATCGACCGTGCCGCCGACGAGGTGACCGCGGAATTGGCCGACGAAGGTGAGATTGTCGAAGCCGGCACCGATATCGACGCACGAACTCTCGACCCGTCGGAGCTCGCGAATGCCCAGCTGGCCTTCACATCGCGCTGGATCATCCAAATAGACACCCACAGCGACTACTTCCGCGCTCGCCAGTACCCCTCCGCGGTAAGCGAACTCGCACGACGTCTCATCGACAGCACGACACCCCGGGGGAAGGGACCGCCCGGGGTGCCGTGAGCTTGTGATCAGGCGGCGAGCGGCTCCTTCTGCACAGGTGCACGACCGTCGTCGAGCATGGTGACCTCATCGAAGGGATCGCGACCGGATAGCACGCCATTGACCTTGACCATATCCACGGTCTTGGTCCACGAGCCGACCAGCAGCGTGGCCACCGCGTTGCCGGAAAAGTTCGTCACGGCCCGCGCCTCGGACATGAACCGGTCGATCCCGACGATCAGCCCCACCCCGTCGAGCAGCTCGGGGCGATGGGCCTGCAGGCCGCCGGCCAGCGTCGCCAGCCCGGCTCCGCTCACCCCGGCCGCGCCCTTGGAGGCCACAATCATGAACACCAGCAGACCGATCTGCTCCCCCACCGACAGCGGGTCACCCAGTGCATCGGCGATGAACAACGAAGCCATCGTCAGATAGATCGCCGTCCCGTCAAGATTGAACGAATAGCCGGTCGGCACAACAACACCCACGGTGCTCTGCTGCACGCCCAGGTGCTCCATCTTGGCGATCAGACGCGGCAGCGCCGACTCCGACGATGACGTCGCGAAGATCAACAGGTACTCCCGCGCCAGGTAGCGCACCAGCTTGAAGATCGACACCCCCGACACCACCCGCAGGATCGAGCCAAGCACGCCGAAGACGAACACCACGCACGTCAGATAGAAGCCCAACATCAGCGTCAGCAGGTTCGTCACTGCGCTCCAGCCGGTCAACCCCACGACGTTGGCCATCGCCCCAAATGCGCCAATCGGCGCCAGCCACAACACCATTGCCAGAACCTTGAACACCAGGCGCTGCAGATGCTCGACCCCGCGCAAGATCGGCTCACCCTTGTCGCCCATCGCCTGCAGCGCGAACCCGACCAGCAGGGCCACGAACAATCCCTGCAGCACATTGCCCTCGGTCAGCGACGAGAACAACGACGTGGGGATGATGTGCTGCACAAAGTCCACCAAACCGCCTGACTTGTGCGCTGTTTCGGCCAACTCCGCACCCTTGCCGGCCACCGACTCCGAGAGCTTGAGGCTGCTACCCGGATGCAACAGGTTGCCGACGACGAGGCCGATGCCCAGCGCGACCGTCGACATCACCAGGAAGTACCCGAAGGCAAGGCCGCCCACCTTGCCGACGGTGGCTGCCTTGCGCACCGACCCGATCCCCAAGACGATCGTGCAGAAGATCACCGGCACGATCATCATCTTGATCAGGCTGACGAACATCGTCCCCAGGACACCGACGTCCTTCCCCACCCCTGGGGCCACCAACCCGACGAGGACGCCGCCGACCACCGCAACGATCACCGCCAGATACAGCCAGTGCGTCCGGTCCCGGCGCTTGCGCACGGCGGGCTTGTCCTCGCCCCCGGGATGATCCACAACCGTGGTCATGAGCGGTTTCCTTCCAGTTCAGCAGTCAGGCGTCTGTAAGGATGGTTCCCGAGTACGTGATGCAGGTCACGCTTTAGTTCATTACGTTCACCGCGGAGGTGGTAAGCAATGGCGGTACTGCCCCGCTCATTGGCCGGCCAGGCATTCGCCCTGCAGGCCGCGGTGATCGTGCTCGTAGTGCTCGCGGGCAGCGCGCTGGCTCTGCTCGACGCCAAGCGCGACGGCGACGAGGCGGCCCGCCAGCAGGTGACCGGCATTGCCGTGGCCCTGGCCGATTCGCCGTCAACCGCGACTGCCATCGAAAACGGTGATGCCGCACAGGTTCTGCAGCCGGTGACCGAAGCGGTGCGCCGCGGCACCGACATCGCGTTCATCACGATCATGGCGACCGACCGTACCCGGTTCACTCACACCAACCCCGAACTGATCGGCCAGAAGTACATCGGCACCATCGAACCGGCGCTGCGCGGTGAGACCTACACCGAGATCTACACCGGCACCCTCGGCCCGTCGGTGCGCACCATCGCGCCGGTGCGCAACGCGGAAGGCCGGATCATCGGCCTGGTCGCCGCCGGCATCACCCAGGAGAGCCTGGCCGCGCGCTGGCGGTCGCAATGGCCGATGATCGTCGGAGTCGGCTTGGGCGCCTTGGCCCTGTCGTTCGTCGGCATCTGGGCGATCCGTCGCCGGATGCTGCACCAAACCCACGGGCTCGCGCCCGACGAGCTGCGGTTGATGTACGACCATCACGACGCGATCCTGCACTCGGTCTCCGAGGGACTCATCGTCTTGGACCGCGAGGGTGTGGCACTCGTCAACGACGAGGCCCGACGCCTGCTGGCTTTGTCGCCGGGACCCATCACGCGCGCCGACCTACCAGAGTTCCTGCGCGGCAACGATCCCGGCGTGCGCGACGAGGTCCGCCTGACCGACGACCGGGTCCTGGTGGTGAACCGCTCCCAGGTGAGCGCCGCGGACTCCGAAGTCGTCACGATTCGCGACCGAACCGAATTGCAGGGCGCGCTGGGCGAATTGAGCTCGCTGCAGGGGTTCACCGATTCGCTGCGCGCGCAGGCCCATGAATCGGCCAACAAGTTGCACACCGTCATCACGCTGGTCGAGATGGGCCGCCCCGACGAGGCAGTTAAGTTCGCCACCCAGGAATTGGCGCTGTCTCAACAGCTCGTCGACCGGATCTCCGGCGCTGTGGGCGAACCGGCGCTGGTGGCCCTGCTGTTGGGCAAGTCCGCCGAGGCCGACGAACGCGGCGTCGAGCTCACCATCACCGAGGAGACCCACCTTCCTGCCGAGTCACCACTGAGTCCGCAGGAGATGGTCACCGTGTTGGGCAACCTGATCGACAACGCCATGGACGCCTGCGACCGCGACGACCCGTGGGTCGAGGTCACCGTCAACCAGAGCGACGAAGGGCTGCGGGTCGAAGTCGCCGACAGCGGCCCTGGAATGGACCCCGACACTTTCCAGCGCGCCATGCAGCGCGGCTACTCGACGAAGTCCGGCAGCGGTGCCGGCCACCAGGGGCTCGGGCTGGCACTCGTCGCCCAGATCGTCAGCCGGCGCGGCGGCAGCCTGAGCGCCGACGTCACCTACGGCTCGGTGGTCACGGTGACGATCCCATGATCAACGTGCTGATCGTCGAGGACGAAGCGCTGATCGCGGAGGCGCACCGAGCGTATTTGGCTCGGCTGCAAGGCTTTACCGTCCTCGGAGTCGCCAACACCGCGCGCGACGCCATGGGGATCGCCGCCGAGGCGGCCGCCGACTCGCCCGTCGACCTGGTGCTGCTCGATCTCGGACTGCCCGACGCCAGCGGCATCGCGCTGGCCTCGGCGCTGTCGGGATTGCGACCCGCTCCCGACATCATTGCGATCACCTCCGAACGCGATCTGGAGATGGTGCGCGCCGCCGTCGCCCACGGTGCGCTGGCTTACCTCCTCAAGCCGTTCACCTTCGCGGCATTCCGGGACCGGCTCGAGCGCTACCGGCGCTACCGCGAAGCGCTGCCGGCGGGAACCGAGGCGGCCAGTCAGGCCGAGGTAGACCGAGCGCTGGCCGAACTGCGGATCAGCACCGAGAAGTCGGTGGCACCGAAGGGCGCCGCGCCGGGGACCACCGACGAAATCGCCCGCGCGGTTCGCGATCGCGCAGATGGGCTCACCGCCGACGAGGCCGCCAAACTGGTTGGCGTGTCCCGGGTGACGGCATGGCGCTATTTGGAACGGCTGGCCGACGACGACACCGTGACCCGCCTGACCGAGTACGGCAAGACCGGGCGGCCGAGCACCCGCTACCAGTGGCGCTGAAACCTTCATCGAAACCGCGCACAGATCGAGTTCTGCATAGAAGTTTCGCTCTCAGTGCGGTCTCGATGCGCACAAGCCCCCTTGCGGACCAGCTCACCGATTTACTAGGATGTCCTAGTATTCAGCCGCCAGGTCAGCCAAGGGGCAGTCATGAGCTCAACCATTCAGCACTTCATCGACGGAAAGCGCAGCAATCTCGGCAGCACGCGCACTGCCGATGTCCTCAATCCCAGCACCGGTGAGGTGCAGGCGCAGGTTCTCCTGGCCTCGACCGCCGACGTCGACACCGCGGTGGCTTCGGCGGCGGAAGCGCAGAAGGTCTGGGCGGCCTGGAATCCGCAGCGCCGGGCCCGCGTCATGATGAAGTTCATCGAGTTGGTCAACGCCAACATCGACGAGCTCGCCGAGCTGCTCTCGATCGAGCACGGTAAGACCGTTCCCGACTCGCGCGGCGACATTCAGCGCGGCATCGAGGTCATCGAGTACTCGATCGGCATCCCGCACCTACTCAAGGGTGAGTTCACCGAGGGCGCCGGCACCGGCATCGACGTGTACTCGATCCGCCAGCCGCTCGGGGTCGTCGCCGGCATCACTCCGTTCAACTTCCCGGCGATGATCCCGCTGTGGAAGGCCGGCCCCGCTCTGGCCTGCGGCAACGCGTTCATCCTCAAGCCCTCCGAGCGCGACCCCTCGGTGCCGGTGCGTCTGGCCGAGCTGTTCCTCGAAGCCGGCCTGCCCGCCGGTGTGTTCCAGGTGGTTCAGGGCGATAAGGAAGCCGTCGACGCGATCCTGAACCACCCGGACGTCAAGGCCGTCGGCTTCGTCGGCAGCTCCGACATCGCGCAGTACATCTACTCCACCGCCGCCGCCAACGGCAAACGCTCGCAGTGCTTCGGCGGTGCCAAGAACCACATGATCGTCATGCCCGACGCCGACCTGGACCAGGTCGTCGACGCGCTCATCGGCGCCGGCTACGGCAGCGCCGGTGAGCGCTGCATGGCCATCAGCGTCGCGGTGCCCGTCGGCGAAGAGACCGCAAACCGGCTGCGCGCCAGGCTCGTTGAGCGGATCGGCAGTCTGCGAGTCGGACACAGCCTGGACCCCAAGGCTGACTACGGCCCACTGGTCACCGGTGCCGCACTCAAGCGCGTCCGGGATTACATCGACGCCGGCGTGGCCGCCGGAGCCGAGATCGTGGTCGATGGTCGAGAAAAGGCCAGCGACGAGCTGACTTTCGCAGATGCCAGCCTGGAGGGCGGCTTCTTCATCGGCCCGACCCTGTTCGACCACGTCACCACCGACATGTCGATCTACACCGACGAGATCTTCGGGCCGGTGCTGTGCATCGTGCGCGCCCACGACTACGAAGAGGCCCTGCGCCTGCCGACCGAACACGAGTACGGCAACGGCGTCGCGATCTTCACTCGCGACGGTGACGCCGCCCGCGACTTCGTTTCCCGGGTGCAGGTCGGCATGGTCGGCGTCAACGTGCCGATCCCGGTTCCGGTGTCCTACCACACCTTCGGTGGCTGGAAGCGGTCTGGCTTCGGCGACCTCAACCAGCACGGTCCGCACTCGATCCTGTTCTACACCAAGACCAAGACCGTCACCGAGCGGTGGCCATCGGGTATCAAGGACGGCGCCGAGTTCGTCCTTCCGACCATGAATTAGAGGGGCAATGAGCCCATTTGCCCTCGACGATGACGAACGCGTGATCGCCGAAACGGCGGCCGCGTTCGCCGCCAAACGCCTTGCGCCACACGCCCTGGACTGGGATCACTCCAAGGAGTTCCCGGTCGAGGTGTTGCGTGCCGCCGCCGAGCTGGGGATGGCGGCCATCTACTGTGCGGAGGATGTCGGCGGCAGTGGGCTGCGGCGCCTCGACGCGGTGCGGATCTTCGAGCAGCTCTCGACGGCCGACCCCGCGCTGGCGGCGTTCCTCTCGATCCACAACATGTGCGCGTGGATGGTCGACACCTACGGCACCGACGATCAGCGCAAGTCGTGGATCCCGCGACTCGCATCGATGGAGGCCATCGCGAGCTACTGCCTCACCGAGCCCGGCGCAGGCTCGGACGCCTCGGCGTTGCGCACCAAGGCAGTTCGCGACGGGGACACCTACGTCCTCGACGGCGTCAAGCAGTTCATTTCCGGCGCGGGCAGCTCCGACGTCTACATCGTGATGGCCCGTACCGGTGCTGACGGGCCACGGGGAATCTCGGCGTTCATCATCGAAAAGGACATGCCAGGACTGAGTTTCGGCGCCCAGGAAGAGAAGATGGGCTGGAACGTCCAGCCCACCGCTCAGGTGATCCTCGAAGGTGTGCGGGTGCCGGCCTCGGCGATGCTGGGTGGCGCCGAGGGTGAGGGCGGTGGCTTCGGCATCGCGATGAACGGCCTCAACGGCGGGCGGCTCAACATCGCCGCATGTTCGCTCGGCGGCGCACAGGCCGCCTACGAGAAGGCCACCAGTTACCTCGCCGACCGGCGGGCATTCGGCGGGGCGCTGCTCGACGAGCCGACCATCCGATTCACGCTGGCCGACATGGCCACCGCGCTGGAGACGTCCCGGCTGATGCTGTGGCGCGCGGCCGTTGCCCTGGACAACGACGAGCCGGACAAGGTCGCGCTGTGCGCGATGGCCAAACGCTATGTCACCGACGCCTGCTTCGAGGTGGCCGACCAGGCGTTACAGCTGCACGGCGGCTACGGCTACCTGCGGGAGTACGGCATCGAGAAGATCGTTCGCGATCTACGGGTGCACCGAATCCTGGAGGGCACCAACGAGATAATGCGCGTGGTCATCGGGCGGGCCGAAGCCGCCCGCGCGCGCGCATCGGCTTGAGGCAAAGGAGCCTGCACATGACGACGATCGCGTTTCTGGGACTGGGCCACATGGGCGGTCCGATGGCGGCCAACCTGGTCAATGCCGGCTACACCGTGCGCGGCTTCGACCCGGTGGCCGCCTTGCGTACGGCCGCGGAGGAGAAGGGCGCGACGGTGTTCGACGCCGGCGCCGCGGCGGTGTCCGAGGCCGACGTCGTCATCACATCGCTGCCCAGCGGCACGATCGTGAAAGCCTGCTACGCCGACGCACTTCCGGCCGCGAAGGCGGGGACGCTGTTCATCGACACGTCGACCATATCCGTCGACGACGCCCGCGAGGTCAACGCCCAGGCGTACGCGGCCGGGATGGCTCAGCTGGACGCCCCCGTCTCCGGCGGCATCAAGGGTGCGACCGCGGGCACGCTGGCGTTCATGGTCGGCGGTGAGGCCGACGCACTCGCCCAGGCACGTCCCGTGCTGGATCCCATGGCCAGCAAGGTGATTCACTGTGGATCGTCCGGCGCTGGTCAGGCCGCCAAGCTGTGCAACAACATGGTGCTGGCCGTGCAGCAGATCGCTGTGGGTGAGGCCTTCGTGCTGGCCGAGAAGCTGGGGCTCTCGGCGCAGTCGCTGTTCGACGTGATCACCGGTGCCACCGGCAACTGCTGGGCTGTGCACACCAACTGCCCTGTGCCCGGGCCGGTTTCGACATCGCCGGCCAATCATGACTTCACGCCGGGATTCGCCACCGCACTGATGAACAAAGATCTGGGCCTGGCCATGGCTGCGGTGTCGTCCACCGGCGCCACCGCGCCGCTGGGCACCCACGCCGCCGAAATCTACGCCAGGTTCGCCGAACAGCACGCCGACCTCGACTTCAGCGCGGTCATCGAGACCCTCCGCTAAAAATCGCCCGCGTGGTGGCGCAGGGTCTCGATCGACGCCACCAGGGCGCGGGCCTCCGCCGCCGCCATCCCGATATCGGCGAAGACCTGCTCGTTGAGTGTCGCGGTCGCGTCCTCAACCGTCGAGCGGCCCAACTCGGTGATCTCCACCAACGTGGTGCGCCCGTCGGTGGGGTGCGGCACCCGCTTGACCAGACCGTCGGCCTCCAGCCGGCGAATCGCATGGGTGACGCTCGTGACATGCACCTGCAGCCGGTCCGACGCCTTGGTGATCGGTAGTGCGCCGGTGCGGCTGAACGCCAGTAGCCGTAACAGCTCGAACCGCGAGAAACTCAGATCGTAGGGACGCAGCGCGTTCTCCACCCGGGCCAGCAGGATCTGGTGGGCCCGCATCACCGAGGTCACAGCCACCATGCCGTCGGCGACATCGCCCCAGCCGGCGCGCTCCCAGTTTCGTCGTGCCCCGGCGATCGGGTCGGGCTTTGGGGGCGGGATTGATTCGGCCATCAGCACATTCATACCGCATCGACGCACGTCCGTAGGGCACTACCGTCGTTCGGCCACCGCCGCCAGCACCGCGCGGGTCGACCACCGGTCTCCCACCGTGATTCGCACTCCGCCGTCGCCGTAGTGGCGGACCCGCAGGCCGGCGGGCTCGAAGACCTCGCGCCACGGGCGACCCGCTGGCGGTAGGTAGACGAAGTTGGCGTGCCCTTCGGCGACATAAACGCCCATCGCTCGCAACCGCATCCGCAGATAGCGCCGCTCGGCGGCGATCACCCGGATCCGGCGCTGCAGCTGGCGTTCCGCGTCATACGATGCCGCGACGGCGACCAGGCTGGTGCTGTCCGTACCGAATGGCAATTGCATCCGCCACAGCTTGCCGGTGAGATCGGCCGATCCGAAACCGTAGCCGATACGTAGTCCGGCCAAGCCATAGGCCTTGGAGAACGTCCGCAGCACCAGCACATTTGGATGCCTGCGGATCAGCATCCGGGCGTCGAGTCGGAAGCCGGGCGCAACGAACTCGATGTAGGCCTCGTCGAGCAAGACAATGGTGTCGCTCGGCACCGCAGCAAGAAAACGATTCACCTCTAACACCGACTCGATCGTCCCGGTCGGGTTGTGCGGCCGGCACAACACCACCACCTTGGCCTCCCCTGCCGCATCGATCAATGCATCCAACTGCTGACAGCCGTGCTGATCCAGTGGCACGGTCACCGGCTGCAACCGTGCCATGCCCGCAATGATCGGATAGCCGTCGAAGGTCGGCGTGGCGATGGCAATCCGGTCGCCCGGCTCCGTCACGGCGTGCAACAGCTGCATCGCGACGCCGGTGGCACCGTGGCCGAGCACCACCTGTTCCTCGGTCACGCCAATGCGGGCGGCGATCAGTCGGCGCAGCCGCTCCGGCAGGAACTCCGGGTACCTGTTCGCCGAATCGATCGCACCGATCAGTGCCGAGCGCACCGCGGGTAGCGGCGAGAACGGATTCTCGTTGAGCGACAACGCCAATGGGTCAACGGAATCCGGCAAGGTGACGGTATCGCCGGCGATACGGATCATGGTGGTCATCAGGCGGCCCGACCGCCCCAGCGCACTGCCGCCGCGCCGGCGAAGTCACCGGCGTGCGCGAATGCTGCCATCAGGACGGTGTCCCCGGCTGAGATCCGGCCGTCGCTGATCGCCCGGTCCAGGTTGATGGGGATGCCTGCCCCGAACAGGTTGCCGCACTCATCGAAAGTATCGACGTGCCTCTCCTTGGGCAGCTCGAGTGCCTCCCGCCAGTTTCGCAGGAACACCCGGTTGGGCTGGTTGGTGACGAACAGGTCGAGATCGCGCGACTTCATCCCGATTCGATCGCAGACCGCCAGCGCGACTTCGGGCACCTGTCGGTTGCCGCGGGCGAGCACCTTGGTGATCTTGGATTCGGTGAACCCGATATATCCCTCGGCTTCCCCGGGCTGCCACCACTTGCGCGGCGGGTCGAAGGCAATCGTCATGTCACCGGCGAACTCACCGTAGGTGCGCGTCTGGACATCGAGGATCGGTGACTCGTCGGACACCGCGACCAGCCCGACGGCTGCACCGTCACCGGGCACCGCGGCCTGGGCTTTGCGGCGTACGGTCGGCTGCTCGAAGACCTGACCGGCCGCATTCTGAGCAATCGCCACCACCGCGGTCTTTCCCGCTCCAGACGACAGCAGCTGGCGGGCCACCTGCAGCCCCAGCACGAACGCAGCGCACCCTCCGTTGTGTAGATCGAGCACCCAATTCGGCCGCATACCAAGCCGATGCGCGATCGCCCCGCCGCCGCCGTAGAAGGGCATGTCCGGCATCTGCGTGTGGGTGATCAGGATGTCGGCGCCGGCGAGCACGTCCTCGCCGTGACGCTCGATCAACCCGGCTGCAGCCCGCTCGATCATGTCGGTGGCCGTCTCGTCCGGCGCGACGTGGTGACGGAACCTCGGTGCCCGGAACATCACGTTGTCGCGCAGTTCGTCGGAGTCGGCAAACTGGGCGTAGTAGTCGGCGGGGATGGGTTCGCCCGGCAGGTAGCTGGACACATCGATGAGACTGACGCTGGGATGGCTCATGGCGGTGCTCACTTCATCCAGTCGGGGGTTAAAGACAAGCCGTTGCGATGTCGATATTCGGCGATCGCTTTGAGGTTCTGCAGTTCCAGCGTGTGCCCGGCACCGAACATGTCCCAGAAATCCCCAACCCACACCGGACGCTCCGGGGGCGCGAACTCCGGGTAGGGGTTGTCGTCATAGAAGGGGTGGCGGCAATTGGTCCACAGCACAACCGATCCCGGCTTATCCAGCACGACCTGCGCGTCGACCACCCGCATCAGGTAGATCATCCACAGGTGCTTGCCCTGGTCCCACGCGCAGTGGTAGTCCACGGTGCGTGCGCCCGGGTTCACCACGGTACGGGTGTAAATCGCAGTCTCCGAGCCTAATCGGTCGTAGGCCACCCACAGTCCGGGCTCGTCGGTGGTCTCGAAACCGCGCAGGCTGTAGGTCCATTCCTCCAGCGAGCGAGTGTCGGACAGGTATTCGTAGAGGTCGTCGGGCGGGCAGTCGACGTACTCGTTGACGGTGCAGTACCGGCCGAAGACCTCGTCGTGCGGGTACACCGACCGCATCATCTCCATGATGATCGGGGTGGCCTTCTCTCGCGGCGAGGTCTCGATTCTGGTCACCCCGTCAATGGGGTCGACAGTTCCGGTGTGTGTGGCGATATCGTCAAGCGCGGGCAGCGACATGTGTGATGTTCTCCTCGGTGAGCGGGGTCTCGGAGTGCCCCAGTGCGGCCAGGAACGGTGCGAACGGCGGGATTTCGTCGGCGGAGCACTCGATGCTGACGACGGACGGTCCATCACCGGCAAGCGCGGAGCCCAGCGCCGCGCGCAACTGCGCGGAATCGGCGACATCCACCGCGTGCAGACCCGGGAACATCGCCCCAAGCCCCGCCGCCAAGCTACTGGCGCGGAACCTGTTGTAACTGTAGATATCTCGGTAGTAGAGCTTCTCGCGAGTCACGCACATGGCGTGGGCATTGTTGTTGAACAACACGAAAGTGATCGGCAGCCGGTACTGCCACGCGGTGTGCACCTCCATGCCGTGCATGAAGAACGAGCCGTCACCGGCCACCACGACGACGCGCCTGCCCCGCCCGAACGCCATGCCGATGGCCGCCCCGAAGCTGTAGCCCATGCCGCCCATTCCCAGCGCGACGATGAACCGTCCCGACCTGCGTACCGGCAGGTTGTGGATCGCGGCGGCGCCCGTGTTCCCCGCGTCGACGACGATGTCGACGTCGTCGGGCAGCACTGCGTCGAGCGCGGAAACCGCTTCGCGGTAGTGGATTCCGTCACCGTCGTCGCCGGGCGGGTCCAGCTCCCGGTGTCCGACCAGCTCGGGTACTCGGACTCCGTGCGGCCGGCCGCAGCCGGACAGCATCATCGCCAGCTGTCCCAGCGACGCGCGCAGATCGTCGGAGCGGATGTGGGTGCACGCCAGGTACGGGGCTGCCGAGCCGAGCGACATCACCGCCACCGACCTCAAAGCCTCATCGAGACCGGTCCGCGCGGTGACGTTCAAACGGGTGCCCACGATCAGGCACAGCGCGCTGCCGCGGATCGCATCGGCGACCCCGGGGTGACCCATCACCCCGGTGACTCCCAGCGAGGACGAGCACCCCAGCCCAGGCGAGCCGCTGACATCCTTGGCATCGGGAACGGTCGCGACCCGGGCCCGCAGCAGTGTACGTAGCCGTTCCAGTTCGATCCGGGCATCGTCGCGCGCCACCTGCTCGCCGGCGATGATGGTGACCGGTCCGCGGGCACGGCGCAGCACACGGGCGATCGGCCACGGATCACCGACCACCGGCAGTTCCGAGGCCGACGACAGCCGGCTCCGCAGCGGGAGCAGCGCCTGCTGGATATCCTTGGGTAGCAACAAAACTGCCGGGCCGCCACGCCATGCCGCAGTGATCGCCTCCGGTAGCGCGGCGACTATCTGGTCGGCCGACGTGATCCGACGGCAGTACACCGACACCGCCGAGAACAGCGCATGGGCGTCGAGTGCACCATTACGGCCGCTGGTGTCCTGAAAACTGCCGCGGCCGTCCATGGCAGTGGGCGGTTGGCCGACCAGCGCCAGCACCGGCACGCGGCTCGCCAGCGATTCACCGAGCCCTGGAACGAGATTCAGCGATCCGCCGCCGGAAGTCGCCATGACCACCCCGAGCCCGCAACCGGACCGGCTGTAACCATCGGCCATCGTCGCCGCGGAGAACTCGTGCTTGGCCAGAACCGCGGTCACACCAGAATGGAAGTATGCGGCGTCGTAGACATCCTCGATGTTCGCGCCGTCGACTCCGAACATGTGCTCGACGCCGGCGGCCGCCAGCTGGTCGACGATATAGTCGACCACGCGCTGTCGCTCGTCCATCTCAGATCACCCGTCCTCCCGGCCCTGACAATGACACGAGAGCTGGGTCGGTCCGGTTCAGATGAACCGACACTGATCGAGTGAAAAGTACTTGTAGAAAAGGCTTTTGACTGATCGTTAGATCAGGGGTAACTACATGCTGCGCTGCAGCAGCACGTCACCGGTCTCAACCTTGACCACCTGCACCGCCGAAATCTTCTCCACCGGCATCGACGTGCTGCCGGTCGGCGAGGCCGACTCGCCTTCGCGGGCCATCCACGTTGCGAGCTGGACCCGGCTGCCGTCACGGCCGACGGCATACATCGCCAACTTGTCGGCGTCCTCGTCCGCCCCGGTGCCGATCTCCTGGTGGTAAGTGCACGTCATCTCGATGTGAGTGCCCCAGCCCATGGGTGTCACCTGGACCGTCGCCTCGAACGACGACGGCATCACCGGCGTCATGCTGACGGTCGCGGCCGACACCTGCGGTGCGGGCGTCGGCGTGCCGAATGGTGCCGGCTTGATCGCGACGAGAATGCCGACTGCCAGCACTGCCGCGGCCGCGGCGGCCACCGACCAGGTGACCCACCGTCCGCGACGCCGGCGTCGGCGGACCTCGAACAGCACGCCGTCCAGCAACTGCGGGCGCAGCGGCGGGGGTTCGATCTCGCCGGTGTCGATGGCGGTCACCTCGTCGGGGGTGAGCATGGCCAGCAGCGCAGGCATGCCGCTGAGCTCGCCAACCGACGTCCGGCAGGGCACACAGCCACTGAGGTGCGCTTCGTACTCGCGGCGCTCGCTGCTCGACAGCGACCCCAGCACATAGGCGGCGTCCCATGTTTCGTACGGATCCTTCACCGGGTCACCCCCATCTCCTGCAGCGTCAGTCGTAGCGCACGCACCGCATAGTGCAGCCTCGACTTCACCGTCCCCTCGGCGATCTGAAGGTCGGCCGCGATCTGCGCCGTGGTCCAGCCAAGATAGTAGGACCGGCGGACCACCGCGCGATGGTCGGACGACAGCTGTGCCAGCGCATCCCCGATGAGTAACCGGTCGAGTGCGGTATTGACCTCATCGGGCCCCGCGGGTTCCGGAGCCCCCTCGGTGTTCAGCGAGTCGGTCTCCCTGCGGAACCGGGCGCTGCGCCGTTCGTCGATGATCATGTTGCGGGCCACGGTGAACAACCACGCCCTGGCGGAACGCTCGGCGTCCCCGGTCACCTCGGGATGCTGCCAGGCCCGCAGCAGCGTCTCCTGGACCACGTCCTCGGCGCGCGCCGGATCACCGGTGAGCCGCAGCGCGTAGCGCCACAACGCGGCAGCGTGCTCCTGGTAGAGCACCCGCACCAGCGCCGCCTCCGGGTCGTCCATCGCAAACCTCCCGGCTGAGACACGTAACCGGTGAGTGTCTGGTTCAAAGTGTGCGCCGCGCCGGGCGTCGACAGCCTCGAAATCGACCTCAGGGTCGTGATCGCGGCCGATCCACAGCCATGGTGTCGATCTGGGCGCAGCTAGGCGGTGAGAACGCGCGGGCCATGGTCGGTGACCGCAACGGTGTGCTCCCAGTGCGCGGCACGCGACCCGTCGGCGGTGACCACCGTCCACTCGTCGGCCAGGATCCGGGTCTTGGTGGTACCCAGGGTCAGCATCGGCTCGATCGCCAAAACGGATCCGGCGACCAGCATCGGTCCTCGTCCGGGCTCGCCCTCGTTGGGCAGGAACGGGTCCATGTGCATGGCTCGGCCGATGCCGTGCCCGCCATAGCCCGCCACGATGCCGAACCGGCGACCGTACGTCTGCTCGGCGTCGCGGGTGCCGGTCTCGATGGCATGCGAGACGTCGGTGAGCCGGTTGCCGGGGATCATCGCGGCGATACCGGCTTCCATCGCGTGCTTTGTCGCCGCTGACAGCGCGTCGTCCATCGCGATCAGGGTGCCGATCCCGAAGGTGACGGCCGCGTCGCCGTGCCAGCCGTCGATGATCGCCCCGCAGTCGATCGACACCAGATCACCGGCCGCGAGTTTCTCGTCCTGGGCCGGAATGCCATGCACCACACGGTCGTTGACCGATGAGCAGATGCTGGCCGGGTAACCGTGATAACCGAGGAACGACGGAATGCCGTTGGCCTGCCGGATCACCGACTCCGCGACGTCGTCGAGTTCCTTGGTCGACACCCCGGGTGCGGCAGCGGCCTGGACAGCACGCAGGGCCGCGGCCACAACCGCTCCGGCAGCAGCCATCGCGTCCAGCTCACCCGGCGTGCGGGCGGGAACGGTCTTGCGATTCCGCAGCCCGGGCAGAGAAACCATCGACGATCAGCGACCGAGGGCGTGCAGCGCCCGGGCGAACACCTCGTCGAGGCTGCCGACGGCGTCTACGGTCTTGAGCTCGTCGGAGTAGTAGTCCAGCAGTGGCGCGGTCTCGTCCCGATAGACCCTGAACCGGTTGCGGATCACGTCCTCGGTGTCGTCGGCGCGGCCACGACCCTTGAGTCGGTCGACGAGTTCGTCCTCGGGCACCCGGAACTCGAGCACTGCGTCGAGCTTCAGGTCTCGTTTGGCCAGCATCTGCTTGAGCGCCTCGGCCTGCTCCACCGTGCGCGGGAAGCCGTCGAGAATGAACCCACCGTCCACGTCGGCGTCGTTGAGTCGATCGTCGACCAAGGCATTGGTCAGCGTGGCCGGGACCAGGTCACCGGCATCGAGGTATTTCTTGGCCTCCAGCCCCAACTCCGTGCCCGTGCTGATGTTGTGCCGGAACAGGTCACCGGTGGAAATCTGCGGAACCCCGAGCTTGTCGGCCAGCTTGACCGCCTGAGTTCCTTTGCCCGCCCCCGGCGGTCCCAGCAGAACGATTCTCACTTCAGGAACCCTTCGTAATTGCGCTGCATGAGCTGGCTCTCGATTTGTTTGACCGTATCCAAACCGACACCGATCATGATCAGAACCGCAGTGCCACCGAACGGCAGGTTCTGGACGGCACCGCTGTTGCCGATCTGCAGGAACACGTTTGGCAGGACAGCGATCACGCCCAGGTAGATCGAGCCGGGAAGGGTGATCCGGTTCAACACGTGACGCAGGTAGTCGGCGGTCGGCTTACCCGGTCGGATACCGGGGATGAAGCCACCGAACTTCTTCATCTCGTCGGCACGCTCATCGGGGTTGAACGTGATCGACACATAGAAGTAGGTGAAGAAGATGATCAGAGCGAAGTAGATGCCGATGTAGACCGGGTCGGCGGGGTTCGTCAGGTAATTGGCGACGAATTTGTCCCACCAGCCGTTGCTCGGGCTGGTCCGCCCGCTCTGGATCAGCTGGGTGATCAGGTGCGGGATATAGATCAGCGACGAGGCGAAGATGACCGGGATAACGCCGGCCTGGTTGACCTTCAGCGGCAGATAGGTCGAGGTGCCGCCATACATGCGGCGGCCGACCATGCGCTTGGCGTACTGCACCGGGATACGGCGCTGGCCCTGCTCGACGAACACGACGCCGATGATGATCAGCAGCGTGGCCCCGCAGACGGCGGTGAAGATCAAGCCGCCGCGGCTGTCGAGGATGCTCTTGCCCTCGGCGGGGATACGGGCGGCGATACCTGCGAAGATCAGCAGCGACATGCCGTTGCCGATGCCGCGCTCGGTGACCAGCTCGCCCATCCACATCACCAGCGCGGCGCCCGCGGTCATCACCAGCACGATGATCACCAGCGCGAAGATGCTCTGGCTCTGCAGGATCTGCAGCGTGCAGCCCTGCAGCAGGCCGCCGTTGGCGGCCAGTGCCACGATGCTGGTGGCCTGCAGGATGGCCAGTGCGATCGCCAGGTAACGGGTGTACTGGGTCATCTTGGCCTGGCCGGCCTGACCCTCTTTCTGCAGCTGTTCGAAGCGTGGGATCACCACCACGAGCAACTGCACGATGATGCTGGCGGTGATGTAGGGCATCACGCCCACCGCGAACACCGTCAACTGCAGCAGCGCACCACCGGAGAACAGGTTGATCAGCGAATAGATCTGCCCCCCGGCACCACCGCTGACCTGCTCGATGCATTGGTGCACGTTCTTGAAGTTCACCCCGGGAGAGGGCAGTGCTGCGCCGACCCGGTACAGGATCACAACACCCAACGTGAACAGGATCTTTCGCCTCAGGTCGACCGTCCTGAGTGAAGAGATGAAAGCCGAGAGCACTCTTCCTCCTGGGCAGCCGGACGTGAGTCACAGCGTGCCATTGGGGCTGGCCTGGCCAGCGTTCGGGTAATCCTGCCTAGCGTCGATCGCCGCCAGGATTTCGCCCGCGGCACCGCTCGCTCAAACAGTCTACGAGAGTAACAGTTGGCCCAGTCAGGGCAGCAATCCGCGGATCTCCACCCCCCAAGAGCTCCGCGCTCACAGCTGTCCCACAGCGGGAACACCGTACAGTCGGTAGTGGTTATATTGGCTAAGTATAAGTTGCAGCAGTGAGGGTCTCGACGATGACGCGTACCGACAATGACACCTGGGACCTGGCATCCAGCGTGGGAGCCACCGCGACCCTGGTCGCCGCCGCCCGCGCCGCGGCGAGCCGGGAGGACGAACCCCTGATCGACGACCCGTTCGCCGAACCCCTGGTGCGCGCCGTCGGTATCGACTTCTTCACCAAGATGGCCAGCGGCGGCCTCGCGATTGCCGACGATGAGGCGGCGATGGGCGTGACCCGGATGACCGACAACATGGCGGTTCGGACCAAATTCTTCGACGAGTTCTTCCTGGGCGCGGCCGACGCCGGCATTCGCCAGGTCGTCATCCTCGCCTCCGGCCTCGACTCCCGCGCCTATCGGCTCGGCTGGCCGGCCGGCATGGTCGTCTACGAGATCGACCAGCCCGAAGTCATCGCGTTCAAGACCCAGACCCTGGCCGAACAGGGTGCCGCGCCGAGGTGTGAGCGGCGGACGGTGGCGATGGATCTGCGCAACGACTGGGCGAGTGCGCTGCGTGACGCCGGCTTCGACCCGCAGGCGCCCACCGCCTGGAGTGCCGAAGGTCTGCTGGGCTACCTGCCTCCGGAGGCACAGGACCGCCTGCTGGACACCATCACCGAACTGTCCGCGCCCGGCAGTCGGGTGGCCATCGACACCGCGCCGCCGTCGAACCCGGCAGAACAGGAAGAGTCGCGGGAAAAGATGGAGACCATCTCCCAGCACTGGCGCGACAACGGCTTCGACCTCGACTTCAGCTCGCTGGTGTACCTCGGCGAACGCAATGAGGCCAGCGATTACCTCGAAGGCCACGGCTGGAAGGCCGACCGCGCCCCGGTCAACGACCTGCTCGCGGCGGGCCGACGCGGGACCTTCGACGACGACGAACCGATGGGCAAGCTTTACTACCTGCGCGCCGTCTACGGCGGCGCCCGGTGACCCGCAGCGAGTCCGACTCCTGGGACCTGGCCACCAGCGTCGGCACCACCGCGACCATGGTGGCGGCCGCCCGCGCGGTGGCGAGTCGCGACGAGAACGCCCTCATTGATGATCCGTTCGCCGCTCCATTGGTGCGCGCCGTCGGTATCGACGTGTTCACCAAGATGGTCGACGGTGAGCTCAACCTGGCTGATGTCGAGGGTGGGGACACTGCCCGGGTGATGACCGACGTGATGGCCGTGCGGACCCGGTTCTTCGACGACTTCTTCCTCGACGCGGCTGCGGCCGGAGTGCGGCAGGCGGTCATCCTGGCGTCTGGCTTGGACTCCCGGTCGTATCGGCTGGACTGGCCGGCCGGCACCGTGGTCTTCGAGATCGACCAGCCCCAGGTCATCGACTTCAAGACCGATACTCTGACCGGCTTGGGCGCCTCCCCCACTGCTGAGCTTCGCTCGGTGAGTATCGACTTGCGAGAGGATTGGCCGGCCGCCTTGCGCGCCAACGGTTTCGACGCCACCAAGCCGACCGCCTGGAGCGCCGAGGGGCTGCTGGTGTACCTGCCGCCGGAGGCCCAGGACCGGTTGTTCGACAACATCACCGCCCTGTCGGCGTCGGGCAGCCGGATCGCCACCGAGTACCACCCGGACGGCGGCGCCGGCCTGGCCGCCCGTTCCAAGGCGATCAGCAGCCAGTGGCAGGAACGGGGCCTGGATCTCAATATGGCCGACCTGTTCTATGCCGGGGACCGCAACCCTGTCATCGGTTATCTCGAGGGGCAGGGCTGGCAGGTCAGTGGTCGCCCTCGCGAAGAGATGTTCGCGGTCTATGGTCGGCGCTTCCCGGAGACCGAATTGACCGAATCCCTACGTAATTCGGTGTCCGTCACCGCAATCCGGAAGTAATACCATGAGCCAAACTGATTCCGTCCGCTACGAGGGCGACACCTGGGACCTCGCGTCCAGCGTTGGAGCCACCGCGACATCGGTGGCCGCCTCGCGCGCGCTCGCCTCCCATGGTCCCGACGCGCTGATCCACGATCCCTACGCCGATGCACTGGTCAAAGCTGTCGGCGTGGACGCCCTCATCCGGGTTGCCAACGGCGAAGCGAACATCGAAGACGACCCCATGCTCAACCGGCGCCGAATGACCGAACAGATCGCCGTGCGCACCCGCTACTTCGACAACGTCTTCACCAATGCGGCCCGCGACGGCATTCGCCAAGCCGTGATTCTTGCCTCAGGCCTGGATACCCGCGCCTACCGGATGAGTTGGCCGGCCGGCTCGGTGGTCTTCGAGCTGGACCAACCGCAGGTTATCGAGTTCAAGACCCGCGTGATGGCCGATCTCGGGGTATCGCCGACCGCCGATCGCCGCACCGTCGCCGTCGATCTGCGCGACGACTGGCCGGCGGCGCTGCGGGAGAACGGGTTCGACGTCGACCAGCCGACCGCGTGGATCGCCGAAGGCCTGTTGATCTATCTACCGCCCGAGGCGCAGGACCGCTTGCTCGACAATGTCACCGCGCTGTCGGCCCCGGACAGCCGCTTCGCCACCGAGTTCATGGCCGCGGGAACGACGCTGCCCGACAGCTGGCGCGACCGGTTCAAGAAGTTCTCGTCTCAAATCGGCTCGGACATCGATCTCCCCGCGCTGTTCTACGACGGCGAGCGCAACGCGGCCGGTGACTACCTCGCCGAACGCGGCTGGCGGATCAGCACGCTGAACACGCGGGAGTCGTACGCCGTCAACGGTTTCGAGATGCCCGAGGATGAGACGCTGATGCAGTTCAGCGAGAACACCGGATATCTGACCGCAACCCGCACCCGGAAGCAGTGATGGCGCGCACCGACGGTGACAGCTGGGATCTGGCCTCCGGCGTTGGCGCGACGGCGACGGCCGTCGCCGCGTCGCGGGCACTGGCTCATCGAGCGACCCTGATCGACGACCCATGGGCCGAGCCGTTGGTCAAGGCCGTCGGCATGGAGATGTTTCTGAAGATCCTCGACGGCCGAGCCGGCGAGGAGCACTCCGAAGCCGACTTACAACGGATGGCGCAGGGAATGGCCGTGCGCACACGGTACTTCGACGACTTCCTGACCGACGCCACCGCCGACGGGATCCGCCAGATCGTGATCCTCGCCTCCGGCCTGGACACCCGGCCCTACCGGCTGGCGTGGCCGACCGGCACCGCGGTCTTCGAGATCGACCAACCGCAGGTGATCGATTTCAAGACGTCCACTCTGCTCAGCCTCGGGGCCAATCCGACGGCGGGCCTGCGCACCATCGGTGTGGACCTGCGCGACGACTGGCCGGGCGCATTGCGCGCCAACGGTTTCGATCCGTCGCAGCCGACGGCGTGGATCGCCGAGGGCCTACTGATCTATCTGCCGCCCGAAGCGCAGGATCGGCTGTTCGACCACATCACCGCGCTCAGCCCGGCCCGTAGCCGGGTGGCGACCGAGTTCATGCCCAGCATGGAAGCGTTCACTGGTGAGGATGATCAGACGGACCAGGACGGCGAAGACCGTTGGCGCAAGCTCGGATTCAACGACGACCTGGCGGATTTGGTCTATCACGGCGAGCGCAGCCATGTGATCGACTACCTCACCGGCTCAGGCTGGGATGTCACCGGTGAGTTGATGCAGGAACTGTTCGAGGCCAGCGGTTTCGAGGGTCACGACGATGACGAAGCGATGGCCGAGAAGTTCACCGGCTTCCAGTACATATCAGCCACCCTGTCCTAGGAGTACATATGGCTCGCACTGATGACGACAGCTGGGACCTGACCTCCGGCGTTGGCGCCACCGCGACGGCCGTGGCCGCAGGGCGCGCGCTGGCCACCAAGGATCCGCGGCAGCTGGTCAACGATCCGTTCGCCGATCCCCTGGTTCGGGCGGTCGGCATCGACTTCTTCATCAAGCTGATCGACGGCGAACTGGACACCTCGGCGTTCGGTGAGCTCGCCCCCGAGCGGATGCAGTCGATGATCGACGGAATGGGTCTGCGCGCCAAGTTCTTTGACGACTACTTCGTCTCGGTGACCGGCACCGGCATCCGCCAGGCGGTGATCCTGGCATCTGGCCTCGATGCGCGCGCATACCGGTTGCCGTGGCCGTCGGGCACCGTGGTGTTCGAGATCGACCAGCCCGACGTCATCGAGTTCAAGACCGGGGTGTTCGACGGCCTCGGCTCCCAGCCCACCGCGCAGCGCCACACTGTCGGTATCGATCTGCGCGAGGACTGGCCTGCGGCACTGCGCGCCGCCGGCTTCGACCCGAACGTACCGACGGCGTGGCTGGCCGAAGGATTGTTGGTCTACCTGCCGCCGGACGCCCAGGACCAGCTGTTCGACACCATCACGTCGCTGAGCGCGCCCGGCAGCGCCGTGGCCACCGAATACGTGCCCGGCATCATGGATTTCGACCCGGCGAAAGGCACCGCCATGACCACCCAGGCCCGCGATCAGGGTTTGGACATCGACATGGGCTCACTGGTCTATGCCGGGCCACGCAGCCACGTCATGGAATACCTGGCCGAAAAGGGCTGGAACGTTACCGGCATCCCCACCGACGAACTGGTCGAGCGCCACGGTCTGGCGGCCCGACCGGAACGGGATCCCAATGACCCGTTCGGCGAAATCGTCTACGTCAGCGCCACTCTGGGCTGAATCCCAGCCACAGCGCGTTGGTTCCGGTCAGCGCACGCTCACCCTGATCGACTACTCCCCTGACCGACTGGCCCATCAGCACGGCGAGCGCCTCGGGCAGAGAAGCCGCGGCCGGCTGTGAGGAAGGCTTGGGGCGCAAGAGGTCCCGCAGCGACGAGCTGGGATAACTCACCAGCTCGGCCTTGGTGTCGGCGTCGATTCCGGCGAGCACCTTGGCCCGTCGCACCGCTGTCCGCAGGCCGCCGAGTTCGTCGACGAGCCCCCGTTCGCGCGCGTCAGCTCCGGTCCACACCCGGCCCTGCGCCACCTCCTCGACCGCCTCGACCGACATGTGCCGCGCCTCGGCCACCCGCTGCACGAAATCGGTGTAGAACAGATCCGCCTCCGCCTCCACCAGCGCCTGCTGTTCCGGGGTGAACGGCGCGTTGACCGACCATGCGTCGGCATTGTCGTTGGTGCGCACACTGTCCGAGCCGACCCCGAGGCGTTCTTTGAGCCCCCTGGCCACCAGCTTGCCGGTCAGGACCCCGATCGACCCGGTGATGGTTCCCGGATTGGCCACGATGGCGTCGGCGGCCATTGCCACGTAGTAGCCACCGGACGCGGCGACCGCACCCATCGAGGCCACCACCGGCTTGCCCTTGGCCCGGACGCGGGCGACCTCGCGCCAGATCGTCTCCGAGCCCGTCACCGATCCACCGGGACTTTCGACCCGCACGACCACCGCGTCGACGTCATCGTCGGCGGCGACCTCGCGAAGCGCCGCCCCGATGGTGTCACCACCGGCGCTGGACCGGCCGAACGGCAGACCCTGGGGGCCGCCGCGACCGCTGACGATCGACCCGGCGACGGTGACCACCGCAATCCTCGGGCGCTTCTTGCGGCCGGGCACCGACGGCATCGACAGTTGCGGGCCGCCCTTGCCGGCCTGCGCATAGCGGGACAGGTACAGCCGCGGCGGAGCGTTGTCGTCGGCATCGGCGTCACCGGTCTCGGGTGAAATGTTTTCAACGCCAACGAGTTCGGCGATGCGGGCATAGGCCTCATCCCGGAAGCCGATTCGGTCGACCAGGTGGCCGTCAACGGCGCCGTCACGCAGCAGCGGCGCTCGGTTGGCCAGCTCGTTCACCGCCCCCACCTCGATCTCCCGCGACTCGGCGATGGACTGCCAAACCTGGCTTTGCAGGCTGGCGATCAGCCGGGAGTCTGCCTCGCGGTGCGCATCGGTGTAGTGGTCCTGGGTGAACAGGTTGGCCGCCGACTTGTATTGACCGCGCGCGATGAACTGCGCCTCGATGCCGGCCTTGTCCAGAGCGTCGCGCAGAAACAGCGCGTTGGTGGCGAATCCGACCAGGCCGACCGTGCCGGTCGGCTGCATCCACACCTCGGAAAACGCCGAGGCCAGGTAGTAGGACAGGGTGGCGGGATAGGTCTCGGCCCACGCCAGGGTGGGCTTGACTTCGGTGAAGGCGGCGATCGCGGCTCGCAACTCCTGAACCGGTCCGGCCGGGCCCGCGGAAAGCTGAACTCGGGCAATCAGTCCCGCCACGCGGGGATCCTCGGCGGCGCGGTGGATCGCAGCGACCGCGTCGCGCAGCAGCATCGTCCGCCCATTGCCGGTGATGAAGGCCAGCGGGTCGAAGCTGCCGGACTCCGGCGGCACGGTCTGCAGGTCGAGCTCGAGAATGCAGCCGTCCGGGACCCCGTGGTGGCGTGCGGTGTCGATACGCCGCAGCGCGTCACGAAGGTCGTCGGTACCGGGGACGGCGGGCAGGAAAGCGAACATACCGTCGAGGCTACCGGCGCCGATGCCGGTGCCCACCCGCACGCTCGTACGGTGGGGTGATGAAGCACTCGATCTCGATACCGCAGCTCGACGCCGACGGCTTCGACGGCGAGGGGCTGCGAACCTACCTGACCCGCGCCGAGGAACTCGGCTTCGAGGGCGGCTGGACCATCGAACAGATCATCGGCCCGACACCGATGATCGCGCCGATGGAGCTGCTGGCGTGGGCCGCGGCGTGTACCACCACGCTGCGGTTGGGGGTCGCCGTGCTGATCACCTCCCTGCACGATCCGCTTCAACTGGCCTCGACGGTCACCGCCGTCGACCGGCTCAGCCATGGCCGCTTGGACCTCGGCGTCGCGCCCGGTGGTGGCCGGCGCAAATTCGAGGCATTCGGCGTCGAGCGGGCCACGTTCGTCAGCAGCTTCGCCGAGGGTTTGGACCTGATGAAGGCGGCGTGGTCCGACGAGCCGCGCGTGACGTTTCACGGTCGCTTCCGCGATGTCGACGATCTGCCGATCGCCCCCAAGCCGGTACAGCGGCCGCATCCGCCGATCTGGTTCGGCGCCAACGCCCCTCGAGCGATCGCCCGTGCGGTCCGCCACGGTGACGCGTTCATGGGGGCAGGCTCGTCGACGACCGAGAACTTCGCGACCGCCGTGCAGAACCTGGAGTCCGAATTGGCCAAGCAGGGCAAGGATCCGGCCAACTTCCGGATCGGCAAGCGGGTGTACCTGATCGTCGACGACGACGCAGCGCGGGCGCGCGAGCGGGTGCTGGCCGGGTTGCGCGGAATCTACGGCTCGATGCCCGGCGTCGACGCGGTCCCGGTATCGGGCACACCGTCCGATGTCGTCCGCGGCCTGCGCGAGGTGATCGATGCCGGCGCCCAGACGCTATTGCTACATCCGGTCGGTGCGAGCGTGGCCGAGGACCGTGAGCAGATGGAACTTCTTGCTGCCGAAGTCATCCCGCAGCTGAGCTAGTGACAAAAAAGCCCCCGCCGAGGCGGGGGCTTTTTCATCGGATGCTTACAGCTCGGTGGCCGAACCGCCTGCGGCGGTGATGGCCTCGCGGGCACTGCCGCTGAACTTGTGCGCGGTGACGTCGACCTTGGCGGTCAGCTTGCCGTCACCGAGAACCTTGACGAGCACGTTCTTGCGAACCAGGCCGTTGGCCACCAGCTCGTCGACACCAATGGTGCCGCCCTGCGGGAAAGCCTTGTTCAGGTCGCCGACGTTGACGACGGCGTACTCGGTGCGGAACCGGTTACGGAAACCCTTGAGCTTGGGCAGCCGCATGTGGATCGGCATCTGGCCGCCCTCGAAGGTCACCGGCACGTTCTTGCGGGCCTTGGTGCCCTTGGTGCCACGACCGGCCGTCTTGCCCTTGGAGCCCTCACCGCGACCGACGCGAGTCTTCGCGGTCTTGGAGCCGGGAGCCGGCTTCAGGTCGTGCAGCTTGATGACGCTCATTTGACTTCCTCAACATCGACGAGGTGATGCACGACGTTGATCAGTCCCCGCGTCTGCGGGTTGTCCTCGCGAACCACCGACTGGCGAATCTTCTTCAGGCCCAGGGTCCGCAGGCTTTCACGCTGGTTCCAGCGAGCACCGACGACACCGCGCACCTGGGTGATTTTCAGGTCTGCCATGGTTATGCGCTTCCTTCACGCGCGGCTGCAGCAGCCAGCGCTTCACTTTCCCGACGGGCGCGCAGCATGCCGGCCGGCGCGACGTCTTCGATGGGCAGCCCACGACGGGCAGCCACCTCTTCGGGACGCTGCAGCAGCTTGAGCGCGGCAACAGTGGCATGCACCACGTTGATCGCGTTGTCACTGCCCAGCGACTTGGCCAGAACATCGTGCACGCCAGCGCATTCCAGCACCGCGCGGCACGCACCACCGGCGATGACACCGGTACCGGGGCTGGCCGGACGCAGCATCACGACACCGGCCGCAGCCTCGCCCTGCACGGGATGGGTGACAGTGCCGCCGATCAGCGGGACGCGGAAGAAGTTCTTGCGAGCTTCCTCGACACCCTTGGCGATCGCGGCAGGCACCTCTTTGGCCTTGCCGTAGCCGACCCCGACCAGACCGTTGCCGTCACCGACGATGACCAGGGCGGTGAAGCTGAAGCGCCGACCACCCTTGACCACCTTGGAAACCCGGTTGATCGTGACGACGCGCTCGAGATAGTTGCTCTTCTCACCGCCGTCACGGCCACCGCGGCCGCCGCGGTCGCCACGGTCGTCGCGACGGCCACGGCCGCCGCGGTCGTCACGTCCGCCGCGCTGTACGTCGGTACGGGTGCCTGCTGAGGGGGCGCCGGTATCCGGCGCGCTGCCGGCTGCGGTCTGCTCCGCCATCATGCGGTCCTTCCGTTGTAAGCAGTCATTAGAATTTGAGTCCGTTCTCGCGAGCCGCGTCGGCCAGCGCCGCGATGCGTCCGCCGTAGGTGTTGCCACCACGGTCGAACACCACAGCGTCGACGCCGGCGGCCTTGGCGCGCTCGGCGATCAGCTGACCGACCCGCACGCTATGGGCCTTCTTGTCGCCCTCGACCGCACGCACGTCAGCCTCGATGGACGAGGCCGCCGCGATCGTGGTGCCGTTGGTGTCGTCGACGAGCTGCACGTGGATGTGCCGCGAGGAGCGGTTGACCACGAGGCGGGGCCGCTCGGCGGTGCCGACGACCTTCTTACGCAGCCGGTTGTGCCGACGCAGGCGCGAAACCCGGCGTGCGGCCGAGACACTCGTGCCGACCGGCGTGCGACCGGTGGCTGCCTTCTGTGCTTGAGCCATGGCTTACTTACCTGTCTTTCCGACCTTGCGGCGGATCTGCTCACCCTCGTAACGCACGCCCTTGCCCTTATAGGGGTCGGGGCGGCGCAGGCGACGGATGTTCGCAGAGATCTGGCCGACCTTTTGCTTGTCGATACCCGTGATCGAGAACTTGGTGGGCGTCTCCACCGCGAAGGTGATGCCGTCCGGGGCCTCGATGACCACGGGATGGCTGTACCCGAGCGCGAACTCGAGGTTGCTGCCCTTGAGCTGCACGCGGTAACCGACGCCGAAGATCTCCATCTTGGTGGTGTAACCCTGGGTCACACCGGTCACCAGGTTGGACACCAGCGTGCGCGACAACCCGTGCAGCGAGCGGCTGCGCCGCTCGTCGTCGGGCCTGCTGACCACGATCGCGCCGTCGTCGCTGCGCGACACGGTGATCGGCTCGGCGATCGCTAGTTCCAGCGTGCCCTTCGGGCCTTTGACCGACAGGTTCTGACCGTCGATCGTCACATCAACTCCGGCGGGAATGACCACCGGCTGCTTACCAATACGCGACATAGTTCTGCTTCTCCTATCCCGCTACCACACGAAAGCGAGGACTTCGCCGCCCACGCCCTGACGGGACGCCTGGCGGTCGGTCAGCAGGCCGGAGGACGTGGAGATGATCGCCACGCCCAGCCCACCGAGAACCCGCGGCAGATTGGTGGATTTCGCGTACACCCGCAGACCGGGCTTGGACACCCGGCGCAGCCCGGCGAGACTGCGCTCCCGGTTGGGCCCGTACTTGAGCTGGACAACAAGCGACTTACCGACCCGAGCATCCTCGGTCCGGAAATCGGTGATGTACCCCTCGCTCTTGAGGATCTCGGCGATATTCGCCTTGATCTTCGAATGCGGCAGGGTCACTTCGTCGTGATACGCCGAATTGGCGTTGCGCAGACGTGTCAAAAAGTCTGCGATCGGGTCCGTCATGGTCATGACTGGGCCTGTCTACCTTCCTCGCAACGGTTCCCGGTCTGGGCCTGCTGCGCACCTGTTCTGTAGGGGTCTGTTACCAGCTGGACTTCTGCACACCGGGCAGTTCGCCGGCGTGGGCCATCTCGCGCAAGCAGATTCGGCACAGGCCGAACTTGCGGTAGACGGAGTGCGGACGTCCGCACCTGTTGCAGCGGGTGTAGGCCCGCACGGCGAACTTCGGCTTCTTATTGGCCTTGTTGACCAGTGCCTTCTTTGCCATCTGCTCAGTTCTCCTTGAAGGGGAAGCCCAGCGCGCGCAGCAGCGCCCGACCTTCGTCGTCGTTGGTCGCCGAGGTGACCACGGTGATGTCCATGCCGCGCGGACGATCGATCGAGTCGACGTCGATCTCGTGGAACACCGACTGCTCCGCGAGCCCGAAGGTGTAGTTGCCGTGTCCGTCGAACTGCTTGGGGCTCAGGCCGCGGAAGTCGCGGATACGCGGCAGCGCAATCGACACCAGCCGGTCGAGGAATTCCCACATGCGGTCGCCGCGCAAGGTCACCCGCGCACCGATCGGCATGCCCTCGCGCAGCTTGAACTGCGCGATTGACTTGCGGGCCTTGCGGATCTCGGGCTTCTGGCCGGTGATCAGCGACAGGTCGTTGACCGCGCCGTTGATCAGCTTGGCGTCGCGGGCTGCGTCACCGACACCCATGTTGACGATGACCTTGACCACGCCGGGGATCTGCATGACGTTGGCGTAGTTGAACTCTTTATTGAGCGCGTCCTTGATTTCTTCGCGGTAGCGCGCCTTCAGCCGGGGCTGAACTTTTTCTGCGGTTGTCATATCTCTCAGAGGTCCTTGCCGTTGCTCTTGGCGATGCGGACGTTCTTGCCGGTCTCCTCATCGCGGCGGACGCCGACGCGGGTCGGGCTGCCGTCGGAGTCGACGACCATCACGTTGGAGACGTGGATCGACGCCTCCTGGGTGACGATTCCGCCCGAGGATGCGCCGCGCTCGTTGGCCGACTGCGCGGTGTGCTTCTTGATCCGGTTGACGCCCTCGACGAGGACGCGGTTGCGGGTCGGGTAGGCCTGCAGGACCTTGCCCTTGGCACCCTTGTCCTTACCGGAGATGACAAGCACGGTGTCGCCCTTGTGCACCTTCATTACAAAACCTCCGGAGCCAGCGAAACGATCTTCATGAACTTCTTCTCACGCAGTTCGCGACCGACCGGCCCGAAGATGCGGGTGCCACGGGGGTCGTTGTCTGCCTTGATGATGACGGCGGCGTTCTCGTCGAACTTGATGTAGCTGCCGTCGGCACGGCGACGCTCCTTGACGGTGCGCACCACGACGGCCTTGACCACGTCACCACGCTTGACGTTGCCACCAGGGATGGCGTCCTTGACGGTCGCCACGATGACGTCGCCGATGCCGGCATAGCGTCGCGACGAGCCACCCAGAACACGGATGCACAAGATCTCCTTGGCGCCCGTGTTGTCGGCGACCTTGAGCCGCGATTCCTGCTGAATCACTAGATCTCCTCGACCTGGTTAACTGTGTGCACGCAGGAGCCGAAAGCATTCTGGCGGGCAAGCCACCAGGTGACCCTGACGTGCGCGGTCTTGTTCTTGCTACCCAAAGAGCACGCGGGGTTTTCTCAAACGGAGACAACCGAGGTCTGCCCTAGGCAACCCCTACATGCTAGGTGATCTGCGAGAAAGCTCCAAATCGCCGCAGTTCGGGACTCACTCCCCCCGGCTCGCCACGCACCGGAAGCCGATGTGGGTGGTCGAGGTGTCCTGCGATTGAGGCGACCGCGCGGCTGGACGGAATCGGTGGCAGTACTCCGGCGCGCACAGATGCGAGCCGCCTTTGAGAGCCTGGCTGACCGCCGGATCGGGCTCCGTCGGCGGCGGACAGCAGCCGTTCTTCTGGTTCAGCTCGTGATGTGCCGAGAATCGGGTGGTGGTCCACTCCCAGACGTTGCCGATCATGTCGACCAGGCCGAGATCATTCGGCGGGAATGTCCCCACCGGGGATGTCCCCGCCCACCCCAGCGCCCCGTCGTTGCGGTAGGGGAATCGACCCTGCCAGGTGTTGGCCATCAACGACCCACCGGCCGTCGGCTCGTCACCCCACGCATAAGCGCTCGTGCTGCCGGCCCGGGCGGCGTACTCCCACTCGGCCTCGGTTGGAAGCCGACGATCCGCCCACTGCGCGTAGGCGGCGGCGTCGGGATAGGCCACCTGCACGACGGGATGGTCGGCCTTGTCGGCGATGCCGCTGCCCGGCCCGAACGGCGCGCGCCAATTCGCGCCGGGCGCCCACTCCCACCACTGTCGCCAATCCGCTAAGTTCACCGGACCCGGCGTCGGCCGGAAGACGAGTGCGCCGGGCTGCAGATCCGCTTGGGGCACACCGGGATACAGCGCCGGATCGAGCGCCTTCTCGGCGACGGTGACGTGCCCGGTGGCGGCGACGAATTCGGCGAACTGCGCATTCGTCACCGGGTGTCGTTCGATCGCGAAGGGAGCCACGGTCACCGTATGGATCGGCGCCTCTTCGGGATAGAAACTGGTCGACCCCATCCGGAACGCCCCGCCGGGCACCTCGACGAGCTCGGTGAGCATGCGTTCAGGGTATGACGATGTTGAACTTGTCGGTCAGCACCGAGGCAGCCTCGTCAAAGCCGGCCACTCCCGACGGCGCCTCCACATGGACCGCGACCAGATAGTTGCCGCTATTGGTCCAGATATGCGCGATTCGGTCGTGGTATTCCAGCGACTCGTCAGGGTCCTGGGCCCAGGTGCCGACCAGCTTCTGTCCGCTGAATCCGCAGAAGTCTCCGGGCAGCAAGCTCAGCGTGCTGATCGGATACCTGGCCATCAGGTTGTCGCCGTAGCTGGTGAAGGCCGCCGCGGGATCCAACGGGGTCGCCGCGATCGTCACCTTGGCGACCAGATCGGCCGGGCCCGACAGCAACGCGCCAACGTCTCCGGTGCCGGGCGTCGCCGACCATCCGGCCGGCACCCGCACCGTGATCTGCGGCGCGGCCGGGTCGGCGACGGTGGCCACCGCCGTCTGGCCGGGTTGCTCCTGCCTGCACACGACAGCGTTCGGCGGAATGGGCGCCTTGGTGGTCTCGACGACCCCCGGTTGCGACGACTCGGGCTCGTCGGTCATCTTCGTCGTCGGCGGCGCCGACGTGGGGGCGACGCTGGTCGCCGATGTGGATGCCTCGACCCGGACCGCTGTCCCGTCACTGTTGCGCGCACACGCGGCAACACCTGGAACGGCCAGCGTCAACACCGCCGCAGCGGCCCAAACCCGCCGAGTCACCGCTCCAGTATGACGCGGCCGTCAGTCCCTGGCGAAGGCCGCGGCGAGCTCGCGCTCCGCGTCGACGTAGGGCGTGCCCGAGACGTCGACCACCACCTGAGCGATCGTTCCTCCCGTGAAGCTGAAAGGTGCCTGGTAGACCGCTGATACCGCCTGGCCTAAATTCCGGCCGACGCTGACCCCGCCGCCGGCCAAGCCGAACGTGAAGGGGTGGGCTTTGACGCCGGCCAGCGTGGCCACCGCGGCGCCGTCGACGTAGAGGGTGGCATCGCCGAGAGGCGTGTGGCTCCCGTCGACCGTGCCGGTCCGGGCATACCCCACGCCCAGGATGTGGTCACCCATCGGCACGGGGTCCGGGGCGATCACCCGCTGTTCGTCTTCGCCGAAGAAGTTGTAGACGAACTGCAGCCGCCCCTCCTCGACGAACAACACATAGCCGCCGTGGCCGGCACCTTGCTTGAGCAACACACCCCGTACGTCGGCGCTGCTGATGCTCACCTCGGCGAGCACCGAGAACGAGCGGCCGACGATGTTCACGCACGCGCCCATCCCCACCGGCGCGGTGTTCGGGTAGTAGACGTAGCGTGGTCGGTCACCCGCCAGCGTGGGCCGCCAGCGCCCCAGCATCTCCCCCACGTTCAGGTCGGTCAGCGGCAAGCCGTTGTATTTCTCGGCCTCGCTGAACCACAGCTTCTGCAACTCGGCGAGCTTGTCGGGATACTCGGCCGCGACATCGTGGCATTGGCTGCGGTCGTTCTCGATGTGGTACAGCTCCCAGCGGTCGGCGTCGAACTGCGACCAGCCCGACGGCGATGCTGGATGCACCGTGCTGGCGAACCAGCCCTTGTGCCAGATCCCACGAGTGCCCAGCATCGTGTAGAACTGGGTCTCCTTGCCGGTGGTGGCCGTCGAATCATCAAGCGCTGCTCTGAAACTCACACCGTCGAGGGGTTTCTGGACAATGCCCTTCACGGTTTCCGGTGCACCAATGCCCAGCAGCTCATAGATGGTCGGCGTGACGTCGCTGACGTTGACGTAGTTGTCCCGGACTTCACCGTGAGCGGCAATTCCGTTGGGCCAGGAGATGATTGCGGTGTCGGCGATACCCCCTTCATGGGAGGCGTAGCGCTTGTAGAGCTTGTAGGGCGTGTTGAATGCCATCGCCCACCCGATCGGGTAGTGCTCGTAGGTGGTGGGACCGCCCAGTTCGTCGAAGAAGCGCATGCTCTCCTCGACGGTGTCGATGTAGCCGTTGAAGAACTTGCCTTCGTTGACCGACCCGTTGGGCCCGCCCTCGCCACTGGCGCCGTTGTCGGAGATGACGACGATGATCGTATTGTCCAGCTGCCCGGACTCGTCGAGATAGTCCAGGATCCGGCCGATCTGGGCGTCGGTGTAGGACAGGAAGCCGGCGAACACTTCAGCCATCCGGGAGAACAGCCGCTTCTCCTCGTCGTTCAGCGAATCCCACGGACGCACCGTGTCCTGCTCGGGCCAAGGTTGGCCGGCCGGTCCGGTGACGTCGGCATAGGGATTGACCGCGGACAATTCGGTGTCTGACGGCACGATGCCGAGCTTCTTCTGGTTCTCCAGCACGATCTCCCGATAGCGCTCATAGCCCATGTCGAAGGTCCCGGAATAGCGATCGGCCCACTCCTTGAACACGTGGTGCGGCGCGTGGCCCGCCCCCGGGCACAGATAGGTGAACCACGGCTTGTCGGGAGCGATCATGGTGGAGTCACGGATGAATTCGATTGTCTTGTCCGCCAGATCCTTCGAGAGGTGGTAGCCCTCCTCCGGGGTGGCAGGCGCCTCGACGGGGTGGCTGTCGTACACCAGCTCGGGGTACCACTGGTCGGTCTCCCCGCCCATGAATCCGTAGAACCGCTCGAAGCCACGCGATAGCGGCCAGTGCCTGCGGGTGGCCGCCAGGCTGGACTCCTCGATCGGGGTGAGATGCCACTTGCCCACGCAGTACGTGTTGTAACCGCGTTCGGCCAGCACCTCCGAAATCAGTGCGGTGTCATCGGGAATCCGGCCGTTGATACCGGGGAAGCCGTCGGTGAACTCCTCGATGGTCGCCATGCCTACCGTGGTCGCGTTACGGCCGGTCAGCAGCGACGCCCTGGTCGGGGAACACAGCGCCGTGGTGTGGAATTGCGAGAGCCGAACACCGCGCTCGGCGATCCGCGACATCGCCGGCATCGACACCAGGCCACCGAAGCAGTCCCAGGTGGCGATGCCGATGTCGTCCCAGACCAGATAAAGCACGTTGGGCGCATTGTCGGGCGCCGTGGGCGCCGCGTACGGTCCCCAGTCCACCTCGGAATCGCGAATGTCCAGTTCGATCTTGCCGTTGAACTCCGTGGTCATGCGCACAGACTTCCATGCGGCGGACCAAATGTGCGCGGATCTGCGACTGCTCCCAGGCGAGTCGTAGAACCGACCGGCCGTCAGCTGTCGCGGCGGTGCCCTCCGCTGATGTCCCGCGGACCACGGGCCGTGAGGATGATCACCAGCACGCCGGCAGCGGCCAGACCCACGACACCTGCTGCGACCCACCACGCCGGGTCGTAGCGGTAGCGACCGGCCGGCGTGGCCGATTGATCAGGAGCCTCGGCGGGAGGACCGTACACGCTGATCGGCGTACGTCCGGCGACCAAAGTCGGTGCCCGTCCGGGGATTGCGACGATCGCGGTGCCACGCAGCTGTGGCCAGCGGGACCGGTCGGAGTTCAGCCAGCCCAGTAACTCGTCGAGCTGCTGGGGCGCCCCGTTGGACGTCGCGATGAGCAGCGAGCGGTGGTCGTCGAACACCGTCTGTAGCGACCCGAACTGGATACCCGGGTCGAGGTTGAGGACGGTCGGCCCATCCTTGGCCGTCCCTTCCAGCGTGATGCGGCGCTCGTTGGTGCTGACCGGCAACGTGATCGACTTGTCGGTCCATCCGTCGGCGCTGATCAGGATCGCCGGATCCTGGCTCCTGCGGGCCTCCTCGAACGACGTCACCGACGTACGCAGCGCCAGCGAACTGAGGCGCTGCAATCCGATGATGATCTGGCTGGCCCGGACGGTGTCGGCGAACCGATCCGATCCGATACCGACCTGGACAACCGGCAGCAATGACTGCGGCAGCGAGCCGAAACCGGCCGGGATGGGCGGCGACGCCTGGCTGCTCTCGATCACACTGTTGCCGTTGATCTTCAGGTTCAGCGAGCGATCGTCGTTGCATCCCCCGGTGTTGCCGGTGGTGTTCAGCGAGATCTGCATATCGGTGTAGCGCGTCAGCAGGCGGTCCGGAACACTGATCCACCGGTCGATCGTCCCGGTGGAATCGGCGGCCCACGAATCGATCTGCTCACCGTTGACAGTCGCCGTGAGTTGCGCGCCAAAGCTGTTGGGCAGCGGCGTGTAGGCCCCCACCACATGAGCACGGACACCCTGGACGGGATGACCGAACTTGGTCTGATCGAGCCCGATCGTCACCCCGGGCGAATCGCCGGCGGCCGTGAGCGTGCTCTGATTGAGCTGCCCGACCGTCACCAGCCCGCCGATCGTTTGCGGGCGCCGGCCCGAGCTGAGCTTCTCCGGTACCACCCGCGGCGAGGCGGCGAGGTTCAAGGCACCGTCGCTGAGAAGTCGGGTGTCGTTGGTCAACTTGTCTGCCGGGCCGGTGATCAGCAGCTGGGGAACACCGGCACCTTCGAGCGAAATGCTCTCGTCGGAGCCCTCTTTGACGACGATCTGCCGTTCCAGCGGCGCCGACGATGTGGGTACCGCCGTGGCACCGTCCGCGAGCGGAACCACCTGGACGTCCGGTGCCTGATTGCCGTACTTCTTGACCAGTCCGGCCGCCAACTGCACCACAGCATCGGATTCGGCCATGGACGGGTTGGCGGGCAGCCCGATCGTCAGCTTGCGAAGCAGCGGCGGAAGGAAGTCGGCCACCGTGGCCGGTACCGCCTCGGCACCGGTGAACGTGACCGAACCGTCGATGAGGCTGACCGGGTTGAGCCGGTCCAGGCAGTAGCCGTCGTCGGGCACCGAAGCCAGCGTGAGAGTCAGGGTGGCGACGTTGTCGATCACCTGGGCTCCGGCCAGTGGGATGACGACCGGGGAAAGGTCCGCAGTGGGCAGGCCCAGCTTGCCGATCAGCCGATCGCCCTGTGTCACCGAGATGAGACCGCTTCGGACCGCAAACGGCAGGTCTAGGGTCGCGTTGAGGGCTGCGGGAGCCAGCCCCGGCGGCACCGGGAACGAGAGCGACGTCGAACTGGTTCCGCCGTAGAACGACAGCACCGGCGCCGCACCGAGATCGGTCAGCGACAGCGTCGGGGCCGTTGTCACCTCACCGGCGACCGCCGCGGTCGGCACCGGCTCGGCAGGCGCTGGATCGGTAGGCACCGGGTCGGCCCCTGCCGGCGGTGCCGACCACACTATGGCGGCCACCACCCCGACGGTCGCCCCGAACTTGACCAAGCCCCCCGACTTCACCACCGGCATGCCAACCCTCACGGTCAATTGCCAAAAACCATCGCCTTGGCAATTTACACCGCGAGCCGCGGCTTATCAGCCGCGGCTCGCGTTTGCTATGACGGGATTATTACTTGGCGCGCTCGAGAACCTCGACGAGACGCCAGCGCTTGGTCGCCGACAGCGGACGGGTCTCCATCAGGGAGACCCGGTCGCCGATACCGGCGTCGCTGTTCTCGTCGTGCGCTTTGACCTTCGTGGTGGTCCGGATGATCTTGCCGTAGAGCGGGTGGCTCTTGCGAGATTCGAGTTCGACCACAATGGTCTTCTGCATCTTGTCGCTGACCACGTAGCCGATGACCGTCTTACGACGGCCGCGCGACTCCTCGGTCTGCTCAGTGTGCTTGGGGCCCTTTGTTTCTGCCATTACGCTTCCTCACCAGCGGGTCCGGCGGCCAGACCCAGTTCACGTTCGCGCAGCACCGTGTAGATGCGCGCAATTTCCTGACGCACGGTGCGAAGCCGGCGATTGTTGTCCAGCTGCCCGGTGGCCATCTGGAAGCGCAGGTTGAACAGCTCTTCCTTGGCTTCCCGCAGCTTGTCGGTCAGCTCTTCTTCGGTGAGCTCACGCAGTTCGCCGGCGCTGATGCCAACTGCCATCAGAACTGCTCCTCTCGGGTCACGATGCGTGCCTTGATCGGCAGCTTGTGGATCGCACGGGTCAGTGCTTCCCGGGCGACTTTCTCGTCGGGGTAGCTCAGCTCGAACAGCACGCGGCCGGGCTTGACGTTCGACACCCACCACTCCGGGCTGCCCTTACCCGAACCCATGCGGGTTTCGGCGGGCTTCTTGGTCAGCGGGCGGTCCGGGAAGATGTTGATCCAGACCTTGCCGCCACGCTTGATGTGCCGGTTGATGGCGATACGAGCGGACTCGATCTGCCGGTTCGTGACGTAGGCGTGCTCCAGTGCCTGGATGCCGTAGTCACCGAACGTCACCGACGTTCCACCGCTGGCCATACCACGCTGCCTGGGGTGATGTTGCTTGCGGTGCTTGACTTTACGGGGAATCAGCATGAGTCAGCTCTCCGTGTTTTCAGCGGCGGGCTCGACGGCCGGCGCCTCCGCGGTGACGGGAACGGTGGATTCGGTGGTCTCCACAGTGCCCTCGCTGGCGGCGCGACCGGCTTCGGTGCTCGTCGCGGTGGTGCCCGACGCGCCACTACGACGCGGGCGGGCGCCCGACGGACGCTCGCGACGCGGCCGGTCTGCGCCGGCGGGTGCGGCGGCGGCCAGCTCACGCTTGCCACCGACGATGTCGCCCTTGTAGATCCAGACCTTCACGCCGATGCGGCCGAAGGTGGTCTTGGCCTCGTAGAGGCCGTAGTCGATGTCCGCGCGCAGGGTGTGCAGCGGCACACGGCCTTCACGGTAGAACTCCGAGCGGCTCATCTCGGCGCCGCCGAGGCGACCCGAGCACTGAACCCGGATGCCCTTGACGTTGGGCTGCCGCATGGCTGACTGGATCGCCTTGCGCATCGCGCGGCGGAACGCCACACGGTTGCTCAGCTGCTCGGCGACACCCTGGGCGACCAACTGGGCCACCGACTCCGGGCTCTTCACCTCGAGGATGTTGAGCTGAACCTGCTTGCCGGTCAGCTTCTCCAGGTCGGCGCGGATGCGGTCGGCCTCGGTGCCACGCCGGCCGATCACGATGCCCGGGCGTGCGGTGTGGATATCAACACGGACTCTGTCGCGAGTCCTTTCGATCTCCACGTCGGCGATGCCGGCGCGCTCGAGGCCGGTGGCCAACAGCCGACGGATCGCCACATCTTCCTTGACGTAATCCGCGTACTGCTTGTCGGCGTACCACCGGGACTTCCAGTCGGTGGTGATACCGAGCCGGAAGCCGTGGGGATTGATTTTCTGGCCCACTACTCCGAGCCCTCCTTCGCTTCAGCAGAAGCCTTGGTCTTGGGAGCCGCCTTCTTGGTGGCGACCTTGCTGGCCTGTGCGCGACGGGCGCGTGCGGCACCGGCGGACTTGCCCGCGTCTTTCTTGCTCGGGCGGCTCTCCACGATCACCGTGATGTGGCTGGTGCGCTTGCGGATTCGGTACGCGCGACCCTGCGCGCGCGGCCGGATGCGCTTGGCGGTCGGACCCTCATCGGCGGTGATGGTGGCGACCACCAGAGTGGCCGGATCCAGACCGTTGTTGTTCTGCGCGTTGGCGGCAGCGCTCGCGATCACCTTGGCGACCGGCTCGCTGGCCTGCTGCGGCGCCCAGCGAAGGATGTCAAGGGCGTCTTCGACGCTCTTGCCGCGGACCAGGTTGATGACGCGTCGCGCCTTGGTCGCCGAGATCCCGATGTGGCGCGCTACGGCTGTCGCGGACGGGTATTCGGTAGTTGCAGTCGTCATCGCCGCTTACTCTTCCGGTCGTCCTTGATGTGACCCTTGAACGTGCGCGTCGGGGCGAACTCGCCCAGCTTGTGGCCGACCATCGCCTCGGTGACGAACACCGGCACATGCTTGCGACCGTCGTGGACGGCGAAGGTGTGACCGATGAAGTCGGGGATGATGGTCGAACGACGCGACCAGGTCTTGATGACCTGCTTGGTGTTCTTCTCGTTCTGGACGTCGACCTTCTTGAGCAGATGGTCGTCGACGAACGGACCCTTTTTCAGGCTGCGTGGCATCGTGTGATCCTTCCCGGCCTAGCGCTTGTTCTTGCCGGTGCGCCGGCGTCGGACGATGAGCTTGTCACTCGGCTTGTTGGGCTTACGGGTGCGGCCCTCGGGCTTGCCCCACGGGCTGACCGGGTGGCGACCACCGGAGGTCTTGCCCTCGCCACCACCATGCGGGTGGTCGACCGGGTTCATCACCACACCACGGACGGTCGGGCGCTTGCCCTTCCACCGCATGCGGCCGGCTTTGCCCCAGTTGATGTTGGCCTGCTCGGCGTTGCCGACCTCGCCGACGGTGGCGCGGCAGCGCACGTCGACGCGGCGGATCTCACCCGACGGCATACGCAGGGAGGCGTAGGCGCCTTCCTTGCCCAGCAGCTGGATGCTCGAGCCGGCCGAGCGGGCCAGCTTGGCACCGCCGCCGGGACGCAGCTCGACGGCGTGGATCACGGTACCGGCGGGGATGTTGCGCAGCGGCAGGTTGTTACCGGGCTTGATATCGGCGTTGGCGCCCGACTCCACGACGTGGCCCTGCGAAAGACCCTGCGGCGCAATGATGTAGCGCTTCTCGCCGTCCAGGTAGTGCAGCAGCGCGATATTCGCGGTGCGGTTGGGGTCGTACTCGATGTGAGCGACCTTGGCGTTGACGCCGTCCTTGTCGTGGCGACGGAAGTCGATCACCCGGTAGGCACGCTTGTGCCCGCCGCCCTTGTGGCGGGTGGTGATTCGACCGTGCGCGTTACGACCGCCGGTGCTGTGCAGCGGGCGGATCAGCGACTTCTCCGGAGTCGAGCGAGTGATCTCGGAGAAATCGGAGACGCTGGCACCGCGGCGACCGGGGGTCGTCGGCTTGTACTTGCGAATTCCCATTATCTATTCCTGAGTTCTATCTGCAGTCTTTCCCGCCTGGTCAGGCGGGAGCTCCGAAAAGGTCGATCGGCTTGCTGCCGGCGGCCAGGGTCACGATCGCGCGCTTGGTGCTCTTGCGCTGTCCGTATCCGGCGCGGGTGCGCTTGCGCTTGCCCTGCCGGTTCAGCGTGTTCACCGAGTCGACCTTCACCTTGAAGATCTTCTCGATGGCGATCTTGATCTGCGTCTTGTTCGAGCCGGGTGCGACGACGAACGTGTAGACGTTGTCCTCGATCAGTCCGTACGACTTCTCGGAGATGACCGGGGCCAAGATGATGTCGCGGGGGTCGGTAATCGTTGCCATCAGGCCGAAACCTCCTGAACGTTGGCACCGATGTAGGCATTCAGCGCTTCCACGCTGAACACCACGTCGTCGGCGTTGAGCACGTCATAGGTGTTGAGCTGATCCGGCGAGATCACATGTACACCAGGCAGATTGCGCACGCTCTTGGCGCCGACTTCGTCGGTCCGACCGATCACGACCAGCACCTTGCGGCGGTCGGTCAGCGTCCCCAGGAACGCCTTGGCGCTCTTGGTCGACGGGGTCTGACCGCTCAACAGTTCGGTAACCGCGTGGATCCGCTCGTTGCGAGCCCGGTCCGACAATGCGCCGCGCAGTGCGGCGGCGATCATCTTCTTCGGTGTCCGCTGGCTGTAGTCACGCGGCTGCGGACCGTGGACGACGCCACCGCCGGTGAACTGCGGAGCGCGGGTCGAACCCTGACGGGCGCGACCGGTGCCCTTCTGCCGGTACGGCTTCCTGCCGCCACCGGAAACCTGAGCACGAGTCTTGGTGGCGTGCGTGCCCTGTCGCTTGGCGGCCAGCTGCGCATTCACCACCTGGTGCATCAGCGCGATGTTGGGTTCCACATCGAAGAGGGCGGCAGGCAGTTCAACCGTCCCCTCCTGCTTGCCGGCCGGAGTGCGAACTGGAATCTTCAGTTCCTCAGAGCCCATTACTTCTCACCTCGTTTGACTGCCGTGCGAACCATCACGAGTCCGCCGTTGCGGCCGGGGACAGCGCCTTTGATCAACAGCACGCCGTTCTCGGCATCGACCTTGTGCACCACCAGGTTCTGCGTGGTGACGCGGTCGCTGCCCATGCGGCCGGACATCCGGGTGCCCTTGAAGACACGGCCCGGGGTGGCGCAGCCACCGATCGAGCCCGGCCGGCGGTGCACGGCCTGGGCGCCGTGGCTGGCGCCCTGACCCTTGAAGCCGTGACGCTTCATGGTGCCCGCGAAGCCCTTGCCCTTGGAGGTGCCGGTGACGTCGACGTAGGCGCCGTCGGCGAAGATCTCCGCCGTCAGTTCCTGGCCGACCTCGTACTCGGCGGCCGCGGTCTCGTCATCCAGCCGCAGCTCGGCCAGGTGCCGGCGCGGGTTGACCCCGGCGGCGGCGTACTGACCGGTGACCGGCTTGTTCACCTTGCGGGGGCTGATCTCGCCGTAGGCCAGCTGCACAGCGCTGTAGCCGTCGCGCTCGGGCGTACGGATTCGGGTCACCACATTGGGTCCGGCCCTGACGACCGTGACCGGGACGACCCGGTTGTTTTCGTCGAACACCTGGGTCATGCCCAGCTTCGTGCCCAAAATGCCTCGCCGCGGTGCGGCAGATTTGCTTTGACTCGCCATGTCTTCGTCGACTCCCCTACTACTGGATGTTCACGTCGACGCTGGCCGGCAGATCGATACGCATGAGTGCGTCAACGGTCTTCGGCGTCGGGTCGAGGATGTCGATGAGTCGCTTGTGCGTGCGCATCTCGAAGTGCTCCCGGGAGTCCTTGTACTTATGGGGGGAGCGGATGACGCAGTACACATTCTTTTCCGTCGGCAGCGGCACCGGACCAACCACGCTCGCACCGGTACGGGTGACCGTTTCCACGATCTTGCGCGCCGAGGCATCAATGGCCTCGTGGTCGTAGGCCTTGAGCCTGATGCGGATCTTTTGTCCCGCCACGCTTCTCCTACCTTCATTCCTGCTCGGTCCCGCAAGGGGACACGGTGGTCAATGCGCTGGCACGCCGGCTATCGCCGGAGTTACAGCGCTGGCTGTCGCCGCCGCTCTTTACCTGTCTCTGGTGCTCCGGCCCCCGCGGTCGGGTGTGTCGCCCTCACGCAGCCCCGAAGGCGCGGACAAAACCTGTCGCGCTCCGAAGTGGGAACCGAACGCGCCCGTTCGGGCGCCGGTCGTATGCCTTGCGCTGAACGCTCCCGATGGGGAGCGAACCCGGCTCAAGGCAACCCGAACAGTATGCCTCAGATCGCGACACCAGCCAAATCCGCCCGAAGCCTGGTCCGAATCGCTACTTGTCCTGCTCAGCGGGGTCGAGGACGTCCCGGTTCGATGCCCAGACCAGTTGCCGATGCGCGAGCTCGTTTCCGTACAGCTGGTCCATTTTGCTCAACGTGCTGGGGTTAGCGCATCCCGCTTGGTGACAGTCACTGCCATATCGACATAGGATGCCAGGCATGTATCGCGTCATTCAGTGGGCAACCGGCGGTGTGGGCAAGGCGGCAATTCAGGGCGTGCTGCGCCACCCCGAACTCGAACTCGTCGGCTGCTGGGTCCACAGCGCCGACAAGCACGGCCGAGACGTGGGCGACGTCATAGGCGAAGCGCCGATCGGGCTGGCGGCCACGACCGACATCGACGAATTACTGGCGCTGGACGCCGACTGCGTCATGTACTCCCCCCTTCTTCCCGACGACGGGGTCGTCGGGAAGATCCTGCGCTCGGGCAAGAACGTGGTGACCCCGGTCGGGTGGGTCTACCCAGACCGGGGGAATCCAGCGGTGCAAGCACTCGAGGAAGCCTGCACGGCGGGCAACTCCACGCTGCACGGCTCGGGGATTCATCCCGGCGGCATCACGGAACGCTTCCCGCTGATGATCTCCGCGCTTACCGCGGCGATCACGCACGTCCGGGCCGAGGAATTCTCCGACATCCGCACCTACAACGCGCCACTGGTGGTGCGGGAGGTAATGGGATTCGGCCTGACCCCGGAGCAGGCGATGAGCGGGCCCATCGCGGCCTTATTGGAAGCCGGCTTCAAGCAGTCGGTGCGAATGGTCGCCGATCAGCTGGGCTTCCGCGCGGATCCGCGTATCCGCTCCACCCAGGAGGTTGCGGTGGCCGTCCACGGGACCGATGAACTCGTGGTTCCGATGGAGGCGGGCACCGTGGCCGCACGTCGCTTCAAGTGGCAGGCCATCGTCGACGACCAGCCGGTCGTCACCGCCGCGGTGAACTGGCTGATGTGCGACGTTGAGCTCGACCCGCCGTGGACGCTCGGCGAAAAGGGCGAGCGTTTCGAGGTGGAGGTCACCGGAGACTGCGACGTGTCGCTGACTTTCAAAGGGCTGCAACCGGAAACGGTCGAAGAGGGCCTCAAACGCAATCCGGGTGTGGTCGCCACCGCCAACCATTGCATCAGTGCTATTCCCTATGTTTGCGAAGCCGGCCCCGGCATCAAGACCTATCTCGACCTGCCGCTGATCGCCGGCCGAGCGGCCCCCGACCTGGCTCGCTGATCGTGGAAAGTCTTGGCGATCTTCGGTTTTCCCACCTGGTGGTCGGTGTCACCGACATGGACCGGGCGCTGCGTTTCTACCACGGGTTGCTCGGCATGGACGTGGTGTTCGACCAGACCCTGACGGGTGAGTCGTTCGACCACGCGCTCGGCGGTGGTGACGGGAACCGGGGCCGGGCCGTCGGCGGCCTGATCGGCGGAGTGATGATCGAACTGCTGTCGCTGGGCACCGGGAGCCAGCCGGTCAAGCGGCCTTTCGTCGGCAACAAGAACATCTCGCTGTCGGTCACCGATTTGGACGACGCGTATCGGCATGTGCAGGCGGCGGGTTGCCAACCGGATCAGGCACCGTTCGAGATCGCCGGGGTGCGGATGTTCTTCGTCAAGGATCCCGACGGCACCACGGTGGAGTTCATCGAATTTCCGGGTGCCGCAAGAACATCGGAGGAGTTACATCGTGGCGTCCAGCGCTGAGGCGACCTACTGGCATCCAGAGTCGCTGAGTGGTCACCGGGTGATCGTGACAGGAGCGGCGCGCGGGGTCGGCCGGGGTATCGCTGCGGCACTGCTCGAACGCGGCGCGTCGGTCTTGCTGGTCGACCGCGACCCCGGGGTGATCGGCGTAGCGGGATCGCTCGCCGATGACCGGCGCGCAGTGCCACTGGTCGCCGATCTGTGTGACCGCTCCAGCTATCAACACATCGTCGACGTCGCGGTCGAAAGCTTCGGCGGCATCGACGCTTTGATCAACAACGCGATCGCCACCGACGAACCCAAGCCGTTCACCGACATCACCATGGCCGACTACGACCTCGTGTTCGACATCGGCCCGCGGGCCACCTTCTTCCTGATGCAGGCCGCCTACCCGGTACTCAAGGCAGGCGGCGGCGGATCGATCGTGAACTTCGGATCTGGCAGCGGCACCGGCGGCCAGAAGTCGTTCGGCGCCTACGCCGGCGCCAAGGAAGCGATCCGCGGCATGTCAAAAGTGGCCGCGCTGGAATGGGGTATCGACAACATCCGGGTGAACGTGGTGTGCCCGTTCGCCAACTCCGCCGGTGTCGCGGCCTGGAGCGAAGCGGTCCCCGAGGTTTACAACAAGATCGTGAGAGGTGTCCCGCTGCGCCGGATCGGCGACACCCACGCCGACATCGGTGCGGTGGTGGCCTTCCTGCTCAGTCCCGACGCCTCGTACATGACCGCCCAAACCATCAACATCGACGGCGGGACGGGAACGTACCGGTGAGCAACCCGCCTGCCGAGCGGCCACCCACACTGCGGGACCGACAGCGGGCGCAGGTGCATGCCGACATCCACGCTGCGGCCTACCGACTGTTCACCGCACGGGGATTCGGCAACGTCACCACCGAGGACATCGCCGCGGAGGCATCGGTCTCACCGCGAACCTTCTTCCGCCACGTGGCCACCAAGGAGGATCTGCTTCTCGGGGCGGTGCAGCGCGGGAACGCCGCGATCGCGTCGCTGCTCATGCGCCGCCCGCCCGGCGAGGCACCAGACGCCGCCCTGGCCGCCGCGATCGTGAGCCGCGTCGAGTCGTTTGACGATGCGGACCTGGAGAACTGGCGCGCAGCCATCCTGACCGCCCCTGAGTTGCTCGATCGGGCGACCCTGCTGTCCGCCCCCGATCGCGACCACATGGTCGAGCTGGTCGCTGCACGCATGGGGGCCGATCCCACAGCGGACGGCCGTCCGGGGCTATTGGTCCAATTATCTTTTGCCGCGGCAGACTTCGCTTTTCAGCAGTGGGTTCGGGAGCGTGGGACGCGGTGCAGGCCGCTGGCCTCCGACGTGGCGGAAGCGCTCGCGGTGGTCGCCCATCCCCGCTGGAGCAGCTAGCGCGCGCCTTTCACGCCCGCCCAGAACGCACAGTTGTGCCGCGCGCCGAAATTGTCGGTGATCGTCAACTGCGCGGTCTGCAGGGACATCCACTTCGCAACGCGGTCACTGCTCAACTGCGGCCAGTCCGGTAGACCGGACACCTCCGGCTTGCCGTCCCTCACGAACTGACTCCAGTAGGCGACCATCTGGTCGGAGAGCTCGCGTTGGGCCGGGTTGAGCGGTGGGGCGCCACCGACGTCGAACAGGTACCGCAATTCCAGCGAATGGCTGGCTCCGACCGGAAACGGCGCCGCCCGCAACGGATCTGGAGCCGGGGCGGTTCGGTCGTTGAACTCGTAGGCGTACACAGGTCCCGTACGTGCCAGGCTCGACGCCATCTTGTCTGTCGGACAGGCGAATACGCTATCGGTCACCGCTGCGGAGTAGGCCTGGCCCTCGTTGCCGCCGAACACGTCGAGCGGATAGTGCGCAGCTACCGCGGGCGCGTCGGGCCCGAACGTGCCGGACAGCAGTTGTGGATATGGAGGCAGTCCACGGTTTTTCAGGAACTGAATCGCGGTGAACATGGCGAACTCGTCACCGTTGCTGCCGACCAACACCGGGACCTTGGGTGCGCGGCCCAGCGCGAACGCCGTCATTGGATCGGTCGGGAGCCGGTCGGTTCCGGTGACCGGCCCGGTCAGCTTGTCGGGCCCGAATCCGACATACAACGGAGCACGCTGAAGAGTCTCGGTCGGTAGTGCCCGCAGGCAGACCGCCACTGCGGCTGGGTCGGTGCAGCCCGCGGTGGCCGCATAGTCGGTGCTCACCCGCTGCGCGGTGGCCCGGTCGGCCTGCGCCTGGCATGGCCCGCTCTGCAGGATCGCCGCCCGGAACAACCCCTCCGACCCGGGCGCGACCAGGTGGTCGCACACCGACATCGCGCCGGCCGACTCACCGGCTATCGTGACTTTGCTTGGATCACCGCCGAATTCGGCAATGTTGTCGCGAACCCACCGCAGGGCGGCCTGCTGGTCGGCCAATCCGTAGTTGCCGATGTTGCCGTCAGGTGCCAGCGCCGGATGCGCCAGGAAGCCGAGCGTTCCCAGCCGATAGTTGATGGTGACGACGACGATGTCGCCCTGGGTCGCCATCCAACGGGCGTCGTAGATGTCGGCGCTGCCGTTCAGGAAGCCTCCGCCGTGAATCCACACCATCACCGGCTTCTGGTGGGCGGAGCTCGCGCCGTCGGGACTCCAGACGTTGAGATTCAGGCAGTCCTCGCCCGTCGGGCGCCCATAGTCGGGATCGTTGCTGGTGTCCTGAATGCAGCGCAGGCCCGGCTTGGTGGCGTCGCGTACTCCCTGCCATGGCGCGGCCGGTTGCGGCGGCTGCCAACGCTGCGCCCCGACCGGTGCGGCGCCGTAGGGAATGCCGTCGAAGACCCGGTAACCCGGGGCCACCACACCACGCACCGCACCGGCCGCGGTCTGCACCACCGCCGGTCCCGGCTCCGCCGCCGCAGCGGCGGGCGGCTGCGAATCGCTGCCGTTGTGTGTGCACGCGAGGACGGTCGCGACGGTCAGCAGCAGCACCATCGCGCACCGAATTTTTCGGATCGTCAGCTGTGGCACGAGAAACGAGCCTACGCGGCGGCGGCCCCGAGGCGTGACCTGGCAATTGGCGCCAATCACGTGCGACCTGGCAGAATCTGCGCCAAACTAGAAACCTGACACCCGTCAAATTTCTGTCGATATGACCGCGCGGTTTGAGCGAGCGAGGAGACCCGATGACCCCACGGATCATGGACAAGGCGGCCCGGGTTCTGGCCAGTCCGCTGGGATACACAGACGAGAAGCGAATGCATTCATCGCTTGCTCATCTGCGTGCACATGCTCCGGTGTCGTGGGTCGAGGCCGAGGGTTATCGGCCGTTCTGGGCGATCACCAAGCACGCGGACATCATGGACATCGAACGGCAGAACGACCTGTTCACCAACGACCCGCGGCCGCTACTCGCGATCGCCGCCGCCGACGACGCGTTGCGCGCGCAGATGGAAGCCGGGATCGGACTGCGCACGCTGATCCACATGGACGACCCGCACCACCGCGACATGCGCAAGATCGGAGCCGACTGGTTCCGCCCGAAAGCCATGCGCGCGTTGAAAACTCGCTGCGACGAGCTCGCGAAGATCTACGTGGACAAGATGCTCGAAAAGGGTCCCGAGCTCGACTTCGCGCAGGAGATCGCGGTCAACTATCCGCTGTACATCATCCTGACGCTGCTGGGCCTGCCGGAATCAGATTTCCCTCGGATGCTCAAACTCACCCAGGAGATGTTCGGTGGTGACGACGAAGAGTTCCAGCGCGGCGGCTCCACCGACGACATGCTCGCCGTGCTGCTGGACTTCTTCACCTACTTCTCCGCGCTCACTGCCTCGCGACGCGAACACCCCACCGAAGACCTGACGTCCGCGATCGCCAACGCCACCATCGACGGGCAACCGCTCTCCGATATGGACACCGCCTCCTACTACGTGATCGTGACCAGTGCCGGGCACGACACCACCAGCGCCGGAATCGCCGGCGGCCTACTGGAACTGATCCGCAACCCCGGCGAGCTGCAGCGGCTGCAGAACGACCCCGGCCTGATGGGCACCGCGGTCGAGGAGATGATCCGCTGCGTTGTGCCGGTCAAGGAATTCATGCGCACCGCCCAAGCCGACACCGAAGTGCGCGGCGTCCCGATCGCCAAGGGCGAAGCCGTTCTGCTGTCCTACGTTTCGGCCAACCGCGACGAAGAGGTGTTCGACGACCCGATGCGCTTCGACGTCGGGCGCGACCCCAACAAGCACCTGTCCTTCGGCTACGGCGTGCACTTCTGCCTCGGCGCCGCGCTCGCCCGCATGGAAATGAACAGCTTCTTCACCGAACTCGTCCCGCGCATCAAGTCCATCGAACTGGCCGGCGAACCCGAACTCATGGCCACCACGTTCGTCGGGGGCCTCAAACGCCTGCCGATTCGCTACTCGCTGAAGTGATTTCACCGATCCGGTGGACGGCCAGAAAGCCGTCCACCGCGGCGCGCGCGCACTCGCGGTAGTCGAAGTCGGCCAGTGTGCTGATGCGCCCGGCCACCAGAGGCCCGATCAACAGCATGATGGCTTGCGCCCGGTCGACCTCGCCGAGCTCGCGTTGCGCGTCGGGACTGTCGAAGATCGCGTCGAACGGAGCGCCGTACTGCTGGGCGACCCGCTCACGCAGCGTGCGCACCTCGGGGCTGTCGGAGCCCCCGTCCTTCTCGGGCAGGTGCTCCATGTCCGGACCCAGCGCCAGCCAATAGGTCGCCGTCAGCAAGGCCGGCGTCTCCGAGATGAGGTCGGACTGCGCCTGCATCAATGCCAGCAGGCGCTCCCGTAGGGTCCCGGAGTCCGGCGGCATCGGTGCCGGCGGAATCAGGCTGTGGAACGCGGCGGCCAGCAGATCGTTACCACTCGGAAAATGCCGGTACAGGGTGGCCCTGGCGACGTTGGCACCGCGAGTGACGGCATCGACAGTTACCGCGCTGGGGCCGCCGGTACGAAGCAATGCCGTTGCGGCGTCCAGTAACCGCGCGCGCGAACGCGCAGGTCTGGGGTCGGTGCGCCGGCTTGCCATGACCGATTTCCTTTCCGGTGACACTTCGCACGTTTGGATATTTTTGAGACGGATAGTCCCGTGGTTGGACCTGCGACCGAAGGAAGGCTCCCGCGTGGACACCTTGACCCGGCCCGACAAGGGTACCGATACCCGGCTGCGTGACGTCTCGACCTTGCAGCGAACGTGGACTCTGACCGTCGCCTGCCTGGGCGTCGCGCTGGTGATCTCCTCGATGATCGCCCTCAACACTGCGCTGGGCGACATCGCCGTCACCACCTCGGCCACCCAGTCCCAACTGACCTGGGTGGTCGACAGCTACACCCTGGTATTGGCCTGCCTGCTACTCCCGGCCGGAGCCATCGGCGACCGGTACGGCCGCCGCGGCGCCCTGCTGATCGGCTTGTCGATCTTCACGCTCGCCTCGCTGGCCCCGATCTTCTTCGACGCTCCGATTCAGATCATCGCCGCCCGAGCGGTCGCCGGCGCCGGCGCGGCGTTCGTCATGCCCGCCACCTTGTCCCTGCTCACGGTGGTCTATCCGAAGTCGGAACGCACCAAGGCCGTCGGAATCTGGGCCGGAGTGGCGGGCTGTGGCGCCGTGCTCGGAATGCTGGGTTCGGGCCTGCTGCTGCGCTTTTGGCCGTGGCAGTCGATCTTCTGGGCATTGGCCGGGGCCGGCCTGGCATTGTTCGTGCTGACCTGGACGGTCAGCGATTCGCGCGACGCCGATGCGCCTGCGGTGGACTGGCCGGGCGCGGCGTTGATCGGCGGTGCCGTCGCAGTGTTCGTGTTCGGCATCGTCGAGGCGCCCCCGCGGGGCTGGTCCGATCCACTGGTGATCGGCTGCCTGTGTGCCGGGGTGGCGCTGGCCGTGGCGTTCGGGCTGTTCGAGGTGCGCCGCCGTCATCCGCTTCTCGACGTATCCCTGTTTCGCCGAGCCGATTTCGCCACCGGAGCGGCCGCCATCGCGGTGTTCTTCCTGGCCAACTTCGGCTTCATGTACCTGGTCATGCAATACACGCAGCTGATCCTGGGCTATTCGGCGCTGCAGACGGCGCTGGCGTTCACGCCTCTGATGCTGCCGATGGCCGTGCTCTCGGTGACCTCGTCGTGGTACCTGCCCCGACTGGGATTGCGCGTGGTCGTGTCCACCGGGTTGCTGTTCATCGCAGCCGGCTTTGTCTGCCTGCTCACGCTGCGAATCGACTCGTCCTACTTCGACTTGGCCTGGCCACTATTGGTGCTCGCAACCGGCATCGGACTGTGCACCGCACCGACCACATCGGCCATCATGAACGCTGCGCCCGACGACAAGCAGGGTGTGGCATCGGCCGTCAACGACACCGTTCGCGAAATCGGCGCCGCGTTGGGCATCGCCCTGGCCGGCTCGATACTGGCCGGGCAGTACACCCACCGCCTCGGCGACCAACTGGCCACCTTCCCGCCACCGGTGCAGCAGGCCGCCGGCGGGTCGCTGGCCGAGGCACTCGCGGTGTCCGATCGGCTGGGACCGGCCGGCGCGCAGCTGGCCGACATCAGCAAATCAGCATTCCTGCACGCGATGCAGAGTTCGATCACCGTGCTCTCAATCCTCGTCGCGGTCGCCGCGGTACTGATCGGAATATGGGCGCCCGGGCGTGACGGCCGCCAACTGCGGATCGTCCGAAACCTAACCCGCCGAGACGAATTCGGCGGCCCGGTGCCCGATCATCGCGATGGTCGCGTGCGGGCCACGGCCGGTGATGCGCGGCAGCACTGACCCATCCACCACCCAGAGATTGCCGATTCCCCGAACCCGGCACCGCGGATCGACGACCGCATACTCATCGCTGTCGATACCCATCGGAGCGGTACCGCATAAATGCTGCGATGTCGACCACATCGGCTCGCCGAGTTGCGTTGTCGTTCCCAGCATCTCGGTGACGTAGTCGCAGCCGTGCCGCAATGCGGCCACGTCCTCGGCGGCACCGTCGTAGTGGTGTTCGAGCAACGGGGCCACCATGGGATCGTCCGACACCAGCGAGACGCGGCCGTGGGCGCGCGGCGCCATCAACGCCACCCCGAGATGCGGCCAGTCCGGGCGGCCGAGAGTACCGTCGCCGACCATGGCGATGAACCCGCCTGTGTAGGGGCGGATTTCGACCCCGTCGGTCACCAGAACGACCTCGAGCACCGGACGTTGCGGGACGACGGTCCAGGTGGTCGGCAGCACCCACTCCGGATGGTCCCAGGTCCGCTGCCCCACCGGAAGATCCGCAGATACCGGTATGCCGACCTCGCGCAGGGCCGCGGCGGCCCCGATGCCGGAGAGCATGAGTAGTTGCGCCGAGCCGATGGCGCCCGCCGACAATACGATCCGGTCGGCCGCCAACACAGCCGGCCCGTTCGGGCCCACGGTCTCGACCCCGATCACCCGCCCGGCGGACAGTCGGAGCCGTAGGACGCGCGTGCGCGGCAGCACCGTCAGGTTCGGCCTGGCGGCGGCCGGTTCCAGGAACGCTGCACCGGGGCCATTGCGGACGCCGTCGACGATGTTCAGCGGCACCGCCCCGATGCCGGGCGGTGCGTTCTCACCGATGGGTTCGGCGTTGAGGTCGGGTAACCAGCTCAGCCCGAAGGCATGGGCCGCGTCGGCGAAAGCTGCTGTGCTGCCGACGAGTTCGTGGGTTCGGCGGATCACGATCGGGCCGCCGTCAGCGCGATCGGGGAAATCGAGATCGGTCTGGATGGCCCGGTAGTGCGGGCCGACCTCGTGCCACGACCACCCCGGCACACCCGGTCCGTCGAAGTCGGTGGGCAGCGCACGGCAGAAGTAACCGCCGTTGACCGCACCGGAGCCACCCACCGTCACCCCGCGCACGATGTCAGCGCCGCGGGGCGGCTCGTCGGTCAGCTGGGTGCGGTAGTGCTGTGCGAGCGGGCTGGCGACGCCGATCGGCAGCTGCAGGCCGTTGCGGGTGAGCTCCGCGACGCCCGGCTCGTCGGGGCCCACGCCGGCTTCCACGACGGTGACCTTGCAGGCCGAATCCGCCGAGAGACGTTCGGCCAGCACGGATCCGGCACTGCCTGCACCGACGATCAGGACGTCACTGTGCGTTATGTGGTCGGCCACCAAGTCAGGTTTTGATCTGCGGCTTCAGTGGACGCAACGTGCGCTCGCGGACCACACCCGTCCACAGCCCCGCGCCGTAGGCCAGATCGTCGAGGCGTTTGAGCAGCAGGTAGGCGATCAGGCCGATCCGCTTGCCCTCGACGTCATTGCTGCGGTTGCGCTTGATCCAGTCCCCGACCCCGTCGAGCACGGCGGCGATCAGGATCGCCTGCCGGCACCGGCGGGACAGCAGGGCCGCCACCAAAGCCAGCGGCCAGTAGTGGCGGCAGATCGCCGCCGACAGTTGCAGGGCGGCGGCGCCGATGCCGCGCAGAGCCAGGATCACCACATCGGAGATCCCGGCGTCGGTGTTCTGCATCGCCTTGGCCGTGCGCCGGGTGGTCACGCCTGCGAACACCAGTGACGCCAGACAACCGGTCACCGAGCCCAGCGCCATCAGCAGCCACACCAGCAGGCTCCATGCGGAGATCACCACCGGGGCCGTCTTGTCTGGGTGACGAATCGACAGCGGAGCGGCCGAGCTGCCATAAAAGGCCTTGCGGCCCAGCCACTCTCGCATCTGGGTGCGATGTTCGTGGGCGACCAGGGCGATCGGTTCGTAGCGCAGTCGGGAGCCCAATTCGATGAGTCGCCAGCACAGGTCGACGTCCTCTCCCGATGGCAGCGTCTCGTCGAAGCCCCCGACTTCGAGCAGGGCCACGCGTTTGCAGATGATGGCCGCACTGGGCACATAGGACACCGGGCCGTAAGGAACCACCGGCGCTTCCCGCTCGCCGAGGTCCAGCGATGACCGCACCGCCTCGTACCGGGCAACCAGTTGATCGCTGTGTCCGAGCCCGACGATGCGGGGTGCGACCAGCGCCACCGCGGGGTCGCAGAAGTGGCCCAGCAGCGCCTCCAGCCAGCCGCGCCGCGGCACGACGTCGGAATCCAAGAAGGCGACGAAGTCTGTTGTGCAGGCGAGCAGCCCGGTGTTGCGTGCAGCCGCCGGACCCTTGCTACGCGGGTGGCGCACCACCTCGACGTCGCAACGGGCACCGGTGAAGTCGTCGGACTGAACAGGGGTCTCCGAACCGTCGTCGACCACCACCACCCGCATGCCGCGCAGCGACATGATCAGACGATAGAGTCCAAACGGGTTGTTGCGCACCGGGATCACGACCGTGACATCCCGGTGCGACGGACCGCCGGCCGGACGTGGATGGGCCACCGTGGCATCGAGCAGCGTGCGGGCCAACTGAGCGCTCACGGCGTCGCGTACCTCGAGGCGACCGCCGTCGAGCAAGGTCTGCGCGGACGGAGCCAGGCGCAGCAGCCGGGTCGGCGAACCACCGAGCAGGGCCGAGCCCTCGGCAAGGGTGCGCACGCGACGATCGACCTGAACCGCGAAGCCGTCGGGCAACCGCGGCTGGGTCATATCAACATCCCGTCATCGGCCGGACGCCACCGATCGATGCGTCGGGAACAATCCGCGACCATCTCCTCGAAGATGCGCTCGCCCTCCACCGGCGTCGCCGTCGTCGGGTCACCCAACACCCCCACCTCACTCACCGCAGCAACCCCCCCGTGACGCATCTGCGGCAAAAGGGTAGCCAGTGGTGCCCTGTTTCCGCTACACCAGGCGTCGGTGTGCACATCCGCCGGTGAAATATGGAGCAATACAGACGTTTCCGTATGTCCGGCGTGGGCGTCACCGCCCTCGGCGACGCACGGGCACCAGGCGGCGTCGCGGCCCTCGGTCCGGAGCAACCGCACGGCCGTGCGCATCGCCTCGAGGTTGCCGCCGTGACCGTTGACGAAGACGACCCGTCGCGCCCAGCCGCACGCCGACCGGCCGTACTCGACCAGCAAAGTCGTCAGCGCCTCGGTGCCGATCGACACCGTCCCGGCGAAGCCCTCGTGCTCGCCGGACGCGCCATAGGCGATCGCGGGCGCAAACAGATACTGATCATGATGCGGACCGTTGAGGTCCTCGGTGGCGGCCCGGGCGACCGCGGTGGCGATGCGGGTGTCGGTGTCCAGCGGCAGGTGCGGACCGTGCTGCTCGGTCGACCCGAGCGGGATCAAGATCGTAGGCGCGGTATCGCGAAGCTGCCTCGATGTCGAGTTGCCCAGCTCGCTCCGGAAAGCCACGCGCCGATGGTAGGCCGAATTCACCTGCCGTGCGCCAATTGTTCGAGGAGAAGACGGATTTCTTTGGGAACCGGAGGGCCTGATCCCCCCGAAGCGTTCACCGTCGTCCCGTCCGTCACGCCAGCACCAGAGACGGGCCTATGGCGGCGTCAGTGCGCTTCGCCGCCGGGCACTCCGAGCGCCCGGACGAAGCCGTCCGGAACCAGGATGTCCTCGGGCGTCAGGTCGTGGACCGATGCCTTCCCCAGCCCGCGCAGGGCGGAGTCGATGCCGCCGGTCAGGATGTCGAGGACGTTCTCCACACCCGCCTGACCGTTGGCTGCCAGACCCCACAGGTAAGCGCGCCCGATCATGACCGCGCGAGCGCCCAGTGCCAGGGCCTTGACGACGTCACTGCCCCGGCGGATGCCGCCGTCCAGAAGCACCTCGACCTGGTCACCGACCGCGGATGCGATGGCCGGCAGCGCCCGGATCGACGCCGGCGTGCCGTCCAGGTTATTGCCCCCGTGATTGGACACCGAGATCGCCGAAACGCCAGCGTCCACAGCGCGTTTGGCGTCGTCGATACGCATGACACCCTTGAGCATGAACGGGCCGCCCCACAGTTCGCGCAACCAAGCGATGTCGTCCCAGGTCGGCGGCGGGGTACCCATCCACTGGCCGTAAGCGTCGAAGAACGGCGGACCGGCCTCACCCTTGGCTGCCTGGTTCGGCACCGACAGCATCGGCGGCCGCATGGTCTTGGCCCACTGGTAGAACCAGCGCGGCTTGGTGAGGACCTCGGGACTCATCTTGACCATGGTCTTGAGGTCCATTTTTTCCGGGATCTTGGGACTGCCCCAGTCCCGCCCGTGGCTGAAGCTCCAGTCCGTGGTCACGATCAGACCGACGGCCCCGGCGGCGCGGGCGCGCTCGGCGCGGGCAGCAATCGCGTCCCGGTCGCCCAGCCAGTAAAGCTGGAAGAACGTCTTCGGGTTGGCCGCGACGACCTCTTCGACAGGCTTACTGGCAAACGACGACAGCCCCATCGCGGTACCGCGGGCCGCCGCAGCGCGGGCGACGGCCACCTCACCGTCGGGATGGACGGCCTGCACTCCGGTCGGTGAGATCAGCACGGGCAGCGAAACATCTTGGCCCATGACCGTGGTTGCCATGTCGCGCTTTTCGAGAGCGCCGATGACGTGCGGAGCGAAGCCGAGCTCGTCGAAGGCCCCGTTGTTGCCGTTGACGGTGAGGCCCTTCTCACTGCCGGCGATGAGTGCGCCGTACGCGGACTTGGGGAGGCGCTTCTTGGCGCGCTCCTGCGCGATGGCGACGGTTTCGAACCAGGTGTCGCGTGCCATGACTCAGATCGGACTTTCGTTGCAGGGCTTGGCCGGCGGCCGGGTGGACAGGGTCAGCATGATCGGCTTGCCGCGGGAGTGGTCTGCGCTGGGTCGGGGCTTGTCGCGCTCGGTGGCCAAAGCCGGTACCCCGTAGCCCTCGACACACTCCGGGTCGGGGCCGTCGAGCGGCAGGCCGGTGAAGAACTTGGCGGCCATGCAGCCGCCCCGGCACGCGTCGTAATGCCCGCAGCTGCCACAGGCACCGGCCGACTGCGGCTCGCGCAGTTCACGGAACAGTGGCGCGTTCTTCCAGACGTTATCAAAACCGTTATCGCGCACCACGTTTCCGGCCAGGAAACGGTCGTGGATGGCGAACGGGCAGGCATAGACGTCACCGACCGGGTCGATGAGGCACACCACTCGCCCGGCACCGCACATGTTCAAACCGGACAGCGCCCCCGGGGCGCCCAGACCGGAGAGGTGGAAGAACGAGTCACCGGTGAGCACCCGCTCGCCCTTGGCGACCAGCCAGTCGTAGAGCGTCACCTGCTGCTCGGGAGTCGGATGCAGTTCGTCCCAGACGTCGGCCCCGCGCCCGGACGGACGCAGGCGGGTGATGCGCAGAGTGGCGTCGTAGCGGTCGGCCAGCGCCTTGAAGTCGTCGAGCTGGTCGACGTTGTGGCGGGTGACCACGACGGAGATCTTGGCGTCTTTGAATCCGGCCGCGGCGAGGTTCTCCAGCGCCCGGGTGGCCATCTCGAACGAGCCGGCACCGCGAACCGCGTCGTTGACGTCGGCGGTCGCCCCGTCCAGCGAGATCTGCACGTCGACGTAGTCGCTGACCGCCAGACGAGCGGCCACCTCAGGGGTGATGCGCACCCCGTTGGTGGAGAACTTGACCCCCACGTGGTGCGCGGTGGCGTAGTCGACCAACTCCCAAAAGTCTGGGCGCACAGTGGGTTCGCCACCACCGATGTTGACGTAGAAGACCTGCATGCGCTCGAGCTCGTCGATGATGCCCATGCACTCAGCCGTGGACAGCTCGCGCGGGTCACGCTTGCCTGAGGACGACAGGCAGTGCACGCACGCCAGGTTGCATGCGTAGGTCAACTCCCACGTCAGGCAGATCGGCGCGTCGAGGCCTTGCTCGAACTGCTCGATCAGCCGGGGTACCGGTGCCACCGAAGTCATTGGGAATCCTTGCAAGTCAGCATGTTGGAGGTAACCAGCGCGCTCAACGCGTGCAGATAGGGCGCCTCTTCGGGCTCGTCGACGCCGGCGGCCCGTAGGGCGGATCGCGCGTCGGGATATTCGTCCAGCGAGTTCACGACGGCGAGGATCGTGCGGTTCTTCAGGAACGACAGCTTCCGGGTGCCGAAGTGATAGAGCAGTGCGCCGAAGGGCTCCGGTCGCACGGCCACCTGCGGATGAAGGCACCAGCTGAGTGCCGGGTCGAAGGCCGACCCGGCCACAGCCGGATCGCCCACAGCGTGGGCGGGCACGGTCAGTAGACCCCGCACATCCCGTCGATGGAGACCTCTTCGACCAAGGTCTCGGTCACCAGTGCGGTTTCGGTCTCGGTCGTCTGGCTCGGCTCCATGAAAAGCACCCTTTCGTCGGCCTGGTTCTCGACAATTGTGATCGAGATCGCAAGAATATGGCATCGAGTGCCGAAAAGAAAGAGGTGGGTCGATGACGACTGGTACCGGGGGTTCTTCGGGGAGTTCTCCGAGCGCCCGGGTAGGCCGGCGCCGGTCGACCACCCAGGACCACATCACCGACGTCGCGCTCGACCTGTTCGCGAACTACGGATTCGGTTCGGTCAGCGTCGATGACGTGGCCCAGGCGTCGGGGATCGCGCGGCGCACACTGTTTCGGTATTACTCCTCGAAGAACGCGATCCCCTGGGGGGATTTCGACGCCCATCTCCAGCACTTCCGCAATCTGTTCGCCCAGGTCGACGACGACCAGCCGATCAGCCCGGCATTGCGTTCAGCGTTGTTGGCATTCAACACTTTTGACTCCTCGGAGACCGAGCGGCACCGGCAGCGGATGCGGGTGATCTTGCAGACAGCCGAACTTCAGGCGTACTCGATGACGATGTACGCCGGCTGGCGCGGGGTGGTCGCGGACTTCGTGGCCGCACGCACCGGCGGCAAGGCCGGTGACCTGGTACCCCAGTCGGTCGCCTGGCTGATGCTCGGCGTCGCGCTGTCGGCCTACGAGCACTGGCTGGCCGACGAGGCCGTGTCGCTCCCCCAGGCGCTCGGCGACGCGTTCGACGTCGTCGCGCATGGCCTCGGCCAGCTCTAACCAGCGATTTCGGCGCGTTTTCGTTCGCTGAGCGGCGGTTTCCGCGCCGAAATCGCTCAGGAAGCGGGCAGGACGTCGGAGATCGGGGCGCCGGACGCGATCTTGCCGCGGACTTTCATGACCTTGCCCGGCATCCCGCCACCGACCACACCGGCCACCACGCCGTCGCGCTCGTAGAAGGCCAGGAACTTACGGCCGTCATCGGCAACGATGTGCACGATGTCAGTGGCTTCCGGCTCACCGAGGCACTGAATTTTCACGTCGTACTGGTCGCTCCAGAAGTACGGCACGACGATCACCGAGGGCGCGTCCTGCCCCAGCATCGACGGCACGATGACCCGGGCCTGCTCTGCCACGTTGCTCCAATGTTCAACGCGCGCTTGATGTCCGGTGGCATCACGCCATGACGCGGCGTCACCGAGCGCCCACACGTTGGGTGCGCTGGTGCGTCCGGCCTCGTCGCACACCACACCGTTGTCGACGGCAACGCCGCTGCCCTCCAACCAATCGGTGGCCGGGCGCGACCCGATGCCGACCACCACGAGGTCGGCGGGCAGCTCGCTGCCGTCGGACAACACCACGGCGCTCACGTGGCCATCCTCACCGCGCACCTCGGCCACGCCGATGCCGGGTCGCACGTCGACACCCTCGGCACGATGCAGTCGGGTGACCAGATTGCCGACCTGCTCGCCCAGCACCGAGGCCAGTGGTGCCGGCTGCGGCTCCACCAGCGCCACCTCGACGCCGAGCTTGCGCAGGCTCGCCGCGACCTCGCAGCCGATGAAGCCGGCGCCGATGATCACCGCCTGCCGGGCCCTGGCGGCATGCGTGCGCAGCGCCAGCGCGTCGTCGAGGGATCGCAGGACCCGGATGCCCTCCAGGTCGGGAAACGACGGAATGCGCTTGGGCACCAGCCCGGTGGCGATCACGAGCTCGTCGTATCCGAGCACCGAGCCGTCGGCGAGCGTGACGGTCTGGGCGGCGGTATCCAGTGAGGTGACCGCGCTGCCCAATTGCAGGGTGATGTCGTTCTCGGTGTAGAACTCGGCGGGCTTGAGCGCCACGTCGTCGAGGTCGGCGTGCAACACGTCCTTCGACAGCGGCGGACGGTCATAGGGCAGGTGCACCTCGTCGCTGACGATGGTGATCGGACCGGCGTATTCCGACTTGCGCAGCTGCTCGGCAGTGCGGGTGGCCGCCAGTCCGCCGCCGACGATCAGGATGCCGTTTTCACTCGTGCTCACGAGGTGTTCTTACACGATCGCCACTGCGAAGTGCGCGCCAGCCTGAACCAACCGACTGGTTAGGCGGGTGACCGGTCAATCAGGTTGGACAACACCACGATGCTCTCGCTTCGCTCGATGTCGGCGCTGGACCGGATGCGCTCGAGCGCCGCCTCCAAATGCCGCATGTCGCGGGCCAGCACATGCAGAATGGCGTCCGCCGTGCCCGTCACGGTGGCGGCGCTGATGATCTCAGGGATATCAATCCAGGCCTCCCGCAACCGATCTGGCGCGATCGTGCCCTGGCAATACACCTGAACGTAGGCCTCGGTGTTCCAGCCCAGCGCACTGGGATCGATGACCGTCGTGAAGCCGCGGATCACTCCGGTGTCCAGCAACCGGTCGACCCGGCGCTTCACCGCCGGCGCCGAGAGGTTCACCCGCTCGCCGATCTCGGCGAACGTGGCACGTGCATGCTCCGTGAGCTCGGCCAGGATGCGCTCGTCGGTATCGTCCAACCGGTCCATGGCCAGCCTCCCGCGCTGTACACAACAAATCACCGCAATGTTAGCGCTCACGCAACGGATCGTTCCTAGACACGCAACAGCTGGAGATTGATTGCGTGAAAGCGCGCTCCTATCGTTGGTTTCATGACGATATCCCCCGATGTCGCCGCCGAGTCGACGAGGACCCCGCGCCGCCAGCGCCTCCGCCACTACGTCATGACCCCGCCAACGCACTTCACCGTCGACTACGCCATCAACCCGTGGATGGACACCAGCACGCCGGTCGACGCGCGACTGGCGCTCGCCCAATGGGAAAGCCTCCGCGACACCTACCGCCGGCTCGGCCACACCGTCGAGCTCGTCGAGCCGGTTCCCGGCCTGCCGGACATGGTCTACGCCGCGAACGCCGGGCTGATCATCAACGGCACTGCGATCGTCGCCCGGTTCAAGCACGCCGAGCGGCACGGCGAGTCGGTGGCCTATGCGACCTGGATGAGCCGGCACGGCCACGACCCCGTTGCCACCCGCCACGTCAATGAAGGACAAGGCGATCTGTTGGTCGTCGGTTCAACGATCCTGGCCGGCACCGGCTTTCGTACCCATCCGCACGCACACGCCGAGATTGCCGTCCTCACCGGTATGCCGGTGATCACCCTGGAACTCGTCGATCCGCGCTTCTACCACCTCGATACCGCGCTGAGCGTGCTCGACGACACCACGATCGCCTACTACCCGCAGGCATTCACCGCCGACGCCCGCACTCACCTGTGCAGACTGTTCCCGGGCGCGATCGAGGTGGCGAGCGCCGATGCGTACGTCCTGGGACTCAATGCGGTCTCCGATGGCAAGCACGTCGTACACCCCGCCCAGGCCACCGGCTTCGCCGAACAGCTCTACCACGCGGGATTCCACCCGATCGGCGTCGACCTCTCCGAGCTGCTCAAGGGTGGCGGATCGGTGAAATGTTGTACGTTGGAGGTGTTTTCATGACCGTGGCCGACACCGCCACCGGTGCCACCGCGGCAGCCATCGCACTGGACAACGCCTATGCAGCGCACAACTATTCGTCACTTCCCGTGGTAGCAGCGAGCGCCCGCGGAGCATGGATCACCGACATCGAGGGCCGCCGCTACCTGGACTGCCTGGCCGCGTATTCGGCGGTCAACTTCGGACACCACAACGACACGATCGTCGCAGCCGCGCACCGCCAACTCGACGCGGTGACCCTGGTGAGCCGGGCGTTCCACTCCGATCAGCTCGGGCCGTTCTGCGCCGCGCTCGCCGGACTCTGCGGCAAGGACATGGTGCTCCCGATGAACAGCGGCGCCGAGGCCGTGGAGAGCGGCCTCAAGGTGGCGCGAAAGTGGGGTACCGACGTCAAGGGCGTCCCAGCCGGAATGGCAAATATCATCGTGGCAGACAACAACTTCCACGGTCGCACGATCAGTATCGTCAGCTTCTCGTCCGACGGCACTGCCCGCGGCGGATTCGGTCCGTTCACTCCCGGCTTCCGGTCCGTGCCGTTCGGTGCGGCCGACGCCGTCGCAGCCGCCATCGACGAGCACACGGTTGCCGTGCTCATCGAACCGATCCAGGGCGAGGCCGGAATCATCGTCCCGCCCGACTGCTACCTGCCCCGGCTGCGTCAGTTGTGCACCCGGCACAATGTGCTGTTGATCGCCGACGAGATCCAATCCGGCCTGGCCCGCACCGGCCACACTTTCGCGTGCGACCACTGGGGTGTGGTGCCCGACGTCTATCTGCTCGGCAAGGCCCTCGGCGGCGGCGTCGTTCCACTGTCGGCCGTGGTCGCCGACCGCAACATTCTCGGAGTGCTCCATCCCGGCGAGCACGGGTCGACCTTCGGCGGCAACCCGTTGGCTGCCGCGATCGGCTCCACCGTTGTCGGCATCCTGCAGCGCGGTGAATTCCAAACCCGCTCAGCTGAACTCGGCCTGCACCTGCACGCACGGCTGCGGTCGCTGATCGGCCACGGCGTCCTCGCGGTCCGCGGTATGGGGCTGTGGGCGGGCGTCGACGTCGACGAACGCCTGGGCACCGGCAAGCAACTCAGCATTGCCTTGGCCGAACGCGGTGTGCTGGTCAAAGACACCCACGGTTCGACACTGCGGTTCGCCCCGCCGCTGGTCATCACCGCCGAGGAGATCGACTGGGCGGTTGAGCAGTTCGCAAGCCTACTGGCCTGATCGGGTGATCTCGCCGGTCAGTACTTCATCACGCCGCGGTCGACACTGATCTGCGATCCCGACAGGGTCGCAGAGTTGTCACCGGCCAACCAGACCACCACGTCAGCCACCTCGTCGACGCTCATGAAGTCGGATCGCTTGCCGGTCGCACTCTGGCCCACCGGAAGGTAAGGCATCGGGGCGAAGCCGTGCAGATAGCTCGGATGGGCGGCGAAAACGCCCATCATGGCATCGTTTTCGGTCATCGGCGTGGCGACCGAGTACGGGTGAATCGAGTTCACTCGGATGCCGTACTGGCCGGCTTCCAGCGCAAGCGAGTTCGTCAGCGCAGTCAGGCCATGCTTCGACGCGGCGTAGTGGCTGTTCCCGGGAGTGGCCTTCACACCGGCCGACGAGCTCACCACGATGATGGATCCACCGTTGGCCGCCTCGATCATCGCCGGGACGACGGCGCGCAATGTTCGCCACGTTCCGGTGAGGTTGGTGTCGATGACCGTATTCCACTGTTCGTCGGTCAGCTCCCACAACCGGCCCCAGGACAGCACACCGGCGTTGGCGACCAGGATGTCGAGCCGGCCGAACTGTTCGACACCGTCGGCCACCAGCTGGCGCAACGCGGCGTCGTCACGGACGTCGACCTCGCGGGCCAGCACCTTGCGGCCCTCGGCTTCCACCAACCGCACCGTCTCGTGCAGGTCCTCCGGAGTCGTCCCGGGATAGGGAATGGTGTCGCTGACGGACGCACAGATGTCGGAGACGATCACGTCGGCGCCTTCGCGAGCCAGCCGCACGGCGTGCGCGCGGCCCTGGCCGCGGGCGGCGCCAGTGACGAATGCCACTCGCCCTTCAAGCGTCCCCGACGATGTTGTCATCAATGGTCCTTTCGATCAGCTCACGACAGGCTAGCAAGAGAATTGGAACGTGTTCTAGATACCGGCCCGGTCCGCTCAGTCACCGAGCGGCAACACTGCCCCGGTGGGAGGCGGCCGCTGAGCTACTCAGTAATCGACCGGCTCGCGGATGATGGGGCAGGTCATACAGTGCCCGCCGCCGCGTCCGCGGCCCAGTTCGGCGCCGACGATTGTGATGACCTCGACACCGGCCTTGCGCAGCAACGAATTGGTGTGCGTGTTGCGGTCGTAGGCGAGCACCACCCCCGGCTCGACGGCCACCAGGTTGTTGCCGCTGTCCCACTGCTGGCGTTCCGAGTCGTAGGCGGTGCCACCGGTTTCGACCACCCGCAGCGCTCCCAGGCCCAACGAGTTCGCGACGACCTCCACGAAGGGTTTGGTCTCCTCGATGACATCCACGCCGGGCGCCGAGTCACTGGGAAGCAGCGTGAAAGCCTGGATATTGTTCACGATTTCGGGGTAGATCGTCACCACGTCACGGTCGGCGAAGGTGAACACGGTATCGAGGTGCATGGCGGCTCGCAGCTTCGGCATGCCTGCCACAATGATCCTGTCCGCCGCACCTTCGGCGAACAGCTTGACCGCCACCTGGGTGATGGCTTGGCGTGACGTACGCTCACTCATCCCGATCAACACCACGCCATTGCCCGGCACCAATACGTCGCCGCCCTCGATGGTGGCCATCCCCCAATGCTTTTCGGGATCACCCCACCACACCGTCGACCCGGCGAACTCCGGATGGAACTCGTAAATGGCCTTCATCAACAGCGTTTCGTCGTGGCGAGCCGGCCAGAACAGCGGATTGAGCGTCACACCGGAGTAGATCCAGCAGGTGGTGTCGCGGGTGTAGAGCGTATTGGGTAGCGGCGGCATCAGGTATTCGGTGATACCGGCATGCTCGCGAGCCAGGGCGCGGTAGCCCGCGCCGAGATCCACGGGTAGGTCACGGGTCGACAGCCCGCCGATCAAAAATTCGGTGAGCCGCCGCGCGGGCAGTTCGTCGAGGAATGATCTGGTGTCGTCGACCAGACCCACCCCTACTTCGTTAACGACGATTTTCCGGTCGAGCAGCCAGGTACGGGCCTCGGGGATATCCATCGTCTCGGTGAGCAGATTGTGCAGCTCGACCACCGCCACACCGCGGTCGCGCATCTTGTCCATGAAGTCGAAGTGGTCGCGACGTGCGTTCTGCACCCACAGCACGTCATCGAAGAGCAGGTCGTCACAGTTGGTCGGAGTCAATCGCTCGTGGGCCAGCCCGGGCGAACACACCAATACCTTGCGCAGCATGCCGACCTCAGAATGCACTCCATAAGAGTCCAACGGCTTGGTCATCGGGTGATCCCTTCTGGTGATGTCGGGTGGATTCAGATCTGAATCGTGCCGGTGGCCAGCGACACCACGCCGGCGATTGCGCCGAGAATGATGATCACGAACAGCGCGCCTTCGGCGGGTGAGAAGACCCGCAAATCGCGTTCTCGACGCGCCTTCCAGTAAAGAGCCGCACCCGGCGCATAGAGCAGGCACGACAGCACAAGATGCTCCCATCCCGCTGCGTAGACGAGGAACAGGGTGTAGATCGTCGCCAGTGCCGCAATGATCGTGTCGGGCACCAGTGATTTCCGGTCACCGTAGGTCTCCCTGGTGATCGTGAGCTTCAGCGCGTACCCGGCGGCCAGCAAATAGGGTATGAGGGCCAGCGCCGAGGTCAGATCCAGCATGAAGTCGAGCGCGTCAGAGGTGAACAGCAGCAGGATCAGCAGCAGCTGCACCAAGCCGCCCGCCATGATCAGCGCAGCGACAGGCGCGCCGTTGGAATTCTCCTTAGCCAAGAACCTGGGCATGTCATCGGTCTTGGCCGGAATGTAGAGGATCTCGGCGGCCATCAGCGTCCAGGCCAGATAGGCGCCCAACACCGACAAGATGACGCCAACCCGGATGAAGACCGAACCCCAGTGTCCAACAACCGATTCCAGGACAGATGCCATGGACGGCTGGGCGACGTTCGCCAATTCGGAGTGCGGCATCACACCATATGACACCAGGGTCACCAACATGAAAACGGCCAGCACCGAGAGGAATCCGATGAGCGTGGCGCGGCCTACATCCTCGCGCTTCCGTGCGAACCGGGAGTACACGCTGGCACCCTCGATCCCAAGGAACACGAACACCGTGATCAACATAGTGCCCTTGGCTTGTTCGAAAAGTGCTGTCCAGGAGTAGTTCCCGTCACCGCCCCAGAAGTTGTCCGCGAACATCCCGGCTCTGAACGCGATCGCGGCGATCACAATGAACACCAGGATGGGCACGACCTTGGCGAACGTCGCGATTCGGTTGATGATCGCGGCTTCTTTGACCCCGCGCAGGATCAGGTAGAAGAACAGCCACACACCGATCGACGAACAGATCACTGCCACCACGGTGTCGCCGGCCCCGAGTGCGGGGAACAATGCACTCGTCGTCGTCATGATCAACACCCAATAAGAGGTGTTACCGGCACAGGCCGACGCCCAGAACCCGAACGCACTGTTGAAACCTACGTAGTCGCCGAAGCCCGCCTTGGCGTAGGCAAAGATACCGGCATCCAGATCCGGCTTGCGAGTGGCCAGTCGCTGGAACACAAAGGCGAGCATCAACATTCCGGTGCCGGCGATGGTCCACGCGATCAGCGCGCCCGCGACACCCGATTCGGCGGCGAACCGACGGGGCAGCAGGAACACCCCGGACCCGATCATTGAGCCGATGACCATTGCGGTCAGCGTCGGCAGACTGACTTTCTGGACCTTGCCCTCGGCCGTTGTCTCGGTGCTGGTCATCTGTCCCCTCCCGCCTCCGGTATTCGTTGTAGGGGTGTGATTTTGAACCCAGTGAAACCATAGAGCACGCTCAGCGCGGGACTGAGAAAGTTGAAGAACGCGAACGGGAGGTACACCAAAGTGGAGACTCCCAGTACGGCGCTCATGAATGCTCCGCACGAATTCCAGGGCACCAGAGGCGATGTCACCGTCGCACTGTCAGCTGCCAACCGGGACAGGTTCTGCGGGGCCAGCTCGCGCCGGGCGAACTCGGCCCGGAACATCCGGCTGGGCAGCACCAGTGCGATGTACTGGTCACCGGCTACGACGTTGAGGCCGAACCCGCACCCGAACACCGTCAGGAAGAGCCGTCCACGCGTGGTGGCACGTTCGATCATCGGGATAACCAATCGGTCGATGAAGCCCAGCCGTTCGAGCAACGCACCGAAGGTCACCGCGGCGATGATCAGCCAGATCGTCAGCAACATCGAGTCCATGCCGCCGCGGGACAACAACCGGTCGACGTCAGCGATGCCGGTGTTCGTCGAGAACCCGTTGGCCATCGTCTTCCACACCGCTTGTATCGATCCGATGACGACATCGCCACTGCCACCTATGCTTTGAACGAAACCGGCGACTACCGAACTCTGCAGGATCGTGGCCTGCAGACCGGCGAACAGGGCCGAGGCGAGCAGCGCCAACGACGCCGGTACCTTCCGGACGGAGAGCACCGCCAACAACACCAAGGGCAGCAGGTTGAGCGGGTTGATCCAGAAGACCTCACCGAGCTTGGCGAGTTCGATGTCTTCGACGACCTGACTACTCGGAGCGGGCCCGACGAGCCCTGCGATCGTGAAACCGACCGCCGCGAGCAGGAATGCCGGCACACAGGTCCACATTTGGGCGCGGATGTGGGTGTAGAGGTCGACGCCGACCATTTGCGAAGTCAGGATCGTGGTCTCCGACAGCGGAGACAGCTTGTCACCCAGGTAGGCACCCGAGATCACCGCGCCGGCGGCGATCGCCGTTGACACACCGAGCACACCCGCAATACCGACTAGACCGACGCCGACCGTGGCGGTTGTAGTCCACGAGCTGCCAATCGACAACGCGACCGCACCGCAGATGACGGCCGTGGCCACATAAAAGTAGCCCGGCGAGAGCACCTGGATGCCGTAGTACACCAACGTCGGGATCGTGCCGGACAGGTTCCAGGTGCCGATGAGCGCACCGACTGCCAACAGGATGAACAACGCGGAAGTAATGGACGAAAGCGCACCCTGGCCGGCTTCTTGCACAGCCGTCCATTGATGGCCGTTCTTCATCCCGATGAGCGACGCCACGGCACAGCACAGGATCAGCGCGACCTGAATGGGGCCGTCGAGGGCACCTAGGCCAAACAGTACCAACGAGGCCGCTATCAGCAGGGCGAGGACCGCCAGTGGTGTGATGGCGTCGAGCACCGACGGCGGTCTGGATTCCGCTGGCCTATCGGGATGCTCCACGTTATCGCGATTACAACTGGGCGAGAATCTGTTGCCGCTTGGCGGTGTACTCGGCCTCGGTGATCGAGCCGGTCGCACGCAATGTCTCGAGCTCCTGCAACCGCTGTGCCGTAGAGGCTTCCGGCATCTGCGGCGGCACGGGCGGCGGTGCCGCAGGAGCGGCGGCCGCGGGTTGTCCAGCTGCCGCCCGACGGACGACGGCCAATACTTGTTGGCGCGCAACAGGATTGGACCGGATGTCAATGGTGCCGTTCATCGGAACGCCGTTGGCCCGCAGGATCTGCATGATCTCCATCAGCGGCTCGGCCTGCCCCCGCAGGTCGTAGGTTCTGTTGTCCTCGGCGAGGGTGAACTGCGCGGGCACCACGCCGGCGATCAAAGCGCTGGCGTTCCAGTCGATTTCGTACTTCTGCGTGTCCGGCTCGACGAGTGCGACCAGTTTGTGGGAATTGAGGATCTGCATGCGAGTCGGGCTCGACGCCATGGACTGTTGGGCATCGAAGCCCTGGTACCCCGGGACGTCGAAATGCAAGTTCACCTTGATCATCTGTTGGTCGTTGACGAACCATGAGGTGTCGGAGATTCCGGTGATCTGTGCAAGTGTCAGAACCCCGCGCTGGCTGAGCTGCTCGTGCTGAGCCGCCGACTTCATGTTGGTGTTGGTCAGCCACAGGGCAGCAAGCACGTCACCCGCGGTGATGAGCAAACCGACCCAGAACATCCACCCGATGTATGGCCGCGCGAACGGGCCGAGGGCGAAGTACACGATCAAGAAGATCGGACCGACCAGGCCGCCGAACAGCAACACGGTCAATTGCGCTTTGAGATACCGTCCCAACATTTGCCATGTCCCTTCTCGGCCACAATGTCGGGATCAGACTAACGCCACGACAGCGGATTGGGACCGCTTGTGCGACTCTGTTAAAACCCCTGCTGGCAGAGGCTTAGGGGGCCTGCAGTACACGGTCCAGCCCGGGAAGTCGTGGGGTCAGATCGTTCACGAATTCCTCGAGACCATTCTGTGCCGCCGGCCCCGGCGCCACAGGTGCCGTGGTGGCGATGGTGGCGGCGTGCTGAACGGGAGGTCTCGGGGACAAATGGTGGATGTCGACGCTGGCGGCGCTTACTCGCAGAACCGACACCACGATTCCGACCAGCACGATCATCAGCGCCGCGCCGCCGAACAAGATCGACGGCGGGCATGTCGGCTGCTCGAATGCTTCAATCTCGCTGTCGTCCACCTGCCCCACCCCGCACTGCGATGCCGAAGCGTAGCACCGAAGCACCGGCCCAAGCACGGCTTGAGGACAAACGAAAGCGGCGCCCACCCGAGGGTGAGCGCCGCTTCGTGCGACTTGTACCTAGATCACTTGTGGATCTTGGTGACCCGGCCGGCGCCGACGGTGCGGCCACCTTCACGGATCGCGAAGCGCAGGCCCTCGTCCATGGCGACGGGCTGGATCAGCTTGACGGAGATGTCGGTGTTGTCACCGGGCATCACCATCTCGGTGCCCTCGGGGAGGGTCACCACGCCGGTCACGTCCGTGGTACGGAAGTAGAACTGCGGGCGGTAGTTGTTGAAGAACGGCGTGTGGCGGCCGCCCTCGTCCTTCGACAGGATGTAGACGCTGCCGTCGAACTCGGTGTGCGGGGTGGTGGTGCCGGGCTTCACGACGACCTGGCCGCGCTCGACGTCCTCGCGCTTGACGCCACGAACCAGCAGACCGACGTTGTCACCTGCCTGGCCCTGGTCGAGCAGCTTGCGGAACATTTCCACACCGGTGACCGTGGTCTTGGTGACGGTCGGCTTGATACCGACGATTTCGACTTCCTCGTTCACATTGACCACGCCACGCTCGACGCGACCGGTGACCACGGTGCCGCGGCCGGTGATCGTGAAGACGTCCTCGACGGGCATCAGGAACGGCTTGTCGGTGTCGCGGACCGGGTCCGGGATCGACTCATCGACGGCGTCCATCAGGTCCTCGACGGACTTGACCCACTTCGGGTCACCCTCGAGAGCCTTCAGCGCCGACACCTGGATGACGGGCGCGTCCTCGTCGAACTCCTGAGCGGCCAGCAGCTCGCGGACCTCCAGCTCGACGAGCTCGAGGAGCTCCTCGTCGTCGACCATGTCGGCCTTGTTGAGCGCCACCAGGATGTAGGGGACGCCGACCTGGCGGGCGAGCAGCACGTGCTCACGGGTCTGCGGCATCGGACCGTCGGTGGCGGCGACCACCAGAATCGCGCCGTCCATCTGGGCGGCACCGGTGATCATGTTCTTGATGTAGTCAGCGTGACCGGGGGCGTCGACGTGTGCGTAGTGACGCTTCTCGGTCTGGTACTCCACGTGGGAGATGTTGATCGTGATACCGCGCTGACGCTCCTCGGGCGCGTTGTCGATCTGGTCGAATGCGCGCGATTCGTTCAACTCCGGGTACTTGTCGTGCAGAACCTTGGTGATTGCTGCAGTCAGCGTGGTCTTGCCGTGGTCAACGTGACCGATGGTCCCGATGTTGACGTGCGGCTTCGTCCGCTCGAACTTCGCCTTCGCCACTTCTGTGTCCTCCTGGACTTGTTGGTGCTTGCTAAAGCAGTTTTGATGTTTTCAGTTGTGGTCCGCCAAGCCGGCGAGTCAGGGTTACTGACCCGTCGCCTTCGCGATGATCTCCTTCGACACGTTCGCCGGAACTTCGGCGTACGAGTCGAACACCATGGAGTAGTTAGCCCGGCCCTGCGTCTTCGACCGAAGGTCGCCGACATAGCCGAACATCTCCGACAGCGGAACCTGTGCCTTGACGACACGCGCACCGCTGCGCTCCTCCATGGCCTGGATCTGACCACGGCGGGAGTTCAGGTCGCCGATCACATCACCCATGTAGTCCTCCGGGGTGGTGACCTCGACGGCCATGATCGGTTCCAGGATCACTGGCTGCGCCTGCGCGGCAGCCTTCTTCAGCACCTGCGAGCCGGCGATCTTGAATGCCATTTCCGACGAGTCGACGTCATGGTAGGCGCCGTCGAGCAGGATCAGCTTCAGATTCACCAGCGGGTAGCCGGCCAGCACGCCGTACTGCATGGCGTCCTGCGCACCGGCATCCACCGAGGGGATGTACTCACGCGGGATACGGCCACCGGTGACCTTGTTCTCGAACTCGTAGGTGGCACCGTCCTCGCCGGTGAACGGCTCGATGCTGACAAGAACCTTCGCGAACTGGCCGGAGCCACCCGTCTGCTTCTTGTGGGTGAACTCGACCTTGTCGACGACGCGCTTGATGGTCTCCTTGTAGGCCACCTGCGGCTTGCCGACGTTGGCCTCGACCTTGAACTCGCGACGCATGCGGTCGACCAGGATGTCCAGGTGCAACTCGCCCATGCCGCCGATGATGGTCTGGCCGGTCTCGTGGTCCTGGTTGACCTTGAAGGTCGGATCTTCCTCGGCCAGCTTCTGGATGGCCAGGGACAGCTTCTCCTGGTCACTCTTCGTCTTGGGCTCGATGGCGACCTGGATCACCGGGTCCGGGAACGTCATCGACTCCAGAACGACCTGGTTGTTCAGATCGCTGAGGGTGTCACCGGTGGTGGTGTCCTTGAGGCCGATCACCGCGTAAATGTGGCCCGCCGAAGCGGTCTCGACCGGGTTCTCCTTGTTGGAGTGCATCTGGAACAGCTTGCCCAGCCGCTCCTTCTTGCCCTTGGTCGCGTTGATGACCTGGGCACCGGAGTCAACCTTGCCCGAGTAGACCCGGACGTAGGTCAGCTTGCCGAAGAACGGGTGGGTGGCCACCTTGAACGCCAACCCGGAGAACGGCTCGTCGGTCGACGGCTTACGGATGACCTCGACGTCCTCCTTGCCAGGTGCATGCCCGATGGCGGCCGGCACGTCCAGCGGAGTCGGCAGGTAATCGATGACAGCGTCGAGCATGGGCTGGACGCCCTTGTTCTTGAACGCGCTGCCACACAGCACCGGGTATGCCTCGGAGTTCACGGTCAGCTTGCGGATGGCGCCCTTGATCTCATCGATCGTGATTTCCTCGCCACCGAAGTACTTTTCCAACAGCGCTTCGTCGGTCTCGGCGACCGCTTCGAGCAGCTTGGTGCGGTACTCGTCAGCCTTCTCTTGAAGGTCCTCGGGGATCTCGATGGTGTCGTAGGTTTCGCCGAGCTTGGTCTCGCCGCGCCACACCTTGGCGTTCATCTCGACCAGGTCGATGATGCCCTCGAAGCCACCCTCTGACCCGATGGGCAGCTGGATGGGCAGCGCACGGGCGCCGAGGCGCTCCTCGATGGTGCGCACCGTGAAGTAGAAGTCGGCGCCGATCTTGTCCATCTTGTTGACGAAGCAGATGCGGGGCACGTCGTACTTGTCGGCCTGCCGCCAGACCTGCTCGGACTGGGGCTCGACGCCCTCTTTGCCGTCGAACACGGCAACCGCGCCGTCGAGCACGCGCAGCGAGCGCTCCACCTCGACAGTGAAATCGACGTGGCCCGGGGTGTCGATGATGTTGATCTGGTTGCCATTCCAGAAGCAGGTGGTGGCAGCCGAGGTGATGGTGATACCCCGCTCCTGCTCCTGCTCCATCCAGTCCATCGTCGCGGCGCCGTCGTGCACCTCACCGATCTTGTAGCTGATACCGGTGTAATAGAGGATGCGTTCGGTTGTCGTCGTCTTGCCGGCATCGATGTGCGCCATGATGCCGATGTTGCGGACCTTCGTGAGGTCAGTCAACACGTCCTGTGCCACGGCTAAATTCCCACTCTTTCGCTTGCTTGGTTCGGTGTAGTCATTGCGCCGAGCGACCGCGACACTGTGGCCGCCGGCGGTGCAATCACCAGCGGTAGTGCGCGAAGGCCCGGTTTGCTTCGGCCATCTTGTGAACGTCCTCGCGTCGCTTCACAGCGGCGCCCAGACCGTTGCTCGCGTCGAGGAGTTCATTGGCGAGCCGCTCGATCATCGTCTTTTCGCGACGCTGCTTGGAGAAGCTGACCAGCCAACGCAAGGCCAGCGTGGTGGAGCGCTCGGGGCGAACCTCGACGGGGACCTGGTAGGTGGCGCCACCGACACGACGGCTGCGGACCTCGAGGGCCGGCTTGACGTTGTCCATCGCCCGCTTCAGCGTGACAACGGGATCCGTGCCGGTCTTCTCGCGAGCCTGCTCGAGTGCGCCGTAAACAATGCGCTCGGCCAGCGATTTCTTCCCGTCCAGGAGAACCTTGTTGACCAGCTGGGTGACCAGCTGGGACCCGTAGACCGGATCGTTGACCAGTGGACGCTTGGGAGCGGGACCCTTGCGCGGCATCAGCTCTTCTCCTTCTTCGCGCCGTAACGGCTACGGGCCTGCTTGCGGTTCTTGACGCCCTGGGTGTCCAGCGAGCCGCGAATGATCTTGTAACGCACACCGGGGAGGTCCTTCACACGACCACCGCGCACCAGCACCATGGAGTGCTCCTGCAGGTTGTGGCCTTCACCGGGGATGTAGGCGGTGACCTCGACGCCGGTCGTCAGCTTCACGCGCGCCACCTTGCGAAGCGCCGAGTTCGGCTTCTTCGGAGTGGTCGTGTACACGCGGGTGCACACGCCGCGGCGCTGCGGGCTGCCCTTGAGGGCCGCGGTCTTCACCTTCGCGACCTTGTCGGTGCGACCCTTGCGGACCAGCTGCTGAATGGTTGGCATTTACCGGCTTTCTGTCTCTCGTGCGTCTTTCAACGTTCTTCAAGTCTCTGTACTGCAGTTTTAGCCCTGCCGCGTACCCCGCTGCCGGGCGTGTCGCACACACCGCACACCGTCTGAATCCGATGCATACTGGACATGCGAATTGGCCCGGCGTGCGCGCATGCGTTCCCGCAAGCGCCCCTATCGGCCAGGCACGAGCCTCCACGATACCAGGCGCGGGACGCCCCTCCAAACTCGGAGCACGGCCCCTTATTGCAGGTCAACGCCGCAATGGCGGTGCCGGTTCCCGACAACCCGGATATCGGGTGCCCGACGGGAGGTCAGTCGTGCGCTCCGCTGCGGTGGGCCATCCCCGAGGCCAGGCGCAGCACCATGTCCGAGAAAACGATGTCGGTGTCGACCATGTCCATCACGCCGGTCATCTCCAGCAGGACGAACCCGTGCAACGCCGCCCAGAACTCGAGCGAGGCATAGAACGCGTCATCCCCGTCCAGGCCGTAGGAGGCCAGCACCTCGATGACCGGCGCCGCTGCGGCGTACGTCGCGGCGGTGAACTCGGGATCGTCGCCGCCCAACGGCATCCGGGTGAACGCCGAGTAGCGGCCCGGGTGGTGGTGCGCGTAGCTGCGGTAGGCGCTGGCCATCGCGGTGACGGCGTCGTCGCGGGTGCGGCCCTGCCCGACGGTGGACAGCATCTGCAGGATGTCGTCGATGACGTGCATGCGAACGGTGCGCCGCAGATCTTCCAGGCTGTTGACGTGGTTGTAGAGCGACGGGCCCTTGGTGCCCAGCTGAGTGGCCAGCGCGTTGATCGTCAGACCGTCCCAGCCCTCGCGGTCCAAGAAGGTCAGCGCCGCATTGACGATGACCTCGCGGCTCAGCTTGGCGGACCTCGCCGACGACCGGTTTCCGGCGCGCGGCCGGTCGGCCGCAGAGTCCGGTCCCGGCTCAGATGTCATCATGAGGCCCTTCGATGGTGGATCGACGAAGAACTCTAGTTGACCGAGCGGCCGCCACGTAGGCTCCAACTCGGGTTGGGTGGAAAGAGAGGCATGTCGGTGAGCTGGGGACACCGCGGCTGCGCATTCGTCGCGACCTGCGTAGCCGCTCTGACGGCGGGGATCACCGGTACGGTCGCATCGCCGGTGGCGCACGCCAAGAACGGCGACACCCATATCGTCGGCGTCGGCATCGTGCAGACGGTCGACTGCAACGGCTCGACCTTGTTCATCAACGGCGCGGAAAATCAGATCACCGCGTTGGGCTCGTGCTGGGCCGTCACCACGCAGGGGTCGTCGAACACGGTGATCGCCGATAACGTCGTCAACGACATCACGGTCTACGGCTGGGACCAGACGGTTCTGTACAAGAGCGGCGAGCCATTCGTCCTCGACCGCGGCCGCGAGTTGGGAATGACGAACCGGATCGACCGCGTTCCGGCGTAATCGCGAAGGACGGATGCCGATGCACTCCCCCACAATGATCGCTGGGATCGGCGTTCTCGCCGCCCTCGCCGTGGCCGGCTGCGGATCGACCAGCAAGGAATCGCCGTCGCCGAGCGACACCGGGCGGAGCTCGGGAGCTCAGGTCGAGGTGGGCAACACCATCAACTACGGCTCGTTCGGCACGACCGCCGAGATCGATTGCGCCGACGGCAAGTCGCTGAATGTTGGCGGTTCGAACAACACGCTGACGGTCAAGGGGACCTGCGCGTCGGTGAACATCGGCGGCGCGGACAACAAGATCACCTTCAATCAGATCGACAGGGAACTGTCGGTCGTCGGCCTCAACAACACGATCAATTACAAGGGCGAGCCGAAGGTGAACAACCTCGGTTCGGGCAACACCCTCAACAAGAGCTGAGCGTCAGGCGCGCTCGCCGTGCCGGCCGGCGCCCTGCGCGAATCGCTGTGCGCCGGCGAGTGATTCGGCTGCGACCCGGGACAGGCTGCCGAACTCGAAATCGATGGCGTCAGCTTCGGATTGACCCCACTGGTTGAGCATCGACATTCGGTCCGAACGCAGACAGAGCTGGGGCAACTGCGCCAGCTCGGCGGCCAGCTCCTCGGCGGCCTGGCGGGCCTCCCCTTTCGGAACCACCCGGTTGGCCAGGCCGATCGCCAGCGCCTCCTGGGCCCCGACAGCGCGACCGGTGAGAATCAGATCCATCGCCCGGCTGTGACCGATGAGCCTCGGCAGCCGCACCGTGCCCCCGTCGATCAGGGGAACTCCCCACCGGCGGCAGAACACCCCGAACACCGCGTCTTCCTCGGCCACCCGCAGGTCGCACCACAATGCCAGCTCGAGGCCGCCGGCGACCGCGTAGCCGCTGACCGCGGCGATCACCGGTTTGGACAGCTGCATGCGGCTGGGTCCCATCGGCCCGGGGCCCGTCCGATGTGTGGGGTTGGTGTCGGAGGTACCGATGGCCTTGAGATCGGCTCCTGCACAGAAGGTTCCGTTGTCGCCGCACAGCACGGCCACCGATGCCGACTCGTCTTTGTCGAAGTCCTCGAAGGCCTCGAACAAGGCCATCGCAGTGGGACCGTTGACGGCGTTGCGGGCCTGCGGACGGTCGATGATCACCGTCGTCACCGCACCATTGCGCTCTACCCGGACTTCGTCCATTTCGCCTCCACCAGTCGTCCCTCATCCCGCCGCGCGACCAGCTCGGCGGCGAAGTCTGTGTAAGCCTGTCGAAGCTGCGCGCCCGGCCAGTGCGCCGGCAGCAGCTCGTTCGGCAGCACCGGATCGGTGAGCAAGTGCCGCACAATCGCGGCAGCGGCACGAAACCGTGCCGGAATGTCCTCGGCGGTGGCCATCTCGTCCAGCAACCGTTGGCCGGTGGCCGCCCACCTCGGCAGATCCCACAGCTGCCCGGTCAGCCCGGCCGGGTCGGCGTCACGGGCGCGCAGCACCCGCACCCGGTCGGCGATCTCGGTGGGCAGCTCGTGGTCGAGGTTGTCCGGACGCAGCCAGACCCCTTCTCGGATCTCACCGAACCGCTTGATCTGCAGGGTGTTTCGCAGTGCGGCGCGAGCCCGGGCGCCCATGCCGACCGCGGTGATCACCAAGGTGACCCACTCGCCGTCCCAGTCCCGCGCGCGTGGATAGAGCGCATCGTCTTGACGGCGCTGGCGGTTCAGCAGCCGGTCGGACAACCGGTAGCCGTCATCGGAGCGCACCAGGTCACCGGCGGCCACCATGCGCGTCAGTGCCACCCGCAGGGTCTGCTCGCGAATGCCGAAATCCGCTGTCAGTTGCAGCAACTCCGCCGAGGTCGCCCATGCGGGGTGCGCGCCGAGCAAGACACTCAACACCACCGACCGCGCGGTCATCTTCGACAACGACTGCGGCACGCTCACACTCCCGAGGCGCGGCGCCCGTGATCGCCGAACGGCTCATCGCGGTGGCGTACCGCCTCCCGGAATCCGTGCTCCCGCGCATCGGCCACGAACGCATGGCCCTCCGGGGTGTGGCGGGCGATCCCGTCGAACACTGTGCTGACCATCCGACTGGTCGCCACCCCCTGCTGATACAGCGCGGTGTTCATGGCGAGCTTCACCATGATCAACTGGTTGACCGGCACCGCGGCGATGCGCTCGACGAGCCGTTCGGTGCGCTCGTCGAGGTCGGCCGCCTCCGGCGCCTCGACCGCGAGACCCCATTCGGCGGCCTGTGCGCCGGTGATGCAATCTCCGGTCAGCAGAAGGCGTTTGGCGCGCTGATCGCCGAGCCGGTGCGCCCACAGACCGGCGGCGGGAACGCCCCAGACGCGGGTGGGCGGATAGCCGATCTTGGCATCGGATGCCGCGATCACCTGGTCGGCGTGCAGCGCGATGTCGGTGCCGCCTGCCACGCAGTAGCCGTGAATCTTCACCACCGTCGGCTTGTCGGCGTGCATCAGGCTGGCGAAGCCGCGTACGAAGCGGCTCATCATCTGATAGTCGATCATCGGGTCCCACGGGCGGTCGGCCTTGTGGTTGACCGCCTGGGTCTTGCCGTCGAGCACGGTCCCCTGGCGGTCGCCGCCGCCCGCCGATGAGGAGCCGTCGGCGTAGGCGCCGAGGTCGAAACCGGCGCAGAAGCCCTCGCCACGGCCGGACACCAGGATCACGTGCACGTTCGGATCGAGGTCGGCCCGCTCGACCAACGCTGCCAGCTCCAGCGGAGTCTCGGCGACGATCGCGTTGCCTTTGTCCGGCCGGTTGAACGTGATTCGCGCGACCCGGTCGGTGACCTCGTAGGTCATCGTCTTCAGGGTTTCCATGTCACCTCTCCTCGCGCGAGCAGACGTGACCTGCCCCAAAATTCGGCCTTTCCGGGCACTTTCGCGTCTCCTCGCGGAGGGACGTCATCCCTTCACCAGGCAGCGCTCGATGATCGGCGCGAGGTCCAGCCCGGCCGGCAACGTGCCGAACGCGCCGCCCCAGTTGCCGCCGACCCGGCTGGCCAGGAACGCCTCGGCGACCGCGGGATGGCCGTGGCGGACCAGCAGCGAACCCTGCAGTGCCACCGTGATGTCCTCGGCGATCTTGCGCGCGCGGTACTCGATGCCGTCGAGGTTCTCCAGCTCCGACCGCAATTCGGTCACATGGCTGTCCAGCCTGGCATCCTGGCCGGCGGTGGTGGCCAGTTCGTCGAAGAGCACACCGACGCACTCGGGCCGGGTTGCCATGGCGCGCAAGGTGTCCAGCGCACTGACATTGCCCGAGCCTTCCCAGATACCCATCAGCGGCGCTTCGCGGTAGAGCCGCGGCATGCCGGACTCCTCGACATAGCCATTGCCGCCCAGGCATTCCATGGCCTCCGCGGCATGCGGGGTGGCGCGCTTGCACACCCAGTACTTGGCGGCGGCCAGGCCGATCCGTCGCAGCATCGCCTCGCGGTCGTCACCGCGAACCACGGCGTCGGTAGCCCCGGCCATCCGCATCGCGACGATGGTGGCGGCCTCGGCCTCGACCGCGAGGTCCGCGATCACGTTACGCATCAACGGCTGGTCGATCAGGTAGGCGCCGAAGGCTTTACGGTGTTGGGCGTGGTGCACGGCCCGGGTCAGGCCGCTGCGCATGCTGGTGGCACTGCCCAACGTGCAGTCCAGCCGCGTGAGGTTGACCATCTCGATGATGGTGGGCACGCCGCGGCCTTCTTCACCGACCAGCCACGCGATGGCGCCGTCGTATTCCACCTCGCTGGAGGCATTGGCGTGATTGCCGAGCTTGTCCTTCAAGCGCTGCAAGAACATTCGGTTCCGGGTCCCGTCGGGGAGCACCCGCGGCAGCATGAAGCAGCTCAATCCTCCTGGCGCCTGAGCCAACACCAGGAAGATGTCGCTCATCGTCGCGGAGGTGAACCACTTGTGGCCGGTCAGGGTGTAGGTGCCGTCGGCGTTGGGGACGGCCTGGGTGGTGCCGGCGCGGACGTCGGAACCGCCCTGCTTCTCGGTCATCGACATCCCCGCGGTGATGCCGGCCTTGGTGGCAGGCACCGTCAGCTCGGGGTCGTACCGGCGGCTGGTCAGCAGCGGCTCGTAGACGCCGGCCAGCTCGGGGTTGTGACGCAGTGCGGGTACGACGGCGTACGTCATCGAGATCGGACACACGTGGCCGGGCTCAGGGGTCCACACCCCCATCTTGGCCGCGCGGACCACATGGGCGCCGGGACGGTCGTCGGCCCAGGGTGCAGCGTGCACACCGTGGGCGATGGCCGTCCGCATCAGCTCGTGATAGGCGGGGTCGTACTCGATCTCGTCGACGCGGTGGCCGTAGCCGTCATGGGTGTGCAGGATCGGCTGGTTGCGGTCGGCCAGCTCTCCCCAGCGCTGGGCCTGGGCGCTGCCGGCCAGCGCACCGAGCTCGGTGACCTCATCCACACCCCACTGGCCACCCTCGCGGATCAGCGCCTCGATCAGAACCGGCGAGCTGGCCGGGTTGTGGTCCACCAGCGGCGGGACCTGATTGGTGACGACATGCGTATCCGACATGACACCACTGTTACATTTTTTCGACAATCGCACAAGATACGTAATATGGCAGGCTGGATGGCGTGAAGCCGAACTCCGTCGTCCACGCCGCCACCCAGTGGCTCGAACACCAACCGGTGCCCGCCGAGCAGTGTCTCGGCGGTGAGCCGCGCACCGGGACAGCCGAACTCGGAAAGTTCGGCGGGCTCGCGGTCGGGGTGTGGGAGATGACGCCGGGCGTGATGCGCGATGTCGAGGCCGACGAAGTGTTCGTGGTGCTGTCTGGATCGGCGACCGTCGGATTCGAGGACGGCAGCCCGATGATCACGCTCAGTGCCGGTGATGTGGTGCGCCTGGCGAAGGGCACCAAAACGGTGTGGACGGTGACCGAGACGCTGCGGAAGATCTATCTGACCTAGCTCGGAGTTCCGGGATGCGCGGCGAAGAAGTCCCACATCTTCTCCGTGGCGAACGAGGGCCAGTCGTGTTCGCCGCCGGCCACGGTGATCAGCTCGACACTGCGCCCGCTCGGGCAGTTCGCCAACGACGTCGTCAGATCTCCGTCGACGTTCGTCGTCGGAGGTTCGCATTGATCGACGTTGCGCCAGAAGGCGTTCACATCCGGCGGCGTCATGGTCGGGATCGGGAGCACGGTTCCGGGTTGGCCGTCGTAGCGCACCAATCGGTCGTCGGTGCCGTGGATGTGCAGCACCGACGTCGGGTGCGGCGTCGGGCACGCCGCGAGCAGTGTCGCGGCGTCCGGTCCGATGGCCGCGAAAAGGCCGGTGTTGCAAGCCAATTTGTAGGCCATGATGCCGCCGTTGCTGATGCCGGCGGCATAGATGCGGGTCCTGTCGATGCCCAGGTGCTCGGTGATGTTCTGCACGGCGGCGGTGATGAAGCCGAGGTCGTCGACCTTGTCCTCACTGGCCTTTCCGCAACACCCGTCGGCGTTCCACGATTCACCAACGCCGTCGGGATAGGCGACCACGAACTTGGCGGAGTCGGCCTTCTCGTTCCAGCCGTATTGCCGCTGCGCCTGCTCGGCGCTGCCAGTCCAGCCGTGCAACATCACCACCAGCGGCGCCGACGGCGGCAGGCCCTCCGGAACATAGAGCCGATAGACGCGATCCACACCGCCGACGTTGATCCGGTGCACGCTGGCGCCCGGCGCAAAGCCGGTCGCGACGGACGCGCAGGCCACCACCAGGCACAGCGCCATCATCAGCGCGAGTCGACGAACCCACACGGTCAGCTGAGGTGTTCCCGGAGAAAGGCGATGTCGTCCTTGCGGCCCTCGTCGGCCGTCTCACAAATCACCGGTGCGTCCGCCGCCTCAACCACCGCCACCAGAAGTTGCGGATCGATTTGTCCTGTACCGAAATTGGCGTGCCGGTCGGCACCGGATCCCTTCGCGTCGCGGGAATCGTTGCAGTGCACCAGGTCGATGCGGCCGGTGATCGCCTTGATGCGCTCGACGGCGTCTATCAGCTCCTCGCCCGCCGCCCAGGCATGGCAGGTGTCCAGGCAGAACCCGATGCCGGTATCGGCGATCCGCTCCCACAGCCGGGCGATGGTGTCAAAGTGGCGCGCCATCGCGTGATCGCCGCCGGCGGTGTTCTCCAGATACACCGGGACGTCGGTTTCGAGGTACTGCAGGGCCTTGACCCAGCGCTCGAAACCGGCCTCCATGTCGTTGTCGTCGGCGTGGCCGCCGTGCACGATCACGGCGGTCGCATCGATCTCGGCGGCGGCGTCGCAGGTGTCCTGCAGGATTTTGCGCGACGGGATCCGCACCCGGTTGTTGGCCGACGCCACGTTGATCAGATACGGCGCATGCACATACAGCGGGACCGACGACGCCTTGAGCGCCTCGGCGTCGTCGCGCGGCTTGGGCTTCTTCCAGCTCTGCGGGTTGCCGAGGAAGAACTGCACCGCCTCGGCGCCGTCAGCCGCCGCGGCGGCCAGCGGGTCGTCGCCGTGGACATGGGAACCGATGAGCACGTGTCGAGTCTAGGCACGTGTACCGACGCCGCGCACAGCCGTCATCTTCGCCAGAACAGGTGATGGGTGACCCCACTCGGGCTGGGCACCACCTCGTGGTGGAACTGGTCGTCGAGTTCGTCCGGCGACGCCCAGAGCCGCGAGCCGGCGCCGATCTCCACGTCGGCGACCGCCACGTGGAGGGTGTCGACCAAACCGGCGTCGAGGAATTGCCGCACGGTCGTCGCGCCACCGCCGAGCCGGACGTCCTTGCCACCAGCGGCTTCCTTCGCCTGCTCCAGAACGCTCGCCGGGTCATCGGAAACGAAGTGGAACGTGGTCTCCCCCAGGGTCAGCGACGGGCGCTCGTGATGGGTCATGACGAATACCGGCGTATGGAAGGGCGGCTCGTCGCCCCACCAGCCCTGCCACTCCCGGTGGTCCTGCCACGGGCCGCGATAGGGGCTGAACTTGTTGCGGCCCATGATCTCTGCGCCGATATTGTTCGTGAAGTCGCGGGTGAAGTAGTCGTCGAGGCCGCGCGTCCCGCCCGGCTCGCGGCGGCCCACCCAACTGGCCGTCGCGCCTACCCAGGCGAACAGGGCAGGCTGGTCGGCGTCGCCGAACGGCCGCTCGAAGCACTGATTGAGCCCGGCGCCGAACCCGTCGCGCGACAGCATGAAGTTGTGGACTCGGAGCAGTTGGGTCACGCGTTCCTCCTGGAATTCGTCGACAGTCAGAAGATAGACCCCAGGCCGCGGCCGAACTCATCGCGGCAGTCGCCGAGCGTGACGCCAGGGTGACCCTCGGCGCCGAAACGCGCCCTGGCGTTACGTTCGGCGAACGAAAAAGCCCCCGCCGAAGCGGGGGCTTTCTCTCGTGCACAGAGAAGGTGACTAGCGGTAGTCGCTGTAGCCGTAGTCGTCCAACGGCACCGCGGCACCGGTGGCCTGGCCGAAGTCCGGGCTGTAGTACTGATCCTCGTAGGACGGGATCGTGTACGCCGCGGCCCGAGCCTCTTCGGTCGGCTGCACCTGGATGTTCCGGTAACGGTTGATACCGGTACCGGCCGGGATCAGCTTGCCGATGATCACGTTCTCCTTCAGACCCTGGAGCTTGTCGCTGCGGCAGTTGATCGCCGCATCGGTGAGCACCCGAGTGGTCTCCTGGAACGACGCCGCCGACAGCCACGAATCGGTGGCCAGCGACGCCTTGGTGATACCCATCAGCACCGGACGGCCGGCCGCGGGCTCATTGCCCTCGGCGACAACCCGACGGTTCTCCGACTCGAACTCGCCACGCTCGGTCAGCGAGCCGGGCAGGAACTCCGTTGCGCCCGAGTCGATGATCGTGACGCGCCGCAGCATCTGCCGGACGATGACCTCGATGTGCTTGTCGTGGATCGACACACCCTGAGCCCGGTAGACCTCTTGGACTTCCTTGACCAGGTGGATCTGCACCTTGCGAGGACCTTCGATACGAAGCACCTCGTGCGGGTCGGCCGAGCCCTCGAGGAGCTGCTGACCCACCTCGACGTGGTCACCGTTGACCAGCAGTCGCTCGGAACCGTCGTCGTGCTTGAAGACCTTCAACCGCTGACGCTTCGAGAGCTTGTCGTACACGACCTCCTCGCTCCCGTCGTCGGGAACGATGGTGATCTTGTAGAACTTGTCGGTCTCCTCCAGCTGAACGCGCCCGGCCACATCGGCGATCGGTGCGCGGTTCCGCGGAATACGCGCCTCGAACAGCTCCTGCACGCGGGGCAGACCACCGACGATGTCGGCGCCACCGGTAACACCACCCTGGTGGAAGGTGCGCATGGTCAGCTGCGTGCCGGGCTCACCGATGGACTGCGCGGCCACGATGCCGACGGCCTCGCCGATGTCCACCAGCTTGCCGGTGGCCATCGAACGGCCGTAGCACATCGCGCACACACCCGAGGCGCTGGTGCAGGTGAGCACCGAGCGAACCTTGACCGAGGTGATGCCCGCCTCCAGCAGGGCGTCGATCGCCGGATCACCGAGATCGTGTCCGGCGTTGACGACGACGTTGCCTTTCTCGTCGACCGCGTCGGCGGCCAACGTGCGGGCGTACGCCGAGGTCTCGACGTGCGGATCCCGAATCAGGCTGCCGTCGGCCTGGCGCTCAGCCAGGTCGACGAGGATGCCGCGCTCGGTGCCGCAGTCGTGCTCACGCACGATGACGTCCTGGCTGACGTCCACCAGACGACGGGTCAGGTAACCCGAGTCAGCGGTACGAAGCGCCGTGTCCGCCAGGCCCTTTCGAGCGCCGTGGGTGTTGATGAAGTACTCCAGAACCGTCAGGCCCTCGCGGAACGAGGACTTGATCGGTCGCGGGATGAACTCACCCTTCGGGTTGGTCACCAGACCCTTCATGCCGGCCAGCGTTCGAGTCTGGGTGAAGTTACCCGTCGCACCGGAGTCCACGATCGTGATGATCGGGTTGTCGTTGGGGTAGTGCGCCCGCAACGCGTTACCGACCTCTTCGGTGGCTTCCTTCCACAGCTCGACGAGCGCGTCATTGCGCTCCTGCTTGTTCAGCGCGCCGCGCTGGTACTTCTTCTCGATCGAGTCGGCTTCGGCCTCGTAGCGCTCGAGGATCTCCTGCTTCTCCGGCGGCACGATGACGTCTGCCATCGACACCGTCACACCCGAACGGGTGGCCCAGTGGAAACCGGCATCCTTGAGCTTGTCGACGGTCTGCGCGACGACGATCATCGGGTAGCGCTCGGCCAGATCGTTGATGATCCGGGCCTGGACCTTCTTGTGCATCTGCTCGTTGACGAACGGATAGCCCTGCGGCAGAAGCTCATTGAAGAGCACCCGGCCCAGCGTGGTCTCGGCGGTCCAGGCATTACCCGGGCGCCAGCCGTTCTCGCCGAACAGCTCGTTCTCGACCTCGTGCGGCGGACGCAGCTGCGTCAGGCGCACCTTGATCTGAGCGCGAACGCTCAATGCACCACGGTCCATCGCCATGATCGCCTCGGCCGGCGAGCTGTACACACCGGTCTCCGGCGCATCCTTGGCGGCAGCGGTGTACGCACCCTTTTCACCGGCAACCAGCGTGGTCAGGAAGTACAGCCCGGTGACCATGTCCAGACGCGGCATGGCCAGCGGCTTACCCGACGCCGGCGACAGGATGTTGTTGGAGGACAGCATCAGGATGCGGGCCTCGGCCTGCGCCTCGGCGCTCAGCGGCAGGTGAACCGCCATCTGGTCACCGTCGAAGTCGGCGTTGAACGCCTCACAGACCAGCGGGTGCAGCTGAATGGCCTTGCCCTCCACCAGCTGCGGCTCGAAGGCCTGGATACCGAGGCGGTGCAGCGTGGGTGCACGGTTCAGCAGCACCGGGTGCTCGGCGATGACCTCTTCGAGGACATCCCACACCTGGGGACGCTGACGCTCGACCATCCGCTTGGCGCTCTTGATGTTCTGCGCGTGGTTGAGGTCAACCAGACGCTTCATCACGAACGGCTTGAACAGCTCCAGAGCCATCAGCTTCGGCAGACCGCACTGATGCAGCTTGAGCTGCGGGCCGACCACGATGACCGAACGGCCCGAGTAGTCGACGCGCTTGCCGAGCAGGTTCTGACGGAACCGGCCCTGCTTGCCCTTGAGCAGATCGGAGAGCGACTTGAGCGGACGGTTGCCCGGCCCTGTGACGGGCCGGCCACGACGGCCGTTGTCGAACAGCGCGTCCACCGACTCCTGCAGCATGCGCTTTTCGTTGTTGACGATGATCTCGGGAGCACCGAGGTCGATCAGTCGCTTCAACCGGTTGTTGCGGTTGATCACGCGGCGGTACAGATCGTTGAGGTCGGAGGTCGCGAAGCGGCCACCGTCGAGCTGGACCATCGGACGCAGCTCCGGCGGAATCACCGGTACGGCGTCGAGCACCATGCCCATCGGGGAGTTGCCCGACTGCTGGAACGCCGCAACCACCTTCAGGCGCTTGAGGGCGCGAAGTTTCTTCTGCCCCTTGCCATTACGGATGGTGTCGCGCAGGCTCTCGGCCTCGGCGTCGATGTCGAAGGTCTCGATGAGCTTCTGGATCGACTCCGCACCCATCGAGCCCTGGAAGTACTCGCCGTAGCGGTCGACCAGCTCGCGGTACAGGTTCTCGTCGACGATGAGCTGCTTGACTGCCAGCTTGGTGAAGGTCGTCCAGATCTCGTCGAGCCGGTCCAGCTCACGCTGGGCCCGGTCGCGCAGCTGACGCATCTCGCGCTCGCCACCGTCGCGCACCTTGCGGCGCACGTCGGACTTGGCACCCTCGGCCTCCAGCTCGGCCAGGTCGGCCTCGAGCTTTTGCGCGCGGGCCTCCAGGTCGGAGTCACGCTGATCGGCGACAGCCTTCTTCTCGACCTCCATCTCGGCTTCGAGAGTGGACAGCTCGTTGTGGCGCATGTCGCCGTCGACCGCGGTGATCACGTAGGCGGCGAAGTAGATGATCTTCTCGAGATCCTTCGGCGCCAGGTCGAGCAGATAGCCCAGCCGCGAGGGCACACCCTTGAAGTACCAGATGTGCGTGACGGGCGCGGCCAGCTCGATGTGGCCCATCCGCTCACGACGCACCTTGGCTCGAGTTACCTCGACGCCGCAGCGCTCGCAGATGATGCCCTTGAAACGGACGCGCTTGTACTTGCCGCAGTAGCACTCCCAGTCGCGAGTCGGTCCGAAGATCTTCTCGCAGAACAGGCCGTCCTTCTCCGGCTTCAAGGTGCGGTAGTTGATGGTCTCCGGCTTCTTGACCTCGCCGTAGGACCACTGACGAATGTCGTCAGCAGTGGCCAGGCCGATCCGGAGTTCATCGAAGAAGTTGACGTCTAGCACGTAACTCCCTTTCCCCTTTCGGGACTAGAAAAAATACTTAGCGCCGCGGCTCCGCCGCGATCAGGCAAGGTCTTCGACAGAGGCAGATTCGTTGCGCGACAGGTTGATTCCGAGGTTGGCAGCGGCACGCTCCAGGTCCTCGTCGTCTCCGTCCCGCATCTCGATTGCCGCGCCGTCCGAAGACAGCACCTCAACGTTCAAGCACAGCGACTGCAGCTCCTTGAGCAGCACCTTGAACGACTCGGGAATGCCCGGCTCGGGGATGTTCTCGCCCTTGACGATCGCCTCGTAGACCTTGACCCGGCCGACGGTGTCGTCAGACTTGATGGTCAAGAGCTCCTGCAGCGTGTACGCCGCGCCGTAGGCCTGCATGGCCCAGCACTCCATCTCACCGAACCGCTGACCACCGAACTGCGCCTTACCACCCAGCGGCTGCTGGGTGATCATCGAGTACGGACCGGTCGAGCGGGCGTGGATCTTGTCGTCCACCAGGTGGTGCAGCTTGAGGATGTACATGTAGCCGACCGTCACCGGGTACGGGAACGGTTCGCCGCTGCGGCCGTCATAGAGCACGGCCTTGCCGTCACCGTTGACGAGAACCTCGCCATCACGGTTGGGCAGCGTCGAGCTCAGCAGACCCTGTAGCTCCTCTTCGCGGGCGCCGTCGAACACCGGGGTGGAGACGATGCTGTTCGCAGGCGACTCCAACATCTCCTGCGGCAGGTTCTGCGCCCAGTCCGGCTGACCGTCGACCTTCCAGCCGGTCTTGGCCACCCACCCGAGGTGGGTCTCCAGGATCTGGCCGATGTTCATACGACGCGGCACACCGTGCGTGTTCAGAATGATGTCCACCGGGGTGCCGTCCGGAAGGAACGGCATGTCCTCGACGGGCAGGATCTTGCCGATGACGCCCTTGTTGCCGTGGCGTCCGGCGAGCTTGTCGCCGTCGGAGATCTTGCGCTTCTGGGCCACGTAAACGCGGACCAGCTCGTTGACGCCGGCGGGCAGCTCGTCGTCATCCTCGCGGGAGAACACCCGGATGCCGATGACCTTGCCGGACTCACCGTGCGGCACCTTCAGCGACGTGTCGCGGACCTCGCGTGCCTTCTCACCGAAGATCGCGCGGAGCAGCCGCTCCTCCGGGGTCAGCTCGGTCTCACCCTTCGGGGTGACCTTGCCGACCAGGATGTCGCCGTCGCGGACCTCGGCGCCGATGCGGATGATGCCGCGCTCGTCGAGATCGGCCAGCACCTCATCGGAGACGTTCGGGATGTCCCGGGTGATCTCCTCGGCGCCCAGCTTGGTGTCGCGGGCATCGATCTCGTGCTCTTCGATGTGAATCGAGGTGAGCACGTCCTCTTCAACCAGACGGTTGGAGAGGATGATCGCGTCCTCGTAGTTGTGGCCTTCCCACGGCATCACCGCGACGAGCAGGTTCTTGCCCAGCGCCATCTCACCGTTTTCGGTGCACGGCCCGTCGGCGAGTACCTGACCCGACTCGACACGCTGCCCGGCATCCACGATCGGACGCTGGTTGGCGCACGTGCCGTGGTTGGAGCGGGCGAACTTGCGCATCCGGTAGGTGTGCCGGGTGCCGTCGTCGGCCATCACGGTGATGTAGTCGGCGGAGACCTCCTCGACCACACCGGCCTTCTCGGTGACGATGACGTCACCGGCGTCGATCGCGGCGCGCAACTCCATCCCGGTGCCCACCAGCGGTGCCTCGCTGCGTACCAGCGGAACCGCCTGGCGCTGCATGTTGGCACCCATCAGGGCGCGGTTGGCGTCGTCGTGCTCGAGGAACGGGATCATCGCCGTCGCGACCGACACCATCTGGCGCGGCGAGACGTCCATGTAGTCGACCTCGTTCGCCGAGATGACCTCGACCTCGCCGCCCTTACGACGGACGAGGATGCGCTCTTCGATGAAGCGGCCCTTGTCGTCGATCGGCGAGTTGGCCTGCGCCACGACGTGGCGGTCCTCCTCGTCGGCGGTCAGGTAGTGGATGTCATCGGTGACAACACCGTCGACGACCTTGCGGTAGGGCGTCTCGATGAAGCCGAACGGGTTGACCCGTGCGTACACCGACAGCGAGCCGATCAGACCGATGTTCGGACCCTCAGGGGTCTCGATCGGACACATCCGGCCGTAGTGGCTGGAGTGCACGTCGCGGACCTCGAGGCCGGCGCGCTCACGGGACAGACCACCCGGGCCCAGCGCCGACAGGCGACGCTTGTGGGTCAGACCCGACAGCGGGTTGTTCTGGTCCATGAACTGCGACAGCTGGCTGGTGCCGAAGAACTCCTTGATCGCCGCCACGACGGGACGGATGTTGATCAGGGTCTGCGGCGTGATCGCCTCGACGTCCTGGGTGGTCATCCGCTCGCGGACGACGCGCTCCATGCGGGACAGGCCGACCCGGATCTGATTCTGGATCAGCTCGCCGACGGTACGCAGACGACGGTTACCGAAGTGATCGATGTCGTCGACCTCGACCGGAACCTCGACACCGCCGGGGGCGGTCATCGTGGTCTGGCCCTCGTGCAGGCGCACCAGGTACTCGATGGTCGCGACGATGTCCTCTTCGGTCAGCGTCGAGCTGGTGATCGGCTGGCCGGCGTTGACGCCCAGCTTCTTGTTGACCTTGTACCGGCCCACCCGAGCCAGGTCGTAGCGCTTGTCCTTGAAGAACAGGTTCTCCAGCAGGGTCTGCGCCGACTCCTTGGTCGGCGGCTCGCCCGGGCGCAGCTTCCGGTAGATATCCAGCAGAGCCTCGTCGGTGCCGGCGGTGTTGTCCTTCTCCAGCGTCGACATCATGATCTCGGAGAAGCCGAAGCGCTCTCGGATCTGCTCGTTGGTCCAGCCGAGCGCCTTCAGCAGCACGGTGACCGGCTGACGGCGCTTGCGGTCGATGCGGACACCCACGGTGTCGCGCTTGTCGACGTCGAACTCCAGCCACGCACCGCGGCCGGGGATCACCTTGACGCTGTGCAGCGTCTTCTCAGTGGACTTGTCGATGTTCTCGTCGAAGTACACACCCGGCGAACGGACCAGCTGGCTCACCACGACACGCTCGGTGCCGTTGATGATGAAGGTGCCCTTCTCGGTCATCATCGGGAAGTCACCCATGAAGACCGTCTGGCTCTTGATCTCGCCGGTGTTGTTGTTGATGAACTCGGCCGTGACGAACAGCGGGGCCGCGTACGTCATGTCCTTGTCTTTGCACTCGTCGACCGGAGCCTTGACCTCGTCGAAACGCGGGTCGGAGAAGCTCAGCGACATCGAGCCCGAGAAATCCTCGATCGGCGACAGCTCGGTGAGAACCTCTTCGAGGCCACCCACCGGCTTGACGTCACCGCGCGCCTCGGCGATCCCACGCCAGCGCGGCGAGCCGATCAGCCACTCGAACGACTCCGTTTGGACGTCGAGCAGGCCGGGTACCTCTAGCGGCTCGCGCAGCTTTGCAAAGGAAATTCGTTTTGGTGCTCCGGGAACGGAGTTAGAAGTAGTAGTCGTTTTGCTCTGGCTAGAGACTGCCAAGATGCATCCTTCCAGCACCTAATGCGACAGACCGGAGTCATCCGAAAGGTCGCGATATCTGCGTCGGTTCGGCTGGCCTACTCGAGGCCCGGCCTTTCCCCGGACGCACGCGACAACAGGTCTCAGAGCTGGGACGTCTAACTCAGACTTGAGGACCGGCGAAGTCAGGTGCAGGTTGAGGTGGGCAGGAGGCAGCCAGCGCAACGTCCAACAATAGCGCAAGACGGCGCATTCCTCAACAAGCTCATGCCGGGCGGGCTGGCGCTGGCTGGCGATCTAGCTACCCATGCACACATGCTGGTGAACAGACTGACCCGTTTGCGCCTTTCCGTCAAGGGATGACGCGGCGTTTGGTGTGGATTATTGCCGGTTGGCCCACCTCGGCCGTCGGCGTATCACGCGACGTCGACCGGAGGCGTAGCCGACAGCGTCGCTCCCCCCGCCTCACCCAGGACGATCGGCTGGTTGGGCACGTAGGTGCCGTCGTTCGGGCTGCCGTAAATGCCGTAAACCGGATCGGTCGGTCCCTTGCCGGCGTAGATGTCGTTGATCCACCCGGAGGCGAACGTCCGCACCGCGGTTTTGGCGCCGGGCGGGGACGGCCTGACGATGATCGAGCTGAGCAACTCGCCGAGCCACGCGAACGGGCTGCCACCGGCGATGACATCGGTGTGCGAACCGTTGTTGATCTGCACCCCGTAGAACTGGTCGCCGTAGAAGGCCCCCATCAACTGGGTCGCCACCCCGAAGGCGTTCCAGGACTGCGGCGGGGCAGCGATCTGATAGTCCGGGATACCGGCCCCGGCCAGTGCCGTGAGCGATTCGGTGAACAGCGGGTCGCGGGAGACGCCGTCGAACATCACCACGCCGAGCAGGTTGTCCTTCTGGTCGGTCGCAGTGATCAGCGCACCGACCGCGGTGGCGAAGTTGCCGCCTGCCGAATGACCGGTGAGCAGGAACTTGTCCGGCAGAGCACCGCTCAGACCGGCGGCGTTGGCGCTGATGTTCAGAGCCGAGCGGCTGCCCTGGAACATCTGCGCCACCGCCTCGCGCATCGGCTCACCCCCGAGATAGCACCCCGGGCACAGCGGGGTGTCGAACCAGAAGATGTCGGGCACCACGACGATGCTGTTGGTCTGCTGGGCCAGCTGTACGGCCATGTCGCCGTACCAGTCGTTGAAGCCGAGGAACCCGTGCTGCAACCAGATGACGCCGTTGGCCGCGACGGTGCCGTCGGCCTGGGTCGGGAAGTACCAGTTGGCTGGGGCGGCATAGCCGTTCGGGCCGCACGGGATGTCGAGCACTGCCGAGCCGGTGCGCACACCGGTGACGCCATTGCCGACGGAGACGACAGCGGTGTTGGGGTCCAAACCGTTGTTGCCGCTGTTGACCGGTGTCGGCAAGTGGAAGCCGAAGAACCCGCCGACGGTGTCCATCAAAGCCTTGACGAGGTAGTCGCCGAACGACAGCTGATTGGCCCCGGCTGCGGGCAGGCCGACGGCGGCGGTGGAACCCATGATGATCTGCTGGTTCGACGCGGCGTACAGGCCGTACAGCGGAGCCTCGGGAGTGGCGCCGGCGTACATGTCGTTGATCCAGCCGTTGCTCAACGTGTAGACCGCTGCCGTGTTCCCGGCCGGCACAACCTTGGTCACCAGCTGCAGCACCGCGTCGAACAGCGGGTTGACCCCCAGCATCGCGTCGACGTGCGAGCCGTTCTGCAGCACGACACCGATGAATGCGCCCGGCAGCGCGCTCGCCAGCACATTGGTGGTCGCACCGAAGAGGTTCCAGCTCTGCGCCGGCGCGGCGATCTGGTAGATCGGCTTGTTCGCTGCTGCGAGGTCGGCGACCTCGCTGGCGAAGGTTCCGTCCAGGGCGCCGTTCGAAACACCGTCGAACATGACCACCCCCACCAGATCGGCCGGGTCGTAGGTGGTGTCAGCACCGCTGAGGTAGTCGTCGGCGACAGCGGTCGCAAAGCCACCACCCGCCGAGTGACCGGCCAGCACGAACCGTTCCGGGAGTGCGGTCCCGGTGAATCCCGCGGCGGCGGCGCTGCTGAGCAGGGTCGCGCGGTTCGGTCCGAGCAGTGCTGCCGCGTCCTGTTCAGTCACCTGACAGGTGAGGCAGCCGCCCCCCGCCAAGGCGAACGGGATGGAGGACAGGGTCGGCGCCACCACGATGCTGTTGGTCTGCATCGCCAAGTCAGTGGCCAGGGCCGAGTAGAAGGTGTTGGTGGCCCCGAACCCGTGCTGAAGCCAGACGACACCTTGGGCGTCGACGCTCCCGTCGGCCTGAGTCGGGAAGTACCAGTCCGCGGCGACCGTGTTGCCGATGAACGCACCGGGAAGCACCAGTCCGGAATGCCCGACGATCACACCGGTGACGCCGTTGGTCGGCGCGACGGGCAACGTGGGCGACGCGTTGACCACAGCGCTCGGGCCGGTGGTAGCGGCGGCGGTGGTGCGCGCCGCCCCCAGGCCGGCGAGCACGTTGAGCACGGCGCCGGCAAGAAGATCCGACGCCGGTGCCACATCCGACGCGGGGACCGGCCTCATCACTGCGCGCCGCGAGGTGCCGACGGCACCAGTCACGGTCGTCGGGGGCGCCAGAACCGTCGGGGTGGCCTTCCGTCCGGCCAGCGGTGAGCGCGCGGCGGCCGGCGCTGCGGTTGCGCGGCGGCTCGCACCGGTGGACTTGCCGGCGGCCGAAGATGACGAATTCGACGATGCCTTGGGATGACTCCCGCTGTCGTCGTTATCGGCATGGGCCACACCCGATCCCGACAGCAGTGCCGCACCTAACCCCACCACCATCGCGCCGGTGCCCAACAAGACCTGCCGTTGCGTCATCGCTGACCCGCCTCCCCGAAATTGACGATCAGGCAAAGGCTATCCGAGCGAACCAAGGCAAATGAGTGAATTGGCCAACCAGGCCGAAAAGCGAAGGGCCCCAATCGTTTCCGATTGGGGCCCTTCGCTTGATGCCTAACTCAGATCAGTTAGCTCTCTTCGCCGGCGAAGGTGTGCGACCGCAGCTTGTGGGTGCCTTCGAGGTCGTCGCGGATGGCTTCCTGGGCGGCCGGGGGCAGGGTGTGTAGGATCTGGCGCACCCGCTCCTGGCGGCGGCGCACGGCGTCGCGTTCCGGGATGCCCGGGGTGACCGTCAGCTGCGGCGGCACACCCTCGATTTCTTCGACGCCACCATCGTGGTGACCGGCGTCGACCATGGCCTGCTCTTCGGCCATCGTCGACTCGTCCTTCTCCTCCGACATACCGATCGGGCCGATCCGGCGGCCGTTGAGGAACTGACGCACCACCGGCTCGTCACTGGTCAGCAGCACTTCGCGGGGGCCGAACATGACCAGGTGCTTGCGGAAGAGCATGCCGATGTTGTCGGGCACCGTGCGGGCGATGTTGATGTTGTGCGTCACGATCAGGATCGTGGCGTCGATCTGAGCGTTGATGTCGATCAGCAGCTGGCTCAGGTAGGCGGTGCGCACCGGATCCAGACCCGAGTCGGGCTCGTCGCAGAGGATGATCTGCGGGTCTAGGACCAGCGACCGCGCCAGCCCGGCGCGCTTGCGCATGCCGCCGGAGATCTCACCGGGGAACTTGTTCTCATCGCCACCCAAGCCGACCATGTCGAGCTTTTCCATGACGATCTGGCGGATCTCGCTTTCCTTCTTCTTCGTGTGCTCACGAAGCGGGAATGCGGTGTTATCGAACAGGCTCATCGAGCCGAACAGTGCGCCGTCCTGGAACATGACACCGAACAGCGTGCGGATCTCGTAGAGCTCTTTGGCCGAGCACTCGATGATGTTGGTGCCGTCGACGATGATCTTGCCGCGCTCCGGGCGCAGCAGACCGATCAACGACTTCAAGAACACGGACTTACCGGTACCCGACGGGCCCAGCAGCACGCTGACCTCACCGGCGGGGACATCGAGGGTCACGTCCTCCCAAATTCGCTGGGAACCGAACGACTTCGTCAACCCCTCGACCTGAATACCAATACCCACGCCATGTCCTTCCGCCCACACCGGTCAACCACTGCCGCGATGGCCTGTGGTTTGAGTCACTGTAGCGCACCCGGATTGGTGCCACTCAGTTTGTGCACCTAGCTGTTATTGACGATCTCGGCAGCCCGTTGCCAACGTGGCTCGAGACAAGAAAATCCCCCGCGAGCACGTAGGCCCGCGGGGGATTTCCGTCGAAACAGAGTTACTTGACGGTGACGGTCGCGCCGGCAGCCTCGAGCTTGGACTTGGCTTCCTCGGCGGCGTCCTTGTTGACCTTCTCGAGCAGCGGCTTGGGAGCGCCGTCGACGAGATCCTTGGCTTCCTTGAGGCCCAGGCCCGAGACGATCTCGCGGACCACCTTGATGACGCCGATCTTCTTGTCGCCGGCACCCTCGAGGATGACGTCGAACTCGGACTGCTCCTCGGCGGCCTCGGCCGGGGCGCCACCGGCGGGGCCGGCAGCCGCGACGGCGACCGGGGCGGCGGCGGTGACGTCGAAGGTCTCCTCGAACACCTTCACGAACTCAGAGAGCTCGAGCAGGGTGAGCTCCTTGAAGGCGTCGATCAGTTCGTCAGTGGACAGCTTTGCCATGGTGATTCCTTATCTCTAACTGTGGGTGGTTTATGCGGCGTCGGAGTTTTCCGAGCCGGCCTTCTTCTCTTGCAGAGCTGCGGCCAGGCGAGCGACCTGGGACGCGGGGGCGATGAACAGCGCCGCGGCCTGGGACTGCTTCGCCTTCAGTGCGCCGGCGACGCGCGACAGCAGCACCTCGCGCGACTCCAGGTCGGCGATCCGCTCGACCTCGGACACGGACAGCGCCTTGCCGTCCATGTAGCCGCCCTTGATGACGAGCGCCTTGTTGTCCTTGGCGAACTTCTTGATTGCCTTGGCAGCGTCGACGGGCTCGCCGTTGATGAACGCGATGGCGGTCGGGCCGGCGAACAATTCGTCGAGGCCCTCGATACCGGCCTCGGTCGCCGCACGCTTCACCAAGGTGTTCTTGGCGACGGTGTACGACGCACCTGCGCCCAGCGACCTGCGCAGCTCGGCAAGATTGGACACCGTCAGGCCGCGGTACTCGGTGACGACGGTGGCCGCCGCCTCCTTGAACTTCTCGGCGATGTCGGCGACCGCGGTGGCCTTGTCAGCCTTGGCCATGCTTGCCTCCTCGTGATGGATTCACCGCCGGAGGCCTGGAAAACACAAACGCCCCGACACAGGACAGGTCGGGGCGCAGAAAGTACTGGTACCTCGTCCTCCTGCGTGGGCCGCCCGGGAATCCGGGACCTTCAACCGATTGCTCGGTGACCGACGGTCTTCGGTGGAACCGGCCAAGAATAGCGTGGCGCCCGGCCGAACTCCTAATCCGCGCGAGCAGACGCACAATCGCACAAATTGGCGCCGCAGCGTGCGAGTCTGCGTCTGCTCGCGGCGGTTATGCACAGCGTCGAAGCCGGCCGAATACCCGATCTCGGCAAATCCGTGACCCTACTTGCGTGAACGCCGCGGCAGCCGCCCTGCTCGACCGCACTGGTGGCATCGCCACCGCAGCACAGCTCCTGACGGTGATGACCCGCCAACAGCTCGACGTTCAGGTTCGGAATGGCAGCTTGGTCCGGGTTTGGTACGGGGTCTACTCGCGCGCCATGCCGGACCTCATCGGGCGGCTGGGCGCTTTGGACGTCGCCATGGGCCGACCGGTGGTCGCGTCGATGGGCACCGCCGCCGCGCTGTACGGCTTCGACACTGAAAACACCACTGCGGTCCACGTACTGGATCCGGGTGTGCGAATGCGGCCCACGACCGGTCTTGTGGTCCATCAACGAACCGCCTCGCCCGTGCAGTGGGTTGCAGGCCGGCGCGCGACAGCGCCCGCGTGGACCGCGGTAGAGGTGGCACGACAACTGCGCCGGCCACGGGCGCTCGCCACGCTCGACGCCGCCTTGCGATCGCGGTGGTGCACGTCAGGTGACCTCGAGCGGGCCGTTCTTCGACAACGGGGCCGACGAGGAATCACGGCCGTTCGCGAGCTGCTGCCGTTCGCCGACGCGCGCGCTGAGTCGGCGATGGAGAGCGAAGCCCGGCTGGTGATGCTTGACCATGGGCTTCCCAGGCCCGAGCTTCAGTTCACGATCAGCTCACCAAACGGACAGCGCTGGCGAGTGGACTTCGCGTGGCCAGCCGCACGGGTTGCGGCCGAATACGAAAGCGTCGAATGGCATGCCGGCCGAGCCGAGATGCTCCGAGACAAGGTGCGATTCGCAGGCGTTCAAGAGCTGGGTTGGACGGTCGTCCCGATCGTCGTCCACGACGTTCGCCGCCAGCCGCATCGCCTCGCGGAGCGGATCGCCGGCCACCTCGCCCGGGGCACGATCTAGAGCGCGAGCAGCGTCAATCACGCAGCAGCGCCGCCGCGCCGACCAGGCCGGCCTCCCCGCCCAACGCGGCGGGCACTACCCGCAGCCCCGATAAGAACTCCAGTCCGGCGTAGGTGCCCAACTCCTCACGCAATGGGTCGAACAACACCGGTCCGGCCTTGGCCACGCCGCCACCGAGGACGACCAGGTCGAGATCGCAGACAGCGCCCACCGAGGCGATCATCGCCGCGATCGCACGGGCTCCGCGACGAAATGCCTTCAGCCCCAATTTATTTCCGGCAGCAGCAGCGTCGGCCAGCTCCTTGGCATCGGCCCCGGTCCAGCCCCGCGATCGGGCCCATTGCGCCAGGTGCGGTCCGCTGGCGATCGCCTCGACGCAGCCGCGGGCACCGCAGACGCATGGCGGTCCTTCGGTGTCGACGACGACGTGACCGACGTGACCGGCATTGCCGGTACGCCCGTGGTAGGGCGCTCCGTCGAGGACGAGTCCCCCACCGATTCCGGTGGACACCACCATGCCGAGCAGGAACGCCGCGCCCTGACCGGCGCCGCGCCAGTGCTCTCCCAGCGCCATGCACAGCCCGTCACCGCCCAGGCGCACCGGCACATCGGGGATGGCCGCCGCCACCCGTTCGACGACCGGGAAGCCACGCCAGGCGGGAATGTTGATCGGGCTGATGGTCCCGTCGGGCCCGTGGATCGGGCCCGCTGACGAGATGCCGACCCCGTCGACTGCACCGCCCGCCTCGGCGAGGGTGTCGGCGATCGTGCGACGGGCCGCGGCCCACACGTGTTCGGGGTCGTCCGTGTGTGGTGTGAGCTGACGAGTCTCGTACTGCAGGCGACCGTCGGGGTCGACCAGGCCGGCGGCGATCTTGGTGCCGCCGATGTCCAGGACCAGTGCTGTCATGTCAGTGTTTGTGGGTGTTGTCGGGTTGGCGCGGGTCGCCGGGGTGCTCATAGCCCGGCGCCAGCCACACCAGGTCGGCATGACGCTGCCCGAGCCACATCCGGAACCGGCGACGCCGGGCGGCGCCGAGCAGGTGCGCGGCGATCAGCGGCCGCACCTCGGTCAGGTCGGGCTCGCTGGCCACCCGCCAACCTCCGGTACCCCCGAACCGGAGAAACCGCCGCGGGTTTCGAGCGTGAAAATCTGTCACGGCGTCGTCGTCGATCTCGACGTCCTCGGTGACGTGTTCGAACACCGCCCGGGCGATCGGCTCCGCCAGGACGGCGGCGGCAACACTGCCGATCTCCAGCCGCGCGGTCGAGTCGGGCAGCACGTGATCTTCATCCGGCGTCGACTCGGTGACGCTCACGCCGAGCGCGTCAGCCTCGCAGGCCACCAGCTTCTCGGCGACCAACAGCTGGGTGAGCCAGCGCCGCAACTGGCGTCCTTCACTGGTGTGCGGCCTCGGCAGCGCCGCGACTTGAGGTGCGGCGCGCAGAGCGGCTTCGCGGGCATCGACCTCGCCGACGTCGACGCTGCGCCCGGCGACGGTTGCGGCCACATTCATCGGACCGTCACCGCCACGGCCGGCGTGTAGAGCAACCGCCCCGCGCAGCCGATTCGGATCAACGCCCACCACCGGCCGGGTTTGGTCCATGGCGGCGGCGCGATGTCGAATGCAACGTCGACCTCGGATCGCGCACCGACGACGGCTCCGCAGGCGGCCGGACCGATCCACTCCCATGTTCCCCACGGGCTGATCACGTGGGCTTCCAGGGACAGGTCGGTGTGGGCGGCGCTGCCGACGGTGACAGCCAATTGGGCCCGCTCCCCCGCGGCGACGACGACGTCGGCCGGCTCGGTGACCAGCCGCACCAAAGTGCCCGGCGTACCGACCGAGATGACGCAGACGTCTTCGACGGGCTGCTTCCACGCCGCGGGCACATCCCCGGACAGGGTGAGCTGCGCGCGAACAGGATGGTCACCGGGCTCGGCATCGGGCGGCACGCTGACGACGATCTCGGCTTCACGATGGTGACCGGCGGTCAGTTCGAACGGGAGCACATCGGGTTCGACGGTCCAACCCCGTGGGCCACGCAACCGCACCTGCCCGGCCAGCGTGGCGTCACTGCAGTCGCTGGCGGCGGTCAGACGCAGCCGCACCTGATGGCCGGGCTCGCCTGCGACGGATTCGGGATGCAGGTGGGCCACGGCGGGCAGCCCACCCAGCGGCGCCGGGCCGCGGTTGTGCAGCCAGTAGCGGGCGTACAGCGGTTGAGCCGTCTCCGCCTCCGGTGCCAATGCGGCACCCTCGGCATCCAGCACGGCATGCGCATTCAGCCGGGCCAGCAGTGTGGCGATCTGATAGCCGTGCAGCCGCAGCGGTGACTCGTTGGAGCCGCGGGCGGCCTCGAGCAGGTCGGCCGACACCACCCCCGACACCACACCTACATCGGATGACAACGCGACTTGGGTTGTGGCGCCACGAGTTTCGACGAGACGGATGGTGACATCCTCGGGGTCGACGGCGGCGGAGCTTCCGGTGGCGGTCGGGTTACCACCGATCTTCAGCGCGGCAAGGTGCAGGGCCCCGGCTGGCTCGACGCGCAGCAGCGAGCCATCGGCGGCCAGCGCACCCACTGCCTCGTCGGCCGCCACGCACGCAAGAGGATGATTGAACTCAGCACTGCGCGAGGGTATTTCGCAGCTACGCCAATCGCCGCGGCCGGACACCAGCGCGAAGTCAAAGGTGTGGGTCCAATGCTGCACCTGGAAGTTGGACCCGTCGGGCGCCTTGCGCTGCGGCGGGTCGATCCACACGCCTGATGGCCAGCCGGTGCACGATCGCATCAGCGAACTGTGCAGCGTGTGGTCGGGCTCCACAGCGAAGCCTGGCACGCCGCGGTTGAGCAGTGCGACGGTGCGCGATTCGAACTCGCCGATATCCGACGGTGCCTGCTGGGCGACGTCGATCTGCGCGTCATCGAGGTCCTCGACGACGGCCGCGACAGCCCCTTCGCCGGCGACGATGAGTACCGGCAGGTCGAGCACGCCGCGCAGGTCGGCATCGGGTTGCCATACCGCGGTCAACGACGTGCTCGCCGGCACCCACACCCGCGCCTGCCCGGCGTCCGACAGCTGCCTGTGCAGCTCCGCGGTGTACGCGCCGTCGGCGGCTGCAAGAACTGCAGCGGTGAACGCGTTCTCATCGGGTCCACCCATCGCAATTCGCGCATCCGGCAGGTTGGAGTCGACGTCGAGGTGGCCGTACCGCGGGTTCTCGGCACCACTGCAGGTTGCGGTCACACCGGCCCGCACCAACGCGACCATCACCGCCCGCGCATCGGAGAAATCCTCGGCGGGCACCACCACTTCGGCCACCGACACCGCCCGCACATCCGCGCCGACCTGAACGCGGACCGCCGAGGACAGTCCGAACCAGCCATGTGCTGGATTGTCCAGTGTCCATGGGTGTTTGGCGGAGTCGACGGCGCGATCCTCGCCGGAGGCGTGGTCGTGCAGCAGCCCGAACCCGCGTCCGATCACAGCGTCACCGACCTCACTGACCGGTAGCGCCCCAGGCACCGGGCAGGGCCACCGCAACCGCAGCAGCCGGTCGGCTCCGGTGAACTCGTCGATGGTGGCGCTGAGGTCCACCCGGTCGATGCCATCCCACAAAGTCAGCACCTGCGTGTAGTGCAGCAGCTCGCCGATCCGCCCGGTCACCACCAGCCGCTCACCGATCGAGCTGCGGTAGGCCTGCACCGAATCGGCAACGGCCGCGGACGAACACGTCACCGGGCCGGCGGGCAGCAGGTGCCACGGCCCCTCCCCTGCCTGCGGGTGGGCCGGGTACTCCTCGTAGACGGCCAGCTCGTTGCCGACGCGCCCGGCGGCGATCAGCTCCCGATCGGCGGCCAGCTCGATCAGCGACACCACAGCGCCGCCGCGGGCCGGGTCCACCCGCAGCCGGTGATGCTCATTCACGATCTCGAACCCGTCGACGGCCTGCCACCCGGTCGGCTGGTCGGCAGCCATCACTCGGTAGCTGCGCCAGCCCAGGGAGTCGACACCCTCGGCTCGCCAGCTCACCAGGTGACCGTCGTCGGAAACGACTGCGGGACACGACACTCCCGCCGAGTCGATCACCGCGGCACCGAGACCGATCGGTGTCTGCAACTCTACGGTTACGATATCGGTTCGCTTGTGCGCCAAGGGGTTCCACACCACGACCGATCCCGGCTCGGACGCGGCGGCCCGGGACAGCAGCTGCAGCGCTCCCGACCGGGCTGCCGACCCGAGCTCCCACGCGTCGCGCCAGCTGGTCAGCAGGTCGAGATACACCTGATCGGACTCCGAGCCGGTGATGCCGTCGTGGTGGGCGCCGTACGCCAGCTGAACCCAGGCCTTGGCCAGCGCGGCCTCCGGATAGTGCGCGCCGGAGAGCAGGGCGGCGAATACCGCGAACCGTTCGGCGCCCAGCACCGCGTCCTCGGCGGCGCGGTTGGCCTGTTTGGTGTCGATGTAGGAGACGTCTTTCCCGGTGTAGATCGGGTTCATGTCACGGGTCTGTGGCGAGGGCGCCACCCCACGCTCGGCAGTTTCCGCGCGCACGGCGGCGAAGAACTCCGACGGCAGCGCACAGACGAACCGCGGCCAGGTGTAGCGGGCGTTCCAGTCGCGGTGGATCTCGGTGACCCAGGTGTTGGGCGGGGTGTAGTCGGTGCCGACCGGCAGCAACACATTGCGGGTCAACGCCACCGACTTCAGTTCGGCGAACAGGTGATAGGTGGCCTGCTCAGCCTCCGCCAGCGACGCCGCGGAATCCATCCACCAACCGGCCGAGTAGTGGGCAGGCATGTAGTGGGTCAGCAGGCCGAGGCCCGACGGGGCGATCCACTCGAACTCGCTACGGAACTGCATGCGTCGGGCGTCGCCGTCGCCGGCCATCGGCCCCCACTGGTGATGCGGCCCGCGGGCCCACGAACTCGACGTCAGGCCGGCGTCGGCGGCCATGCCGGGGAACTGCGGGTCGTGGCCGAACACGTCGAGCTGCCAGGCGGTCGCCGGGTCGGCACCCAGTACGTCGCGTTGATAGCCGACGCCGTGCACGAAGTTGCGGATCGCGGTCTCGGCGCCGACGAGGTTCGTGTTGGGCTCGTTGTAGGTCCCGCCCATCACCTCCACGCGTCCGTCGGCGATGAACCGGCGCAGATCGGCGCGGTCCTGCGGGTGGGTGTCGAAATAGGGCTTCAGATAATCGACTTCGGCGAGCACGAACTTGTAATCCGGGTCGCGGCGGGCCATTTCGAGGTGCGCGGCCACCAACGCGAACCCGTTGTTCTGCCGGGCCCGCCCGGGCGGATCCTCGGTCCACAGGCTGGTGTAGGCGCCCTGGGTGTTCCACCAGACCGGGTCGTAGTGGAAGTGGCTGATCATGTACATGGTCCAACCGGGTTCGGCGACCGTGAGCTCGAAGGAGAAATCCGAACCTTCCACACCCGCTGTCCGGACCTGCCCGGGCTGCGCCCGTTCGATACGAACCGGTACCTCGACCACCCCGTCGCCGGGCGCTACCGCAACTCGCTCGGACTGCAACCCGTCGCCGATGATCCGAACGGTTCCGGCGCCGCTGTAGCCGACGCGAACCACCTGAAGCGGCGCATCGGGCGGCCCGACGAAGAGTTCCGTCGACTCCGCGGAGGTTATCCGCACTCCCAGCAATGTACGGCTCAACCACTCGTCATTGGAGCGACACGTCGATCACCAGCGGACGATGATCCGAGATCGGCAGCACCGGCGCCCACGCCTCGGTGGCCACCAGACCGTCATGGTCGGTGAGAATGTGGTCGAGCTGACGCTCCGGGCACTGCAGCGGGAACGTCGCAGCGGTGGCCAGCGGCCGCAGCCCGGTCTGACGGCTCGGCGCGGGCCCCGACATGTTGAGGTCGCCCATCAACACGTGCGGCCCGGGCAGGCCCCGCAGGTCACGCGTGAGCCGGCGCAGTTGGACGCGGTTCCAGCCCGGCACAAACGACAGGTGGGTGTTGGCCACGGTCATCACCCCGAGTGGGGTGTCGAGCTGGGCAAGCATCGCCGCGCGCGGTTCCTCGTTCACGATTTGCACACGGTTGGGCCCGGGCAGATACATCGGGAACCGGAACGGGATGCGGGGCAGTCGCAGCACCTGCCATGAGATCGCCGGATACCGCGACAGCAGCGCGATGCCGTAGGCGGCGGTCCCCGGTTGCTCGCTGCCGGTGGCCGCCATCCACGTTGCTCCTGGCGTACCGGAGATGGCGGCGACGAACCGGTGCGACACGGCGCCCATCGCTGCGGCCGCGATCGCGGTGAGGTCGGCCAGCGCCGAGCGCGGCTGGTCGCAGTCCACCTCCTGCAGGGCCAGCACATCGGGGTCCAACCGTCGGACGCACTCCGACAACCGCTCCAGGTTGACCTGCCCGTCATCCAAGCTGCGACCGTGCAAGATGTTGAAGGTGGCCATCCGCATGGGTACCTGGTACCCGTGCAGCCGCGGAATGAAGACCTTCGATCGGCATTGCGTCGCGCTGCGGCGGCGATGAAGGCCGACGGGCCGGACTTCGCGCTGGCCGGCAGCTACGCACTGTGGGTGTTCGGGGCGCCCGAGCCGGTGCACGACGTGGATTTCGTGGTCGCCGAGTCCGAGGCCGAGGTGGCGGCCAAGAGCCTCGCCGACGCCGGCTTCGCGATCGAGCGGCCGCCCGAGGACTGGTTGTTCAAGGCCTGCGTGGGCGACGACTTCGTGATCGACATCCTGTACCGCCTCAATGGGGTGCCGGTCGATGCCACGACGCTCGAGTGCGCCGTGCCCCGCGAGGTGCTGGCGGTCTCCATGCCGGTGCTGCCACCCACGCACGTGATGATCGAGAAGCTGTGCTCCCTCAACGAGCACCACTGCGATTTCGCCTCGCTGCTGCCCGCAGTGCGGGCGGTGCGCGAGCAGGTGGACTGGGACAGTGTCCGGGCCGGCACCGCGCACGACGATTTCGCCGTCGCGTTCCTGATGCTTACCGATCGGCTCGGCATCACCGACTGACGGCAGCAAGGACTTGTCACGGAAACTCGGAAAAACCGAATTGTTAGTCGCTAAGGCTTGCGGCCGCGTGCCACTATTCCAAATGTGTTCGGTGGAACAACTTTTTGACCATATTTCTGGAGCAATGGCGATTGGGTGGAAAAATATCGATCCAGTTCGACCTCGCTGAACCTCATACGAAACATATCCATCAAGGCCTGGTCGTCCACACCTTGCCGAACAACATGGTATTCCACCAGATCCGACGGTTCCGACTCTGAGTAAACGCCCCTTAGTCTGCGCCACCGAGTCGCCAGACCCCGTCGAAGGTCGCCCTGGCCCAATCGCCACATGAAATATGCACCTTGCGACAGCGTTTTCGCCCAGCCAGTCTGCCGCGGATACCACAGAGGGTCTTGGAACGTCACTATTGCTCCGCCCGCATCGAGAAGCTCATCGCAGAGTCGCTCGATAGTCGAGATGTAATCGGGGATGTGGTGTATCACTGAGATCAACAGGATGACGTCGTATTTGCCGCCTTCATTGAAGGCGGCATCACCAGTTTTGTCGTAGATGACACGTACGCTTCTATTGTCGTGATATCTCCGCTCCAGATAATCGAAGCTGGCCTTTGACATTTCGGTGACTGTGGTATGGCCTCCAGCGTCTAATACCGTAGCAGTAAAGAATCCGTGTCCAGCCCCAATTTCTAGCACCGACGCTTCACCTTTGCGAGCAAGAACTTGCTCGATCACCTGGCGGATACGTCCTTCAATACGCGCAGTTAGAGCCTGATGGCGCAGGTGAGGGCTGCCGGCAATATAGTCATGCGAAAGGCCGTGAGCTACGTCTTGCGCCCATCCAACGGCATCTTGCGGCCGGTCGTCCACGACAGCCCCCTTCTGTTCCTTGACCACGATGGATAGTCGAATCCACTGAGTACATAGACTCGGTAGTCAAGCATTGTCGCTGCAGCGATCTAGGTTAGCGTCCTAACGCACCACGCTGTTAGTCCTTGATGCACGTAGTCCTTAATGCACGCGCAGCGTTGGATTGCAGTACCGTCCACTGAAGTTTCGAGCGGGAACACGACTCTCCTACGCTCATGTTAGTGCGCTGTGGGCGGGCACAGTTCGACCACAGCAGCTCGATAACCGCCCGCGCCACCCCGCTGGCGATGAAGACCACGCGACGCACGAGAAGTTCCTAGAACAGCGCATTTCGACGAGGCCCCTTCGGCTGTCCGCAGGCAGGACGCGACAAAGACACTTGGGTCGCTGTCGATCCGCAAATGGTTCGAACGCTCGCGGGTGCCCCGCGCGAGAGTGGCTGCAGGAAGTCGCTGCCGCATCGGAGGAACCGCCCGCCGACAGTCGCCCATACAAAGAACAGCGCGAGTAAACAAGCACGACGAGCTAGATCCGCCTCGACGAGACGCAGACCTCGGCATCACCGACTGATGGCGCCGGCCAGCAGCGCCGACATCGCCCGCGCCCCGTCGGCGACCTCCTGGGGTTCGAGCACCTCGAAGGCGACACCGGGCATCGCCAGATACAGGACCAAAGTAGCGGGGTCATCGGCGCCGGTGATGACGATGCAGGTGCCGGGACCGTCATCCTCGATCGTTACCGAGGTCGGCGAAAAATGCTGCGCCATAACATCTTTGGCGGCGCGGTAGCGGACCCTGGCGACATAGCGGTAGGGCGAGGTCGTGATGGCGCGGCGGACGTACTCGGCGGCATCAGGTGCTTCTCGCGGAGTGAAGGTCGTGCCCCGCGCCTGCACGGTGACCATCCGGTCCAGCCGGAGGCTGCGCCAGTCGTCGCGATCACGGTCGAAGGCCAGCAGATACCACCGCCGTCCGGTGGTCACCAACTGATAGGGCTCCAGACGGCGGCTGGTCGCGGCGCCGGCCCGGTCGACGTAATCGACACCCACGTGTTCGGAGTCGCGACAGGCACGCGCCAGCGTCATCAGGATCTCCGGATCGACGGGTGACTCGGCGTCGCGCGTCAACGTGACGGTGGCGTCGTGAACGGCGGCGACCTGCGAGCGCAGCCGCCCCGGCATCACCTGGTCGAGCTTGGTCAGCGCGCGCAATGCGGCCTCGCCGACGCCGGCGACGCTGCCACCGGCCGCAAGCCGCAGACACACCGCCATCGCAACGGCCTCATCGGAGTCGAGCAGCAGCGGCGGCAGCGCGGCACCAGCGCCGAGTTGATAGCCGCCACCGTGGCCGGTGCTGGCATGCACGGGATACCCGAGGTCGCGCAGCCGCTCGACGTCGCGGCGCACGCTGCGGGTGGTGACGCCGAGCCGCTCGGCCAGTTCCACCCCGGACCACACCCGCCTGGATTGCAACAGGCCCAGAAGCTGCAGTACCCGGCTTGTCGTTTGAGACATGACAACAGTCTCGCCCACTTCGCGGACAGAACCTGTCCGCAAGTCATGGAAGGCTGCAGATATGACATGGACAGACCGGCTCGCCGAGCAACTCGACTGGCACTTCCGCAACGCGCTGCGGCCGCGCCTCGAGGGGCTGACCGACGACGAGTATTTCTGGGAACCGGTCACCGACTGCTGGACCGTGCGCCGCGACGGCGCCATCGATTTCGCCTATCCGCCGCCCCAACCCGAGCCCGTCACCACGATCGCCTGGCGGCTGGCCCACGTGATCGTCGGCGTTCTCGCGATGCGCAATCACTCCCACTTCGGCGGCCCGGTTGCCGACTATCAAAGCTGGCCGTATGCCACCGACGCCGCAACCGCGCTGGCCCAACTCGACGACGCCTACTCGCGCTGGATCGCCGGAGTGCGGGGGCTCTCGGATGAGGACCTCGCCCGCCCGTGCGGGCCGGCCGAAGGCCCTTACGCCGAGTACGCGCTGTCCGAACTGATCCTGCACATCAACCGTGAGGTCATCCATCACGGTGCCGAAATCGCTTGCCTCCGAGACCTTTACGCCCACCGATAGAAAGGACCGCAATGCCCACCCTCGCCCCACCCGTCCAGGACGAACGCCACGCCCTGCGGGAGTTCCTCGCCTACCACCAGAGCGCCTTCGTCGCCGTCGCCTACGGCCTCACCGACGAGCAGGCCCGATCCACCCCGTCCGTCAGCTCGCTGTCGATCGGTGGGCTGATCAAACACATCATCGGGGTACAGAAGTCCTGGATGCAGCGAGTCGCCGCCGCACCGAACGAACCCCCGGCCGACGACCGCCCGTTCGAGGAGCGCGCGCAGGAGTACCAGGAGCAGTACCTGATGCGCCCCGACGAGACGCTGGCCGAGATCCTCGACGCCCTGGTCGCCCAGAACGCCGAATCCCTGCGTGTGCTCGAGACCGCCGATCTGGACACCGCGGTACCGGTGCCGCGGGATGCGCCGTGGTTCCCCGACGACGTCGAAGCCTGGTCGGTGCGCTGGGTGTTGCAGCACATGATCGCCGAACTGGCCCGGCACGCCGGCCACGCCGACATCATCCGTGAATCCATCGACGGCGCAACGATGTACGAGCTCGTCGCGGCGGCCGAAGGCATGGCCCCGCAACCCTGGCTGACCCCATGGCGGCCGAAGGGGTGAGAGGTCACTCCTTGTAGTCGAAGTCGATGTTCGCCAGCAGCCAGAATTCGGCGATCTTGCCGTCGCGCAGATGGTAGGAGTACGCCGCCTCTGACCGATACCGCTCGCCGGTACTGATCAACGTGGCGCCGTAGTGGAACCGAATTGCGAATCGGTCTTCGCCGGCAATCAGGTCCGCTATCTCATAAACCGGATCGGTAAACGTTTGCCGGTCGAAATCCAGCCGGTGGACCACATCGTCAAAGCTCAATCGATCGGATCCACGTGGGCTGTCGTGGTGTCCGACCACGTCCCGGTGATAGAAGTCGGCGACGTCGGTCGAGTCCAGTCGTCGCCAGATTCGGTCCATCAGGTGATTCGCGAATTCTTGCGTTTGTGCACTGTCCACCACCCCAATGTGCCAGGAGAAATTGGGGTACCAAGTGCACATTTGGCAGACTGGGAAGAATGAATTCGACCACACATCGCGAAGTAGCCAAGCTCGATCGCGTTCCGTTGCCGGTCGAGGCTGTCCGCATCGGTACCACCGGGTGGCAGCTCACCCGCACCGGCGCCCGCGTGCTCACCAAGCTGCCCGGGCGTGGCCGCTGGCAGGACAAGGTCATCAAGCAGATCCCTCAGACCTTCGCCGACCTCGGCCCCACCTACGTCAAGTTCGGCCAGATCATCGCCTCCAGCCCGGGCGCCTTCGGGGAAAACCTCAGCCGGGAGTTCCGCGGCTTGCTGGATGCGGTGCCGCCCGCAGACACCGGTGAGGTGCACGCGCTGCTGCGCCAGGAACTCGGCGGCGATCCGGCGAAGCTCTTCGCCACGTTCGAGGAGCAGCCGTTCGCGTCGGCCTCGATCGCGCAGGTGCACTTCGCCACCCTGCACACCGGCGAGGACGTCGTCGTCAAGATCCAGCGCCCGGGTATCCGCCGCCGGGTGGCCGCCGATCTGCAGATCCTCAAGCGCTTCGCCCAGCTCGTCGAGCTGGCCAAGTTGGGCCGTCGGCTGTCGGCCCAGGACGTGGTCGCCGACTTCGCCGACAACCTCGCCGAGGAGCTCGATTTCCGCATCGAGGCGCAGTCGATGGAGGCCTGGGTTTCAGGCCTGCACGGCTCCCCGCTGGGCCGCAACATCCGCGTGCCGGAGGTCCATTGGGAATTCACCAGCGAGCGGGTGCTCACCATGGAACGCGTGCACGGCGTGCGCATCGACGACGTCAAGGAGATCCGCAAGAAGGGGTTCGACGGCACCGAGCTGGTCAAGGCGCTGTTGTTCTCCACCTTCGAGGGCGGGCTTCGCCACGGCCTGTTTCACGGCGACCTGCACGCAGGCAACCTGCTGGTCGACGACGATGGCCGAATTGTGTTCCTGGACTTCGGGATCATGGGCCGCGTCGACCCGCGGACTCGTTGGCTGCTGCGTGAACTCGTCTACGCGCTGCTGGTGAAGAAGGACCACGCCGCGGCGGGCAAGATCGTCGTGCTGCTCGGCGCCGTCGGCACCACAAAGCCCGAGAAGGAAGCCGCTAAGGACCTCGAGGCGTTCGCCGCCCCGCTGACGCTCAAGACGCTCGGCGACATGTCCTACGCCGACATCGGCAAGCAGCTCTCCACGCTGGCCGACGCCTATGACGTCAAACTGCCACGCGAGCTGGTGCTGATCGGCAAGCAGTTCCTCTATGTCGAGCGATACATGAAACTGCTGGCGCCCAAGTGGCAGATGATGAATGATCCGCAGTTCTCCGGTTACTTCGCCAACTTCATGGTCGAGGTCAGCCGCGAGCACCAGAGCGACGTCGAGGTCTGATGGAAATCCGTACCGGCACGGCCGAAATCGCCGACGACCTCAAGATCTACTACGAGGACCTGGGCAACCCCGGCGACCCGGCGGTGCTACTCATCATGGGCCTAGGCGCTCAACTCCTGTTGTGGCGCAACGGTTTCTGCGAGAAGTTGGTCGACCAGGGCTACCGGGTGATCCGCTATGACAACCGCGATGTCGGGCTGTCGAGCAAGCTGCACGGCAAGCGCGCCGACGGCGGTTTGGTGCCCAAGTTGGCGCGTTCCTACCTCGGGCGCCCCAGCCCGTCGGTGTACACCCTCGAAGACATGGCCGACGACGCCGCGACACTGCTCGATCACCTTGGGATCGAGCAGGCACACATCGTCGGAGCGTCGATGGGCGGGATGATCGCGCAAATCTTCGCGGCACAGTACAGCCAGAGAACCAGAGCGTTGGGAATCATCTTCTCCTCCAACAACTCTGCGTTCCTGCCCCCTCCTGCGCCGCGGGCATTGCTGTCGCTGATCACCGGCCCGGCGCCGAACTCGCCGCGCGACGTGATCGTCGAAAACGTGGTTCGGGTCGGCAAGATTATCGGCAGCCCCGGTTACCCGGTGTCCGACGAGCAGGCCCGAGCCGACGCGATCGAGGCCTACGAGCGTTCGCACTATCCGCAAGGCATTGCCAGGCATTTCGCGGCGATCCTCGGCACCGGCAGCCTCAAGCGATACGACCGTCAGATCACTGCGCCGACCGTCGTCATCCACGGCCGAGCCGATAAGCTGATGCGGCCCTCGGGCGGCCGTTCGATCGCGTCGACGATCCCGAATGCACGCCTCGTTCTGTTCGACGGCATGGCGCATGACCTGCCCGAAGCCCTCTGGGACGACATCGCCGGTGAACTCAAGACCACATTTGCCGAGGTCGGCTAGGTAACTACGGTTACCTCGCCGAATCGTCGACTGGCAGGGGAAGCAGTTAGCATCGGGTCTGCACACAGCGGTGATCGCCCATCCCATCGGGGGGGATTTGTGGTTGCTGCCTGAAGCATTCGCTGCGAAAGGCACACCAGCATGGCCAAACGGCTTACACCTCACTTCGAAGATGTACAGGCCCACTACGACCTGTCCGATGACTTCTTCCGACTCTTCCTCGACCCCACCCAGACCTACAGCTGCGCGTACTTCGAACGCGATGACATGACCCTCGAGCAGGCGCAGATCGCCAAGGTTGACCTGGCGCTGGGCAAGCTGGGCCTGCAGCCGGGAATGACCTTGCTCGACGTCGGTTGTGGCTGGGGCGCCACGATGCTGCGCGCCCTGGAGAAGTACGACGTGAACGTCATCGGACTGACGTTGTCGAAGAACCAGCACGACCATGTCGAACAGCTCTTTGCCGAATCAGACAGCCCTCGGCACAAGCGCATCGAGCTCATGGGTTGGGAGGAATTCCACGAGCCCGTCGACCGGATCGTGTCGATCGGCGCCTTCGAGCACTTCGGGTTCGACCGCTACGACGACTTCTTCTCGATGGCCTACAACGCCTTGCCCGACGACGGGGTGATGCTGCTGCACACCATCACGTCGTTCACGCTTCCGGAGATGACCGCGAAGGGTCTGCCGTTGACCTTCGAGATCGCCCGGTTCGTGAAGTTCATGCTCACCGAGATCTTCCCGGGCGGCCGGCTGCCGACCGTCGAGAAGGTCGAGGAACACGCCACCAAGTCCGGCTTCAACCTCACCCGGGTCCAATCGCTGCAGCCGCACTACGCGCGCACACTGGATTGCTGGGCAGAGGCGTTGGAGGCCAACCGCGAAAAGGCCATCGACGTGCAGTCCGAGGAGGTCTACGACCGATACATGAAGTACCTGACCGGCTGCGCGCATGGGTTCCGGGTAGGGTACATCGACGTTGACCAGTTCACGCTTGAGAAGCAGGTGAAAGAAACGCCCGGTTAAGGCATTGTTTGGCCACCGTTCCGCGCGCCGGAGACGGTATGGTCCAGATCACATAGTGCATATCGGCGCGCGCGCAAACCCTTTCGTGCGGGGCTGTGGTGCAGATAGACAAGCAGAATCAGGAAGGCTCTAAAACTCATGCCCGAGGCAACTGAAACCAAGGACATGCGACCCCATTTCGAAGACATCCAGGCCCACTACGACCTCTCGGATGACTTCTTCGGGTTGTTTCAGGATCCGACGCGCAAGTACAGCTGCGCGTACTTCACGGGGCCGACCGTCACTCTGACCGAAGCGCAGATCGCCAACGTCGACCAGCATCTGGACGCCTTGGACCTCAAGCCCGGGATGACCCTGCTCGAGGTGGGCTGCGGCTGGGGCCTGACGCTGCAGCGCGCGATGGAGAAGTACGACGTCAACGTCATCGGACTGACCTTGTCGAAGAACCAGAAAGCCTACTGCGATCAGTTGTTGGCGAAGGTGGACAGTGAGCGGACGTTCGACGTCCGCCTGGAGGGCTGGGAGCAGTTCCACAGCCCGGTCGACAGGATCGTCTCGATCGAGGCATTCGAGCACTTCGGCTTCGAGCGTTATGACGACTTCTTCAAGAATTCCTTCGACATCCTGCCCGAGGACGGCCGGATGACGGTCCAGAGCAGCTGTGGGTACCACCCGTACGATCTGCAGGCGCGCGGCAAGAAGCTGACCTTCGAGCTGGCCCGCTTCGCGAAGTTCATCGGCGAGGTGATCTTCCCCGGCGGTCGCATCCCGAGCACACAGATGATGGTCGACCACGGCGAGAAGGCCGGGTTCACCGTGCTCGAGCCGCTGTCGCTGCGCAATCACTACATCAAGACCCTGGGCATCTGGTCGGCTCGTCTGGAACAGCACAAGGACGAGGCCATCGCGGCGGCCGGCGAAGAGAGCTACAACAACTACATGCGGTACCTGACCGGGTGCCAGTACTACTTCGTCGACGAGCAGCTGGACGTCAGCCTGGTCACCTACCTCAAGCCGGGTGCGGCCGCCTAACAGTCGTTTCACCCTCGGCGAATAACCGAATACAGCCCATGAGCCCGAGTTAGTCTCGGGCTCATGGCTGTTGGGCGGCTCGCTGATCCGAATTGCACGCTTGGTACCGATCCCAGATCGGATCCGCGAATGGTCGCGGCCCTGGCCCCGCTCGGGCTGGCCGATGTCCTTCCGGACGCGCCATTGACCCTCGACTCGCCGTTGGCGGATCGGCTGGCATATGCCGCGGCGGCCGAGGACGCGGTCGGCGGGGTGTTCAACATCCTGGCTGACGCCGCACCGATCGCCACGGGCGTCAGCACGACGACGGTGACGATTCCCGGCGCCGACTGGCACGAGATCACGCTGTTCATCAGTCGTCCGGATCACGCCGACGGTCCACTGCCCGCTGTAGTGCACTTCCACGGCGGCGGGATGGCGATCGCGAGCGCCGCCGACGCCGCGTATCGGCGCTTGCGCGAGAGCCTGGCCGCCACCGGTCTGGTTGTCGTCGGCGTGGAGTTCCGCAACTCCGGCGGCCGGCTCGGCGCCCACCCCTATCCCGCGGGGTTGAACGACTGCGCGGCCGCGACCCGGTGGGTGCACGCCAACGCCGCGGACCTCGGCGTCAGCCGCCTCATCGTCTCCGGTGAATCTGGCGGCGGAAATCTGACGCTGACCGTCGTCCACAAAGCCAAACGCGAAGGCTGGCTCGACGAGATCGCCGGCGCCTACGCCCAGTGCCCGTACCTCTCCAACCGCTGGCTCGACTACCCCGATGACCTGCCGTCGCTGCGGGAGAACGACGGGTATTTCATCAGTTGCCAGCAGGCCGCGCTGTTGGGCTCGATCTACGACCCGGGCAAAACGCACGCCGGCGATCCGACCTGCTGGGCCGGTGCGGCGAGCGATCACGACCTTGCCGGCTTACCGCCACACGTGATCTCGGTGAACGAGCTCGATCCCCTGCGCGACGAGGGCCTTTTGTATTACCGGCGGTTGCTGGCAGCCGGTGTTCCCACCGTCGGTCGTGTGGTGGCGGGCACCTGTCACGGTGGAGATCTGCTGTTCCCGGCGACGATGCCGGACGTTTTCGCGGCGTCGGTGCGTGATGTCAGCGGGTTTGCGCGATCGGTCAGTTATTGACGATTACGCAAGGCGCCAGCGTAAGTCCTGCTAGATGCAACTTTCTTCGAGGACATGTGCGCCGTTTTCGATTGACAGTCACGAATAAATGTAGGTACGATCACATCGCTCTAGCGTTTATTTGACCGGAGCATGAGGCTAGTAAGTCGGTCCTAGGGGGGTCGGATAGTGACGTCTTCACTTTCCAAGAAGGTTCAGGTCGGCTTGGCGACCATCGCGCTCGGCGCGGCAGCGACAGTTACTCCGGCGGTCGTTCACGCAGCCCCAGGTCACGCGCCGTTCTCACAGGCGCCTGCTTCCGGGGACAGCGGCGGCAAGCCCAACACCGGCGACAACAAGACCGGCGACAATAAGACCCCGGGTGGCGGCACCACCTCTGGTAGCGGCACCACCTCCGGCAGCGGCACCACCTCCGGCAGCGGCACCACCTCCGGCAGCGGCACCACCTCCGGCAGCGGCACCACCTCCGGCAGCGGCACCACCTCCGGCAGCGGCACCACCTCCGGCAGTGGCACCACAGGCGGCAGTGGCCACTCCGGTCGCGCGCCCAGCGCGGCCACACCGCCGGCGTCTGACCCCGGCACCGCGCCCTCGACAGACGCTCCGGCGCTCGCCCCCAAGGCAGCGCAATCCCCCAACGCAGCGGCAGCCCCCAACGCGAGCGCCAATCCAATCGGTGATTTCATCACCAATACCATTCAGGTGGTTGTTCAGATCGCCGGCCAGATCACCTACGGCTTCCTCGACACCACAGCTGGAGTCCTGCACCTGACTGGCGCGTACCTCGCCAACATTCCGGTGATTGGTCCGCCCATCGGCAATTTCTTTGACGTCATTGGCGATGTCACCCAGAACGCCGCTTACGCAGTCGCGAAGGCCACACACGTCGGCCCGTACAGCACCTCCGGATAACATTTCCGCCGAAAACGACTCGCCCATTGGCCTAATAGCCAACAGGCGAGTCGTTTTGGTTGGAGCCAACTGTGAAGCTGCGGTATTCGTGTACAGACCACATCGAGTAGGAGAAGCTTGCTGAGTGGAATTCCATTCGCGACGTTCGACCAGCCGTAACGATGCGCACTTGACCGACGAGACTGATGGAGAGCGGCCCTGGTTCAGGCGCCGCGAAGTCACTTGGCCGCTCGCGATACTGGTCCTGTTACTGGTGCTGGGCGGCTGGCTTGGTTTCCAGGCGTACGCGGCGAAATCCAATCTCGAACAAGCACGCAATAGCGCCCAACAGGCGAAAAACGCAGTGATGCAGGGCGATATCGCGGACGCGTCACGCTCCGCCTCGGATGCACAGTCCCATGCGCAGGCGGCCCGTAATGCAGCGCACTCACTGCCGTGGAACATCGCTGCCGGCGTGCCGTGGCTGGGCAGCCCGTTCAAAACGGGTCAGCAAATTTCTGACGTGGTGCTCAACTTGGCCACCGATGTGCTGAAGCCGATCGCAGAGGCGGGCACAACAGTTTCGCCGAATCATCTACTCGCCGACGGCCGATTGGATGTGGTGGCGCTACGCAATGAGGGGCCCACCTTAAACAAGTTTGCCACGGATGCAGCACGAATCAACACGCAAGCACAAGCGATTTCAGAGCCTGGCTATCTCGCTGTAATCGAGGATGCTCGCTCCCAACTGCAAGCGCAGACACAAGATTTGGCGAAGCTGCTGACGAACACGGCCCTCGCCGCGCGCCTAGCCCCGTCGATGCTGGGCGCGGACGGCCCGCGCAGTTATTTCATGGCTTTCCTTACCAACGCCGAAGCCCGTGGCACCGGAGGGCTCCTTGGCGGGTTTGGCGTTGTCCGCTTCGACGACGGCAAGCCCAGCGTGGACACCCTGGCTCCGAATAGCGATTTCAACAACAGGGAATTCACGCCCCTTAGCCTCGGCCCCGAGTTCGACAACCAGTACGGCTTTACCAATCCGTCCACCGATTACCGCAACACTAACCAAAGCTCGCACTTCCCCTATGCTGCGCAAATCTGGAGGTCGATGGCGGAGCAAGTGGGGCTGAATGTCGACGGGGTTATCTCGATCGACCCGGTCGCGCTGAGCTACATCCTCGGGGCGACCGGTCCAGTCGTGCTTCCCGACGGCGAAACGGTGACAAAAGATAATGCCGTCGAGCTCACGGAGTCGACCGCCTACATCCGATTTTCTGACGAAAGAGATCAGACAGCACGCAAGAAGTTCCTTCAGGGCATTGCCGCTGAAGTGGTCAAACAACTAATGGGCCCAGTGAAATCACCCCGGGCGTTGCTCGACGCCCTGGGCCGGGCAGTCAGCGAACGTCGGATCTCGGTGTGGAGCTCTGTCCCAGAAGAGCAGGCGCTGCTGGAGCAGACTCCACTGGCGCACATAATCCCAGACGATCCAGCCCCGTACGCGGAGATCGTCATCAATAATCTAGGCGGTAATAAGCTTGATTACTATCTGGACCGTCAGATCGAATACGTTGCCGACGGATGCTATGGCGCTAAGCGGACCTCAACAGTAACGGTTCGATTGAGAAATAATGTGACCGACCCGGAATCGCTTCCCGATTATGTTTCCGGCCGTCTAGGCTTCTTCCCTAAGGCCGGACCAGGGCTTATCCCCAAGGGAACCATGTTCACATCCGTTCGGCTGCTCGCAACCACTGGAGCTACACTCGATAACACGATGTCCAACGGCAGTCCAATAGCCGTCCACTCAGACAGCGAACGCGGCCACCCGAGCTTCGAAGCTCAAGTAGTGATACCGGCAGGAAAGACGGAGAATTTGGTCTTTCACCTCTCCGAGCCAACGGTTCCAGGCGCGGCGCGCGTTCCCATCCAACCGCTGGTCGGACGCGTTACCACAAAGGTCTCGGTGCCACAATGCGCAGGATGAGGTATAGCGCCGGTGACGACCCGAGAGAGAGCGGCGAGCTGCTTTGAATCTTCAGGACTTCATAAAGATCATTCGCCACCGGTGGATCACCGTGGTCCTCACAGCGCTGATCATCATTCTGGGATCAGTCGCTTACACCGTGGTGCAGACTCCGCTCTACCAAGCCTCGACGCGACTGTTCGTCTCCACGACGTCGGGAGCGTCAGTATCAGATCTCTACAACGGCAATCGGCTTTCCCAAGAACGGGTTCTCTCGTACACCCAGCTTCTAATGGGTGAGACTCTGGCCCAGCGCACGATCGACCGTCTTCAACTGAACATGACCGCAGCAGGGCTCAAAGCCGAGGTCACTGCCAAATCGAAGCCCGATACCGTGCTGATTGACGTGTCGGTTCTCGACGCATCGCCGGTCCGCGCACGCGACATCGCCAATTCGTTATCCGACGAGTTCGTCGTGATGGCAAGGGAATTGGAGACGCCTAGTCCTGGATTTCGGCCTGAAGCACGTGTGGTCGTCGAACAGCGAGCGACGGTTCCCTCATCCCCAGTAGTTCCGAATAAGACACGCAATCTCGCAATCGGCATTCTCCTCGGCGGAATGTTCGGTATTTGTCTCGCGCTCCTTCGGGATCTCCTCGACAACACCGTGAAGTCTCAAGAGACTCTTGAACAGATCACCGGAACGGGCGTGGTCGGCTACATCCCGTTCGACAAGAAGTTCCAGGTCAGTCCAGCGCTCTCCTTCGACACCGACAACTCGTCGGCTGCAGAGGCTTTCCGCAAGCTTCGCACTAACCTTCAATTCCTCGCGGTGGACGATCCACCCCGTGTGATCATGATCTCGAGCGCCTCACCGGGCGAGGGTAAGACCACGGCCTCAATCAATATCGCACTGGCACTAGCCGAGGCCGAGCAGAATGTGGTCCTGGTTGACGGCGATCTGCGGCGCCCGAGCATATCGAAATACCTCAATGCCCTCCGGTCGGTGGGCGTAAGCAATGTGCTCAGCGGGGCGACACCCCTTACCGAGGTATTGCAGGAGACAAACTATCCACATTTGACGGTCCTCGCCGCGGGACCGACACCGCCGAATCCCAGCGAACTCCTCGGTTCACGAACAGCCGAAAAGATGATCGCAGAACTGCGTGGCAACTTCGATTACGTCATCATCGACTCCGCGCCTTTGCTCGCGGTTACCGATGGCGCGGTCTTGGCCGCGCATGCCGATGGCGCCTTGGTTGTCGTGCGGGCCGGCAAGACGAGGCGCGACCAACTCACACATGCAATGGGAATGCTGAATGACGTTGGGGCCAACCTGCTCGGGGCGGTGCTGACCATGATGCCGACGCGTGGGAGTGGTGTTTATAGCTACAACTACTACTATTCCGGCGGTAGCTACGGGCCTGAGAAGGAGCGGGATGTGGCCAGCCGTCAGCCATCAGATGAAGACGAGGCCGTGTCAGCACGCGAAACCCGCACTGTCACAACCCGAAAGAGGTCTACGGAGACCCTTGAGCCATCGACTGACCTGCGCCGGGGCAGCGTGGAATCCTAAACGAGCCGGTCCGGAACAAGTGGCGCCCGGGAGTCTACCCGCCCAGTCGTAGCCGATATTTGCCGTTCTGAGTGCGCGCCTTTGCACCGAGAGGATTGGAATTGCCCGGCTTGAACTTCATACGGAACGTAGCAACAACAATGACTCACTTAATCATCGATCCCGGTGAATTGCTCCGATTGCCGAAGTGGCTCCGTCACCGAAAATCGTCGATGATTGATCTGCGACAACCTTGGTGGCCCTACCGAATGACCGAATATGTGGAGACGGTGTTGCCTCCTCGAGCTAGGGTATTTGAATACGGTGGCGGTGGTTCTTCAGTGTGGTTGAGCGATCACGGGGCGCGGCTAACGGTCGTCGAACACCATCAAGAATGGTTCGATGAACTTCGTCAGATTCTTCCTGGCGAGGCTGAACTGATCTTAACTCCGACGTCTACGGTCGGCGGTATTAGCAGTTGCGCGGAAGCTGGATACTACGACAACTATGTAGCGGCCATCGAAAGCTATCCGGATAATACTTTCGACCTCGTGACCGTTGACGGTAGGGCTCGAGTGGAGTGCGTTTCGCGCGCGAAGGCGAAAGTCAAGCAAGGGGGGCACCTGTTGCTCGACGATTCGGATCGATCGCGGTACGCGACCGCCATAGAAACCATGTCATCATGGCCGTCTAAGACGGTCCGGGGTTTGAAGCCGGGATCTCCCATCCCGGCCACGACTACGATTTGGACTAGACCATCATGACGTCGGCGGCACAACGTGTCCCAAGTCGTTCGGCGTCAGAGAAAAATCGCGCCGAGTCCCTCCTTGGTGGGTGAGTGACTTCCAAACCCGTCGGCTATCGCCGAAGAATCAGCCGAAAAAAGTGGTCGGACGAGGAAAGATGGCGGGATACCAGTTGGTCACATCCTGGGCTCAGGACCCGATGAAGAACGTTCTGTGCACGTACCCCTCGACGACTCGCGCTCCGCACTGCCTAGGCCGAACACGATCGGCCCATGGCATGGAGGTATGCCAGTGCCCAGGCTAGTTGTCGCGATGCCAGCGTTCAATGCGGAAGCCACCATTCGGCAGGCGGTGATTACGACGCTGCGTGCGATGCCGAGGGATAGCGAACTAGTCGTACTCGACGACAAGAGCACCGATAAGACGCTCACAGTATTAGACACCATCACTGACGCGCGGCTTCGGGTAATTGCAAATGAGCACAACCTCGGGGGCGGAACTGCTCGGCAGCGATTATTGGTCGAATCGGACAGCGAGTTCGTTGCGGCGATGGATGCCGACGACATCACTTTCCCATGGCGCTTTGCCCTTCAATTAAGAGCTCTTCAGTCATTTGATGTCGTGTTTGGTTCTGTGGTTCGGTTCAACCGTGGCCAGCTCGAGGGTATCCATAATTTTACTAGCCGCGTAACACAGATGCGTCCGAGTGCACCCATCGCCCTCAGGCCCGAGGAGTTCCCCGCTGCTCTGCTCTTCCATTGCGAAGTCTGGCAGTCATCATTGACTGCTAAGAGGAGTGCGTTCGATAACGTCGGCGGCTACCAGCCGCTACGGTACGGACAGGATTGGGATCTTTATCTTCGCATGGCTAACTCGGGTGCGATTATGTATCGAAGTGCAGTACCGTTAATTGCATACAGAGCTAGCCCCTTGCAGGTGACAAGGCGCTCTGATTACGTCGACATATTTAGGTCTCAGGTGCTGCGAAGTTCGTATGCCGCCCTGTTCAATTCCCGGGTACATTCGATGAAAATCGATATGGGTATGGGTTGCGCATCAGTGGCCGAGGCGACAATCAAGGCCGGCTTGGCGGGGCAATTAGGTACTTTCCGTCCGGCCAACCGGTTGCGGTACACGCGGTTATTGCGATCCGGCAAAACTTTGGGCGCTGTCGCCTTATTTCAGTCAGCAAGCTAATGTTGGAAGTCCAACCGGCTGGTCGGGGCACGAGTGAATGGATGCGCGCAAGCGCTGAAGTACGCAATGCGCGCCAGTTCCGGTCACTCAGCCACCCAACGCTGGTGCAGCTGCCGGGTTTGTTCCTACGGCCCGCGAGCGGAATTACACTAGCTCTAAAGCAATCGACCGGAGGGACTGCCAAATGATCGATCTTTCCGGATCTGTCCTGTTAAATCTCGGGTGCGGATATAAGACATGTGACGGCGAGGGCGTCGTGAACGTCGATTACGGCGTCTTTCAGCGGCTTGCGGTATCTCGGGTTTTGCGGAGAGTGGCACCCATCCTTATCGGGCCCAGTCGTGCTCAGAAGCTGAACCGCATCACGCCTGGGCGCTTAGTGGTCTACGACATCTCACGCGGCATACCCGCCGCCGAAAACAGTGTCGGAGCGGTCTACCACTCACATATGTTGGAGCATCTCGACCGTGATGTAGCGGTCGACTTTATGCGAGAAGTCCGCCGCGTTCTTAAGCCCGGCGGAATACAGCGGATCGCAGTACCGGACCTCGAACAGTCGGTTCGCAGCTATCTCGCTCACTTGGATAGTGATGAAGGGGCTGAGAAGCACGACGAATACGTCACGGACCTCCTCGAGCAGTCGGTGCGACGCGAGGCGTCAGGAACCAGTGTCCAAAGGCAACCCCGCCGGTTTATCGAGAATCTGCTTCTGGGCGATGCGCGTAGGCGCGGTGAGACACACCAGTGGATGTACGACCGCATGAACCTGTCCCACCTCCTCTCCCACACCGGCTTCACAAACATCCAGGCCTGTTCGTTCGGTGAAAGCGCCATTCCAAAGTGGGCTAGCTACGGACTTGAGCTAGACGATTTCGGCCGGGAATACAAGCCGCGAACTTTATACATGGAAGGTACCGCTTGACAGAACCAAACTTCTCGGCTCATCCCGTGAGTCGTACCTTGACCATGAGACACAGACTGTGCGCCCCTCGCACCCGGGGTTAGGACGTCCAGGCTCAGACCGTAGGAGGGGACTAAGTGAGTAGTGACGAATCGCTTTCGGTCTGCGTTCTGATTCTCATGACCCTCGCGGGCGGCGCAGTCGCTGTTATCGTCGCACGGAGATTGCACCGCGTCCTCAGCTTCCGCGTTTTTGCGATTGCCTTTTACATGACGGTGAATGTGGTGTCAGGTATTGCGCATATCCTAGACACCTCGCGAATACGTCGCGGTTATTTCGACGCGGTCGCATCCTTGGACCCGGGCCAACTTTCCGAGACCTCGCTAATAGAGGCGTTGGGCCTAATCGCGATCTGCTTCGGCGTGCTACGCGGACTTCCGAGGCGGGGTACGGCGACCCCACCTGAAAGTAAGTCGTTAGCGCCGAGCGACCGTGCTCTTTTGATTCCAGCGATTGCAGTTCTTCTGCCTGCCTCCTTATGGTCATTACTCAAAATTCAGGCGTACGCTTCAACTCTCGATAGCGTTCGAATTATTTCGGTATCTGGAGGGATGGCGCGTTACGCGTTCCTGTCATCCTGGTTCGTATCAGCTATTTACTTCGTCGTGATCTGGATAGCAAGTCGGCTACCACACAACAGACGGTTGCTGGTGCCCCTCATCCTGTTTGTGGGAGTCGTACTAATATCGGCCTCGGTTCAGTGGACTGGCTCGCGCGGTTCGGCCGTCTTTTTGTGTCTCCCGCTGATTTTGGTACTCGCGCCCACACTAAAGAACGTGAAAGGGCCGGCGGTCGCATTCGGCGCGGCAATCGGTCTTGTATCGACGGTTGTGGTTCTACGGGCGAACGATCTTCGACAGTCGAGGTCTGCTTTTGGCAGCACAGGCTTAAGCGACTGGGTCGACTGGGAACTCGGAAGATTTTCAATGTTGGGTTTCGCATTGCAGAGCGCAGACAGGTACGGGCTTCTCTACGGAGAGACGTTCGTTAATAGTGCCGCGAAACCACTTGCCAGCCTATCCGGGTTCCTCGGTATCGAGCTGTTTCAATCCAGTGGCCGGTCATCTGTGGATCTCGCGGCTGCGCAACTTCTCAATTCAAGTAAAGCGGATTACATCGTTCCCGGGTTGAGTGCTGAGTTGTTCCTTAATTTCGGCACTGTGGGCCTTGTTTTAGGATATTTCGTCCTGGGCCGCGTATGCAGTTGGACGGATGATCGATTCATCAACAGTGGGTCGCTAGTTACCCAACTCGCCTGGGCCTTCGTGGGGGTCGAGATTGTTCGTTCTATCGCCTACGGTGGCGCAGCCATCATGACAATTCTCTTCACCGGAGCCCCTTTGCTCGCCGTGGCAGGAGTATCACACCTCATCCACCGCTCGCACCTCGATACCGCGGCCACAAGAGCCGATGTCGGCCGGTATACGGGAACCCGCGGTAGCGACCGGGTAATGAGCAAAAGATATTCGCCCAGTGGCGGGCGAACGAGGTGTGGACCGGCCAGTCAGGGTGCGCCGGCGAACACCGCTAAGGAACCGACTGCGATGACCGCCATAGCAAAGCTAACTTCGCGCCACGGTGCGGATCGCCCCATGAGGAGTGATTGAAGTAGGGCGAGGACGCATTCACGAAGTAAGACTAACCACGCCGCCATCACCAGAGAGTTTATAGCGGCCAACGCGGTGACGGGAGCGAAAATCAGGCAGATTGCCGGGGCGATAAATGCGATTCGCGCATTTCCTCGGAGAATATGTACGGGCGCACTTGATGCCGCAATCGCCAGTGGTACCGTTGAAAGAACCAGTATAGGGACCATATGAAGCGCGGTTGCCCAACTCGGACCGAAGATATGTGGCAGTACATAAGTTGTGATAACCACAACCGCGATGGCGTTACAAACAGTTAGCACTAAACCGCCCCGAAGATCCTTACCGAGCATTTTCTTAATGTCGCTGTCCGATCGAGGCTCGCCCCGCGCTAGCTCGGTACGAAGTACATTTGGTTGTGAGGCGGCGATAGCCTCTCCAGAACTGCGTCCAACTGCAGTTCCGAGCGAGTAGATGCCCAGTGACCCCGTGCCCGCCCACAGGCCGACTAGCACCCGTTCCGATAGGCCTTGAAGCCAACCGATGGCGGAGTACAGGGTCATGTGACGGTAGGAAGTAAAGTAGTCCTCCCGCGACCCAGCAGGCTCGGTCCTCGAAGTCAGCCCGAGGTTTACGCCTGGCAGTCTGGTCGGTACCCGGGCTATTGACGCCACAATAATTAATGCGTAGGTAACTTCTGACGCCGCCAGTGCGATACAGGCGCCTACTATCGATTTGTTGATGAGCACAATTGGGAGCCCTATAGCCGCACCCGTTAGAGCGCCAATTGTCCGATATAGCGATATACGCCCCCACCGACCGTCGCGTTGAGAAACCGCCGTGGGTTCGACAGCGACTGCTCGCGCCACTGGTACGACGATCAATGGCACCAGACTCAGAAAGTCCCGCCCCGCGGTACTCAACCCGAAAACGACAGCAATGCCCCATATGGAGATACTCATGGACAACAGTCCAACGGAACCGGAGAAGAACATATAGCGTCGCAAAAAGCGCTGGCCACTCGATGTTTTTATGGCCGAGATCGCGATGTGACGAATTGGTTGATCTGTAAGTGCTAGGTACAAAGTAAGGGCCAGCGAGGCCCAGCTAAGCAACCCGATCGCATGTGGGTTAGTAATGGCGGCCGCCACGATCGTTGACGCCGCTACAAGACCTCGCGGGACGGCGACTTCGAACGCTGCCCAAATCCGCCTCAGCATCTACGGCTACCCCTCGTGCCATGACCGGGTCCAGCTTCGCGGTCGCTAGTAATCCTTACCCTACGAGCGTGTGACCACTGAAATTTGGGAGGCGCACAGAGCAACCGTCTCCAGAACGGGGGAAACTACTAATGAAGGCGTAGGTGGTGGTCGCCAGTTTCGCATCCTATCGTTGCACACCTACCGACGCCGACCGCGCACTAGGACGGTTGGACCCTCCCACCACCATTTCGTTGAGGCGTAGGAGGAGACGGCCGCGATCAAATGATCCTCCAGTTGCTGCCGTCGCTCACTAAATTGATCGATGCCCCCGCGGACAGTGTGATGCCAACCATCCCCTCAACCGTTTGCGATGCCGTCGTGGCTACCTCCATGTCTTCCGTGGTGAGGTTCTTCAACGTGTATTTGTTACCGTTCCCCTCGGCGGTGGGCAAGCTGATAGCAGCTCCGTAGTCCAGTAGGGCGATGTAATCGGTTTGCGGCGCCGCCCCAAGCGTTTCCGTGGTGGTGTAAGTAACCATGTCGCGGGTGACAACCGCAGAAGCCGAACCGCTCTGGTTGCGCAGCACAAGCTGCAGATGTCCCGACCCATCGTCCGTTGCGTAGACCTGAACTCCGGAGTAACGGCGTGGGGGCTCCAACTGGTGAGGAAAGTTAATGTACGCATTGGCGCCCGCCGATTCGAGAAGGACTGCCGCGCCAAAAACGGCCGCTCGAGCACTGGTAGCGGGGTTGGGACCATCCGCCCTCAGAGTTATGAATGTGCCGACATTTCCCGAAGCATCTGCTCCTCTGATGGAAAACTCTTGAAGCGAACCGCTCGGGTTCGCGGGGTTACCCAAAGACCACCCGATCAAGTCGCCCTTCGAGAAGATGTATTCGCAGTTAGCCGTGTCACCGGTCACGCGTTGGCGGACGATGCCATTCCTATGATATTTGGTCAGACCGTTCGCGCCGTTAGCCCGTTGACTGGCCCCGCTGATGGTGATGTTGTTTTGCGGGTCTGCTGGGTTCGCTATCGTGACCACATTGACGGTAGACGCCGGGCCGGATAATAAGTTCACGTTCAGATTGACCAAGGTGGCGTTTTTTGAAACATTGAGGCGGCAGCTAGGATCGACCCAACCTTCCTTAAATATCTGATTGAAGCTGACGTTTCCGTAGAAACCTGAGCACTTTTGCAGATCGACTACCGGTCCGGGCGTCTTCCAGTGCGACACGTACATGTTGCTGGTCATGATCGAGGACCCCGCCCCAACCATGATGTGCGGTCCAGTCGTTAATTGCGACTCCATTTTGATGTTGGAGAAAAGCATCAATGCCGGCTTGACCAGCGTCGAAGCGCTGTCCCCGATTTCGTATGCAGGCCCGTAGTAGCTCTCGGAGTGGCAGTTGACGAACTGCAATTCTTTGGACTCCCGGTAACTCGTGCCATCGCCGTTTGTGACCTGGCCGAGGATGCGCACCGCCCCAAGTCCGGTGGCCTCGAGGCCGCCTCCCGAGAAGAAACAGTTGCTAAATCGAGTGTCGAAAACACTTTGCAGAGAGATGAGGCTGGAGCCGGGAGGGGAATACCACACCACCCTAGAGAAGTTGCCACCAGAACACGCTTTCATATCAACCAGCGGCGTTGTCGCGTTCTCATTAGCGTTATGCAGCGTCATGTCCTCGAGAACGAAGTCGCGAACGAATGAGGAGAAAACGTCTAGTACGTCCCCATAGGGATGGCCGCTTTCGACTGACGCTGGGCCAATAGCACTAAAGATCGGACGGTCCCCCGTGCGTATCAACTGGGTCCCAGTGGTATCACCATCGGGAGACAACCAGGAGAATGCGGTCGAACCAGCCCCGCGAAACTTCAACGAAGCCCGCCGCGGGATGGAAAGCCCCTCGACGTACCACTTCCCCGCGGGGATGACGATCTCGTCGCCATCACCAGCAATAGCGGCGGCAATCGCAGCCTTAAAGCCAGCGGTGTGCGTTGTGGCGTCAGCTGGGTTGCGGATGTAGTCAAGAATGTCTATGCCGAACGCGGACCTCGTGTTTCGCGGTGTGGCCGCGTCACGAGCGGTTGCTTTTTGTACCAGTACGGCTCCCGCCCCCGTGGCGGCGACGCCGCCCAACATCCTCCGGCGCGATAAGCGCTGAAGGGCGCCCCACCTGCCGCCGTCCTCGACATCTGTGCGGTTTCCCATAGTCACTCAACTCCTGTCAAGCAGGCACCCACCGGACCCTTGGTGAAATCGTTCCCGGATGGTGGGGACACGTGTCGATCGCGGCTTCGTCGGTGTCAGACTGATTGTCCTCTGGAGCGCCGCGAGTGGTTCGTTGCTTACCTGGACCGCTGGACGGTGGACGGAGGAGTTCCTTGACACCGCCACGCTAAGAGGATTCCGCATAAACGTTTAAGATATTTCTTGGAGCCAATCCCGCTTCAGCCAAGAATTCGAGCAACTTGCCAAGTGGCCGTGCGATGAAGCGAGGGGCCCCCACGGAACTTAGGTAAGCGTCCATTTGAAGTCCGTATCCAATGGCAGGCGCAATGTCAATCGGAGTAAAGCCCTCGCGCCTCAAAAAAGATTCAATACCCCAGCGTGAATATTGCCGCCGATGGGCTCCGTTAATGCGGCGATCGAACATTCGTCGGAATCTGTCGCCCGTTAGCCAGCGCAGGATTAGCGATACTCGATCAATTGTGCAGTAGCGCGGAGTCGAAAAAAATAAAACACCGCCCGGCCTCAGCAACGCTTTCGTACCTTTCAAGAGTTGTCGTGGGTCATCGACGTGGGCAATGACACACCACATCGTGACGGCGTCGCAACGACCTGTATCCGAGGCGATTCCTACTAGATCGTCGCCATGCATTAATTCGATTCCATGACGTAGACGACATGCATCGATCGCCGGCTCAGAGACTTCGTTTCCCGCAATCCTAAATCCTCGCGCACGGGCACGGGCCAGAAAGTCTCCGGCCCCCGCGCCGACGTCGAAAAGGCGCGGGCTATCGACGGCGCTAAGCAATGCCCTCAAACGATCAATGGTCGCTTCGTGACGTATATGGAGGGAGGATTCGTTGGCGACGTCGAGGTATCCCTGATATTCAACTTCACTGCTGTATTGGTTGTTATGACTCAGCGCCTCGCCCACTCCAAATTCGAAAAACGTGGATTTGCATTTTCTGCACTGTACGACATACTCTGGCCGCGGGCCGCTTAGCAAGCGCATGCCGACCCCCTCGCATGCGGGGCACAAGTGTGTATCAAGCAATTTAAAAGGTATCCCCTTCGCGTCTAGTCTCATCGGCCCAAGGCGTGACCGCCGAGCTTTAGTCAGAGTTTAGCCATTTCCCGCGGACGTCGGGCCCACGTATCTCGCGCGTTGAGTCCGCTGGGTTCAGACCGAGCCGGCACCGACGCAACGGCGGGGCAGGGATCAGGACACCATGGCCTGCTCCAGGATTGCCGCGGCGAACCGCAATGGACCGATGGATCACTTCCGCCCTACAACGGCCGGGTCGCGGCGGCCGCGGTTCACCGCCTCGGGCAAAGGGTTCCCAGCTGTGCGTGAAAGTTGGTGGTGTGGCGCCTATTGGTGCATGTATACGTCGTTGATGAGCGAATTGCGCCTGCACTCGACACCGGGTCCTGGCGGATAAGCGACCCCGGTGAGAAGGCCTGTGGGCTCCGCGAGCAGGCTAAGATCGTTCGGCCCAGAGCGGGACCGCCACGAACGAGCATAGAGCCTTCGCACCACCCAGCGAGTTCGAGTCGATTCAATTCACTGGTAACCGAGGGGTCTGCCCAGATCGCCCCAACTCCTGCTGCGCGTTGAGACATGAACACCTCTAAAGCTTGGCCATAGAGTGAACGGTATGGTCGACCGGTTGTCTAACACACCACTGCGCCCAGCCGTTTCGATCCTCAGCTTGAACTATCCCCCAGAGCCCACTGGCATCGCTCCGTACACCGGCACACTGTCGATTGGCCTGGACGAAATGGGATATCCCACCACTGCGCACGTTGCACACCCGCACTATCCGGACTGGAAGATCCACGACGGTTACGGGGAGTGGACGCGCGTCGGCGGTGTCGGCAATGTCGGCGTGATACGACGATTGCACTACGTGCCGCGATCGCCGCGGGGCTTGCAGCGGCTGGTTTCGGAACTCACCTTCGGCATCCGCCTGATGTTCGCCCGATTGGGGAGCCCGAACGTCATTATTGCCGTCTCGCCCTCTTTGTTTGCGACCGCACTGACCGCCGTAAGGCTGAAGTTCACTCGTCGCCGGCCTTGCTTGATTGTGTGGGTGCAGGACATCTACACACTCGGCATGGCCGAAACCGGTCAGGGTAATCGCTTTGCAAAAGCAATCATCCGGTGGGTGGAGTCGCTTACGTTGAACTCTGCCGATCGCGTCGTGGTCATACACGAACGCTTCGCCGACTTCGTCACTCAGCAACTCGGCGTCGTACCAGCAAAGGTAGCGGTAGTCCGAAACTGGACGCATCTCCCTACATCGACACCGGTCGATGCTGCGGCAGCGAAAAAGTCACTGGGATGGTCCGCAGACGTGACGCTTGCCTTCCACACCGGAAACATGGGTGCCAAGCAGGGGCTTGAGAACATTGTCGAAGCAGCGCGGGAGGCCGACCGGAGGAGAGTGCCAGTGCACTTCGTTCTAGTTGGGGCCGGCAGCGAACGCCAAGCTCTGCGGCGGAGAGCCGACGGGGTCGCGCGCATCACTTTCGTAGACCCGCTTGGCGTAGATGACTACAAGTTGGCACTCGCAGCGGCCGATGTGCTGCTGGTCAACGAGAAGCCGGGTGTCTCCGCGATGGCAGTTCCCAGCAAATTAACGTCATATTTTGATGCGAGGCGCCCGATTATCGCGGCGACCGATCCCCGGGGAATCACCGCCGCCGAGATTGCAGCTTCCGGTGCGGGTGTAGTGGTCCCCGCCGGTGATCCGGGCGCACTCCTCGACGCCGTGCTCGCAGTTGGTGCCGATTCCGAGGGCGCAGCGCGTTTTGCGGCCAATGGTCGCTATTACCGCGAGACGGTCCTCGGCCAGGAGTCAGCCATAGACCAGTGGGCGCACATCATCGACGACATCACCGGCACATGATTGTCCGCAAGCTGAAGAGCCAACCGCCGCCGACGAAGACTCAGCTGATAACTGTAGGTTGGTGCGCGACCGGAGCAGGGTCTACCGAGAAAGGTAGGTTGTTCAGCCTCGGCCCAGAATTGGTGACTGCTAACATGACTCGTTCTCGGGTTTCGCCATCAATCGATTTCGTCGCCAGATGTAGACGGGTTGCTATCTGAGAGGGGAGCGGGGGTTGCGTTTCTTGCAGCGGGACCTTTCGTCGGCTAATCATGCGGTATAAGCACGAATTACGACATATGGCCCAGCGCTTGGGGTTTGACGTCGTTCGATACCCACTTCACGATCCGTTAGCGCGAACGGTTAAGCTTTTGCACCACCACCGGATCAGCTGTGTCGTCGACGTTGGCGCCAACGACGGTGGGTTCGCGTCTGCGATCCGAGGGCTCGGGTACGCCGGCCGCATTATATCGTTCGAGCCGCTGCACGCGCCATTCAAGTCTCTGCAACGCAAGGCAACTTCCGACGGCAACTGGAATGCGTTGAACTACGCCATCGGAGATAAAAAGAGCCAGGTGACAATCAACATTTCTGGTAACGCCGGTTTGTCCAGTTCGGTGCTGCCGATGCTCGAAACTCATACGGACGTGGCACCCGACTCGCGCTACGTGGCTACGGCAACGGTGCCCCAGGAGCGGCTTGACGCACTGCTCCCCGACTTGGGCGTCGGCGCGGGTACCCGAACCTTTTTGAAGATCGATGTCCAGGGATATGAGAAGGCAGTGCTGGACGGCGCTGCACGCCTTTTCACTGACGGTGTCGTTACCGGACTGCAGCTGGAAATGTCGTTAGTACCGCTCTACAGCGGCGCGATGACCTACCGAGAGGCACTCGATCGAGCCGAAAGCCTGGGAATGAGTCTTATGGGCTTGGAACCCGTTTTCGCCGACCCAAAGTCGGGTCGGTTGCTTCAGTCCGACGCGGTCTTCTTTGCGTGAGCAAAGGGCAAGACAATGCAACGCGGACGGCAAAACCCCTAACGCCATGAGGCTCACACTCATTGGGCCAATCCCGCCGCCGATCAATGGGCAGTCCGTGGTGATGCACCACGTGGTGTCCGAGCTCGCTCCTCGCTTCAGGCAGATGCGAATAGCAGACACGAGCGAAGGTGTTTCGACCAAATGGGCTCGCCCATTCACCTCGATGGTTCGCTCGATGAATGCGTTACGGACAGTCCGGGGTTCGGACGTGGTTTACATCGCGGTGAAAGCCGGTAAGGGGATGTGGCTGACCACGGCCGCGGCGGGCTTAGCGAGGATGACTGGAGCGCGAGTGTTCCTTCATCATCACTCTTATGCCTATATTCGGGAAAGAGCGTTCCGAATGGCTGCCCTGACGCGCGTCGCCGGATCGAACGCCCACCACATCGTCTTATCCCAGTCCATGGCCAAGGATTTGGGCAATACTATGCCTGAGATTCGTCGAATTATCGTGGTCGGAAACGCGGGGTTGATCGATAAGGGGCTGCTGGCCCTCCCGCTCAAAGCCGATGGCGGCCAGCTGGTCCTCGGCCATCTGAGTAATCTGAGTCTGGAGAAGGGCATAGCCCAGGTCGTCGAACTCGCCGTGGCCCTTCATCTGGCTGATATCCCAATTCGGCTGATTATTGGCGGTCCTGCCTCGGATACCAGGTCACAGGCTCATCTTGATCGAGCCTCCCGAGAGCTGGGTGAGCTGTTCGAAAATCGAGGACCGTTGACGGGGGACGGGAAGCTCAAATTCTTCGGCGCAATCACGCACTTCATCTTCCCATCGCGTTATAGCCACGAAGCAGCGCCGTTAGTTCTCTACGAGGCGATGGCAGCCGGAGCAGTCTGCGTGGCAATCCGGCAGGGTTCGATATCCGAGCAACTGGACGGAAGCCCGAGCATGCTGTCGGAGGGGGTGGATTCTTTCGTTAAAAACATGCTCCCAGCGCTCGCCGGCGCATCTGTGTCGTACACCGCTTCTCGGGGATCCCGACAAGCCTACGTTCGGGCTCTCTCTGAGTCCCAACGGCAATTCACCGATTTTGTGACCCTTCTTGGGAAATGCTGACGAGATTTGGAATCCTCTGAGCCAAATTACATCGATAAGGCTGGATCTGCGCGTGTGGTCGCGATCCGCTGCTATCGGCGTTGGTAGCCATCAGATGCTTCGCTTTAATTAGGGTGGTCGGCGGAACGAGCGCCCGTTGACTTGAATCAACCGCGGTGACCGCGCTAGCTCCCCGCGATCCAATTAGCGGTGCATCAGAAAGGTCGCTCGCGAGTCTGACCGGTGGCGAGCAACGCGAACTTTATCCCACCCTGATCCCGGCAGCATTTGGAACCAGCCGATCCCGGGGAAGTCTCTTAGTGCGCTTGGGGATTGGCCTCAAGTGACCCTCCCGGCGTCGTCGGATGCGCCGTTGGGACTTCCGGTCGGTCAACGCGTCGTGGTCAGTGAATCACCTACCAAGTGGCTCAAGCAAAGGACTCATCTAGCGGTGGCCCATGGCGTTCTGCCGTGCTCGCTCAGCTCGACGCACTGAAGTTCACCGCTGCGTTCGCCGAACTGATCCTCGCCGGGCTGCAGACCCCGATGAAGGCCGCAGCACTGAGGTCATCGACGCTGGACTACCAGCTGTGGATTGGCCGCATTTCGTCATCCCAACTGCGCTAACTACGCGAGAATGTCGGCTTGGGGGTGGAGTCATGGCTTCTGTCATCGATAGGTACCGATGGTCTTCTCAGCGGCGGTATCGGCAGGCCGCGGGCGAGCACAAACGTCTCGACGTCCAAGGCTTGCGGATGGTCGCCGTGCTTACAGTATTCACGAGCCACTTATGGGGTTGGCCGCGCGGCGGATTCGTCGGCGTCGACGTATTCTTCGTGATCTCGGGTTTCTTGATCACCGGAAACTTGATGCGCAACGCCGAATCGACCGGCACTGTCTCATTCTGGAACTTCTATAAGAACCGGATCCGCCGAATCGTGCCCGCGGCCACCGTCGTGCTGCTGCTCACCTATGCCGCGTCGGTTTTTGTCTTTCGACCGTTTCGCGCACACAGCGTGGGCATCGACGCCGTTGCTGCGTTCGCGTTCTTTGCGAATTGGCGGTTCGCTATCGAGGGCACGGACTACTTCGCCGCCGCGGTGAGCACAGTGTCGCCTCTACAGCACTACTGGTCATTGTCGATCGAAGAGCAGTTCTACTTCGTTTGGCCCGCGCTCATTTTCGTTATCAGCGTTGTCATCATCCGAAAGGGATGGACCCACAGCCGCCGCATGCAACTCGCTGGTCTCGTTATGAGTCTCGTCGTGGCTGTCTCTTTAACGTGGGCCATTCACGAAACCACCGCGTCACCGACGTGGGCTTATTTCAACACATTCAGCCGTGCGTGGGAACTTGGCATTGGCGCCATACTCGCGACGGCGGTCGGACTGTTCGTCCGAATGCCTCACGCTCTGAGGCCGCTGATATCGTGGCTCGGACTTGGCCTCATCGTTGCCGCACTGTTTCTAATAACCGATGACGCGGTCGGATTCCCCGCCCCATGGGCTGTGCTGCCAGTCGTCGGCGCCGCCCTCGTCATCGCGGCTGGCGCCGGCCAAGAACCGCGCTACCAGGGCTTACTTCGCAACCCGGTCAGCACATACATCGGCGACGTCTCGTACTCCCTCTACCTTGTCCATTGGCCGGTGATTGTCATCCTGGGCACACTAATGGACTCCGGCATCTGCTTCTCTATCAGCGTGGTGGGTCTCGCGTTCGGGATCGCCGTACTGTCCTTCCACTTCATCGAAAACCCACTCCGCAAAGCCACTCGGACGACTCTACGGACCCGACTTTCCGAGACCATCCACGAAAGATCGAACACCTATGCGGCCCTTGGCGCGGGCTGGCTAATCGCCCTGGCAGGAGTCGCGTTCGTAATGAAACCGGCGCCTGATATACCCGTTCCTCGTTCGCTGCCCACAGCGGGCGCCCGCGGCGCGGATGCGGTAGAGGCGAGCGGTCCCACCGCTGTGAAATTGGGACCTCTGGGCACGGCTCTTCGAGAGGAGATCACAGCCGCTCTCGGCGCTGTCGACTGGCCACCGTTGAGTCCATCCTGGGATTCGCTATTCGGCGACATCGGGCACGCACTTCTCTCTCACGAGATCGCCCAATGCCGCCTAACAGCGGTCGCCGCACCTCAGTGCACTTACGGGTCGCAATCCGCCCCGATCACGGTTGTCATCGTCGGCGACTCCGTCGGCTCGAGCTACGCAGAAAGCTTTCGCGAGCTCGCAGTGAATTCGAACGGTCAGTTGCGCGTAATCAATGAAACGATGGAAGGGTGCGTTTTTACGCAAGACCCAGTTAACCACGAAGATACTTTCGTATCTGAATGCGAGGGCCGTAAGGACAGCGCGGTCGACATCATCAATACCATCAGACCCGACGCCGTCATCATCTCGAACATATACAGAGAAACTGATCGAACTCAGGGGAGTTCCGAAAAAATGACCGTGGTGCAGTGGGCGGAGTCGTTGAGTCGGATCCTGGACCGGTTCCGCGGCAACACTAACAAGGTGGTGCTGTTGTCACCCCCGCCCAGCAACGCTCCGATCGCGCAATGTGTCAGCAAGCTTGATAGCACTCCAGCGAGTTGTATAGGCACAATCCCCCCTATACGGAAAGCCCAAGCTGATGCGGAGCGTCAGCTCGCTGACCGCATCGGAGCAGTCTGGATTGACACGATTCCGTGGTTTTGCAGTCCCGACGAAGAGTGTCCAAGCTTCGTCGGAACAACACCTGCAAGACTCGACGGGGAACACATGACCCCGGCGTACGCGAGCAAAATCACCCCTGTCGTTGCCGAAACGCTTAGAGCCGCAGGGGTTCCCCTCCCTTGAATGTCGGCTTAATCGGCGGCGCCGTTGTCCCTTGCTGTCAGTTCCGGTCGAAAAGTGAGCAGGTGATTCCGGTCGAAAAGTGAGCACCCTTCTGATTGGAGAGTGATCACTGTGGAGGACTGGGCCGAGATCCG